>NZ_JAUMKG010000001.1:0-1798783 GCF_030519385.1 Micromonospora sp. C28ISP2-4 | reverse complement strand
CGGCCACGGCTACGCGCAGCCCGCGTACGGCCACAGCCAGCAGCAGCACTACGGCTACCACGGCCACTACCGGCGCAAGAAGAAGCACGGCTTCCTCGGCGAACTGTTCGACTGACCGCCGACAACGCGCACGCCGGGCCGGTGCACCGCATCGACCCGGCGCGCTCGTCGCCGTGCCGCACCTGCCACACCGTGGCAGGCTGCTCGGCATGAGCCCGATCCGGCAGCACGAGGCGCTGGCCGAGGCGTACGACGGCATCACCGCCGTGGTCACCCCGCTCGACGACGCCGGCCTGCAACGGCCCACCCGGTGTCGCGGCTGGCTCGTCGCCGACCTGCTCTTCCACGTGCTCTGCGACGCCCAGCGTGCGCTCGTCGCCCTGGCCAGCCCCGCACCCGGACCGGCCGACGTGGACGACGTCAGCTACTGGCGTGCCTTCACTCCCGGCGACGACGACGCGGGCGCCCGGCACGCCTGGTGGGCCCGCCGCTGCGCCGCCGCCTTCGACCGGCCCACCGGCGTGGTCCGCCTCTGGGCCGACACCGCGCCCGCCGCCGTCCGCGCGGCCGCCGCAGCCGACCCCGACGGGTACGTGACCACGCAGGGCCACGTGCTGCGCGTACCCCATCTGCTCGCCACCCTGACCACCGAGGCGGTCATCCACCACCTGGACCTGGTGGTGGATCTGCCGGACGCGCCGCGACCGGCGGCGGACCCGACGCGGGTCGCGGTGACCACGATGGACGGCCTGCTCAGCGACGACGCGGTGAGGCCGGCCGGTTGGGACGACCACGACTACCTGCTGAAGGCCGCCGGGCGGGTGCCGCTCACCGACCGGGACCGGCTGGAGCTGGGCGAGGCGGCCGGATGGTTCCCGCTGCTCGGCTGAGGCCGCTCAGACGATGGCCATGTCCACGAAGCGCGACAGGTGCAACTGGGCCGCGACCGTCACCGTGTCGGTCGGCCCATTCCTGTGCTTGGCAACGATAAAGTCCGCCTCGCCCGCTCGCGGGGACTCCTTGTCGTAGTAGTCGTCGCGGTGCAGAAGGATGACAACGTCCGCATCTTGCTCGATCGAGTTGTGCGCGGCGATGCCGTTGGCGATGAAGTTGTGTGTGCCGAGCACCGTGGCGTCGTAGACGTCCTTCTCGCCGACTGACTCGATCGAGACGATCTCGTCCCAGAAGACGTCGTTCGTCGCGTGCAGATCAAGATCCGCCGAGTCCAGCACCGCCGCCACCTTGGCGAGTCTTGACCGGCTGGGTGCACGCTTCCACATTGCGCTGCCGGAGAACTGGGTACCGACGGCCGCGGCGAACTCTCGGTGGCTCATCTTGCGCTCTGCCAAGACTTCGCGAACCCTGGACCACACCTCCTTGGGCACGGTGTCCACGTTCGGATTGCTGACGACGGATTCGAGAATCACAAGCAGCGCCGCGCAGCCGTTGGCGCGCTCGCCGTGAACACCGATCTCCCGGAGGAAGCGAAGCTGGTCGTCGCGACCGGAGATGTCAAGGGTGTACTGCGGCCGGTGTCCAGCGACCGGCACCTGTCGCAACCGAGCCGAGATTCCGTAGCGAAGCAGCAGGCGTGAGATGTCCTCCAGCATGCGCCGCGATGTCGAGGAGAAGTAGATCCGTCCGCCTCGACCGGACTTGTTGACAGTTACGGACCCGTCCGTCGCCCAGATGTGTCGCAGAAAGAGCGTGATCTGTTCCTTGGGCAGGCCGAACACCGCCGGCGGTACGAACTTCTCGTGGGACCGCAGCCCGAACAGCCCCAACCCGTCCAACCACTCGGCGATCGGGTTCCGCCGCCCACGGGCGAGCCGGAACGGCGCCGGTAGCCGGAGCGTCGTCACCCGCGCAGCCGGGTAGTCGTCTCGCACAGCCGTGATCCCGAAGTGCATGGCCGCCTCCGACACGGCGGTCAGATTGGCCTCGTCACAACTGGCGTAGCGGATCGGCTGCCGGCGAACGAACGAGCCGTCCCCGAGGAGGTGGGCCAGCATCACCACCTCCGGCTCGGCCCATGGCTGAATGTTCAGCGGTGGCGGAATGTGCCGAGGCGCGGCAAGCCGGGTTCCCACCGTGAGTTCTCCCAGCGGCAGCCAACCACCGAAGGTGAGAAATGGGTGGTTAGCGGTCGCTTCCACCTGCTTCCCGGATGCCAGGGTCATCCGGAACACCTCGCGCGTTCCACTGGGAAACGCGTGGGTGAGCGTTCGGGGGGTGTAGCGGAGACCTTCATCGAGGGCCCACACAGGAACGTCCCTTACGTTCCCGGCAAGGAGCGCCCCGAGAGTGATCTCCGAGTTGTCATCGGCTCGTACGAGCCTGGTGTCGGCCGTCAGGCAGCCGGATTCCCGCAAGTCGGACAATTGCGGACGCTTATCGGTCCGCTGCTCGGGGCCACGGTTCAGCTGGCTCACCGCGATCACCGGGCATTCGACTTCCTTGGCCAGCAGCTTCAGGCCACGGGACAGGTCCGCGACCTCCTGCTGCCGACTCTCGGTGCGTTTCGGCGAGGTCATCAGCTGGAGATAGTCGACGACGATCAGCTTCAGGTCGTGCTTCTGCTTGAGCCGCCGCGCCTTCGCCCGGATCTCCATCAGGTTCATGCTCGGCGTGTCGTCGACGAAGAGCGGCGCCTCGCTGATCTCGCCCATGCAGCGGGCCAGCTTGGTCCAGTCGTCGTCGGAGAGCTGCCCGCTGCGCAACACGTGCAGCGGCACGCGCGCCTCGGCCGAGAGGAGTCGCATGACGATCTCGACCTTGCTCATTTCCAGCGAGAAGATCGCCGACGCCTGGTTGGCGCGGATCGCTGCATTTCGGGCGAAGTCCATGCTCGCCGTGCTGTTGTGCGTCGGGATCATCGAGCGGCCCGCCAGATACAGATGGTCGGGGTTGTCGACAGTCACACAACGCACCGGAACGCTCGGCACCGGACGGACGTCCACGATGAACCGCGAGTGGGAGCGGACGTCCGAGGACGTCCGGCGTCGGGCCGCATGAGCGGTGCGCTTCCGGTCCAGCCGGAAGACCGTGTCCGGGGTGGAGAAGTTCAGCGTGTATGCGATCGACGATTCCTCGGTCCGGCCGCGCACCTTGCGCTCGGTCATGGTGCACCGATATCCCAGGCTGACGACGAGTTCCCGAACGCCGTCGATCAGGCGCCTCGAAGTGGATGTGTACTGCAGGTTCCCGGTCGGCGCCACCGTGCCGTCGGTGTCCATGAGACCGGCGAGCAACGCCCGGCGCTGTGTTTCGGAGGCGCGGAGGTAGTCCCGCGGAATGTGCTTGTCGTAGGCCACCCCGACTCGCCGGAGCAGGGCCAGGAAGGAGCCGTTCCGTTCGTGGCACTCGACGCAGCGGCGGGTTCCGGGGTTCTCCCGCAGGGCACGGGTGGAGCCGCCGCAGTCGACGCAGGTGCGGTCCGGCGTCCTGGCCGGCGTGGGCAGATGCACGCTGTAGACCATGGGGCCGCTCGGGCGTACCAGGAAGCCGTCCTGGGCCACGAGGTCGAGCATCTCCGCGTCCGCGGTGGTGAAGCGGCTTGCCCCGGTGTGCCCGTCGCCGAGCCACACCCCGAGGGTGTACGGGGGGACGACCAGATCGCGTTCCGGAAGCCGGAGCGGCGCGCAGTTCCGCACGGCGTGGTTGAGACGGCGGTCGGCCGTCTCGGTACGCAGCGTGGCCGCGATCTGCGCCGTCGTGACGATCCCGTCGTGCTCGGCGCGGCTGCCGGCGTTCACCGGTCGTTCCGCGCGTGCACGGAGGCCGGAGATCAACGCGCCCACCGGGTAGCCCGGAGCCGTCCAGTTGCGTGTCTTGCCGGCCCGGGTCACCGGTCGGGCGACCCGGCCGTTGGAACCCACCGTCTGCGCCACCGCGTGGAGCACGTTGCGGAATTCCGGGCCGACCTGATCCAGGGTCTCCGCGAGAGTGACCAGCCGGTGCGGTTCGGTAGATGCGGCCGCCTCGGCCGTCCGTACCTTCGCCAGCGCCGGCTCGGCCCAGTGGTGCCGCCGGCGTGCCTCCGGCTGGCGCCGGCTGGCCCGGGTGGTGGTCTTCCACAGGTGCTCGGCGTCCGCCACGATGACGCTTCCGTCGGAGAACTCGACCTCGTAGCAGGGGCGGTCGTACATCACGTCGAAGACGTTGGTGATCGTCGTCGGAGTGCCGTCCGCGGCGAGGAGCTGCTCGCCGATGCGCACCTCACCCATGGTGGTCCAGCCCTGCGGGGTGGGCAGCGGGGTGTCGAGTGCGAGCGCCTTACCGAGACCGGGCCGGCCGGCCACGATGATGAGTTGGCCGGCGTGCAGGCCGTTGAGCAGGCGGTCGAGGTCGGTGAAGCCGGTCGGCACACCTGTCATCACCCCGCCCTGGGCACCGACCGCCTCGATCTCGTCGAGCGTCGGCTGGAGCATGTCGGCCAGGACGGCGAAGTCCTCGCTGACGCGCTTCTCGGTGATCTCGTAGACGGCCTGCTGGGCGAGGTCGACGATGTCGTCGACGTCGCGGCTGCCGCTCGGGCCGGTGCCGTAGCCGAGCTGCACGATCCGGGTGCCGGCCTCGACCAGCCGCCGGAGCACCGCCCGTTCGCCGACGATGCGGGCGTAGTAGGCGGCGTTCGCGGCGGTGGGCACGCTGGCGATCAGCGTGTGCAGGTAGGGCGCGCCGCCGATCCGGGCGAGGTCGCCCGAGTCGGCGAGCGCCGCCGCCACGGTGATCGGGTCGGCGGGTTCACCGCGCCCGTAGATGTCCAGGATCGCGTCGAAGATGGTGGCGTGGACCGGACGGTAGAAGTCGTTCGTCTTCAGGATCTCCACGACGTCCGCGATGGCGTCCTTGGAGAGCAGCATGCCGCCGAGTACGCACTGCTCGGCGGCGACGTCCTGAGGTGGTGTCTTCTCGAATGCCGTATCGCGTGGCGGCGGCTCGGGCGGTTGCCCCCCGGTCCGTTCCGCACGCGTCTCGTCGGTGACCGACACGGGTTCCCCCCTCGCTGCGTCGGATCGAGTCCAGCTGTATCGCTGGGGTATGACAACTCTCCGCCGACCCTCCGGTCGATCGGGGGTCATCGCCCGGCGGTCGGTGGACCACGATACGGAACCCGAGGTCAACCGCTCAACAAGGCCGGTGGATGAGCCTCGGGACAACCTGTGGACGCCTGGGGACAGGCATGTGCGCAGGGTGTGCACAGGGGTGTGGAAAAGTGATGGGGAATTCCGGGCTTATCGCCTCTGACCTGGGCTTTTGCTATCCCCACCCTGTGGACGGAAGATTTCCGGCTGAGCTTTGCCGTCCTTCGTCCCGTACTATCGCTGCGAACGGCGACACCTGGGACAGCGGGTTTACTTTCGGGTTGAGAGAGGTCACGCTCCGGCCGTGAGACACCGGGACTGGGGAAGCGGGGAGGACAGCCCGCGCGAGCGACGGCCGAGCGGTTCCTGGGACGAACCCGCCGGGCCGCGCCGGGTCGACTCGTACGCGCCCGAGGGCTACCGCACGGCGAGTCGGCGGCGGGCGATCGAGCGTGGCCAGGACGAGCCGGTGGAGACGTACCTTCCCCGTTGGGCGCTGGAATCCGGTGTGAGTCGGGCGGACGGCGGTGGGCGGCATGCCGCACCGGACGACGACGAGGTGGAGACGCCGTCCCCCGGCGGTGGTTGGCGGGCGGACGCGGGCCCGCGTCGTGATCTGCGCGCGATCGGTGCGGGTCCGTTGTCGGACCACACCGCCGAGTGGACGATGGACGCCCCGCAGGAGCGCGGTTACGTGGGCAACCGGCGGGCGGACGACGACGAGCCGGTTTCCGGGCCGGTCCCCCGGAGTCGTCCTCGCCGGGCGGCGACGCGCCGGCCGCAGGTGACCTGGTCCGGTCTGCCGGAGTCGGCGGGTTCGAGCGAAGGGCCGGCGGGGTCGGACGGTGCACGGCCGGCGGGTCGGCCGCGCCGGTCGGCGTCGGGTTCCTCCTGGCCGCCGCCGGCGGGGGCGGACTCCACCTGGTCGCGGCCGGCGGCGCCGGACGGCGCGTGGCCCCGCTCGGGGGCGGATGCCGGGTGGCCGGCGACGGATCCGGCCCGGTCGCCGTCGAACGCCACGGAATCGGAGCCGGCCTGGGGACGGGCGGCAGAGTCGGAGCCGGCCTGGGGACGGGCGGCGTCGGAGTCGGCGCGGCCGCAACCGGCGGCGGATCCGTGGCAGCGGCGCCGGAGCGCCGAGCGCCAGCCGGTGGAGCCGCCCGCTGTCGATCCGTGGGACGCGTCGGGGGTGCACGCCTGGGACCGGCCGGTGCCCGAGAGCCGCTGGGAGCGGGCGGAGGGCCGGCGGGACCGTACGGAGCACACCGGTGAGTGGGACCGGTTCAACGACACCGGTTTCCTGGAGCCGGTGCGGGCCACCGACGACCGGTACGTGCGGGCCGATCCGTGGGACCGGTCGGCGCCGCCGGTGCGGGAGGGCTGGGCGTCGCCGGAACGGGCCGAGGCGTTCTGGTCGGGTACCCGGCTCTCCGGTGACGATCCGCGGTGGATGGAGACGCCGTCGACGGCTCCGCGCTCGCCTGCGGTGGCGTACTCGGCGCCGCGTCCGCGTACCGTGCCTCGCCGTGGCCCGGTGGAGCCGACGCCGTCGACGTTGCGGCGCCGGGTGGAGACGATCGGCGGCGGTTCGTGGGGCAGGCGGCTGGAGGACGACCTGCTGGACCCGGATCCGGGTGGCCCGTTGCGGCCGCTGGTCTACACCGCGGCCTGCTATCTGGTTCCGGCGGTGCTGCTGGTGGTCGGTCTGCTGTTCCTGAGCGGTCAGCCTCCGGCGGGATGCGTCACGGACATCACCGGCGGTGGTTGTGACTCGCCGCGTGCACACGCGCTGGAGTCGCTGGTGTCGGCGGCGCCGCGGTTCGGGTTGGCGATGGTGAGCAGTCTGGTGGTGGCGGTGCTGCTGCGGCAGGTCGGGACGACGTGGCGGTCGGCGACGGTGGCGCTGGCGGCCGCGGTGGTGGGTGGTGGCCTGTCCACTGTCGTGATCAGCGCGGTGACGGGCAAGCCGCTCGGTTGAGCGGCGAAGATGCGAAAAGGCCCGCACCGGCGACCGGTGCGGGCCTTTCGCGTCGTGCTTCGGGTGTCAGCCCTTGACCACGTTCAGGTCGAACTTGGCGGTCACCTCGGGGTGCAGCCGGATGCTGACCGGGTAGGAGCCGAGCGCCTTGATGTGGCCGGGCAGCTCCAGCCGGCGGCGGTCCAGGGTCGGGCCGCCTGCGGCCTTGACGGCGTCGACGATCTCGGCCGGGGTGACCGAGCCGAAGAGCCGCCCGCCGTCGCCGGCGCGGGCCTTCAGGTTGACCTTCAGACCCTCGACCTGGGTCTTGACCTCGGTGGCGTGGCCCAGGTCGCGGATCTCGCGGGCCGAGCGGGCCCGCTTGATGACCGTGACCTGCTTCTCCGCGCCCTTGGTCCAGGCGATCGCGAAGCCCTGCGGCAGCAGGTAGTTACGGCCGAAGCCGTCCTTCACCTCGACGATGTCGCCCGGAGAGCCGAGGCCGGACACCTCCTGAGTCAGGATGATCTTCATGTCCGTGCCTCCTCTCAGCGGGCCGTGGCCGTGTAGGGCAGGAGCGCCATCTCACGGGCGTTCTTGACCGCACGGGCGATCTGCCGCTGCTGCTGCGAGGTGACGCCGGTCACCCGCCGAGCGCGGATCTTGCCGCGGTCGGAGATGAACTTGCGCAGCAGCGCGGTGTCCTTGTAGTCGATGTAGGTGATCCCGTCCTTGTCGAGCGGGTTCACCTTCTTCTTCGGCTTGCGAAGTGCCGCAGCCTTGGCCATTGCTCGTGCTCCTGGTTTGCGATCGCGGGCGCTCGGCGCCATTAGAACGGGGGCTCCTCGTCGAAGTTTCCGCCGCCCGAACCACCGCGGGAGGGGGCGGGGGCAGCAGAGGCCCAGGGGTCGTCGAAGTTGCCTCCGCCGCCACCCTGGCCGCCACCACCACCGAAGCCGCCGCCACCGCCACCGGAGCGGGACATCTTCTGCACCTTCGCCGTGGCGTAGCGCAGGGACGGGCCGATCTCGTCGACCTCCAGCTCGATGACGGTGCGCTTCTCACCCTCACGGGTCTCGTACGACCGCTGACGCAGCCGGCCGGACACGATCACGCGAGCGCCGCGCTGCAGCGACTCGGCGACGTTCTCGGCGGCCTGGCGCCAGACCGTGCACGAGAGGAACAGCGGCTCGCCGTCCTTCCACTCGCCGGAGGCCTTGTCCATGAAGCGGGGCGTCGAAGCGACCCGGAACTTGGCGACCGCCGCGCCGGAGGGGGTGAATCGCAACTCGGGGTCATCGGTCAGGTTGCCGATGACCGTGATGGTGGTGTCTCCTGCCATGACCATCTCCTCGCGCACTCATCGTTGTGCCGTACAGGCTCTCAGAGCCCTACGACAGCGTGATGAGGCTTGATCCGGACGTGCCGGGTCTAGATGCTCAGCGCATCTCCGGACGGATGACCTTGGTGCGCAGCACCGACTCGTTGAGTCGGAGCTGACGGTCCAGCTCGCCAACGGCCTCCGGCGTCGCCTGGAGGTCGATGACGGCGTAGATGCCCTCGGCCTTCTTGTTGATCTCGTACGCGAGGCGCCGGCGGCCCCACACGTCGGTCTTCTCCACCGAGCCACCCGCGGTCCGGATCACGTTCAGGTACGTGTCGAGCGACGGGGCGACGGTGCGCTCCTCGAGGCTGGGGTCGAGGATCACCATGACTTCGTAATGACGCAAGACGTGCTCACCTCCTGTGGGCTAAGCGGCCACGGTCCTTCCGTGGCAGGAGGTCGTGCGTCGCTGCCCGCGGCCGGTGCCGGGGGAACCCGGGCGGACACGCGGACAACCGGACCAGGATAGCCGGTCCGGACGATCATCGCCGGGCCGGTGGCCCCGGTGTGCCGGGTGCGGCGACAGGGGCCCACCTCCGGCGAGCCGGCAGGTGGACCCCTGTCCACGGGACCGCGGGGCGTCCCGTCCGCATTCCTTGGGTGGGACCTGGGGAGGAACGACCACACCGATGAGGTTGGATCGAAGACGCCCCGCGGAGCTTTATCGTGTTGTCACCTGGTCTGACCATACAATGGCTCTCGTCACCACTTGGGGTAAATGGAGGAATTGGTCCTCCTGCTGGGCTCCCGTACCGGGATGACAAGCGGATCCCGCCCCGTCGTGCCGGGCCGCACGGCGGGGCGTCCCGTTTCCGGGGGTCCACCCCCTCGCCCGGCCGTGCTGTGGACCACGTCCGGGCGGAGCGTCGACCATCGATCCCACCTCGGACAACGACCGCCGGGCCGGGTGGTGACGCGTTCGACCCGCCGGGCGTCTCGCGCGAGCGCGCCGACCGTCGCAGGCGCGACGTAGGCTGCCCTGCATGCGAATCGGAGCCCACGTCGATCCGACCGACCCGCTGGCCGAGGCGGCCGCCCGGCAGGCCGAGGCGGTCCAGTTCTTCCTGGCCGACCCGCAGGGCTGGAAGGCCCCGAAGCCGCGTGAGGACGCCGAACGCCTGCGTTCCGCCGACGTCGACCTGTACGTGCACGCGCCGTACGTGATCAACGTGGCCACGCTCAACAACCGGATCCGCATTCCCAGCCGCAAGCTGCTGCTCGCCCACGCCACCGCCGCGGCGGACGTCGGGGCCAAGGGGCTGATCGTGCACGGCGGCCACGTCAACGCCGGCCACGACGTCGCGGTCGGCTTCGACAACTGGCGCAAGACCTTCGCGTACGCGGCGGACTCGGGCGGCTTCCCGCTGCCGGTGCTGATCGAGAACACCGCCGGCGGTGACAACGCCTGCGCCCGGCACCTCGACTCACTGGCCCGGCTCTGGGACGCGCTCGGCGACCACGAGGTCGGCTTCTGCCTGGACACCTGCCACGCGTACGCGGGCGGCGAGGAACTGCTGGGCCTGGTCGACCGGGTGAAGGCGATCACCGGCCGGATCGACCTGATCCACGCGAACAACTCCAAGGGCGCGTTCAACTCCGGCCAGGACCGGCACGACAACCTGACCGGCGGCACCATCGACCCGGAGCTGCTGGTGGCGGTGATCCGCGCGGCGGGCGCGCCGGTGATCGTGGAGACCCCCGGCGGCGTCGAGGGCCAGACCGCCGACATCGCGTTCCTGCGCGGGCAGCTGGGCGCGGCGGCGTGACGACGGAGCAGTCCGGTACGACCGGCCGCCGGTCCGGCGCCGACCCCCGTCCGGACGGGACGGGCGCGCAGAACCGGCCGGACGAGACGGCCGAGGCGACCCCGCCCGGCGAGGGTGGGACCGCCGAGGGCGGATCCGGCAAGGCAGGCGGCAGCGGCAAGGCCGAGGCAACCGACACGGCGAGCGCCAGGACCGGGGCCAGCACCGCGGACGAGGCCGCCGGGAAGAAGGCCGAGGCCCGGGACGAGTCGGCCGGGAAGAAGGCCGAGGGCGGGGACGAGAGCGCAACGGGTACGGCCGACGACGAGCCCGCCGATCCCTGGTCCGCGTTCGGGCCGGCGCCGGAGCCGGTGCTCGGCCGGGCCCGCCGGGCCGTCCGCGCGGTCGGCCGGTTCCTGGTGCACGAGTGGACGCTCGCCGCCGTCGCCGCGCTGGCGCTGGCTGCGGCGATGACCTGGCCCACGTTGCGCTATCCGCGGCACACGCTGCCGCAGGACTACTGGGATCCGAGCCTGCAGGCGTGGCAGATGGCCTGGTCCGGCCACATCCTGCGGACCGACCCGGCGATGCTGTGGCACGCGAACACGTTCTATCCGGAGAACTGGAGCTTCGCGTTCTCCGACACGCTCCTGGGGTACGCCCCGGCCGGCCTGATCGGGGTAGGTCCGGAGCACGCCGTGCTGCGCTACAACATCATGTTCGTGCTGGCGCACGCGCTCGCCGCGTTCGGCGCGTACGTGCTGGCCCGGCAGCTCGGCGCGGGCCGCATCGGCGGCGCGGTGGCCGGGGCGAGCTTCGCCTACGCGCCGTGGCTGCTGGCCCAGGCGGGGCACCTGCACATCCTCTCCAACGGCGGCATCCCGCTGGCACTGGCCATGCTGGCACGGGGTCACGGCTGGTCGCTGCGCTACGGCTACCGGCCGCGCCGCCGGCACGCGGGCTGGGCGTTCGCCGGGTGGCTGGTTGCCGCGTGGCAGCTCAGCCTGGGTTTCGGCATCGGGCTGCCGTTCGCGTACATGCTGGCCGGGACCGTTCTGGTCGCGGTGGTGCTGTGGTTCGTGCGGCGACGCGGGGTGAGGCGTCCGTTCGGGCGGCGGCTGTTCCTGGCCGACGTGTTCGGCGGGCTCGCGTTCGCCGCGGTCGGCGCGGCGCTCGCGGTGCCGTACTTCAAGGTTGCCGAGCTGCACCCGAACGCGGAACGGACGCTCGGTGACATCGGGCTCTATTCGCCGCCGGCGAGCGGGTTCTTCACCGCGCCGGCCGAGTCCCGGGTCTGGGGCGGGCTGCACGAGGGTGCCCGCGCGGTGCTGCCGTGGCACCCGGAGATGACGCTGCTGCCGGGCTTCGCGCTCTACGCGCTCGCCGCCGGTGGCCTGTTCTTCTCGGTCTGGCGGGTCCGGCACCGGATCTTCCTGCTCGCCGGGGTGCTCGTGACGATGGCGCTGGCGATGGGCACCCGGTTCTTCGGCGGCCGGTTCACCTACGTGCCGTTGTTCGACTACCTGCCGGGCTGGAGCGGGCTGCGCACGCCGGGCCGGATGATGCTCTGGACCACGCTGCTGCTGGGCCTGCTCGCGGCCGGTGCCGTCACCGCGTTCTGCATGCGGGTACGCGAGCTGGCCGCCGAACGGGTGCCGCCCTGGCCGGGGCCGTGGCTGCGCCTGGCCACGCTGCTGCCGTTGGCGCTGGTGCTCGTGGAAGGGCTGAACGCCACGCCGCAGCCCGTGGTGCCGCGGCAGCCGGCGGCGATGCGGACCGTCGACGGCCCGATGCTGGTGCTGCCGAGCAGCCAGAACCTGGATCAGCCGGTGATGCTCTGGTCCACCGACCGGTTCCAGTCGATGGTCAACGGCGGCAGCGGTTTCACGCCGCGTTCGCAGGCTCAGATCCGCGAGGCGACAGTCAGCTTCCCGGACTACGCGAGCGTCGACTACCTGCGGCAGATCGGCGTGAAGAACGTGGTCGTGCTGCGCGACGAGCTGGAGGGCACCCCGTGGGAGGGGATGCTCGACCGGCCGGTCGACACACCGGGAGTGACCCGGGAGCAGGTCGGCGAGGCGGTCGTGTTCCGGCTGTAGACCGGGACACGACCGCCTCGGTCACACCGGAACGGGTTCGGCGGGCCGTTCGGCGGCGCGCGCCCGCCAGCGCTGATGCCAGGGCGCGTCGGGCGCGCCGTCGAGCACTCCGCCGTCCGGGTCGTCGGCGTAGGTGTGCCGGACGACGTCCAGTTCGGGCCGCACGATGTCCCGGATGACGAACCCGCAGAGCACCACCACTGTGATCAGGCGCAGGCTCGACGCCAGCACGAAGACGCCCTCGGGGAAGACCGGCCGGGACATGGCAGTGCCGAGCAGTTCGCCGTAGAACGCGGCGAAGTAGCAGACCTCGGCGACCTGCCAGGCCAGGAACGCGCCCCAGCGCGGCCGGGCGAGCACCGCGAGCGGCAGCAGCCAGAGCACGAACTGCTGGGACCACACCTTGCTGAAGATGAGGAACGCGGCGACCACCAGGAAGGCGAGCTGGGCCAGCCGGGGGCGGCGCGGCGCGAGCAGCGCCAGCCCGGCCACGCCGAGGCACGCCAGACCGAAGAGCAGGTACGACAGCCAGTTGAGGGTGGGAATGTTCGCGTTGAGCCACTCGAACGGCCCGAGTTCGCCGGGCGAGGACGGGCTGATCCGGCCGTCCAGGTAGCGGCCGATGTACCAGAGCGTCCCCCAGTCGATGGGGCGTGTGGTGTTCAGGTCGAAGAAGCGTTCCCAGTTCTCCCGGTAGGGGATCGCGACAGGCAGGTTCACGGCCACGAGCGTCACCACCGCGGTCGCCGTGGCGACGAGCCCGGCCAGCAGTTTGCCGGCGCGCAGCGCGAGGACCAGGATCGGGCCGAGGAGGAACAGCGGCCACATCTTGGCCGCCCCGCCGAGTCCGATGAGGACGCCGGCGAGTCCGGGCAGCAGCAGCGCGTACCGGTCGGGCCGGGCGCGCGCCCAGGCCAGCAGACCGAACGCGGCCAGGCCGATGGCGAGCAGGTCCCAGTTGACGGTGGCGGTGAGCACGAGCGCCGGGGAGAGCGCGAACAACGCGGCGTCCCAGGGTCGTCGGCGGCGCAGGCTGAGGATCACGGCGACGGTGGCGACCGCGAGCGCGCCGAGCACCAGCGCGTTCAGGTTGTAGAACCACTGGCCCTGGTTGATGGCGGGGTTGTCGGCGCCGAGGGCGTGCACCGGCAGGCCGAGCGCGCCCATGAAGTAGCCGGTCAGCACCGGGTATTCCACGGGGTGGTCGGCGTAGGGCACCTTGCCCTCGTTGAGCCCTTCGGCGTAGTAGAGCGCGAGCACGTCGGTGTAGCACATCCGGGTGTACTGGATGTTGTTCTGCCAGGCGCCGTCCTGGCAGGGCGACTTCTGCACCCAGTGCAGTGCCAGCGTGAGGCACACCAGCGCCAGCACGATGCGGCCGGCGGTCCAGAAGCGGCTCTCCCGGCCGGCGGGCCGGTCCAGGGCGGCGGCGTGGTCGCCGAGCGGCCCGCCGATCAGACCGGAGGCGCCGCGGACGAACCAGTCGGAGCGGGACGGGTGGTCGACCGTCTCCGCGGATCGTGGCGCCGCCTCGGACGCGCCGGGCTCATCGATGCCTGCGGGCGACTGGGTGCTCATGGAGAGGCATCCTGCCGTACACCGGGGGTCGCCGTCCCGTCGCGCGCGGAGAAATTCCGGTACGCGAAACGCGGCGGCGGCCGGACCCGAGGTCCGGCCGCCGCCGTCAGGTGGTGCGCGCGTCAGTTCTGTCGTGTCGGTGGTGTGCTCGGTAGCAGCCCACCGCCGCCACCGCCGCCACCGCCGCCACCGGGACGTCCGCCGCCTCCGGGGAGCCCGCCCCCGCCGGGCGTTCCACCCTGGTCGCCGCCGCCACCGGGGGTGCCGCCACCGGGCGTGCCGCCGGGGCAGAACAGGCCCAGCGGGTCGCAGTTCGGGCCGCCCGGCTGGCCGGGCTCGTTCGCCGGCGGCGGGGTCTCGCCGTTGCCGGCGTCGTCCTCGCCGACGTTCGCCGCCGGCGGGAACTCCTCCTTGTCCTTGCCCTTGAGCGCCTCGTTCATGAAGCGCTGGAAGATGTCACCGGGCATCTTGGCGCCGCTGATGCTCTCGCCGCCCTTGTACTTGATCGCCTTGCGGTCGCCCTTGTTGCCGACCCAGACCGCGGTGGCGAGTTGCGGCGTGTAGCCGATCATCCAGGCGTCGCCGTTGTCGGTGGTCTTGTCGCTGAGTTCCCAGGTGCCGGTCTTCTCGGCGACCTGCCGGCCACCCTCGAGGCGCTTGTTGATCTGGCCCGGGTACTGCTTCAGCACGGAGGTGACGTCGGCGACGATGTCCTTGTCGATCCGCTGCTGCCCCTTGAGCTTCTCCGCGCCGACCAGGTCCCACTTGCCGGTGTCGGGGTTCTGCTTCTCCACCTTCCGGACGAAGTGCGCCTTGTGGTAGACGCCCTGGTTGGCGAAGGTGGCGACGCCGTTGGCGTGGTCGAGCACCGTGATCGGGTACTGGCCGTAGCCGATGACGTGGAAGAACGGCGACGGCGCGAGGTCCTTCGGGTCGGCCTTGGTCAGGTCGTGCGCCTTGGCCGGGTTGGTGTCGGTCTGCCACATGGTGGTGACGCCGGCCTGCTTGGCCATGTCGAGCACCTTGTCCGGGCCGATCTTCTCGGTGATGTAGTAGAACGGCACGTTCAGCGACTTGAGCGTCGACAGTTCGAGCGTGCAGGAGTCACCGCAGGAGACCTTGTCCGCGCCGGCGTTGCTGACCTTGAACTTGGTGTCCTTCGGCGTGAACGCCGTGCCCTTCCACCGGGACTTGAGCGAGATGCCCGCCTTCAGGGCTGCGGCCAGCGTATAGATCTTGAAGCTCGAACCCGGCGAGTGACCGCCGCTTACCACGCCGTTGTCGACGTTCTTCCCGGCGTAGTCGGTGCCGGTGCCGTTGTCGCCGCCGTAGTAGGCGAGCACTCGCCCGGTCTCCGGGTCGATGCTCACCACGGCAGCCATCAGGTTCGACGGCTGGCCGGCGAGTTCGGAGCTCTTCCGGGCCCGCTGGGCCGCGTCGAGCGCCGCCTCCTGCATCTTCCGGTTGATCGTGGTGGTGATCTTGTAACCACCCCGGCTCAGCGCCTTCGAGCACAGCGGCTTCTTCTCGGTCGCCTCGGCCTCGTTGTCGGTGCAGAGCTTCATCTCGCGCAATTCCTGCGAGACGTAGTTGACGATGTTGCCGTACGGGGTGTCGATGCCGAAGCCGCCGCCGCTGTTCTTCTTCGGCTTCTGGATGTTCTTCGGGTACTCGGTGGGGTGCTGCGGCGTGTTCGGCGCGTCCAGCCACTTCTCCGTGATCATGCCGTTGATCACGTAGTTCCACCGGTCCAGCGCGGCCGTCGGGTTGATCGCCGGGTCGTAACCCTGGTGGGTGCCGCTCGGCTCCGGCTGCTTGATCAGCGCGGCGAGCACCGCGGCCTCGGCCACGGTCAGGCTCTTGACGTCCTTTTCGAAGTAGGTCCGCGCCGCCGCCTGGATGCCGTACGCGCCCCGGCCGAAGTAGATGACGTTCAGGTAGTGCTGCATGATCACGCGCTTGTCGTACTTGTCGTTCAGCTTGGAGGCGAGGATCGCCTCCTTCACCTTGCGGCCGTACGTGTCCTGGTTCAGGTTCTCGAACGCGTTGCGCGCGTACTGCTGGGTGATGGTCGAGGCGCCCTGCTTGTCGCCGCCGGTGAGGTTGTTCCACGCGGCGCGGGCGATGCCCTTGTAGTCCACACCGGAGTGCTTGTAGAAGTTCCGGTCCTCCGCCGCGGCGACCGCGTGCTGGACGTGCTCCGGGATCTGGTCGATGGTGACCAGCTGGCGGTTCTGGTCGCCGATCCGGGCGATGGCGGTCTTGCCGCTCGAGTCGTAGATGGTGGTGGACAGCGGCGGGATGGTGTCCTCCGGTAGCACCACCTTGGTGGAGTACCAGGTGAAGCTCACCACGCCGATGCCGGCGAGCATGATGAACACGGCGAAGCCGGCGATCAGCATGTTGATCCGGCGGCGCTTCTTCGCCCGCGCCGGGTCCTCGCCGTGGCCACGCCGGCCGGGGCCGGCCGGACCGCCGGGACCACCGGGGCCGCCGCCTGCGGCGCCGGGCACCCGGGCGCGGCCACCGACAGCCGCCGCGCCGACGCTCGCGCGTGCGCCCACGCTGGCCCGCCCACCGACGCCGGCCGCGCCGACGCTCGCGCGTGCGCCCACACTGGCCCGCCCACCGACGCCGGCCGCGCCGACGCTCGCCGCGCCCACCGAGGCGCGTCCGGCCGGAGCGGCCGGGGAGACGGGCACCGACGCCCGGCCGGCGCCGGCGCGTCCGGAGGCGCCGGGCGCCGGCGACACGGGCACCGAGGCGCGGCCGCCCGCGCCGGCCCGGCCGACCGGGGCGGAGCCTGCCGCCCCGCGTGGCACCGGAGCGGCGCCGCCGACCGAGGCCCGGCCGCCCGCGCCGTACGGTGTCGCGGAGGCGCGCGCCGAGGCGCCGCCCTCAGCCGCGCCGGACCAACCGTTCCCGCCCCGGCTCCCTTCGGAACCGGGGTCGCCGTTCGGGCCCGGGATCTGGGCCCGCCCACGCGAAGAACTGGGATCGCCGTAGTTCATTCCTCACACCCTGCCGGTCGCGGTGGGGCGCGGGGGCGCCGCCACCGGGTTGCCGTGAGCTGGAACACGGGACGTTACCCGCCGGTGGTACCGGCGCGCGCCCGTCAAATCCGACCTATTCGGACCATTTACGCTTAAAGGCTGTCGATCCTGCCGCCCGGGGAATGGGCCGGCAGCGATCGGGACAGCCGCGTTCACCGTTGCGCCTCTCGCCTTCGCCGAGGGGTGGAGCCGTTGGCCGCCACCGAATCGTCCGCGTCCTCCGCCTCGTCCGCGAGGCCGTCCCGGCCGAGCAGGAACTGCTCGACGAGATGGTTCCAGTCGCAGCCGGGGCAGACCTCCACCACGAACACCTGGAACTCACGCAGCGTCATGGCCAGGACGGGCAACTCGGCCCGGGTACGCGCCTGGCCGGCCGACTGCTTGAGTTCGTCACCGTAAATGTAGTGGACGTGGATCAGGTTCTCGCTGCGGCAGATCGGGCAGCGGCGGTCGGTGGGCTCACCGTGGAAACGAGCAGCGTTCTTCAGGTACGGCGAGGCGTCGCAGACGTCGTACGTGCCGATCCGCCCGGCGAGGAGTTCACGCAGCACAGCCCGCTTCTGGAGCGAGTAGTCGACGACCTGGCGCTGCGTACGCATGCGGGAAAGGGTACGCGCTCCGGCGAACCCAGGCGACCATGGTCACGATCCGTGATGATCGCGTCGCGTAAGCAGGGGTTTGCCCCACCCTCCCCTCTCCGCTAACGTGCGATGTATCGGTCCGATACATCGCGGTGGTTAGCCCTCCGCGCAGGGGGAAGAGAAGGGATGGCCCGTGCTCGAGCTTGCCATCCTCGGCCTCCTGCAGGAGGCACCGATGCACGGCTACGAGCTGCGCAAGGAGCTGACCGCCAAGCTCGGTGCCATCCGGGCGGCGATCAGCTACGGCTCTCTCTACCCGACCCTGCGCCGGCTGCAGGCGGCGGGATGGATCGCCGAAGCCGCCGAGACACCCGCGACCGCCGAGGAGGTACCCGCGCTGACCAGCCGACGCGGTCGGGTGGTCTACACCATTACCGCGGAGGGCAAGGAACGCTTCGCCCAGCTCATAGCGCAGGCTGGACCCGAGACGTACGACGACACGGGCTTCGGCGTGCACTTCGCGTTCTTCGCCCGGACCGACCAGGCCACCCGGCTCCGGATCCTGGAAGGTCGTCGCCGCAAGATCGAGGAACGTCGCGAAGGTCTTCGTGACGTGCTCGGCCGGGCAGCCGAGCGCCTCGACGCGTACACCCTGGAACTGCAGCGCCACGGGCTCGACGCCTGTGAGCGCGAGGTCCGCTGGCTGGAGGAGCTCATCGCCAACGAGCGCTCCGGCCGGGCCCCCGCCGACCCGCGACCCGGGACGGCCGGTGGCCGAGGAGACAACGACAGCCCGCCCACGCCTGGAACGTCCAGGAAAGAGCGGCCGTGATGAAGAAGAAGGAGGCAGACGCTATGGGCTCCGTCCGCGTCGCCATCGTCGGTGTGGGTAACTGCGCCTCGTCCCTCGTACAGGGCGTGGAGTACTACCGGAACGCCGACCCGAACGACCGCGTCCCGGGTCTCATGCACGTCACCTTCGGCGACTACCACGTCTCGGACGTGAAGTTCGTCGCGGCGTTCGACGTGGACGCCAAGAAGGTGGGCATGGACCTCGCGGAGGCGATCGTCGCCAGCGAGAACAACACGATCAAGCTGTGCGACGTGCCGCCGACCGGCGTCACCGTGCAGCGTGGCCCGACCTTCGACGGTCTCGGCCAGTACTACCGCGAGATCGTCGAGGAGTCGGACGCCGCGCCGGTCGACGTGGCGCAGGCGCTGCGCGACGCGCAGGTCGACGTGGTCGTCTCCTACCTCCCGGTGGGTTCCGAGGAGGCCGACAAGTTCTACGCCCAGGCCGCGATCGACGCCGGCTGCGCGTTCGTGAACGCCCTGCCGGTCTTCATCGCCTCCGACCCGGAGTGGGCGAAGAAGTTCACCGACGCCGGTCTGCCGATCGTCGGTGACGACATCAAGAGCCAGGTCGGCGCCACCATCGTGCACCGCGCCCTGGCGAAGCTCTTCGAGGACCGCGGGGTCGAGCTGCTGCGCACGTACCAGCTCAACTTCGGCGGCAACATGGACTTCATGAACATGCTGGAGCGCAACCGCCTGGTCTCGAAGAAGATCTCGAAGACCCAGTCGGTGACCTCCCAGATCCCGCACGAGATGAGCAAGAGCGACGTGCACATCGGCCCGTCCGACCACGTGCCGTGGCTGGACGACCGCAAGTGGGCGTACATCCGCCTGGAGGGCCGCTCCTTCGGCGACACCCCGCTCAACGCGGAGCTGAAGCTCGAGGTGTGGGACTCGCCGAACTCGGCCGGTGTCATCATCGACGCCGTCCGGGCCGCGAAGATCGCGCTGGACCGGAAGATCGGTGGCCCGATCCTCTCCGCCTCCTCGTACTTCATGAAGTCCCCGCCGGAGCAGTACGCCGACCACGACGCGCACGCCGCCGTGGAGGCGTTCATCGCCGGCGAGGTCGAGCGCTGACGCGCTGACGCGAGCACACAGAGGAAGGGCCGGGTCCGCGCGGACCCGGCCCTTCCCCCTTCGCGTACGTCAGGACCAGGCTCGCCGCAGCGCCACCGACGCCTCCAGCTCCAGCAGTGTCACCTTGCGCGGCAGCCCGCCACCGAAGCCGACCAGCTTGCCGCCGGCGCCGACGATCCGGTGACAGGGCACGATCACCGGCACCGGATTGCGGTTGCAGGCCACCCCGACCGCCCGGGCGCCTCCGGGGTCGCCGACCGCCTTGGCCACCTCGCCGTAGGTCTTCGTCTCCCCGTACGGGATGCGGGTCATCTCCCGCCACACCGCACGCTCGAACTCCGAGCCCCGGGGCGCCGACACCGGCACCGTGAACTCGGTCAGCTCACCCGCGAAGTACGCCCGCAGCTCCGCCACCGCCAGCCGGGCCACCGCGTCGCCGGGCTCGTCGGCCGCCCCGTCCACCCGGCCGAAGTGCGCGCCGCGCACCGCGTCGTCGTCGGTGCCGACGGAGAACTCCCCGATCGGTGAGTCGAGCACGGTCCAGCGCATGTCACCCATTGTCGCGCGACGGGCAAAGTTTTCCCCGCCCCGGGCGTCTGGAGATGCGGAGGTGGACGGTGGCAGAGGTCGACGGGGAGTTCACCGCGTTCGTCAACGAGCGGGGAGCGGCCCTGCTGCGGGTCGCGTACGCGCTGGCCGGCAGCCAGCACGCGGCGGAGGATCTGCTGCAGAACGCGCTGGCCAAGGCGTACGTCCGGTGGCCCCGGATCCACGGCGACGCGGAGCCGTACGTGAAACGGATCCTCTACCACGACCAGGTCTCCGGCTGGCGGCGACGGGCGCGGCGTGCGGAGGTGCCGGTAGCCGAACTGCCGGAGCGGCCGGCCGCCGGCGACGACAGCGACCTGCGGCTGCTTGTGCGGGACGCGCTGCGGGCACTGCCGCCACGCCAGCGCGCGGTGCTCACCCTGCGCTACCTGGAGGACCTGAGCGTCGAGCAGACGGCCGCGCTGCTCGGCTGCCGCCCCGGCACCGTGGCCAGTCAGAGCACCAAGGCGCTGGCCCGGCTCCGGAAGCTGGTGCCGGGGCTGGACGGGCTGACGAACCGGACGGAGGTGAACCGATGAGCACGTCGCTGGACGAGACGATCCGGACGGCCGTACACGATCTCGCCGACGGCGCCGGGCCCGCGCCGGACCTGGCGTCGCACGCGATCAGCCGGGGACACCGGCTGCGCCGTCGGCGGAGGGCCGCCACGGCCACCGCCGTGATCGTCGCGGTGATCGCGGTGGCCGTGCCGTTCGTGCTGCTCCGTCCCCGGCCCGCCCCGCCGCCGACCACGCCGCCGGTCACCCCCACGCCCTCGCCGGTCGTGCGGGCGGCGCCCGGCCCGAAGTGGGCGGACGGTCCACTGGTGCTGCCCGGGGACTGGGTGGTCACCAGCCTGCGGGCCGGCGAGGGGACGGACGGGCGGTCGTACCTGCTCGACCGGGGACGCGGGCGGTACTTCGCCAACGGCCGCTACGACGCAGTCCTCCCCGCACCCACCGGCTCGCTGGTCGCGGTCTGGGACGACAACCGGCCCCGCCAGGTCGGCCTGGTCGACCTGGCCCGGGGGACGACCCGCTGGTACGAGCCGGGCCGGGCGCTCGGCCGGCCGAGCTGGTCGCCGGACGGCCGGCGTCTGCTGTTCACCAGCCAGCGGGTCGGCGACTTCGGTTTCGTCGTGCTCGGTGTCGACGGCGAGGCCCGCTCCCACGCCGTCGACACCGACACGTACCTCTGCACCGACTACTGCTTCTTCCTCTGGAGCCGGGACGGACGGGACGTGCTGCTCCAGCAGACCGACCCGGGGCGCCGCCGGTCCGAGTCGGCCCGCCACCCGAGGCGGGGCGTCCAGTTCTTCTCCGCCGACAGCGGCCGGCCCACCCGCTTCGAGCCGCTGCCGGGCGACCCGGCCGGGCCGTGGTCCTGGTCCCCGGACGGCGAACTGGTGGTGGTCCAGGGGCAACAGGAGCCGCTGCTGGTGGAGGCGGCGACCGGCCGGGTGGTAAACGCGCTGCCCGCCGCCGACGCCGTCTGGGCCGGCGACGACCGCCTGCTCTACCGGCGGCCGAACGGGTCGCGGGAGTTCGTGTTCGCCGACACCGCAGGCCGCGAACTCGTCCGCCAGCCGCTGCCGACCGGGTTCTTCGCCGCCGAGGTGACGATCGCGCCACGCTGACCGGCAGCTGAGCGTCGGCTGAGCGAAGTCGATGTTGCACGGCGCCGATACCGTGCAGGTCATGGCACCCGGGACGCTCATCTTCCTGATCATCGGCGGGGTCGGTGTCGGCGTGCTGACGCTCGCCCTGCTCGGCTCGGGAGTGCTCCACCTCGGCCAGCCCGACGTCGACGGGCCGGTGTCGCTGGAGGCGGCCGCCGGGTTCACCGGGGCGTTCGGTTTCGGCGGTGCGATCGTCAACGAGCTGCTCGGCGGCCGTACCCCGGGAATGATCGCGGCGGCGGTGGCCGGCGGCGCGCTCGCCGCCGTGCCCACCGGCTGGCTGGCGGCGCGGCTGAGCCGCGCGGCCCGCAACATGCGCACGGACGCCACACCCACCCGCGACCACCTGGCCGGCGCGCTCGGCCTGGTGGTGACGCCGATCCCCAGCGGCGGCTACGGCGAGGTGCGGGTACGCCTCGCCGGCCAGCCGGTGAAGCTCAACGCCCGCGCCGACGGGCCGATCCCGGTCGGCACCCGCATCTTCGTGGTCGAAGCACTGAGCGAGACCAGCGTGCACGTCGAGACCTACTGACACCACCACACAGACGGGAACGCCCATGCCCCTGCTCGTCGCCATCGGCGGCGCGGTCCTCCTCGCCGTCGTCCTCGTCCTCTTCGTGTTGTCCCGGATCAAGGTGGCCGGGCCGAACCAGGCGTTCATCGTCACCGGCCGCAAGGGCCGCACCACCCAGTCCGCCGACGGTGCCCGGTCCACCGACATGTCGGGGCAGAAGGTAGTGCTCGGCGCTTCGGTGTTCGTCCTGCCGGTGGTGCAGAAGCTCCAGTCGCTCGACCTGTCCAGCCGCCGGATCGACGTCAGCATCCGCGGCGCGGTGAGCAAGCAGGGCATCCGTACCGAGCTGCACGGCGTCGCGATCGTCAAGGTCGGCGGCACCGAGGACGCGATCCGTGCCGCCGCCCAGCGCTTCCTGAACCAGCAGGAGGAGATCGACAACTTCACCCGCGAGGTGCTGGCCGGCGCGCTGCGTTCGATCGTCGGGCGGCTCACCGTCGAGGAGATCATCCGGGACCGGGCGGCGTTCGCCAGCGCGGTCGCTGAGGAGGCCGAGCACTCGATGACCAACCAGGGCCTGGTGCTGGACACGTTCCAGCTCCAGGACATCTCGGCCGAGGGTTCCTACCTGCAGGACCTGGGCCGGCCGGAGGCGGCCCGGGTGCTCAAGGACGCGGCCATCGCCGAGGCGCGGGCCCGCCAGCAGGCCGAGCAGGAGCGGCTGCTCGCCGAGGAGGCGATCGCCGAGGCGAACCGGAACCTGGCGCTCAAGCAGGCCGGCATCCAGGCCGAGATCGACGCGGCGAAGGCGAAGTCGGCCGCTGCCGGTCCGCTCGCGCAGGCCGAACGCGACCAGGCGATCCTCTCCGAGCAGCAGAAGGTGGCCGAGCGCAACGCCGAGCTGAAGCAGCGCCAGCTCGACACCGAGGTCCGCAAGCCGGCCGACGCGGCCCGGTACAAGGTCGAGCAGGAGGCCGAGGCGGCTCGCAACGCGGCGGTGCTCAACGCCGACGCCCAGCGCCAGGCCACCATCGCCGCCGCGCAGGCCTCCGCCGAGCAGGCTCGCCTCACCGGTGAGGGTGAGCGGGCCCGCCGGGCCGCGCTGGCCGAGGCGAACGCGATCGAGGGCGCCAAGGAGGGTGAGGCCGAGCAGCGTCGGCGTTCCGCGATCGCCGAGGCGGTCGAGCGGGAGGGCCAGGCCGAGGCGGCGGCCATCCTCGCCAAGGGTCAGGCCGAGGCCGACGCGATGGCCCGCAAGGCCGAGGCGTTCGCCGCGTACGGCGAGGCGGCCGTCCTGGACCTGCTGGTCAAGGTGCTGCCCGAGGTGGTGGGCGCGGCGAGCGCCCCGATCGGCGCGATCGACAAGATGACTGTGATCTCCACCGACGGCGCGTCGTCGCTGACCAAGTCCGTGGCCGGGAACGTCGCCCAGGGTCTGCAGCTCGGCAGCGACCTGACCGGCATCGACCTGGCCGGGCTGCTGGCCCGGCTGGGCAGCAGCGCGCAGAACAACGGCAAGACCACAGTGGACGGCACCACGGTCACCCAGTGACGACGACGCCCGCCGGTTCCCCTCGGGGAGCCGGCGGGCGTCGTGCGGTGGTACGGATCAGAGCACGGCGATGACGAACTTCTCGCTCTCGCCCAGATCGAAGGGCGGGCCGCCCCAGTCGATGGTCCGGCTGGCGATGAGCTGGCTGGTGCCGGCGCTGCCGGCGGTGACCGCCTTCTCGTTGATGTTCGCGTACAGGTAGACCGAGCCGTCGGCGTTGTAGTGGAGGAGCGACAGCCCCTCCCACGCGCCGATCGAGGCACCCCGGGCGATCAGCGGCTTCGCCCCGGCGCTCTCCGCCGTCACGAACTTGCCGTTGATCTGGGCCTTCAGGCCGAAGGTGCCGAAGCCGTCACCGACGTTCACCAGTTCGTACTTCTCCCAGGCGCCGACGGTCGCGGAGCGGGCGATCAGCGGCTTCGCCCCCGCGCTCTCCGCCGTCACGAACTTGCCGCTGACCACCGACTTGATGCTCACGAGCGGCGCCGGGGCATCGAAGTCGAACTTCTCGGCGGTGCCGACAGCGGTCTTGCTCGCGATCAGCGGCGAGGTGGCGCTGGGCGCGGTGACGTACCTGCCGTTGATCGCCGCCTTCAGGCTGATCGTGCCGTCGGTGTTGTCGACGATCTGGAACTTCTCCCAGGCGCCGATGGTGGCCGCGCGGGCGATCAGCGGCTTCGCGCCGGCGCTCTCCGCCGTGACGAACTTGTTCGTGACCCGCGCCCGCAGGCCGAACAGCCCTCCGCCGGCGTCGACCACGTCGTACTTCTCCCAGGCCCCGATGGCGGTGCCGCGGGCGATCAGCGGCTTCGTCCCGGCGCTCTCCGCCGTGACGTACCGGCCGTTGACCCGGGCCTTGAGCCCGTACGAGCCGCGCGCCGTCACCGCCGAGCCGATGTGCAGCAGCCGGTCGGTGGAGCCCATGGTGTCGTGCACCGCGCCGCCGATGCCGGTGGTCACGACCGAGTCCCGCACCTGCTGCGGCGACCAGCCCGGGTGCTCCTCCAGCAGCAGCGCGGCGGCGCCCGCCACGTGCGGGGACGCCATCGAGGTGCCGCTCATCGACTCGGTGCCGGCGCTGGTGCCGGCCTTGGCCGAGACGATGCCGGTGCCGGGGGCGAACAGGTCCAGGCAGCGGCCGTAGTTGGAGAACCAGGCACGCATGTCCACCCGGTCGGTGGCGCCGACGGTGATGGCGGCGGGCACGCTCGCCGGCGAGGACTCGCAGGCGTTCGCCATGCCGTTGCCGGCGGCGACCGCGTACGTGATGCCGGAAGCGATCGAGCGGGCGACCGCGTCGTTCACGGCCTGGTCGACGCGGCCGACGCCGAGGCTCATGTTCGCGACGGACGGCCCGGTGGCGTTGGCGGTGACCCATTCGATGCCGGCGATCACCTGCTCGCTGTCGCCCTCGCCGTCGCAGTTGAGGACCCGGACGGCGACCGTCTCGACGGCCTTCGCCACGCCGTACGTCGTACCGCCGATCGTGCCCGCCACGTGGGTGCCGTGCCCGTGGCAGTCCTGGGCGACGTCGTCCTGCTCGATGGCGTCGTAGCCGTTGCGGGCCCGCCCGTCGAAGTCCTGGTGGTCGATGTCGATGCCGGTGTCGATCACGTACGCGGTCACCCCGGCGCCGGTCGCCGGATAGGTGTACTTGCCGTCGGTCCGGGTCTTGAGCTGGTCGATGCGGTCCAGGCCCCACGGCGGGGTGGTCTGGGTGCCGGCGGTGCTCCAGCGCTGGACCTGCTGGACGTACTCGACGTCCGGGTCGGCGGCGAGCCGCGCGGCCTGCCGGGCGTCCATCGTGGCGGAGTAGCCGTTGAGCGCCTTGCCGAAGACCCGGCGGACGGTGCCGCCGTGCTCGCCGGCCAGCGCGGACGCGGCGGACTTCACCTTGGCCGGGGTGGTCTTGCCCTTCTTGAGGACCACGATGTAGCGGCCGGACACCGCCTCGGCGGTGTCGGCGCCGCGGACCGACGGTCGCTTCGGGTCGGCCAGGGCGGGGCCAGCCACTGTGGCGCAGAGGATGGAGGTGGCGCTGGTGAGGGCGATCCCCACGAGCGCGGAGCGGCGCAGGCCGCCGTGACGTGTCATGAATTGACTCCCCGTGTCCGGCGACCGTCCGGATCGGACGGGCGGATGAGATCAGAGCAGCCGCCTCTGTCGATTCGGCGGCTGCCGATGACTCATCATGCGGGAGACATCGACCGGAACGGGTCAACCGTTCGGTCGACACGCCGCCGTATCGTCGTCAGATCCGCGACGCCGGCCTCAGCCGGTGATGCCCTCGTCGCGCGCCCAGCGCAGCAGCTCCGCCTCGGCCTCGTCGCGGTCCAGCGGCCCGCGTTCCAGGCGCAGCTCCTTGAGGTACTGCCAGGCGCGACCGACCACCGGCCCCGGCGGTACGCCGAGCAGCTCCATGATCGCGTTGCCGTCCAGGTCGGGCCGGACCCGGGCCAGGTCCTCCTCGGCGGCGATCCGGGCGATCCGCTCCTCCAGCGCGTCGTAGTCGGCCGCGAGCTGGGCCGCCTTGCGCCGGTTACGGGTGGTGCAGTCGGAGCGGGTCAGCTTGTGCAGGCGGGACAGCAGGTCACCGGCGTCGGTGACGTACCGGCGCACCGCCGAGTCGGTCCACTCGCCGCGGCCGTACCCGTAGAAGCGCAGGTGCAGCCCGACCAGCTTGACCACCTGAGAGGTGATCTCCTTGGAGTAGCGCATCGCCTTCATCCGGTTCTTGGTCAGCCGGGCCCCGACCACCTCGTGGTGGTGGAAGCTGACCCGGCCGTCGGCGCCGACCGCCTTGGTGGCGGGTTTGCCGACGTCGTGCATGAGCGCGGCCATCCGCAGCACGAAGTCGCAGCCGTCGGACTCCATCGACATGGCGTTGCTGACCACCGTGAGCGTGTGCTCGTAGACGTCCTTGTGCTGGGCGTGCTCGTCGATGGTGAGCTTCAGGCCGGTCAGCTCGGGCAGGAAGCGCTCGGCCAGCCCGGTGTCGACCAGCAGGCGCAGCCCGGTGATCGGGTCGGCGCCGCAGAGCAGCTTGGTGAATTCGTCCCGGATCCGCTCGGCGGTGATCCGGTCCAGGTCCGCGGCCATCTCGGTCATCGCCGCGCGGACGTCCGGGTGGACGGCGAAGCGGAGCTGGGCGGCGAACCGGGCCGCGCGCAGCATCCGCAGCGGGTCGTCGCGGAACGACTCCTGCGGCGTCCCGGGGGTACGAATGATCTTGGCCGCCAGGTCGGCCAGGCCGCCGTACGGGTCGGTGAACCGGTGGTCGGGCAGGCTGACCGCCATCGCGTTGACAGTGAAGTCGCGGCGCTTGAGGTCCTCGGTCAGGCTCGTGCCGTACTGCACCACCGGGTTGCGGCTGACCTGGTCGTAGACCTCCGCGCGGAACGTGGTGATCTCCAGGTTGAGGCCGTCGCGCTGGCAGGCGATGGTGCCGAACTCGCGTCCGGTCTCCCAGATCGACTCGGCCCAGCCGCGGATGACCTTGATGGTCTCGTCCGGGTGGGCGTCGGTGCAGAAGTCGAGGTCGTTGCCGAGCCGGCCGAGCAGCGCGTCGCGGACGGATCCGCCCACCAGGTGCAGTTCGTGACCGGCCTGGGCGAAGCGCCGGCCCAGCTCGTCGGCGACCGGTGAGACTCGGAGCAGTTCGGCGACGGCGTTGCGCTGCGCGGCGGTCAGTTCGCGGCGGTCGGCGGCGTGGGAGGCGGAGGCTTCGGACATGGGATCGCCAGCCTATCGGGCCGGAGGTGGATCGACCGCGCCGGGCGCGGGTAACGGGCCCGGGTTGACTAAGGTTCCGGTTGGGCGGGGCCGGCCGGGCCCGGTCGCCACGTACCCCTTGGAGGCTGGCAGATGAGCGGCGGGCTCTACCGCAGCGCGAACGCGCACGGCGGCGGCCTGCCGCCGGACGACGGCGCCACCTTCATCTCCGCCGAGCCGCTGAACCAGCCCGGCGTCGAGGCCGTCGCGCCGCCGCAGGAGGTGGTCGCCGAGACCAGCGCCGCGGCGAACAGCGCGGTGATGGCCATCGGCAGCCTGGTGAGCCGGGGTACGGGGTTCGTCCGCAACCTGATGATCGGCGCCGCGCTCGGCACCATGGTCGGCGACGCGTTCACCACCGCCCAGTTCCTGCCCAACCAGGTGTACGAGTTCCTGCTCGGCGGCGTGCTGACGAGCGTCCTGGTTCCGGTGCTGGTCCGCCGCCGCAAGATCGACGCGGACCGGGGTGAGGCGTACGCGCAGCGCCTGCTCACCCTCGCGGTGCTGGCGCTGGCCGCGACCGCGCTGATCGCGGTGCTGCTCGCGCCGGTGCTGACCGCCGTGTACGCGGCCGGTGGCGACGACCCGGCGTACACCAGGCTCGTCACCCGGCTGTCGTACCTGATGCTGCCGATGCTGTTCTTCACCGGCATCAGCGCGTTGATCGCCGCGGTACTGAACACCCGGGGGCACTTCGCCGCCCCGATGTGGGCGCCGATCCTCAACAACCTCGTCTCCATCGGCACGTTCGGCCTGTACATCGTCGTCTTCGGTGCGACCGGCCTCCGGCCCGAGGAGGTGGGCTGGGACCGGATCCTGCTGGTCGGCGGCGGCACGCTCCTGGGCGTGGCGGTGCAGGCGATCGGCCTGCTGCCCGCGCTGCGCAAGGTCGGCTTCCGGTGGAAGGCGCGGTTCGACTTCCGCGAGCTGGGGCTGCGCGAGCTGGCCCGGCTCGGCGCCTGGATGTTCTGCTACGTCGCGGTCAACCAGCTCGGCCTCTTCGTGGTGGTCAACCTGCTCAACCGCGCCACCGGCGGCGACGGCGAGAACGCCGGCCTGCTGATCTACAACAACGTCTTCCTGCTGCTGATGATGGCGCACGGCATCATCGCCGTCTCGATCATCACCGCGCTGATGCCACGGATGAGCGCGGCGGCAGCCGAGAACCGGTTCCACGACGTCACCGCCGACCTGTCCCGGGGCACCCGGATGGTCACCGCGGTGCTCGCGCCCATCGCGGTCTGTTACGCGGTGCTGGCCGCGCCGATCTCGGTGGTGGTGTTCCGGTACGGCGCGTTCACCGGCGACAACGCGGTGGCCACCTCGACCGTGCTGCTGGTGGCGGCGCTCGGGCTGGTGCCGTTCGCGGTGAGCCAGCTCTTCACCTTCGCGTTCTACGCGCTGCCGGACACCCGCACCCCGGCTCTGATCAACATTCCGGTGGTGGCGCTGCGCGTCCTGCTCCAGGTGGGCCTGTTCCTGCTCTTCTCGAACACGTTCGCGGCGGCCGGGATGATGCTCGGCAACGCCGTGTCCTACCTGGCGGCGGCGATCATCTCGGCGATGCTGCTGCGGCCCCGGGTGGGCCGGATCGGGCTGGGCGGGATCATGCGGACGCTCGGCCGGGTGGTCGTGGCGGCGCTCGGCGCCGCGCTCGTAGGCGTGCTCGTGGTGGCGGTGCTCCCCGGCGATCCGGATAGCCTGAGCTGGCTCGCCGCCGCGGTCCAGCTGGTGATCGGCGGCGCGGCGATCGGCGCGACCTACCTCGGGCTCGCCATGGTGCTGCGGATCGGCGAGATCACCGAGGTGGTCGGGATGGTCCGGCGGCGCCTCGGGCGTTGACCCCCTCGGTGACCGACGGTGAACGAGGATCACCAGGCTGGGGATACGGCTGTGGATAACTTGGAATTCCGCCGTCCACTGGGCCTCTCGGCCTGTGGACAACCAACCGTACGGATGAGGGAGCGCAGGCCGGGACGGGGAAAACCTCCCGCCGCCGCACCGGTACGCCCCTGTGCCGCCTCGTTGCCGCCGACCTTTAGATTGGCGGTGCGTGTCCGGCTCGCCCGCCGGGTGGGCGGGCGACCCGGTCGGGGCCCGTGGCGACTGGCCTTCCAGCCGGTCACAGCGGGAAGATGACATGTCGGAGAACCGGGCATCCCGGGTAAGGTCGCTCTCGACGGGTACGACCGGGATCGACGCGGGTGTCGAGACCGCCGGCCGTTCCACCGAAGGCAGAGCGGGAAGCCACATGCCCAGCAGCACGGGTCCATCGATCGACGCGATCACCGAGGGAGGACGGGTGACCCAGGTCGGCGAGGGTCAGGAAGCGGAGGAGACCTCTCCTGCGGTCGTGACCTTCGGTGCTCCCACTGTCGGTGAGCTGCTCGCGGAGCGGTACGAACTGGTCGAGCACATCAACAACGACAGCGCGGGCCGGCTGGTCTGGCGCGGTGTCGACGTGGTGCTCCGCCGTCCCGTCGCCGTGGTCCTCCGCTACCCGGGTGGCGACTCCGCCACCGAGATGCTTCAGGCCGCGGTCGCCGCGAGCCGCGTCATCCATCCCAACCTGGTCGGTGTCTACGACGCGATCGACGAGGACGACCGGGCCTACGTGGTCCGCGAGTGGGTCGACGGGCAGTCGCTGCGCGAGATGGTCGCCGCGGACGGGCCGCTGGACCCGGCCCGGGCCACCGCTGTCGGCAACGCCGTCGCCAGCGCCCTCGCCGCCGTGCACGCGACCGGCATGGTGCACGGCAACCTCCACCCCGGCACCGTCATGATCAGCGACGACGGCCGGGTGGTGCTCGCCGACGCGCGTACCGACGGTGCGGACAGCCAGGAGAACGACCTGCGCGCGGTCGGCGGGGTGCTCTACTTCGCCCTGACCGGGCACTGGCCGCACGGCGAGGCCCCGCTGCACGGCGCCACCGCCGGGCACGGCCGCGCCGCCCTGCCGGACGCCGTCCGGGACGCCGGTGGCGCCATCGCCGCGCCCCGGCAGATGCGCGCCGGTGTGCCGGCCTACCTCGACGACCTCACCATGGACCTGCTCGACCCGGAGATCGCCCCGCCGTCGTCGGACGTGCTGGCCGCCGAGCTGAGCCGGCTCGACATCCCGGCCGACGAGCAGTTCCTGGAGCAGGCCGGCCCGCTGCGTTTCACCGCCGACCCCGGCGAGGAGCCCTCCCCGCTGGCCGCGGCCGGTGGTCGCAAGGTCGCCATCGGCATCGCCGGTCTGCTGGCGGTCGCCCTGGTCGGGCTGCTCATCGGCATCAACGCGCTCGGTGGTGGCGACGACGGCGGCAAGGAGCCGGTCGCCCAGCCGTCGAACAGCGCGCCGGCCACCGGGGGCGGGGACGAGCCCGCCGCGCAGGTCCGCAAGCTCACCATCGAGGCCGTACGGATCATCGACCCGGACGGCGACCGCGCCGAGGTGCGCAACGCCGAGAAGGTGATCGACGGGGACGACGACGAGGGCTGGGAGACCAACAGCTACCGCAACAACGGCAAGTTCGGCGGCCTCAAGAAGGGCATGGGTGTCTGGATCGACCTGGGCGCCCCGCACACGGTCAAGCAGCTGGAGGCCACGCTCTCGGCCACCGGCGCCACCGTCGAGCTGCGCACCGGCACCCGCGGCGACTTCCCGTCCACGTCCTCCGGTGACAAGCAGCTGGTCAACGCCTACTCGACGATGATCGGGCCGGCGAACGAGGACGGCGGCACCAAGATGATCTTCAACGCCTTCGAGCCCGACCAGAAGTACCAGTACCTGCTGTTCTGGATCACCAAGCTGCCGGCGAAGGACAGCGGCAACAGCTGGAAGCTCGGCGTCCAGGAGATCGTGGTCCAGGGTTCGTGACCCGGCCGCCGTCCCCACCGTCACCACTCCACCGGACGTGGTGACGGTGGAACGCGACGGCCCGCGCCCCGGGCGCTCCGACCTGGAGCTGCTGCGGGCGCACGCGGCCGGCGACCGCGACGCCTTCACCGAGCTGTTCCAGCGGCACCGGGACCGCCTCTGGGCGGTCGCGCTGCGGACGATCGGCGACCGCGAGGAGGCCGCCGACGCCCTCCAGGACGCCATGCTGTCGGCGCACCGCGCGGCGGCCCGGTTCCGGGGCGACTCCGCGGTCACCACCTGGCTGCACCGCATCGTGGTGAACGCCTGCCTGGACCGGATCCGGCGGCGGCAGACCCACGCCACCGTCCCGCTGCCCGACGGCGTGCACACCGACGGCGAACCGGGCCGGCACACCGGCGGTCCGGAACCGGCCGCGCCGGCCCACGACCACGACACCGCGCTCGTGGTCCGGCAGGCACTCGCGGCACTGCCCGCCGAACAGCGGGCCGCGCTGGTCCTGGTCGACGTGCAGGGCTACCCGGTGGCCGAGGTCGCCGCCATGCTCGGCGTCGCCGAGGGCACCGTGAAGAGCCGGTGCGCCCGCGGCCGAGCCCGCCTCGCCGTGCTGCTCGGGCACCTGCGTACCGGCACCGACGCCCCCGCCGGCGACGTGCCGCAGCTCACCTCCGGGAACCGCAGACGCCCCGAGGGCGTCGGATCCTCGTCGGGAGCGTCCCGTCAGGCCGTCAGCCAGGAGGAGCCGTGACTTCCCGGGAGTTCAGCGAGGTCGACCACGACCTGCTCGCCGACTACCTCGGCGGGGCGCTGGACGGCACCCCCGAGCAGGCGACAGTGGCCCGGCTGGTCGAGCAGGACCCGGCGTGGCGGGCCGCGTACGAGAATCTCGCCGACGCGGTCGACCTGGTCGGCGCCGACCTGGCCGGCTGGGCCGCGGCCCCCGCGCCGGAGATGCCGCAGACGGTGGCCGACCGGATCACCGCGGCGCTCGCCGGGGCCGGCCCCGCGCTGCGCGACGGTACGCCGGTCGTCCCGGCGCAGTCCGGCGGCGCGAGCCGGCCACCCGGCACGGCCGCCCGTACCGACCGGCACAGCGGCCCCGGCCGTCGTCCCCGGCGCTGGGCCCGCATCGCCGGGCCGGTGGCGCTCGCCGCGGCCTCGGTCGCCGCGGTGGGGCTCGGTGTCGGCCGGCTGGCCGACCCGGGCGACAGCGGTACGGCAGACCAGGCGGCCCGGGAGGCGGCGCCGATGGCCGGCGCGCCGTACCGGAGCACCGGACCGGCAGTGCGCAGCGGCACCGACTGGACACCGGAACGCCTCGCCGCAGGCGGGGCGTTCGCCGGGACGAAGTCGAATCCGGGGGACATGGCCGCGGCGTCCGGCGCGGCGAAGGACGGCGCGGAGACGCCCCTGCCTGGCGCGCCTGAGCGCCTCAGCGCCCTCGGCGGGCTGGACCGGCTGACCCGGCCGGAGACGCTCGCCGCTTGCCTCACCGCGATCGGGGCCGAGCACGCCGCCGGGCCGCTCACCGTGAACATGGTCGACTACGCCCGGTTCCAGGGCGCCCCGGCGCTCGTGGTGACGTTCACGGACGCGGGCGGCGCCCGCTGGGGCTGGGTGAGCGGGCCGGAGTGCGGGGTACCCGGGTCCGGCGCGGACACGCGGTTCCGGACGCGGGTAGGGTGAAAACGCGGTCACGACGCTTGTCCCGCCACGTGACCTGACCCACCGGATGACCGGCTCGGGAATCCCCGCTTCGTACGATGACGTTCTGCAAGTCAGGCGCCGGCGCCCCTAGAGCCGTCGGCACTCGGGATCGACATCGGTGCGGCCGGTGACGAACACACACATCGGGAGACGGCAGTGGACGAGGTCCGCAACCTGATCATCATCGGCTCCGGTCCGGCCGGCTACACGGCGGCGGTCTACGCCGCCCGCGCCAACCTGAAGCCGCTGGTGATCGAGGGCGTGCAGTCGGGTGGCGCGTTGATGACCACCACCGAGGTGGAGAACTTCCCCGGCTTCGCCGACGGCATCCTCGGCCCCGAGCTGATGGACAACATGCGCAAGCAGGCCGAGCGCTTCGGCGCCGAGTTCCTCACCGACGACGTGACGCGGGTCGAGCTGAAGGACACCGGCGAGATCGGCTCCGACGCGGTGAGCACCGTGTGGGTGGGCGAGACCGCGTACCGCGCCCGCGCCGTCATCCTCTCCACCGGCTCCGCCTGGCGTCCGCTGGGTGTGCCGGGCGAGCAGGAATACCTCGGCCACGGCGTGTCCTCCTGCGCCACCTGCGACGGCTTCTTCTTCCGCAACCAGCACATCGTGGTGGTCGGCGGCGGCGACTCGGCGATGGAGGAGGCCAGCTTCCTCACCCGTTTCGCCGAGTCCGTGACCATCCTCCACCGCCGCGACTCGTTCCGCGCCAGCAAGATCATGGCCGACCGCGCGCTGAGCAACGAGAAGATCAAGGTCGAGTGGAACACCGTGGTCGAGGAGATCCTCGGCGACGACGGCAAGGTCAACGGCGTACGGGTGCGCAACGTGCACACCGGCGAGAGCAAGGTGCTCGACGTCACGGGCGTGTTCGTGGCGATCGGTCACGACCCGCGCAGCGAGCTGTTCCGCGGTCAGGTGGAGCTGGACGACGAGGGGTACGTGAAGGTGCAGGCCCCCAGCACCCGTACCAGCGTGCCCGGCGTGTTCGCGGCGGGTGACCTCGTCGACCACACCTACCGGCAGGCCATCACGGCGGCCGGCACCGGCTGCGCCGCCGCGCTGGACGCCGAGCGTTTCATCGCCACCATCCAGGGCTGAGAGTTCCACGGGCAAGGTTCGGAGGAGGAGAGTTCATAGTGGGAGCAACCAAGGCGGTCACGGACGCCAGCTTCGTCAGCGACGTGCTGCAGTCCGACAAGCCGGTTCTGGTCGACTTCTGGGCGGAGTGGTGCGGCCCCTGCCGCAAGGTCTCGCCGCTGCTGGAGGAGATCGCGGGCGAGATGAAGGACCAGGTCACCATCGTCAAGCTCAACATCGACGAGAACCCGGAGACGGCGCGCGCCTACCGGGTGATGTCGGTGCCGACGCTGACCATCTTCAAGAACGGCCAGCCGGTGCAGTCGATCGCCGGCGCCAAGCCGAAGGGTGAGCTGGTCAAGCTCATCGAGTCGGCGCTCTGAGCCGTACCGGCACCTCCGGAACCCCCGTCACCACGCCCGGTGGCGGGGGTTCCGGCTTCCCTGACCTGCATGAACACGAACCCGCCGGGTATCGGCCACGGTACGCTCCGTAAGCATCCGTCGGAGTTCCGGTCCGCCAACGTCCGTGCAGAGGGGGTCGTCGTGCGTCCGATCCGACCCGGTGACCAGGGACCGGCGGTGGCCGAGATCCGTACCGTCCTCGCCGGCCTGGAGCTTCTTCCCGCCGAGGGCGGAGGCGACGACTACGACGCCCAGACCGAACGCGCGGTACGGGCCTTCCAGCAGTCCCGCGGCCTCAGCGTCGACGGGCGCGTCGGCGCCGAGACCTGGCGGGCGCTCGACGCGGCCCGCTGGCGGTTCGGCGCCCGCGCGCTCTACCACGCCGTCCCCGAGCCGCTGACCGGCGAGGACGTCCGCTCGCTCCAGGAACGCCTGCTGGAGATGGGGTACGACGTGGGCCGCGCCGACGCCATCTACGGCATCCGCACCTCCCGCGCGGTGGCGCAGTTCCAGCGGGAGATGGGCCTGAAACCGGACGGCTCGTGCGGGCCGCACACGGTCAACGCCCTGCGCCGCCTCGGCCGCAAGGTGGTCGGCGGGCGCCCGCAGTGGCTGCGCGAGTCCGACGCCATCCGGCAGGCCGGGCCGACGCTCGTCGGGCGGACCGTGGTGATCGACCCGGGGCACGGGGGCACCGACCCGGGCGTGGTGGTGCCCGACGGCACGCTGCGCTGGAGCGAGGCGGACCTCGTGCACGACCTCGCCAGCCGGCTGGAGGGGCGGCTCGCCGCCGCCGGCGTACGGGTGCAGCTCACCCGGGGTCCGTCGCCCGGCGACTGCCTGCCGGACGCGGACCGGGCCCAGCTCGCCAACTCCCTGGGCGCCGACGTGTTCATCTCCCTGCACACCGACGGGCACGCCAACCCGGAGGCCGAGGGCGTGGCCACCTACCACTACGGCACCGACAACGGCGTCACGTCGGCCACCGGCGAGCGCCTGGCCGGGCTCGTGCAGCGGGAGATCGTGGCCCGTACCGGGCTGCGCGACTGCCGCACCCACGCCAAGGCGTGGGAGCTGCTCCGCCTCACCCGGATGCCCGCGGTACGCGTCGAGGTCGGCTACCTCACCTCACCGGACGACCGGGCGCGGCTCGTCGACCCGCGCTTCCGGGACCGGGTGGTCGAGGCCATCGTGGCCGGCGTGCAGCGGATGTACCTGCCGATCGAGCGGGACGTGCCGACCGGCTCGATCGACGTGAGCGAACTGCGGGCGATCGTCGCCGCCGGCACCGTCGTCGACTGAGCCGCGGCTCAGCTCGTCGAGCGGGTGGCGGGCGCCGGGCGGACCGGCCGCAGCAGCGTCTCCGGGCTCATCGAGCCGAGCAGCTTCTCCAGCGCGTACTCGACGTCCGACTTCCAGCTCAGCGCCGTCCGCAACTCCAGCCGCAGCCGGGGGTAGCGCGGGTGCGGCCGGACCGTCTTGAAACCCACCGAGAGGAAGAAGTCGGCGGGTGCCACGCATGCGCGGGTCGGGTCCGCGTCGTCGCCGAACTTCGCGTCGCCGAACGCCTCGATCGCCTTGATGCCGCGCTTGGTCAGGTCGCGGGCCACGCCCTGCACCAGCATCCGGCCCAGACCGCCGTCGGCGAAGGCGGGCACCACGTGCGCGGTCATCAGCAGCGCCGCGTCCGCCGAGACCGGGGAGGTGGGAAACGCCATCGAGCGCGGGACGTAGGCCGGTGGGGCGTACATGACGAAACCGGCCGGCATGCCGTCGACGTAGACGAGCTTGCCGCAGGAACCCCACTCCAGCAGCGTCTGGGAGACCCACGCCTCCTTCTCCAGGCCCGGGTCACCGGCGGCGCAGGCCCGCTCGGCGGAGACCGGATCCAGCTCCCAGTAGACGCAGCTGCGGCAGGATCGAGGCAGGTCCTCCAGCGTGTCCAGGGTCAGGCTGACCAGACGTCGCGACATGAGCGCACCCCACCACTAGGCTCGGAGCGCCGGTGAGTCCCGCGCCCTCCTGCTCCCGACGAGCGATCGTACGCCCTCGTCCGGCGGTGCGGGAGGGAACGCGCGAACGCCCGCCCGGACGGCCGACCGGCGGGTCCGGGATGTGGACGTGTCCACACGGCCGGTGCCGCGACCGTCACCGGGGACTACGATCGACCAACCGGCCCCCGCCGCCAATGGATGTCGGCATCGCGGGTACCACACCGGGCGGCAGCCCCGCCGACACCCGATCGAGGTGATGTCCATGACCGGCACGACGCTCGACGACTACACCGACCGGTACGCCCGGCGCGTCCGCGGGATGACCGCCTCGGAGATCCGAGCGCTCTTCGCGGTGGCCAGCCGGCCGGAGGTCGTCTCGCTCGCCGGTGGGGCCCCCTACATCGCGGCGCTGCCGCTGGACGCGGTCGGCGAGATGCTCGGCCGGCTCGGCTCCGAGCACGGGGCCACCACCCTGCAGTACGGCATCGGCCAGGGCACCCTCGAACTGCGCGAGCGCATCTGCGAGGTGATGTCCCTGTCCGGGATCGACGCCTCCTGCGGCGCCTCCCCGGAGGACGTGGTGGTGACGGTCGGCGGCCAGCAGGCCCTCGACCTGGTGGCCCGACTCTTCCTGGACCCGGGTGACGTGGTGCTCGCCGAGGGCCCGACGTACGTCGGCGCGCTCGGGGTGTTCCAGGCCGCCCAGGCCCAGGTGGCTCACGTGCCGATGGACGACGAGGGGCTCATCCCGGAGGCGCTGGAGGTGGCCATCGCCGACCTGGCCCGGGCCGGGCGGCGGGTGAAGTTCCTCTACACCATCCCCACCTACCAGAACCCCGCCGGCGTCACGCTGAGCGAGGAGCGGCGCGAACGGGTGCTCGACATCTGTGAGCGCGCCGGGCTGCTCGTGGTGGAGGACGACCCGTACGGTCAGCTCGGTTTCGAAGGTGAGGCGCCCAGGCCGCTGCGGGCCCGGCGGCGCGACGGGGTCTTCTACCTGAGCACGTTCTCCAAGACGTTCGCGCCGGGCCTGCGGGTGGGCTGGATCCTGGCCCCGCACGCGGTCCGCGACAAGCTGGTCATCGCCAGCGAGGCGCAGATCCTCTGCCCGAGCGCCTACGCGCAGTCGGCCGTCTCGACGTACCTCGGCACGATGCCCTGGCGGCAGCAGCTCAAGGTCTACCGCGAGGTCTACCGCGAACGCCGGGACGCGCTCCTCGACGCGATGGCCGACCTGATGCCGGAGGGCACCACCTGGACCAGGCCGCAGGGCGGCCTGTTCGTCTGGGCGACGCTGCCCGACGGGCTCGACTCCAAGGCGATGATGCCGCGTGCGGTGGCTGCCCGCGTCGCGTACGTGCCGGGGACCGGCTTCTACGCCGACGGCACCGGCGGCGGGAACATGCGGCTGAACTTCTCCTTCCCCACGCCGGAGCGGATCCGCGAGGGTGTGCGCCGGCTGGCCGGGGTGATGGAGCAGGAGATCGCCATGCGCAAGGTCTTCGGCGCGGTCGGCGGCGCCGGCCCTCGCCGTCGCCAGGGCGGCTCGGACGCGCCCGGTCCCGACTTGGCATGATGCCCGCATGTCCGACAGCGCCGCCGCACCGCCTCCCGTGACCGGATCCGCCACCGACGAGCTGCATGTGCTCGTACTAGCGGGCGGTCTCTCCTACGAGCGGGACGTCTCACTGCGGTCGGGTCGCCGGGTGCTCGACGCGCTGCGCGCCGTCGGCGTCGACGCGGAACTGCGCGACGCCGATGTGGCGTTGCTGCCCGCCCTGACCGCCGACCCGCCGGACGCCGTGGTGATCGCCCTGCACGGCGCCACCGGCGAGGACGGCTCGCTGCGTGGCGTACTCGACCTCTGGGACGTGCCCTACGTCGGCTGCGACGCCCGGTCGTCCCGCCTCGCCTGGGACAAGCCGTCCGCCAAGGCGGTGCTGCGCGAGGCGGGCATCCCGACGCCCGACTGGGTGGCGCTGCCGCACGACCGCTTCTCCGAGCTGGGGGCCGTGGCCGTCCTGGACCGGATCGTCGACCGCCTCGGGCTGCCGCTGATGGTCAAGCCCGCGCAGGGCGGTTCCGGACTGGGCGCCGCCGTGGTCCGGGAGGCGGCGTCGCTGCCGGCCGCGATGGTGGGTTGTTTCGCGTACGACCAGACAGCGCTCGTGGAGCGCTACGTCCCCGGGATGGACGTGGCGGTCTCCGTGCTCGACCTCGGCAAGGGGCCGCAGGCCCTGCCCCCGGTCGAGATCGTGCCGCGCAACGGCGTCTACGACTACGCGGCCCGCTACACCGCCGGCCGTACCACCTGGCACGCGCCCGCCCGGCTCGACGCCGCGACGACCGCCCGGGTGACGGAGGTGGCGCTCGCCGCGCACACCGCGCTCGGCCTGCGCGACGTGTCCCGGGTCGACCTGATCGTCGACGCCGAGGGCGAGCCGCACGTGCTGGAGGTCAACGTCTCGCCGGGCATGACCGAGACGTCGCTGCTGCCGCTGGCGATCCAGGCGGCCGGGCTGGACTTCGGCCGGGTCCTCGGCACGCTCGTGACCCGGGCCGCCGCCCGCCGCTGACCTCAGCTCGCCGCGCCCGGCCGGCTGTCCGGGACGTTCTCCCGCTCGTCCCCGCCGGCCGGTGCGGTGTCCGCTCCGCTGTTCGGCGCGCTGTTCGCCGCGACGTTCGGTGCGCTGCTCTTCGCGTCGTTCGGTGCGCTGTCCTGCGCGCTGGTCGACGTGCTCTCCGGCAGCTCGCCGGCCTGCGACGCCGGGTCGGGCTCCGACGGGCCCGCAGAGGGGTCTGAGAGGTCCGCTGCCGCGTCGGACTCCGGGATCTCGTCCGCAGCCTCGATCACCGACGCGGCCTCCTCCTCAGGCTCCTCAGCGGCGATCTCCGGTGAGGGCGACGAGAGGCTCGACGGCGCCTGCCACTGGATGCGCGGCGGCTCGGCCAGCGGGCGGCCACCGAACTCGGCGAGCCACGCGGCCACCATGGCCAGGTTCTCCCGCCACTGGTCCTCGGAGATCGGCGGCAGGATCGAGTCCCACAGCGACAGGAACGTGCCCCGCAGTTGCAGTCGCCCGTACGGCCGGGCCAGGAACCACAGGTGCAGATGCGCCGAGCCGTCGCCCCACCGGTTCACGTGGACGCGGGCCACGCCGTCGAGCGAGCGGACGGCCCGCTCCAACCGCACTGTCATCACGCCCAACTCGGCGGCGAGCAGGTTCGGCAGGTCGCCCAGATCCAGGTGGGAGCGGGACTCCAGGATCAGGACCATCGGCAGTCCGGTGGGCCGGTCCATGGCGCGGACGCGCCACCGCTCACCGACCCAGATGTACGCCTCATCGGGCGCGTTGCAGGCGGTGCACTCCCGGTCCGCCTCGCCGCGGCGGGGAGGTTCGAACGGTACTGGCTCATCGAGCTGCTTGACGCGGAGATCGCCCTCGAAGGGGAAGGAGGGCCACTGGGTGAAGTCGGGAACTGAGGGAGGGGTGTCCGGCACGACGCTGACCCTAACCGAGTTGGCGACGCCTGTCCCTACCCGTTCCCCGGGCCGCGCACAGGTTGTCCACCGTGTTGTCCACAGGCTGCCGAGATCACCAGCACAGCGTGTCATGCACTGCTCAGCAAGGGTTTCGTCGCTTTGTTTCACGTGAAACGGGGCGAGCCTGTGGACAACTGCTGTGGATAACTTTCGGGGTGGTCGCGGGTTCGTTCATCCAACGATCCGGCGACCGATCCGCACCGGGGGGTGCCGGCTTCTGTTTCACGTGAAACGGTGGGTGCCGGCTCCGTGGTCGGCTCGGGTCGTCTGGCTCTCTGCCACGAGCGAGTGCGTTCCGAGGGCTGCTGGCCGGGTTGGCGGCAGACGACGATCGGTCGGGAGGAGGGGTCGGCCGGGGCGGGCGGCGAAGCGGCCGCCGCTCCGGAGGCGGTAGCGGTATCGGGACCGCGGGCCGTCGGGCGCCGAGCGGAGGCTCTGCCCTCATACCGAGCGAGCACCTGGCATCTTCGTTCGTACCCGGCGCAGCTTTTGCCGGTGCGGGAGTGACCCGCTGCAGCCGCCAGCGGTAGGCGGCCGCGGGTGCCGTTTCACGTGAAACGAATCGCCGCCGCTACCGGGCTCGAATACGCATTGGGGCTGTGGGTTCCGCAGGTATGCCCGGGGGCGAGCCACTCGTCGTTTACGGCCCGATGGAAGGCTCGTCGTACCGCCCGGTGCTTGGGGTTCCCCGGTGGGCCTGGTCCTCCGGCTCGCCACGCGCCGGGGAGGACCGGACCCACACCGTGAGGTGGGCCGAGTCGTTCCGGCGCCTATGCCCGGTAGCCCGGGTTCGTCGCTGCAGGACGGCCGGGTCAATCGGAGTGGGCGAGTTCGATTCGGCTGCCTGGCGTTGGTTGCGAGTCCCCACGCCGGCCTCGGGGACGCGTAGCCGGGTTGCCAGCGGCTGGTCCTTCCGCTCGTTGGTCCCCGGGTTCATCCGACGGACTGAGACCCGTTTCGTCCGGCAGGAGAGCCGGCCGGCGCCGACTCCGGACGCTGCCCGGCCGGGCGGCGCCGACTCCCGTCACGGAGGAGCCGCAACGGACTTCCACCGTTAGGGGCCGGCCCGCACCGCCGCCTGCTGTCGAGGCGCCTCTGCGCGACCGGAGCGGGCGGCTCGCTTCCTGATCACGCCGGCTGGTCGACTGCCGTACGTCGCAGTGGTTTCACGTGAAACGGGGAGAGGCGGCCGAGGTGCGGGGCGCTCGCGCAGTCTCCGCAGACCTCACCAGGCGGCAGGCCGAACGGTCGAACGCTCCGAGGGCGCTCGACGGCAGGCAGCCCGCAGACACAGATCCGGCCGCACCCCCTCGTCGGGCGGTGCGGCCGGATCGACAACCGGCGGAGCCGGCTACGCCTCGGGTTGCCCCTCCTCGCCGACACCGATGATGCCGACGATCCGCTCCAGGTCGTCTACGGTGGCGAACTCGATCGTGATCTTGCCCTTGCTACGGCCGATGTCGACCTTCACCCGGGTGTCGAACCGGTCGGAGAGCCGGTCCGCGAGGTCGGTCAGGGCCGGGGCGTGCGGCTTCGGTCGGCGCTTGGCTGCTGCTGTCTTCGCCGGCTCCTCGGCGAGCGCCAGGTGCACCAGTTCCTCGGCACCGCGAACGGTGATGCCCTCGCGGACGATCCGCTCCGCGAGGGCCTCCTGCGCCTCGGCGTTGTCCAGGCTGAGCAGTGCCCGGGCGTGGCCGGCGGACAGGACGCCGGCGGCGACCCGGCGCTGCACGGCGGGCGGCAGGTTCATCAGCCGGATGGTGTTGGAGATCTGCGGGCGGCTGCGGCCGATCCGCCGGGCCAGTTCCTCGTGCGTGGCGCCGAACTCCTCCAGCAGTTGCTGGTACGCGGCCGCCTCTTCGAGCGGGTTGAGGTTGGCGCGGTGGATGTTCTCCAGGAGCGCGTCCCGGAGCATCGCGTCGTCCTTGGTGTCCCGGACGATGGCGGGGATGGTCTCCCGGCCGACCGCCTGGGCGGCACGCCAGCGCCGCTCGCCCATCACGAGTTCGAACTTCTCGGGGTCGAGCTGGCGGACCACGATCGGCTGGAGGAAGCCGACCTCCTGGATCGAGGTCTTCAGCTCCTCCAGCGCCTCCTCGTCGAAGACGTGCCGGGGCTGCTTCGGGTTCGGCACAATCGCGTCGACCGGGATCTCCGCGAAGCGCGCCCCGGGCACCGGGCTGAGCTGAGGCTCCGGCTCGACGGCCGGAGACGGGGTGCTCCCGACGCTGCCCGTGATGGCAGCGGTCGCACCGGCGACCGGAGCCGACGGCGACGCGGCAGCAGCCGACGAATCCGGCTCGGCGGCAGCCGGTTCGGCCCCCGGTACCGGTCCGGTGGGGATGAGGGCGCCGAGCCCTCGGCCCAGTCCGCCGCGGGGACGGTTCTTCATGCGACGCCTCCCAGCGACATCTCCGCACTACGCATTCCGGCTCACCGGCTCCTTGACGCCTCGCTCCGCGATCTCCTGGGCGGCCTCGAAGTAACTCGTGGCCCCCCGCGAACCGGGATCGTAGGTCATCACCGACTGGCCGTAGCTCGGTGCCTCGGAGACACGCACGTTGCGGGGGATGACGGCCTGGAGAACCTTGTCTCCGAAGTGGTTCCGGACGTCCTGCTCCACCGCGTCGGCCAGCCGGGTACGCCTGTCGTACATGGTGAGCAGGATCGTGGACACCTCAAGCTTCGGGTTGAGGTGCTGACGGACCAGGTTGATGTTGTTGATCAGCTGGTTGAGGCCCTCCAGCGCGTAGTACTCGCACTGGATCGGAATCAGTACCTCCTGCGCGGCCACGAGCGCGTTGACTGTGAGCAGGCCGAGCGACGGCGGGCAGTCTATGAAGACGTAGTCGAAGTGCCCCGGGTACGCGGCGATGGCCCGCGCCAGGCGGGACTCCCGGGCCACCACGGAGACCAGCTCGATCTCGGCGCCGGCCAGGTCGATCGTGGCCGGTACGCACCACAGGTTCGGGATGCCCTCGACGGCCTGGGCCACCTCTTCGAGCGGCACGCTGTCGATCAGGCAGTCGTACACGTCGGGCACGCCCGTGTGGTGCGGGACGTTCAGACCGGTGGAGGCGTTGCCCTGGGGGTCAAGGTCGACCACGAGCACCCGGTTGCCGTGCAGCGCGAGCGCCACGGCGAGGTTCACGGTGGTGGTCGTCTTACCCACGCCGCCCTTCTGGTTGGCGACGCACATCACCCGGGTCCGGTCGGGGCGCGGCATGGTGACCTCGCCACTGGGATTCAGGATCTGCACGGCGCGCATCGCCTCCATAGCCAACGGTGGATCATCCTCTTCGCGCGTTGGGGTTTCACGTGAAACGTACGTGCTGGCGTCTACCTCGTCCCCGTACCCGTCCGCCTGTGGCGTGTCGGACGGCGCCACGGTGACCTCGGGGACGGCCTGATGCGGCACGGCCGAGACGGGCGGCTGGGGCTCGTAGCGGGTGGGTACCGCGGCGTTCGCCCGCACCGCGGGCGGGCGTGGGGTCGGTGCGTTCACCGGACCGTCGGCCGGGTCGAGCGGGTCGCGGGCCGGCGGTACGTTCGCCGGCGCCGACGAGACAGGACGTACGGGCCCGCCGACCGACGGCTCCCGTCGCGTCGACGGCTGGGCCGGGTACGGGGAGGACGGTTCGCCGGACTCGTTCACCGTCCGCTCCTGGAAGTTGGTTTCACGTGAAACGGGGTTGGCGGAGGGCTGCCCTCCTGGTCCGGTCAACCGTGGATCGTCGTACCTGCCGTCGTCATGCACCTGTCATCCCTACCCGCTCCGGATGGTCGGTCCGCGCCCGTCGAATCGCGTCCGCGCCTCGCACGGCGCCGTCGGCTCGGCGGGAACCGTCGGGTTCGGGTGCCGCCCGGCACCGCCGTTCCACACTATCGACGCGCGGTCAGCCTACGGCCGACGGGCGCGGTGGGTCCATGTCGGGTTGTGATCGATCGCGTCACGCCCACCGGTCCAACGACCGGATCGGGCGTGCGGAATGGCGTACCCGCTCAGCGGTCGCCGCGACGGCGACCGCCACGCGACCGCTTCGGCTTCTTCGGACGACGCGGGTTGACCACGCGCTCCCGGACCACCTCGATCACCGTTGCCGGGGGTTCGATCACCCCTTCACCGCAGCGATGCAGTTCCGGCGTCCCGCCGCCGAGGCGGATCACGGCCTCGGCGTGCTCGGTGATCTCGTCGGCGGCCGATGCGCCCTTGAGCGCAACCAGGCGGCCGCCGGGGGTCACGAGCGGCAGGCACCAGGAGGCGAGCCGGTCCAGCGGCGCCACCGCGCGGGCCGTCACGATGTCGGCGCTCAGCGGTTCCCGGTCACGAGAGCCGGCCGCCGCCTCCTCGGCCCGCCCACGGAACACACGGACGTCCCGGGTCAGGCCGAGACGCTGTACCGCCTCGATCAGGAAGGCGACCCGCCGAGCCAGCGGCTCGACGAGCGTCACGGTGAGGTCGGGACGCGCGATCGCCAGCACCAGACCGGGCAGCCCGGCGCCGGAGCCGACGTCGATCACACGGGCCCCCTCCGGGATGCGCTCCGCCACCACCGCGCAGTTGAGCAGGTGCCGCTCCCAGAGCCGCGGCGTCTCGCGCGGGCCGATCAGGCCGCGGACCACGCCATCGGTGGCGAGCAGTTCGGCGTACGCGGCGGCCAGGTCGAGCCGGTCGCCGAACAACGCCCGGGCGGCCTCCGCCAGTTCGGGCGGCAGCGTCGCCGACGCCGGACCGGGCACGGCACCACTGTCCACGAGGGACGGTGCGTCCTCCGTCGGCTCCGCGAAGACCGCGTCGGCCACCGCGGCCGGGTCGGCCGGCGTCACGTCCGCCGCCTGCTCACCGGAGAAGGCGGGTGTCACGTCCACCGCCGGGTCGGCGGGCTCGATCCCGGTCACCACCGCCGGCTCGGCGGAGAAGGCGGGCTCGCCGGGGTCGGTCACTGTCGGGTACGCCGGGTCGGCCGGCCCGTCCTGGTCGGAGAAGACCGGGTCGACTGTGTTGTCGGGGCGCACAGCCGACGGCCCGGGCGGCGTGCCACCCGGGCCGGTCACGGCTCCTGCCGTCGTCTCGTCGGAGATCACGGACCTCAGTCCGCCACCGGCCGGACGACGATGCGGCGGTTGGGCTCGACGCCCTCGGACTCGCTCTCCACCCCGCTCATCGCGTTCACCACGTCGTGCACGCACTTGCGCTCGAACGCGGACATCGGCTCCAGGCGCACCGGCTCACCGTGCTCCTTGACCTTCTCGACCGCGTTCTTCGCCACGGCGGCCAGCTCCTTGCGCCGGGCGGCCCGGTAGCCGCCGACGTCGAGCAGCAGCCGGCTCGGGGTGCCGGTCTGACGGAACACGGCCAGCCGCGCCAGCTCCTGGAGCGCCTCCAGGGTCGCGCCGCGCTGGCCGACCAGGTTCTGCAGCCGGCCGCCGACCACCTCGACGACCGGACGGCCGCCGGACACCAGCTCGTCGATGTCGCCGTCGTAGTCGAGGATGTCCAGCAGACCCTCGACGTAGTCGGCGGCGATCTCGCTCTGCCGGAACAGGTCGCTCTCGGCCGGGGCCTTCTTCTCCCGGGCCTCGCCCGCGGCGTCCTCGGTCTCGGTGGCGGCGGTAACGGGGGTCTCCTCGTCCAGGGACTGGTCGGCGCTGGGGGTGCTGGTCTCGGTCACGGGTCTCATCTCCGTACTCGCTCGGCCGGACCGTCGGGGGTCCGCTGGTCTCCCGGGGCCGGCGGGAGGTTCGCCGGGTGCCCTCGGGCACGTCTGTACGGGCCAGTTTCGCCCGTGTCCGCGCTCCGCGCGGCGATTCCGGCCCGGCGCCGACTCCTCGGATGGCAGCACGCGGCCGGAACGGGCCACCGCCGGCGTCGCGACGGTGGCCCCTGTGGGCTCAGCCCTGTCGCTTGGCGGGCTTGTTGCCGCCCTTCTTCGGGTTGACCGGCTTGGCGCCCGGCTTCGGGCCGGCCACCTTCGGCGCCGCGGCCGGAGCCTTCGCCGGAGGCTGGGCCGCCTTGCGGCCGAACAGGCCACCGGCCTTCGCCGGCTGCACCGGGCTCTTGCCGGAGGTGCTCTTGGCGGCGCTGGTGCTCTTCGCGGTCGGCGGCGGCGGGAACTTCCGCAGCACCCACTGCTGCTGGCCGAGCGTGAAGAGGTTGTTGGTGACCCAGTAGATGATCACACCGATCGGGAAGATCGCACCGGAGATCAGCAGCGACAGCGGGATGCCGTAGAGCATCAGCCGCTGCACCATGCGCTGCTGCGGGTCCTCGGCCCACCCGGTCTTGAGGATCATCTGACGGCTGGTCAGGTAGGTGGTGGCGATCATGATCAGCACCAGGATGCCGGCGACCACCTTGACCGTGCCGGTGCTCGCGCCCAGCCGGCTCAGTTCCTCGGCCGTGGAGCCGAACTTGCCGGAGATCGGCGCGGTGAACAGCGTCGCGTTGGAGGCGCTGTTGAACTGGTCGACGGTCCAGCCGTACAGGGTCTTGCCCTGGTTGTCGGGGCTGAGGCGGCGCAGCGTGTGGAACAGGCCCAGGAAGACCGGGATCTGGAGGAACATCGGAAGGCAGCCCATGAGCGGGTTGGCCTTTTCCTTCCGATAGAGCTCCATCATCTCCTTCTGGAGCGTCTCCCGGTCACCCTTGTGCTTCTCCTGGAGCTCCTTGACCTTCGGCTGGAGCGCCTGCATGGCACGCTGCGACTTGATCTGCTTGACGAAGACCGGGAACAGGATCACCCGGACCGTCACCACCAGGAAGACGATGGCGAGGATCCAGGCCCAGTTCGTACCGATCACGGCCCCGACCGGAACTCCGATGGCGTCCCAGGCCGAGTGCCAGGCCAGCAGGATCCACGAGATCGCGTAGTAGATCCAGTCGAGACTAAACACTCAGGCTCCAGTCACGTCGGAACGGCGGCGGTCGCCCGGCTCCGGAACCGGGTCGTGTCCACCAGGGTGGAAGGGGTGGCAGCGCGACAGCCGACGGACCGTCAGCCAGGCTCCCCGCAGCGCACCGTGCCGGGACACCGCCTCGACGGCGTAGGCACTGCACGACGGGTAGAACCGGCAGCGGGCCGGCAGTGCCGGACTTATCCACCGACGGTACGCGATGATGGGCGCCAGCAGCATGCGGGCACCGGTTGTGGGCGGCGGAGTCGCGGTCGTCGGCCCGCTCATCGCGACCGCCGTCCCCGGGGGGCCCGCGCGGCGGCGATGGCCGCGTCCAGGTCGGCCCCGAGCCGGGTGTACGTCGCGTCGGCCGATGCGGGCAGCGCGCGTACCACGAGGGTGGTGCCGGCGGGCAGCTCGGCCAGCCGCTCGCGGACCAGGTGCCGGAGCCGGCGGCGGACCTTGTTGCGGACCACCGCGCCGCCGACGGCCTTGGACACGACGAAGCCGGCGCGGCTCGGTGCGGAGGTCTCCGCACCGCTGCTCCGCGCCGGCTCCGGCGAGAGTGTCGCGGTGGTGCCGATCGGCTCGGGGAGGGTCAGGTGGACCACGACGGCGCCACGGCCGACGCGTCGGCCACCGCGAACCGCTGCGGCGAAGTCGTTACTGCGCCGCAGTCGTTGCGCGGCGGCCAGCACGACTGCCCACGTCCCCGGACCGGACCTGTCGGCCTCAGGCCGACAGGCGGGCGCGGCCCTTGGAGCGACGGGTCGAGATGATGGCGCGGCCGGCACGGGTGCGCATGCGCAGCCGGAAGCCGTGGGTCTTCGCGCGCCGGCGGTTGTTCGGCTGGTAGGTGCGCTTGCTCACGTCAGGCTCTCCGTTGTCGTACGCCCCGCGCGGCGGATCGCCCGGGGTCGTGTGCTGGTCCAGATCACCTGTCGGTGACCTCCGATCGGCGCTGCCGTGACACGCTCCCCGGCGATGCGGGGTGACAGCCACGGACAGCAAGCATCAATCACCCTAGCAGAGGGCGAGAGAGCAGCCGCTCCAGCCTACGCAGGGGCGCAATGACCGTCAAACGTCACACTCGGGCGTCCGACCTGCGGGCAAGCGCGACCGAAGGGGCGGTTTTCACTGATGTTGCCAAGGTCGTCAGGGTGTCGCCGGTTGATGCTGTGGGGTCCGCGCTGTTAGCGTGCGCGATTGCGGTCGGCGTCGGGGGTCCGGGGTTTGTCGCCGATCGGCAAGACCGGACACGCTGTTGAATCGTTCGGCACGGTGAACCCGCTTCAACGCCTCCGTGGATCGAGGGGGGCAGGTCCGACCCGCGTCCGGTGGGCGGCCACAATCGGTCGGTACACAGGCTGTGGATAACTTGTGGATGACGACCGGTCAGCCGTCCGGGCGGGCGTGAGAAGGAGCAGGCGAGGGGGTGGCACGACGGTGACCGGAGCGACCGACCTTGCCGCGGTGTGGACGGCGACCACCGACGAACTCGCCGACGAGATCATCTCCGCGCAGCAACGGGCGTACCTCCGGCTCACCCGGCTGCGGGCGATCGTCGAGGACACCGCTCTGCTCTCGGTGCCGGACGCCTTCACCCGGGACGTGATCGAATCCCGGCTCCGTCCGGCCATCACCGAGGCGTTGAGCCGCCGGCTCGGCCGACCGATCCAGGTGGCGGTCACCGTACGGGTCGCCGACGACCCGGGTGCCCGCCCGGCGGGCACCGTCTACCGCAGCAGCCCCGAGCCGCTGCCCGAGCACGACGGCGCCGCCCCGCTGCCCGGCTTCGACCAGCCCGGCCCGCACACGTCCGCCCCGGCCTTCCCGTCGCCCCGCCCGGAATCCGGGTACGCCGAGGCCCGCCCCGAGCCCGGGTATGCCGAGGCCCGCCCCGAGCCCGGGTACGCCGATCGGCGTCCGGAGCAGCCGCTCGACGAGCCGGCACCGCGCCAGCGGAGCGCCGACGGCGGCCGCCCGCACCTGATCCCGGCCGGCCGGGACGCGCAGGACACGCTCTTCAGCGCCGCGTTCGCCGAGCCGGTACGCACCGCGCCCGAGCGCCGCGCCTTCGACGAACGCACCCGGGTCGAGCCATCGGTGCCCGACGCCGGCGGATACGAGCCCCGCTACCGGGAGAGCCCGCCCGCCGACCCCGCGCCGATGCGCGGCCTGCCCCGCGACGGCGCCACCGACAACGGCCCCGGCCGCAGTGGCGCCGACCACCACCGCCCCGGCGGCGGCCAGGCCGACCGCAGGCTCCCCGGCGGTACGGAGAGCGGCGGCAACCGGCTCAACCCGAAGTACATGTTCGAGACGTTCGTCATCGGCTCGTCCAACCGGTTCGCGCACGCCGCGAGCGTGGCGGTGGCCGAGTCGCCGGCCAAGGCGTACAACCCGCTGTTCATCTACGGCAGCTCGGGGCTGGGCAAGACCCACCTGCTGCACGCCATCGGGCACTACGCCACGACGCTCGGCAACGCGCGCTCGGTCCGGTACGTCTCGACCGAGGAATTCACCAACGACTTCATCAACTCGCTGCGTGACGACAAGACGAGCGCGTTCCAGCGCCGCTACCGCGACGTGGACATCCTCCTCATCGACGACATCCAGTTCCTGGAGAACCGGGAGCGGACGCAGGAGGAGTTCTTCCACACCTTCAACACGCTGCACAACGCGAACAAGCAGATCGTGATCACGTCCGACCGCTCGCCGAAGCAACTGGCGACGCTGGAGGACCGCCTGCGTACGCGCTTCGAGTGGGGCCTGCTCGCCGACATCCAGCCGCCGGACCTGGAGACACGCATCGCGATCCTCCAGAAGAAGGCGGCGCAGGAGCGGCTGTTCGCTCCGCCGGACGTCCTGGAGTTCATCGCGTCCCGGGTGTCGAACTCGATCCGCGAACTGGAGGGGGCGCTGATCCGCGTCACCGCCTTCGCCAGCCTCACGCGTTCTTCGGTCGAGCTGTCGCTGGCCGAGGAGGTGCTGCGGGACTTCATCCCGGACGGCGCCGGCCCGGAGATCACCGCGGACCAGATCATGGTGTCCACTGCCGACTACTTCGGCGTGAGCCTGGAGGACCTGCGCGGCCACTCCCGCTCCCGGGTGCTGGTGAACGCGCGCCAGGTCGCCATGTACCTGTGCCGCGAGCTGACCGACCTGTCACTGCCCCGGATCGGGCAGGCGTTCGGCGGCCGGGACCACACGACGGTGATGCACGCGGACCGCAAGATCCGGCAGCAGATGGCGGAGCGGCGCTCGCTCTACAACCAGATCGCCGAGCTGACGAACCGCATCAAGCAGAACACCTGACCCACCCTCCGTTCGCGCCGCCCCGCCCGCCGGCGGTGATCAAGGAGTTTGTGTGCGCGAGACACGTCATCCCCGCCCCGAACTCCTTGGTCAACAAGGCGAGGGCGGCAGTGGGTGTCGCCAGCTCGGAATCGGGCCGGAGTCTCGCTGGCTCCAGGAGCGACCCGGCCGCCACGGACTCCATCGCAGATCTTGGAAGCTCGACGCCCCCATAGGGGCCGCTTCTTACCAAGATCTCTTCAGGGCCTGGGCGCCGAGTCGCGCGGCGGTCCGATCCGGGCACCGCGGAGGGCCGGGCAGCCGGGCGCCGTTGCAGCCGGGACTCGTGCGGGGACCGCTCGGCCCGTGGGCATGGTCCGGCCCGCACCACGGCGCCCCACCCGTCACCACTGTCCCGCCGCGACCCGCCGTCCTCTCCGTCGATCATGAGGTTGACGGCGACGAAACGGACACCAGACGCCGTCAACTTCATGATCGACGGGGCCAGGGTGGGTGTGGTCGGCGGGTGGCAACTAGCCGACAGCGGCAACGGTTGACCCTCGACCCGGTGGAGGGCCCAGGATCGGTCGTGTGTTCGTCCACAGCTCGTACCCGTTGTCCACAGCCCCTGTGTCACAGGCGGTGGACAACCACGCTCCGCACCCGGCCGGTTACCCACAGACTGTGGACAACTCCTGGGGACGAAGCTGTGGATGCCTGGGGATGACGATCACGTTGTCCCCAGACGGCGGTCCGCCTGTGGGCGGGCTGTTGAAGGTTCTGGGGATGACGGCTGTGTGCCCGGCCGGCGTTGTCCACAGCGCTGGGGAGAAAACCAGTGGATTACCGGTGGACAACCGGTGGACAGCCGTGGAAAACCCGGCGGCCGGCGAGGGCTGTGGACCGGGACACGAGTTATACCCCTGGTTCTCCACAGCCAAACCACCGGTGGATAACGTGTCTGACCTGCGCAGACGGGAGTTCTCCACAGTTTGCACAGGTGCGATGAAGACGATGAGTTATCTCTTCTAAACAACAAAAACCAATCATCACCGTTGGACTTCCTGTGGATCGGGCCGAAGCACTGCCGTCGGCAGTCGCCCCGGCACCTGGATCCACGGGGTCGGGCGCACAGCCGATGCCCCAGCGCCTTAAGGTGCGATGGGTACCCGCACGGTCGGGCGGGACGGGTGGCAGCGGTCGGCATGAGAGAGTTGTCGCTGACGTCGACGCGGAGGCATTGATGAAGTTCCGAGTGGAGCGCGACGCGCTCGCCGAGGCGGTCGCGTGGACCGCCAAGAGCCTGCCCAACCGACCCTCCGTACCGGTGCTGGCCGGGGTGATGCTCCGGGTCACCGACGGCAACCTCCAGGTCTCCGGCTTCGACTACGAGGTCTCCAGCCAGGTGACGGTCGAGGTGCAGGGTGACGCGGACGGCGCCGCCCTGGTCTCCGGCCGCCTGCTCGCCGAGATCACCAAGGCCCTGCCGGCCAAGCCGGTGGACATCGCCGCCGTCGGCGCCCACCTCGAACTGGTCTGCGGCAGCGCCCGGTTCACGCTGCCCACCATGCCGGTGGAGGACTACCCGACGCTGCCGGAGATGCCCGAGAGCGCCGGCACCGTCGACGCTGCCGCATTCGCCTCCGCAGTGGCCCAGGTGGCAGTTGCCGCCGGCCGCGACGAGACGCTGCCGATGATGACCGGCGTCCGGATCGAGCTGAGCGGCAGCACGATGGCCATGCTGGCGACGGACCGCTACCGGCTCGCGCTGCGCGAGATGGAGTGGAACCCGGACGACCCGGAGATCAGCCTCAACGCGCTGGTGCCGGCCCGTACGCTGCACGACACCGCGAAGGCGCTCGGCCCGCTCGGCGGCCACGTCACCATGGCGCTCTCCTCCGGCGGTGCCGGTGAGGGCATGATCGGCTTCTCCGGTGGCACCCGCCGGACCACCAGCCGGCTGCTCGACGGCGCCAACTACCCGCCGGTGCGCTCGCTGTTCCCGGCCGACCACAACGCCGAGGCGCGCGTCGCCGTCTCCTCGCTCATCGAGGTGGTCAAGCGCGTCGCGCTGGTCGCCGAGCGCACCACCCCGGTCCTGCTCAGCTTCAGCGCCGACGGTCTCGTGGTCGAGGCGGGCGGCACCGAGGAGGCCCGGGCCAGCGAGGCCATGGAGGCCACCTTCAGCGGCGAACCGCTGACCATCGGGTTCAACCCGCAGTACCTCATCGACGGTCTGGCCAACCTGGGCGCGCAGCACGCCCTGCTCCGGTTCGTCGACGCGTTCAAGCCCGCGGTCATCTCCCCGGCCGGCGAGGATGGCGAGGTCATCCCGGGGTACCGGTACCTCATCATGCCGATCCGCGTGTCCCGCTGATCGCAGGCAGCACGACCCTGACGTACGGAGGTAGGAGCAGATGCAGCTCGGCCTGGTAGGACTCGGCCGCATGGGCGGCAACATGCGGGAGCGGTTGCGCGCCGCCGGGCACGAGGTGGTCGGCTACGACCACAACCCGGAGATCAGCGACGCCGCGAGCCTGGCCGAGCTTGCCGAGAAGCTCCAGTCGCCCCGCGCGGTCTGGGTCATGGTTCCGGCCGGCGTCACCGACGCCACCATCGACGAGCTCGCCGGTGTGCTCGGCGAGGGCGACATCATCATCGACGGCGGCAACTCCCGCTTCAGCGACGACGCCCCGCGCGCCGAGCGGCTGAACGAGCAGGGCATCGGCTACATCGACGTCGGCGTCTCCGGCGGCGTCTGGGGCCGGCAGAACGGGTACGCGCTGATGGTCGGCGGCGCGCAGGAGCACGTCGAGCGCCTGATGCCGATCTTCGAGGCGCTCAAGCCCGAGGGCGAGTTCGGCTTCGTGCACGCCGGCCCGGTCGGCGCCGGCCACTACGCCAAGATGGTGCACAACGGCATCGAGTACGGCCTGATGCACGCGTACGCCGAGGGCTACGAGCTGCTGGCCGCCTCGGAGCTGGTGACCAACGTGCCCGGCGTGTTCAAGTCGTGGCGCGAGGGCACTGTGGTCCGGTCCTGGCTGCTCGACCTGCTGGACCGGGCACTGGACGAGGACCCGGAGCTGGCCGAGCTGAGCGGCTACACCGAGGACACCGGCGAGGGCCGGTGGACCGTTGACGAGGCGGTCCGGCTCGCCGTGCCGCTCAACGTCATCACCGCGTCGCTCTTCGCCCGGTTCGCCTCCCGGCAGGACGACTCGCCCGCGATGAAGGCCGTCGCCGCGCTGCGCCAGCAGTTCGGCGGCCACGCCGTCCACAAGCGCTGACCGGTATCCACAGGCTGTGTACGTCCGCCGGCTCGAACTGGTCGACTTCCGCTCCTACGAGCGCGTCGGCGTCGACCTGGAGCCGGGTCCGAACGTGCTCGTCGGCGCCAACGGCGTCGGCAAGACCAACCTGGTCGAGGCGCTCGGCTACGTGGCGACCCTGGACTCGCACCGGGTCGCCACGGACGCCCCGCTGGTGCGGATGGGCGCCGCCTCGGCGGTGATCCGCTGCGCTGTGGTACACGAGGGCCGGGAGCTGCTGGTCGAGCTGGAGATCGTCCCGGGCAAGGCCAACCGGGCCCGGCTCGGCCGGTCCCCGGCCCGGCGCGCCCGGGACGTGCTCGGCGCGCTGCGCCTGGTGCTGTTCGCGCCGGAGGACCTGGAACTGGTCCGCGGCGACCCGGCCGAACGCCGCCGCTACCTGGACGACCTGCTGGTCACCCGCCAGCCCCGCTACGCCGGGGTACGCGCCGACTACGAGCGCGTGGTCAAGCAACGCAACGCGCTGCTGCGTACCTCGTACCTCGCTCGCAAGACCGGTGGCACACGCGGCGGTGACCTGTCGACGCTGGCCGTGTGGGACGCGCATCTGGCGCAGCACGGCGCGGACCTGCTCGCCGGCCGCCTGGAGCTGGTCGCCGCGCTGACCCCGCACGTCGCGAAGGCGTACGACGCGGTGGCCGCCGGCCGCGGCGCGGCGGGCATCGCGTACCGGCCCTCGGTCGAGTTGCCCGAACCCGGTGCCGACCGCGCGGCGCTGGCGGAGGCGCTCGCCGCCGCGCTGACCGCGAACCGGGCCGCCGAGATCGAGCGCGGCACCACGCTCGTCGGCCCGCACCGCGACGACCTGGCGCTGACGCTCGGCCCGCTGCCCGCAAAGGGGTACGCGAGCCACGGCGAGTCCTGGTCGTACGCGCTGGCGCTGCGGCTGGCCGGGTACGACCTGCTGCGCGCCGACGGGATCGAGCCGGTGCTGGTGCTCGACGACGTCTTCGCCGAGCTGGACACCGGCCGGCGGGAACGGCTGGCCGAGCTGGTCGGCGGCGCGAGTCAGCTCCTGGTCACCTGTGCCGTGGACGACGACGTGCCGGCGACGCTGCGCGGCACCCGGTACGCGGTGGGCGAGGGGACGGTGCGACGTGCCGGATGACGAGGTGCAGCTCCCGCCCGCGCGGCTGGGGCCGGGACGCGACGCGCGTACCCCGGGAAAGCCTTCGGACGGCGAGCCGGCCGCGAACCTGCCGGACGGCACGACCGGGCCGGAACTGGCCCGGGCGGTGCTCGACGCGGCGAAGGCCCGGCGTCAGGCGGCGGCGCCCCGGCGGCGCGGCGCGGTCCGCGGCGACGGCGAGAAGCGGCTGCGCGGCTACTCCGGCCCGGGGCCGGACCCGCGCGATCCGCAGCCGCTCGGCGCGGTGCTGGACAAGTTGATGAAGGCGCGCGGCTGGCAGCAGCCGGTCGCCGAGGCGACGGTGTTCGGCGCGTGGGAGAAGGTGGTCGGCGCGGAGGTCGCGCAGCACAGCCGCCCGGTCAAGCTGGAGGACGGCGAGCTGACCGTGGAGGCCCGCTCGACGGCCTGGGCCACCCAGCTGCGCCTGCTGGCGGGCTCGCTGTTGCAGCAGATCGCCCGGGAGGTCGGCCACAACGTGGTGCGCAAGCTGCACATCCACGGGCCGGCGGCGCCGTCGTGGTCGCGCGGCCCTCGACGGGTACGCGGTCGCGGCCCCCGCGACACCTACGGCTGACCGACGCCGCCCGAACGCCGCGCCTCACGCCGGGCGCGCTTGAGTTCGCGCTGCTCGCGGCTCCACTGCTTGCGGCGTTCCAGGTCCTGCTTCCAGGCCTCGCGGGCCAGCTGCGAGCCGCCCTGCACCGCGCCCTGCACCTGGGACGGGCCGGCGAGGTTGCGGAACACCCAGCCCAACAGGCGGCCACCCTTGCCGGAGGCGTCGCCCACCTGCTCGTCGTCGCTCATCCCGCCGCCCTCTCCCTGTTTTGCGTGCAAACCATTGGTACACCAATCATTGCTACGATCGCAACGACGACGAGGAGGACAACGGTGACCGACGGCATCGAGGAGGACCCGCTGGCGCTGGAGCAGCAGGTCTGCTTCGCGCTCTCAGTCGCCGCCCGGAGCGTCGTCGCGGTCTACCGGCCGCTGCTGGAGCCGATGGGGCTCACCCATCCGCAATATCTGGTCATGCTGGCGCTCTGGCAGCACGCGCCGCTGTCCGGGCGAGACCTGAGCCGGCTGCTCCAGCTCGACCCGGGCACGCTGTCACCACTGCTCAAGCGACTGGAGGCGGCCGGCTACATCCGGCGGGAGCGGGACGCCGCCGACGAACGCAGCCTGGCCGTCTCGCTCACCGCCGCCGGGAAGGCGCTGCGGGCGCAGGCCGAGCGGATTCCGCCGGCCGTCGTGCAGCGCCTCGGCCTGCCGCTGGCCGACCTGCGGCACCTGCACTCGGCGCTGACCGAGGTGATCGCGGCGGCCAACCGGGCCACGTCTTCTCCCGGCGCTGCGGCGCCCGGTCAGGCGTCGGCGTAGACCGCGAAGCCCCGCTCGGCGCAGCGCCGGTAGAAGGCCGCGAGCACGCTCAGCTCGGCGCAGGTGAAGTTCCACTGCGGCGGTTCGCCGCTCTCGTCCCGCAGCCGGTCCAGCCGGGTGTCCAGCCAGCGGAGCTGCTGCTCGGCCAGCCGGCCGTCGCCGAGCAGCGCGCGCAGCACCTCGCTCACCGACTCGAACGTGACCGACTCGCCGTACGGCCGGTGCCGGGCGACGAACTTCTCCACGCCCTCGGCGATCCAGGAGCAGCCGTCCGGGTCGATCACCGGGTCCTCGTCCTCGACCGCGTTCTCTGTGGCGTAGAGCACATTCTCCAGCCCGAGGATCAGGTCGACCAACTCGGTGTACGCGGTCGCCCGTACCGTGCCGGTCTTCGCGATCAGCTCGGCGAGCGCCGCGGTCGGCGCGGAGATCCGGGGCATGTCCACGATCTCGCCGAAGTCCACGAACTCAGCCGGCGCGACCGGGTCGTAGAAGCGGCCGGTCCGCGGCCAGTGCACCGCGACGTTGTCCAGCCCCATCTGGCGTCACCTCTCACCAAGCGTTTTCGGACCATCTCCGACGATCGTCCCGGTTCCGGGCGCAAAAGATCAAGACCGCAACGGCGGCGCCGCAAAAGCTACGGCACGCCGGGCCGGGCCGCGACCCCCGGTCGGGGCAGCCGCCGATCACCGGTCGGATGACCGTCGCGGCTCACGGTGGCCGGTGGCGCGGCACCGCCCCGATGGCGTGTAGGGGGAGTCGTGGGCGGCGCGGTTCGTCCGGCTACGGCATTCTCAGCCGCCTCGGAGAGGGTGCCGAGTGGCGGTTTGGTCGGCTCCGCACAGTAAGATTGGGGACGAGACGAAAGACCCGAGACGGAGCGACGGACAGGGGCCCGGTGGGCCCTCGATCATAGTCCCGCATCGGGTCCGAGCCGATCGCGATCCGCGGGCAACCGCGGCGCCCGGCGCGCATGACCCGACCTGGCGATCCCAGGGGCGGTCCGTGCGCGCCGACGTCGCGTCCTGTCCGCCGAACCCGCGCCCCCGCGCCCACGCGCGGCCGGTGCGAGAAAGTGGCCGAGGGTGGCAGCGGAGGACAACAAGAAGTACGGCGCCGAGTCCATCACCGTTCTCGAGGGCCTGGAAGCGGTCCGGAAGCGGCCCGGTATGTACATCGGGTCCACCGGCGAGCGCGGTCTGCACCACCTGGTGTGGGAGGTCGTCGACAACGCGGTGGACGAGGCGCTGGCCGGGCACTGCGACACCATCGACGTGGTGCTGCTGGCCGACGGCGGTGTCCGGGTGACCGACAACGGCCGTGGCTTCCCGGTCGACCTGCACCCCAAGCTGAAGAAGCCGGGTGTCGAGGTCGCCCTGACCGTGCTGCACGCGGGCGGCAAGTTCGACGGCAAGGCGTACGCGGTCTCCGGCGGCCTGCACGGCGTCGGCGTCTCCGTGGTGAACGCGCTGTCCACCCGGATGGCCGTGGAGATCCACAAGGACGGCTTCGTCTGGCGCCAGCGGTACGACCACTCCAAGCCGACGCCGCTGGAGAAGGGCGAGGCGACCGACCGCACGGGTTCGGCCGTCTCCTTCTGGCCCGACCCGGACGTCTTCGAGACCGTCGACTTCGACTTCCACACCATCTACCGGCGCCTGCAGGAGATGGCCTTCCTCACCCGGGGTCTGACCATCCACCTGCTCGACGAGCGGGTCCCGGAGGACGAGGACGGCAAGACCCGCGAGGTCACCTTCCACTACGAGGGCGGCATCGCCGACTTCGTCCGGCACCTCAACGCCTCCAAGAGCCCGATCCACAAGACGGTGGTCGAGTTCGGTGCCGAGGAGACGGGCATGTCGGTCGAGATCGCCATGCAGTGGAACGAGTCGTACGGCGAGTCGGTCTACACCTTCGCCAACAACATCAACACTCACGAGGGCGGCACCCACGAGGAGGGCTTCCGGGCCGCGCTGACGAGCGTCGTCAACCGCTACGGCGCCGAGAAGAAGCTGCTCAAGGGCGACGAGCGCCTCTCGGGTGAGGACATCCGCGAGGGCCTGGCCGCGATCATCTCGGTCAAGCTCACCGACCCGCAGTTCGAGGGTCAGACCAAGACCAAGCTGGGCAACACCCCGGTCAAGGGCTTCGTGCAGCGGGTCTGCAACGAGTCGCTCGTCGACTGGTTCGACCGCAACCCGGCCGAGGCGAAGATCATCATCCAGAAGGCGTCCCAGGCGGCGCGGGCCCGGATCGCCGCCCAGCAGGCGCGCAAGCTCGCCCGGCGCAAGTCGCTGCTGGAGTCCGGCTCGATGCCCGGCAAGCTGGCCGACTGCCAGTCCACCGACCCGCGCGAGTCCGAGGTCTTCATCGTCGAGGGCGACTCGGCCGGCGGCTCGGCCAAGCAGGGCCGCGACCCGCGCGTCCAGGCGATCCTGCCGATCCGCGGCAAGATCCTCAACGTCGAGAAGGCCCGGATCGACCGGGTGCTCAAGAACGCCGAGGTGCAGGCGCTGATCACGGCGCTCGGCACCGGCATCCACGACGACTTCGACATCGAGAAGCTGCGCTACCACAAGATCGTGCTGATGGCGGACGCCGACGTCGACGGCCAGCACATCCAGACGCTGCTGCTCACCCTGCTGTTCCGGTTCATGCGGCCGCTGGTCGAGCTGGGCCACGTCTACCTGGCCGCCCCGCCGCTCTACAAGATCAAGTGGAACAAGAAGGGCGACGACGCCCAGTACGCGTACTCGGACCGCGAGCGCGACGGGCTGATCGCCCTGCGCCAGCAGAAGAAGCCCAACGCCCGCCCGGACGACATCCAGCGGTTCAAGGGTCTCGGCGAGATGAACTACCCCGAACTGTGGGAGACCACGATGAACCCGGCCACGCGTACGCTGCGCCAGGTCACGCTCGACGACGCCGCCACCGCGGACGAGCTGTTCAGCGTCCTGATGGGCGAGGACGTCGAGGCCCGCCGGTCGTTCATCCAGCGCAACGCCAAGGACGTGCGGTTCCTGGACATCTGACGGACGCGCCCGGGCCGGCCGGACATCCACCGGCCGGCCCGGCGGTCCACAGAGTTATCCACAGTCTGGCCGCTTTCCACAGCCGTTATCCACAGCGAGACCACGACTCTGAGTCTGATAAGGGTTAACAGTGACCGATACTCCCGAGTCCACCCCGAACGAGCCGGAGACCCCGGAGACACTGGCTGCGGTCGTCCAGCACGACCGGATCGAGCCGGTCGGCCTCGAGGTCGAGATGCAGCGCTCGTACCTCGACTACGCGATGAGCGTCATCGTCGGGCGGGCCCTGCCGGACGTCCGGGACGGGCTCAAGCCGGTCCACCGCAAGATCCTCTACGCCATGTTCGACTCCGGCTACCGGCCGGACCGCGGGTACGTGAAGTGCTCCCGCGTCGTCGGCGACGTGATGGGCCAGTTCCACCCGCACGGCGACTCGGCCATCTACGACGCTCTGGTCCGGATGGCGCAGCCGTGGTCGCTGCGCTACCCGCTGGTCGACGGCAACGGCAACTTCGGCTCGCCCGGAAACGACCCGGCCGCCGCCATGCGCTACACCGAGTGCAAGCTCGACCCGCTGGCGATGGAGATGCTGCGGGACATCGACGAGGACACCGTCGACCTGCAGGACAACTACGACGGCCGGGCCAAGGAGCCCACCATCCTGCCGTCGCGTATCCCCAACCTGCTGATCAACGGCTCCGAGGGCATCGCGGTCGGCATGGCCACCAAGATCCCGCCGCACAACCTGCGCGAGATCGGCGCGGCGGTGCAGTGGTGCCTGGAGCACCCGGAGGCCGACGAGGCCACCGCGCTGGAAGCCCTGCTGGAGATCGTCAAGGGTCCGGACTTCCCGACCCACGGCCTGATCGTCGGCCAGGCGGGCATCCAGGACGCGTACCGGACCGGGCGCGGCTCGATCCGGATGCGCGCCGTGGTCGAGGTCGAGGAGGACAAGCGGGGCCGGCCGGCGCTCGTGGTCAGCGAGCTGCCCTACCAGGTCAACCCGGACAACCTCGCCGAGCGCATCGCCGAGCTGATCAAGGAGGGCAAGCTCGCCGGCATCGCCGACATCCGCGACGAGTCCTCCGGGCGTACCGGCATGCGGATCGTCCTGGTGCTCAAGCGCGACGCGGTCGCCAAGGTGGTGCTGAACAACCTCTACAAGCACACCCAGCTCCAGGAGACGTTCGGCGCCAACATGCTGGCGCTGGTCGACGGTGTGCCGCGCACGCTCAACCTGGCCCAGTTCATCCTCTACTACGTCGAGCACCAGATCGAGGTGATCCGGCGGCGGACCGCGTTCCGGCTGCGCAAGGCCGAGGAGCGGGCGCACATCCTGCGTGGTCTGTCCAAGGCGCTGGACGCGCTGGACGAGGTGATCGCCCTGATCCGCCGCTCGCCCACTGTGGAGGACGCCCGGCAGGGCCTGATCCGGCTGCTGGACATCGACGAGGTCCAGGCGACCGCGATCCTGGACATGCAGCTGCGCCGGCTCGCCGCCCTGGAGCGGCAGCGGATCCTGGACGACCTGGCGAAGCTCGAACTGGAGATCGCCGACCTCAAGGACATCCTGGCCAAGCCGGAGCGGCAGCGGCGGATCGTCTCGGAGGAACTGGGCGAGATCGTCGCGAAGTGGGGCGACGAGCGGCGTACGAAGATCGTCCCGTTCGACGGCGAGGTCTCGATGGAGGACCTCATCGCCCGCGAGGACGTGGTGGTGACGATCACCCGCACCGGGTACGCGAAGCGGACCAAGGTCGACCTCTACCGGTCGCAGCGGCGCGGCGGGAAGGGCGTCAGCGGGGCGACGCTCCGCCAGGACGACATCGTCAGCCACTTCTTCGTATGCTCTACCCACGACTGGATCCTGTTCTTCACGAACAAGGGTCGGGTCTACCGGGCGAAGGCGTACGAGCTTCCCGAGGCCAGTAGGGTGGCCAAGGGCCAGCACGTGGCCAACCTGCTCGCGTTCCAGCCCGACGAGCAGATCGCGCAGATCATTGAAATCCCGAACTACCAGGTGGCCCCCTACCTGGTACTGGCCACGAAGAACGGCCTGGTGAAGAAGACGCGGCTCGAGGAGTTCGACTCCAACCGTTCCGGCGGCATCATCGCGATCAACCTGCGCGATGAGGACGAACTGGTCGGTGCGGTCCTGGTCGCTCCGGAGGACGACCTGCTGCTCGTGTCGAAGAACGCCCAGGCGATCCGCTTCAACGCCACCGACGAGGCGCTGCGCCCGATGGGCCGGGCCACTTCCGGGGTGATCGGCATGCGCTTCAGCGGCGAGGACGAGTTGCTCGCGGTCGAGGTGGTGCGAGAGGGTCTGGACGTTCTGGTCGCGACGAACGGGGGTTACGCGAAACGTACCCCGATCGAGGAATACCCGGTCCAGGGCCGGGGAGGTAAGGGCGTGCTGACCGCGAAGATCACCGAGCGACGCGGTGGCCTGGTCGGCGCGGTCGTGATCGATCCGGAGGACGAGCTGTTCGCCATCACGAGCAACGGCGGCGTCATCCGGACTCCGGTGAAGCCTGTACGCCGTACGCGTGACCGGAACACAATGGGGGTCAAGCTGATGGACCTCCCGGACGGCGTGACTATCGTGGCGATTGCTCGCAATGCCGACGAGCCTGACGAACAGGACTAGTTGATGACGGAGACACAGGCGAAGTCGGGGAACAAGGGGACCTCGGCCACTCCGGTCGAGGAGGAGGCCGCGCAGGGCGGCACACCAGCGACCGGCCGCGCGGCTGTGGGCCGGGCCACGGTTCCCGCCGACGCGCCTGCCCCGAAGTTCACCCGGGCTCCCGGCATGGCCCCGCCTCCGGACAAGCCGGGAGAGGACTCCGGTTCCCGGGACTCGGCCGAGACCAAGGTCGACGCTCCGACGTCGGCCGACGGTCTGGCCGCTCCGGCCGGCAAGCCCGCGAACGCCACGAGCACCCAGCCGATCACCCCGTCGGCCACCGGCCGGGCCTCCACCGGGACGACCGGCACGCAGCCGCGGATCGGCGCCGGCCTGGGCACCGCCCCGAAGGCGTCGCCCGACGGCTCGCGCCCGAGCGGTGCCGCGAGCGCCCAGACCCGGCCCGCCAACGGTGGCGGCCTGCCGCCGGGCATCAGCGGCGCGGCAGCCGTCGGCGCCGCGCGCGTGGGTGAGGCGGTACGCGCCGCGCGTACCTCGGTCAGCTCGGCCGCGTCGCGCGGACCGCGACGGGCCCGGCTGAACCTGAAGCGGATCGACCCGTGGTCGGTGATGAAGTTCGCCTTCGCGGTGTCCGTGGTGCTCTTCATCGTGGTCGTCGTGGCGACGTCGGTGCTCTACCTGGCGCTTGACGCCATGGGTGTGTTCAAGAGCGTCAACGACAGCCTCACCGACCTGGTGAACGCCGGCGGCGGCCAGGGTGGCGGCGGCTTCCGGATCACCGCCAAGGGCGTGATCCTGACGTCGGCGCTGATCGGCCTGGTGAACGTCGTGCTGTTCACCGCGCTGGCCACGCTCAGCGCGTTCGTCTACAACGTCTGCGCCGACCTGGTCGGCGGGATCGAGCTGACGCTCGCCGAGCGGGACTGATCGACTCGACGCCGGGGCACCGCGTAAAGCGGTCGCCCCGGCGTCGTGCGTCCGGGTAGGTTCGAGATGGCGCGGGTGCTTCCACCACAGACCCCGATTTGGGCGCGGTGGAGGCGATGGGTTAACCTTGCTCGTCGCTACGCGGGGCTATAGCTCAGTCGGTTAGAGCGCAGAGCTGATAACTCTGAGGTCGCTGGTTCGATTCCAGCTAGCCCCACCGCACATCGTCCGACGACAGTCGAGCGCGAGGGGTCAAGCACATGTTCAAGAAGCTCCTGATCCTGGCCGGCATCGTCGGTGTGGCCGCCGTCGTGGCCAAGAAGGTCAAGGCCTCGAACGACGAGCGCGCCCTGTGGCACGAGGCGACCACGGCACCCGACCTGCGCTGAACGCCGTCACGGGGCCCTAGCTCAACTGGCAGAGCACTGCCTTTGCAAGGCAGGGGTTAGGGGTTCGAGTCCCCTGGGCTCCACCAGCATTTCCCTTCGCTGATCTCGGGTTCGAGAAGAGCCGAGCGGTCACGCCGTCCCTCCTCGCCCAGCACCCGATCGATGGCCGAGGCAGGCAGGGTTCAGCACCGACGCCGATCCACCGCGTAGGCCAAGCCCGCACAAGGGTCCGGAACATCGGCTCACGTCGTCAGCTGTGTCTGCGGGGTTCATGCGGCGTTTTTCTGCAGTGCGGGGCCGAGGAGCAGCCCTCCGTCGATGACGTACTCGGCGCCGGTGATGAAGGCCGCGTGCGGCGACGTGAGGAACAACAGCAGCGCCGTGATGTCGGCGGGCTGCCCGAGTCGCGGGACGGCGTACGGCTCGGGCGAGTAGAAGTCGGCGATCGGGGCGTCGCTGCCGGCCGCCGGCTCGGTGATGAACGGAGTGTCGACAACGCCGGGGTGGATCGCGTTGACGCGGATGTTGTCGCGGCCCAGCTCGAGGGCAGCGGTCTGAGTAAGCCCCCGAACTGCCCATTTGCTGGCGACATAGGGGGCGTAGAAGGCAGTACCGCCGATGCCCATGGTGGAGGCGATGTTGATGATCGATCCTCCCCCGGCGCGCCGCAGCGCCGGGGCGGCTGCCTTGATGCCGAGGAACGTGCCGGTGAGGTTGACGTCGAGGATGCGGGCCCACGTGGCCCGGTCGGTGGACTCGATGAGGGCCGGCGGGTTCTGCACCCCGGCGTTGTTGACCAGGATCGTGAGCGCGCCGAAGGCCTTCTCGGTCTCCGCGACGGCGGCGGCCCACGACTCCTCCTGAGACACGTCGAGGCGGACGAAACGCGCCCGGTCCCCCAGTTCGGTGGCGAGGCCGGCACCACGCTCGGCGTCGATGTCACCGATGACGACGTTGGCACCTTCGGCATGCAGCGCGCGAACGTGGCTGGCCCCCTGTCCACCGGTGCCGCCGGTCACGAGAACGGTCTGATTGGCGAAGCGGGACATCGGATCCTCCGAGTTGTGTACGAGGAGCGTCAACCCGAAACCGGGTGGTGAGTCAAGCAACTCACCACGCCGAAGCTACGCCTGAGCAAGTGGTGAGTCAACCCACTCACCTCGCTATGATGGGCCGATGACCCCAGCGCCATCGGCCTATCACCAGCGCGTGGCGGAGGAGAAGCGCGCGCTCATCGTCCAGGCCGCGACTGAGCTCTTCCTCGAGCTGGGCTACGACCGGGCATCACTGGCGCGCATCGCCGACAGTGCCGGCGTGTCCAAGGCAACGCTGTTCAAGCAGTTCCCGACGAAGGCGGCGTTGTTCGACGCCATCGTCGTCGACTCGTGGGCCGAGAAGGACGTCGCCGACGTGCCGCCCGCCGGTGACCTGACGGCCGGCCTGACCGTTCTGGGACGGCGCTACGCGGCCCTGGTGAGCCAGCCGGAGATGACCGATCTGTTCCGCATCGTCATCGCGGAACTGCCACGCTTTCCCGAGCTGGCCAAGGCGCACTTCTCGCAGGGCAAGCTGCCGTACTTCGAGTCCGTCCGGCTCTACCTTCTGGCCGAGCGCGACGCGGGATCCGCCGACATCGCCGACGCGGAGATGGCCGCTACGCAGTTCCTCGGGATGATCTCGAACTACCTGTTCTGGCCCGGCCTTCTGCTCCCGGACTGGACGGTGACGCCCGCCCGCGCAGCCGAGATTGTGGAAGAAGCCGTCCGAACCATGGTTGCCCGATACGGCACCGACGACGCTGATTCCTGACAGCCGTCCCGGCCGGATGAAGGTCAGTCCTCAGATGCGGGCGTCTCCCCGGGCCGCGTCCGTTCGGTCGTCACCGTAGCGTGCTCGACGGACCCGGCTTCCGCGCCTTGTTCACCGAGGATGGAGCGTTCAACGACATGCCGAATTCGCAGACGTTCCGCGGGGACCAGATTCTGCAGGCGCTGACGGCACTCGCCGGCGTCTTTCCCGACATCCACCGGACTTGCTCGAAGAATCCAGGGAACGCATCTCGACGGGTTCCCGACTCCGATCGGCGAGATCCGCCCCACCGGTAACCGTGTCGATGTGCCCTCGGTAGATCTCTGCTACCTCCGTGCAGGGAAGATCGAAAGCTTCAACTGTTACAACGCGGCGAACGTGTTGCTCGCTCAGATCGGGGCCGGTCCCGACTTCAAGTCGGCAATCGAGGCCGCCGGGACAGCCGGCTCGGGGGCGTAGCCCTACCAATCGGTACAGAACGTGATCCTGGTCATGAACCGATCGGTACAGATTCCTGTTACGGTCGTTGCAGAACCGAGCGGTACAAAACTCGGACGCGACGACCGGCCCGGGGACACGGGTCGGCACCAACAGACGAGGAAGAACGATCATGAGCTCCACCGTGACGGATGCAGGCATGTCCACCCAGGAACTGCGGGACTTCTACCTGCGGTACGTCGAGCTGGCGAACAAGCGGGAGTTCGCGCGCATGGCCGACTTCGCCCACGAGGAGGTCGTCATGAACGGCACCCCGGTCAAGATGGCGGACATGGTGGCCGAGTTCTACAAGCACGTGGAGGCGGTCCCGGACCTCCACTGGGAGATCCAGGACCTCGTCGTCGAGGGCGACACGATCGCCGCCCGGCTCGTCGACACGGGCACCCCGGTCAAGGAGTGGAACGGCCTGGCCCCCACCGGTGCGTCGGTGTCGTTCACCGAGACCGCCTTCTACCGGGTCCAGGACGGCAAGTTCAAGTTCATGTCGTATCTGATGGACACCGACTCGGTGCGGCGGCAGCTCGCCGGCTGATCCGTCACCCCGAACGGCGTGTCGCGACCTCGCCGCCGGCCTTCGCTCGTCGAGGCCGGCGGCGGTTCCGTGTGCCGGCGTCACGGTCCCTGCGCGGCGCGGTCGATGGCGGCGCCGGTCCGGGTTCGCCGAGCATCAGCGCGACCACCGCGGCGAGCAGCACGACCGACCCGAGAACGGCGGTCACGGTGAGCCGTTCGTCCAGCAGCAGCACCGCGATCAGCGCCGCCGTCACCGGCTCGACGAGCGCGACGACCGACGCGGTGGTCGCCCGGACCGCGGCCAGACCGGCGAAGAACAGGGTGTACGCCACGGCGGTGGGCGCCACGGCGAGGAAGGCGAGCAGACCCACGGTCTGGCGGGTGTCACCGGCCGTGGGCAGGATCCCTTCGAGCAGGGCCAGGGGCAGCAGGCAGATCATCCCGACGGCGAATCCGCCCAGTAGCGACGTCCGCCCGCCACCGTCCCGGCCGAGCTTCCGGTTGAGCACGGTGACGGCTGCGTACCCGCCCGCGGACAGCAGCGCGCAGGCCAGGCCCAGCGCCGGTGCGGGGGCGCTGCCGGCGCTACCACCGCCCAGCAGCAGGAACAGGCCGACGAGTGCTGCCGCGACGGTGACTGCGCCGGATCGGCCGAGTCGCTCGCCGAGGGTCAGGCGGGAACCGAGGGCGATGAGGATCGGCCCGGCGCCGAGGGTGACCATGGTGGCGACGGCCAGGCCGGCGTACCCCACTGCGGCGAAGTACGCCGTCTGGTAGACGGCCAGACCCACGCCCGTCGTCACGACCTGCCGCCACCGGTGGCGGGATGGAGCGCGGACGGAGCCGGACGGTCGCCGCAGTGTCAGGTGTCCGGCGGCGAGCAGCAGGACGCCACCGGCGAACCGCCAGAACGAGACGGCGATCGGGCCCAGCCCGCTGGTGTCGTAGAGGACGGCCGCCGCGGCGCCGCCGGTGCCCCAGGCGATCGCCGCCATGAGGATGTACAGGGTTCCTCGCCCCACTGTCGGGGGCACAGTCTTGCGCACGGGATTCTCCGTTGTCGTCGCCGCCCGGGCACCGCGAACGGACCCGGGCTCTGGGTGCGGGAGCCGGGTTCGGTGAACGGCGTCGTTACCGGGTGACCGGTGGCGGCGAGACAACGCGGAAGGTCATGTCCGCACCCTAGCCGCGCGCAGTCGATCGACCGCCTGTTTTATCGCCGCCACCCGGGTCGCGAGCGGTCCCGCCGGCACGTCGACGAGGTCGAATCCCGCCTCGCGGTACGTCAGCTCGTGGACCCGCTCGAAGACGAGCGACTCCTCGAAGCTGATCCGCCGGGCTGCGGTCGCCTCGACGAAGCCCTGATTCCTTACGAAGAAGACGGTCCGTTCGTAGTGACGCTCGACAATTATGCGCTCGATCTCGTCGAGCAGCACGGGCGGCGGCGTCATGCCGAGGTGGCGGCACAACGCGAGCGTGCAGACGGGTGAGCGGTCGTGGAACACCACGTCGCCGCCGAGAATCCCGGCCCGGCGCCGACGCCTCCGCTGGAGATCCAGCACCCGCTCGACGAAGTCCGGTTCACGCCACGGTTCGGGCCGGCCGAGCGCCTGACGCAGCGCGATCACGTCGGTCGCGGCCTCCTCCACGACGGGATGGCCGTCGGTCTCCAGGTGGCGCAGGATCGCGGTCTTACCGGAGCCGGGAGCGCCGGTGAGGATGAATCCGGGCATGACTTACTCCGATGGCGGGCAGCCTCTTGATAGGCAAGCTTCTACTTGCATATGGTGGGCCATGTGGGCGATCTGTACCAGGCGCTGGCCGATCCCACCCGCCGCCTGATCCTCGACGAGCTGACCGAGCGCGACGGTCAGACCCTGTTCGAGATCTGCGGCAGACTGGCCACGAAGCACCAGGTCGGCTCGTCCCGGCAGGCGATCTCCCAGCACCTCGACGTCCTGGAGGCCGCCGGCCTGATCGTCACGCGTCGGCAGGGTCGCTACAAGTTCCACCACCTCGACACCCGGCCGCTGCGGTCCATCACCGAGCGATGGCTCAGGTCCGCCGCACCCACCCAGGAGAACCCATGAGAATCAACCTCACCAGCGTGTACGTCGACGACCAGGACAAGGCCCTGCGCTTCTACACCGAGGTGCTCGGCTTCGTGAAGAAGACCGACGTGCCGACCGGGGAGTACCGCTGGCTGACTGTGGTCTCACCGGACGCCCCGGACGGCGTGGAACTGCTGCTGGAGCCCGACGCGCACCCGGCCGCCAAGGCGTTCAAGGAGGCGCTCGCGGGCGACGGCATCCCGCTGACGCAGTTCGCTGTGGACGACGTGGCCGCCGAGCACGAGCGGCTGCGAGGCCTCGGCGTGCTGTTCACCCAGGAGCCGGTCGACATGGGCCCGGTGACCACCGCCGTGTTCGACGACACCTGCGGCAACCTGATCCAGATCGCACAGTACCGGTAGCCCACCGGCTGGTCGCTCAGTCAGCCGAGCCGGTCGAGCAGTTCGCGGCTGCGGCTCACCACCAGTGCTGTCGCCTCCGGGTCGTACGAGGGCAGCGAACTGTCGGTGAACAGGTGCCGGTCGCCGGGGTAGACGTACAGCTCGCCGCGCTCGGGACCGACGATCGACACCAGCTCGCGGGCGGCGTCCACGTCTCCTTCCAGCCCGAAGAACGGGTCCTTCTCCATGCCGTGCACCTGCACCGCCACCCCGTCGGGCCAGGGACCGATCGCCCACTCGCCGGTCACCGGCAGGCAGGCTTCGTAGAGCAGGGCGGCCCGGGCGCCGGCCCGGGTCTGGGCGAGCCGCTGGGCGATGGCGGCGCCCCAGGAGACGCCCGCGTAGACGAGGTCCGTGGGCAGGTCGGCGACGAGCGCGTCGGCGCGCTGGTCGAGGACGTCACCGCCGATCCGCTTGATCAGCGCGGCGCCGTCCTCGATGGTGGCCGGCAGTTCGCCGTCGAAGAAGTCGGGGACGTGGACGGTGTGCCCACCGGAGCGCAGAGAGTCGGCGAGCGCGCGGACCCCGTCCGTGAGCCCCTGAATGTGGTGGAAGAGCACGATCTCGGCCATCACTACACTCCTGAGTTGTCAGACCAGAGTTATCGAACGAACCAGAATCTTAGAACGGTCGAGAAATGTCGGTCAATGAGCGAATCCCGGACTACGACCTCGACGACCTGCTCGTGGTCACCGCTCCGGAGCAGTTGCGCGCGCTCGCCGACCCCCTGCGGGGCACGCTGCTCGAACTGCTCCTGGAGCGCGCCGCCACTGTCAACGAGATGGCCCGCGCCGTCGACCGTCCCAAGAGCAGCGTGGCGTACCACGTGAACCAACTGGTGGACGCCGGTCTGCTGCGCGTGGTGCGGACCCGGCGGGTACGCGCCATCGAGGAGCGGTTCTACGGCCGGGTCGCCCGCACCTACTACGTCGGCGCGCTCAGCCGGGCGGAGGACAAGCAGGTGGTGTCCCGGATCAACGGGCTCGCCGAGGCGGCAGCCGAAGCGGCGGCCGCACACGCCGCCGACGAACTGCGGTGCACGCTCGTGCACGCGCGCATCCCGATCGAGGACGTCCGCGAGTTCTGGGCGGAGGTGCAGGCGTTGGCCCGGCGGTTCGCGCAGATCCCCCGCGCCGGGGACCAGGTGTACGGCTTCGCCGCCGGCCTCTACCCGACGGACGCGCCCACGCTCCCCGACACGGAACCCGACACCGACAGGCGCGACTGACGGCCCACCACTCCGGGACGGCAACCCGGCAGGGTCCTGCCGGGGCGGCGCCCCGGGCAGGCTAGCGTCGGAAGCGTGAGCACCGGATCCCCGCGCGTCCTGCCGGCCGAGCGCGGCATCGACGAGGCAGCCGCCGTCCTGCGCGCCGGCGGGCTGGTCGCGTTTCCCACCGAGACGGTCTACGGCCTCGGCGCGAACGCGCTCGACGCCCGGGCCGCGGCGCGGATCTTCGAGGCGAAGGCGCGGCCCAGCTTCGACCCGCTGATCAGCCACCTGGCCGACGCCGCCGACCTGCCCGCACTGGTGGGCGAGGTGCCGGCGGCGGTGGGCGAGCTGGCGAAGCGGTTCTGGCCCGGCCCGCTCACCCTGATCGTGGACCGGCCGGAGATCATCCCGCCGATCGTCACCTCCGGCCTGGACACCATGGCGGTACGCGTACCGGACGAGCCGTCGGCGCGGGCGCTGATCGCGGCCGCCGGTGTACCGGTGGCCGCGCCGAGCGCGAACCGGTTCGGTCAGCTCAGCCCGACCCGGGCCGAGCACGTGGTGGCCGGGCTGGGCGGCGCGGTGGACGTGGTGCTCGACGGCGGGCCCACCCGGTGCGGGATCGAGTCGACGATCGTGGACGCCCGGGGCGACCGGCCGGTGGTGCTGCGGCTGGGCGCGCTGCCGGTCGAGGCGCTGGTCGAGGCGGTCGGCCCGGTCGAGGTGCGCCAGGGCAGCTCCGGCCAGCCGGTCGCGCCCGGGACGCTGGCCGCGCACTACGCCCCGCGTACCCCCTTGCGGTTGGGCGCCGCGGCCGAGCCCGGCGGCGGCCGGCGGGGATTCCTGGCCTTCCGGGAGCCACCGGCGGACGGCGACTGGGCGGCGGTGGAGGTGTTGTCGCCCGACGGCGACGTGACGGTGGCGGCGGCGCACCTGTTCGACGCGCTGCACCGGCTCGACGCCGCCGGCGTGACCGAGATCGTCGCCGAGCCGGTGCCGGAGACCGGCGTGGGCCGCGCGATAAACGACCGGCTGCGCCGCGCCGCCGCCACCTGGCACTGACCTCGCGAATGGCCCTGCTGCCCGGGGGTAGGAGATGAGCAGACAACCCCCCAGGAAGCGAGGTGTGACGCGAATGCCGACCGCACGCGAGATCATGACGAACGACGTGAGCTGCGTCCGCGAACAGGACGACCTCCGCAGCGCCGCCCGCCGGATGGCCGAACTCGGGGTGGGTTCACTGCCGATCTGCGGCGACGACAACCGTCTCAAGGGAATGATCACCGACCGGGACATCGTGGTGAAGGTGCTGGCCCAGGGGAAGGACCCGGCCCAGGTCACCGCCGGTGAACTGGCACAGGGCGAGGCGGTGACCATCGGCGCCGACGACGACGCGGCCGAGATCCTGCGGACGATGGGACAGCACAAGGTACGGCGGCTGCCGGTGATCGACGGGCACGAACTCGTCGGCATCGTGGCAGTCGCCGACGTGGCCCGGTCGCTGCCGGACCGGCCGGTCGGTGACCTGATCGAGGCGATCTCCGAGCGGGCCTGACCGGTCCGCCCGAGCCGCGCCCCCCCCCCGGGGGAGCCGGGGGGGCGGCGCACCCCGGGCACGGCGGCAGCGGCACCGTCTCGCCGCGCAGGACGGTACGGACCTGGCCGGCGAAGCCGCGTCGCCGGGCCTCCTCGACGAAGTGCCGCAGCGGCGACCGGAACACCGGATAGTCGTCGTAGTGGATCGGTACGGTCAGCGAAGGCCGGATCAGCTCCACCACGTCGGCGCCCTGCCGGGCGTCCATGGTGAGCAGGATGCCGGCGATCCGGGTGCCGCCGAGGTGGATCAGCATGGCGTCGATGTCCGGGAAGCGGGCGGGGATCTCGGCGAGCTGCGGGCGGCGCAGCGTGTCCCCGGTGACGTAGAGGCGGAAGCGCCGCTGCCCGCCCTGTTCCAGGTCGATCAGGCTGCCCATCACGTCGGGGAGCGCGCGGTCCAGCAGGCCCGGCCCGTGCTGGCCGGGCAGCGCGGTCAGCCGCAGCGTCTCGTCGCCCCGGTGCAGCTCGTACGCGCGCCAGGTGGGCAGCCCCTCCGCCGCGCCGAAGCCCCAGCGGCGCAGCTTCCGTTCCGCCTGCGGTGTGGTGAGGATCGGCAGCGACCGGTCCAGGCCACGCCGGGCGACCCGGTCGAAGTGGTCGCCGTGCAGGTGGGACAGGACCACCGCGTCCAGCGGGGGCAGTTCGGGGATGGTCAGTGCCGGGTCGGTGCTCCGCTTCGACCACAGTCCCCGGCCCAGGTACGCCCGCTGCCCCCGGTGCAGGAAGTTCGGGTCGGTGAGCAGTGTGAAACCGCCGATCCGCAGCACTGTGGTCGCCGTACCGACGAACGTCACCTCAGGCGTCATGTCCTTCGCCGTACCCCTGATCGGGTCGCCCATGCGAGCCGGGCTGCGGCAGGCGGTCGACCAGCTTGGTCAGCGTGCCGTTGGCGAACGTCGCGCCGAGCGCCGAGCCGGTGGCGATGGTCCAGCCCACCGGGCCGAGCGGGGTGCAGCCGAAGAACTGGCTGACGCCCGGCGTCTGCACGACGGCCACGAGCACACCAACCGACGCGGCGGTGGCGGCGAGCACGCTGGGACTGGTGCCGCCGGCCAGCACCGTCTGCCCGAGCTGCGTGCCGATCAGCGAGGCGAGCGCTACGGTGCTCGCCCGCCGCCGGGTGCCGGTCCACCTGGCGATCGTCCAGCCGGCGGTCGCGCCGAGCGTGGTCGACGCCGCGCGCAGCCCGATCTCCCGGGTCATGGTGACGCCGAGCGACGAGTCCGGCCCCTCCCGCAGCAGGTGGTCGGCGCTGTCGTCGGCGGGCGGGCGGACCGCGATGGCGAGCGCGGGCGCCAGGTCGGTGAGCAGGTTGACCAGCAGCAGTTGCCGGCCGTTCAGGGCGGACCGGCCGGTCGCGGCGGCGGTCAGCACGCTGAACGCGATCTCACCGAGGTTGCCGCCGACCAGGATGCTCAGCGCGTGCCGTACCGACGACCACATGGCCCGTCCCTCGACGAGCGTGGCGATGATCGTCTCCAGCCGGTCGTCGGTGACCACCAGGTCGGCGGCGGCGCGGGCGGCGGGAGTGCCCCGCTGGCCGAGCGCGATGCCGACGTCGGCGAGCCGGATCGCCGGGGCGTCGTTGGCGCCGTCACCTGTCATCGCGACGGTGCGGTCCTGGCGCTGCAACGCCTGGATGATCCGTACCTTGTGGGCGGGCGTGCAGCGCGCCACCACGTCGGTGGCCATCAGGCGCTCGGCGAGCGCGGCGTCGTCCAGCCGGTCCAGGTCGGTGGCGGTGACCACGCGCTGCCCGCCGTCGTCCGGGCTGATCGTGGCGGCGATCGCCTCGGCGGTGGCCGGGTGGTCGCCGGTGATCATGACGGTGTGCACGCCCGCGGCCCGGATCCGGGCCACCGCCGGCCGGGCGCTCTCCCGCACCCCGTCGGCGAGCGTCAGGAAACCCACGAAGACCAGCCCGTCGACCTGCTCGTCGCTCACCTGCTCGGTGGAGACCGGGCACTCGGCCACGGCGAGGACGCGGTGCCCGGCGCCGGCCCGCCCGGCCAGCATCGCCTGCACCTCCTCGCGTCCGGCCGCGTCGAGCGGCCGGTCGCCCTCGGCGGTGCGGCGCGACGCGCAGCGCGGCAGCACCGACTCGGGGGCGCCCTTGACGCTCAGCAGCAGCCCGTCGGCGGTGCGGCCGACAGCGGCGCTGTAGCCCCGGGACGGCTCGAACGGCAGCCCGGCCGTGGCGGTCCAGTCCGCCGCTCCGGTCCGCTCGTCCACCCCGGCGGCGTCCGCGCCGCGGCGTACCGTGCGGTCGGTCTGCTGCGGCAACTCGTCCGGGTCCTCCGCCGACGGGGTGGCCCGCACCGCGGCGGCCAGCGTCGACCGGAGCGGTTCGTCCAGTTCGTCCAGCACCGCGTACCGGCCGTCACCAGTACCGACCCCGGCCAGCAGCAGCTTCCCCTCGGTGAGCGTGCCCGTCTTGTCGAAACAGAGCACGTCGACCCGGCCCAGCGCCTCGATCGTCCGGGGGTTGCGGACCAGCGCGCCGTGCTCGGCCAGCCGCCGCGCCGCCGCCAGCTGCGCGGCGCTGACCAGGAACGGCAGCCCCTCCGGCACCGACGCCACGGCCAGGTTCGCGGCGGTCGCCGCCGTTTCGGCAAGGGGTACGCCCCGAAGCAGCCCCGCGCCGGCCACAGCGATCGCCGAGGCGGCCGCCAGGGGTACGGCGCTGCTCGTCAGCTTGCCGAGTCGCGCCTCCACCCCACTGGCGGGCGGGGCCTCCCGGGCCATGGCGAGGCTCCGACCGGCCTCGGTCTCCGCACCGGTGGCCACCACGACGGCGGTTCCGTGCCCGGCGGCGACAGTGGTGCCCTCGAACAGCATCGAGTGCCGTTCGGCGATGGCCGCCGCCACCACCGGTTCGGAGCTCTTCGCCGCCGGCAGCGACTCACCGGTCAGTGACGACTCGTCCGCCTCCAGCCCGTCGCTCGTCAGCACCCGGCAGTCGGCCGGTACGGCGTCCCCGGAGCTGATCGTGATCACGTCGCCGCGTACCAGCTCCTCGGCGGGCACCACCCGCTCCTCGCCGTCGCGCAGCACCCGGGCGGTGACCGCCGAGCGGGACAGCAACTCGGCCAGGGACCGTTCGGTGTTGCGCTGGTGCACCGCGCCGACCAGCGCGGATCCGCCCACGACACCGCCGACCAGGGCCGCGTCGACGAGCGAGCCGAACGCGGCGGAGAGCGCCGCACCGGCGGCCAGCACCGGGGTGAGCGGGTTGGACAGCTCCTCGACGAACGTGCGGAGCAGTCCGGCCGGCCCGTGGTCGTCCCCGATCTCGACGCGCCGACGGCGGGCCGCCTCCTCGTCGGTCAGCCCGCACGGGCCGGTGTCGAGCTGGTCCAGGACGGTCTGCGCCGGCATGAGATGCCAGGCGGTGAGCGCGGGCATCGGGGCGCCGGTGCGGTCCGACAGCCGGTGCGCCCGGAACACGCCGTGCGCGAACGCGAGCGCCGCCGCGCCGTTGACCGCCGCCAGGGCCGGGCGGGGCAGTCGCCGCCGGTCGGCGGTGAACGCGCCGAGCGCGCCGAGCCCGCTGCCGGCCATGGCGATCCGGACGTTCTGCTCGGTCATCCGGCGGGCCACCCCGGCGGCGTCGACGAGCAGGGCCGGTACCCGCAGGTCGTCGCCGACCAGCAGATGCGCGCCCCACGGCGGCAGGTCGTCCGGGCCGTACACGCCGAGGCCACAGTCGGACGCGGCGAGCGCCGACCGCTCACCGGACACCACCATCACCACAGCGCCCTCACGTTGCAGGTCGTGCACCGCGTCGGCGAGCCGGGGACCACCGGGTACGAGCAGGTCCGCGAAGTCGTACCGGCCGTCGTCCGCGCCGCCGACCACGAGCCGCAGCCCCGCCTGCCGGGCGGCCGACGCCAGCGCGTCCACGCCGGGCGCGGGCTCCGGCTCGACCCGCAGTACGGCGGCGAGCCGGCCGTTCTCGGCCAGCCCGAGCAGCCGTCCACCGTCGGCGCGCAGCCGGGCGCTGTCCGGGGTGTCCCCGGGATCGTCGGCACCGAGGCGGTCCAGCGGGCCGATCCGCCAGCCGTCGTCGGCGCGTACCGCGTCCGGCTCGGCCGGGTCGAACAACGCGAACGCCCTGCTGGCGACCTGCCCGGTGTCGGCGTCGGCCAGCGGCGCGAGATCGACCAGGACGCCCCGGTCCGAGCCGAGCACCGCCGCGTCCAGCACCACGGTGTCGATCCGGTCCAGCTCCCGCAGCACGCTGCGGTCCATCGCGATCACGCCGCGCCGGGCGAGCATCCGGCCGAGCTGGGCGCCGTACCCCTCGCGGCCGGAGCCGGGCGCCTTGGGCAGCGAGGACAGCGCCAGCGCGGCGGCCCGCTTCGGTCCCAGCACCGGCAGCGCCGCCGCCCCGGCGACCGCCCCGGCCGGGAGCACCCGCTTGGCGTACCGCTCGGGCTGCCCGTCCGGCACCGGACAGGGCCGTTCGCCATCAGGCACCCGGGCGACCGCGTGCTCCGGGTCGCCGGTCAGGCGCGGTTCGGCCCGCCGCCACGCGGTCAGTTGCGCGGCACCCTCACCCCACTGCACGACGCGCTGCGCACCGTCGAGCACGATGCCCGCCCAGCCGCCGGTGAGACCCTGCACCACGGCCTCGGCCAGCGGGAACAGCAGCTCGGCGCGAGGGTCGGCGCGGATGCCCAGGCCGGCCAGCGCGTGCAGCTTCGGGTGCAGGTCGACAGCGCCCAGCAGCCCGGCCACCTCGGCGGGAATCGGGGTCAGCGGCAGCACGCGGGTGGCGGCGGAGATGCCCAGCCCGAGCACGTCGGACAGCAGCGCGCCGAACGTCCGGGCGGTACGCGGGCCGTCCTCGGGCGGCTGCGGCGGTTCGATCTCCGGATCCGGCTCGTACGGGCAGGTCCGCTCGACGCGCGCCACCGTGGCGATCAGATCGCGCAGCTTCGGCGCCGGATCCCCGGTGGCCACGACCACCCGGCCCGACGGCGCGTTCACCCGCGCCCAGTCCACGCCCGGCATCGACTCCAGCGCCGCCTCGACCTGGCGGGCCAGCCGGTCACCGCCGTCCTGGCAGACGCCGTGCACCTCGATGTGGTGGCGGCCGTCCTGCGACCAGACCCGGCGGCTGGTCAGCCCGGTGAGGCGGGCCAGCCGGGCCGCGGCCGTACCGACGCTGCCCGCGACCTCGGTGACCCGGGCCGGCACGGCGTCAGTGGGCAGGGCCGACCCGACGGTACGCGCGACGCGCGCGGCGGCCTCCGGTACGACAGTCGGCGACAGCAGGAGGCCGGCGAACCGTCCCAGCGCCATCTCGCCTCCCGGTCTCGTCCCGGCGGCCCGACTTCCCGGCGCGGCGTCCGTTATGCCACCCGACGGCAGAAGTTTCCGGGCGTCGGGCCGCCGTTCCCGCGTGGACGAGACGCGCGCCACAGTTGACCTCAACCGGGGGTGAGGTCCGAGGCTGAACGCCATGACCAGCATCACCGCCGTACCGGCTGACCCACCCGTCGACCTGTGGTCGCCGCGCCTGCGGGCGATGACTGTGGGCAGTGTCGCCCTGGTGTCCCTGCTCGCGTTCGAGGCGCTGGCGGTGGGCACCGCCATGCCGACGGTGGCGCGCAGCCTCGACGGGCTCGGCCTGTACGCGCTGGCATTCGGCGGCCCGTTCGCCTCCGGCGTGGTGGCGATGGTCGCGTCCGGCATCTGGTGCGACGCGCGCGGGCCGCGCCCGGCCATGTGGCACGGGGTCGTCTGGTTCGTCGCCGGGCTGGTGGTGGCCGGCGCCGCCACGACCATGGAGGTGCTTGTCGTCGGGCGGGTGGTGCAGGGTTTCGGCTCCGGACTGGTCTCGGTGGCGCTCTACGTGGTCGTCGGTCAGGCGTACCCGGAGCAGTTGCGGCGGCGGATCTTCGCGGCGTTCGCCGCGGCCTGGGTGGTGCCGTCGCTCGTCGGTCCGGCGCTGGCCGGGCTGATCGTGGAACACCTGGGCTGGCGGTGGGTGTTCCTCGCGGTGCCGGCGGTGGCGATCCCGGCGGCGCTGCTGGTCCAGCCGGGGCTGCGGGCGCTGACCGCCACCGTGGCGACCCGGCCGCCGGCCGGCGCGCTGGCCCGGATCGGCTGGGCCTGCGGGGCGGGGGCGAGCGCCGCACTGCTGCACTACGGGGGGCAGCAGCGCGGCGCGCTCGCCGCCGGTCTGATCGCCGTGGCGCTGGCCGGGCTGCTCGCCTGCGTGCCGCACCTGCTGCCGGCCGGTTTCCTGCGCGCGGCGCGGGGACTGCCGACGGTGATCGGCCTGCGCGCGCTGGCGTCGGCGGCGTTCGTGGCCGCCGAGGTGGTGATCCCGCTGATGCTGTCCCGGGAGCGTGGTTTCTCGCCCACCGGTGCCGGCCTGGTGCTGACCGTGGGGGCGCTGTCGTGGTCGGTGGGCTCGTGGATCCAGGGGCGGATCGGCTCACCCCGCTCGGCGGCGACGCTGCCCCGGGCCGGGCTGGCCTGCATCACGATCGGTACGGCGGGCGTGGCGTCGGCGCTGGTGCCCGGACTGCCGGTGCTGCCGGCCGTGCTCTTCTGGTCGGTGGCCGGGCTGGGCATGGGCCTGCTCTATCCGTCGTTGTCGGTGCTCACCCTGGCGCAGTCCGCCCCGGCCGAGCAGGGCCGCAACAGCTCCGCGCTGCAACTGGGCGACTCGCTCGCCGCCGCCACAGTGCTGGCGCTGACCGGCGCGGTGCTGGCCGCCGGCGCGTCCCCCGGCCCGGCCGGCTACGCCACCACGCTGGCCGTGGCCGCCGCCTGCGGCCTGCTCGGCCTGGTCGTGGCCGGTCGAGTGGTACCCCGCCCCACCCCCTGACCCCCACCCGTTCCACCCTGCCCCTCCCGGTTGATCAAGGAGTTTGTGTCAGATTCCGGGCCGCCATCCGACACAAACTCCTTGATCGATCGGAAGGGCGAGGGGAGCGGACGGCCGAGGGGGTGCGGGCTCGGCCGAGTGAACCGGGCCGGGCAGGCCGTCGGGTGGCGCAGGATCGGGTGGGGGGCGTAGCGGTCGGGCGGCTGTCACGATCCCGGTCGGCGTTCCGTCCCACCGGAGAGCCGCGCCGTGCCGGCGGAAGGCTGGGACGGGTGACGGTGTGAGCGGGAGGAGTGGCGATGCGGGTGCTGGTGACCGGGGCGACCGGGCGGCTCGGGCGGGTGGCGGTGCCGCGGCTGCGGGACGAGGGCTTCAACCTGCGTGCGACGAGCCGCCGGCCGCGTACCGGGGACGGGGTCGAGTGGGTGACCGCCGACCTGGCCACCGGCGCCGGGCTGGCGGAGGCGGTCGCCGGGGTGGACGCCGTGCTGCACCTGGCCTCGTCGCCGAACCGGCGCACCCACGACGTCGACGTGCTCGGCACCCGCCGGCTTGCCGTGGCCGCCGGTCACGCCGGGGTGCGCCACCTGGTCTTCGTCTCGATCGTCGGCGTCGACCGGGTGCCGCTCGGCTACTACCGGCACAAGCTCGCGGCCGAGCAGGTGGTGGCCGCCGGGCCGGTGCCGTGGAGCGTGCTGCGGGCGACCCAGTTCCCGGAGTTCCTGGCCGGGCTGCTCAGCGGCGCGAGCCGCCTCGGCCCGGTGATCGGGGACCGTGCGGTGCTCGCCCAGCCGGTCGACCCCGGTGAGGTGGCGGGCCGGCTCGCGGTCCTGCTGCTGGCCGGTCCGTCGAACCGGGTGGAGGACTTCGGCGGTCCGGAGGTGCTGCGTTTCGACGAGGCGGCCCGGGCCTGGCTCGCGGCACGGCGGGTGCGCCGTCCGCTGCTGCCGGTACGGATCCCCGGCCGGCTCGGGCGGGAGCTGCGCGCGGGTGGTCTCACCACGACCGCCACGCCGGCCGGCACCCGGACCTGGGCCGACTACCTCGCGGACACGTACGGGGGAACCGGCGGAAGATGAGAAACGGTCGGGTCCGCACCGCCCTACGGTGACCGCATGCTGGTCTTCGTCGCCACAGTGGTTCTCTACGTCTTCGGCTTCGTCTTCCTCTACGGCGTGATCCGGGTCGGCGTCCGGCACGGCATCGAGGACGCCGAGGCGAACCGTCCCGAGGTGCTGCGCCGCCGGCAGCTCACCACGACCGAGAGCCGGGACTTCGCGCAGGAGAACGCGTTCCTCACCAATCCCAACTGAAGGGCGCGACCGGGGCCCGGCGAGTCGATCCGCCCGGCGGGTGCGAGGATCGCGCCATGATGGGGACGCTGAAGACGGAGCCGGCCCGGACCCGGCTCGACCTGCTCGCCCCGCCGGTCGCCGCAGCGGTGCAGGTGTGGCCGGACGAGGCCCCGGTGGACGTGGACGACGTACTGGTCGCCCCGATCGACGCCGACCTGGCCGACACCGCTGCCTTCTGCGAGGCGTACCAGGTGGGGCTGGAGGAGTCGGCCAACTGCGTGGTGGTCGCCGGTAAGCGCGGCGGCGAGACCCGGTACGCGGCCTGTGTCGTGCTCGCCACCACCCGTGCCGACGTCAACGGCGTGGTCCGCAAGCTGCTGGACGTGCGCAAGGCGAGCTTCGCGCCGATGGCCGAGGCGGTCGAGTTGAGCGGCATGGAGTACGGCGGGATCACGCCGATCGGCCTGCCGGCGGACTGGCCGATCCTCGTCGACTCCCGGGTGATCGCCACACCGCACGTGATCATCGGGTCGGGCGTACGGCACAGCAAGATCGCCCTGCCCGGGCCGGCGCTCGGCGCGCTGCCCGGGGCGAGGGTGGTGGAGGACCTGGCCAGGCCGGCCTAGGACCTCATCCGCTTCGATCTTGTTCCACGTGAAACATCAGGCTGCCGCTTCGCGCTGCGCCACCTCGCGCAGCGCGGCGAGCAGCGTCTCCGGCTCCTGCGCGCCGGTGACCGCGTACTTCCCGGCCAGCACGAACGTCGGCACGCTGGAGACGCCGAGCTGGTGGGCGGTGCTCAGGTCGGCGGCGACCTCCCGGCGGCCCAGGTTCGACTCCAGGTACTGCCGCGCCTCGGTCTCGTCCAGTCCGGCCTCGCCGGCCAGCGTGACGAGCGCGTCGATCGAGCCGACGTCGACGCCGTCGTGGAAGTGCGCCCGGTAGAGCCGCTCGACCATCTCGGCGGAGCGGCCGTGCTCGGTGGCGAACCGCACCAGCCGGTGCGCGTCGAACGTGTTCGCCGCCACGGCGCGGTCGAACCGCAGGTCGAGGCCCGCGCCCGCGGCGACACCCGTCACGTGCGCGGCCATGCCCTCGGCCTTGTCCCGCCCGCCGAACTTGTCGCCGAGCGCCTCCAGCAGCGGCTTCGGCTCGGTGACCGGCGTCGGGTCCAGCTGGAACGGCCGGAACCGCACAGTCACGTCGCCGTCGTACGACTCAAGGGCCTGTTCCAGCCGGCGCTTGCCGATCCAGCACCAGGGGCAGACCACGTCGGCGTAGATCTCGATGTCCATGACCAGCGACAACCCGCGGGTCAGGAGATCTGTTCCCGGACCTGGCGCTTGAGCCGGGCCAGGATGGCGGTGCCGCCGCGTACGCGCAGCGGGCTGATCGCCTGTGCCAGGCCCATCCGCTGGTAGAGGTCGTCCGGTACGGCCAGCACCTCCTCGGCGCTCGCCCCGGCCAGCCCTTCGGCGAGGATGCCGGCGAACGCCCGGGTGGTGGGCGCCTCCGGCGGGCAGTCGAAGACGGTGCTCACGGTCTTGTCCGCGTTCACCTCGGCACGCAGGAAGAACGCGGTCTGGCACTCGGGAACCTGCTCCAGCTCCTCCCGGTTCACGCCCTCGGGCAGGGACGGGATCACGTCGGCGAACTCCAGCAGCATCTCCAGGACGACGTCGCGGGGCGCGGCGGCGAACTCGTCGACGATCTCGGCCAGCTTGGTCGGCATCTCGGGCATGGGTCGAGGCTATCCTCCGCCGCGCGTCGCCACCCGGCGGTGCCGGGCGGGGCCCCACCGTACGTGCGGGGCCCCGTCCTCACGCGTTCGGTGCGGCCTCGCTGATGTCGCTGAGCGCCGACTGGGGGTCGAGCTGCATGGCGAGGTCGCCGAGGGAGACGATGCCGACGAGCTTGCGGTCGCTGTCGCACACGAGCACCCGGCGGATGTTGCGCTCGCGCATCAGCGCCGCCGCCTCGTTCGCCGTGCAGTGCTGCTCGATCATCACCACCTCGCGGGTGATGATCGAGCCGATCGTGGTGGTGCCGGGGTCGGCGCGCTCGGCGACCGCCCGGACCACGATGTCGCGGTCGGTCAGCATGCCGGCGAGCGTGGCGCCGTCGGTCACCACCACGTCGCCGATGTCCGACTCCTTCATCACGCGGGCCGCCTCGTCCAACGGGGTCTCCGCCGAGAGGTAGACCACCTGCCTGGTCATCACGTCACTGACGCGGAACATGAGAGCCTCCGAAAGCTTCGGTCGATCCGTCTGCGGTACCCGGTGGCGCGCTCGCTACACCCGTCGCGGCGCGTCGCGTCCACCTCGTCGCGCAGGCGCTCCACGATGGCCTCCACCGGCAGTTCGGTGCGCTCGCCGGTGGCCCGGTCGCGCAGCTCCACGTACCCCTCGGCCAGGCGGCGGCCGACCACGACGGCGCGCGGGATGCCGATCAGCTCGGCGTCGGTGAACTTCACCCCGGCCGACACGTGCGTGCGGTCGTCGACCAGCACCCGCAGGCCGCCGGCGGCGAGGCGCCCGCCGAGGTCGAGCGCCGCGTCGAGCTGCGGCCCCTTCCCGGCGGCGATCAGGTGTACGTCGCACGGCGCGACAGCGGCCGGCCAGACCAGCCCCCGGTCGTCGTGGTGCTGCTCGGCCACTGCCGCGACCGCTCGGGACACGCCGATGCCGTAGCAGCCCATCGTGGGCCGGACCGGCTTGCCCTCGGGGCCGAGCACGTCCACCGCGAACGCGTCGGTGTACCGGCGTCCGAGTTGGAAGATGTGCCCGACCTCGATGCCCCGCCGGATGGTCAGCTCGCCGTCGGCGCAGGTCGGGCAGCTGTCGCCGGGCCGCACCTCGGCGGCCTCGATCGTGCCGTCCGGTACGAAGTCGCGCCCGCACACCACGTCGGTGGCGTGCCGGCCCGGCTCGTTCGCGCCGGTCAGCCACGTGGTGCCGGGCACCACGCGGGGGTCGACCAGGTAGCGGATGCCGTGCTTGGCGAGGATCTGCGGCCCGATGTAGCCGCGGACCAGCTCGGGGTGGGCGTCCCAGTCCTCGAAGACCGCCACCGTGGCCGGGGCGAGCACCGCCTCGACCCGCTTGAGGTCCACCTCGCGGTCGCCGGGCAGGCCGATCACCAGCGGCTCGCCCTGTTCGGCACCGGGCCGGCGGACGGTGAGGACCACGTTCTTCAACGTGTCGGCGGCGGTCCAGCCGCTGCGCCCGCCCAGCTTCCGGGCCTCGGCCAGCTCGACCAGGGCCGCGATGGTCGGCGTCTCCGGGGTGTCGTGCACCTCGGTGGGCGGGTGCTCCTGCGGGTCACCGGCGGCCGGGGCGCGGGTCACCACCGCCTCGGTGTTCGCCGCGTAGTCGCAGGCGGTGCAGCCGACGAACGTGTCCTCGCCGACCGGCGTGGCGGCCAGGAACTCCTCCGACGCGGACCCGCCCATCGCGCCGGACATCGCGTGGACGGTGGTGAAGTCCAGCCCGAGCCGGGTGAAGACACGCTCGTAGGCGGCCCGGTGCCGGTCGTACGCCGCCTGGAGCCCGGCCTCGTCCAGGTCGAACGAGTAGGCGTCCTTCATCAGGAACTCGCGCCCGCGCAGCAGACCGGCGCGGGGCCGGGCCTCGTCGCGGAACTTGGTCTGGATCTGGAACAGCGTCACCGGGAAGTCCCGGTACGAGGTGAACAGGTCCTTCACCAGCAGCGCGGCCAGTTCCTCGTGGGTCGGCGCGAGCAGGTGGTCGGCGCCCTTGCGGTCGGCGAGCGTGAAGATGTCGTCCCCGTACTCGGTCCACCGCCCGCTGGTCCGGTACGGCTCGGCCGGGAGCAGCGCCGGGAAGTGCACCTCCTGGTCGCCGATCGCGGCCATCTCGTCCCGCACGATCGCGGTGATCCGGTCCAGCACGAGCTTGCCCAGCGGCAGCCAGGTGTAGCCGCCCGGCGCGGCCCGGCGGACGTAACCGGCGCGCAGCAGCAGCCGGTGGCTCGGCACCTCCGCGTCGGCCGGGTCCTCGCGCAGGGTCCGGAGCAGCAAGGTCGACATGCGCAGCAGCATTGCCGCAGCTTATGGCGCGAGCGGACGACCGGGCGATCCCTTTCCGCGCCCGTGCCGGGTGAGGGTGTCGCAGGGGCGGGGTAGGAAGGTCGGCATGGTGGATCGACCGACGTTGGAACTGAGCAGTTTCGTGCTCGACGCACCGTCCGCACAGGACCTCGCCGCGTTCTATGAGCGGCTGCTCGGCTGGCACCGGCGCGAGGACGAGCCGGACTGGGTGGTGCTGGCTCCGCCGGGCGGCGGCACCTGGCTGGCGTTCCAGGACGAACCGGCCTACGTGCGCCCGGTGTGGCCGGCCGGTCCCGGCGATCCGCCGATGATGACCCACCTGGACATCAAGGTCGACGACCTGGAGGCCGCCTCGGCGTACGCGGTGTCGGTGGGCGCGACGGTGGCCGACTTCCAGCCGCAGGACGACGTCCGGGTGCACCTGGACCCGGCCGGTCACCCGTTCTGCCTCTACCTGTGACGGGTGACCGGCTCCCACGGCCGGCTAGCTGACCTTGGTGCGGTAGATCGCCGTCGCGGCGGCGTAGGCGGCCAGGAGCAGGCCGGCGCACCAGGCGAGCGCGATCCAGACGTCGTTGCCGACGGGTTGCTGAGCGAAGAGCGCTCGGAGGGTGTTCACGATCGATGTCACCGGCTGGTTGTCGGCGAACCAGGCGACCGGGCCGGGCATCGAGTCGGTGGGGACGAACGCCGAGCTGATGAAGGGCAGGAAGATCAGCGGGTAGCTGAATGCGCTCGCGCCGTCGACGGTCTTGGCGGACAGGCCCGCGATGACGGCGACCCAGGTCAGGGCGAGGGTGAACAGGATCAGGATGCCGGCTGCGGCGAGCCAGCCGACCACCGATGCGCCCGTCCGGAATCCCATGATCAGGGCGACGCCTGTGACGATCACGAGCGAGGCCAGGTTGGCGACGAGCGAGGTCAGGACATGCGCCCAGAGCACTGAGGGCCGCGGGATCGGCATCGACTGGAAGCGCTCGAAGATGCCGCCCTGCATGTCGAGGAACAGGCGGTACGCCGTGTAGGCGATGCCGGACGCGATCGTGATGAGGAGGATGCCCGGCAGCATGTAGTTGATGTACGACTCGCCGGATCCGGTGTTGATGGCTCCACCGAGCACGTACACGAAGAGCAGCATCAGCGCGACGGGGGTGACCGCCGTGGTGATGATGGTGTCCGGGCTGCGGAGGATGTGCCGCAGGGAGCGGCCGGTGAGGGTTCCGGTGTCGCTGAGGACGTGGGTGGTCATCGGGATTCCTCTCCTGCGGACACGGCTGCCTTGTCGGCGGCCCTGGCGGTGTGGCCCACGAGGGCGAGGAAGACGTCCTCAAGGGTCGGCTGCTTCTCGACGTACTCGACCTTCGCGGTCGGGAGGAGCTGCTTCAGCTCGGCGAGAGTGCCGTTCTGGATGATCGTTCCCTCGTGCAGGATCGCGATCCGGTCGGCGAGTTGCTCGGCCTCGTCGAGGTACTGGGTGGTGAGCAGGATGGTGGTGCCGTCCTCGGCGAGCTGCCGCACGGTCCGCCAGACCTCGATGCGGGCCTGCGGGTCGAGGCCGGTGGTCGGCTCGTCGAGGAACACGACCGGCGGGTTGCCGACGAGACTCATCGCGATGTCCAGCCGCCGGCGCATGCCGCCCGAGTACGTCCCCGCCCGGCGGTTCCCGGCGTCGGTGAGGGAGAAACGGGCCAGCATGTCGTCGGCGATCGCACCCGGATTCCTCAGGTGGCGGAGCTTCGCGACCAGGACCAGGTTCTCCCGGCCGGTGAGCACTTCGTCGACGGCGGCGAACTGGCCGGTCAGGCTGATCGACTTGCGTACCTCGGCGGGAGCCGAAGCGACGTCGAAGCCGTGGATGGTCGCGGTGCCGGTGTCCGCCTTGAGCAGCGTCGACAGGATCCGCACGAGCGTGGTCTTTCCGGCGCCGTTCGAGCCGAGCAGGGCGAAGATGCTCCCGGCCGTCACCTCGAAGTCGACGCCCCGCAGGACGTGCAGGTCCTTGTAGGACTTGGTGATGCCCCGGACCCGGATGGCGGGTTTGCGCGTCGTGCTGGTCATGCGATCTCCTCCCCGCTGTCGCCGGCGGCGGCGTCGATCGCCTTCCGGAGGCGCTCGCGCTCCTTGTCCATCCACTGCCTCCCGGAGTACGCGGACACGAACGTCTCGGCGAACTCGACCGGGTCGTCGCCGACGATCGCGCGGACGGGCGTGTTGTCGGCGACCGCGCGCTCCCAGAGGTCCACGGAGTCGCCGAGCATCGCGACGAGTGTGTTCCCGTCGACGATCCCGCCCTGATACATGAAGTACCGCTGGAGCGCCTTGGCCGCGCTGCGATGGGGTTCCGGCAGAGCCTCCATGCGGGCCATGTGCTGCTTGTACTGCTTCTTCTGGTCGAGCGATCCGACGAGCGTCTCGATCCACTTCGCGGCCATGCTCATGCTCCTTCGTCGTGCCGGTCGTCGTTGTCACGCAGGTGGTCGATGCGTTCCGCGAGGACGCTCCACGTCCGCCAGAACTCGGCGAGCTGCTCCCGCCCCTTTGCGTTGATCGAATACACCTTCCGCGGGGGCCCCTTCTCGGAGGGAACCTTCTCCACGTCCACGAAGCCGCGTTGCTCGACGCGGACGAGCAGCGCGTAGATGGTGCCTTCCGCGATGTCCGAGAATCCGCGGTCGCGCAGCCAGGCGGTGATCTCGTAGCCGTACGCGGATCGGCGGGCCAGGATCGCCAGGACGATGCCTTCGAGGGTGCCCTTCAGCATCTCCGTCATCTGGTTGGCCATGTCCTCGTTCCCTTGCTATTAAGCGTCGCTGAGTACCAGTAGAAAGTAACACTAGGTACCGGTAGCTAGCAACGCTTAATACCGGGTTCTCGGAGAACCGCTTCCTCTACGTTCGGCGGATGACCACCACTCCGTCGGCTCGCGCCGCGAGCCAGTACACGACGACCACCGGCAACCTGACCGCCCGCATGGCGCTGCACTCGTACGGCACGAACCCGCAGGACTGGTTCGCCTGGCTGGGCGAGCGGTTGCCGCTGACCGGGGACGTGCTGGAGGTGGGCGGCGGCACCGGCGAGCTGTGGCGCCGGGTCGGCCCTCGCGGCCGGCTCACCCTCACCGACTTCTCGCCCGCCATGTGCGCGCGGCTGCGCGAGGTGCCCGGTGCCCGGGTGCTGCGCTGCGACGCCACGTACCTGCCGATCCGTGCCGGCGCGGTCGACGCGGTGATCGCCAACAGCATGCTCTACCACCTGGACGACCCGGACGCCGCGCTGCGCGAGTTCGCCCGGGTGCTGCGCCCCGGCGGACGGCTCGCCGTCGCCGTGAACGGCCGCGACCACCTGGCCGAGCTGAACACGCTCGGCCCGGTGATCGGGCGTCCCGACCTGGCCGTCCGGTTCCACGACCCGAACGACGTCACCGCCGAGGCGACACCGGCCCGGGTCGCCGCCCACTTCGACGACGTGACAATCGAGCGCTACCCGGACGAGCTGGTGGTGCCGGCCGCGGAGCCGATCCTGGCGTACATCGCCAGCATGATCGGGCCGCTCACCGCCGCGCAGGAGTCGGCCGCCCGCGACGCGATCCAGGCGCGCATCGACGCCGAAGGGTCCTTCCGGGTACGCAAGCACACGGTGCTGATCAGCGCGGCGCGCGGCTTCCGCTGAGCCGGACGAAGGCACGCCAGGCGTCGGGGGTGAAGGTGAGCACCGGCCCGGTCGGGTCCTTGCTGTCCCGCACCCCGACCACTCCGGCCAGATTGTCCGCCACCTCGACGCAGTCGCCCTGGGTGCCGCTGCGGGTGGACTTCCGCCAGATCGCTCCGGTCAGCTCCACGAGGTCATCACGTCCTTCATCAGCTCGACCGACTGCCGGCGCGGTGAAGTGACCCCTACCCGCCGGACACCTCGATGTCTGTCAGGGACTCTCGGTGGATCTTCTCGTAGGTGTCGGGGCTGACGTTACCCAGACGGCTGTGCCGACGCCGAGGGTTGTAGAAGCCCTCGATGTAGGAGAAGACCTCCATCTCCAGTTCATGGCGAGACGGCCAGGACCGGGTGTAGATCAGTTCGGTCTTGAGGGTGGCGAAGAACGTCTCCGCCATGGCGTTGTCGTAGCAGTCGGCCACCGAGCCCATAGAGGCCAGGACCCCGCAGGAACGCAGGGTGCGGCCGAACTCGAACGACGTGTACTGCGTCCCCCGATCCGAGTGATGGATGAGCTGTTCACGGGCGGGTCGGCGGTGCTGGATGGCCATGCCGACGGCATCGAGGATGAGCTCGGTGCGCAGGTGATCGGCCATCGCCCATCCGACAACGCGGCGGGAGTAGGCGTCGACCACGACCGCGAGGTAGAGGAATCCTTCCCAGGTGCGTAGGTAGGAGATGTCGGCAACCCAGAGCCGGTTCGGTGCGGTGGCGTGGAACTGCCGCTGGACCAGGTCCGGTGCGGTCGCCGTGGACGCGGCCTTCCGCCGGGGTTTGCCGCGCCGGCGCCGGTGAGCGCCCTCGATCCCTGCTAGCCGCATCAGTCTCGCTACCGACTTGCGGTTCCAACGGTGACCGCGCTCGTGCAGCTCAGCGGTTAGCCGGCGGGCGCCGTAGACGCCTCGGTGCTCCGACCACGCCCGCCGGGTGATCTCCACGCGCTGTTCGTCGCGGCGTTGCCGGTTGGCGGCACGTTGTCGACCGCCGCGCAGCCACTGGTAGAAGGCGCTGTGGCCAACGCCGAGCAGGCGGCAGAGCAGACGGACCGGGTAGCTGGTCTTCTCCGCGTCGATGAACCGGTAGACGTCGGTCCGGTTCACCGCTCCGTCTCGCGTGCGAAGAAGACCGCGGCTTTTTTCAGGATCTCCTTCTCCAGCTCCAGCTGGGCGACCTGCCGCCGCAGCCGCACCAGCTCGGCACGTTCATCAGCGGCCAGGTCACTGGGCCGGCCGCCGTCGCGTTCCTGCCGCATCCGGTCGACCCAGTTGCGCAGCGTCTCGTGGTTGACGCCCAACTCCCGGCCCACATCACGGATCGTGCGACCGGAGTCGAGCACCAACGCCGCGGCCTGCCGGCGGAACTCCTCGGGGTACTTGCTCTGTCGAGCCACAGCGGTTTCCTCCTCCTCGGCAGGATGCCAAGTCAGGAGGTGTCCGGTCTTAGGGGGTCACTTCACTCGGGCGTAGTTCTCGGTCTGGAGCAGTCCGGGCACCAGGGTCGGTTGGTAGGTGCGCAACTGCTGTGCCTGGCGTTCGGCTTCGAGCCAGGGGCGGAACCAGCTCGGCTGACTGTGAGCATGGCGGGGTCGGTTCAGTAGTGATGAGCTGATGGCTGGCAGTGGCAGGCGTGACCCTTCGTCTGACTGGCTTTGTGCCCTTGGCGGGACTTGTCCGTCTGCTGCTGCCAGCGCCGGCCCGGCGGGAGACGTTTGGCCTGATCAGGAGCTTGACCGCCAGTTAGCGGCTGGCGTGTCTCATCACAGTCCTGCCATCTCCGCACCGGACCGGACCTCGCGTCCCCCACGGTGAGGAGAGAACGCATGTCCATGCTGGCAGATCTGGTCGAGGTCGTCATCGGCGTCGACACGCACAAAGACACCCACACCGCCGCGGTCCTCGATGCCCGCACCGGTGCCGTGCTGGCACGGGTGCGGGTGAACACCGACCCGGACGGCTACGCCGAGCTGGTAGCCCTGGCCGATGAGCAGTCAGGGTTGCGGGCCTGGGCGCTGGAGGGCACCGGCGGCTACGGCGCCGGCCTTCACCGTTATCTGGCCGATGCCGGTGAGCTGGTTGTCGAGCTGGACCGCCCCAAACGGCCGACTCGCCGGGCCGGGGCGAAGTCCGACCCGATCGACGCCGAACGCGCCGCCCGTGATGCCTTGGCCCGCACCCGGCTGACGCAGCCCAAGACCGGGCCTCAGCGGGCAGCGCTGCAGATGCGGCTGACCGCCCGCCGGGCGGCCGTCGAGGCTGCCACCGCCGCCCAGCGGCAGCTGCACGCGATGGTCATCACCGCTCCCGAAGCGGTGCGAACCCGCTTTCGCGGGCAGCGCACCCGAACGATGATCACCACGGCTGGCCGGCTGCGACCGACCACGGCCGGTGGCGACATCGAGGCCGCCACCGCGCTGGCGGTGTTACGTGATCTCGCCCGACGCATCCGGACCTTGGAAACGGAGGCAGCCAGCCACGAGACAGCCATCCGTATGATCGTGCGCTCCTGGCGCCCCGACCTGCTCGACCTCACCGGCGTCGGACCCATCGTCGCCGCCACCGTCCTGACCGCCTGGTCCCACCCCGGACGCTGCCGCAACGACGCCGCGTTCGCCATGCTCGCCGGCGCCGCCCCGATCCCTGCTTCATCCGGCAAAACCATCCGCTACCGGCTCAACCGCTCAGGCGACCGGCAACTCAACCGCGCCCTGCACACCGTCGCCCTGTCCCGACTGCGCTACGACGAACCCACCCGCGCCTACGCCGACCGCCGCCGCGCCCAAGGCAAAACCGACCGAGAGATCAAACGCTGCCTCAAGCGATACATCGCAAGAGACCTCTACCGACGCCTCGAAAGCCCACCCCAGCCACTTGACGCGCCATAGGAGCGTCCGTCGCGCTCGGCGAGCTTGAGCAGCGACATCAACAGCCCGCCGGTGCCGAGCACCTCGTCGGCCCGGGCGAGGAAGAACCGGTCGAGCGGCCGGTGGCCCAGCTCGACCGCCGACACCTGGGAGCCGGAGAAGTGCACGAGCTTCCCGAACTCCTCCTGGCTCAGCTCGGCCCGCACCCGCAGTCGCCGCAGTTGCGCGCGGATCAGCTCGGCGGTCGGCTCGTTCTCCACAGGCCCTCCCCGGTTCGCCGCCCCTCTCCCGGCCTCTCCCCGGACCGGCCGCGACGGCTTCCGAGCGTAGTGGTGCCGTCAGCAGACTGTCACGCATGAACCTTCCCGTACCGCGGCTCGGGCCGTACCCCGATCGGCCCCGCCCCTACCCGCCGGACCACCCGGCCCACCTGCCGATCCGGCCGCTCTGGCTCTGCCGCGCATGCGGCGGGCCGTGGCCCTGCCCGCAGGCCCGCCTGCTGCTCAAGGCCGAGTACGCGGACCACCCCGTCGACCTGGCCGTCTATCTGTCCGGGCTCTACCACGAGGCCACCCACGACCTGTTCCGCCTCAATCCACACGACGGGCCGACCCCGCGCGAGCTGTTCGAACGGTTCGTCGGCTGGGGCCCGTACCGGCGGAGCATCACCGATACGATGCCCGCGACATGACAGCGCCCGGGGATTTCGACCTGACGACGGACGAGCTGCGTGAGGTGGCGCGGTACGCGGTCCGGCACGCCGAGGACGTCCTCCCGGTCTACGAGCGGGCGGTCCCCGGTGACCCGCGTCCCCGTGCGGCTGTCGACGCTGCCTGGACGTTCGCGCGCGGCGCCGCCCGGACGAAACTCCAGCGGGTCGCGTCCCTCGACGCGCACCGGGCCGCCCGGTCCGCGCCCACCGAGGCCGCGCGCCTGGCAGCCCGGGCCGCCGGTGACGCCGCCGCGGCCGCGTACCTGCACCCGATCGCGAAGGCCACCCAGGTCGGCCACATCCTGCGGGCCGCCGCGAACGCCGCGCGCGTCGCCGAACTGGAGGCGGGCGGCGACGAGACCGCCGGCGAGGCGTTGCTGGAACGATCCCGGCGGCTCGCCACGCCCGTGCTCGTCGACGTGCTCCGCCGCTACCCGCCGGTGACCGGCGGCGGCAGCCGGGTCGCCCGGCTGATGAGCAGCCTCGACCACGACCTGCGCCGCGGCGACGCCGGACCGGAGCCCACGCCGTGATCCTGCCGAAGGTCCGCGATCCCCGGTTCACCACCATCCGCCGGGGCGGGACGCTCACCGACGAGCACCACCACCTGCTGGCCCTCTGGGCGGCCACCTGCGCCGAGCACGTCCTCGGGCTGTTCGAGACGGTCCGGCCGGACGATCCGCGTCCGCGCGCGGCGATCGAGCACGCCCGGGCGTGGGTGCGGGGCGAGGTCGGGATGATGCAGGCGCGGGCGGCCGGCGGGCACGCCATGGGCGCGGCCCGGGACCTGCGCGGGGCGGCACGCAACGCCGCGTACGCCGCCGGTCAGGCCGCCGTCGTGGCCCACGTGGCCGCCCACGAACTCGGCGCCGCCGCGTACGCGATCAAGGCGGTACGCGCGGCGGCGCCCGCCGGTCGCGGCGAGGCGGCCGGGCGCGACGAGTGCCGGTGGCAGCGCGACCAGCTCCCAGCGGAGATCCGCGACCTGGTCCTGGACGACCAGCGCCTGCGCAACGACATCTGCTGGTCGGTGTTCGACTGCTGACGCCGGCCGGTGCCCGTCGAAAATGGGTCATCGGCGGCGGCAACCATGCCACGGACAGGTGGCGTCATGGAGGGCGTCACGCTGATGCACCACCTGACCCCAAGGACCGGCTCGTGTGGACCCTCTCCTGAATGAGTTCGACCTGTTCGTCCGAACTCGCACTCCCGCGTTACTGCGATCCGCCTACCTGCTGACCGGCGACCAGCATCTGGCCGAGGATCTCGTCCAGTCCGCGCTCGCCCGTACCCACCGCGCCTGGAACCGGCTGCACGAGACCGGCAACGCGGAGACGTACACCCGGAAGATCATGTACCACCTGCAGGTCTCCTGGTGGCGGCGCCGCCGGGTGGCCGAGTCGATGCCGGGCGACATGCCCGAGCCGCGCGGAGGCGACTCGGCCCCCGACCACGCCCAGCAGACCACGCTCCGGCTGACCCTGCGGGCCGCCCTGTCCCGGCTGTCCGCCAAACAACGGGCCGTGCTGGTCCTGCGGTTCTTCGAGGACCGCACCGAATCCGAGGCCGCCGACCTGCTCGGCGTGACCGTCGGCACCGTCAAGAGCCAGACGTCCAAGGCGCTGGCGAAGCTGCGCAGCGTGGCCCCGGAGCTCGCCGAGCTGTACGTCACGAAGGGAACCGCCCGATGAACCAGGACCGACTGCGTTTCGACCTGGCCGACCTGGCCGAGGAGGTCACCCCGGTCGACCTGCGGGACCGTGCGCTGCGTACCTCGCGGCGGCTCGGCATCCAGCGGGCCGTCGCCACCTCCGCAGCCGCGCTCGTGGTGCTGGCCGCCGCGACCGGAACCGCACTGGCGATCCGGCCGAACAGCCAGGCGCCCGCGCCGGCCGGCCCGTCGGTGACCGTCACGGCCCCGCCGGTCGAGCCGTCCCGTACGCCCTCCACCGAGCCGTCCCGCACGTCGTCCGCCGACGCGAGCACCGCCACGGGTCAGGCGCAGTCGGCGCTGACCGGCACCCGCTACTACCTGGAGCAGACGTCCACCCGATCGCGGATCCACGAGGTCCGTGGCACCCGGGACCGGGTCGTCCACGAGGTCGTCCACGAGGCTGACTCTCGCTGCGAGGCCAACAGCGTCAGCATCTCCCCGGACGGCAAGCGGGTGGTGTGGGTGCAGGACAGCACCGACAACGCGAACGGGGTGCTGCTGATCGCCGACATCGGAGACGAGGGGGCAACGACCCTGGCCGAGGGGATCAGTTGCCTCGGCGCCCGGCCGTTGCGCTGGAAGGGCGACGACCTGCTGATGGTCCAGCGGAAGAACCGCCAGTCCGTGCTCTACGACGTGGCGACCAACAAGCAGGTCGTCGGCGACCCGGGCCAGGAGACCAAACGGTGCTGGTCCGCCGACGGCACCTGGCTGGCCGCCGAGTCGGACGGCAAGCCCTACGTCTCGGACACCACCGATCTGCGGCAGTACACCTACACCCCGCCCCAGCAGGAGGCCGCGAAGTGGGGCGGCTGGGAGGCCCGCAGCGTGTCCAGTGACGGCCGCTACGTCGCCGTGGGCTGGATCGGCAGCGACCCGTCCCGCCGGGACGGCAGCTTCGCGGTGGTCGACACCAGGACCAGCAAGGTGGTCGACCTGCCCGGCACGGGCGAGGTGCGGAGCATCCTGTTCAGCACCGACGGCACTGTGCTGGTCCGGCGCGACAACGGCATCAGCGTCCTGGACAAGCGTTTCCAGCCGGTCGGGACCGTGACCGAGCCGGCCGGGCTGAGCGGGGCGGCGCTGCTGGCGTACGTGCCTGCCTGACGCCAGGCGACGCGGGGCGGGTCACCGACGGGTGGCCCGCCCCGCGTCGTTCAGCGCAGGACGGTGATCGCCGCGTCCGCCGTGACGTGCTTCCACGGCACCAGCACCACAGTGCCGTCGCGCTCCAGCACCTTCGCGTCGCTGCCCTCGGTGCCGGCCGACAGCGGCGCCTCGGCCAGTACGCTCACCGTGCCGGTGGCCGGGTCGATCCGGACCAGCCGCGGGGCGAGGTCCCGCCGGTCGCCCACCTCCCACGCCAGCACACCCTGCTCGTCGAGGCGGATGAGTTCCACCTCGCTGTCGGTGTGCCCGGCCGACACCCAGCGCCGCTTGCCGGTGGCCAGGTCGATCGCCACCACCTGGTTGGCCTGGCGCATCTTGCCGCCGACGTTCGCCGCCTCGGTGGGCAGGTAGAGCGTGTCCGCGTCGGCCAGGTACGGCCGGATCTCCGGCCCGCTGACGGTGTTGGAGCGGTTGATCGGAAGGTCGCTGAACCGCGTACCGTCGACGGGGTTGCCGAACGTGGCCCGCGCCTTGCCGGCGGCGTCGCGCGCGACGAACGTCTCGCTGACCAGGCCGGGCAGGCTGACCAGCGGGTCGACGCTCAGCACCCCGGCGCTCTGCTGCGCGGCCGGCAGTTTCTGCTGCCAGCGCGGCTTGCCGGTGGCCGGATCGAGGCCGAGCAGCGCGCCCTGGTCGCCGTCGCAACGCGCGGTGACCACAGCCTGCTCCCCGGCGGCCTGCGCCTGGGTCAGACCGCAGTCACGGCCGGGCAGCAGGCGGTCCGCGTCGGTCTGCCACAGCCGCTTGCCGTCGGCCAGCGAGTAGCCGATGACGCGCTGGCCGGAGCGGACGACGACCTGCCCGGCGGTCACCGACAGGTCCGGCGCGACGAGCGTGGACCGGCCCTCCCGGGCCTCGACCGGGAACGTCACCCGCCACGTCTGCGTGCCACCGGCCGCGTCGAACCCGACGAGCGTGTCGCAGGAGTCGGCCGAACCGAGCGCCACCACACCCCGCCCCTGGGCCAGCGTCTGCGCGGCCGCGCACAGCGACGTCGCCTGCGGTGCGGGCACACCCCACGCCTGGGCGCCGTCGTCGAGCCGGTAGGCGATGATCCCGTCCGGCTGGGCCCGGACCACCGCGTCGCCGATCAGCCAGGCACCGAACATGTCCTGGCCGTCGTACGTCTTCAGCCCGTTGCGCTGCCGCTCCGGGAAGTCGAGCACCCACGCGGTACGCAGCTTCTTCCCGTCGTCGTCACCGCCGCCGACCAGCCGGGACACGCCGTAGGCGGTGCCGCCCGCGACGGCGAGCACGGCCACCAGGCCACCGGCGACGAGCAACGCCACGCGCCCGCGCTTCTTCCGCGCCGCCGGCGGCGCACCGGCCGGACCCGGCCAGCCCGCCGGTGGGTACGCGGGCGGCTGCTGCTGCTGGTACGTCATCAGTCGTCTCCGTTCCCGGTCAACGCGCCTGCGCGCGGACGTAGGCGGCCCAGCCGGCCTCGAACTCGTCGAGCGACACGCCCAGCACGTCCCGGGCGGCGCGGTCGGCCGGGGCGCCGCCGTAGACCGCCTCGACGAAGCGGAACAGCTTCGCCTCGCCGTGCTTCTCGGCCAGGTGGTTCATCGCGGCGTGCCCGAGCCAGTAGTGGAAGCCGAGCCGGTCCGGGTTGTCCCACTCGCCGTTGCCGGGCAGCCTGCCGTTCCAGCCGTCACGGACCAGCCGCTTGGCGGGCCCGGTGCGGTCGCTGGCGCTGAGCGGGCGGCCGTGGAACGCGACGTACTCGGCGAAGCCCTCGACCACCCACTCGTCGAGCTTGCTGAACGCGTCCGAGGCGGCCAGGTCGGTGCGGGGCGTCATGAGCGAGTGTGCCACCTCGTGCCGGAACACCATGCCGGCGTCGTTGGCGCCGCCGGTACGGGTGAAGTACGGCTCCTCGGTGTCCACCACGATCCGGGTGCCGCCGATCGTGTCCTTGCCGTCCTTGCGTTCGGCCGCGACCAGGCCCAGCGAGAAGCCCGCCTCGGTGGCCTTCTCGGTGCCGATCCGGTAGAGCGTGGTCAGCTCGTCCTTCCCCTTGGCGAGGGCGAAGACGAAGCCGTTCGGCACCGGGCCGGGCAGGCCACCGGCCCGCCACACGGCGAGATCGTGCACCACTGCCGCCTCGGCGGTCGGGGCGTACCGCTTCGCCACCTCGGCCCGGGCGGCGTCGGCGATGACCAGGGCGTGCGGGGTCCGCTCGACGTGGATCTCCCGCCACTTGTCCCACGGGCCGGGGTAGTAGACGGTCTTCGAGCCGCCGTTCCCGGCGGCCGGCGCGCCGGTGACAGCGGTGACCCGGATCGGCGCGTCCTTGCCGGTGCGGACGACCGTCCAGCGGTACCACTCGGTGACCGGGGCCAGGTCGAAGCCGTCGAACTGGTGCACGAAGGAGACGTCGAGCTGGAACGTGACGCCCTTCCCGAACGCGTCGCTGGTGCGGCCCTGCTGCTCGACGGTCTCGTAGCGGGCCACCGACAGCGGCAGCTTCGCGAGGTTGCGGAAGAGCTGGGTCTGCCCGGCGACCAGCTCCTTGCGGGCCGGGTCGAACGCGGCCAGGTAGCCGTCCAGGTCCTTCGCCGCCAGCGCCTTGCTGTGCCGGTCGAGCAGGGCGGTCAGCTCGGCGTTCGTGACAGTGACGCCGTTCGCGCCGGCCGCGGCCTTCGGCGCCGGGCCGTCCTCGTCGTCGCCGCGCATGCCCAGCCCGACGCCGACCGCCGTGCCGGCGCAGACGGCCAGCGCGAGCGCGCCCGCTGCGAGCCCGATCCAGAGCCCCCGGCGGGACTTCGGCGCTGCGGGCGGCGGCCCCCACGGCCCGGGCTGCGCGGGCGGCGGCGCTGCGCCGTACCGGGGGTCGGCGTTGCCGGGCGGTGGCCAGCCCGCCGTCGGTGGGTGCCCCTGCGTCATGTGGTTCCTCGCTCGTGCCGTCTGCGGGACCGGCCGGACGGTTTCGCCCGGCCGGATGACGGCAGACATCATCCCCGGTCCGGGCGCCGGATTCTGCCCCGCCGGACGTGTCGGACGGATTTGTCCCGCCGGGTGTCGCTCGTGAACAGGACGTCGAGAGATCCGCCACGTCCGGCGTCCAGGGCCAGCGGGACCGGCCCGCGCGGTGACAGACTGTGCGACGCACTTCTGCCGGGACGTCTGAGGGAGGCGCCGTGCGCTGGCGCAGCTACGTGGCGGTGGGCGACAGCTTCACCGAGGGCATGGACGACGCATATCCGGACGGCAGCTACCGGGGCTGGGCCGATCTGGTCGCCACCCGCCTCGCCGCCGAGGCCGGTCCCGACTTCGGGTACGCCAACCTGGCCATCCGGGGCCGGCTGTTCCCGAACGTGGTGGCCGAGCAGGTGCCCGCCGCGCTGGCCATGAAGCCCGACCTGATCAGCTTCGCGGCCGGCGGCAACGACGTGCTGCGCCGCAGCTTCGACCCGGACGCGTTCGTCCCCCGTTTCGACGCGGTAGTGCAGCGGCTGCGGTCCGGCGGCAGCGACGTGGTGCTGTTCCGGTTCGCCGACGTGATGTCCCGGCTGCCCGGCCAGCGGATGATGGCCCCGCGCGTGGCGCTGCTCAACCGGGTGGTCGGCGAGGTGGCCGAGCGGCACGGCGCGATCCTGGTCGACCTGTACGCCGACGACACCTACCTCAACCCGCTGCTCTGGAGCACCGACCGGATCCACCTGTCGGCGGAGGGGCACCGCCGGGTCGCCGCGCAGGTGCTCACCGCGCTCGGCGTCGGCTGCGACGAGGAGTGGCTGCTGGTGCCGCCGCACCCGGCGCCCAGCCCGTGGCTCGCCGCGCGCGCCGCCGACCTGCGCTGGGCCGGCAAGCACCTGGCGCCGTGGATCAAGCGCCGGCTGACCGGGCGGTCCTCCGGCGACTTCATCACCGCGAAACGGCCGGTGCTCGGGCCGGTCGACGCCGACTGAGCGTGCGTACGGTCCACGCCGCCGAGCTGCTCCGGCTGACACCCGACGAGCCACCGCGCGCCGGGCTGGCGGTCGTGGTCGCCGGTGACCGGATCGAGGCGATCGTGCCGGCGGCCGAGCTGCCCGGCGCGTACCCCGGGGTGCGGGTGCGGCGGTGGGCCGGCACGCTCGGGCCGGCGCTCGTGCACGACGGCCCGCTGCCCCCGGCGCCCACGCCCCGCGAGCGGGTGCACGCACTGTTCCGGCTCGGCGCCGCCGCCGTGCTCGACGAGCACGTCACCGATCCGGCGCTGCGGTCCGCCGCGGCCCGCAACGACGTGGCGGTGCTGCCCGCCGCCCGGCCGCCCGCGCTGGTGACCGGCGGGCGGGCCGACCTCGCCGTGTTCGGCCCGGACGGCTCCTGCCTGGCAACAGTGGTCGCCGGCCGGCTGGTCCACCGCCGCGCCTGACCGGCACCGCACTCCGCCGATCCGGCGTACCTTGGGGATCATGCCTGTGCCGAGCGATCCGCATCCCCACCTCCAGTCGTACGCCGACCCGCAGCGCCTGGTCACCACCGAGTGGCTGGCCGAGCACCTGGGCGACGAAGGGCTCGTGGTGGTCGAGTCCGACGAGGACGTACTCCTCTACGACACCGGCCACATCCCCGGCGCCGTCAAGGTCGACTGGCACACCGAACTCAACGACCAGGTCACCCGCGACTACCTGGACGCCGCGAGCTTCGCCGAGCTGTGCGCGGCCAAGGGCATCGGGCGGGACGACACAGTCGTCTTCTACGGCGACAACTTCAACTGGTGGGCCGCGTACGCCCTCTGGGTCTTCTCCCTCTTCGGTCACGCGGACGTGCGGCTGCTCGACGGCGGCCGGCAGAAGTGGATCGCCGAGGGGCGGGAGCTGACCCGGGACAAGCCGAGCCGGCCCCGCGCCTCGTACCCGGTGCCGGAGCGCAACGACGCGCCGATCCGCGCGTACCGGGAACAGGTCATGGCGCACGTGGCGGCCGGCCGGCCGCTGGTGGACGTGCGTTCGCCCGGCGAGTACACCGGCGAGATGCTGCACATGCCGGACTATCCGCAGGAGGGCGCGCTGCGTGGCGGGCACATCCCGGGCGCGGTGAGCAAGCCGTGGAAGTCCGCCGCGAACGACGACGGCACGTTCAAGTCCGCCGACGAGCTGCGCGCCATCTACGCCGACCAGCTCGGGCTGAGCCCGTCCGACGACGTGGTGGCGTACTGCCGGATCGGCGAGCGGTCCAGCCACACCTGGTTCGTGCTGCACCACCTGCTCGGGTTCCCGCAGGTGCGCAACTACGACGGCTCGTGGACCGAGTGGGGAAACCTGGTCCGGGCCCCCGTCGTGAAGGGCGACCAGCCCGGCGGGCTGACCCGCTGAGCGTCCCGGCCGGTCCCGCCGCGCCGACGGTGGGACCGGCCGGTCAGCCGGCGGCGACGGACAGCCAGCCGGGGACGTTGCTCGCCACCCAGTCGAGAGCGCCGGTCTCCGGCCGCCACCGGGCCAGCCCGGCGTCGTAGCGGAGCAGCAATGCGCCGTCGGCGGTCCAGCCGTACACCTCGCAGCACCCCTTCGCCCGGTCCTCGCGGCCCAGGTCGAGCAGGCGGGTCACGGCCCCGGTACGGGCGTCGAGCACCGCCACGCCCTCGGCGCCGATCATCGTGCCGGCGGCGCCCGCGGTGGTGGTCCACCCGGCCTGGCCGATCCGGTCGCCGCGCTGCCAGCCCCGCCCGTAGACCTCGTTCAGCTGATAACCGGGGGGAAGCTGCCCGGTCGTCACCGGCCGCCGCTCCGGCGCGCCACCGGAGGCGGGGAACCGTCGTACGGCCAGGCCGCCGTCCCCGGACCAGCCGCCTACTGTGAACAGGTCGCCGGACCGGGCCGGCTCGGGCACGACGAGCGTCCAGGGGTCGACCGGGAGTCTCCGTGCCGATCCGGTGCGCCGGTCCAGTTCGTACGCGGCGTCGTTGTCTCCGACGACCAGCCGGTCCCCGGCCCAGACCACGTGTTCCAGGTAGCCGGTGAGCGGGTAGCGGCGGACCGCGCCGTCGGTCAGGCCGACCACGACGACCTCGCCGGTCTGGGCGAACGCGGCGGTCCGGCCGTCCGGTGACAGGCTGCCCGGCTTGAGCGCAGCGGCCTCGTTGCCCCCTGCGTCGCGGGTGGGCGCGAGCGTCACCACGTCGAGTTCCCGGACCATGCCGTCGGCGCCGAGCACCCGGACCGGGCCGGCCTCGCCGGTCTCCGGGTCGACCGGCTGGTACAGCGCCAGCGCCCGGCTCACCGGCCGGTCGGAGAGGGCGTCGGTGACCCGGTCGCCGAGCCGGCCCAGCGGGTCGCCCGCCTGTCCGAGCCGGTCCGGGGGCCGCTGCACCACGGGTGCGCTCGGCGCCGAGGTCACGGTCGGGCGGGCCGGTGTGGCGGGGGGCGGGCCGGAGCGGTGCAGCAGCGCCGTCGTACCGCCGCCGAGCAGGACCACGGCGACGGCCGCGGCACCGGCGGCCCGGCGGGCGCGACGGACCCGCCCGGCCCGCTCCCATCCCGTCTCGGCCGGCCGGGTCGGCCGGATCTCCTCGGCGGCCCGGGTCAGCAGCCGGGTCAGCTCGGGTTCGTTCACGGGCTCGCCTCCATCCCGGTCACCAGGTCGTCTCCGGACGTGCCGGGCGCGGGTACGACGTCGCGCAACCGGCGCAGCGCGTCGTGGCACTGGCTCTTGACGGTGCCGACGGTGACGCCGAGCGCCTCGGCGGTGGCGACCTCGGTCAGGTCCTCGTAGTAGCGCAGCACCACGACGGCCCGCTGGCGTGGCGGCAGCCGGTCCAGCGCGGCGCGGACGGTGAGCCGCAGCGCCGCGTCGGCGTCCGTGCCCGGCCGGTCCGGGGGGTACGCGCTGAGCCACTCCCGCCGTCGGCGCCGCCACCAGGAGACGGCGTCGCGGTAGAGGATGGCGCGCACGTACGCGGCCGGGTCGCCGTCGCGCACCGACGGCCAGCGCAGCGCCAGCTTGAGCAGCGCGTCCTGGAGCAGGTCCTCGGCCTGGTGGCGGTTTCCGCAGATCAGGTACGCGGCGCGCAGCAGCCGGTGCTGGTGCGCCTCGACGAAGGCGAGGTAGTCCGCCCGCCCGTCGTCCGCGTCGCGCCCCATCCGGCTCCTCCCTCCGTCACCCGCCAGACGCGCGGGACGGGGGCAAAGGTTGGGTCAGGTAGCGCTGAATCGTCGGGCCGACCCAGGCGGTCAGTTCCTCGGGGTCGAGGTCCACCACCGGTGGCAGCCGGACGACGTACCGGGTGAGCGCGAGACCGAGGATCTGGCTGGCCACCAGGCCGGCCCGGCGGGCGGCGGTCGCCGGGTCGGCGACGGAACGGGCCACCGCTGTGGCGAGCTGGTCGGCGAAGACGCCGCGCATCCGTTCGGCCGCGCCGGGGTTGGTGGCGGCCGCCCGGAGCAGGGCGACGAGTGTCCCGTCCGCCTCCCAGCGGCGCACGAAGTGCCGGGTCAGCGTCTCGCCGAGCCGGTCGGGCGGCACCTCGGCCAGGTCGGGCAGGCGGAGGTCGAACTCGGCCGCCGCGGCGAAGAGTCCCTCCTTGCTGCCGTAGTAGCGCATCACCATCGAGGGGTCGATGCGGGCGTCGGCGGCGATGGCCCGGATGGTGGCGCGGTCGTAACCGTCGGCGGCGAAGCGTTCCCGGGCGGCGCGCAGGATGGCCGCCCGGGTGGCGTCCGAGCGGCGGGCGCGGGTGGCGGGTTCGGTCACGTCCACGACTGTAGGCCAACACGTGTTGACATCGGCTCTACAGTGAAGTCAACAAGCGTTGGCAAACAGTTGTTGACCCCCGGAGGTGGAGCGATGCTGCCCGAACGCACTGACGTCCTCGTGGTGGGAGCCGGGCCGACCGGCCTGGCCGTGGCGGTGACGCTGGCCGGGCACGGCGTGACCGCGACGCTCGTCGACCGCCTCGCCGAACCGGCGGTCACGTCGCGCGCCGCCGTCGTGCACGCCGGCACCCTCGAAGTGCTGGACCGCATCGGGGTCGCCGCGCCGCTGGCCGCCAGAGGGCTGCGATCGGCCCGGTTCAGCGTCCGCGACCGGGACCGGGTGCTGCTCACCGTCCCCTTCGACCGGTTGCCGTCGCGCTACCCGTACGCGCTGCTGATCTCGCAGGCCGAGACCGAGGCGGTGCTCACCGACCGGCTCACCGCGCTCGGCGGGCGCGTGCTGCGGCCGTACGAGATGACCGGGCTGGACCTCGACGGCGACGGCGCCGTCGCGCGCTTCGACGGCGGCCGGACGGTCCGGGCGCGCTGGGTCGTCGGCGCGGACGGGATGCGCAGCCGGGTCCGCGAGCTGGCCGGCATCGGATTCGGCGGCCCGGCCGACCCCGGGGAGTCGTTCCTGCTCGCCGACGTACACGTGGACAGCGCGCTCCCGCGCGACCAGGTCAGCCTCTTCCTGTCCCGGCAGGGTCCGCTGGTCTGGGCGCCGCTGCCCGACGGCACCGTCCGGCTGGTCGCCACAGTGGACGACGCGCCGCGCGACCCGCAGGCGCACCACTTCCAGGCGCTGCTCGACGAGCGCGGGCCGGTGCGCCGGCCGGACCGGGTCACCGGAATGGCGTGGTCGTCCCGGTTCCGGATCCACCACCGGATCGCGAGCACCTACCGCTGCGGGCCGGTGCTGCTCGCCGGGGACGCGGCGCACGTGCACAGCCCCGCCGGTGGGCAGGGGATGAACCTCGGCCTGCGGGACGCGGTCGCCCTCGGCGACGCGCTCGCCGCCGGACCGCGGGCCCTCGACGGGTACGCCGCCGACCGCCGCCCCCGCGCCGAGGAGGTGCTGGGTTTCGCCGCCGGCCTGACCCGCCTGGCCGCCGCACCGGGTGCCGTCCGCCCCTTACGAAACCTCCTGCTCCGGGCGGTCTCCGCCCTCCCGGCAGCCCGGAACCGAATCGCCACTCGCCTCGCCGGCTTCGAACCCCCACCCCGTTGATCTTGCAGTTGCGGCCCTTGTCGGGTCCTTTTTGTGCGTGTTCGCCTGGGCGGAAACTGCAAGATCGGCGAGGAGGTGGGTGGGAGGGGGCGGGATGAAACGGGACGGACACTGTCGGCGCTGACCGGTACGGTGAGCGCCGAAAATCCGAACCGGGAGCGCGATTGGACCGCACCTTCCAGGTGGACCTCCGTGGCGTGGTCGACCTGCTCAGCCACCACCTCTACGGCAGCCCGCGCGTCTACGTGCGCGAGCTGCTCCAGAACGCCGTCGACGCGATCACCGCACGGCGGTCCGCCGAGCCGGACGCCCCGGCCCGGGTGCGCATCGAGCCACCGGAACTGACCGGCGACGGGACGCTGCGCGTGCACGACACCGGCATCGGGCTCACCGAGGCGCAGGTGCACGAACTGCTCGCCACCATCGGCCGCAGCTCCAAGCGCGACGAGCTGGGCTTCTCCCGGCACGAGTTCCTCGGCCAGTTCGGCATCGGCCTGCTCTCCTGCTTCCTGGTGGCGGACGAGATCCGGGTGGTCACCCGGCACGCCGACGAGCCCACAGTGCTCTGGACGGGCTGGTCCGACGGGCGGTACGCGGTGCGGCTCGCCGAGCCGGAGCAGGCCCGGGACGAGCCCGGCACCACTGTCACGCTGGTGCCCCGGCGCGACGCCGACCAGTGGCTCGGCGTACCCACAGTCACCGAGCTGGCCCGCCTCTACGGCGGCCTGCTGCCGGTCGACGTGCGGGTCGGTGACACGCCGACCACCTCCGGCCCGCCGCCGTGGCCGACCACGCCCGGTGCGCCGGTCGACCGGGCCGCGCTCCAGCGGTACGCGCAGGAGCTGCTCGGGTTCGTCCCGTTCGACGTGGTGCCGCTGTCCGTGCCCGAGGCCGGCCTGACCGGCGTGGCGTTCATCCTGCCCGCCGCGGTGAACCCGGCCACCCGGGCCGGGCACCGGGTCTACCTCAAGCGGATGCTGCTCAGCGAGCACGCGGACGGCCTGCTGCCCGAGTGGGCCTTCTTCGCCCACTGCGTGGTCGACGCCAGTGAGCTGCGCCCCACCGCCAGCCGGGAGGCGCTCTACGAGGACACGCTGCTCACCTCCGTCCGGGAGGCGCTCGGCGACCAGATCCGCGGCTGGCTGGTCCGGCTCGCCAAGCACGACCCGCGCCGGCTCGGCGAGTTCCTCCAGGTGCACCACCTCGGGGTCAAGGCGCTCGCGATGCACGACGACGAGATGCTGCGGCTGGTCGACCAGTGGTGGCCGATGGACACCAACGTCGGCACGATGACGCTCGCCGAGTTCCGGCAGCGGCACGGCGTGCTCCGGTACGCCGCCAGCCTGGACGAGTTCCGCCAGCTCGCCGCCGTCGCCGCCGCACAGGATCTCGCAGTGGTGAACGGCGGCTACACCTACGACACCGAGCTGATCGAGCGGCTGCCCACAGTGGATCGATCGGTCCTGATCGAACGGCTGGAGCCGAGCGACCTCACCACCCGGTTCGAGATCCTCGATCCGGCTGTCGAGCTGGCCCTGCGGCCGTTCCTCACCGCCGCGCAGCGGGCCCTGGAGCGGCTCGGCTGCGAGGTGGTGATCCGGGCGTACGACCCGGTCTCGCTGCCGGCGCTCTACCTGGTGTCCCGGTCGGCCGCGTTCCACGACCAGCTCGCCGCCAGCCGCGACAAGGCCGACGAGCTGTGGGGCGGGGTGCTCGACGCGCTCGCCGCCTCCGCCCCGCCGGACCGCCCGCAACTGGTGCTCAACCACCGCAACCCGCTGGTCCGCCGGGTCACCACGCTCGCCGACCCGGAGCTGGTCGGGCTGGCCGTCGAGGCGCTCTACGGGCAGGCCCTGCTGCTCGGGCACCACCCGATCCGGGCGGCCGACGCCGCACTGCTGAACAGTTCCTTCCTCGGCCTGCTCGGCCGGGCCGTACCGGGAGAGACCCGTGACTGACGACGACCTCTGGCGGATGCACCACGAGATCGAATCCATGCCGTACGGCCCGGGGCAGATCGCCGCACTTGAGCAGTTGCTGCGCCGCGCCGATGCGGGCGACGACCGGCACCTCGCCTTCGCCGCCCGGGTCACCGGCACCACCGCGTACGTCTACGGCGGCGAACCGGCGAAGTCCTTCGTCACGTTCTCCTGGTGCCTGGCCGAGTACGACAAGGACCCGCAGCCCTACCACCAGCGCTACACGCACCAGCTTCTCTGGTTCTTCAAGTACATGGTCAACGCCATGGTGAAGTTCCCGGAGCTGCCGCTGGACCGGACGTACGCGGTGCTCGACGACATGGAACGGCGCTACCGCGACTCCGGGCACTCGCTGCAGGCCGTCTACAAGCACCGCTACCTGGTGGCCGCGCACCTGGGCGACGACGAGGCGGCGGAGCAGTGGTACCGCAAGTGGATGACCACGCCCCGCGACGCGCTGTCCGACTGCGCCGGCTGCGACCCGACCACGCAGGTCGCGCACCTGGTGCGGCACGGCCGGCACGAGGAGGCGGTGGCGCTGGCGGAGCCGGTGCTCGCCGGCCGGCTGACCTGTAGCGAGCAGCCGCAGGGGATCCTCACCGCGCTGCTCACGCCCTACCGCGAGACCGGCCGCACCGACGCGGCGCGGGACGCGCACCGGGAGGCGTACCGGCGGGTCCGCGGCAACCTGGCCGACCTGTGGGACATCGCCGAGCACATCGAGTTCTGCACCGTGACCGGCAACGAGGCCCGCGCGCTGGAGCTGGTCGAGCGGCACCTGGACTGGCTGGACCGCGCGCCCACTCCGGCTGCCGCTATGCACTTCGCGGCCGCGACCTCGGCGGCGCTGCGCCAGGTGCCGGCCGAGCTGACTGTGCACCGCCGCGCCTCCGGCGATCGGCCGGCCGCGGACGTGCCGGCGGGCGCGCTCGCCGACGAGCTGGCCGGTGCGGCGACCGCGCTGGCCGAGCGCTTCGACGCCCGCAACGGCACCACGCACCAGTCCGGGTTGATCGCCCGCAAGCTGGCGGCCGGGCCGGTCGGTGAGCACCTGCCGCTGTCCGCGAGCCTGCGCCGGCCGGCGGTGCCCGCGCCGCGTACCGGCCCGGACGCTCCGGTGGCCTCCGCGCAGCCGGTCAGCGTGCCGGCCGACGCCGGTGCCGACGAGCTGCTCGCGCTGGCCGAGGAGTGCTGGCGCACCAACCGCCGGGACGGCCTGGTCGCCGCGTTGCGCGCGTACGACGAGCGGTTCGGCGACGCCGACGTGCCCGCGACCACCAGGGCCTGGCGGCTGGAACTGCGGGCCGGTGAGCTGTCCCAGGACGACGACGGCGTACCGGTGGCGATCGAGGTCAACCGGGAGGCGCTGGCCGCGTGGCGGGAGGTGCCGGACCCGCTGCGCGCCCAGGTGGTGGCCGGGCGGCTCGGTGTGCTGCTCAGCATGGTCGAGGAGAGCGCGGACGAGGGCCTGGCCCTGGCCCGGGAGTCGTCCGGGTACCTGACCGAGCACGGCGAGCCGCGTGACCGGGCCGCCGGCTGGGACCGGCTCGCTCTGGCCCACGTGCACCGCGAGCAGTGGGCGGAGGCGCTCGACGCGCTCGACCGCGCCGAGGCGGAGGCGGACGCCGATCCGTGGCTGGCCGGGCGGGTGGCGCTGCACCGCACGCACGTGCTGGAGCAGCTGGAACGGGCCGAGGAGTTCCGGGACGCGGCGGCGCGGTCCCGGCGGCTGGCGGGCGAGCTGGGCGACGCCGAGATGCTGACCGGCGCCTGCCTGGCGTATGCCCGCGCCACCGACGACCCGGCCGACGCGGTGGCCGCCTGCGACGAGGCGCTGTCCGTGGCACCGGCCGGCGCGCACCTGCCGCTGCGGGTGACCCGGGGCCGGGCGCTGATGGCCGCAGACCGGGCCGGCGAGGCGGTGGAGGATCTGGCCGAGGCGGTCACCCTCTGCGTCGAGCAGGGGCTGGAGGGCGACGCGCTGCTGCGCTGGGAGCTGGCCGAGGCGTACCGGGTGGCCGGGCGGCTGGCCGAGGCCGCCGAGGTGGCAGAGGAGGCGGTGCTCGGGCTCGACCGGGCGGGCGCGCAGGCCGAGGCGGACCGGTGCCGGCACCTGCTGTCGGGCATCTACGCGGGTCTCGGCGAGACGGATCTGGCGCTGACGGTGCTCGACACGCTGGCCGACAACCTGGACGGGCCGGACAATCTCCCCCATCGGGCGCAGGTGCTGGAGGAGTCCGGCGGCCTGCTCTACGACGCCGACCGGGACGCCCTGGCCGCGCAGCGGTTCGCGGCGGCGGCGACCGCCTGGCGGCTCGCCGGCTACCAGGTGGACGAGCTGCGGGCCCGGCGGCGGGAGTTGCTCGCCCTGCACTGGTCCGGTGACCTGCCGGCCGCGGTCGCCGCGATCGAGCGGGTGGACGAGGCCGCCGCCGCGCTTCCGGTCGGCGCCGACGAGCCGCCGGTGGTCACGTACGAGCGGGCGATGGCCGCCGACGCGGTGGCCCGGGTGCTGATCGGCGAGGACCGGCTCACCGCCGCGCTGGACCGGGTGGACGGCGTGCCGGAGCGCCTGCGGTCGATCGAGGCGTTCGGCGAGGCGGCGCAGGTCGAGGTGCTGACCGGCGAGCTGCTGCTGCGTGACGGGCGGCCGGAGCAGGCCGAGGGGTTGCTGCGCCCGGTCCTCGGCGGGCTGCCCACCGGTTCCCGCCCGGCCACGCAGGCCGCCTGGCTGCTGGCCCGCGCGCTCGACGAGCAGGGCCGGGAGGCCGATGCGGCGAAGGTCCGCGCCGACCACGGCATCGAGGAGGACTGACGCGACGGGCTGGGGCAACCGTTGGGTAACCGCGGCTGCCCCAGCTCGAACGCGAGGTCTAGGCTGGTCCGGTGGCGGTGGAACAGCAGGCACGGGGGGCGGCGGGTGCGGCCCGGCGCCGGTCCCGGCGGGACGAGATCCTGGAGATCGCGGTCGGCCTCTTCGCGGCGCGCGGCTACCACGGTGTGTCGATGGACGACATCGGCGCGGCGGCCGGGGTCACCGGTCCGGCGCTCTACCACCACTTCGCCGGCAAGGAGGCGATGCTCGTCGCCGCGCTGATCCCGGTGAGCGAGGGGCTGCTCGCGGGCGGGCGGGAACGCGCCGCCGGTCACCCGGGCGACCCGCGTGCCGCGCTGGAGTCGCTGATCGACTTCCACGTCGACTTCGCGCTGGCCAACCCGGCGGTGATCGCGTTGCACCTGCACGAGCTGGACCGCCTCCCGGACGAGCCGCGCCGCCGGATCCGCCGGCTCCAGCGGATGTACGTCGAGGAATGGGTCACCGTGCTGACCGCGCTGCACCCCGGCCTGCCCGACGGTGAGGCCCGGGTGCTCGCCCACGCGGCGTTCGGCCTGATGAACTCGACCCCGTTCCTCGGCGGTGAGGTGGACCGCCGGCGCCGGGCCGAACTGCTGCGCGGCGCGACCCTCGCGGCCCTGCTCGCGCCCACCGATCCGACCTGACACGCCGCGCTCACCTTAACGCGTGTTAAGAAGAGACCCCGGCTTTGCGTCGAGAAGGGGTCACGTCCGTGCAGAAGATGATCGAATCGTTGTTGGTCGCGAATCGGGGGGAGATCGCGCGGCGGATCATCCGTACCGGCAGGCGGCTCGGGATCCGGACGATCGCGGTGCACTCGGAGGCCGACGGCGGGCTGCCGTTCGTGACCGAGGCCGACGAGGCGGTATGCGTCGGCCCGGCGAACCCGGCGCTGAGCTACCGCAACGTGGAGGCGATCCTCGACGCCGCCCGTAGCACCGGCGCGCAGGCGATCCACCCCGGCTACGGCTTCCTGTCCGAGAACGCGGACTTCGCCCGTACCGTCGAAGGGGCCGGCCTGATCTGGGTCGGGCCCGGCGCCGACGCGATCACCGCGATGGGCGACAAGATCAACGCCCGGAACCTGATGGCGGCGGCCGGAGTGCCGGTCGCGCCGGGCACCACCGAGCCGGCGGGCGACCTGGACGCGGCGGCCGCGGCCGCCGCGGAGATCGGCTACCCGGTGATGGTCAAGGCCGCCGCGGGCGGCGGCGGCATGGGCATGGGCGTGGCAGCTGACGAGGCGGCGCTGCGCACGGAGTACGACAAGGTCCGCGCGTTCGCCGAGCGGATGTTCGGCGACGGGTCGGTGCTGATCGAGCGGTACTTTCCCCGGGTGCGCCACGTCGAGGTGCAGATCCTCGGCCTGGCCGACGGCCGGGTGGTGGCGCTCGGCGAGCGGGAGTGCTCGGTGCAGCGGCGCAACCAGAAGCTGGTCGAGGAGTCGCCGTCCCCGGCGGTGTCGCCCGAGCTGCGCGAGCGCTTCCTGGCGGCGGCGGTACGCGCGGGCGAGGCGGTGAACTACCGCAACGCCGGAACTGTCGAGTGTCTGCTGGTCCCGCGTCAGCGGGACCTTAAGGACGGTAGCCCCCTCTCCGAAGAGTTCTTCTTCCTGGAGATGAACACGCGGCTCCAGGTCGAGCACCCGGTCACCGAGTACGTCTACGGCGTCGACCTGGTCGAGGAACAGCTGCGGGTGGCGGCGGGCCTGGCGCCGACGTTCGACCCGGACGCGCTCACCCCGCGCGGCCACGCCATCGAGCTGCGGATCAACGCCGAGGACCCGAAGCGCTTCCTGCCCGGTCCGGGCGCGATCACCACCTGGAACGAGCCGTCCGGCACCGGCGTGCGCGTCGACTCCGGGTACGTCGCCGGCAACACCGTCACGCCGTTCTACGACAGCCTGATGGCCAAGCTGATCCTCACCGGGGACACCCGCGAGGAGGCGGTCCAGCGGGCGCGGGCGGCTGTGGCCCAGTTCGAGATCGCCGGCCCCAAGTGCAACCTGCCGTTCTTCGCCGAGCTGCTGGAGAACGAGGAGTTCCTCTCCGGCGACTACGACACCGGCATCGTCTCCCGGATGCGCTGACCTTCGACCCAGTGAGGTGATACCTGATGGCGGAACTCCCGGACTCCGTGAGCATCCGTGAGGTCGGTCCCCGCGACGGCCTCCAGAACGAGGAGCCCATCCCCACCGACGCGAAGGTGCGGCTGCTCGACGCGCTGTCCCGCACCGGGGTACGCCGCATCGAGGCCGTCTCCTTCGTCCACCCGAAGGCGATCCCGCAGATGGCCGACGCCGACGAGGTGTGGCAGCGGGCGCAGAAGGTCGACGGGGTGCGCTACTCGGCCCTGGTGCCGAACACCCGTGGCGCGCAGCGGGCGCTGGCGGCCGGCTTCACCGAGATCGAGGTGGTGGTCTCGGCCAGCGACACGCACAACCGCCGCAACGTGAACCGCTCCACGGACGAGTCGCTCGACGACATCGCCGAGCTGATCGACCTGCTGCACGGCGCGGGCGCCACCGCCGAGGTGATCGTCGCGACCAGCTTCGGCTGCCCCTACGAGGGCGACGTGGACCCCCGCCGGGTCGCCGCGATCGTCGACCGTGTCGCCCGCGACGGCGCGGACCGCGTCGCCTTCGGCGACACCACCGGCATGGGTACGCCCCGACGCGTCCGCGAACTGGTGACGGCGGTCCGGGACCGTAACGCCCACCTGCCGGTGCTGCTGCACTTCCACAACACGCGGGGCACCGCCCTGGCGAACATGCTCACCGCGATGGAGTTGGGCGTCACCGAGTTCGACGCCAGCGTCGGCGGCCTCGGCGGCTGCCCGTACGCCCCGGGTGCCAGCGGCAACCTGGCCACCGAGGAGGCGGTGCACATGCTGCACGACATGGGCGTCGACACCGGCATCGACCTGGACGCCCTGATCGAGGCGGCCGAGCTGGCCGAATCCCTGGTGGGCAAGAAACTCCCGTCGGGAGTCCTCCGAGCCGGCCCCCGAACCCGCCTGACCCCCCTCCCTTCCTGACCCTGTCCCGTCCCTCCCGTTTCCCGCCCGGTTGATCAAGGAGTTTGTGTCCTCGCTCGGGTCGCCGGAGGACACAAACTCCTTGATCGACGAAGGGGAGCGGGGGCGGACGGGGTGTCGGGGTGTGGTGGGGTGCCGGGGGAGGTTCGGGTGGGGTAGCCTAACGATCGTTCAGGTCGGTGGGCGCCCTGTGCGGGGGCCGTGGCAACGGGAGTCGGCGTGACGCTCGACGGTGAGGCTCTGGAGCAGCTACGCAAGCGCGCCCGCGCCGGCGGAGCGGACAAGTACCACGCGGCCAACGCCGCGAAGGGGAAGCTGTTCGCCCGCGAGCGCGTGGCGTACCTGGTCGACGAGGGCTCCTTCGTCGAGGACGGGCTCTACGCCAACGCCATGGCCGACGGGCTGCCCGCCGACGGCGTGGTCACCGGCACCGCCACCATCGACGGCCGCCAGGTCTGCCTGATGGCCAACGACTCCACTGTCAAGGCCGGCAGTTGGGGCGCGCGTACCGTCGAGAAGATCATTCGGATCATCGAGCGGGCGTACGCGACCGGCGTCCCGATGGTCTACCTGGTCGACTCGGCCGGGGCCCGGATCACCGACCAGGTCGACCTGTTCCCGGGTCGGCGCGGCGCCGGCAAGATCTTCTGGAACCAGGTCCGCGCGTCCGGCGCGATCCCGCAGGTCTGCGCGCTGTTCGGGCCGAGCGCGGCGGGTGGGGCGTACATCCCGGCGTTCTGCGACGTGGTCGCCATGGTGGACGGCAACGCCAGCATGTACCTCGGCTCCGACCGGATGGTCGAGATGGTCACCGGCGAGAAGACCACGCTGGAGGCGATGGGCGGCGCGAAGGTGCACTGCGCCGAGTCCGGCGTGGGCCACTTCCTCTGCAAGACCGAGAACGACGCGCTCGACGTGGTGCGGACGTACCTGTCCTACCTCCCCTCGAACTGGAAGCAGGACCCGCCGGCCGCCGAGGCGGTGGACGCGCCGGAGAAGGCCGACCTGGCCGCGCTGGTCCCGGCCAGCGAGCGGCAGGCATTCGACATGCGCCGGTACGTGAAGGGCCTGCTCGACTCCGGCAGCTTCTTCGAGATCCAGGCGCTGTGGGCCAAGGAGCTGACCATCGGATTCGGCCGGCTGAACGGCGAGGTCGTCGGCGTGGTCGGCAACAACTCGATGTTCAAGGGCGGCGTGCTCTTCGTCGACTCGGCCGACAAGGCGACCCGGTTCGTGCAGCTCTGCGACGCGTTCAACGTGCCGCTGCTGTTCCTCAGCGACGTGCCCGGGTTCATGGTCGGCAGCGCGGTGGAGAAGCAGGGCATCATCCGGCACGGCGCCAAGATGATCACGGCGATCTCCGAGGCGACCGTACCCAAGATCTGTGTGGTGGTCCGCAAGGCGTACGGCGCGGGTCTGTACGCGATGGCCGGCCCCGGCTTCGAGCCGGACGCCACCATCGCGCTGCCCACCGCGAAGATCGCGGTGATGGGCGCGGAGGCCGCCGTCAACGCGGTCTACGCCAACAAGATCGCCGCCATTTCCGACGAGGCCGAGCGGGCCGCGTTCGTGGCCGCGAAGCGCGAGGAGTACGAGCGCGACATCGACGTGGTCCGCCTCGCCAGCGAGCTGGTGGTGGACGCGATCGTCGAGCCGCACGAGCTGCGCGCCGAGCTGGTACGCCGGTTCGCCGCGGCGCGTGGCAAGGAGCGGCACTTCTCCCGGCGCCGGCACGGCGTCACCCCGGTCTGACCGACCCACGCCCCACCCCCGGGTCCGACCGACCCACGCCCCGGCGTCACGAGCGCCCGGCCCGTCCGTACCGCCGTCCCACCAGGAGGATCAGATGGACTTCCGGCTCAGCGACGAACAGGAGGCGCTGCGCTCCAGCGTGCGGGAGTTCGCCCGCGACGTGGTCGCACCCACCATCGCCGAACACTACGAGCAGCACACCTTCCCGTACGAGATCGTTCGTCAGATGGGCAAGATGGGCCTGTTCGGGCTGCCCTTCGCGGAGGAGCACGGCGGGATGGGCGGCGACTACTTCGCGCTCTGCCTGGCACTGGAGGAGCTGGCCCGGGTCGACTCCAGCGTGGCCATCACGCTGGAGGCGGCGGTGTCGCTCGGCGCGATGCCGATCTACCGGTTCGGCACCGAGGAGCAGAAGGCGCAGTGGTTGCCGAAGCTGCTCAGCGGTGAGGCGCTGGCCGGGTTCGGGCTCACCGAGCCGGGCACCGGGTCGGACGCGGGCGGCACCCGGACGCGCGCGGTCCTGGACGGCGACGAGTGGGTGATCAACGGCTCGAAGGCGTTCATCACCAACTCCGGCACCGACATCACCGCGCTGGTCACCGTCACCGCCGTCACCGGCACGCGGCCGGACGGCGGCAAGGAGCTGTCCACGATCATCGTCCCGTCGGGTACGCCGGGCTTCACCGTCGCGCCCGGCTACTCGAAGGTCGGCTGGACCGCGTCGGACACGCACGAGCTGACGTTCGACGACTGCCGGGTGCCGGCGAAGAACCTGCTCGGTGAGCGCGGGCGGGGCTTCGCGCAGTTCCTGCGCATCCTGGACGAGGGTCGGATCGCCATCGCGGCGCTCGCCGTCGGCCTGGCCCAGGGCTGCGTGGACGAGTCGATCAAGTACGCGAAGGAACGCCAGGCGTTCGGCCAGCCGATCGGCAACTACCAGGCGATCCAGTTCAAGATCGCAGACATGGAGATGAAGGCGCACACGGCCCGGCTGGCCTACTACGACGCAGCCGCCCGGATGCTCGCCGGTGAGCCGTTCAAGCGCCAGGCGGCCATCGCCAAGCTGCACGCCTCCACCGTGGCTGTGGACAACGCCCGCGAGGCGACGCAGATCCACGGCGGGTACGGCTTCATGAACGAGTACCCGGTGGCCCGCTTCTGGCGCGACTCCAAGATCCTGGAGATCGGCGAGGGCACCAGCGAGGTCCAGCGCATGATCATCGCGCGCGACCTCGGCATGTGAGGACGCCCGCAACCGCGCCCTGTCGGATATCGGCAGTGGACGGTCGGGTGGTTGACGATGGGCTGTGGAGCGTCGGAGTCCATCCGTAATCTTCGTGCCCATGACTCCGGATCATGACCGTGCGCGGGGCCTCGGCGGTCGTACCGGTCTGTCCGACCTGCTGCGCGGGCACCGGCTCGCCGTCGGCCTGACCCAGGCCGAGCTGGCGGACCGGGCCGGCGTGGGCGTACGGACGGTCCGCGATCTGGAACGGGGGCGGGCCACCCGGCCCCAGCGCACCACTGTCGACCTGCTGGCCGACGCGCTCGGCCTGAGCGGTGACGAGCGGCGCGAGTTCGTCGGCACCGCCCGGCCGCCGGCATCCCGCCTTCCCGCCGCCGGTGCCGCCGACGATCCGCCGGTGGCGCTGCCCCAGCCCGTACCGCTGCTCGGCCGCGAGCGGGACGTGGCGGAGGTGTCCGGCCTGCTCGACGCGTACCCGGTGGTGAGCTTGGTGGGGCTCGCCGGGGTGGGCAAGACCGCGCTGGCCGTCACCGTCGCGCACGCGGTGGCGGCCCGGCACCCGGCGGGCGTGGCCGGGGTGCTCGTGGGCGAGGGCTCGGACACCGCCGACGTGCTCGCCGCGTCGGCGTCGATGTTCGGCGTGAACCGGCTGGCCGACCTGTCCTGCCGGATCGGCGACCGGCGGGCGCTGTTGCTCGTCGACGCCGTCGACCGGGCGCCGGACGCGGTGGCCGAGGCGCTGCGCGTCCTGACCGCCGCCGTGCCGACGATGCGGGTGCTGGTCACCGGCCGCCGTCCGGTGGGCCTGCCCGGCGAGCTGGTCCGGCCGGTCGCGCCGCTCGACGTGCCGCCGGCCGGCGCCGAACCCGCCGACCGGGCCGACCTGGCCCGCTGGCCGGCGGCGGCGCTGTTCGCCGAGCGGCTCGCCCAGGTCCGCCCCGAACCGCCGACGGCGGCCGAGTTGCCGGCGCTCGCCGCGCTCGTACGCCGGCTCGGCGGACTGCCGCTCGCCATCGAGCTGATGGCCGCACGGGGACGCATCCTCGACGTCACCGAGCTGCTCGACCGCTACGGCGACCGCGTCCTGGACCTGACCGGCGTGCGCCCCGGCTGGGAGCCCGCCGACCCGTCCGCCGGCACCGTGACGTTGCGCGAGGCGGTGGCGACCAGCTATCACCTGCTCGCGCCCGCCGACCGGGCGGCGCTGCGGCGGCTGTCCGCGTTCCGTAACCGCTGGTCGGTCGAGCTGGCCGAGGAACTGCTCGCCGACGGCGGCCGGCGGTGGGATGCCGCGCCGATGCTGGACCGGCTGCGCGAGCTGGGGCTGCTCAGCGTCCGGGGCACCGCACCGTTCCGGTTCCGTCTGCTGGACGCCGTCCGTGACTTCGCCGCCGAGCAGGCCGACGTCGAGGGCGAGACGACCCGGACCCGGATGCGGCACGCCGCGGTGATCGCCGGGCTGGTCCACCGCGCCGCACCGGGGCTGGTGGGCGCGGAGATGTCCGGCGCGGTGCACGTGCTCGACGAGGCGACGAGCGACATCACCGCCGCGCTGGCGTACGCCGCCGAGCACGCGCCGGAGACGGCGCTGCTGCTCGCCGCCTCGCTGCCCCGATGGTGGCGGCTGCGCGGGCGCGACGTCTCCGGGCGGCGCCTGCTGCGGCGACTGCTGGCCGATCCGCGTACCGCGAGCGCCCGGCCCACGCTGCGGGCCTGGGCCATGCTCGGCGCGGCCCGGCTGGCCGCCGAGCACGGCGCGGGCGCGGAGGAACTACCGGTGGCCCGGGCCGCCCTGGCCGTCTTCGCCGAGGCGGGCGACGTGACAGGGGAACTGTCCGCCCGGTCCGTCCTCTGCACGCTGCTGCGCGGGCTCGGCGCGCACGACGAGGCCCGAGAGCAGGCCGAGGCCGCGCTGGCATCGGCCACCCGGCATCACCGGGTACGCGAGATGGCCGTCGCGCAGGCGCACCTGACCTGGCACGACGTACGCGAAGGGCGGCTGGCCGGCGCCCGGCGGCGGCTGGCCACCGTCGACCGGCTCGCGGCGCAGTGCGGTGACCAGCGCCTGCGTGTGCTGGCGCGGGCCGATCGGGCCGAGCTGACCCGCCTGGAGGGCCGATTCGCCGAGGCGGTCGAGCAGGGGCGCCGGGTGGCCGCCGCGCTCGCGGAGCTGGGCGATCCCGGGCGGCGGCGCCGGACGGTCGGCGCGGTCGGGTTGGCGTTCGCCCACGCCGGGCACACCGACGAGGCGCTGGCCACGGTCGCCGAGCTGTGGCCGTCGGGCGCGGTGCCGGGCCGGCGCCGTCCACCGGCGGCGGAGATGCTCGATCCGCCCGGCGTGGGCGGGGACGCCCGGACCGAGGACGCGCTGCGCGGGTTGATCGAGGGACACGTGGCGCTGCACCGGGGAGACCGGGAGCTGGCAGCGGAGTGGTTCGCCGCGGCAGCGGACGCGGCCGAGGGAGTCGCCGACCGGCGGGATCTGGTCGAGGCGCTGGTGGGGCTGGCGGTGAGCACCGCTGACCCGCGTGTGCTGGACCGGCTGGACGCGGCGCGGCAGGTCACCGGCGTCAGCCTGCTGCCGCAGGAGGAGGAGTTGCTGTTCTCCCTGTCGGCCCGACGCGGGCGATGAGCGCCCGCGGGTGTGTGTCGCGGTGCGGGCACGGGGAGGCGGAGGGCGCGGGGGTGGCGCGAGCGAAGTAGCCCCCTGGTGCTGCCCCTCGCTCCACGCTCGCGCCAGCACCCCCCGGTGCCCCCCGCTGCCGGAAGACTACCGAGGTCGGACGACCGATTCGCGAATATATGGACAGCTTTGTCCGGCCGCTCTGGCGGTTCTGCCGGTCATTCTGCCGGTGACCGGTGGGTAGTGGCCGGCAGATCGCGGACCGTCAGGCGGCGTCCTCGGCCGGCTCGGTGCTGCCGGCGGTGGCACCCGGATGGACCGCGTCGCGTACCCGGCGCAGCCCGTCCAGCAGCCCGTCGAGCTGCGCCGGGTCGAGCTGGCTGGTGAACCACTGCTCGATGATCCGCAGATGGCCGGGAAGGACGTCGTCCAGCCGGCTCAGGCCGGCGGTGGTCACCACCGCGAAGGAGCTGCGCCGGTCGGACGGGCAGGCGCGCCGGCAGATCAGCCCGTCCCGCTCCATCCGATCCACCACGCGGGTCACGCCGCTGGTGGAGAGCGAGGTCTGCGCGGCCAGATCGGTCATCCGCAGCTGGTTGTTGGGTGAGCGGGCGAGCCGGGTCAGCACCTCGAACTCGACCGGGGAGAGGCCGTGCTCCTCGAACTGGGCGGCGAACCGGGCGGCGAGCCCGGCATGCGCCTCGACGAGCAGGCCGACGGCAGTGATCCGGGGGTCGTCGAACACGTTCTGGTCCACGCCACCATCCTAGCAACACTTGACACGGGGAATATTGTCTCAACTATAGTTGCTCAGTCAGCCGTTGGGCACCTAAACATTCTTCTCCGGAGGAGAGCATCATGACCAGCAGCACCGAGGCGACTACCCGCGACTGGGAGGGTCTCACCATCCCCACCCCCGGCACCTACGTGCTGGACGCCGCGCACAAGCGTGTCGGTTTCGTCGCGCGGCACATGATGGTCAGCAAGGTACGCGGTGAGTTCGCGGACGCCACCGCCACCATCACCGTCACCGACGACCCGATGCAGTCCTCGGTCACCGCCAGCATCCAGGCGGCCAGCATCAACACCGCCCAGGCGGACCGCGACGCGCACCTGCGCAGCCCGGAGTTCCTCGACGCGGAGCAGTTCCCGACGCTGGAGTTCCGCAGCACCGCTGTGAAGTCCCGCGACGGCAACGAGTTCGTGCTCGCCGGCGAGCTGACCATCAAGGGCGTGACCCGTCAGGTCGAGCTCGAGGTGGAGTTCGAGGGCGTCGGCCGCAGCCCGTTCGGGCAGGACATCTTCGGCTTCTCCGCCTCCACCGAGATCGACCGGGAGGACTTCGGCCTGACCTGGAACGTGGCGCTGGAGACCGGCGGCGTCCTGGTCGGCCGCAAGATCAAGATCGAGATCGAGGGCGAGGCCATCCGCCAGGGCTGAGCCCGGCACCGGCCCGAGGGCCCGCACCGTCCGCCGACGGTGCGGGCCCTTCTCGCGTACGCCCCGGCGGTGCGAATCGTCACGTGAAGTTCTCCGCCACTGACGCGCTGGTGAGGACGGTGACGGGGTACAGGTGCAGACCTGTCGCCCGTCCAGCCGGGTGGCGGGACGGGCGCACTTACGCCCACCACGCGAATGGTTCACAATGCGTTGCGGAACGGTACGGTTCCGTCGCACCGGCGCCGGGAGGACACATGGGCAGAGACGTCGAGCAGGGCGCCTTCTCCCGCGAGGATCGGGTCCGCTACCGGCAGAAGGTCCGGCGGTGTCTGGACGTGTTCGCGCTGATGCTCGACGACTTCGGCTTCGACGCCGACCGCCCGATGACCGGGCTGGAGATCGAGCTGAACCTGATCGACGGCGCCGCCGAACCGGCGATGCGCAACGACCAGATCCTGGCCGACATCGCCGACCCGCTGTTCCAGACCGAACTGGGGCAGTTCAACCTCGAACTCAACGCCTCGCCCCGGCTGATCGAGGGCAGCGGCTTCGCCGACTACGAGCAGGACCTGCGCAGCAGCCTCAGCCGCGCCGACGAGCGGGCCGCCAAGTCCGACGCGACGATCATGATGGTCGGCATCCTGCCCACGCTCACCGAACGCCACCTGGTCGCCGACAACCTCTCCACGAACGAGCGGTACCGCGTACTCAACGACCAGATCGTCGGCGCCCGCGGCGAGGACATCGAACTGGACATCAACGGCGTCGAGCGGCTGCGTACGCACACCGACTCCATCGCGCCGGAGGCCGCCTGCACCAGCCTCCAGTTCCACCTCCAGGTCGCGCCGGACAGCTTCGCCGACTACTGGAACGCCTCCCAGGCCATCGCCGGCGTACAGGTCGCCGTCGGCGCCAACTCGCCGTTCCTCTACGGCCGGCAACTCTGGGCGGAGACCCGGATCGCGCTGTTCCAGCAGGCCACCGACACCCGCCCGGACGAGCTGAAGGCCCAGGGCGTACGCCCCCGCGTGTGGTTCGGCGAGCGCTGGATCACCTCGATCTTCGACCTGTTCGAGGAGAACGTCCGCTACTTCCCGCCGCTGCTGCCCATCTGCGAGGAGGAGGACCCGGTCGAGGTGCTGCACGCCGGTGGCGTGCCCCAGCTCGGTGAGCTGCGACTGCACAACGGCACCGTCTACCGCTGGAACCGGCCGGTCTACGACATCATGAACGACCGCCCGCACCTGCGGGTGGAGAACCGGGTGCTGCCCGCCGGCCCGACAGTGGTGGACATGCTCGCCAACGCGGCGTTCTACTTCGGGCTGGCCCGCGGCCTCGCCGAGGCGGAACGTCCGATCTGGAGCCAGCTGACGTTCTCCTCGGCTGAGGAGAACTTCCACGCCGCCGCCCGGCGCGGCATCGAGGCGGTCCTGCACTGGCCCCGGCTCGGCGACGTGCCGGTCACCAAGCTCGTCCTCGACACGCTGCTGCCGGTGGCCGCGCAGGGGCTGGACCGGTTCGGCGTAGCCCCGGCCGAGCGGGACCGCCTGCTCGGCGTGATCGAGGGCCGCTGCCGTACCGGTCGCAACGGCGCGGTCTGGCAGACCGAGACGGTGTGGACGGCCGAGCGGAACCGGGGCCTGGACCGGGAGGCCGCGCTGCACCACATGGTCCAGCGCTACGCCGAGCTGCAACGCGGCAACGAGCCCGTCCACACCTGGCCCGTCGACTGACCCACCCCGTCCCCCGCCCCCCAACCCGTCGATCTTGCAGTTGCGGCCCTCACAAAGCTCGCATTCGCCGCATTCGAGGGGCCGCTACTGCTGCAAGATCGACGCGCAGCGGAGGGCTGATGCGTGTCTCAGCGGCCCCGGCGGGGTGGGTCGGTCTCGTCGGTCACCTTGTCCCGCGGCCCTGCGGGAATGATCTGCTCGGATGCCTCGGGCTGCCGCTGCGGTGGCACGGCCCGGCCCCGGCGGCCGGTGGTGGACCGGGTGGCACGACCCCGCTCCGTCTCCGTCGGACCCGACGCCGCGTCCGATTCGCCTTCCGCCAGCGCGTCCCGGGGCGAACCGGCCACCGGGTCCGGGGCCCTCTCCGGTCCGGTCGTGACGCCCGGGAGATCCGATGCCGACCGGCCCGACGCGGACGGGCCCGACACGGACCGGCCCGACGCGGGTCGGTCCGACGCCGACCTGGACGACTTGCCTGACGCCGACTTGCCCGACGGCGACGTGCCCGATGGCGACTTGCCCGACGGCGACGTGCCCGATGGCGACTTGCCCGACGGCGACTCGCCCGACGGCGACTCGCCTGACGCCGACGGATCCGACATCGCCGGCGCCGACCCGGTCGGCCTGATTGCTTCGTCGCCGGGCGTCGACCCTCCGTCCGGCTCGGCCGCGTTCTCGCGGATCGACGCGTTCTCCCCGTCGACCGAGTCCGGCTCGCCGGTGCGCTGGCGGGGCACGGTCACCCGCTCGGCACCACGACGCTCGGCGCGCTGGGCCAGCGCTGCCATCACCATCGAGCCGCCGATGCCGGCGATCACCGCGTACGGGGCGATCAGGTGGGCCGACAACTGTTCCGCGGCGATCCCGGCGAGGCGCGGCACGGCCAGCAGGTACGCCAGCGCGACGAGTAGCGGTCCGGCCGCCCCGGAGGCCGCCGCGCCGACCCGGATCTCGGGTGCGCGGGCGGCTCGGCGGGCCGCCACCAGGCCGATCACCAGGGCGGAGAGCACCGACAGCAGCGCACCGGGCCAGTAGAAGTAGTCGCGGATCCAGAACGCGCCACGGTCCGCGCTGATCTGCCAGATGCCGAGCTGGGCAGTGGTCAGGCCACGGCCGGCGACCACCCCGTCGACCACCGACACCACGGCGAGCAGCCAGAGCCAGCCGGTGGTGGCGATCAGGTTGGTGGCGGCGGCCCGGGTGTGCAGCGCCCAGACGGCGAGCAGCACGCCGAGCAGCAGCCCCGCACCCGCGTACGCGGCGGCGACGGCCTGCGGGGCGGAGACGTCCGGCACCCGGGCAGCCCGCGCCGGAACTGCCACCAGCAGTACGGTGACGATCGCGCCGACACCCGCGGCGAGCGCCAGGCCGAGCCGGGGCAGCGTGCCCTGCGGCTCGTCGTCGCTCCCGCGCAGGCGCTGGGCGCAGACCGCACCGACGATGACCGATGTCGCCGCGATCCAGGTCGCCCAGGCGAGGCTCGCCACCCAGGCCGCCTCGGCCCGTGCCGCGCCGGCCGGCGCCCAGTTGATGATGCCCAGCCCGTACCCGAAACCGAGCTGCGCGGCGCCCGCGCCGGCGGCGACGCCGAGCGCGGCGGCTGTCGATCCTCCCCAGCCCCGTCTGACCATGCCGGGGAGCGTAACGTCCCGTGGTCGGCGCGGCGAGTCGTGACGACGGGCCGTGACCGTCAGTGAGCAACGGATACGGTCGTCGATGATCGGGGCGGGGGAGCATGACTGACGAGCGGCAACCGGCGGGCGACGGGACCGGCCCGGGACGGGGCAGGCTGCTCCTCGGCGGTGGTGTGGCAGTGGTCCTGCTGGCCGTGATCGGCGCCAGCGTCGGGTGGATCCTTGCGGGTGAGCCGGAGCGTTCGGCCGTGCCCGGCGACTCCGCACCGCCCGCCGCCGCGTCCACATCGGCCTCCGCGGCCACGGCACCGCCGACCACCGCCGCCCAACCATCCGGTACGCGCACCAGCGCCCCGCCCGGGCTCACGGTGCCCGAGGTGGTGGGCGTCGACTTCGAGCAGGCCCGCCGGGACCTGCGCGAGCGCCGGCTCGGCTGGCGACTGGTCTTCGGTACGGGCACCGGACGCACCGTGGAGCGTGCCTCACCGGCTCCCCGCACTCCGGTGAAGCGCGGCACCACTGTCACCGTGTGGGTCGCCGGTCCGGCGCCGGCCGTCACCGTGCCCGACGTGGGCACGCTGTCCTGCTCCGACGCGGCCGACGACCTGGTGGAGGCGGGCCTCTATCCCCGGTACGCCACCGGGCGTCAGGGTCCGGTCACGGCGCAGCAGCCGGTGGCCGGAAGCACCGCCCGGTGGAACGACCAGGTGACGCTCACCTGCGGCGACAAGGCGTCCACGCCACCGACTGTCTCCACGTCGCCGACTCCCTGACCGGCGCGGCGCGCTGATCCCGGCCGGTATCGCCGGGGACCGCTACGGTGGACGATCGAGGGCCGTGCGCCCCGTCCCGGTGGGGAAAGGACGTGCCATGAGCGACGACCGTCAGGAACCACCCGCCGGTGACGCGGACGCGACCCGGGCGCTGCCTCCGGACCGGGACGCCGACGCCACCCGCGCGATGCCCCGCGACGCGGCCGGGAAAGACGCCGACGCCACCCGCGCGATGCCCCGCGACGCGTCCCGGGAGGACGCGGACGCGACCCGCGCCATGCCGCGGAACTCCGCCGCGGAAGACGTGGAGGCGACCCGCGCGATGCCCCGGGACGTAGCCGGGGAGGACGCGGACGCGACCCGCGCCATGCCGCGGAACGCGGGCGACGCCACCCGTCCGCTGCCCGGCGGACCGGCGGGACAGGGCGGGCCGGGCCGTCCGCTCGACGCCACCACCCCGCAGGAGCCGGTGGGCGCCTGGTCCGGCCGGGCCGGGGTGCCGCCGCCACGGCCGGCGGGCTATCCGGAGCCCGGGGCCGAGTGGTACGGCGACGAGCAGGCCGGGCGCCGATGGTGGATGCCGATCCTGCTCGGCATCCTGGCGCTCCTCCTGCTCGGGTTGATCGGGGTGGGGGTGTGGTTGGCGCTGCGTGCCGCCGACCGGGACTCCGATCCGGGCCCGGCGGTACCGAGCATCTCGGCGCAGACGAGCGCCGCCCCGACGAGCGCCGCACCGACCAGTGCCGCGCCGAGTAGTTCACCTCCGACTACGCCGCCGGCCACGACCGCGCCGGTCGAGGTGCCGATGCCGCCGCTGGTGGGGCTGCCGGAGGCGGCTGCCCGGGCGGCGCTCGACCGGCTGGACCTGGACTACCGGGTGCAGCGGCGGGCATCGGACCGCCCCGCCGGCACGGTGATCTCCACCGATCCCGAGGCCGGTTACCCGGTGGGCGAGGACGACCGGGTCACGATCGTGGTGGCCGTACCCGCGCCGCCGACGAGCGGCCCGGCCACCCCCGGATCGGCCCCGGCGACGACCACCACGCCCTGACGCTCACCACTGGCGTCTGCGGGTGCCGACCAGCCCCAGCCCGGCCAGCGAGATGGCGAGCCCGAGCAGCCCGGAGTAGAACAGTGACCGGCTGAGGTTCTCGGTCGGGTCGGTCGGCCGCTCGGCGAGCGCGCCCTCGCCGCCCGCGGTGCCCTCCCCACCCCCGGTGCCCGCCGGATCGTCCTCGTCCTCCGACCGGTCGGCGTCGGCCCACCAGCCGTCCTCGTCGTCCCTCGCGTCGGAGTTGGCTCCGTCGGAGTCGGCGGCGTCGGAGTCGGCAGCATCGGAACCGGCCGTGTCGGACCCCGTCCGGCCGTCCTCGCCGGCCACGGTGATCTCCGGGGCCGGTACGGGCTCGGCGAGCTGCTGGGTGGCGGAGAAGGCGGGATGACGTACCGCGAGCGCGAGGGCGGTCGCGGTGACGAGGAAGAGGAAGAGCCCGAGGGCATAGCCGATACGGGACCGGTGGTGCCGCCGCGCGGCGGGCAAGTTGACCATGACCATCCCAGGTTCAGGGTCCATGGCGCGCGGGGTGGAACGTGCCGGGGTGGGCGTACCGATTCTATGGCGACGGCACGCCCTCCCGACCGGGAATCGTCAGGTCAGCCGACCCGGACCGGGGTCCGGACCACCGGGCGGCGGGCCGTACGCACCGTGTGCTGACGCGGAGCCGGCGCGGCCTGGAGCTGCCGCAACCCCTCCTGGAGTACGAAGATCGACCTCCGGTTGACCGCGTCCCCCGCCGCGTTCAACTCGTAGCCGTCGAGCCAGAGCCAACCGTCGTAGGTCGGCCAGTCGAGCACCCGGATCACCCGGAACATGATCGGTCGGAGGAACTGGACACTCGCCGCGCGTGTCACGTGCAGTACGTCACCGGAGCGGGGAAGCACATGGGCTCCTGGGAAGGTCGGCCGGCGGGACCGGCGAGGCTGAACGGGGGTCGGTGCGGTCCGGTGACGGGGGGTCTGCCTCGTGGACCGGCGGTCGGTGGGTCGGTGCTGGTCGGGCCGTACCCGCGGTGGCGGACCGCCACCCGACCATCACCCGGCTGCTCCCGGTTACCGCTCCCGCCGCCGCAGCCAAGCCGGCGTGCAGCGACGGGGTCTTCATTCCGGGGCAGGTCTCACGGCGCGGGACGGCTCCCCTCCGGCCGTCCCACGGACCGTGGTGTCACCACTCCCGGAGATCAAGCGAAGACGGTGAGTAACCCGTGCCATACGGACAGACTGCATCAGGGACGTGCGACATGCAAGTTGCACGTCGACTTTTGCTGATAGGTGAGTCGGACACGCAAACGCCGAAACTTGAAGCGTCAGGTATCGGAGCGGCACACTGGACGCCGGTTTCGCCCGTCGCGGCCGGTCGACGACCGGCACCACCCCTGCCGCGAACGAACACCCGCCGCCCGCCGGTCGCGCCCGCGGTGGGAGCCGAACCGGGGCGCGACCGACCGGAGGTAGCCGGGTGACTGTGAAGCGTGGTCCCGCAAGCCGATGGACGGCACCGTGAGCGAACGGCGCAGCCCCACCATCCGGCGACGCCGGCTGGGGGCGGAACTCCGCCGGCAGCGGGAGGCGGCGGGCATCACCATCGAAGTCGTCGCCGAGCAGCTGGAGTGCTCGGCGTCCAAGATCTCCCGGATCGAGACCGGCCACACCACGGCGACCCCGCGCGACGTACGCGACATGCTCCGCATCTACGGAGTGGTCGGCGCGGAGAGCGACGAGCTGGTGCAGATCGCCCGGGAGGCCCGGCAGAAGGGCTGGTGGCATCCGTACAGCACGGTGCTCGTCGGCGCCTACGTCGGCCTGGAGGCGGCGGCCAGCTCCATCCGGGCGTACGAGCAGCAGGTCGTGCCGGGTCTGCTGGAGACCGAGGAGTACGCCGGCGCGATGATCCGGGCGGCCCGGCCGGACTTCACCGACGAACAGGTCGACACTCGGGTGCGTGTCCGTCTGGGCCGTCAGTCGTTGTTGACGCAGGACGATCCGGTCGATCTGTGGGTGGTGCTCGATGAGGCGGTGCTGAGCCGGCCGGTTGGCGGCGACGTGGTGATGCGTGGCCAGCTCAAGCGGTTGGTGGAGGTGGCCGAACTGCCGAACGTGACGGTGCAGGTCCTGCCCTTCGAGGTGGGAGCGCACGCCGGCATGGACGGGACCTTCACGATCCTCAGCTTCCCCGAGCCGAGTGATCCCGATGTCGTGTACGCGGAGAACGCCACGGGTGGGCTCTTCCTGGAGAAGAGTGACGAACTGCAGAAGTACAGCTTCATCTTCGATCACATTCGAGCAGCGGCCATGCGCCCGGAGGAGTCCATCGCACACATCGCGAAACTGGCAGAGGAGCCACTGTGGAAATGGCGACCAAGGAGTTCCCCGTGGACCTGACGCAGGCGACGTGGTTCAAGAGCTCGAAGAGCGGGCCGAACTGCGACAACTGCGTCGAGGTCGCGTACGTGACCGGGGCGGTCGGAGTGCGGGACTCGAAGGACAAGACCGGCCCGGCTCTGGTCTTCGCTCCGGGCGACTGGCACGCCTTCGTCGCCCGCGCCCGGAACGGCGTGTTCGGCCGGAGCTGACCGGCACCGAGATGTGGTCCCGCCCGGCAGCGCCGCCGGGCGGGACCATTCACGTCCGCGTGCCCGCACGGCGGCGGGCACCCGTCGCCAGTTCCGATCCGCCTCGTTGAACCGCACGGATCGGCAACCGAACAAGGCAGGCGAGACGGATGACGACGATCGGTTCAGAGAACCTCACCAGCGGCCCGGGCAAGCCCGAGCGGTTCGGTGGCAAGTACCGGGGTGCCCGCAGGGACACCGTCCTCACCGAGGTGGTCTCCGGTGACGGCGAGGACACCCGCGAGGGTGGCGTGCCGGAGCAGGCCGCGGCGCCGCTGTCGCTGCCGTCGCTGGACCCGAACCCGCTGACCGAGCCGTCCTTCCCGCCGAGCGGCTGGCCGGTCGAGCAGCAGGAGCCCCTGGTGGACCACCCGCTGCTGCGCGGCCTGCTGATGGAGCTGCCCCCGAAGGGCAGCGTGCCTCCGCCCGGCTGGCTGGACCGCTGGTTCGAGGCGACCCGCGCGATCCTGGAACTGCTATACGTGCAGGGCGCGAGCCGGTCGCGCTGACACCGCGTCGGCGGCCGGCATCGCGCGCTCGGCGAGCCGGTTGTGCCGCAGCGCGTGGCGTACTCCGATCGCGCACACACCGAGCACCCCGACGGTGATCACCGGTCCGGCGACGCCCGGCGCGGCGAACAGGTCGACCCCGACCGCCGGCAGCACCGCCACCAGCACCGCGATCGCCGTCGCCTGGAGCGGCAGCGCGATCAGCGGGTGCGCCGCCGCCGCGCGCAGCCCGTGCGGGGCGGGCGTCCCGGGCGCCGCCGCGAACGCGCCCGCGCCGGACCGCAGCCGCCGGACCCGCCGTACCGTACAGGCCGCCACCACGGCCGCCGGCACCGCGGCGACGCCGAGCGCGGCGGCGGCCCGGTCCACAGTGGTGTCGCCGGCGCTCTGCAGGCCCGCGGCGAGGACCGCCGCGGTGAGCGCCAGGCCGGTCAGGACCAGGGCGGACAACCATCCGGTACGCCGGCGCAGCGCGCGGGCGCGGTCGATCCCGGGCAGGCCCTCCGCGACCAGTCCGGCGGCGAGCCAGACGGCGGCGACGGGAAGCAGCAGGGCGAGACGGTCATCCATGGCCCCTAGCCTTGCCCGTTTCGACGTCGACCGAATCCGGGACGGCACCCCGGTTCGTCCCGTACCCGTGCCCGTAGGGGTAGGGGTCAGACGTCGAACGTGGCGGGACGCCCGGTGGCCGGCGGGGGTGGCGTGGCCTTCCACAGGCCGGTCTTCTGGGCCGCGAGCCGGGCCAGGTAGGCCGGGTTGAGGATGACGTACCGGCGCCACAGGCGCTTGGGCTCCAGGCCGAGCCGCCAGAACCACTCCAGCCCGGCGCGCTGCATCCAGGGTGGCGGGTTGCGCAGCAGGCCGGCGTGGTAGTCGAAGGCCGCGCCGACAGCCATCAGCGGCATGTCCAGCAGCGGGCGCATGGCGTACGCGAAGACCTCCTGGCGCGGGCAGCCCAGCCCGACCAGGACGAGGCGGGCGCCGCTGGCCCGGATCCGGTCGGCGATCTCGGCGTCCTCGCCCGGCGCGACGGCGCGGAACTTGGACGGCTCCACCCCGGCGATCTTCAGTGCGGGGAACTTGCGCTCCAGCGCCGGTACCAGCCGGGACAGCGTCTCCTCGGTGGAGCCGTAGAGGTAGACGGGCAGCCCCTCCTCGGCGAACCGGGCGAGCACCCGCAGGGTCAGCTCCGGCCCGTAGACGCGGTCGGTGAGCCCGGCGCCGTGCAGCAGGTTGAGCGCCCAGCGCACCGGCTGCCCGTCCGGGGTGACCACGTCGAACGAGTTGAGCCGGGCGTTGTGCGCCGGGTCGAGCACGCCGGTCATCACGCCGTGCACGGCGAGCGCGGTGAGCGCCAGCGGCCGGCGTTCGTGCGCGGCCGCCACCACGGCCTCGGTGGCCCGGGCGTAGTCGGTGGCGTCGACCCCGACGCCGAGCACGTTGCGCTTGGTCCCGGTGGTCATGCCTTCGGCACCCACTTGTCGACGTTGGCCTCGTAGATCTCGCGCAGGATCATCGGCACGTCGTACGTGATCTTCCAGGAGGGGTAGTGCTCCTCGAACCGGGCCATGCTGCTGACGTACCACTGGTGGTCGCCGGTGCGGGCCTGCTCGACGTAGTTGATCCGGGCCTCGCGGCCGGTGATCTCCTGGGCGATCCGGAACGCCTCGATGTGCGAGGTGTTCGAGTGCCGGCCGCCGCCGAGGTTGTAGACCTGGGCGGAGCGCGGCTCGCGGAAGAACGCCTCGAACGCGGTCAGCACGTCGTGCGAGTGGATCGCGTCCCGGACCATCTTCCCCTTGTAGCCGAAGAGGTTGTACGTCCGGCCCTCCATCACGCACCGCATCAGGTACGCCAGGAAGCCGTGCAGCTCGGCGGCGGAGTGCGCCGGGCCGGTGAGCGTGCCGCCGCGGAAGCAGGCGGTCCTCATGTCGAAGTAGCGGCCGTACTCCTGGACCATCACGTCCGAGGCGACCTTCGAGGCGCCGAAGATCGAGTGCAGCGACTCGTCGATCGACATGTCCTCGGTGATGCCGTCGTACCAGCGGTGGTCCTCGGGCAGCTCGTACCGGGTCTCCAACTCGATCAGCGGGAGCGAGTTCGGCCGGTCGCCGTACACCTTGTTGGTGGAACAGTGGATGAACGGCGCGTCGATCGCGTGCCGCCGGGTGTTCTCCAGCACGTTGAGCGTGCCGCCGGCGTTCACGTCGAAGTCGGTGAACGGCTCCTTGGCGGCCCAGTCGTGGCTCGGCTGGGCGGCGCTGTGGATCACCACGGCGATGTCCTTGCCGTACCGCTTGAAGACCTGCTCCAGGCCGTCCCGGTCACGGATGTCGACGGCGTGGTGGGTGTACGCGGAGCCGAGGTCGGCGGCGAGCCGGTCGAGGCTCCAGGCTGTGGAGCCGTCCTCGCCGAAGAAGTACCGCCGCATGTCGTTGTCGATGCCGACCACGTCGAGACCGAGTCCGGCGAAGTGCCGGGCCGCCTCGGAGCCGATCAGACCGCCGGAACCGGTCACCAACGCGACAGTCACACGCCACTCCTGGTCCATGGGAGGCAGGGAAACCATCGGAGCATAGCGTGACGTCCGGAACGCCCCGATACGAAGCAAGGGCCCCGCGATGCGCGGAGCCCTTGTTCTGGTGGGGATGGGGGGAGTTGAACCCCCACGTCCTTTCGGACACACGGACCTGAACCGTGCGCGTCTGCCATTCCGCCACATCCCCGTGGCACGACCCGGAACACCATATCGCATCCCGCGCCCGCCAATCTGCGGCGGGTGCCGGGACATATTACGCTGTCCACTGGCCACGCCACGAACGATTACCGCTCGTGGCGGGCGAAACTTTAGCACGTCCGCGGGCCTGGTCACGAACGGGCCGACGGCAGCCGGCCGAGCGGCGTGTGAGCTGCGGAGGCGGTGTCCGGATACCATCATTGCCTCGGGACCCGAGGAGGAGCCGGTGAGCGTGCTGCAACGCTTCGAGAAGCGTCTGGAAGGCCTGGTCGAGGGGGCCTTCGCCAAGGTCTTCAAAGGGGTGGTCCACCCCGTGGAGATCCTCAACGCCATGCAGCGGGAGGCCGAGGCGCACAAGGCGATCCTGGCCGGTGGGCGCACCCTTGTGCCCAACCGCTACGTGATCGATCTCTCGCCCTACGACCACAGTCGTCTGGCGCCGTACGCTGCCGCGCTGGCCCAGGAGCTGGCCCAGTCGCAGGCCGAGTTCATCGGCGAGCAGGCGTGGACGGTCTACGGCGACGTGATCGTCGAGGTCGAACGCGGTGAGGGCCTGGACACCGGCATGTTCCGGGTCACCGCCGAGGTCTACACCGGTGGGGACGTCGCACCGGTCTCCGCGCCCGGCGGTTACGACGCCGGCCCGGCGTACCCGGCGTACGACCAGGGCGGCGGCTACGGCCCTCCGCCCGGACACGGCGGCGGCCGCAACGTCCGCCTGGTCTCCGGCGACGGCCGCACCTACCCGCTCCAGATGGGCTCGACCGTGATCGGCCGCGGCGACCAGGCCAACCTGCGCCTGCCCGACGTCGGCATCTCGCGGCGCCACGCCCGGCTGGACTTCGACGGCGGCCAGGTGGTGCTGACCGACCTGGGCTCCACCAACGGCACGATGGTCAACGGCCAGCGGGTCTCGGCGGTCGCCCTCAACCCCGGCGACATGATCCAGCTCGGCACCACGACGCTGACCTTCCGCGTGGACGGCTGATCCGCGTTGCCGGAACTCGTCATCACCGTCGCCCGGTTCGGGTTCCTGATCCTGCTGTGGATCTTCGTGTTCACGGTGGTCGGCGTGATCCGCCGGGACCTCTTCGCCGGTGCCCGGTCGGGCCGGCTCGTGGCCGCGCCGCGGGGGATCGGCGCGTCGACCGGGCAGCCGGGGAAGCCGGCGAAGGCCAAGCGCGGCCGGGCCGCCCACCAGTTGGTGGTCACCGCCGGTCAGCTCGCCGGCACCCGGATCACGCTCGGGGAGGCCCAGATCACCATCGGCCGGGCGGAGGACTCGACCCTGGTGATCACGGACGACTACGCCTCGGCGCGACACGCCCGGCTGGTGCCCCGCGACGGGCAGTGGTACGTCGAGGACCTCGGATCGACTAACGGCACCTATCTCGATCGCGCTAAGGTCACCGGACCAACCCCCGTCCCCCTCGGCGTGCCGATCCGGATCGGCCGCACTTCCCTCGAATTACGGCCATGACTCTGACCCTGCGCTACGCGGCCCACAGCGACCGCGGTCTGATCCGAGACGGTAATCAGGATTCCGTCTACGCCGGACCGCGGCTGCTCGCCGTGGCCGACGGCATGGGCGGCATGGCCGCCGGTGACGTCGCCAGCAACATCGTCATCGGTGCCATGGCGCCGCTCGACGAGGACGTCCCCGGTGACGCCCTGGTCGACGCGCTCCGCTCCGCCGTGGGCACCGCCAACCAGCAGCTCCGCGACACCGTGGACGCCAACCCGCAGCTGGAGGGGATGGGGACGACGCTCACCGCGACCCTCTTCTCCGGCAGCAAGCTCGGCATGGTCCACATCGGTGACTCGCGGGCCTATCTCCTGCGCAACGGCGAGTTCGCGCAGATCACCAAGGACGACACGTACGTCCAGATGCTCGTCGACGAGGGCCGGATCAGCGCGGAGGAGGCGAGCAGCCACCCCCAGCGCTCGCTGCTCACCCGGGCGCTCGACGGCCGCGACATCGACCCGGAGTACAGCGTCCGCCAGGTGCTGCCCGGCGACCGCTACCTGATCTGCTCCGACGGGCTCTCCGGCGTGGTCAGCGCGGAGACCATCGCGGACACCATGCGGGAGTACCCCGACCCGCAGCGGTGCGTGGAACGCCTGGTGCAGCTCGCGCTGCGCGGCGGCGGCCCGGACAACATCACCGTGATCATCGCCGACGCCACCGACCAGGACATCGTCGAGGCGTCCCCGATCGTCGGCGGCGCCGCCGCCCGCGACCGGGGCATGGCGACCTCGGCCGACGACTCCACCCCGGCGGCCCGCGCCTCGGCGCTGTCCGCCCCCCGGCCGCCCGCGCCGGAGGAGCCGGTGGACAACCGCGACGACGAGCCCGAGCGGCGTCGTCGCCGGCCGCTGCGTACCGCCGCGATGGTGCTGGCGCTCGCGGTGATCGTCGGCGGTGGCGCGTTCGGCGGGTGGACGTACACCCAGCGGCAGTACTACGTCGGCGCCACCGACGACGGCCAGCTCGCGGTCTTCCGCGGCGTGCCCGGCCAGGTCGCCGGGCTGGACCTGTCGAACGTGCACGAGCGCAGTGAGGCCCGGCTCGACGACCTCACGCTGGCCGCCCAGGAGCGGGTGAAGCAGGGCATCCAGGCCCGCAACGAGCCGGACGCGGAGCGCCGGCTGGCGGAGCTGACCAGCGAGGACCCGGCGAACCCGAACCTCAAGCCGCTCTGCCCGCCCGACCCGTCGCCCGGTGTGACAAGCCCGACGCCGGTGACGACGACGGGCGCGCTGAACCCGCAGGCCAGCAGCAGCCCCACACCGTCCGCGCCGCCCGCCGGCTCACCGACCCCCGGCGCGCCGACGTCGACCATCACGCCCGACGCCGTACCCTCCGACACCGTTCCGCCGGCCGACCCGGCGGGTTGCCGGTCGCCGGAGTGAGTGCCGGCTCGATCCCGAGGACGTATCCGTGACCGCAGCCGCCGTACCGGCCGCCTCGCCCGCTTCGACGGGCGAGCAGTCCGGCGTACGCCTGGCCCGGTCCCGGCGTAACGCCGAGCTGTCCCTGCTGCTGCTCGCCATGGTGCTCGTGGCGGCGTACGCGGCGATGATCGAGGCGAAGGCGCTGGACACGATCACGCCCGACTTCTGGATCCCGGCCGCCGCGCTGGGGCTGGTCTTCCTCGGCCTGCACCTGGTGATCCGCTGGCTGGCGCCGTACGCCGATCCGGCGCTGCTGCCGGCGGTGGCGCTGCTCAACGGCATCGGGGTCGGCTTCCTGCGCCGGTACGACCTGGCCAAGGCCACGCCCGCCGAGCGGGAGGACCTGGCCGTCTTCGCCGGCACCGGCGGCCGGCAACTCGCGTGGACGCTCGCCGCGGTGGTGCTCGCCGCCGCGCTGCTGGCGATCCTGCGCGACCACCGATCGCTGTCCCGGTACGCGTACACGCTGGGCCTGGCCGGCATCGTGCTGGTGATGATCCCGGCGGTGCTGCCCAGCCGGTTCTCCGAGATCAACGGCGCCAAGCTGTGGATCAAGTTCGGCGGGTTCTCCATCCAGCCCGGTGAGTTCGCCAAGCTGGCGCTGCTCACGTTCTTCGCCTACTACCTGGTGCGCAAGCGCGAGGTGCTCTCGCTCGCCAGCCGGCGGGTGCTCGGCATCGACTTCCCGCGCGGGCGTGACCTCGGCCCGGTGCTCGTGGTGTGGCTGGTCAGCCTCCTGGTCCTGATCTTCGAGAAGGACCTGGGCACCTCGCTGCTCTACTTCGGCATGTTCGTGGTGACGCTCTACATCGCCACCGAGCGGGTCAGCTGGCTGCTCATCGGCCTGATCCTGTTCTTCGGCGGCGCCTACCTGGCGTACCTGCTGGGCAGCACCGTCGGCGGCCCGTTCGCGAACTTCTACGACCGGGCGCAGATCTGGCTGGACCCGTTCGCCGAGCCGTACGACAGGGGTTACCAGCTGGTACAGGGTCTGCTCACGCTCGGCACCGGCGGTCTGTTCGGTGCCGGGCCGGGCGGCGGCCAGCCGGCGCTGCTGCCCGAGGTGCAGACCGACTTCATCTTCGCCGGCATCGGTGAGGAGATCGGCCTGTTCGGTCTCTCCGCGCTGCTGGTGATCTACCTGCTGATCGTGGAGCGGGGTCTGCGCGCCGCGCTGGCGGTACGGGACTCGTTCGGCAAGCTGCTCGCCGGTGGTCTGGCGTTCACGCTGGGCCTGCAGGTCTTCGTCATCGTCGGCGGCATCAGCAAGCTCATCCCGCTGACCGGTCAGACCACTCCGTTCCTGTCCGCCGGTGGCTCCTCGCTGATGGCGAACTGGCTGCTGATCGCCCTGCTGTTGCGGGTGTCCGACGGCGCCCGCCGTCCGGTGACCGGCGGTGGTGGCCCGGCCGCCCGGCCGGCCGGTGGCCCGCCCGAGCAGTTGCACGGCGCCCCGACGGAGGTGATCCGGCCGTGAACGCCCCTCTGCGCCGCGTCGGTGTGGTCGTGATGGTCCTGTTCGGGTTGCTGTTCGCGAACCTGAACTGGATCCAGGCCTACAAGGCCGACGAGTACCGCAACAGCGACTACAACGGCCGCGTCCAGGTCGCCGAGTACGACCGCAAGCGCGGCAACATCGAGGTCGGCGGTACCGCGTACGCGCTGAGCAAGGAGACCGGCGGTGAGCTGAAGTACCAGCGCACCTACCCGGGCGGCGAGATGTACGCGCACGTGCTCGGCTGGAAGCCGGTGAACGGCAGCGCGAGCGGCATCGAGCGGGTGGAGAACGACTTCCTGGCCGGCACCAGCGACGCGCTCATCGCCAGCCGGATCAAGGACATGTTCACCGGTGACGAGACCGGTGGCGGCAACGTGCTGCTGACGCTCTCCAAGCGGGCCCAGGAGACGGCGTACAAGCAGCTCAACGACAACCAGGTCGGCGCGACCAAGGGCGCGGCCATCGCGATCGACCCGCGTACCGGCGCGGTGCAGGCGCTGGTCTCCATGCCGAGCTTCGACCCGAACCCGCTGGCCAGCCACAACAGCACGGAGGCGGACCGGGCGTACAACACGCTGGAGAAGGACAAGGACCGGCCGCTGGCGAACCGGGCGTTGTCCGAGACGCTGCCGCCGGGCTCCACCTTCAAGATCATCATGGCGGCGGCGGCGCTGGAGAACGGCATCGGGCAGCAGACCCGCATCCCGGCCGGCTCCAGCTACACCGCGCCCGGCGCGGGCCAGCCGATCCGCAACGCCGCGCCGTCGATCTGCCCCGAGTCGCAGGTGACGCTGCGGGAGGCGGTGACCGAGTCCTGCAACACCGGCTTCGCCCAGCTCGGCGTACGCCTCGGCTCCGACAAGGTCAAGGAGAAGGCGAAGCAGTTCGGCTTCGAGCAGGAGGACCTCAACGTCGGCCAGCTCGGCGAGGGCGGCCTGCCGGTGGCGGCCAGCCGCACCGGCGACATGCAGAACCCGGACGGCAGCACCGACCAGGCCGCGCTGGCGCAGTCGTCGATCGGCCAGAACAACGTGCGGATGACGCCGTTGCAGGGCGCGATGATCGCCGCCGCGGTGGCCAACAAGGACGGCAAGCAGATGCGTCCCTACCTCGTCAAGCAGCTGCTCGGGCCGGACCGCACCACCGTCTACGACGCCGCCCAGCCGCGCGAGCTGCGCCGCCCGATCAGCGGCCAGGTCGCCGCCGACCTGCGCGACATGATGCAGAACGTGGTGAAGGAGGGCACCGGCCGCCGGGCCGCCATCGACGGCTTCGTGGTCGGCGGCAAGACCGGCACCGCCCAGTCCGGCCCGAACACCCCGGACCACGGCTGGTTCATCGGCTTCGCGCTGGACAAGGACGGCACGCCGCTCTCCGCGGTCTGCGTCGAGCTGGAGCAGGCGGGCAGCGGCGGCAGCGCCGAGGCGGCCCGCATCGCCGGCCGGATCATGGCGGCGGCCATCGCGGACTCCGGGAGGCGCTGACGTGCTCGGCCCGGGAGTGAAGCTCGGCAACCGCTACCGCCTGGACGAGCGGATCGCCAGCGGTGGCATGGGCGACGTGTGGCGCGGCACCGACCAGGTGCTGGGCCGTACCGTCGCGGTCAAGAGCCTGCTCCCGGCGCTGCTGGACGAACCGGGCTTCGCCGAGCGGTTCCGCGGTGAGGCCCGGACCATGGCCACCATCAACCACCCCGGCGTGGTCGACGTCTACGACTTCGGCAGCGACCAGCACATCGCGTTCCTGGTGATGGAGTACGTCGAGGGCGACGCGCTCTCCGCCACGCTCAGCCGCGTCGGCCGGCTGACCCCGGCCCGCACGATGGCGCTGCTGGCGCAGGCCGCCGACGCGCTGCACGCGGCGCACGAGAAGGGCATCGTGCACCGCGACGTGAAGCCCGGCAACCTGCTGGTCCGGCCGAACGGCACGCTCGTGCTCACCGACTTCGGCATCGCCCGGTCCGAACTGGTCGGCCAGCTCACCGCCGCGGGCTCGGTGCTCGGCACCGCCTCGTACATCTCGCCGGAGCAGGCCACCGGCGCTGTCGCCACCCCCGCCTCGGACGTCTACGCGCTGGGCGTGGTCGCGTACCAGTGCCTGGCCGGCCGCCGCCCGTTCGAGGGGGACAACCCCCTCGAAATCGCCATGAAGCACGTGCGGGAGGCGCCCCGGGCGCTTCCACCCGACATCCCGCCCCAGGTCCGGGCGATCGTGGAGCGGGCCATGGCGAAGGACCCGGCCGCCCGCTGGCCGAGCGCCGCCGCGCTGGCGAGCATCGCCCGGCAGGCCAAGCTCGCGCTCTCCCAGGCCGCACGCGCCGGGCACCCGATCTCCGGCGTACCCGCCTCGCCCGCCGCGCCCGTTGCGCGGGCGCAGGTGCCGACCGCGGTGCCGCGCCCGCAGCCGCCGGCCGCCGCCCCGCGTCCGCAGCCCCGGCCGCCCGTGTCCCCGGCCCGCCCGCCGCTCGCGCCGCGCCCGGCCGTGGTCGCGCACCCCGCCCCGCAGCCGCGTCCGCCGGTGGCGCCGCGCGGCGCGGCCCCCGTCCCGCAGCCACGCCCCGTGCCCCAGCACAACCCCCTGGGGTACGCGCGGCCGCCCGTCGCCGCGCCGCCCCGGCGCTCCCGGTCCCAGCTGTGGACGACCGCGATCGTGGTGGCCGTGCTGGTCATCCTCTGCTCGGGCGTGATTTCGTTCCTGTACCGGAAATACGGTGCTGCCGCATCCGCTCCGGCGACTGTGAGCGTGACCTCCGGCGCGGTGCAGCCGTACGGAGGCGACTATCCGGTCCGCACGTCGTACCGTCGTGAGGTACGCCTCCTGCCGGCCGACGGCGGTACGACGACGAGCGAAGGACGAGAGACGCGATGACAGCGCAGGCCCGCCTGCTCGGTGGCAGGTATCAGGTCGGCGAGCTGCTGGGCTACGGCGGCATGGCCGAGGTGCACCGCGGCCGTGACCTCCGGCTCGGGCGGGATGTCGCGATCAAGATGCTCCGTGCCGATCTGGCCCGGGACGCCACCTTCCAGATGCGGTTCCGCCGTGAGGCGCAGAACGCCGCCTCGCTCAACCACCCGGCCATCGTCGCCGTCTACGACACCGGTGAGGAGACCGCCCCCACGGGCGAGACCCTGCCGTTCATCGTGATGGAGTTCGTCAACGGCCGGACCCTCAAGGAGGTCCTCGGCGTCGAGGGGCGGCTCCAGCCGCGCCGGGCGCTGGAGATCTGCGCCGACATGTGCGCCGCGCTGGAGTTCAGCCACCGGCACGGGATCATCCACCGGGACATCAAGCCCGGAAACGTGATGCTCACCCAGACCGGCCAGGTCAAGGTGATGGACTTCGGCATCGCCCGGGCGCTGGCCAGCGGCGCCACCACGATGACGCAGACCAGCGCGGTCATCGGCACCGCGCAATACCTCTCCCCCGAGCAGGCGCGCGGCGAGGCGGTCGACGCCCGCTCCGACGTCTACGCGGCCGGCTGCGTGCTGTTCGAGCTGCTCTGCGGCCACCCGCCGTTCGTCGGGGACAGCCCGGTCAGCGTCGCGTACCAGCACGTACGGGAGCAGCCGCCGACGCCGAGCACGATCAACCCGGACGTCAACCCCGCTGTCGACGCCATCGTGCTCAAGGCGCTGTCGAAGAACCCGCTCAACCGCTACCAGAGCGCCGGCGAGATGCGGGCGGACCTGCTCCGCGCCGCCGCCGGCCGGCCGGTGCTCGCCACCCCGGTGATGCCGGCCGACGAGACCATGCCGATGGGCGCCGCCGCGGGCGGCGGCTACCACCAGGCGCAGCAGACCCAGATGATGGGCCCGCAGACCCGCCAGCAGCCGGTGGCGCGGGTGGGCGACCCGGGCAAGCGCAAGAGCTCGTCCTGGGTCATCGCCGCGTTCGCCGCGCTCGGCGTGCTCGCGGTGATCGCGCTCGGCACCGCGCTCTGGCTCAACCAGGCCGGCAACGAGAAGGTGTCGGTGCCGCAGTTGGTGGGCCGTTCGCAGGCCGAGGCGCAGGCGGCGCTCACCCAGGCGGGGCTGCGGTTCACCGAGGGCGACCCGGTGCAGAACACCACGTGCGAGAAGGGCTCGGTGGTCGACCAGAGCCCGTCGTTCGGCCAGCGGGTGGAGAAGGACACCGAGGTCACGGTCAACGTCTGCACCGGCCCGGGCCAGGTCACCATCCCGATCGGCCTGAAGGGCAGCACCAAGGATGCCGCGGAGTCGCGTCTGCGCGAGCAGAAGCTCATTCCCGTCGTGGAGGAAGTGAACAACAGCGCGCCGAGGGACCAGGTCATCTCCGTGTCGCCGAACGAGGGCAGCGCGGTCGCCGAGGGCAGCAAGGTGACGCTCAAGGTCTCCAAGGGCAACGTCAGCGAGGTGCCGAACGTCCGCGGCTACACCGAGGACCAGGCGACGCAGCGGCTCAAGGAGGCCGGCTACGAGGTCCGCGTCCAGGAGGGCGACGAGGTCGACCCGGCCGAGGCGGGCAAGGTCAGCAGTCAGTCGCCCCGCGCCGGGACCAGCCTGGCCAAGGGCGAGCGGGTGACCATCCGGGTCGACGTGCCGCGCGAGGAGGAGCCCACCACCCCGACGCCGAGCATCACCCCCAGCACGTCCCCGAGCACGCCGGGCAGCGGCGGCGGCAACGGCGGCGGCAGCGGCTTCCCGTTCCCGCCCGTGGCCCCGACGCGCACCGACCGCTGAGCACCCAACCGACCGACGCGGCGGCGTCCCCGATCCCCGGGGCCGCCGGAGTGGGGGGTCAGGCTGGGGAGAAGGCGGCCTGGCGGCGGGCGTCCACCTCGGCGGCCAGTTCCGGGGCGCGCTCCAGCGCCGCCGGGAAGCCGCAGGCGGCCAGCCAGTTCGCCAGCATCAGGTGACCGCCCTCGGTCAGCACCGACTCCGGGTGGAACTGCACGCCCTCGATCGGCAGCGTGCGGTGCCGCATCGCCATCACCACGCCGGAAGCGGTCCGGCCGGTGACCTCCAGCTCGTCGGGAAGCGTCTCGGCCAGTACGGCGAGCGAGTGGTAGCGGGTGGCGGTGAACGGGTCGGGCAGCCCGGCGAGCACGCCGGTGCCGTCGTGGCGTACCTCCGAGGTCTTGCCGTGCAGCAGCTCCGGTGCGCGGGCGACAGTCGCGCCGAAGGCCTCGCCGATCGCCTGGTGACCTAGGCAGACGCCGAAGATCGGGAGCTTGCCGGCGTACTCGCGGATCACGTCCAGGCAGATGCCGGCCCGGTCCGGGCTGCCCGGGCCGGGCGACAGCAGGACACCGGCGGCGCCGACGCGGCCCACCTCGGCGACGTCGATCTCGTCGTTGCGCCGTACCTCGCAGTCGGCGCCGAGCTGGCCGACGTACTGCACCAGGTTGAAGACGAACGAGTCGTAGTTGTCGATCACCAGTACGCGCATCGGTGTCACCTGTTCGGGGTGGAGGGTGGGGCGTTGTTCGTCTCGGTGCTGTACGGCAGCTCCTCCTCGCCGGGCAGCCCGGTCGGTTCGGTGATCCCACCGTCACCGGGTACGCCGGAGTCCTGGGTGACCTGCACGTCGTCGAAGGGCAGCAGCGGTTCGGCCCACGGGAAGACCACGAACCAGAGCAGCGCGACGGTGGCGGTGGCCAGCACCAGCGAGCCGATCAGCTTGCCGGGCAGCCCGAACGGCAGTTTCCGCCAGATCCACGAGTACACGGCTCACGCCTCCAACTCGGCCGGGCGGCCCGCCGACTTGGCCTGCGCGTGGTCCAGCCGGGCGTGGATGATCAGCCGCTGGTAGTTGTCGAACTTCGGATTGCAGGTGGTCAGCGTCAACAGCTTCTCGGTGGCCTTCTGGCCCGGCTTGCCCGGCACCGGCGCGACCACCTCCACCTGGGACGGCTTGACGATCCGCTGCTGGTAGACCCGGTAGATCAGCCAGTCGGTCCTGGTCTCGACCACTATGGCGTCGCCGGTCTTCATCTCGTCCAGCCGCCAGAACGTGGAGCGGATGCGGTGACCGGCGACGGAGAAGTTGCCCACCTCGCCGGGCATGGCGCTGTCCGGGTAGTGGCCCGGGGCGTACCGGATGTCGTCCGGGCTGACCCCCTCGACCACGACCCAGTGCTTGTCGAACTTGGGGATGTAGAGACCGGCGACCGGCTTCCCCTTGGCCGGCGGCTTCGGCTTCACAGTGGGACCGGTGCTCGGGCCGACAGTCGGGTCCGCGGTCGCGTCCCACTCCTGGGCGAGCTGGCTGTTCAGGTCGCTCTGGTGGGCCTCGACGAGGACCGCCTTGCCCCAGATCTCGTACCCGGCGAAGAGGAGCACCACCAGGCCGAAGGTGATCAGCAGCTCGCCGGTCCCCCGTACGACTGTGCGCAGCCGGGAGCCGACTGTGGGGCGGGTCAGCTCGGAGTAGACGCTGCGGTATCCGTCGCCGGTCTGCTCGGGCCGCAGCTGCACCACCCGCTCGCCGCGCCGGGGGCGGGGTGGCTCGGCGGGCGGCTCGCCGCCGCCGTCGCCGGTGTCCGGCGCCGGGGGCACCGCGCCCATCAGCCCGGTCGCGTCCAGGTGGGGGTTCGCCGGTGGGCGGGTCACGGCGGGCAGCACAGTCGTCGCCCCGGGGTCGGCCGGAGGGTTCCGGTCCGCACCGGCCGGACCACCGAGAGGGGGTACGCCGGGCGGCCGTTCACCACCCCCCGCCGGTCGGCGACCGTCCTGCGGCGGGCGTCCGCCGGCCTCCCACGGGCGGGCGCCGGCCTGCGGTGGCTGTCCGGCGCGGCCACCGCGCTCGGGCGGGATCGCCCCTCCGGTGGGATGGCGGACGGGGTTCCCGGGGGCGGAACCACCTCGGGACGCCGGTCCGTGGTGCGCGGGTCCGTGGTGCCCAGGGTTGTGGTGCGCCTGACTGCCCGGCCACGGCGGCGGGGCGGTCGGCGGGGCGGTCCGAGGCGAAGCGGAAGGCGGCGGGACGGTCCGGGGCGGGGCGGAAGGCGGCTGGGCGGGCGGCCGGGCGTCCGGGCCGCGCCGGGCCGGAGCGGTGTGGGCCGGACCGGCGTCGGGCCAGGGCAGGTCGAGCGGGGGCGGCGACGCCGGGGCCGGGCGCTCGGCCCGGGGGAGGAACGCTGTCGGCTCCTCCCGGCGGTCGTGGCCGGCGCGTTCCCGGGGGTCGCCGCCGGTCACCGGGGCACCGTCGCCGATTGCAACGCGGTGGAGTCCTCGAACGCCGGCACGGTGACAGTGGAGACGCGCTCGACGTACCCGAGTTGGTAGTGGTCGGCCACTTCCTTGAACACCCGCACTCCCTCAGAGGCGGCGAGCGCCCGCTGGAGTTGCGCGGGATCGCCGATTGCCACGATCTTGAAAGGAGGGGAGTACACCCGGCCGTGCAGCAGCAGGGTGTTACCGACGCAGCGTACCGCGCTGGTGCTCAGCACGCGGACGTTCATGATTGACATGGCCTCCGCGCCGCCGGCCCAGAGCGCGTTGACGACCGCCTGGACGTCGCCCTGGTGCACGACCAGGTCGTCATTGCTGGCGCCCTTGGGCAGCGGCTGGTCGGGCCGGCGGTCGGCGTCGTTCAGTTCGACCGTCACGCCGCTGCCGGTGAGCGCGGTGAATCCGGCGGCCTGCCGGCTGGCGGCGGCCCGGTCCCGCTCGGTCTTGATCGGCCCGTCGGCGCCGGCCAGCGCGGCGGTCTGGTCCTCCACCTCGGCGCGGAGCCGGGCGGCCTTCGCCTCGCTGGCGGCGACCTCCTCGCGGCGGTCCTCGATCAGCTGGGTGAGCTGGGGCCGGCGGTCCTCGCGCAGGGGCGTGCCGCCCGCGGTGGTGGCGGTGGTGGTGAAGAGCAGACCGGCGGCGGCGGCGATCAGGGGTACGCCGACGGACCAGCCGGGGCGGCGCTGGCGGGCGCGCCGGGGCAGCAGGGCGGCTGCCGCGCGGCGGAGGACCTTCTGCCAGGAGGCGGCGCCGGACGTGTACTCCACCGGGCGTTCCCTTTCCCGTCGTTTCGTTCCGGCCCGCGCCGGTGCGAGCCGACCTGCTCGACCCGGAAAGTCCGCTCTTTCCGGTTACTGAGTGCACCGGCCTGGCCCCATTCGTGGCCTGGACGGTCCGTCGGGACTACGCTAGCTGTCGAACATTATTGGCCATGGACCGTCGCCCTCGCGCCCGGTTGTCAGGCCGGACGAGGTCGTACCCCCCTCTGGAGAGCGTCGTGCCCAAGTCTCAGGTCCGCAAGAAGAAGGTGTACACCCCGCCGACGGACGTACGTCCGACGGCGACGGCGTCGACGCGCAAGCCTAGCCCCATCTGGCTGCCGGTCACGGCGGTCACGCTGATCGTGCTGGGCATCGGCTGGCTGGTCCTCTACTACCTGTCCGAGCAGGCGTACCCGGTCGCCAGCTGGGGTTACTGGAACCTCGCCGTGGGCTTCGGCGCGATGGTCTCGTCGCTGATCCTGCTCTCCCGCTGGCGCTGATCCGGCGCTGCCCCACCCCGGCGTAGGTCACGCCACGCCGCCCCTGCCCGGCGCTTCGACGCCGCTCCACCTAAGGTGTGCGCAGGGCGGCGTGGCCTGGTGCGAGAAGACTCACGTTACTGCTGGGTAACCTTGCGCGTAGGCTGCACGGACAAGCAGCAGACCGGGAGGCCAACTCGATGGGCAGCGTCCAGATCGTCACCACGATCCTCGCGGCCGCCATCACCGCCGTGGCGGTGTGGCTTGCGGTGCGCGCGGTCATGAAGATGACAGCCGTCATCCGGCTCGGCCAGCCCGCGCCGGAGCGGTTCGGCGACAAGGGCGCGCGTACGAAGAAGATGCTGGTGGAGACCGCCGGTCACACCCGCATGCTGAAGTGGAGCGTGGTCGGCGCCGCCCACTGGTTCGTGATGGTCGGCTTCATCGTGCTGTCGCTGCTGGTGCTGGAGGCCTACTTCGAGGTGGTCTCGACCGGCGGCGGGCTGCCGATCATCGGGCACTGGACGATCTTCGGTCTGGTCACCGAGTGGATCGGCATCCTCGGCCTGGTCGGCATCCTGGTACTGATGGCCATCCGGCTGCGCAACCGGCCCGGCCGCGCGGAGAACCGCTCCCGGTTCACCGGCTCGACCATGTGGCAGGGCTACTTCGTCGAGTGGGTCGTCCTGCTGGTCCTGATCTTCGGGTTCGTGATCCGGGGCTTCAAGGTCGCCACCGACCACTTCGAGTACCCGGTCTGGGCCGCCCCGCTCAGCCACGCGGTCGGCTCGGTCCTCCCGAACTGGGAGGCGGGCGTCAGCGTCGCCGCCCTCATCAAGATCATGATTTCGATGACCTGGCTCATCGTGATCTCGCTGAACGTCACCATGGGCGTGGCCTGGCACCGCTTCCTGGCCTTCCCGAACATCTTCTTCAAGCGCGACCCGGAGAAGCCGGCCGGCTCCGGCCTGGGCCCGCTGCGCCCGATGACCAGCGAGGGCAAGCCGCTGGACTTCGAGGAGGCCGACCCGGAGAAGGACCAGTTCGGTGTCGCCCACGTCGAGCAGTTCACCTGGAAGGGCCTGCTCGACTTCAGCACCTGCACCGAGTGCGGTCGCTGCCAGTCGCAGTGTCCCGCCTGGAACACCGGAAAGCCGCTGTCGCCGAAGCTGCTGGTGCTGAGCCTGCGCGACCACGCGTACGCCAAGGCCCCGTACCTGCTGGCCGGTGGCGGCAAGGACCTGACCGGCGAGGAGAAGGCCACGCAGGCGCAGCTCGCCCACATGGACGTGCTGGCCCTGGCCGAGGCCGACCGGCCGCTGATCGGCACCGCCGAGGAGGGCGGTGTCATCGACCCGGACGTGCTCTGGTCCTGCACCACCTGCGGCGCCTGCGTCGAGCAGTGCCCGGTCGACATCGAGCACGTGGACCACATCGTCGACATGCGCCGCTACCAGGTGCTGATCGAGTCGAGCTTCCCGTCCGAGGCCGGCGTCATGCTCCGCAACCTGGAGAACAAGGGCAACCCGTGGGGCGCCCCGCAGAACACCCGCGAGGACTGGACCAAGGGCCTCGGGTTCGAGGTGCCGCGCGTAGGCGAGGTCGACGACTTCGAGTACCTGTTCTGGGTCGGCTGCGCCGGAGCGTTCGAGGACCGGGCCAAGAAGACCACCCGCGCGGTCGCCACGCTGCTCAACGAGGCGGGCGTCAAGTTCGCCATCCTCGGCGAGGGCGAGACCTGCTCCGGTGACCCGGCCCGGCGCATCGGCAACGAGTTCGTCTTCCAGATGCTGGCCCAGCAGAACGTGGAGACGCTGAACGAGGCGTTCGAGGGCCGGGAGAAGAGCAAGCGCAAGATCGTCGCCACCTGCCCGCACTGCTTCAACACCCTGGGCAACGAGTACGGCCAGCTCGGCGGCGAGTTCGAGGTCGTGCACCACACCCAGCTGCTGGCCCACCTGGTCAGCGCCGGCAAGCTCACCCCGGTGCAGCCGGTCGACGGCGGCGTGACCTACCACGACCCGTGCTACCTGGGCCGGCACAACCGGATCTTCGCCGCGCCGCGTGAGGTGCTCGGCGATTCGATCCAGGGCGAGCTGACCGAGATGCCGCGTAACAGTGAGCGCTCCTTCTGCTGCGGCGCCGGCGGCGCCCGGATGTGGATGGAGGAGAAGATCGGCAAGCGGATCAACGTGGACCGGGTCGAGGAGGCCATGTCCACCGGCGCGAAGACCATCGCGGTCGGCTGCCCGTTCTGCTCGACGATGCTCAACGACGGCGTGAACGGCAAGGGCGCGGGCGAGGACGTCGAGGTGGTCGACGTGGCGAGCGTGCTGCTGCGCTCGGTCAAGCCGGAGGCCCCGGCCGGTGAGCCGGAGGTCGCGCCGGCTGCGAGCTGAGGCGTACACCCGGCAGGAGCCGGACCACGACGGCGGCGGCACCTGAGCGGTGCCGCCGCCGTCGCGTTCAGCTGGTCGTGGTGGTCATGATGGCGGCGCTCGTCCCGGCCGTCATCGCGACCAGCAGCGCGGCCTGCATCTCCTCGATCGCCTTCTTGGCGGCGGCGGACGCCCAGTCGCCGGCGGCGATCTCGTCGATGCGGGCCTTCACCCGCTCCTTCGGCAGCTCGCGGAAGATCTTGCGGTCCAGGCCGACCGCGCGGGTCAGCGTGAGCAGCGCGGCGGTCCGGGCGACGACCGGGCCGTCGGTGGTGAGCGCCGTCGCCATCCGCTCCCGGGCCGCCGTCTCCACCGCCGGCTCCGCGCCGGTCGGCGAGGGATAGCGGGTACGCGGGAAGACCAGCAGCACCCGGTCGGACTCCCGGCGCAGCACCCCGGCGTCGACGAGCCCGCCGAGCACCCGGTCCGGCAGGCCCTTGGCGAGCTTGCCGATCCAGTCCTTCGGCTTGCGCGGGCGGCCGGCTCCCACAGTCGCCAGCGCCTCGTCGAGCAGCGGTACGCCGGTCGGCGCCGGATCGGTGACCACGAGCCGCTTGTCCGCCACCTCCACCCGCCCGGCCAGGGCCAGTTCCAGCAGCACTGCCCCGGCGAGGCCGTAGCCGAGGTGCGGACTGCCGAGCCGGTTGGTGCCGTCGTCGTCGTACGCGAGCAGGACCAGTTCGTCGGTGAGCAGCAGACCGTCCATGCGCACCACGCTACGGGGGGCCCGCCATCGGCGCGCGCGTGCCACAATCACGCGCATCGACGGCCTTCTGCTTCTGACGCTGTTGCCACTGGTCGGTTTCGTGCTGCTGACCGCCGGCAACGCGTTCTTCGTCGCGGCCGAGTTCGCCCTGGTCACGGTCGACCGGGCGGAGATCGACAGGCGGGCCGACGAGGGGGACGGCCGGGCCGCCACGGTCCGCCGCGCGCTGCGCGAGCTGTCCTTCCAGCTCTCCGGGGCGCAGCTCGGCATCACGCTCACCGCGTTGCTCACCGGCTACCTGGCCGAGCCCGCCCTGGCCCGGATCTTCGCGCCGCTGCTGCACCCGCTCGGCGGCGCGGAACGCTTCTCCGGCCTGCTCGCGCTGGCCCTGGCCACGCTCATCTCGATGCTGTTCGGCGAGCTGGTGCCGAAGAACCTCGCGCTGGCCCGCCCGATGCCGGCGGCGCTGGCCACCGCCGCGCCGATGCGGGCCTTCTCCCGCACCTTCGGCTGGCTGATCCGGCTGCTCAACGAGTCCGCGAACCGGCTGGTGCGCCGCCTCGGCGTGGAGCCGCAGGAGGAACTGGCGAGCGCCCGGTCCCCCGAGGAGCTGGGCCTGCTCGCCGCCATCTCGGCCCGGGCCGGCGCGCTGCCGCCGGACACCGCGATGCTGCTGCGCCGCACCATCCGCTTCGGCGACAAGCGGGCCGCCGAGGCGATGACGCCCCGGGTGGACGTCACGGCGCTGCACGCCACCACGACTGTGGCGGAGCTGCTGGAGGCGTCCCGGCGGACCGGCCGGACCCGGTTCCCGGTGTACGAGGAGACGCTCGACCTGGTCACCGGCGTCGCCGGAGTGCCCGACGCGCTGGGTGTGCCGCTGGCCCGCCGGGCCGCCACCACTGTCGCCGCCGTCGCCCGGGAACCGGTGTACGTCCCGGAGAGCCTGAACCTGAACGGGGTGCTGGCCGCGCTCAAGGCCGCCGGGGCGGACCTGGCGATCGTGGTGGACGAGTACGGCGGCACCGACGGCGTGGTGACCGTGGAGGATCTCGTCGAGGAGCTGGTCGGGGAGATCGCGGACGAGTTCGACCCGGATGCGGTGGACGGCTTCGGGCCGGTGGAGCTCACAGTGCCCGGCGGCGAGCGGACCGTCCTGACCGACGGTGTGCTGCGCGCCGACGAGCTGGTCGAGCAGACCGGGTTCCGGCTGCCCGACGGGCCGTACGAGACGCTCGGCGGGTTCCTCATGGCCCGCCTCGGCCACATCCCGGTGCCGGGCGAGACGGTCGACGAGGCCGGGTACGAGTTCACTGTGGTGGAGGTCGACCGGCACCGGATCGAGCAGGTGCGGGTGGTGCGCCCCGAGGAGCCCGACGACGGTGCCTGAGTTACTCGTCGCGGTGGCGTTGCTGCTCGGCAACGCGTTCTTCGTGGGCAGCGAGTTCGCGCTCATCGCCTCCCGCCGTACGGTGATCGAGCCGCTGGCGGCGACGTCGAAGCGGGCCCGGCTGGCGCTGGCGGCGATGAACCAGATCCCGCTGATGATCGCCGGGGCGCAGCTCGGCATCACCGTCTGCTCGCTGGGCCTCGGCGCGATCGCCGAGCCGGCGCTGGCGCACCTGCTGGAGTCGCCGTTCGCCGCGGTGGGGCTGCCCGCCTCGGCGGTGCACCCGGTGTCGTTCGTCATCGCGCTGGCGGTGGTGGTGTTCCTGCACACGGTGGTCGGCGAGATGGTGCCGAAGAACATCACGCTGGCCGGCCCGGAGCCCTCGGCGCTCTGGCTCGGCCCGGCGATGCTGGCGTTCTGCCTGGCCACCAAGCCGCTGCTGCTGGCGATGAAGTGGGCGTCCCGGCAGGTGCTGCGGTGGTGGCGGGTGGAGGCGACCGACGCGGTGAAGACCGTGTTCACGGCCGAGGAACTGGCCGGGCTGGTCTCCCAGGCGCGTACCGAGGGGTTGCTGGACGCCGAGGAGCACGCCCGCATCACCGGGGCGCTGGCCCTGCACAGCCGTACCGCCGCGGACGCGCTGCAACCCTGGTCCACTGTGACGACTGTGGCCGAGGACGTCTCACCGGCGTCGCTGGAGGTGCTGGCGACCCGTACCGGCCGGTCCCGCTTCCCGGTGGTGCAGCGGTCCACCCGCCGGGTGCTCGGGTTCGTGCACGTCAAGGACGTGCTCGGGTACGCCGGGGCGAGCCGCCGGGCGCCGGTGCCGGCCGCTGTCTACCGGCCGCTGGCGGTGGTGCCGCCGGACCGTACGCTCGCCGATCTGCTGCTCGCGATGCGCCGCGAACGCCGCCACATGGTGCTGGTCAGCGACGGACGCCGGCCGATGGGTGTGGTGACGCTCGACGACGTATTGACAGCCATCGTCGGGAGATGAAATGAATACCCTTGGTGTGCAATCGATTGCGGATACGTGATTGAACAAACGGTCGCCTTGATTCCATGGGACGCCTTCCCTAATGTGGGGCACCGACCGCTGTGGGTCGTCTGCCTCGACCTTCCCTCTCGCGAGGCGCCCGGCGGTCGGTTGCAAAGGAGTCCGTGCCGGTGGCAACCACGCCCCCTCAACGTCACGCCCCGAGCGCTCCACCCGGCCGGCGGGCCGGGTTCCAACGGGTGGTACGCCGTCTGGTCACCCTGGTCGCGGCCGCCGCGGTCGGCGCCGGAATGCTGACGGCCCCGGCGCACGCGGCGCCGTCGGTGGACGAGATCGACGCGCAGATCGACAAGCAGTGGGAGCAGCTCGAACCCACCATCGAGCAGTTCAACAAGGTCCGCTCGCAGCTTCGCGCCAACCAGAAGAAGTCCAAGGCGCTGAAGGACAAGATGGTGCCGCTGGAGCTGGCCTCCACGCTCGCCATGAACAAGGTCGGCGACATCGCGGCCCGGTACTACATCCAGGGCCCGTCGCAGGAGCTGGGCGCGCTGCTGGTGAACACCAAGCCGGGCACGCTGGCCGAGCAGCTGGTCATGCTGGACCGGATCGCCGACGACCAGCGCCGCCAGATCGCCGGTGTGCTCAAGGTGCGCGACCAGTACAACAAGCAGAAGGAGAAGCTGGACGCGCTGATCGCGCTGGAGATCAAGCAGCAGAACGATCTCGCGGCGAAGAAGAAGCAGATCGACTCGGAGATCAAGCGGCTGACCGCCATGCTCCCGGTGACCTCGATCCGCCCGGCGGGCTGCCCCAAGATCGACGGCGTGGTGAGCAGCGCCGCGCGGACCGCGATCAAGACGGCGTGCGCCCAGGTCGGTGACCCGTACGTGTGGGGTGCAACCGGCCCGAACTCGTTCGACTGCTCCGGCCTCACCCAGTACGCGTACAAGGCGGCGGGCATCTCGCTGACCCACTTCACCGGTGCCCAGTGGAACGAGGGCCGCAGGGTCTCCCGCTCCGAGGCCCGCCCCGGTGACCTGGTGTTCTTCGGCTCCGACCTGCATCATGTCGGGCTCTATCTCGGCAACGGGGTGATGGTGCACGCGCCACGTACCGGCAAACCGGTCCAGGTGTCGAGCATCAACACCCAGCCGCTCGCCGGCTTCGTCCGGGTCAGCTGACCCGCAACCCCTGACAGCGGGAAGGCCCCCGGTCCACACGGACCGGGGGCCTTCTCGTGTGCGGTGACGGGTCAGCGCGGCGCGCCGACCGGGGACGGCAGGATCAGCACGTCGTCCAGGTTCACGAACATGATCCGGTGACCGAACTGGACCTGCACGTAGCGGTTCTCGCCGCGGACCACGGTCCGGTCACCCGGTGCGGAACCGTCGAACGAGACCGCCCGGTAGTACTCGCCGGGCAGCACCCCGCCGACCGCGTACCGCTGGCCGGCGGCGAACGTGTACTGCAGCGGCGAGATGGTCTGGTACGGGATGGTGTCCGGGTAGGCGGCCTGCTCCGGGTAGGCCCGCCCGTACACCGGGATGGTGGCCTTGCCGGGCCGCGGCGTCACGACGAAGCCGGTGGCCCACTTGGCCGTCGGCGCGGAGGCCGGGTTGAGGAACCACGCCTTCTGGCCGAGGTACCAGATCGCCGTCCAGTCACCCTGGCGGCCGGCGAGGGCGTACGTCTGGCCGGCCGAGGCGCGGGCGCCGTGGTCGGAGATGTACATGGTGTCCGGCGTGCCGTCCGGGCGCAGCCCGAGGTCGTTGACGAGCGGGGCGTCCGGGCTCGGCGCGGTCCGCAGGATCACGGCCGAGGAACCGCGCGACGGGCACGGCTCGGCCGGCGGCCGGGGCGTCGGGACGCCGGGCGGCTGCTGGTTGCAGCCGGTGAACGCGGGCCGGTTGGTGGCGAAGTCCGGGTCGATGGTGACCAGGCCGGTCCGGGGCGTGCCGGTGCCGCGGAACGGCGCCTTCATCAGGTCGAAGTAGTGCGACCAGTCCCAGTACGGTCCCGGGTCCCAGTGCATGCCGCCCACGTTGGCGGCGGTGATGCCGGGCACGTTGTCGTGGCCGATGATGTGCTGGCGGTCCATCGGGATGCCGAGCTTCAGCGCCAGGTAGCGCACCAGCTTGGCGGAGGTGCGGTACATCGCCTCGGTGTACCAGGTGCCCTGACCGGCGAAGCCCTCGTGCTCCAGGCCGATGGACTTCGCGTTGACGTACCAGTTGCCGGCGTGCCAGCCCACGTCCTTGGTCTTGATGTGCTGGGCGATGTAGCCGTCCACCGAGCGCAGCGTGTAGTGCCAGCCCAGGTAGTCGGCCCGCTTCACCAGGTCGACGCTCGGGCCGAAGTAGCCCTCGGTGTCGTGGATGACGATGTACTCGATCTTCTGCTGCTTCGGCCGGTCGCCCAGGTCGTGGTTGCCGTAGTCGCCCGGGTCGTCGCTGAGCTGCTCGTACGGCGCGGGGATCCACTCGCAGGCCAGCCGGACCGGGCACTCCAGCCCGTCCGGCCGTTCGGCGTTGCGCAGGCCGAGGCGGGCCAGGCGGGAACGGTCCGGCTGCGCGGCGGTGGCGGCGAGCGTGACCCGCTGGCCGTCGTCGGTGGTCCGGCTGGCGCCCTGGCCGAGCTGGTCGTACACCTCGTCGGCGAAGGCCGCCGCCGCGTCGGAGGTGTCCGCGCCGGAGTACCGGGCCACCGCGGCGTACCAGGCCGCCGGGTCGGTGCCGGCACCGACCGGCCCACCCAGGGCCTTCTGGTACGACGCCAGCAGCGCCGCGCCACCGCGGATGTTCGCGGCCGGGTCGGTCCGCAGCGTCCCCGCGTCGAGCCCGGTCAGCGCGGCGGCCGCGTCGAGCGTCTGGAGCGAGGCGGGCGGCAGCGGGGTCTCCCGCTGCGGCGTGGCGGCCGTGGCCGGGTCGAGCTTGAGCGGGCGGGCGTCGTCGCCGCGTGGGTCCTCGTCCTCGTCGACGTGGGCGCTGCCCGGCATGGCGAGGATGTGCGCGGCGTCGGTCAGGTGCATCGGGCCGTAGCCGCCGCTGGTGCTGGGCTGCCCGGTGTGCGTGTCCCAGCGCGACTCCAGATAGGAGACGCCGAGCAGCACGTTCTGCGGCACGCCGTACTCGGCCGCGGCGGCGGCGTATTGTTGTTGCCGGTCGCTCGCGGGCGCGGACGTGTCCGGCGCGGCTGTCACCGGGCCGGTCGTCGCCAGCGCGGTGGCTGTCGCCACGGCGGCGGCGAGCAGTATCCGTCTGCCCGACGGCGGGGCGGAGAGGTGCATCGAACCTCCTGGACAGGGATGGGGGTCACTGCGTTTCCACCCTCACTCCGCACACCCGTGAGGGTCAATACCTTTCCAGTGGGTAATCAGCCTTGAAAGAAAATTTCACCTCCGTGCGGGGTGCGGCGCCGCATCACGTACGGAGTGTCACGGCGCTGGAAGTTGCGGATCGATAACGGTGGTCCCTACTCTGGTGAATCGTCGGCCGCACGTCTCACCGTCCAACCCGGTCGGTGACGGTCCGACACCGCCGAGTCGCCTCCGGGCGAGCCGGGGAACCAGGTACCTGGGGTGAATCCGCAGCGATGCGGTAGGGCGGCTCCCTTCCCGCCCGAATCCGTCAGCTAACCCGGTAGGCGGTACGGAAGAAGGAGTACGGACGCCCGGTGGCACTCCATGCCCCGCGGCCGTCGTCGAACCGGTCGCTCGACCGGTCCACGGCTGTGCCGCGCACCCGCTGGTCCCGCTTCACCACCGCCCTCGCCGCCCTCGTCGGCACCGCAGTCGTCCTGACCGGCGGCGCCACGGCGGCACACGCCGAACCCTCGGTCGCCGAGATCGAGGCCCAGATCGACCGCGACTGGAACAAACTCGAACCGGTCATCGAACAGGTGAACGCCGTACGCGGGCAGCTCGCCGCGCGGCGCAAGCAGGCCGATGCGCTCGGCCGGCAGATCGCACCCCTCCAGGCCCGGGTGGACGCCGCGCTCGGCCAGGTCGGCGGCCTCGCCGCCGACGCCTACAAGGGCGACAACCTCTCCACAGTCAACGCGCTGCTCGGCAGCCGCTCGCCCGGTGACCTGGTGAACGGCCTGGAACTGCTCGACCGCTTCGCGCACCGCCAGCACGAACAGGTGCGCTCCGTCGCCGCGCTGCGCGACGAACTGGCGGCGAAGAAGAAGCCGCTGGACGAGATGATCGCCGGGCTGGCCCGTACCGAGGCCCAGCTCGCGGCGAAGAAGAAGCAGATCGACGCCGAGATCGCCAAGCTGGAGAAGCTGCGGCTCAAGGTGTACGGCAAGGGTGGCGGCGGCCCGCTGCGCCCGGCGCCGTGCCCGGCCGGCTACCCCGGCGGCCCGGCCGGTGCGGCGGTCAAGTTCGCCTGCGCCCAGATCGGCAAGATCTACGTCTGGGGCGCTGCCGGGCCGGACCACTTCGACTGCTCGGGCCTCACCATGGCGGCCTGGGCCAAGGGCGGCGTCTCGCTGCCGCACAACGCGCGCCAGCAGCACGGCGTGACGAAGCGGGTGAGCCGGGCCGAGTTGCGCGCCGGTGACCTCGTCTTCTACTACAGCGACCTGCACCACGTGGCGATGTACGTGGGCGACGGCTGGGTGGTGCACGCCTCCCAGTCCGGCAAGCCCATCACCATGAAGCGGGTCGACGACGGCGACATCAACAGCTACGGCCGCGTGTAAGGAAGGGCCCCCTCTTAACGCCTCAGGTAGAGGAGGGGGCCCCTATTAACAACTGCGGGCGCCGTCAGCGTGTCGGCCAGGTGCGCCAGCTCTGCCAGGACCGGCTCGGCGTCGGGCCGCGCTGCCCCTGGTAACGCGAGCCGTAGACGGCCGAGCCGTACGGGTGCTCGGCCGGCGAGGAGAGCCGGAAGATGCAGAGCTGGCCGATCTTCATGCCCGGCCAGAGCGTGATCGGCAGGTTCGCCACGTTCGACAGCTCCAGCGTGACGTGGCCGGAGAAGCCCGGGTCGATGAAGCCGGCGGTCGAGTGGGTCAGCAGACCCAGCCGCCCCAGGCTCGACTTGCCCTCCAGCCGGCCGGCGAGCTGGTCGCCCAGCGAGATCACCTCAAGCGTGGAGGCGAGTACGAACTCGCCCGGGTGCAGCACGAACGGCTGCCCCTCGGGCACCTCCACCATCGACGTCAGGTCGTCCTGCTGGACCGACGGGTCGATGTGCGTGTAGAGGTGGTTGTTGAAGACCCGGAACAGCCGGTCCAGGCGTACGTCGATGCTCGACGGCTGCACCAGCGTGGGCTCGAAGGGCTCCAGCGCGAGCGTGCCGGCCTTGATCTCGGAGACCAGGTCGCGGTCGGAGAGCAGCATCGGAACACCATAGCGACCGGTACGGGTGACCTGCGTGTCGCACTACATCTTCGTACACGTGTTCGATAGAGTGTCCACATGGCTTCCTGGTCCGAATTCGCCGCCGACGAGCCCCGCCTCGCCGACGAGATCCGCCTCCTGATGCAGCAGTACGGGCCGGGCTTCGGCTACCTCGCCACGGTCCGCGCCGACGGCGGCCCTCGGGTCCATCCCGTCTCCCCGGTGATCACCGACGACGGCCTCTGGTGCTTCGTCATCGACTCGCCGAAGCGCCGCGACCTCGAACGCGACGGCCGCTACGCGCTGCACTCGTTCCCGCCGGAGGAGAGCGACGACGAGGCGTACGTCGCGGGCCGCGCCCGGCCGGTGACCGACCCGGCCACCGTGACCCGGCTGGCCCGGATCGCCCGCGCGTCCCCGCAGGGCGACTGGCGGCTGTTCGAGTTCACGGTCGAGGCGGCGATGCTGACCCGGCGCGACCCGGTGGCCCAGCCCGGCGCCGCCCCGCCGCAGGTGAGGGTCTGGCTCGACCCGCGCGGAGCCGAGCCGGCCCGGCGGGAGCCGGTGGCCGCGGAGGCCCGGCGCGGCCGGCACGGCTTCGACACCCGCCGCTCGGCCGCCTGAGCCGGCCCGAGACGAAACGGTGCCGGTCCCGTCCGAGGACAGGGCCGGCACCGGTACGTGGTGCGAGGGTCAGGCCGCGCGGTAGGCGTTCCACGCGGTGAGCATGCGGCTCGCCTGGCCGGCGGTGAACTGGTACATGCAGGAGTCGTACGTGTAGTCCATGAAGTTGGTGATCGGGTCCTTGCCGGCGGTCGAGCAGGTGTCCCGGCCGGTCGGGCACTGGTACGCCGGCGACGCCTCGGCCGGGGTGTCGGAGACGCTGTCGCCCGAGCCGGAGCAGCCGCCCTGGAAGGTGTGGTAGAGGTTCAGCCAGTGGCCGACCTCGTGGGTGCCGGTGTCGCCCTGGTTGTAGTTGGTCGCGGTGCCGCCGGGCAGCGACTCGTTGAGCACGACCACGCCGTCCATCTTGTCCAGCGTCCGCTTCGGGAAGGTCGCCCAGCCCAGCAGGCTGTCGCTCAGCTCTCCGAGGTAGATGTTCAGCGTGTTCTTGCCGCCCTCACGCAGCGAGGTCTTCATCGAGCGCTCGGCGGAGGAGCCCTGCACGATCGGGTACCACGACGGGTTCGTCACCCGGTTGATCTTCGTGAGCTGGAACCCGAAGGCGGTGGCGGCGCCGCCGGTCGAGCCCGCGTACGCCTGGTTCAGCACGGTGATCTGCTGGTTGATCATCGAGTCGGTGATGTTGCCACCGGCCCGGGTGCTGTTCTCCTGGATGACGTGGACGACGACCGGGATCGTCACGGTGGCCAGCGGGGCGACGGCGCCGGTCCGGAAGTTGGCCCGCTCGCGCTGCGCCGCGGCGAGGTCGGCCTCGCGGTCACGGACCTGCTTGGCGGTCAGGTGGTTGGGGTCGAGCTTGGCGTTGCCACCCTTCGCGACGCGAGCGTTCGCGTGCTCGTCGGCGTGGGCGTCGGCCGGCTCGGCGCACACGCCGGCCGGGGCGGCCGAGAAGGCCGAAGCAGCGGGTACGACGCCGACGGCGGCGGTGCTGAGCAGCAGCGCGAGGGTCGACGTCGCGACACCGGCGGTACGCCGGGTCAGCAGGTTGGGACGGAGTCCCATGGGCCCACCTCTTTCTGACGGCGTGCCAGGGGGTGTGTCACGCCGGTTCGGAAACGTGGGGCAGACGTTACATCTCATCGAGAGATTTGAGAACGCCCATATGTTGCCGACGTGCAACTTCGCGCCTGCCGGCTCCGGAGGGTGCTTGATCCACTCCAGTTCGGGGAGATGGCGGGGTCGACCGGCCGCCGATGCCGCCACCTCGCCGAAGTGGCGCGCGCACCTCGCTGCACGGGGGTGGTGACCTTCGGGTAGAGTGGTACCGCCTGCGGGTGTAGTTCAATGGCAGAACATCAGCTTCCCAAGCTGACAGTGCGGGTTCGATTCCCGTCACCCGCTCCAGCGTGAAGGCCCTGATCAGGACGACAGTCCCGGTCAGGGCCTTCGATGTTCCACGACCATCGATCATGTAGCGCGCGTAGAGGTCCATCAAGGCACCGCAGTGCGGCCGGCTTGGCCTCGGCCCTCCGACGTCACCCACACCGCACCGGAGCTGACCGCTCAGCGTCGCCTACGCTGTCGCGGTGGACGCGGGCAGGGTGTGGCGGCTGTACCACCGGGGCGAGCTGGCCGGCGAGATCGATGAGCAGACTCACGACTTCCCGTGGACGTACGGCCGCTTCCGTCCGCTGCCTGCGTTCGAGCCGCTGCGCCCGCTCTTCGTCGCCCGGAACGCCGCCCTCGACGCGGACGACGACGAGGCCATGATCCGGATCGACGACGAGATTCGGGTCGCCCTCACGATGACCCACCCGGAAGGCCACCGGGTGGCCGAGTTTCTTCTCAGCGTCGAGGGCGACGAAGCCGGCTTCCGGTGGCATGACGAGCCGTTCGAGGACGGGTAGCCCGTGCCATTAGCGTGCCGTTAGGCCAGGCCAGGCCAGGCCAGGCCAGGCCAGGCCAGGCCAGCCAGGCGTCGTCGGACGCCAGGCGTGGAGCCGGCGCCTATGGTTCGGCGCATGAGTGAGGACGCGTTCGTCTTCCCGGCCGTGTCCAGGGCGGACGTGTGGCGACTCTGGGTTCCCTCGGTGAGACCCAGCCTGATCAGTGGGTCGCGCCGGGCTCGGTCTTCCTCTGGCTGGTGGAGGAACACCGTGACCTGTACCTCGACTGGGAGCCCGAGATGGTGGCGGAGTTGGAGCGCGCTGTCGGCGAGCGGCCGGCGTGGGCGGTCCAGGTGAACTACCGGTTGTCGCGGCGGCAGAGGCAGTGGCAGCGATCCGGACGCTGCTCGGACGCGGTGGTGTCGCGGTGGACGACTTCGTCGGTCACGTCTGGACGGTTCAGGAAGTCGAGAGCGATTCCGTCGTCCGTGGTGGCAGATTCGGCGAGCCGCCGGTTCGCACCTGACGTGCGGACGAGGTAGGGCTGCTGACCCCGCGAGGTCGGACAGGCCATGGCGTCGTGCTCGTCCGCCGCCTTGCGAGCCGGGCGCGAGGCCGTTGCTTGTCGGCCGTCGTCGGTACGATCGCGCGATCCCCACCTGTTGATCAATGGAGAAGACCGTGCAACTGCGTTTGAAGTACGCGCCCGTCCCGGAGAACGCAGCGCGGTTCGCTGGCGACATCGTGGTGTCAGCGGCCCAGGTCAGCGGTGTGCACCTGGACTACACGCCGGACAGCCTGGCATCCGTTGACGCCATCCTCGACGGCTTTCGGGCCGAGGGCCTCGCGGCTGAACAGGTGGCGGAGACTCTCTTCGGCTTCGGTTGCTATGTCGGCGAGGTGCTGACCCGGCATGCCGGTGGACGGTGGCGGGCAACGGCGGCAGACGAACTGGCCGTCGTCGGGTGGCCCATGGTGGTCGAGCTCGGCGGGCAGCGCTGGTGCAATCCGATCGCGAAGACCTTCAAGCGACTGGAGAACGGTCCGGAGGACAGCCTCCGGTACTTCTATGCCGTGTTCGCGCCGGGCGGAGCCCGCTAGGGAGGGCGCGTAGCGCTGATCAGCTCGCCGCCTGGGCCGCTCACGTGCCCCAGGACGCCGCCTAGCCAAGGCGGATCTCCGGAGCCGGTTGAGACGACACGTACCATCGTGATGTGCGACCCACCGATCCGGTGCGCTCCGGTTCGCCCGCTTGGGACATCGCGGTTCCGCGACGACCGGGCCGGTTGGCGGGGGTCACCATGGCGGGTTTCAGCGATCGGGCTGACGCCCCGGTAGAGGTCGAGGTCGTGCCGCACCCCGCCGTCATGGTGATCTTCGACCTCGGCGATCAGCCGCTCGTCGTCGACGACGGTGCTGGACGGCAACAGCGAGGCTGCGTCACCGCCGGACTCGCGTCACCCCCTGGCGCGCAAGGACGAGGGCAGGCCGGAAGCTTCGCGTGCCTTCAGGTGCGGCTGTCGCCTGTGATCGCGCACGCGGTCCTGGGTGCCGCATCGGAGTTGAGCGGGACCGTGACAGCCCTGGACGACCTCTGGGGGCGAGACGCCGCGCGAATCCAGGAGCGCCTGCGCGCCGCCCGATCCTGGGACGACCGGTTCGCGACAGCCCAGGTGGCGCTGGCCCGGCGTCACGACGCGGGCCGCGCGGTCGATGCGGAAGTCGCCTACTGCTGGAGGCGGATGGTGGCCGGCGGGGGACAGGTGCGGGTCGAGCGGTTGGCGGCCGAGGTCGGATGGAGCCGCAAACGGCTGTGGGCCCGATTCCGGTCCCAGATCGGACTCACCCCCAAGCGCGCCGCCCAGCTCATCCGGTTCGATCGTGCGGCCCATCGCCTCGCCGCGGGCCACAGCGCCGCAACGGCGGCGGCGGACAGCGGTTACGCCGACCAGTCGCACCTCCACCGAGACGTCATGACCTTCACCGGAGCGACGCCCGCGACCGTGGCGAACGCACCGTTCCTCGCCGTCGACGACGTCGCCTGGCCCGCCCGGCCCTGACGCCGGACCGTGGGGGAGTCCGTCCTGACATTCGTTCAATCCACCGGCACGCACCGGCTGTGACAGTGAGTCCACAGCGTCTGCATCCCGGAGGACACCATGAGAGGCAAGGCCCCACTGGGCACCCGGATCCTGAGGGACACCCTGGACTGGGAGGCTCTGACCGACGATCAGGTGATCGCCGCGCGCGAGAAGGCCAACCGTGTGGCATCGTCTCGTGCCGCACGGATCATCACCGGCTTCCCGGACCGCCGCGCACGCATCGAGGCAGCCTCCATCGATCTTCCAGGTCGACGCCTGGCCCTGCGGGTACACCGACCGAAGGACACCGGCCGGAAGCTGCCTCTGGTCGTCTCGTTCCACGGCGGAGGCTTCTTCGCGGGGACGGCTGCCCAGAACGACTGGCTCAACAGCCACCTCGCGGTCCGGTGCCCGGCGGTGGTCGTCTCGGTGGAATACCGCCTCGCCCCGAAGCACCCGCTACCCCAGCCGATCGACGACGGCTACGACACCGTCGTCCGGCTCGTCGAAGATGCCGCCCAGTGGGGCGTCGATCCCGCAGCCGTCGCGGTCATGGGCGAGAGCGCCGGTGGCACGATCGCCGGACTCATCGCCCTGCGTGCCCGCAAGGACGGCCCACCGCTACGTGCACAGGCGCTGATCTACCCGGGCACGGACTGGACGGAGAGCATGACCGAGTACCCCTCGATCACGGAGAACGCCGATAACCCCACGCTGTCGGTGTCCCGGCTGCGCGCGGCCCGCAAGGTGAGCCTGCCGCCCACGCTCGACCCGCGCAGCGTGTCACCCCTCATGTTCGACGACCTCAGCGGACTGCCGCCGACACTGGTGATCACCGCCGCACTGGATCCGCTGGCCGACCACGGAAGCCGCTACGTCGAACGACTTCGCGAGGACGGCACCGACGCCCGCCTGACCTGCTACCCGAGAGCCACCCACACCTTCCTGAGCACTCCCGGTCTGGTGCCGGCCGCCCGGCCGGCGCGCCGCGAGATGGTCGCCTTCCTGCGCAGGCGTCTTCATCCGGTGCCCCCAGACCGGTTGTGTCCGGTTTGACAGGATTCAAGGCGTGGCTGAGTGAGCGTCGAGATATGTGCGTCGTGGGCCGGAGGGTGGGCCGTATGCGTGTCCGTGCTGCAGTGCCTCACGCTCGACGAGCGTGGCATGCACGGGATCTGCCTGGTGTGTTTCTGGCAGGATGACGGGACAGACGACCTCAGCGCCGACGAGTTGAGTGGGCCGAACGGGCTGACCCTGACCGAGGCGCGGGAGAACTTCGAGCGATTCGGTGCCTGTGGCGAGCTGCGATCGGACTGGCCTGAGCAGTTCGAAGAAATGCGGAGCCGGCTCGCTGACGGGATGCCGGTAGATGCAGCCATTGCTCTGATGCGCGAGCGCGGCCTGGGCTGGTTGGAGTCGAAGAAACTTCTGTGGCACCTGGTGGTGCCGGATGTTCGCGCGGTGAGGCTGCTGATCGAGGACAGCGCTACTTGGGCCGATCGCCGTTCGAGAGCTGACCGGCGCGGGCGACAAGGGGCGTGACCGCAGTGAAGGCCCTGGCCGGGACGTGAGTCCCGCCAGGGCTTTCGACGTCACTCAGGCCACGGGCGCCCGGCGCGCCATCGCGAGAGCGGTTTGTCGTACCGCGCCGCGTCGGGCAGGCTGAACCGGCGGATGTCCTCGATCAGCTCGGCCGACGCGTCGTACTCGCGCAGGACGGTGGGCGCGTGTCGGATCACCCACAGTTGCAGCGCGGGGGCCCACGCGTCGATGTCGTGCCAACTCGACCACGGGAGCGAGTCGCCCCGCAGGTCGTACATCCACTCATCCATGGCCTGGACCAGGTGCCGCCGGGCCGGCTCGTCGGCCAGCGCCTCCGCCCAGTCGGCCAGCCAAGGGGTGAGCTTTGTGGTGGCCTCGGCGAGGAACGACAGGGCCGCGTGGGCGGGCACCTTCGCGTCGGGCTCGACCAGGACGTGCACCCACCAGACGTTCAGGAATCTCCGTAGGGCGGCCTGTTGCTCTCTCGGCCACTCGTGCCAGGGGGAGACGGCGAAGAAGTTCGCCAGACTGTCCAGCCCGTCCATCGCCACTATTCGGCCGTCCACGAGGTGCTGGGTCACCTGGGGCAGGATCCGGCGCAGCAGCAGACCGGGGTAGTGCCAGTCCATCGTCCAGTACGTGCGACGAAACAGGTCATCGTCGAGCGGCACGTCCGGCGTCTTCAGCAGTGCCAGTTCCTCCGCGCTGCCCCAGTGGCACTCGCAGTTGGACTCCTGCTCGTGGGCCGTCATGCCCTGGAACGCGACGGCCACACCCGCCAGTGCCTCGTCCAGGAGGACGCTTGTCTCAGTCCGATCGGGGATCATGGCGAAATCCGCCTTCGAGGACTCCGGAAGGCGTACGCCGGCCGAAGAGAATGATCTTACGTGGGAGGCGACACGGGCACAGGCAATTCCGGCGGCGATGAGTTGCCGGTCGTTGAGAGGTCTGACGGCTGACGGATCGGAAACCGGAGGAGCAGACCCATGGGCAAGTTGATCGTGACCGAGTTCCTGACCCTCGACGGGGTGGCGCAGGCTCCCGGCGAACCCGACGAGGACCGCGAGGGCGGCTTCAGCCACGGGGGCTGGCAGATGCCACTACTGGACGACCAGTCCGGCGCGGTGATGTTCCAGCAGGCGAGCAGCATGGACGCGCTGCTGTTGGGCCGCAGGACGTACGACATCTTCGCCGGCTACTGGCCCAAGGCGTCCGCGGACATCCCCTTCACCCGGCTGCTCAACGGCGTGCCCAAGTACGTGGCCAGCCGCACGCTCACTGAGCCGCTGGCCTGGGAGAACTCGACGCTCCTGACCGGCGATCTGGCCGAGCGCGTCACCGAGATGAAGGACCGCCACGGCGAGGTCCACGTGATCGGCAGTCTGGACCTGGTGCAGTCGCTGCTGCGCCTCGGCCTCGCCGACCGGCTCAACCTGTGGGTGTACCCGGTGCTCCTCGGCACCGGCAAGCGGCTGTTCGGCGAGGGGACGGTGCCGAGCGCGCTGCGGCTCACCGAGTCGGTCACCCACGCCCACGGCACGCTGCAACTGACGTACGAGCCGGCCGGTGCCCCCGCCTACGGAGACGCGGCCGCGTAGGGCGCACGGAGGTCGAGCACGTGCCGCAGGCCGGGCTCCCCGTCCAGCTCCACCGTGCAGTCGGACACCGAGCCGTCCGGCACGAAACCGGCCCGCCGGAGCACCGCCAGCGACGCCGGGTTCGCCAGGGCCGCCGAGGCGACCAGCCGACGCAACCCGTACTCGGTGCGGGCCAGTTCGCAGACGCGCCGTACGCCTTCACTCGCGAGCCCGCGCCCGGCGGCGCGTTCGGCCACCCGGTAGCCCAGCTCGGCGCTGCCGTCTGCGACGTCGACCAGGTTGAACCGCCCGAGCACGGTGCCGTGGTCGCCGACCAGCACGTGGAAGTGGCAGGTGCCGCGTTCCTGCTCGTCCAGCAGGGCGGCGTGCCGGGCGGCGTACCCGGTGAAGAACTCGTCGCCCCGGTCGGGGACGTACCGGGCGAAGTACGCGCGGTTCTCCCGCTCGAACCGCAGCACGGCGGGCGCGTGGTGGGCGGCGAGGCGTTCCAGCTCCGGCATCGGACCAGGTTAGGCGTCGGCCGGGTAGCAGCGCAGTTCGATTGTGTTGCCGTCCGGGTCGCTGACGTAGATCGAGGTGGCGGTGCCGCGCGCCCCGAAGCGCGGGACCGGGCCGGTCAGCACGGTGAACACCCCGGAGTCGACCACCCGCTGCCAGTCGACCGGCTCGACCACCAAGCAGAAGTGGTCCACGTTGGATCCGCCCGGCTCGCCCCGCACCAGGTCGATGATGGTGCCGGCGTCGACGCGTACGGACGGGAAGGGCACCTCACCGGCCCGCCACCTGTCGACCCGCACCGGGGCCAGGCCGAGCGTGCCGCAGTAGAAGTCGAGCGAGCGTTCGACGTCGCCCACCGCGAGCACGAGGTGGTCGAAACCGGTCACCGTCACGAGATTGTGCATGTCTTCCACCCTGGTCCGGCACGCCATCCGGACCAAGCCCGAACCGGACTACGATCGTTGACCCGCAGGCAACGACGGAGGTGCCCCGGTGCTGGAGCGGTACGAGATCGAGACGTTCCTGACCCTGGCCGAGGAACTGCACTTCGGGCGGACCGCCGAGCGGCTGCGGGTGAGCACCGGCCGGGTCAGCCACGTGGTGCGCAAGCTGGAACGCCGCATCGGCGCACCGCTGTTCGAGCGCACCAGCCGGGTCGTCCGGCTCACCCCGATCGGCGCTCGCCTGGCCGAGGAGATGCGTCCGCTGGTGACCGGCATCGAGGCGGCGGTCCAGCGGGCCGTCGACGCCGGGCGCGGGCTCACCGGCGAGCTGCGGGTGGCGTACGTCGGTGAGTCGACAGCGCCGGTACTGCTGCGCGCCGTCGCGCTGTTCACCGAGCGCCACCCGGACTGCGAGGTGCACGTGCACGAGGCGCCGCTGGCCAGCACCCGGTCGAGCCTGCTGGACGGCACGATCGACGTGCTGATCGCCTCGTACCCCTTCGACGGCATGGCGAACGGCCCGGTGCTGATGCGCGAACGCCGGGTGCTCGCGGTGGCCGCAGGCCATCCGCTGGCGGCCGAGGAGTCGGTGTCGCTGGAGGTGCTCGGCGATCATCCGGTGGTGCAGTACCCGGCGGTGACCTCGACCGCGTTCAAGCAGGACCGCACGCCGGACCGCACCCCGGCGGGCCGCCCGGTGCCGAAGGGCCCGGTGGGCGGCAGCTTCTCCGAGATGCTGGCGCTCGTCGCGCTGGGGCGCGGGGTGCTGCCGGTGGGCGAGCAGACCCGCCGGTTCTACGCCCGTCCGGACGTGGCGTACGTGCCGATCCGCGACGCGCCGCCGATCTGTCGCGGTCCGGTGTGGCCGGCCGGGAACACCACTTCCCGGGTACGCGAGTTCGTCCGCGCGGCTGCCGACGCCAACCCGCTCCCGCCGGACTGACCCCGTCGTACCCGGCTGGCAGCATCGGCGGGATGCGGGACGAGATCCGGGCACTGGTCGACGAGATGACACCGGGTGACGGGCAGGAGGCGCGGCATCGGGAGGCCGCGCTTGCCTGGCTGGCCGGCACGGAGGACATCTTCCGGCGGGCCAAGCCGCGTACGCCGTCGCCCCACCTGGTCGCGTACTTCCTGTTGCGCGACCCGGCCGACGGCGCGGTGCTGCTTGTCGACCACCGTCTCGCCGGGATGTGGCTGCCCAGCGGCGGTCACGTCGAGCCGGGCGAGCACCCGGCCGACACGGTGCGCCGCGAACTGCGGGAGGAACTGGGCGTGACGGCGGTCTTCGCGCCGCCGTTCGGGGAACGCCCGGCGTTCCTCACCGTCACCGAGACGGTCGGCCCGCCGGAGCAGCGGCACACCGACGTCAGCCTCTGGTACGTGCTGTCCGCCCACCGTGACCAGCGGTTCACGCCCGATCCGGTGGAGTTCGCCGGCATCCGCTGGTGGACACCCGCCGAGGTGGCCGAGGCGCCGCCCGGCACGATCGAGCCGCATCTGGGCCGGATGCTCGTCAAGCTGGTGGCGGCGACGCCTTGACCCGTCCCCTGCGGCAAGGCCCAGCGTGATCAGTGCCGGCCGCGGTGGCCGGCACGAGGAGCGCGAGGGAGGACACGGTGCGACTGCTGACCATCGGCGCGTTCGCCCGCGCGACCGGCCTGAGCGCCAAGGCGTTGCGCATCTACGACGACTGCGGGCTGCTGCCCCCGGCCGCGGTGGACCCGCACTCGGGTTACCGCTACTACGCGCCGGAGCAGGCGGAACGGGCACGGCTGATCGCCGGGCTGCGCCGGGCCGGGATGCCGCTGGCCGAGATCCGTACCGTCTGCGGCCTGCCGCCCGCTGCCGCCGCCGAGGCGCTCGACGCCTGGTGGCGGCGGGTCAGCGCGGACACCGCGGCGCGCGGCCGGGCCGTCGCGCTCCTCGTCGACAGGCTCAGCGAGAGGGGCACCACCATGTCCGAGACGACCTTCCGGTACGCGACGCGCTGCGAGACCGGCACTGTCCGCGACTCCAACGAGGACACCGCGTACGCGAGCGCGGCACTGCTCGCGGTCGCCGACGGCGTACGCGGTCCGGCCGGGTCGACGGCGAGTGCCGCGGCGGTGGACGCGCTGCGGCCGCTGGAGCAGGGGGACGCGCCGCAGGCCGATCTGCTCGCCGCGCTGGCCGAGGCGGTGACCCGGGCCGACCGGGCGGTACGCGCCCACGCCACCGGCACCGACCAGCCCGCCACCACGCTCACCGCGCTCGTGCGGCGCGGTACCCGGCTCGCGCTGGTGCACGTCGGGGACAGCCGGGCGTACCTGCTGCGCGGCGGCGAGCTGTCCCGGCTCACCCAGGACCACACGTACGTGCAGACGCTCGTCGACCAGGGGCGGCTCACCCCGGCCGAGGCGGGGACGCATCCGCAGCGGGCGCTGCTGGCCCGGGCGCTCGGCGCGGGCGCGGAGGTGGAGGCGGACCTGGCGCTGCGGACCGCGCTACCCGGCGACCGCTATCTGCTCTGCTCCGACGGTCTCTCCGCCGTGGTGGAGCCGGGCGCGCTGAACGCCGCCCTGGCGGAGGCGGACGACCCGGAGACCGCCGTCGAGCGCCTGGTCGAGCTGGCGTACGCGGCCGGCGCGCCGGACAACATCGCCTGCGTGGTCGCCGACCTGGCGGCGTGATCCCCACGACCCGGGCCGGCCTGTCCGGCCCGGGTCGTACCCTGGCGATCATGCGAATCGGCATCGTGATCCTGCCCGACCAGCGCTGGTCGGAAGCGCGTCGGCGGTGGGCACAGGTGGACGAGTGGGGCTTCGACCACGCCTGGACCTACGACCACCTGGGCTGGCGTGACCTGGTCGACGGGCCGTGGTTCGACTCGTGGACGACGCTCACCGCGGCGGCCGGCGTGACGTCCCGGGTGAAGCTGGGGACGCTCGTCGCCTCGCCGAACTTCCGGCACCCGGCGGCGTTCGCCCGGCAGGTGACGGCGCTCGACGACGTGTCGGACGGCCGGGTGCTGCTCGGCCTGGGCGCGGGCGGCATCGGCTTCGACTCCGCGGTGCTCGGCGGCGAGACGCTGCCGCCCCGGCAGCGCGTGGACCGGTTCGCCGAGTTCACCGAGCTGCTCGACCTGATCCTGCGGGAGGACGGCACGACCTGGCGCGGCGCGTGGTTCACCGCTGTGGACGCGCGCAACAACCCCGGGTGCGTCCAGCAGCCGCGGGTGCCGTTCGTGCTGGCCGCGAACGGTCCCCGCTCGATGCGGCTGGTCGCCCGGTTCGGGCAGGGCTGGGTCACGACCGGGCTCGGCGGCGACGACATCGAGACCTGGTGGGGCACGGTGGCGGAGCTGTCCGAGCGGATGGACCGCACGCTGGAGCAGGCCGGCCGCGACCCGGCGACGCTGGACCGCTACCTGTCGCTCGACTCGGCGCCGGTGTTCTCGCTGACCAGCGCCGACTTCCTCGCCGAGCAGGTGGCCCGGGCGGCCCGGCTGGGCTTCACCGACGTGGTGACGCACTGGCCCCGGGCCAGCAGCTGGTACGCCGGCGACGAGGCGGTGCTGGTGGAGGCGGCGGCGCTGCTGCCCGAGCTGCGCCGGGCGGGCTAGGCGCCGACGCTGCCGGGCTACGTGCCGACGCTGCCCTCGGTGGAGACCAGCCGGAACCGGAGGCAGACGATCCGGGTGTCGTCGGTGACCGGGGTGCCCTGCCGCGTCCAGTAGGCGCCGTGGCCCTCGCGCCACTCCTCGATCGACCGGTCGCCCTCGCCCTCGGCGCGGGCGAAGTCCCACGGCACGTCGGCGAAGCGCACCACCTCGACACCGGTGACCTCCACGACGCCGACGAGCGCGTCGTCGTCGTCGACCAGGGCCAGTCGCTCGCCGGCGTACTCCAGTTCCTCGTTCTCGTCGTCGTACTCCTGAACCAGGCCGGCGGTGGCGGTCTTCACGCCGGAGAGCACGAGGGTGTTGAGCCGGGTGCGCAGCTCGCCGGGCGTGCCGAGGGCGAGTGCGCGCAATCCACCGATGCGGGGCCACATGCTGCCGACGCTACGGCACCGTACCGCCGTCGCTCATCCGGTTTGCCGGCGTCTCACGGCAGCTGGTCGCCGGTGAGCAGGGTGCGCAGCCTCAGCCGCTCGGCGACCTCGGGCGGGCAGGTCGCGACGAGCGCGGCGGCGCCGATCAGGTCGGCCCCGGCGTCCCGGACGACTCGGCCCAGCGCGTCCAGTTGCGCGCCGGTGTCGACCCAGTCGTCGACCAGCAGCACCCGGTCGCCGGGGTGCAGCCGCCGGCCGTCCACGCCGACCCGCAGTTGCCGTCCCCGGTAGTCGGGGGGTGTCTGCGCCCAGCGCGTCGGTCCGACCCGGCGCCGCTCGCCACCGTCCTTGTACGCGGGCAGGAAACCGGCTCCGGCGGCGACCGCGACGAGCGGGCCGAGCAGCAGCCCGGTCACCTCGGGGGCGATCACGACGGTCGGGCGACTCTCGGGGAACAACCCGGCCAGGGCCGGACCGACCTGGGCCAGCACGTCGGGTTCGCGCCACCAGCCGGAGATGTCGCTGACCAGGTGGGTGCTGCCCGGGCCGGGGTCGATCCACCGGAACAGCTCGACCAGGCGACGACTCAGCACGGTTTCCATCCTGGCGGATCGGTGGGCCGTTCGGCCGATCGACGGTGGCGTGATCGGCTACACGTACCAGCGTAAATGCGGGCATAGCACCATGATCACGTTGACTTCGGAAGTGCTTCTCTCGTTACGGTCCGGGCCGGTTTGTTCAGTAGACGAAAGGACCGGGCCGGTGGCTGCTAGGCACCTTGGTACCCGCAAGTTCTCCTCGCCCGCCGCCATCGCCGCGACCGCGGCGGTCGGCGTGGCGCTCGCGGTCGGCGGTACCGTCGGCGCCGTGCGGCTCACCTCCGCCGAGCCGCCCGCCGCGCCGGTCGCGGTCGAGACGCTGCCCAGCACGCCCGCCCCCACGTCGGCCGCCCCCTCGCCGAGCGCGTCGGCCTCGCCGAGCGCGAGCCTCAGCCCGTCGCCGAAGGCCACAGCGAGCCCGAAGGCGAGCCGCACCCAGGCGGCCTCCCGGAGCAAGGCCCGGACCGCCTCCCCGTCGGCGACGGCGAAGAAGACGAGCAGCCCGAAGGTCGTGGACAGCGGCTCATGCGGCGCGTCCTTCTACGCCGAGGGCCAGATGACGGCGAACGGCGAGACGTTCAACCCGGACGCGCTCACCGCGGCGCACAAGACGCTGCCGTTCAACACGAAGGTCCGGGTGACCAACCCGGACAACGGCAAGTCCGTGGTGGTGCGCATCAACGACCGTGGCCCGTTCATCGAGGGCCGGTGCCTGGACCTGTCCCGCGCCGCGTTCGCGACCATCGCCGCCACGGGTCTCGGCCACGTGAACGTCCGGTACGAGGTGCTCGGCTGACCGGCCACTCGGGCAGAACTTCCACGACCGACGGGCCAGGTTCATTCTCCCGTTCACGTCCATCAGGCATGCTGTCCGATGTACGCACGCAACCCTTCCAGCCGGGCCGAGGCCCGCTGAGTCCCGGATCCCGCGCCGGCCTCGGCGCGGCCCTCGCGCTGCTCGCGATCGTGGTGGCGGTGGAGCTGGCCGACGGCCGCCCGGCGCACTACCTCGCGCTGATGGTCGTCGCGCCGTTCCTCGCGGCGGCGCTGGCGTCCTGGCGGGTGGTGCTCGTGGTCGGCGGCCTGGCCACCGCCATCGGGGTCGGCTTCGCCGTCGCCGAACGGGGCAGCCCGCTGGTGACGGTGGTCAACGTGACGGCCGTCGGGGCGGCCACCGCGATAGCGGCTGCCACGGCGGCGATCCGCCAGCGTCAGTCCGACCGGATCGCGGAGTTGTCCCGGCTCGCCTCGGTCGCCCAGCAGGCGGTGCTGCGACCGCTCGGCCCGCAGGTCGGCACGCTCGCGGTGGCCGCCCGGTACATCTCCTCCACCGCCACTGCGGAGATCGGCGGCGACCTGTACGAGGTGATGGACACCCCGTACGGCGTCCGCATGATCATCGGTGACGTACGGGGCAAGGGGCTGGACGCGGTCCGCCTGGCCAGCATCGTGCTCGGCTCCTACCGGCACGTCGCGTACGAGCGGGCCGACCTGCGCGCGGTGGTGACCGACCTGGACCGTGCGGTGGCCCGCAACGTCGGCGACGAGGACTTCGTCACCGCGGCCCTGGTCGAGGAGCGCGGCGGCACGCTCACCATCGTCAACTGCGGGCACCCGCCGCCGTTGCTGCTGCGCCGGGGCGCGGTGATCCCGCTGGAGCCGCCAGCGCCCGCGCCGCCGCTCGGCTTCATGCCGGTGGTCCGGCCCCGGGTGGAGCGACTGGAACCGGGTGACCGGCTGCTGTTGTTCACCGACGGGCTGGGCGAGGCGCGCCGGGACGGCGAGTTCTTCCCCACCGCCGACCGCGCCTGGCGGCTGCTCGGCCACGGCACCGTCGCCGACGGGCTGGCGTCGCTGGAGACCGCACTGGTCGAGTGGGTGCACGGCCGCCTCGACGACGACATCGCGCTGGTCCTGATGGAGTACGTCGGCCCGAGCAGTGCCACCGCGGCCCCGGTCCCGAGCTGGGAGGTCGGCGCCGCCGACGGCTGAACGGGAAGTGTGTAATCGCTGTCACTTCCGAGATCGGCTTGTCGTTGCCTACCGGTGAGTAATACAGTCTGCAGTTACTGATCGGTAACACCTGTCCGGGAAGCGGGGCCAGCGAGCATGACCCACTACAAGAGCAACGTGCGGGACCTCGAGTTCAACCTGTTCGAGGTCTTCGGGGCGGACCGGACGTTCGGCCAGGCGCCGTACACGGACCTGGACGTCGACACCGCCCGTAGCTTCCTCTCCGAGGTCGACCGCCTCGCCCGCGAGGACCTGGCCGCCAGCTACTCGGACAGTGACCGCAACCCGCCGGTCTTCGACCCGGCGACGCACACCGCGCCGCTGCCGGAGTCGTTCAAGAAGTCGTACAAGGCGTTCATGGACTCCGAGTTCTGGCGCCTGGACCTGCCGGAGGTTCTGGGCGGCACCAACGCCCCGCGCGCCCTCTGGTGGTCGCTCGCCGAGCTGGTGCTCGGCGCCAACGCCCCGATCTGGATGTACGCCTCCGGCCCGTCCTTCGCCCACGTGCTGCACGTCGAGGGCACCGAGGAGCAGAAGAAGTGGGCCCGGCTGTTCATCGACAAGCAGTGGGGCTCGACCATGGTCCTCACCGAGCCGGACGCCGGCTCCGACGTGGGCGCCGGCCGTACCCGCGCGATCCAGCAGCCGGACGGCTCCTGGCACATCGAGGGCGTGAAGCGCTTCATCACCTCCGGTGAGCACGACCTGAGCGACAACATCGTCCACTACGTGCTGGCCCGTCCGGTCGGCGTGGAGGGCGTCGGCGGCCCGGGCACCAAGGGCCTGTCGCTGTTCGTCGTGCCGAAGTACCACTTCGACGCCGAGACCGGCGAGCTGGGCGAGCGCAACGGCGTCTACGCCACCAACGTCGAGCACAAGATGGGCCTGAAGGTCTCGAACACCTGCGAGGTGACCTTCGGCGAGCACGGCGTACCGGCCAAGGGCTGGCTGCTGGGCGAGAAGCACGACGGCATCCGCCAGATGTTCATGATCATCGAGTACGCCCGGATGATGGTCGGCACCAAGGCGATCGCCACGCTCTCCACCGGCTACCTGAACGCGCTGGAGTACGCCAAGAACCGGGTGCAGGGCGCCGACCTCACCCAGATGACCGACAAGACCGCCCCGCGGGTGACCATCACCCACCACCCGGACGTGCGTCGTTCGCTGCTGCTGCAGAAGTCGTACGCCGAGGGCCTGCGCGCGCTCGTCTGCTACACCGCGAGCTGGCAGGACAAGGTCGCCATCGCCGAGGCGGCCGGCGACGAGAAGGCCACCAAGCTGGCGAAGCGGGTCAACGACCTGCTCCTGCCGCTGGTCAAGGGCGTCGGTTCGGAGCGGGCGTACGAGCTGCTCGGTCACGAGTCGCTCCAGACCTACGGCGGTTCCGGCTTCCTCCAGGACTACCCGCTGGAGCAGTACGTCCGCGACGCGAAGATCGACACCCTGTACGAGGGCACCACCGCGATCCAGAGCCTCGACCTGATCTTCCGGAAGATCGTCCGGGACAACGGCAAGGCCCTGATGGCCGTAGCCGCCGAGATCCAGGAGCACATCGCCTCCGAGGCCGGCAACGGCCAGCTCAAGGAGGAGCGTCAGGCGCTCGGCAAGGCGCTCGCCGAGATCCAGAACATCCTCGGCGTGATGACCGGCTGGCTGGGCGAGGCCCAGGGTGGCGACACCCGCGCGCTCTACAAGGTCGGCCTGAGCAGCCGCCGGTTCCTGCTGGCGATCGGCGACCTGGTGGTCGGCTGGCTGCTGCAGAAGCAGGCGGACGTGGCGCTGAAGGCGCTGGCCGGCGAGGTGTCCGCAGCCGACAAGTCCTTCTACACCGGCAAGGTCGCCGCAGCCCGGTTCTTCGCCCGCGAGGTGCTGCCCCGCATCGGCGCCGACCGCCGGATCATCGAGGGCACCGACCTGGAGATCATGGACCTCCCGGAGGAGGCCTTCTGAGCCCTTCCGAGGGCTTTCACCCCTGAAACGTCACTCTCCCCCTCATGACGACGGCCGGCGGGCACCAGCCCGCCGGCCGTCGTCGTGCGTGCGCCCGGGTGGATAGGCGGCCCGGTGGCGGGTAACCGTCGCGGACCACGACCGGAGTACGCCCAAGGCCATCGCACGGGGGAGTGCAGCGCACATGGGCATTGGTAGCGCCATCTTTCTCATCGCGCTCGGCGCGATCATGACCTTCGCCATCCGGGCCAACGTCTGGTGGATCGACCTGCGCGCAGTCGGCTGGGTGTTCATCCTGGCCGGGCTGGGCGTCCTGCTGACCACGCTGTGGTTCTGGCAGGACCGCCGCAAGCGGGCACGCACGCTCATCGTGGAGGAGAACCGGCTCTCGCATCCGACCGCGATGATGCCGCCGCCGCCCGACCCGCCGCCGCCGACGGCCCCGCCGTCCTGACGCGCCCGTCAGCGGCCGATCCGGTCCAGCTCGGCGAGGTCCTCGCCGGAGAGGGCCAGCCCGGCGCCGGCGATGTTCTCGCGCAGGTGCGCGACGGACTTGGTGCCGGGGATCAGCAGGATGTTCGGCGAGCGCCGCAGCAGCCAGGCCAGGGCGACGCCCATCGGCGTCGCGCCCAGGCGCTCGGCCACCGTCGACAACGCCGAGGACTGCAACGGGGTGAACCCGCCGAGCGGGAAGAACGGCACGTAGGCGACGCCCTGCCGGGCCAGCTCGTCGATCAGGTCGTCGTCGCCCCGATGGGCCAGGTTGTACTGGTTCTGCACGCAGACGATCGGCGTGATCGCCCTCGCCTCGGCCACCTGCTCGGGCGTCACGTTGCTCAGGCCGAGGTGACGGATCAGACCCTCCTGCTGGAGCGTCACGAGCGTTTCCAGCGCCTCGGCGAGCGATCCGGGCTGCGTCCCCGTCGCGTCGCCGAGCCGCAGGTTGACCAGGTCGAGCCTCTCCACGCCGAGCGTCTCCAGGTTCTCCCGGACCTGCCGGCGCAGGCTCTCCGGATCCCGGGCCGTGGGCCAGCCGCCCTGCTCGTCCCGGTCCGCGCCGACCTTGGTGACGACGTGCAGCGACTCCGGGTACGGGTGCAGCGCCTCCCGGATCAGCCGGTTGGTGACGTACGGCCCGTACGCCGCGCTGGTGTCGATGTGGGTGATGCCGAGCGCGACCGCCTCGCGCAGCACCGCGAGGGCGCCCTCGTGGTCGGCCGGCGGTCCCATGACCCAGGGGCCGGCGAGTTGCATGGCGCCGTAGCCGAACCGGGTGACTGTCAGGTCTCCCAGGGTCCAGGTGCCGCCGGGAAGGGTGGTGGGGGCCATGCGTGTACCTCTGGCTCTCATCGGTTCAGGCGCCGCCGGATCGCGGTGCCCGGCCTCCACTATCGGCGTGTAACTTCCTCATCGGAAGTAGGCACCTGAAAGTGCGTAGCTCCCCGAGGTGGCAGGAGCAGAGATGAGCAAGGCGGAGTAGGACGCGTTCCTGGCCCAGTGCCCCAGCCGGCAACTGCTCGGCCGGATCACCGACAAGTGGGTCACGCTGGTGCTGGCCGCGTTGCGCAGCGACGGCTCGCACCGGTTCGGGGCGGACTGCGCCGGCGAGCCGCGCCCGAGGCGGTACTCCGAGCTGTCCCGTACGATCCCCGGCGTCAGCCAGAAGATGCTCACCCAGACGCTGCGCGCCCTGGAACGCGACGGCCTGATCACCCGCACCGTGGAGCCGACCGTGCCGGTGACAGTCACCTACGAGCTGACCGACCTCGGGTTCTCGCTGCACGAGATGATCCGGGGCTTGAAGACCTGGGCGGAGGCGCACATGGACGACGTGCTGGCCAGCCGCGCCGCGTACGACAGCCGGGTCGGCTGAGCCCTGTCGCTCAGGCGCGGGCGGTGTGGCGGCCGGTGATCGGCGCGTTCCCCGGGGCCAGCTCGGCCCACCGGGTCGTCGGCCGGTGCACCACGAGATCGGTGGTCCGCAGCCCGTCCGGGTCGGCCCGCTGCGGGTCGAGCAGCGCCGACAGCAGCGAGATCCCCGGATTGTGGGCGACCAGCAGCACGGTGCCGGCGGCCGGCTCCACCGTCCACAGCAGCTCCAGCAGCTGATCGGGCAGCGCGTCGTACGCGGTCGCCTCGTACCGCACCGCGGGAGCCGAGCCCGCCGGACCGCCCTCCGGCGGGGAGCCGCTCATGCCCATCGCCACGTCGTGCCAGGTCTGCCGGGTACGCCGGGCGGGCGAGCAGAGGACCACGTCGGGAAGCAGCGCGTGCCGGGCCAGCCACGCCCCCGCGGTGGCGGCGTCGGCGTGCCCCCGCGCCGTCAGCGACCGCTCCGCGTCCGGGGCGTCCCCGGACAGCTCGGCCTTGGCGTGCCGCAGCAGCACCAGCGTCCGCTGCCCGTTCCTGCCGTCCGTCATACCGCCCAGCTTGCCTGATTGACGATCAAAGCGCCTGGGTATGTCGATGTGTGCCGCTACCTCATCCATGGCCGCGGCGGGCAGGAAACGCCAGCAGGACGCCAAGGAGGCGACGTCATGGGCATCGGTGCCAGCATCTTCCTCATCGCGCTCGGCGCGATCTTCGCGTTCGCCATCGACGCAAACCTGGGATGGCTGAACCTCAACGTGGTGGGCTGGGTGCTCATGCTCGCCGGCGTCGCCGGCCTGCTCACCACGCTCTACTTCTGGAACAGCCGCCGCCGGGTCGTGGCCGCCCCGGTACGCGAGCAGGTCGTCGCCGAGCCGGTGGTGCCGGTACGCGACGACCGCGTCGTGCGCGAGGAGTACCGCGAGGTGCGCCGTCCGGGCTCGGGCTACCCGGCCTGACCCCCGAGAACCCGAGGGCCCCGCAACGGCGCGGGGCCCTCGCGCATGTCCGGGGTACGTCAGGCCCGGAGTACGTCAGACCCGGGTCAGGCGAACAACGCGAAGTAGATCGCGATGTGGTGGCAGATCGCGGCGACGAGCGTGCAGGCGTGGAAGAACTCGTGGTGCCCGAAGACGGTGGGCCACGGGTTCGGCCGACGCAGCGCGTAGAACACAGCGCCCACGCTGTAGATCGCGCCGCCCACGCTCAGCAGCACCAGCGCGGTGACGCCGCCGCCGTGCAGGATCTGCGGCAGCATGGCCACCGCTACCCAGCCGAGCGCCAGGTAGAGCGGGGCGGAGACCCAGCGCGGCGCGTGCGGCCAGATCAGCTTCACCGCCACGCCCGCGATCGCGCCGCCCCAGACCAGGCTCAGCATGATCGTGGCCTGCCGGTTGTCCAGGAGCAGCGCGCAGAACGGCGTGTAGGTGCCGGCGATGAACAGGAAGATCATCGAGTGGTCCATCCGGCGCATGATCTGGTAGCCGCGTTCGGACCAGACCCGCCGGTGGTAGAGCGCGCTGGTCCCGAAGAGCCCGCACACGGTGAAGCTGTAGATCAGGCAGCTCACCAGGGGAGCCCAGCCGGGACGGCCGGCGGCGATCGAACACAGCACGATGCCGCAGACGAGAGCGGCGAAGAACGCGTACGCGTGCAGCCAGCCGCGCATGCGCGGCTTCCCGATGTCGGCCGGCCGGAGCCGGAGCGGTGCGGAGGTCGTCACCTCATTAGGTTACGACGGCGTAGGTTACTTGCAAGTAGTGTGGACCGTCACCTCACCCGGCGGGAGGATGACCGGATGCGGATCCGGCCGGCCGGGGCGTACGCCCTGCTCCTCGACTGTGACGACGCGGAGCAGGCGCAGGCGTGGCGGGCCGAGCTGTGGCACCGGCGCGAGGCGGGCGAGCTGACCGCCACCGAGATCGTCCCGGGCGCGGTGACCGTGCTGCTCGACGGCGTACCCGACCCGGAGGCGACCGCCGCGCGGATCGCCGGCTGGCGCCCCCGGACCGCCGTCTCCGGCGCGGCCACCGCCGAGGTCCGGGTGCCGGTCGTGTACGACGGCGAGGACCTGCCGCGCGTCGCCGGGCACTGGAAGGTCGACGTGCCGGCGGTCGTGGACCGGCTGCGGCGCACCGAGTTCCGGGTGGCGTTCTGCGGGTTCGCGCCCGGGTTCGCGTACCTGACCGGGCTGCCGCCCGAGCTCACAGTGCCCCGGCTCGCCACGCCGCGTACCCGGGTGCCGGCCGGCTCGGTCGCGCTCGCCGGCCCGTACGCGGGCATCTACCCCGCCGCGTCACCGGGCGGCTGGCTGCTCGTCGGCCGCACCGACCTGCCGCTGTTCGACGTGCACGCCGACCCGCCGTTCCGGCTCACCCCCGGCACCCGCGTCCGGCTGGCCGATGCGCCGTGATCGAGGTGCTGCGGGCCGGGGCGCTCACCACCGTCCAGGACCAGGGCCGGCCCGGTTGGGCGCACCTCGGCGTACCCCGATCCGGCGCGCTCGACCCGGCCGCCCTGCGCCTGGCCAACCGGCTCGTCGGCAACGACAAGCACGCCGCCGGGCTGGAGATCACCATGACCGGCTGCGCGCTGCGCTTCACCCGGGCGGTGGCCGTCGCGCTCACCGGCGCCCCCGCCGACGTGCTCGTCGAGTGGTCACCGCCGGTCCACCCGCCCACCCGCGCCGCCACACCGCACACCGTCGGCCCGGCGGCGCCCAGGGACGCGACGCGGCGGCCCGGCGACGTCGGGCGGGCCCTGTCGCTGCCGGCGGGCGCGGTGCTGCGCGTCGGGCCGGCCCGCGCCGGGGTGCGTACCTGGCTGGCGGTCAGCGGCGGGATCACTGTCGAGCCGGTGCTCGGCAGCCGATCCACCGACACGCTCTCCGGGCTCGGGCCGCCGCCGCTGCGCGACGGGGACCGGCTGCCGCTCGGCACCCCGGACGGGCCCCCGCCCCCGGTCGACGTCGCCGTCACCCGGCCGGTGCCGGACGCGCTGCGGCTGAGCGTGCGCCCCGGTCCCCGGCAGGACTGGTTCACCCCCGAGGCGCTGGACCTGCTGTGCCGCGACGCGTACACGGTGAGCCCGGACAGCAACCGGGTCGGCGCGCGGCTGGCCGGCGCGGCGCTGCCCCGGGCGGTCGCCGGCGAACTGCCGAGCGAGGGCCTGGTGCTCGGCGCGGTGCAGGTGCCGCCGTCGGGCCAACCGCTCGTCTTCCTGGCCGACCACCCCACCACCGGCGGGTACCCGGTCATCGGGGTGGTGGACGACGTGACAGCGCTCGCCCAGGCCCGGCCAGGCACTACGGTGACGTTCCATGGACCTCAACGCTGACCTGGGCGAGGGATTCGGAAGCTGGCGGCTGGGCGACGACCACGCGCTACTCGACCTGATCAGCTCCGCGAACGTCGCCTGCGGCTTCCACGCCGGTGACGCGGCCACCATGCACCGGGTCTGCGCCGGCGCCGCCGAACGCGGCGTCGCGGTGGGCGCGCAGGTCGGCTACCGGGACCTCGCCGGCTTCGGCCGGCGGCACATCGCGTACGACTTCGCCGAGCTGCGCGACGAGACGATCTACCAGCTCGGGGCGCTCGACGCCTTCTGCCGCCTGTACCGCACCCGGGTCCGCTACCTCAAACCGCACGGCGCGCTCTACCACGCGGCGGCCCGCGACGAAGGTCAGGCCGCCGCGCTGGTGGCGGCGATCAGCGGGTACGACCACGAGCTGCCGGTGCTCTGCCAGCCCGGCACCGTGCTGGCCCAGCTCGCGGCCGGCGCCGGACTGCGGGTGGTGGCCGAGGGGTTCGCCGACCGCAACTACCTGCCCAACGGCACGCTGGTGCCGCGCAGCTCACCGGACGCGCTGGTGACCGACCCGGAGCAGGTGGCCGTCCGGGCGGTACGGATGGCCGTCGAGCGCACGCTGGTCGCCGTGGACGGGACGGTCATCCCCGCCCCGGTCGAGTCGATCTGCCTGCACGGGGACACCCCCGGCGCGGTGCGCTGCGCGGAGCTGGTCCGGGCCGCGCTCATCGACGCGGGGGTCACGCTCACTCCGTTCGCGTGAAAGGAAGGGCCCCTTCTTAACGCCTCCGGTAGAGGAAGGGGCCCTTCTTAACACCCGCCGTCAGGCGTCCATGCCCCGCAGGACCAGCGGTACGCGAGTCGCGCCGCCGGTGACCACCCGGACCGGGACGCCCCAGTCCTGCCGGGTCAGGTGGCAGGCCGCGTGCTCGACGTCGGCGTCGCAGGTCGCCGCCTGAGCGGTCACCTGGAGCACCCCCTGGGCCACGTCGCCACTGACCACCAGCTTGCGGGACAGGTCGGTGGTCGTGCCCGCGCCCTCGACCAGCAGCTCCGGCGGGGACGCCGAGACCACGAGTCGCGTCGACGGCCCGTACGTCTCGTCCAGCTTCTGCCCCGGCGCCGGCGTGAAGATCACGTCCAGGGTCAGTTCACCGGCGGCCACGTCGGTCGGCTTGCGTTCCAGCCGGTGCCGCGGCCCGTCCACCGTGTTCGCGCCCGCCGACGTCAGCGCGCCCGGCGCCAGCCGGGTCAGCCGGTGCGCTGCCGACTCGACCACCAGGACGTCGCCCTCACCGGTGAGCACCAGGTCGCTCGGCTCGGCCAGCCCGTCCGCCACGGTGCCCACCTGGCCGGTCTCCGGGTCGAAGCGGCGCACCGCACCGTTGTACGTGTCGGCGATCAGCACCGAGCCGTCGGGCAGCGCGCACACACCCAGCGGGTGCTGGAGCAACGCCTGGTCGGCCGGGCCGTCGACGTGCCCGAAGTCGAACAGGCCCTGACCGACGGCGGTGTGCATCACGCCGTCGGCAACCCACCGGACCGCGCTGGTCTCGCTGTCGGCGACCCAGAGGCGGGCGCCGTCGGCCGACACGGACAACCCGGACGGCTGGGCCATCCACACGTCCGGCAGCGGGCCGTCGCGCAGCGCCTCGACAGTCGTTCCGGCGTACATGCCGGTGGTCCGCTTGATCGGGTCGAACCACCAGAGCTGGTGGATGCCGGCCATCGCGACGATCACCCGGTCGTCGTACCAGGCCACGTCCCAGGGGGAGGAGAGGTCGACCGCGCGGGCGTCGTGCGCGTGGTCGTCGACCGTCGAACGCCACTGCCGCCCGGTGCCGGCCACTGTGACCACCTCGCCGGAGAACAGCCGTACGCCGCGCAGCAGGTGGTTGACGGTGTCCGCGACCACCACGTCGTAACCGGCCACCTCGGCCACGTGCGGCGGCAGGAGGCAGAGCCCCTGCGGCTCGGCGAACGTGGCGGCGGAGGCCGGGCCGTCCGTCCGGCCCCGGGAACCGGCGCCGATACGGCGGACCACCGTCTCGCCGTCGGCCGCCAGTTCGACCAGAGAGTGCCGGGCCGAGTCGCTGACCAGCAGGTTCCCGCCGTCGAGCGGGACGGCCTTGCCGGGGAACCGCAGGACGGTGTCCGGCTCGGCCGGCGGCACGTACGGGCCTTCGCCCCGGTGCAGCGTGCCCTTCGCCTCGTGGGTGGCGATCAGCTCGTCGATCAGCCGGGACAGGCCCTCGGCGTGCCCCTCACCGGCCATGGTGGCGACCACGTACCCCTCGGGGTCGACCACGGCGAGCGTCGGCCACGCCTTGGCCGCGTACTGCTGCCACATGTCCATCTCGGCGTCGTCGAGCACCGGGTGGTGCACGCCGTACCGCTCGACGGCCGCGGCCAGCGCCGCCGGGTCCTTCTCGTGCTCGAACTTCGGCGAGTGCACGCCGATCACGACCAGGACGTCGCCGTACTTGTCTTCGAGCGGGCGCAGCTCGTCGAGCACGTGCAGGCAGTTGATGCAGCAGAAGGTCCAGAAATCGAGTAAGACGATCTTGCCCCGCAGGTCGGCCAGCGTGACGGCCTTGCCGCCGGTGTTCAGCCAGGCCCGGCCCCGCAGTTCCGGTGCCCGTACGCGTGCGCTCATGCCCCCATCGTGCCGCACCGGCCGGGCGCGCTCCCGGCGATCCCCTGGTGAACAGACGCACACCGGAACGGCGCGGAGCGCCCACCCGGTGAGGGATGGGCGCTCCGCGTACGTGCGGTTACTGGCCGGCGGGCTTCAGGCAGAGCACCCGGGTGGTCCCGGCGCCCTCGACCGAGACCGAGGGCTGCGACAGATCGGCGCACTTGTCCTTGTTGTCCACCTTCGACACCACGCTGAACGCGCCCGGCTCACCGCAGTCGGCGGGCACGGCGCTCGTGCCGGACTGCTTCACGCAGGAGCCGACCGCCGGGTCGAAACCGGCCGGCTTGTCGTCCCCGACCTTGCCGAGCAGCGTCAGCAGGCCGAGCGGCACGGCGAGGATGAGCACGGCCGCGATCAGTACGGCGGCGAGCACCCGGCCGTTGCGCACCTTCGGCGGGGGCGCCTCGGTCTGCGACTCGGTGGCGTCCGGCTTGAACGCGTCGAAGCGGCCCTGCTCCGGCTCGGCGCCGGGCCCGTCCTGCGACCAGGCCGGCGGGGCCTGCTGGGGCGGCGGGAAGGCGTTCGCGCCACCCGCCGGGCCCTGGCCGGGCACCGCTACCGAGGCACGCCCACCGGCGGACGGGCCGTACCGGTCCGGCTCGCCGAACGGCCCGGGCCGGCCGGCCGGGCTGCCGAACGGCGCCTGCTGCCCGCCCGGTCCGCCGAACGGCGCCTGCTGCCCGCCCGGTCCGCCGAACGGCGCCTGCTGCCCGCCCGGTCCGCCGAACGGATCCTGCTGGCCCCCGGGACCGCCGAACGGGTCCTGCTGCCCGCCGGCGCCGCCGAACGACTCGGGCTGGCCGCCGGGACCGCCGAACGGGTCCGGCCGGCCACCCGGGCCGCCGAACTGGTCCTGGCCGCCGGGAGCGCCGTACGGGCTCTGCTGGCCGCCGAACGGGTCACGGCCGGCGTCGGGCTGCTCGCCGCCCGGGTGCACGCCGTTGGCGGGACGGGTGTTGCCGGGCGGGTCCACGAAGGACGGCACACCGACCGGGAACGACGGCGGCCCGGCCGGCGAGGAGGGCGCTCCGGCGTACCCGTGCGGGCCGTCCGCGTCCTCGGACCGCGACTGCGGGCCGGGGAAGCCGTTGCCGTGCGGCGCCTCCTGGCCGGGGAACCCGGCCTCGTGCTGCTCGGGAGCGTCCTCGGGCTCCGGGCGGGCGGGCCGGCCGTACACCCGGGGCTGCGGCGTGGGGCCACTGGTCGGCAGCGGCTGGTCGGGCGGCGGGGCGACCCGGCTGGCCACCGGGACCGACGCGCTCGCCGAGACCGGGCCGCCCTCCGGGGAGGTACGCGGTCCGGGAACGGCAGGCGACTGCGGGTCCTCGGTACGGGACGCGCCCCAGGCGCCGTCGCCGCGCTCCGGCTCGTGCCCCTGGGGTTCGGTGCCCGGGTGGTCGGTGGGCGCCGACGCGGCGAGCGCGGCGCCCGGCACCCGCTGCTGCTGCGCCGGAAGCGGCACCGCGTTGCCGGGGGAGATGCCCGGCGCGGGGGCGGGCTGGTAGGCCGGGGCGGAGTCCTCGGACCGGCCCCAGGCTTCGGCCGGCGACCACGGCTCGGGCGACGGTGCCGCCGCACGCTCGTCCTGGTTGCCGCCCCAGCCGGTGGGCGCGTCCGGCGACGGCACGGACACGCTCGCGCGGGCCTCGGCCGGCGCGGCGGCGCCCCAGGCGGGCTGCGCGGGCTCGTCCGACGGCCGCCCGGGCTCGTGCTGCTGCGGTACGGAGGCCGCGCCGCTCCAGGCGCCGGCCTGCTCGCCGGAGTCACGCTGCTGCGGTACGGCGGCGCCGTCACCCCAGCCGCCGGCCTGACGGCTCTGGTTCGGCTCCCAGCCGCCCGGCTGTGCCGGCTCGGCGGGGTTGGCGGCACGTCCGGCGGCCCAGCCGCCGGAGCGGTCCGGGTCCTCGGTGCGGGCCGGCTCGTCCCAGCCGCCGGACCGGTTCTCGGCCTGCGGGGCGGGCCAGCCGCCGGAACGCTGCCCCTCGTCGTGCTGGGGCCCACCCGACGCCCGCCAGCCACCGCTCTCCTCGGCCGGCCGGTTGTCCTGATCGGACTGCTCCGGAGTGGACCAGGCATTGTCCGGCCGGGCGGCGCCGGGCACCGAGACCGCGGCGGCGGCACGGGCGGGCGGGTCGGCCGGCGGCCAGGTCGCGCCGGTCTGCTGACCCGGCGCCCAGGCCGGCTGGCTCTCGCGCGGGTTCCAGCCGCCCGAGCGGTTCGGGTCGTCGGACGCGGCGGGCTGCTCGTCGCGCGGGGCCCAGCCGCCCGAGCGGTTCGGGTCGTCCGGCTGCTGCGCGGCGGCCCAGCCACCGGCGCGACCGGAGGCGTCCTCGTGCTGTCCGCCGGTGGGCGCGAAGCCCCCGGAGCGGTGGGGGTCGTCCGCGGGGGCGGGCGTGACCCAGGTCTCGTTCGGCACGGTGGCCGGGGCGGGCACGTAACCGGTGCCGCGGGCAGCCGGGTCTCCGGACGGCGACCAGCCCTGCTGCTCGCCGGAGCCGCGTCCGGGACGGTTCTGCTCCGCGGCCCAGGGTGCCTGCGACGGTTCGGCCGGGCTGCCCGGCGGCGTGGCGGCCCAGGCGGGCGGCGCCTGCTCGGCGCCGCGGTCCGGGCCGGACTGCTCCTGGTTGCCCCAGGCGGGGCCACCGGAGCCGGCCCAGGCGGGACCGCCCTGGTCGTTGCCGCCCCAGGCGGGCTGCGGGACCTGGGCGGTCGCGCGCCCGGTCACCGGCTGGCCCGCGGGCGGGGCCCACGCGGGCGGCTGGTCGTCGTTCGCGGCCCAGGCCGGGGCCGGCTGCGCGGGCCGACCGGCCGGCGGGGGCGGTGCCCAGCCGAGGTCGGGTGCGCCGTTGTACCCGTTGTCCTGCTGCGCCGGCTGATCGCCGTACGGCACCGGTCCGCCGGTGCCCGGCGACACCTCGCCCGGCTCCTGGCCGGGGCGGTGCGGAGCCTCGGACGTCATGGGTGCGCCTCCTCCATCACAGGTCGGCCGCCGATGCCGGTCGGGGGAACCGTCGGCATGGCTACCGGCGTCGCCGGCGGGTACCGGCCGTGCGGGCTCCCCGCACCGTATCCGGTGGTCGCCCGGAGCCGCCCGGGGGAGCATCAGCCGTCACCGTCAGTCACCGGACGACGTCGATGGGTTTCACTTGCCCGCGTCGGCCCGGAACCAACCGGTTGGCGACCGTGCCAACCGTACCGGGCGGTGGAGCGAGGTGGAATCCCGGTGCCGACCGATGCCGATACGCCGAAGACCCGCCCGGTGCCGGGCGGGTCTTCGGACTGGAGGAGGTGAGAAAGGTGTGTGGCGTCAGCTCATGTGACGCTGGGCGATGGCGAGAAGCTCCTCGCGGACCGCGGGCGAGTTGGCGGAACGCAGCGCGTGCTCGATGGCGCGGGCGCGGCGGTTGGCGTCGCGGCGGGTGCGGATTCGCTCGATCATGCTCATCTCGGGTCTCTCCTCCTGGCTATTCGGTTGTCAGCCCCTTGATGTCTCTATTTAAGCGCACCGGACCGCCCATCGCCATCGATTATTAGGTGAGCTGAACCACGTACCTACGGATCGTAGGCGTCGACACCCTCGGAACCAACGAATCCGTTCCCAAAAAGTCACGGCCGGTGTGCCGGGTGTTCACCCGTGGCACACCGGCCGTGACCGGAGCGTGGTGCGTCAGGTCCAGGCGAGCAGCGCCGCCTCCGGGTCGGCCAGGAAGTCACCGATGTCGCGGAGGAACTTCGAGCCCAGCTCGCCGTCGATGATCCGGTGGTCGAACGACAGGCCCAGCGTGGTCACCAGGCGCGGCTTCACCTTGCCCTTGTGCACCCACGGCTGCTCCCGTACCGCGCCGAAGGCGAGGATCGCCGACTCGCCCGGAGGCAGGATCGGTGTACCGGTGTCGACGCCGAAGACGCCGACGTTGGTGATGGTGAGCGTGCCGCCGGACATGTCCGCCGGGGACGTCTTGCCCGACTTCGCGGTCTGCACCAGATCCGTCATCGCGTCCGCCAGCTCGCGCAGCGAGAGCCGCCCGGCGTCCTTGATGTTCGGCACGATCAGGCCGCGCTCGGTGGCCGCCGCGATGCCGAGGTTGACGTACTCCTTCACCACGATCTCGTCGCCGGCCCAGGTCGAGTTGACCATCGGGTGCCGCTTGACCGCCAGCAGCACCGCCTTGGCGACGAGCAGCAGCGGCGAGACCCGTACGTCCCGCCACTCGCGCCGGTCGCGGAGCCGGTCCAGCGCCTTCATCGCCCGGGTCACGTCGACGGTCAGGAACTCCGTCACGTGCGGGGCGGTGAACGCCGAGCGGGCCATGTTCTCCGCGGTGAGCTTGCGTACCCCCTTGACCGGGATGCGCTGCTCGCGGTCTGCGCCGAAGCTCGCGGCCGACGCGGCCGGTGCCGCGACCGTCTGCGGCTCGGCCGCCGCCGGGGTCGTGCTCGCCGCCCGCTGTACGTCCTCACGGGTGATCGAGCCGAGCGGGCCCGAGCCGGTGAGCGTGGCCAGGTCGATGCCGAGATCCTTCGCCAGCTTGCGGACCGGCGGCTTGGCCAGCACCGGACCGGAGACCCGGCCGTTGCCGTTCACCGCTGGCGCCGGAGCGGGCGCCACCGGAGCGGGCGCGACAGGCGCGGGTGCCACCGGGGCGGCGGCCTGGGCCGGCGGCGCGACCGGCGCCTCGCCCTTGCGCGGACGGCGCTTCGCCGGGGCGTTGCGCGGGCCGTAGCCGACCAGTACGGCGGTACGCCCACCCGGGGCGACACCGCCGATCAGGCCCGGCTCGACCATGCCCTCGGCGGGCGCGACCTGAACCGCTGCGAGCGACGCGGCCGACGGCGTGGGCAGGTCCGACGCCGGAGCGCCGGTCGTCGACTCCTCGATCGGACCGGCGTTCGGGTCGGTGTCGATCGCGATGATCGGCACGCCGACCTCGACAGTGGACCCCTCCGGGTGGAAGATCGCCTGCACCCGTCCGGCCCACTTCGCCGGGATCTCGACCGCCGCCTTGGCGGTCTCCACCTCGACGATCGGCTGGTTCAGCTCGATGTCGTCGCCGACCTTGACCAGCCAGGCGAGGATCTCGCCCTCGGTCAGGCCCTCGCCCAGGTCGGGAAGGTTGAACTCCTTGATCCGGGACATGCCGCTCACCAGCCGAACGTGCGGTCGACGGCGTCGAGCACGCGGTCCAGGTCGGGCAGGTACTCCTCCTCCACCCGGGCGGCCGGGTAGGGGATGTCGAAGCCGGTCACCCGCAGCACCGGGGACTCCAGGGAGTAGAAGCACTCCTCGGTGATCCGGGCCGCGATCTCCGACCCGAGACCCAGGTTGCCCGGGGCCTCGTGCACGACCACGCAGCGGCCGGTGCGCCGCACCGACTCGTACGCGGCGGTCAGGTCCAGCGGCGAGATCGTCCGCAGGTCGATGACCTCCAGCTCGCGGCCGTCCTCGGCGGCGGCGGTGGCCGCGTCGAGCGCGGTGCGGACCATCGGGCCGTACGCCAGCACGGTCGCGTCGGTGCCGGGCCGCGCGACCCGGGCCGAGTGCAGCGGGTACGCGTCGGCGATCGGCGCGTCCAGGTCCACCGGACCCTTCTCCCAGTAGCGCCGCTTCGGCTCCAGGAACACGATCGGGTCGTCCGACGCGATCGCCTGCTGGATCATCACGTACGCGTCCTGCGGGTTCGCGCAGCTGACCACCTTGAGACCGGCGGTGTGCGCGAAGTACGCCTCGGGCGACTCGGAGTGGTGCTCGACAGCGCCGATGCCGCCGCCGAACGGGATGCGGATGACCATCGGGATCCGCACCTTGCCCTGCGAGCGGTAGTGCATCTTCGCGACCTGCGACACGATCTGGTCGTACGCGGGGTAGACGAAGCCGTCGAACTGGATCTCGCAGACCGGCCGGAAGCCGCGGATGGCCAGGCCGACGGCGGTGCCGATGATGCCGGACTCGGCCAGCGGGGTGTCGATCACGCGCTGGTCGCCGAAGTCCTTCTGGAGACCGTCGGTGATCCGGAACACGCCGCCGAGCTTGCCGACGTCCTCGCCCATGATGACGACCTTGGGGTCGTTCTCCAGGGCCCGTCGCAGGCCGGTGTTGAGGGCCTTGCCGAGGGTGAGCGTCTCCGTGGCCATCAGTGCGCGCTCCCCTCGAAGGACTCCATGTACTGCGTGAACCGGGCCCGCTGCTCGTCCAGCTCGGGAGACCCGTTCGGGTACACGTGGTCGAACATGGTCACCGGCTGCGGGTCGGGCATGGCGAGCACGCGCTCGCGCAGGTGCACCGACTCGGTGCGGGCCTGCTCGTCGACAGCGGTGAAGAACGACTCGTCGGCGATCTTCTGCTTGGTCAGGAACGCCTTCATCCGGGCGATCGGGTCCTTGGCCTGCCACGCCTCGACCTCGCTGGCGATGCGGTAGCGGGTCGGGTCGTCGGAGGTGGTGTGCGCGCCCATGCGGTAGGTGTACGCCTCGATCAGGCTCGGGCCCTGGCCGTTGCGCGCGTTGTCCAGCGCGTGCCGGGTCACCGCGTACGACGCGAGCACGTCGTTGCCGTCCACCCGGACACCCGGGAAGCCGAACCCGCCGGCCCGCCGGTACAGCGGCACGCGGGTCTGCCGCTCCAGCGGCTCGGAGATGGCGTACTGGTTGTTCTGGCAGAAGAACACCAGCGGGGCGTTGAAGACGCTGGCCCAGACGAACGACTCGTTGACGTCGCCCTGGCTGGTGGCGCCGTCGCCGAAGTAGGCGATGACCGCCTCGCCGTCCTCGCCGCCGGTCTTGCCGTCCATGGCGACACCCATGGCGTACCCGGTCGCGTGCAGGGTCTGCGCCCCGATCACGATCGTGTACATGTTGAACTTGAACTCGTTCGGGTCCCAGCCGCCCTGGTCGACGCCGCGGAACAGGCCCAGCGGCATGATCGGGTCGATGCCGCGGCAGTAGAGCACGCCGTGCTCGCGGTAGGTCGGGAAGGCCATGTCCTGGGTGCGCAGCGCCCGGCCGGAGCCGACCTGCGCGGCCTCCTGGCCCAGCAGGCTGGCCCAGAGTCCCAGCTCGCCCTGGCGCTGCAGGGCGGTGGCCTCGGCGTCCAGCTTGCGGACCAGCACGAGGTCGCGGTAGAGCCCGCGGTACTCCTCGTCGGTGAAGTCGACGCGGTACTCGGTCCCGTCCGGGCCGAGCGCGCTCTCGATCCGCTCACCCTCGGGGGTGAGCAACTGCACGAGTTCCGGTTCACCGGTCGCGGCGGCGCGTCTGGTGCGGGGTGCGGCCCGCTTGCTGCGGGTGGCGGCCCCGGGGTCGCCCTTTGCCATCCGTCTCTCCCTGTCTGTCTGCGCCGGCGCCGGGGGTTACCCGAGCCGAGCACCTCGTGCGCCCGCCCGGCTGGTGCCGGGTCGGTCCCTGGCAACCGCGCCTGACCCCGGTAGGGGTTGCCGCGCGGCGTGAGCCGGAGTCGGTCGGTGACAGACCCAGGCCCGGGAGCGCCGGCGCCGTTCCGCACCAGCCGCGGGGTACGCGGAGGTGGCGGCTGCGTTGCCGTCGTGTGTGAATGATTGCAGAGGAGGTGAGCGGGCCCACAGTATGGCCTCCCTCGCGGGTGAGGTTCCATCGGGTTCATGACGGATAAACGCTTTTGTCCGCAGTGGCGGGTGCGGGCGACGTACAAAATGTGTGTCGACACGCGGTTGCGGCTGGTGAACTGAGCGTCACTGGGTCAAGCTGGCGATGAGCCACTGCGCGGCATTTGTCCCGATATCCGCGTGTGCTCTCCCGTCCCGTCAGTGCGTGAGGAGTGTGCCGGTGTCCGAACCAGAGGGTCCGCCCGGTACGCCCTTCCTCGGCCGGCACCGGGCGCTGCCCGCCTCCCCGTACCGCCGGGTCGTGGGCGCGCACCGCGCCCCCGGAACGGGCGGTCCGAGCCGCGGCTACCTGCTCACCGTGGCGCTGCTCGCCGGCACCGCGTCGATGCCGATCCTCGCCGCGATCAGCACCGGGTCGGCGAGCGTCGGCAACAGTGCGCTCCCCGACACCAGCACCCCGTTCCTGCCCACCCCCTCGGTCGGCCCGGTGGTCATCCCGATGCCCCGGGGCACCCAGGTCCCGGTGCCCTCCACGCCCACGCCCGCAGTCGACGTGACCTCGGTGCCCCCGGCGCGGCCGGTGCTCCCGGCGGCACCGGCCCTGCCCGACGACAGCGACCTCGGCTCCCGGCACCGGTCCCGCCCGGTCGCCGCGCCACCGCCGCCGTCCGCGCCGGTCCGGCCCACCCCGGGCCGCCCGCCGCGCCCGTCGCCGGTGCCCTCGCCGTCGCCGTCGCCGTCGCCGTCGCATTCGGGTACGCCCGAGCCGAGCCCAAGCCCCGAGCCGTCCGTCACGACCGCCGAGCCGTCGGCCACCTCCGAGCCGTCGTCGGAACCGACGTCCGAACCCTCCGCCACGTCGTCGGAGCCGACGTCCGAGCCGAGTTCGGGTACGACGTCGGAGCCGGGAGCGACGGCCACGGCGCCGGACGGCACACCGAGCGCGACAAGCGCCGCGCGCCGGACGTCGTAACGGCCCGCGAGGACGGGCCGGGCGGTCAGGCCGGGTCGTCGGTGAGGCGGTGGCGGTTCGCCTCGATCCAGGCGTTCAGCGCCTCCGGGTCGTCCGGGTCCACCCCGTCCGCCATGAGCTGGGCCACCGCCGCGGTGGCCGGACTGCGCCGCTCGCCGGTGCTGTAGAGCCGCGCGAACTCCGGGACCATCTCGGTGATCGCCTCGTCCGTCCGGGCGGCCGCCGACTGCGACAGCCCGCGCTGCCGGGCCGCGTACGCCGCCCAGGCGCGCAGCACCCGGGGCAGCATCGCCGCGTCGTCCATGTCCAGCACGGCCCGGCGGTGCACCCAGTCGAGCAGGAACAGCTCGGCGACCATCGGGCTCCACCGCATCGGGTCGGCGTCCGGGAAGCTGGCCGCGTGGTCGAGCAGCAGGCCGAGGCAGAAGTGCAGCGAGGCCAGCTCGCCGTCGGCCACCTCGGGCAGGCCGAACCGGTTCGCCTCGGGCGAGTCGAGGAAGGCACGTACCAGGCGGGTGCGCTCCTCGTCGGTGGGCGGCTGCACCACCGCCGGACCGGCCGCCGGGGTCGGCCCCGGCAGTACGGCCAGCCGGGCACCCACGAGCGCCCGGTCGGTGGCGAGCGAGCCCTGCGCGGGCAGCTCGGTGAGGTCGTCGGTGACCGCCAGGTGGCGGCTCACCTCGGCGTGCATCCGGGCCGGGTCCTCGGTGCGGAACCAGGTGAACTCGTCCTCGGTGCAGATCTCCCGGGCCTGCTCGACGATCCGTCCGGCCGGGCCGCCGACGAAGACGTCCTTGGTGATGCCGATGTTGTGGTCGACGAGGGCCACCAGCGCGTGCTCCGGGCCGCCCTCCTCCTCGTCGTACGCGAACGTGGCGAGGTAGGAGGTCTGGTCGCCGTACACGTCGCCGTAGGCCCAGGTGCCGGTGACACGCACCCGGCCGAGCTGGCCGGCCCACGACGGGGCGTACGCGCCGGGCCGGACCCGGGCGGCGCCCTCGGCGTCGGGCACCAGGGCGGCGAAGACGGCCCGCAGTGTGGTCGCGGCGGCGCTGCGGCGCCGGGACGTGGCGGCGAGGAAGCCGGTGACGAACTCGCGGACGGCCTGCTCCCGGTCGTGCTCCGCGACGGCGTAGACGCTGCCCAGCAACGCGGCGCCGAGCATCTCCGCGTCCAGGGCCGAGTCGAGCCTCGTCACGTCGCGCGCGGCGTGCAGCACCGCGTCGTAGGGGGTCTGTGGCGTGGCCATGCATCGACCCTACGCCGCACCGGCCGCCCCCACACCGGTCAGCACGCCGGGTTCAGCGCGGTCCCGCCTCGCGCAGCGCTTCCCGGGCCGTGCCGTAGCGCGCCAGCACCGCCCAGACCGGGTCCAGCACGTACTTCTCCCCGACGCTGCCCACCGAGGTGAGCAGGCGTTCCTCGGCCCGCCGGCGGGCCCGCCGGGCAGCCCACCCCACCACCGGCCGGGTGACGGCCGCGACGAGCAGCCCGGCCAGCAGGCCACCGAGCAGCAGAACCGTGGGCCAGGGCACCACGCCGAGCTTGGGATGTTCCAGCTCCGGCAGGCCGAGCAGGCGCAGCGCGTACCCCAGGACCAGCCAGACCAGGCCGGCCAGCGCGGCGAGGGTGACCACCCACTGGATCACGCCCACCACCCGCCACCAGGCGGGCCGGCGGTCCATGCCCAGGTCGGTCGCGGCGACCGCGTGGTCGAGCGCGCCCGGCAGGTCGGCCTGCCGGGCCCGGGCCGCGGCGGTCACCGCGGCCGGCCACGGCGCCGGCAGCGCGGCGCCGGACCGGTCGGCCACCGCGCGGATCGCCAACGTGACAGCCGAGCGCTGGGCGGCTGTTGGATCGGGTACGGACGTGGCCGCGACCAGGCTCTCCGCCGGCGCGTCCTGATCCCCTCCGGACAGGTGCAGCCGGCGCAGTGGATCCGGCCGCAGCTTCCGCCAGCTCCGCAGCATCGGCCAGCCCGTGTTGCTGACCGCCCGGTGCCGGTACGCGCCCTCGACCGCCGCCGCGACAGTCGGCACCCCGGCCGCCCCGGCCAGTGCCCGGGTCAGCTCCTGCGCGGAGGCGTCGCCGGGCCGGGTGCGCGGCGGCTCCGGCCCGACGAGCGGTTCCAGATCGGCCACCACGGCGTCCACGTCGCCGGAGAGCCGGCGCAGCGCGGCCTGCCGTTCGGCGACCGTACGCTCCAGCTCGGCCCGCAGGCCGTCCAGCCCGTTCGGGTCCACGGCGACGGTCGGCAGCAGCGGTACCCCGCCCAGCCCGTCGGCGTCGAGCAGCCGGCGCAGGTCGTCGAGGACCTTCGGCAGCTCGGTCGGGTGCAGCCGGTCGGCCTGGTTGAGCACCACGACCGTGACGTCCTTGTGTCTGTGGAACTCGCGCAGGTAGCTGGTGTGGATCACGCGGTCGGCGTACTTCTGCGGGTCGACCACCCAGACCACGAGGTCGACCAGGCCCAGCAGGCGGTCGACCTCCAGCCGGTGGCCGTGCTGCACCGAGTCGAAGTCGGGCAGGTCGAGCAGGACGAGGCCGTGCAGGTTCGACTCGTCGTCGGCGTCCAGCGGGCTCTCCCGGACGAACCGGTGCCGGGGCAGCACCCCGACCCAGTCGAGCAGCCGGACCGCGCCGTCCAGCGGACCCCACACGCAGGCGTGCGCGACACCTGTCGTCGGCCGGCGTACGCCCACCGGCGAGAGGTCGAGCCGCGCCAGCGAGTTGAACAGGCTCGACTTGCCGCTGCCGGTCGCACCGGCGAGCGCGACCACCGTGTGCCGGCCGGAGAGCGCGAGCCGGTCGCCCGCGCGCTCGACCACCGTGTGCGCGGCGACGAGCTGGGCGTCGGGCACATGGCCGTCCACCGCGCCGAGGAACCGCTGGATCGCGGTGAGCCGTTCGATCAGGGTGTCCGGGTCGACCCGCTGCTCACCCCGCATCGCCTCGCGCATCCGTCCCACGATGTTGCTCACGATGCCTTCCTCGCGCTCACGGGCGACCGTCCTGTCCGGGGCCCGGGAACAGGCCGCTTCGGTGCCGGGCCCGCTCGACCTCGACGGCGGCCCAGCGCAGCGCCGCACCGGCGTTGGCGGCCGGGCGCTCGGCCTCGGTGCGGCTCAGGTAGCGCGCGGCCTCCTCGGCCAGCAGCTTGCCGACCCGGTCGAGCAGGTCGACGCGGGCCTTGCGGGACAGGTTGCGGACCGCCTGGTCGCCGAAGATCGCCTGGAGCACGGTCTGCCCGGCCACCGCCGTGCCGGTGCCGGCGGCGACCTCCAGCCCGGTGGGGATGAACGCGGTGGAGGCGAACACGCCGATCATGACGGCGAGGCCGGTGGCGTTCACCGCGTACGCGGCGGTGCGGGCCACGAACCGCCGGTCGCCGCCCTCGACCCGGACCAGCTCCAGGACGCCGCGCTGCCAGTCGCGGACCAGCTGCTCGGCCCGCTGCGGCAGGTCGGCCGAAGGGTGGGCCAGGTCCGGCTCCAGCAGCGCCGCGCCCGCCGGGTGTGCCTTCCAGCCGGTGTACGCGTTCTCCGCCGCCTCGGCGGCCACCCCGCGCAGCAGCGTGACGAGCTGGGACTCGATCGCGGTACGCAGTTCCGCGGCGGGAGCGGGCCGTCCGGTGACCGCCGCGACCACCCGGTCGCGCAGCCGGCCGATGCGTGCCTCCAGCCCACGGAAGAAGTCGCCGGTGCCGATGAACTCCTGCCACCGGGCAAGCACCTCGCCGCGCAGCAGCCGGCCGTCCTTGAGCCCCTGGTCGACGCTCCGCTCCGCGCTCCGGTACGCGGCCTGGACCCGCTCGTCCAGCGCGTCGGCGGCGGTGACCTGCTCGTCGGCGGCCTCGGCCAGCGCCTCGACCACCGGATGCAGCGCGGCCAGCGCGCCGTCGAGTGTCTGCCGGACCACAGCGGCGCGGGCCTCGGCGTCGGCGGCGAGCCGGGCGAACCAGTCGCTCAGCGGCGCGGTGATCCGGTCCGGCAGCAGCCCCTGGCCGTCCACCCAGGTCTCCGGCAGCACGAACAGCGGCGAGGCGCCCAGCTCCTGCTCGGCGAGCATCTCGGACAGGTGGGTGGCGATCTCGTCGGCGGCCTCCGGGGGCACCCGGTCCAGCACCATCGCCACGGCGGTGCCCCGGGCGCGGGCGCTGCGGAGCAGCTCCCAGGGGACGGCGTCGGCGTACCGGGCGGCGGTGGTGACGAACAGCCAGAGATCGGCGGCGGCGAGCAGCTGACCGGCGAGCGCCCGGTTGGCGTCGACCACCGAGTCGATGTCGGGCGCGTCGAGGAACGCCAGGCCGGGCGGCAGCGCCGGTGCGGTGACCAGGTGCAGGGTGCCCGGCTGCTCGCTGGGCTCGGTGGTCCGGGTCAGGCCGGGCAGCAGCTCGCCCTGCCGGAACCAGGCCGCGTCGGTCGGGCTGCACACCAGCACCGGGGAGCGGGTGGTGGGGCGGAGCACACCCGCCGCGCTGACCCGCGCCTTGACCAGGCTGTTGACCAGCGTCGACTTGCCGGCGCCGGTGGAGCCGCCGACGACCACCAGGAGCGGTGCGTCGAGCCGGGCCAGCCGGGGCAGCAGGTAGTCGTCGAGCTGGTCGGTGAGGCTCGCGGCGGCGTGCCGGGCCGGCTCGGCTGAGGGCAGGGTGAGCGGGAAGCGCGCCGCACTGATCGCCGCGCGCAGGCCGGTGAGCGCGGCGGGCAGGCCGTCGGCGGCGTGAGCAGGCTGGTCGTCGCCCGTGGTGGCTCCGGTGCGGGCTGCGACGGCGGGCGCGCCGGCACGGGTGGCGGAATCGCCATGCGTCGTCACCGCTAAAGCGTGCCCGACCGACGCAAGGTAAGACAACCAGACAGTAGTAACGGTCGGGTTGCGCCGGGTCGGCTCAACCTCGACTTGCGGATCGGCGATCACGTGGCACTATTGAGTCAAGTTCACTCAACTTGTGGTGCGGTCGCTTCCGGGCGGCCCGCCGGGCAGGCCGTCTGACCTGCTCACCCGTTACGAAGCGAGGAAGCGAACATGGCACGTGCGGTCGGCATCGACCTCGGCACGACGAACTCCTGCGTCAGCGTTCTCGAGGGCGGTGAGCCCACCGTCATCGCCAACGCCGAGGGCTCGCGTACGACTCCCTCGATCGTCGCGTTCGCCCGCAACGGCGAGGTGCTCGTCGGTGAGGTCGCCAAGCGCCAGGCGGTGACCAACCCCGACCGGACCATCCGGTCGGTCAAGCGTGAGATCGGCACCAACTGGACCGTCGACATCGACGGCAAGAAGTACACCCCGCAGGAGATCTCGGCGCGCACGCTGATGAAGCTCAAGCGGGACGCCGAGGCGTACCTGGGCGAGCAGATCACCGACGCGGTGATCACCGTCCCGGCCTACTTCAACGACGGGCAGCGCCAGGCCACCAAGGAGGCCGGTGAGATCGCCGGCTTCAACGTGCTGCGGATCGTGAACGAGCCGACCGCGGCGGCCCTGGCGTACGGCCTGGACAAGGGCTCCAAGGAGCAGACCGTCCTGGTCTTCGACCTCGGTGGCGGCACCTTCGACGTGTCGCTGCTGGAGCTGGCCGAGGGCGTGGTGGAGGTCAAGTCCACCAGCGGTGACAACCAGCTCGGTGGTGACGACTGGGACCAGCGCATCATCGACCACCTGGTGAAGACGTTCCGCGGCGAGCACGGCATCGACCTCTCGCAGGACAAGATGGCCATGCAGCGGCTCAAGGAGGCGGCCGAGAAGGCCAAGATCGAGCTGTCCGCCGCCACCACCAGCAACATCAACCTGCCGTACATCACCGCCGGTTCGGCCGGCCCGCTGCACCTGGACGTGACGCTCAGCCGCGCCGAGTTCCAGCGCATGACGCAGGACCTGCTGGACCGCTGCAAGGGCCCGTTCGAGCAGGCCGTCAAGGACGCCGGCATCAAGATCTCCGACGTCGACCACGTCATCCTGGTCGGCGGCTCCACCCGTATGCCGGCCGTGACCGACCTGGTCAAGCAGCTCACCGGCCGCGACCCGAACAAGGGCGTCAACCCGGACGAGGTCGTCGCCGTCGGCGCCGCCCTCCAGGCCGGTGTGCTCAAGGGCGAGGTCAAGGACGTCCTGCTGCTCGACGTGACCCCGCTGAGCCTGGGCATCGAGACCAAGGGCGGCATCTTCACCAAGCTCATCGAGCGCAACACCACCATTCCGACCAAGCGCTCCGAGGTGTTCACCACCGCCGACGACAACCAGCCGTCGGTGCTGATCCAGGTGTTCCAGGGCGAGCGGGACATCGCCGCCTACAACAAGAAGCTCGGCACCTTCGAGCTGACCGGTCTCCCGCCGGCCCCGCGCGGCGTGCCGCAGATCGAGGTCACGTTCGACATCGACGCCAACGGCATCGTGAACGTGCACGCCAAGGACCTGGGCACCGGCAAGGAGCAGAAGATGACGATCACCGGCGGCTCCTCGCTGCCGAAGGACGACATCGAGCGGATGCGCCGGGACGCCGAGGAGCACGCCGACGAGGACAAGCGTCGCCGTGAGGAGGCCGAGACCCGCAACGTGGCCGAGGCGCTCCAGTGGCAGACCGAGAAGTTCCTCGCCGAGAGCGGCGACAAGCTGCCCGGCGAGAACCGCGACCAGCTCAACGAGGCGCTCGGCGAGCTGCGCAGCGCCCTCGGCGGGCAGGACATCGAGAAGATCAAGTCCGCCCACGAGAAGCTGGCGCAGGTCTCCCAGCAGGCGGGCTCGCTGCTCTACGCCCAGCAGCAGGAGGGCGAGCAGACCGCCCCGGGCGCGGCCGGGCCGGGCGCCGGCGCGGGTGCGGCCGGTGGCCCGAAGGCCGGTGGCGACGACGACGTGGTCGACGCGGAGATCGTGGACGAGGACAAGAAGTGACATCCGGTCCCGGACACGATTCGCACGGCAGAGGGATGAGGTAACCGCATGACGGACAAGCCACGAGCGGCCGACCCGGGTGCCACCGGGTCGGCGCCGGGCGCCGGCAAGGACACCGGCGACGAACCCCGGGTCGTCATCCGCGACAAGCGCAAGCTCGGCAAGGTGACCGAGCAGCCGGCGAACGACGCCTCGGCGGCCGACGCGGCCGCCGACTCGCCCGCCGAAGGGCTGGTCGAGGAGGCCGAGGTCGTGGTCGACGAGATCGGCGGCGAGGACGAGGTCAGCGGTCCGACCGTGGTCGACTCGCCCGCCGAGCCGAAGGGCGGGACCGGCACGGACGCGCCGCCCGGCGGCGAGCTGGAGTCGCTCCGCACCGACCTGGAGGAGCGCACCCGCGACCTCCAGCGGGTGACCGCGGAGTACGCCAACTACCGCAAGCGGGTCGACCGGGACCGCAACCTGGTGCAGGAGCAGGCCACCGGGGCGGTGCTCACCGCGCTGCTGCCGATCCTCGACGACCTGGACCGGGCCCGCGAGCACGGCGACCTGGTGGGCCCGTTCGGCAGCGTGGCCGAGCAGCTCACCGGCGCGCTCGCGAAGTTCGGCCTGACCGCGTTCGGCGAGACGGGTGACCCGTTCGACCCGACCCGGCACGAGGCGGTGGCGCACCAGACCTCCGCCGACGTGACCGAGCCGACCTGCGTACAGGTCATGCGGCGCGGCTACCAGCTCGGCGAGCGGCTGCTGCGGCCCGCCATGGTCGCGGTCGCGGACCCGGAGTAGTGCCGACCCGTGACGTCCCGCCCGCCCGCACCGGGTGGGCGGGACGACCGGGGTTCGACCCGTGGAAGGGGGTGGACCGGTGAGTTCCAAGGACTGGATCGACAAGGACTACTACGCCGCGTTGGGCGTGGACAAGTCCGCCTCCTCGGACGAGATCAAGAAGGCGTACCGCAAGTTGGCCCGGGAGTCGCACCCGGACCACAACCCCGGCGACACCGGTGCCGAGGAGCGGTTCAAGACCGTCTCCGAGGCGTACGCGGTGCTCGGTGACGAGAAGAAGCGCCGCGAGTACGACGAGATGCGCTCGCTGTTCGGCTCCGGCGCCTTCCGGCGCAGCGCCCGCGGCGCGGGTCAGCCGGGCGGCATGCCGTTCGACGTCTCCGACCTGTTCGGCGGCGGCGCGGGCGGCGGCGACAACCGGTTCAGCGGCGGCGGCTTCACCGACCTGTTCAGCTCGATCTTCTCCGGCGGCGGCGCCGGCGGCCCGGCGCGTCCGCGCGGCCCGGCCCGCGGCCGGGACGTCGAGACCGAGGTGGCGCTCGACTTCGAAGACGCGGTACGCGGCGTCACGCTGCCGCTGACGCTGCGCGCCCCCGGGGTCTGCGACACCTGCCACGGCAACGGCGCGAAGCCCGGCACCCAGCCGGTGGCCTGCCCGGTCTGCCACGGCGCCGGGGTGACGACCCGTAATCAGGGGTCGTTCAGCTTCTCCGAGCCGTGCCGCAACTGCCAGGGCGTCGGCACGATCGTCGAGGAGAAGTGCCCGGAGTGCCACGGCACCGGCGGGGTCACAAAGACCCGAACGCTGAACGTGCGCTTCCCGGCCGGAGTGGCCGACGGGCAGCGGATCCGCCTGGCCGGCCGGGGCGAGCCCGGCGAGCGGGGCGGTGCGGCGGGTGACCTGTTCGTGCAGGTGAAGGTCCGCCCGGACGAGCTGTTCGGGCGCACCGGGGACGACCTGACCCTGACCGTCCCGATCACGTACGCCGAGGCGGTTCTCGGCACGGACCTGCGCGTACCGACCCTGGACGGGACGGTGACCCTGCGGGTGCCACCGGGTACGCCCAGCGGGCGGGTGCTGCGCGCCCGCGGCAAGGGCGTCGTACGCAAGGACGGCCGCGCCGGTGACCTGCTGGTCACGCTCGACGTGGTGGTCCCGGCGAAGGTGTCGGACGAGGCGCGGGCGGCGCTGGAGACCTTCGCGGCGCAGACTCCGCCCGCCGCGCGGGAACATCTCGACGCGCGGGTACGTCGATTCAGTTGACGGCGGCAGCGGAGGTGAGCGGGCATGTCGGAGGAGTACGTCGGCTCGGGTGACCCGGCCTACGAGGCCAAGGTCTTGATGATCTCGGTGGCCGCGCGGATGGCGGGGATGCACCCCCAGACGCTGCGCCAGTACGACCGGCTGGGCCTGGTGCAGGCCGGCCGGGCGTCCGGCGGGGGTCGCCGCTACAGCGTCCGGGACGTGGTGCTGCTCCGCGAGGTGCAGCGGCTCAGTCAGGACGACGGGATCAACCTGGCCGGGGTCAAGCGGATCATCGGGTTGGAACGGCTGCTCGAAGAGGCGCAGCAGCGGGTGGCCCGGCTGGAGGCGGAGCTCGACGCCGCGTACCGGCGGATCGCCGAGCTGGAGTCGCTCGGCGGCTTTCCCCGCGGCGACCTCGTGCCCACCAACCGCACGTCCACAGCGCTCGTCGTCTGGCGTCCGCGCCGCGCTCCCGACCGCTGACTCCGTACCTGAAGGCCGGTGCGCCCCGCTCCCCCGGGGCCGCCGGCCTTCGTCGTCTCCCGGGCGGTTCGTGGGCCGGGTCAGGGGAAAGCGGGGTACGGCAGGGTGGGGTCAACTACGCTTTTCCGTAGGGGCAAAAGCCCCAAAGCGGATTCCGGGCTGGCGGGGGGAGTCATGACGGAACCGGCGAAGAAGGTGGCCGAGCGCGCTGAGGAACGGCTGGAGAAGGTGGCCGAGAACGTCCGCGAGCGGTTCGACCGGGTCACCGAGGGACGCTTCAGCGACAAGGTCAAGGAAGGGCGCTTCGCCGACCAGACGGACCACGGCGTGGACCGGGCGCGGGACGACGATCGGCGCAAGAAGCAGGGCGGATCGACCTGACGATCCGCCGACGTGCGGGCCGGGATCCACGGGGGATCCCGGCCCGTTCGTGTTCCGGAGTGCGGGCCGAGGCGGCCGTCAGAGACGGCGGTTCTCGCGGACCAGGCCGCCCTCGCACCAGTCCCGGTAGACGAAGAGATCCGGCCGGGCGAGCAGGACCCGGCTGTTGTGCGCCCAGTTGCGCATCAGGTCGTCGCCGGACTTCTCGGCCTGCTCGACCAGCTTGCGGAACCGGCGCTTGGGGTGGGCGCGGAAGTTCGTCCGGATGCCGTCGGCGGCGTAGATGTAGAGGCAGTGCAGCGTGAACCGCCGCGCCGGGCAGCCCTGGTCCATCGCCAGATCGAACAGCGTCTGCACCAGATGGTCACCGGCGACCAGCAGGTCCCAGTCGGGCGGCATCGAGGTCAGCGGCACCGAATCCGGTTGGTAGGCCCACGCCCGGAGTTCGGCGGGCGAGGGATCGACCGGGTTGGCGAAGCCGCGGAACGTCTCTTCCTGCACGCTCACCGGCCGACCTTCCGCTTGCGCTGGCGGGGGCGCAGGCCACCCGCGGACCCTGGCTGCTGGGCCGAAACGTTAACGCGGTTGGACGGAGCAGGGGTAGACCTTCCCGGGCTCAATTTGACAACGCCGGGCCGGATCTGTCCCGCGGCTGATCCGGCCCGGCGTTGTCAGTCGCCGGTGCCCAGAGACAGCGGCGCGGGCGGCCGTGCGGCGGCGGCGCGGGTGCGCAGCCACTGCTTGAACCACGGGGTGTCCGGCAGGCGGGCGAGCAGCGGGCCGGTCACGACCGTGATCAACACGTACGCGGTGGCGAGCGCGGCGAGCTTCGGCTCCACCGGGTAGATGGCCGCGACGGCCAGCCCGGCGATGACGATGGAGAACTCACCGCGCGGGGTCAGCGCCAGGCCGGCCCGCCAGCGTCCGGGCTCGGCGATCCCGGCCCGGCGGGCGGCCAGGTAGCCGGTGGCCACCTTCGTCGCCATGGTCACCACTGCGAGCAGCAGCGCGGGCAGCAGTACCGGCGGCATGTCCAGCGGGTTGGTCACCAGCCCGAAGAACACGAAGAAGACCGCGGCGAACAGATCACGCAGCGGGGAGAGCAGCTCGGTGGCGTGGTGCGCCACCGGCCCGGACAGCGCGATGCCCACCAGGAACGCGCCGACCGCCGCGGACACCTGGAGCTTGGCCGCGACACCGGCGACCAGCAGGGTCAGTCCGAGCACCCCGAGCAGCAGCGCCTCCGGATCCTTTGCGGAGAGCGCGGCGGAGATCAGGTGGCCGTACCGGATGGCCACGGCCAGCACGACGACCACGGTGAACACCGCGACGGCGAGTGCGATGCCGCCCTTGACCAGGCCGACACCGGCGAGCAGCGCGGTGACCAGCGGCAGGTAGAGGGCCATCGCCAGGTCCTCGATCACCAGGACGGAGAGGATCACCGGGGTCTCCCGGTTACCGACCCGGCCCAGGTCGCCGAGCACCTTGGCGATCACGCCGGACGACGACACCCAGGTCACGCCCGCGAGCACCACCGCCGCCACCCAGCCCCAGCCGAGCAGGAGCGCGAAGGCGAAACCGGGCAGCGCGTTGAACACCGCGTCGATCAGGCCGGCCGGCGCGGCGGACCGGAGGTTGCCCACCAGCTCGTTGGCGCTGTACTCCAGGCCGAGCATGACCAGCAGCAGGATCACGCCGATCTCCGCGCCGACGGCGAAGAACTCCTCGCTGGCGTTGAGCGGCAGCAGGCCACCGTGCCCGAACGCCAGGCCGGCGAGCAGGTACAGGGGGATGGGCGACACGCCGAAGCGACGGCTCAGCCGGCCGAGCAGGCCGAGCAGGAGCAGCAGCGCACCGACCTCGATGAGCAGAATTGTGGTTTCGTGCATACGCGTCAGCCGTCCGGATCGGTCTCGGCGAGGATCGCGGTCACGCCGTCGAGCCCCTGACGGGTACCGACCACGACGACCACATCGCCGGCCTCGAACCGGAAGGTGGGTTCGGGCGAGACGTTCACAGCGCCCTGACGCAGCACGGCCACGATCGACGCGCTGGTCCGGGTGCGGGCCTTGGTGTCCGCGAGCCGCTTGCCGACGTACTTCGACCCCGCCGGGATGGCGATCTGCTCGGTCAGCAGCCCGGCGGCCTGCTCACGCAGCCCGGAGAGCTGACCCAGCATCAGCGACGCGCCGAGGATGTCGGCCAGCGCCTCCGCCTCGTCGTCGGTCAGAGGTATGTCATGTTGGCAGGAGTCGGGATCGTCCGGGTCGTAGAGGACCAGGTCGCGACGGCCATTGCGGTGGGAGACCACGCCGAGCCGGCGGCCGGACTCCGTCATCAGATCATGACGTACGCCGATCCCGGGCAGGGCGGTCTGTTCGACACGTACTCGCACGCGGGTGAGGCTACCTCCCGCGCGAAAGCCCGTGTACGGCCGACGGACGGCCGGGGCACGCGCCCTCGACCGTCCGTCAGCCGTCCCGGCGCCACGCCGGGGAAGACCGGCCGGCGCTCAGCGCAGTCCGGCGAAGAACTGCCGGATGTCACCGACCAGGACGTCGGTCGCCTCGTGCGCGGCGTAGTGCCCGCCGACGTCCCCGCGCCGCTCGGGCCCGGCGTCGAAACTGTGCCAGCTGACGATGTTGGCGTGGTCCCGGTCGGCGAACCGGCGGATCGACCGGAAGTCGCCGGGGAACATCGCCAGCGCGATCGGCGCCGTCGTCGGCCCGGTCGGCTGCTCGGTGGCGTGCGCGTCCTCCCAGTAGAACCGCATCGCTGACGCGGCCGTCCCGGTGAACCAGTAGATCGCGACGTTCGCCAGGAGGAAGTCGGGGTCGAGGCTCTCGTCGAGGAGTTGCCCGTTCCAGGCCAGCAGGCCGACCGGCGAGTCGGCCAGCGCGAACGCGAGGGTCTGCGGTTGCTGGCTCTGCACCTGGTTGAAGGAGAACTTGTTCTCGTAGAACCACTGGAGGTGCTGCATCGCCGCCTGGTCGTCGGCGGAGAGCCCTTCGAACTCGGCCGGGTCGCCGGAGGGGAACGAGAAGAGCTGGGTGACGTGCACGCCGAGCACGTGGTCCGGGTCGACGCGGCCGATCTCGGGCGACACCATCGAGCCGGCGTCGTTGCCGACCGCCCCGTACCGGTCGTAGCCGAGGCGGGCCATCAGTTCGGCCCAGGCCCGGGCGGTGCGGTAGCGGTTCCAGCCGGCGCTGCGGGTCGGGCCGGAGAAGCCGAATCCGGGCAGCGACGGGATCACCAGGTGGAACGCGGGGGCGGCCGGGTCGGCCGGCTCGGTGAGCGGGGTGATCACGTCCAGGTACTCGATCACCGAGCCGGGCCAGCCGTGGGTGAGCACGAGCGGGGTGGCTTCGGGCCGGGACGACCGGACGTGCAGGAAGTGGATCTCCTCGCCGTCGATCTCGGTCACGAACTGCGGGTGGGCGTTGAGTCGCGCTTCGACCGCCCGCCAGTCGAACGTCTCCAGCCAGTACGTCGCCAGGGCGCGTACCCGCTCGGTGGGCATGCCGTACGCGTTCCCGGCGCCCGGCAGCTCGCCCGGCCAGATGGTCCGCCGCAGGCGGTCGGCGAGGTCGTCCAGGGCGCTCTGGGGGACGGCGACCCGGTAGGGGCGAACGGAGGTGTCCGGCATGGCTTCTCCTTCGGAACGGAACGCTTTGTTCCTCTAGAACATAGCAGAGCGGAACGATCCGTTCCACTGATATCCTCGGGCGATGCCGAACTCGACAGACAGCCCGCCGACGGGCGGCCGCCGCGCGCAGGCGGCCCGCAACGACGCCGTGATCCTGGCGGCCGCCCGTGCCGTCTTCCTGGACGACCCGAAGGCGCCCATCGCCGCCGTCGCCGAACGCGCCGGCGTCGGCATCAGCGCGCTCTACCGCCGGTACGCCGGCAAGGAGGACCTGCTGCGCAAGCTCTGCGACGACGGGCTCCGGCGGTTCGTCGCGGAGGCCGAGGAGGCCGCCGACGAGCCGGACGACTGGGCCGCGTTCGCCGGGTTCCTGGAGCGCGTCGTCGACGCCGACGTGCACTCCCTCACGGTGCATCTGGCCGGCACCTTCACGCCGACCGAGGAGATGGGGCGAGCCGCGGTGCGCGCCAACGAGTTGGTCGACGGGCTGGTCGGTCGGGCGCACAGAAGCGGGCGGCTCCGGCCCGATGTGGTGGCCCAGGATGTCGGGCTGCTGCTGGAGGGCTGCGCGGCGATTCGCGTACCCGATCCGGGCCGGACCCGGGAGTTGCGCCGCCGTCACCTCGCGGTGCTGCTGGCGGGCCTTGCCGCTTCCGGGCCGCCGTTGCCCGGCCCGCCGCCGGCGGCCGGTGAGTTCGACTGGCGGTGGCGGTCGACGGCGGAGCGGTGACTCAGGTCACAGGGGTGGAGTTGAGCGGAATAGACTCAACTCTGGTTGTGTCATGTCCAGTGGACACGCCGATCCGGGGGAGCCCATGAACACGGAACGTCTCACCACCAAGAGCCGCGAAGCCATCACCGGTGCCGTCGCGCTGGCGAACCAGCGCGGTCACGCCACCGTGGAGCCCTGGCACCTGCTGCTGTCACTGCTGGACACCGAGGGCTCGACCGCCGCGGGCCTGCTGCGCGCCGTCGGGGCCGACCCCACCGAGCTGCGCCGCGTCGCCCAGCGTTCGGTCGACTCGCTGCCCGCCGCGCGCGGATCGAGCATCGCCGAGCCGACGCTGGCCCGCGAGTTCGTCAACGCCATCGGCGCCGCCGAGCAGATCGCGCGGCCGCTGGGCGACGAGTACACCTCCACCGAGCACCTGCTGGCCGGGCTGGCCCGGGTCGGCGGCGCGGTCTCGGTCGCGCTGAAGAACTCCGGCGCCACCGAGGAGAACCTGGTCGCCGCGTTCCCGACCGTCCGCGGGGGGGACCGCCGGGTCACCACGGCCGACCCGGAGCAGACCTACCAGGCCCTGGCCAAGTACGGCGTGGACCTCACCGCCAGCGCGCGCGACGGCAAGATCGACCCGGTGATCGGCCGGGACTCGGAGATCCGCCGGGTCATCCAGGTGCTGTCCCGGCGTACCAAGAACAACCCGGTCCTGATCGGCGAGCCGGGCGTCGGCAAGACCGCGATCGTGGAGGGCCTGGCCCAGCGGATCGTGGCCGGCGACGTGCCGGAGTCGCTGCGGGACAAGAAGCTGGTCTCGCTCGACCTCGGCGCGATGGTCGCCGGCGCGTCCTACCGCGGCCAGTTCGAGGAGCGGCTGAAGTCCGTGCTGGAGGAGATCAAGAACTCCGACGGCCAGGTCATCACGTTCCTGGACGAGCTGCACACGGTGGTCGGCGCGGGCAAGGGCGAGGGCTCGATGGACGCCGGCAACATGCTCAAGCCGATGCTGGCGCGCGGCGAGCTGCGGATGGTCGGCGCGACCACGCTCGACGAGTACCGCGAGCACATCGAGAAGGACCCGGCGCTGGAGCGCCGCTTCCAGCCGGTGCTGGTCGGTGAGCCGACCATCGAGGACACCATCGGCATCCTGCGCGGGCTCAAGGAGCGCTACGAGGTGCACCACGGCGTACGGATCACCGACGCCGCGCTCGTGGCCGCCGCTGCGCTCTCCGACCGGTACATCACCGACCGGTTCCTGCCGGACAAGGCGATCGACCTGGTGGACGAGTCCGCGTCCCGGCTGCGGATGGAGATCGACTCGCGGCCGGTCGAGGTGGACGAGATCGAGCGGGCGGTACGCCGGCTGGAGATCGAGGAGATGGCGCTGGCAAAGGAGCCGGACGCCGCGTCCGCCGAGCGTCTAGAGCGGCTGCGCAAGGAGCTGGCCGACAAGCGCGAGCAGCTCACCGCGCTCTCCGAGCGCTGGCAGACCGAGAAGAGCCACATCACCAAGCTCTCCACCGCCAAGGAGGAGCTGGAGCGCCTCGGCGGCGAGGCCGAGCGGGCCGAGCGCGACGGCGAGCTGGAACGCGCCGCCGAGCTGCGGTACGGCCGGATCCCCGCGCTGCGGGTCGAGCTGAAGCAGGCTGAGGAGGAGCTGGCCCGCCTCCAGGCCGACGGCGCGATGCTCAAGGAGGAGGTCGGCGCGGACGACATCGCCGCAGTGGTCGCCTCCTGGACCGGCATCCCCGCCGGCCGGCTGCTGGAAGGCGAGACCGCCAAGCTGCTCCGGATGGAGGAGTCGCTGCGGGGCCGCGTGGTCGGCCAGGCCGAGGCGGTCGGCGCCGTTTCCGACGCGGTCCGCCGCGCCCGGGCCGGCGTCGCCGACCCGGACCGCCCGACCGGCAGCTTCCTGTTCCTCGGCCCGACCGGCGTCGGCAAGACCGAACTCGCGAAGGCGCTCGCCGAGTTCCTCTTCGACGACGAGCGGGCCATGGTCCGCATCGACATGAGCGAGTACGGCGAGAAGCACTCGGTGGCCCGCCTGGTCGGCGCCCCGCCCGGGTACGTCGGCTACGAGGAGGGCGGCCAGCTCACCGAGGCGGTACGCCGCCGTCCGTACTCGGTGATCCTGCTGGACGAGGTGGAGAAGGCGCACCCGGACGTCTTCGACGTACTGCTCCAGGTGCTCGACGACGGCCGGCTCACCGACGGTCAGGGCCGTACGGTGGACTTCCGCAACGCGATCCTGATCCTCACCTCGAACCTGGGCTCGTCGGTGATCAGCGACCTGACGCTCACCGAGAACGAGCGCCGGGAGGGCGTGCTCGCGGTGGTCCGGTCCCACTTCAAGCCGGAGTTCCTCAACCGGCTCGACGACATCGTGGTGTTCGCCGCGCTTCAGGGCGAGGATCTGCGGTCGATCGTGGACATCCAGCTCGACCGGATGCGAACCCGTCTTGCGGACCGCCGGTTGGCACTGGACGTCAGCGACTCCGCCCGCAACTGGCTGGCCGAGCACGGGTACGACCCGATCTACGGTGCCCGGCCGCTGCGGCGGCTGGTGCAGTCGGCGATCGGGGACCAGCTCGCGAAGGCGCTGCTGGCCGGCGAGATCCGCGACGGCGACACGGTCCGCGTCGACCTTTCCGACACCAAGGAGTCCCTGGCGGTGACCGCCGCCTGACCCGCTCCACCCGTGAAGGCCCGGCCGCCGGCCGGGCCTTCACCGTCCGGTGGGACGGGCGGCGCGCCGGGCGCCGTCGGAATATCCTGCCCGGAACGTCAATCGACAGTTAGGAGCCGCAGATGCGCCTCGGCCTGCTGACGGTCCCCGCTTCGCCGCGAGAGCACACCGCCCGCTGACGCTTCGCCGCCGGATCCCGGCGGCGCGGTGCTCCTCGCCGCGAAGCGGTCCCTCATGACCGTTTCCCTCCTGGCTCGAGGAGCTCTTCTTGCGTGCCCTTGTATCCGCGCGTCTGGGCGCGGACTTCAACAGACTGTGGACCGCTTCGGCGGTGTCCAACATCGGTGACGGTGTCACCATGGCCGCCGGCCCGCTGCTGGTGGCATCCATCAGCGACGATCCGGCCCTGATCGCCGGTGCCGTCTTCGCCCAACAACTGCCCTGGCTGCTGCTCGCCCTGGTCAGCGGCGCGTACGTGGACCGGCTCGACCGGCGCCGGCTGGTCGTAGCCGTCAACCTGGTACGCGCCGCGGCGCTGGCCGGGCTGGCGCTCACCGTCGCCACCGATACGGTCACCGTGACCGTCGTCTACGTGGCGCTGTTCCTGCTCGGCGCGGGTGAGACAGTCGCGGACACCGCGGTGGGCGCTCTGCTGCCGGCGGTGGTCGCACCCGAGAGGCTGCCCGCCGCCAACGCCCGGCTGTACGCGACGTTCACCGTCGGCAACCAGTTCGTCGCCAAGCCGCTGGGCGCGTGGCTGTTCGTCATCTCCGCCGCCGTGCCGTTCGGGCTTGACGCGCTGACCTTCGTGGCGGCAGCGGCCCTGATCGCCGGCATCCGACCGGCCCCGGTGCCGGAGGAACCCCGTCCGCGCGGCTCGCTGCGCGGCGAGATAGGCCAGGGCGTGCGCTGGCTGTGGCGGCACCGCCTGTTGCGGACGCTCGCCGTGAGCATGGGCCTGGGCAACGTCGCGTTCGGCGCCGCATTCGCGGTGTTCGTACTCTACTGCCGGCAACGACTGGGCCTGTCCGACGTCGGATACGGCTTCCTGCTGACCGCGTTCGCTGTCGGTGGCCTGTTCGGCACGACGGTCGCGACCAGACTCACCCGGGCGTTCGGTGCCGGCGCGGTGCTGCGTGGCGGCCTGGTCGTCGAGGTCGTGACCCACATGACCCTGGCCGTCACGGAGGCCTCCTGGGTCGCCGCCGCCGTCCTGATCACCTTCAGCGTCCACGCCTCGGTCTGGGGTATCACAGTGGCGTCGGTTCGGCAGCGAATCGTGCCGTCCCACCTGCGCGGGCGGGTCGGCAGCGTGTTTGCGCTGCTCGACCTGGGCGGGGCCGCGCTCGGTGCGCTCCTCGGCGGGCTACTGGCCGGCATCTGGGAGATCACCACACCGTTCTGGGTCGCCGCGGCGGCGATGGCGGTGATCGCCGTACTCGCCTGGCGTCCGTTGCGCGACGCGGACCGGCTGCCGCTGGTGCGTGCTCGTGGGTGTTAACAGGGGTCCCCTCCTCTACCGGAGGCGTTAATAGGGGGCCCTTCCTTCCCTCCGGGAAGGGTGAGGGGTTGGTGGGGTGGGCACATAGTGGGGCATGAGCGGGAGCTGGGAACGGGAACTGGACGCGGCCGTGCGGGAACTCGACGGCGCGGACACCCTCGCCTTCGGCGGGGTGGGGCTGGCGGGGCAGATCCTGCCCGCGACCGAGGCGTACCGGACGCTGGAGCAGGCGCTGCGGGAGCACCCGGAGGCGGCTCGCAAGCGCGTCGACAGGTTGCTCCGTAAGGGCTCGCCGGCCGGCCGGGCGTACGCGGCGACGTTGCTGGAGGCGGTCGACCCGGCCGCCGGGCGGGACGCCTGGACGCGGCTGCGCGGCGACGACGGCGAGTTCACCACGTTCTCCGGCTGCCTGATGGGCCGCGCCACGCTGGGCGAATACGCCGCCGACCGGCTCGCCGCCGCCGACGGTAGCTGAGCGCACACTCAGCGAACAGGACTTCAGAAGGCGTGCGTGCGGTTGTTACCGTTCCCGCCGAGCACGTTGGGGGAGGCGGTAGTGAACGGTTCGTTGGCGTACGTGGTGACCACGCTGGGGTGCCTGGTCGGGGTGGCCGGTGTGGTGATCGCCGTCATCGCGGTACGGAAGTCCCGATCGGCGTCGCGCCCGAAGACGAAGGCGGCGCCGGGTGACCCGTTCCGGGACCGGGACGCCGACGCGCTGCGGGGTGACCCGCGCGCGCTCAAGCCCGGCGACATCGTCGAGATCCGCACGGTGCCGTACACCGTGCGCGGCTCGGTACACCTGGTCGAGGGCGGGTGGAGCTGGGCGGAGCACCTGCTCGACGACGCGGGCGGGGTGAAGCGCTGGCTCTCCGTCGAGACCGACCCGGACCTGGAGATGGTGCTCTGGACCAGCGAGCCGGGGGCCACCGTCACGCCGGGCGCCCCGACGCTGGAGATCGCCGGCCGCCGCTACAACTGGGACGAGTCGGGCCAGGCCCGGTACACCGCGACCGAGGGCACCGGCCTCGACCCGAGCGGCACCATGCGCTACTACGACTACCAGGCGCCCGGTGGCGCGCGGCTGTCGTTCGAGGCGTACGGGGAGGCCGGCTGGGAGGTCAACCTCGGCGAGGAGCTGCGCCGCGCCGAGGTGATGATCTACCCGCAGGGCGGCCCGGACACGGTGCGCTGACGTGCTCGTCTGTCTGGACGCGCCCTACGTCGACACCAGCGCCGCCGACCTGAGCCTCGACCTGGGCGGCCCGGAGCTGCCGGCGCTCGCCGTACGCGACATCGACCTGCCCGGGCTGCCCCGGCTGCGGCTGCGCCTGCTGGGCGCCTCCCACCAGGTCGTGCTCGGCACGCTCACCGAGACGGTCGCCTGCCTGCCCGGCCGCCCGCCGCACCTGCCGGGCACGCTGCACGACGAGACAACCGGCTACCGGTTCCTCGCCACTGTGCTCCGGCCAGAGGGCGACGGCCTGCGTACCCGGGTCGCGGCGCTGCGCGCCGAACTCGCGGGCGACCCGTACGCGCTGATCGGGGTCTTCCCGGGCGACGAGGACGCGGTCACCGCGCTCTCCGTCCGGCCCGGCCCGCCGGACGGCGTGCTCGCCTGGCGCACCTGGCACGCCTACCCGCAGACGAACGAGCTGGTCCTGACCGAGACCGTGGTGGAGGAGCTGTGACGTACCGACGGTGGTTCGTGGTGGGCGTGGCGGTCGCCGTCATCGGCGCGCTCATCGCCGCCTTCACGATCTTCTACGGCAACTTCTCGCCCCGGGGCTACGTGGAGGACAACTTCTCCCGCGCCTCCGGGCGGGACATCGGGTCGAACGCGATCGCATACACCTCGAACAAGGCGCCGAGCGAGGTGTCCAAGCAGATCACCGACGCCTGGAAGCCGGCCGACCAGTACGTCGACGGCAGCGGCGTCTACCTGCGCTACGACGACGACTCGGTGGTCATCCTCCCGCTCGCGGTCGGCTCGGTGATCCTGCTGGAGAAGATGACCACCGCCTACCCCCGGTACCACAGCGTCGTCGGCAACAGCTGGGGCTGGGGCCGAGGCAGCACGGTCCGGGGCGGCGGCCCCGGTTCCGGCAAGTAGCCCCTCCCACCCCTCAACCTGGAGTCTCCTGTGCAGCATCTCGTCACCGACCTGCTGATCACCCTCGCCTACGGGGCGGTCGGCGTCGTCCTGATGGCCATCGGCTACGTCCTCGTCGACCTGGCCACCCCCGGCAAGCTCCACGAGCTGATCTGGACCGAGCGCAACCGCAACGCGGCGCTGCTGCTCTCGTCCAACCTGCTCGGGGTCGGCACGATCGTGGTCGCCGCGATCGTGGCCAGCGACGACGACTTCACGCTGGGGCTGGTCGGCGCCGCCGCGTACGGCATCCTCGGCCTGGTGATCATGGCGGCGGCGTTCGTGCTGCTCGACGTGGCCACCCCGGGCAAGCTCGGTGAGCTGCTCGTCGACCCGGAGCCGCACCCGGCGGTGTGGGTCTCCGCCACCGTGCACCTCGCCACCGGCGCGATCATCGCGGCCGCGATCATCTGATGAGCGGCAGGCCCGCACAGCGTTCGGCGGGGAAGGACAAGCGCACACAGACGGTGATCTGGTCCGTGGTCGTGGGGGTCGTGGTCGTCGTCTGCGCCATCGGCGCGTTCAGCGGCGACTCCGACACCTCCGTCCCCGCCCCGGCGGCCGACGAGCGGTCCGGCACCGTGCCGATCCTCCGCGCCGCCGCCGACAGCCAGGGCATCTGCTACGGCTGGGAACTGCTCGACGTGTACGACGAGGTGAGCGTCGGCTCCAACCTGGGCGACGGCACCACAGTCGTCGACGCGCCCGGCTGCCCGCGCTGGCTCGCGGTCTCGGCGAACGTCAGGTACACCTCGTCCAGCAGCGAGTCGGAGGACTCCGCAACGATCCGGATCAAGGGCTCGGACGACATCGAGTTCGCCGACCTCGCCGCGATCGAGACCCGGCTGGGCCGGTTCGGGCTGGACGAGGACGCGTTCGTCGACGACCCGGGCTGGGCCGTCACCCGGGCCGCCACGATCCTGCCGCTGCTCGCCGCCGAGCGCGGGCTCGCCGGACCGGCCGCGACGCCCACCGCCGCGCCGTCCACAGCCACCGCACCGCTGCAGGACGCCGGCAACGACTTCTGGCGGGACCGCTGGATCTACGTGCTCAGCTCGGTCGGCCTGTTCCTGCTCGCCGCGCTGTTCCTCGCCGTGGGCGTGCGGCAGCGCCGCAGGCACCGGGGACGGGTGCCCGCGCAGCGCGCCGGGGCGGGAGCCGCCGGACGTACCCGGAGCAGACGGTGACCACCGACGTGGCCGCGCGGCCACGGTGGCGCCTGGCCCGCGCGGCGGTCCTGCTCGCGGTCTTCGTGTGCGCGGCCTGCGGCCTGGTGTACGAGCTGGCGCTGGTCGCGCTCGGCAGCTACCTGATCGGCGACACGGTCGGCCAGGCGTCGATCGTGCTCGGCGTGATGGTCTTCGCGATGGGCGTCGGCGCGCTGGTGGCGAAGCCGTTGCAGTCCCGGGCGGTGGTCTCGTTCGCGGTGATCGAGCTGACGCTCGCGCTGCTCGGCGGCCTCTCAGTGCTCGGGCTCTACGCCGCGTTCGCCTGGCTCGACCTGTACGGCCCGGCGCTCGTCGGCACCGCGTTCGTGCTCGGCCTGCTGATCGGCGCGGAGATCCCGCTGCTGATGGTGATGCTGCAACGCATCCGGGAGCAGTCCGCGGGCAGCGCGGTGGCCGACCTGTTCGCCGCCGACTACGTGGGCGCGCTGCTCGGCGGGCTGGCCTTCCCGTTCCTGCTGATCCCGGTCTTCGGACAGCTCAAGGGCGCGCTGGTGGTGGGCGCGGTGAACGCGGTCGCCGGGGTGGTGCTCGTCTTCACCGTGTTCCGCGCGGACCTCAGCCGCCGGGCGCGGGCCGCGCTGGGCGCGGCCACCGTCGTGGTCGGCCTGCTCCTCGGGTACGCGTGGGTGACCGCCCACGACTTCGAGGTGACCACGCGTCAGCAGCTCTACCGCGACCCGGTGGTGCACGCCGAGCGCAGCCGCTACCAGGAGATCGTGCTGACCCGCTCGGTGCGCGAGCCCGGCCACTCCGCCACCGACCTGCGGCTGTTCCTCAACGGCGACCTGCAGTTCAGCTCGATCGACGAGTACCGCTACCACGAGGCGCTCGTGCACCCGGCGATGCGCGGGGCGCACGGCGACGTGCTGGTGCTCGGCGCCGGGGACGGGCTGGCCGCGCGGGAGATCCTCAAGTACCCGGACGTGCGCTCGGTGACGCTCGTCGACCTCGACCCGGCAGTGGTCGAGCTGGCCCGCCGCGAGCCGCAACTACGCGAGCTGAACCGGGAGTCGCTCACCGACCCCCGGGTACGGGTGCTCAACCTGGACGCGTTCGCCTGGCTGCGTACCGCCACGGACCGGTTTGACGTGGTGATCGCCGACCTGCCCGACCCGGACGAGACCGCCACCGCGAAGCTCTACACGATCGAGTTCTACACGCTGATCCGGCCGGTGCTGGCCCCCGGCGGGCGGCTCGTCGTGCAGTCCGGGTCGCCCTACTTCGCGCCCCGGTCGTACTGGTCGATCGAGCGGTCGATCCGTGAGGCCGGTTTCGCCACCGTGCCGTACCACGTCGACGTGCCGAGCTTCGGCGACTGGGGGTTCGTGCTCGCCGCGCCGGGCGGCGTCGCGCCGGAGCTGGCGCTGCCGGCCGATCCGCCGGCGCTGCGTTTCCTCACCCCGGAGGTGCTGGCCGCCGCCGGCACGTTCCCCGCCGACCGGGCCCGGCTCGACGTGCCGGCCTCCACGCTGTTACGGCCGAGGGTGCTGGACTACGCCCGCGAGGAGTGGCGCGGCTACTAGGTTTCGGGACATGCCACCCGAATCGCCACGCCACCGACCGGGCATCGGCTGGCTGGTCCGCCGGCTGCCGACCCGGGCGGTCGAGGCGGCGTCCTACCTCCAGGCCTTCGTGCTCTCCGGCGTGGTCACCGTGCTGGCCGTGCGGGCGTACCTGGAGGCCACCGACTATCCGCAGATCGGCGGCGGCGGGCTGCACATCGCGCACGTGCTCTGGGGCGGCCTGCTGCTCGCCGTGGGCCTGGGCATCCCGCTCGTCTTCCTCGGCGGGGGTGCCCGCACCGGCGGGGCGATCATCGGTGGCATCGGGTTCGGGTTGTTCATCGACGAGGTGGGCAAGTTCGTCACCACCGGCACCGACTACTTCTACGCCCCCGCCGCCGCCATCATCTACGTCGCGTTCGCGCTGCTGGTCCTGCTCATCCAGGCGGTACGCGGACGCACCGGCCGGTCCCGGCTGACCCCCGCCGAGCGCACCGCGAACGCGCTGGACATGGTGCTCAGCGGCCTGCCGGGCGGGTTGACCGACCGTCGCCGCATCGCCGTGCTGCGGCTCGTCCAGGGCACCGGACCGGCCACCGAGACGGCGATGGCGCAACTGCTGGACGCCGTACCCCACCGGGAACCGCCGCCGGTGCCGCTCTGGCAGCGGGCGGCTGATCGGGCCCGGCGCCTCGCCGTGTGGGCGGCCGGACGCCGCTGGCTGGTCTGGCCGGTGGTGGTCTACCTGGTGGTGGAGCCGGTGCTCACGGTGGTGGCGGTGTTCGTCGACGGCGTGACCGGGAAGCTGGACCAGGAGCGGGAGTGGGGCGCGGTGCTCGGCGTCAGCGCCACCGCGCTGATCACCGCCGTGCTCGGGCTGTGGGCCGCCTGGCTGTTGCGCCGCAACCGGATCGAGGCGTTCCGCCTGTTCAAGCTGGCGCTGCTGGTCGACCTGCTGTTCGGGCAGGTCTTCAACTTCACTGTGAACCAGTTCGGTGCGGTCTCCGCCGTCGCGCTCGACCTCGCGCTGCTCGGCGTGGTCACCGCCGAGCACCGCCGGTTGCGGCGCGCCGCCGAGAGGTGACCCGTTCCGGCGTGCTGAGCTGGTCGAAGATCGCTACGGTGGGCTTCTCATCCAGGAAGGGAGAATCATGGTCGATGCTCCGGGCACCCCGCCCCGCACGCGTCCCGGCGTGGTGTCGCTCTCCAGTTGGCTGCTCATCCTCGTCGCCGCGATCCAGGTGCTGAACCTGATCGTGGCGCTGAGCGTCGTCGGCAAGATCCGCGACGTTCTCACCGACGCGTACGCGGGCACCTCGGCCGAAGGGGCCGCCGACATCGCGTACGCGTTCAGCATCATCACGGCGGTCGTGTCGCTGCTGATCGCGGCCGGGCTCGTCGTTCTCGCGCTGTTGAACAACCGGGGCAAGAACGGCTCCCGGATCACCACCTGGGTGCTGGGCGGCATCCTGTTCTGCTGCACCGGCGGCGGGCTGCTCACCGGTCTCACCGGCGGCATGACGGGCGGCGGCACCACCACCGGTGACGTGCCGAGCTCGGAGGAGATCCAGCGCCGGCTGGAGGACGCGCTGCCGTCCTGGTACACCCCGGTCAACCTGCTGCTGGGTCTGGTCGCGCTGCTCGCCCTGCTGGCCGCGCTGATCCTGCTGGCGCTGCCGAAGGCGAACGAGTTCTTCCGCAAGCCGAAGGCCGGCTGGGAGCCGCCGGTGCCCGGTGGCGCCTACCCGGCGTACCCGTCGCACCCGGGCCAGTCGGGCGACCCGGCGTACCCGTCGTACCCGCCGGCTCCCGGCACGCCGCCGTCGACGCCGGGTGGCCAGCCGCCGTCCGCGCCGGGCGGACAGCCGGGTGAGCGCCGCGACCCGGAGCCGCCCTCCGGAAGTTGACGTCCGGATTGCAGCGACGCCGACGATCCCTCCGAGTAGGTTGCAAGCCGACGCCTACCGGAGGGATCAGTCGTGTCGTACCCCGATCGGGCCGCACCCCGCCGGCCGGGCACGGTCCTCGCCGCGGCGGCGCTGCTGCTGGCGATGGCGGTCGGCGCCGTGGCGTACGCGGTGGTCAACCTGGCCGTCGGCGGCGGCACGGTGGACCGGTTCCGGGACGCGGCGGCGGAACGGACCGGCGCCGGCGGTGGCGACATCGACCAGGTGGCCGGTCTGCTGCGCGGCTCCACAGTGCTGGCCGCCGTGCTCGGCGTGCTCGCCGCGCTGCTGCTCGTCGGGCTCGCGCTCGGCCTGCTCGCCGGCCGCTCCGGCGCCCGCACGGCGGCCTGGGTGGTCGCCGGGACGGGCCTGCTCTGCGGTTGCTGCGGGCTGGCGGTGCTGGTCGGCCAGCGAGCCGCCCCGCTGCGGCTCGGCGCGGACGACCGGGTCACCGCCGACCTGCTGGGGCTCGTCGGCGACGCCTACCCGTCCTGGTGGATCCCGGTGAACGCGACGCTGTCGGTGGCGCAGATCCTCGGCTACCTGGTGGTCGCCGTGCTGCTCGCGCTGCCGTCGTCCGGCGCGTTCCTGCGCCGCCGCACCGCGCCGCTGCGGCTGTCCGGCTACGGCTCGACCGTGTCCGGGGCGACCGCCCCCGGGCCGACGCCCTGGGGACCGCCACCCGGCCTGAACCCGCACCCGTCCGTCCCGCCCGCGCCGCCGGGTGGGTTCCCGCCGCCTCCCGAGGACCGCCGATGACAGGTGACACCGACCCCTCCCGGCGCCGCGCCCTGGTCACCGGCGCCAGCCTGGGCATCGGCGAGGCGTTCGCCCGCCGGCTCGCCGCCGACGGCTGGGACCTCGTCCTGGTGGCCCGGGACGCCGCCCGGCTCGACGCGCTGGCGGCCGAGCTGACCGGCCGCCACGGCGGCGACGCCGAGACGATCGCCGCCGACCTGTCCACCGAGGACGGCTGCGCGGCTGTCGAACGACGGCTGACCACCGGTACGCCGGTCGAGCTGCTCGTCAACAACGCGGGCATCAGTCTGAACACGTCCTTCGTCCGCTCGTCGGTGGCGGACGAGGCGCGGCTGGTCCGGCTCAACGTGCTCGCGGTGCTGCGTCTGACCCACGCCGCCCTCGGTCCGATGATCGAACGAGGCCGCGGGGCAGTGATAAATGTCTCTTCCGTGGCGGGCTTCGGTGTCCCCATGCCGGGATCCACGTACTCGGCCAGCAAGGCGTGGGTGACGAATTTCAGTGAATCGATCGGCCAGTCCGTCGCGCCGCTCGGCGTACGCGTGATGGCGCTCTGCCCCGGCTACACACGAACCGGAAATCACGAACGCGCGGGCATCGACATGTCTCGCCTGCCCGCCTGGGCCTGGCTGCGCGCCGACGATGTGGTCGCCGAAGGGCTGCTTGACCTGCATAAAGGTAAGTTCGTGAGTGTCCCGGACTGGAAGTACAAGGTGGCGGTCGCCGGGCTGCGGTACGCGCCGAAGCGCCTGCTGCGCGGCTTCCGGCGGGACACCCGGGGTGCGGTCGGCCGGCAGGGCGGCTGACCGGCGGCGGCCCGTACGCGGGCCGGTACGGCGGCCGGCCGGGATGGACGGTCGCACAGCGTAGCCGCTCATCGCCACCCGGCGGTCGCCCGCAGGGTTGACCAGGGCAGACCCGAAACACGGCGCTCAGACTTGCGAAGTACGCTCTTGGGCCATGGGCGACCACGACGACCTGCGCAAATTCATCACTGACCTCGCTGTGGTGCATGGCCGGGTGGTGCTCTCGTCGGGCCGCGAGGCGGACTGGTACGTGGATCTGCGCCGCGTCACGCTCCATCACGAGGCGGCGCCGTTGATCGGCCGGGTCATGCGTGACCTCACCGCCGACTGGGCGTACGACGCGGTCGGTGGCCTGACCCTGGGCGCCGATCCGGTGGCCGCCGCCATGCTGCACGCCTCGGCGGGCACCGGTCGGGCGGTCGACGCCTTCGTGGTCCGCAAGGAGGGCAAGGCCCACGGTCTTCAGCGCCGGATCGAGGGGCCGGACGTCTCCGGGCGGCGGGTGCTGGCGGTCGAGGACACCTCCACCACCGGTGGAAGTGTGTTGACGGCGGTCGAGGCACTGCGTGAGGCAGGGGCCGAGGTGGTGGGTGTGGCGGTTATTGTTGATCGAGGTGCCGGCGACACGGTGCGAGCCGCCGGATTGCCCTATCGGGCGGCCTATACGTTGGCTGACCTCGGCCTTGTGGCGTAAAAGTTTGCCGATTCGGATCTGCTGATATGCAGGCGGATCGATGCTGCTGGTGGAAGGATGGAATACGTGGGAACTGCGTTGGCTGAAATGACCATGCCTCAGATCTCGCCGCTTGCCGGCGAGCCGATCGAACGCGCCGACGCCGAGCGGCTTGCGGGGGTCCTCAAGGCCCTCGCTGACCCCGCACGGCTGCGGCTGCTCAGCCTGATCCAGTCGGCTCCCGAGGGGGAGGCGTGCGTGTGTGACCTCACCGCGCCGCTCGGCCTCTCGCAGCCGACGGTCAGCCACCACCTGCGAATCCTCACCGAGGCCGGCTTGCTGGAGCGGGAGAAGCGCGGGGTCTGGGCGTACTACCGGCTGGTGCCGTCCGCGATCGCCACGATCGCGGATCTGCTCACCCCGCCGCGGAAGCGGGCCACCAAGAAGGCTCGCTGAAACCTTCGGGCCGGCCCGAACGAGGGTCGTCCCGACCGGGTGACCGGTGGCGTGCGAGGGGTGGCGCCATCAGCGCACGGCGACGGCTGCCGTCGTCCGTGTGACCCGGCGAGAGCAGTGATGTCGAAGGCCGGTCCTCGCCCGAGGGCCGGCCTTCGGCGTCCGTACGTGCTCAGCGCCGGTGCTGCCCGCCGTCTCCGTGCCCGGGCCGGTGCTCTTCGATGCCCTCCCGGGCCGCCTCCACAGTGCCGGCCACCGTCGCCGCGGTGATGACGGCGACCGCCTCGCCGCGCTTGCGCGCCCGCCGGTCGCGGAGGAACTCGAAGAAGATCGGCAGCACCGAGATCACGATGATCAGCGCGACCACCGGCAGGATGTACCTGTCGATCTTGTCGCCGATGGCGTCGTAGATCTGACGGGCCAGCAGGTAGCCGACCAGCAGGATGCCGTCCACCCAGAGGATCGCGCCCACCACGTTCCACACGAAGAACTGGCGGGCCGACATGCCGAGCACCCCGGCCACCGGGTTGAGGAACGTCCGCACGATCGGGATGAACCGGGCCAGCACCACGGCCTTCGCCGGGCCGAACTTCTGGAAGTAGTACTCCGCCTTCTCCACGTACTCCCGCTTGAACAGCCGCGAGTTGGGCTTCTCGAACATGCGGCGGCCGTACCGGGCGCCGAGCCAGTGCCCGAGCTGGGCGCCGGCGATGGCACAGAGCGGACCGCCGATCATCAGCCCGGCCAGGGACAGGCGGGTGCCGTCGCCGAAGATGGCGTCGGCCACCGGGGAGGCGGCCACCCCGGCCAGGAACAGCAGCGAGTCGCCCGGGAAGAAGAAGCCGACGAGCAGCCCGGTCTCGGCGAAGAGGATCGCCCAGACGCCGATCATGCCGAAGGTGTGGATGAGGTCCTTCGGATCGAGCGGGTTCAGCGCCACGCTCTCGGAGAACATCCGGGTCTTCTCTGCTGTGTCCACGGCCACACAGGGTACCCCGGCCCGGTCCGGCATTTCGGCCGGACCGGGCGTCGCCGTCAGAGGCGGGGGTCGACCGGCTCGGACTCGCAGGCGAGGATCGCGAACACCAGCTCGTGGCGGCGCCAGAGCGGGGCGTCCTCGGCCAGCGCGTCCAGGGCGGCCAGGCCCAGGCCGTGCTCCCGCAGGGCGAGCCCGCGCTTGCGGCCCAGCGAACGGCGGCGCAACGCGGCGAGCTGCGCCGCCTCGGTGTACCCGGGACCGTAGATGATCCGCAGGTACTCCCGCCCCCGGCACTTGATCCCCGGCTGGAGCAGCGAGCCCTTCGGCGACCGGGCGGCCAGGCCCGCGTACGGCTTGACCACCATGCCCTCGCCGCCGGCCGCGGTGAGCGCCAGCCACCACTGCGTGGCGTCGGCCACCGCCGCCTCGTCGGCCAGGTCCACCACCCGCCGCCGGGTCGGGGTGAAGAACTCCGGGTCGGCGGCGCAGAGCCGGTCGGCCAGCGCCAGGTGCCAGCCGTGGTCGCGGTCGGCGTAGCTCACCCCGGCTCCGGCCAGCACCGCGAACGGCGCCAGCGTCACCCCGCGCAGCCCGTCGGTCGGCCGGACGTACGCCCGGTAGGCCGCCGAGTAGGCGGTGATCTCGGCGGCCCGCCCGGCCATCCGGTCGCGCAGCGCGTCCACCGGCAACCCGCGTCCGGCGGCGGTGTCCAGCGCGGCGAGCACGGCCGGCAACGCCGCCCGCCCGGCCGCGTCGACGCCGGCGTACTGCTCGCGGATCAGCCCGCCCGCCTTCGCCGACCAGGGCAGCAGCTCGGCGTCGAGCAGCAGCCAGTCGGTGCCCAGCTCGGCCCAGAGGCCGGCGGTCGTGACCGCGGCGCGCACCCGGGCCAGCAGCTCGTCGTGCAGCGGCGGGTCGAAGAACGGCCGGCCGGTACGGGTGTGCACCACGCCGCCGCCGAAGCGGCCCGGCTCCCGCTCCACGAGCACCACTGCCCGCGAGCCCATGTGCTTCTCCTCGCACACCACCTGGTCGACGCCCGCCGCCCGGTAGTCGGCGAACGCCTCGGCCGGGTGCTCCAGGAACCCGTCCACGGTCGACGTGGAGCAGGGCGCCATGGTCGGCGGCAGCCACACCAGCCGGCCCGGGTCGACCGCGAAGCGGCTCATCACCTCCAGCGCGGCTGCGGCGTTCTCGGCCGGCACCGTGAGCGACCCGTACGCGTGGGTGAGGTGCCGCCGTCCGGTCACGTCGGCCAGGTCCAGCACGGTGTCCGGCCGTACCGGCGCGACCGGGACCAGCGGGCGGGCCGGGGCGTACCACTCCTTCACCGCCGGGACCGCGACAAGCTCCTTCTCCGGGTAGCGCAGCGCGGTGAGCTGCCCGCCGAACACGCAACCGGTGTCCAGGCAGATGGTGTTGTTCACCCACTCCGGCTCGGGCGTCGGCGTGTGCCCGTACACGACCATGGCCGAACCGCGGTAGTCCCGCGCCCACGGGTAGCGCACCGGCAGGCCGTACTCGTCGGTCTCGCCGGTGGTCTCGCCGTAGAGCGCGAACGACCGCACCCGGCCGGACGCGCGCCCCTGGTACGCCTCCTTCAGGCCGGCGTGCGCCACCACGAGCCGGCCGCCGTCGAGCACGTAGTGGCTGACCAGCCCGTCGATGAACGTCTCCACCCCGGCGACGAACTCCGGCGTCTCGGCGGCGAGCTGCTCCATCGTCTCGGCCAGGCCGTGGGTCAGCCGGACGTCCCGGCCGCGCAGCTTGCGCAGCAGCTTCTGCTCGTGGTTACCGGGCACGCAGATCGCGTGCCCGGCCGCCACCATGCCCATGACCAGGCGGAGCACGCCGGGCGAGTCCGGGCCGCGGTCCACCAGGTCACCCACGAACACCGCGGTACGCCCCGACGGGTGCGCCGCGTCCACCGGGCGGCCCGCGTCGTCGCGGTGCAGCACGTAGCCGAGCCGGGACAGCAGCGCCTCCAGCTCGGTGCGGCAGCCGTGCACGTCCCCGATCACGTCGAACGGGCCGGTCAGGTCGCGCCGGTCGTTGAACAGCTTCTCGTAGCGGATCTCCGCGGCGTCGATCTCCTCCACCCCGCGCAGCACGTGCACCTTGCGGAAGCCCTCGCGGGCCAGCCGCCCGTACGACTGCCGCAGGTCGCGGCGCATCCGGTTGAGCACCTGGCGACCGTGCGTGCGGTCGGCGCGCGCCTCCGTGCGCTCCCAGGCCACCGCCTCCGGCACGTCCAGCACGATCGCCACCGGCAGCACGTCGTGCTCCCGGGCCACCCGGATCAGCCCGGCGCGCGCGTGCGGCTGGAGGTTCGTCGCGTCGACCACAGTGAGCAGTCCCCGGCGCAGCCGGATGGCGGCGACGTGGTGCAGCGCGTCGAACGCGTCGGCGGACGCGGACTGGTCGTTCTCGTCGTCGGCCACCAGACCGCGGAACGTGTCCGAGGAGAGCACCTGGCTGGGCGCGAAGTGCCGCCGGGCGAACGTGGACTTGCCGGAGCCGGAGACGCCGACGAGCGCCACCAGTGCCAGCTCGGGGATGTCCAGGACGGTCATCGGTTCGTCGCCTCCTTCCGGTCGTTGCTGGTGCTCTCAATGCGGTCGGCGCGGGTGAGCACCGCCATCTGGGTCGGCGTGCCCACCTCCGGGTCGTCGTCGCCGACGCCGCCGAGCACCGCCGTGTAGCCGTGCGCCGCCGCCACCCGGTCCACCCAGGCGGCGAACTCCGCCCGGGTCCACTCGAACCGGTGGTCCGCGTGCCGGAACCGGTCCGGCCCGAGCCCCTCGTAGCGCACGTTGTACTCGACGTTCGGGGTGGTCACCACCACCGTGCCGGGCCGGGCGTGACCGAACACGGCGTCCTCCAACGCCGGCAGGCGCGGCGGGTCGAGGTGCTCGATCACCTCCATCAGCACCGCCGCGTCGTACCCCCGGAGCCGGTCGTCGCGGTAGGTCAGCGCGGACTGCCACAGCCGGATCCGGTCCCGCTGCCGCTCCGGCAGCCGGTCCAGGCGCAGCCGCCGGGCGGCCAAGACGAGCGACCGGTCGGACACGTCGACGCCCACCACCTCGGTGAACCGCCGGTCGGCGACGAGCGCGGTGAGCAGCGCGCCGCCACCGCAACCCAGGTCCAGCACCCGGCTCGCGCCGCTGTCCCGCAGCGCGGCGAGCACCGCCTCCCGCCGCCGTACCGCAAGCGAGGCCCGGCGGGCGTCGTCCGCCGCCGCGTCTTCTCCGGTGGCGGGCTCGATGCTGTCGTCGGCGGGCGGCTCGTCGGCCAGCCGCAGCTCGGTCAGCCGGGCCATCGCCTCGCCCGCGAGCGCGCGGCGGTGCGCCAGGTAGCGGCGCGTGATCAGGCCCCGCTCCGGATGACCGGCCAGCCAGCCGGCACCGGCTCGCAGCAGCTTGTCCACCTCGTCCGGCGCCACCCAGTAGTGCTTGGCGTCGTCGAGCACCGGCAGCAGCACGTACAGGTGGTTGAGAGCGTCCGCGAGCCGCAGCGTGCCGGTCAGCGTCAGGTCGACGTAGCGGCTGTCACCCCACTCCGGGTACGTCTCGTCGAGCGGGATCGGGGTGGCCGTCACGGTCCAGCCCAGCGGGGTGAAGATCCGTACCGCCAGGTCGGCACCGCCCCGGCAGCGCAGCACCGGCACCCGTACGGCCAGCGGGATCGCGCTCGCGGCCAGCTCGGGACGATCGCGCGACTCGCCCCGCAGGGCGGAGCGGAACACCTTGGCCAGCGCCGACGAGAGCAGGCTCGACGCCGCGTACGGGCGGTCGTTGACGTACTGCCCGAGCGCGAAGCCCTCCGGCGCCCGCTTCCTGCGGTCCCCGCCCAGCTTGAGCGGATCGACCTCGACCAGCAGCGCCGCCGTGCAGCGCGCCTCGTCCGCCTCCGGGTAGAACACATGCGCGGCACCGGCGGGCAGGTCGAAGCTCTGCACGCGGTCCGGATGCTTCACCAGGAGGTGTCCGAGGTCGGTCGCCGGGCGGTGGGTCGTGGTGAGGGTCAGCAGCACTTGTCGATGATCTCGCTTTGTTCTGGCTTCTGTCGTGGGGGTTTCCGGGGGAGCCCGGCCCGCTCCGGGCGGTCAGGCTTGATCCCTGCGCGGGCCGGGCTCCCCCGGAAACCTGACGTGGTCCCGGTCGCGTCGACCTGTGCTGCCTGTTGGTTCGGCTTCTATGTGGCGGTGCCCCGCCGACCCTTGGGTCGACGGGGCACCTGGGGTGCTTCGGGTCAGGCTACGAAGCGGGTCTTGCGACGACGGGTCAGCACGTAGCCGACCGCGCCGGCGGCGAGCAGCAGCGCGCCGACGCCGGCGATCAGACCGGTCGAGGAACCGGTGATCGGCAGCGTGCCGCCGTCACCGCCGCCCTGGCCGCCGTCGCCCGGGTTACCGGGCGTGCCGGGGGTGCCGCCGCCGGCCGGGTTGATGACGATCGCGGCGGTGTCGTTCTTGCCGTTCGGGTCGCCGGAGAGCTTCGTGGTGAAGCTGCCCGCCGCGTTCGCGGTCACCGTGTCGATGCGCAGGCGGAACTCGTACGGGTTCTTCATGCCCTTGGGGCTCTCGGTGACCTGGCAGGCGTACTCCTTGGCCCCCGGCTCACCCCAGTTCGCGGTCCACGGGTCCCACTCCTTCGTGGGCAGGAACGGCACGCAGTCGTACGGCGCCTCGACGGCGGTCGTGCCGGCCGGGACGGTGACGCGGACCGGCAGGTCCTCCAGGCGGATGCCCGGGGTGCTCTGGCCCAGGTACTCCAGCGTGGCCGGACCCAGGTTGGTGAAGCTCGGCGCGACAGTGACGACGTCGCCCTTCTTCCCGGTGGCGGTGGCGCCCTCGGCGGCGAGGTCGGCCGGGTTGTCACCGGTGACCTTCACGGTCGCGACGGTGAAGTTGTTCATCTGGTCCAGGTCGGTCTGCGGCACCCGCGCGGCCTGCACCGACTTCTCGACCAGGCGCAGCTCGGGGCCCGTGCCGGGCTTGACCTCGTCCAGCCAGTCCTCGAACGCCTGGTCGAAGTCGTCGGTGGTCCACCAGTCGAGGTAGACCGGGAACCGGGCACCGGTACGCGTCTCCGGGCGCAGCGTGATCGGCAGGTCCTCGGAGAGCTTGTACGACCGGCCCGGCTCGATCTTCGTGTCGAAGGCGCAGAAGGCGTAGAACCCGTCCTCCTGGGCCCGGCAGTTGGAGAAGTTCCCGCCGTACGACGCGAGCCAGTCGGCCTGCACGACGAGCACCGTACCGTCGACTGTGGTGTCGCCGCCGTTGCGGACGACACCCGGCACGGCGGCACGGCCGCCCGGGGCGCCGCTTGCCTCGACGGTCGGGTCGCTCACCAGGTCGACGCCCTCGGCGATGGTGACGCCGGCCGTACCGGTGGCCGTCTTGCCGCCCGAGGTGACGCTGATCTTCAATGCGCCCTCCTGGCCCGGCTCGGCGGTGTCCTTGCCGTTGACCAGGTAGTCGAACCAGGGCTCGTCGCCGTCGGCGAGGTCCGCCTCGCAGTGCAGCTTGGTGGAGGAGACGTCGCAGGTCCAGTCCCACGCCGGCTCGACGGTGGCGAAGCCCGAGACCGCGGAGAAGTCGATGTCGATCGTGGTGCGGCCGAACGTGGGCTCCGACTCGCCGTCGGACATGTGCGCGAAGAGCGAGCCGTAACCCAGGTGGCCCGGGGCGACGAGCAGGTCGTGCGTGACGACCTCGAACGGCGCGTCCGCCGCGAGGGCGGGAGTGGCGGAGGCGGCGACGAACGCGCCTGCGACGCCCAACCCGGCGAACCAGCGCCGGGTGGAGTTGCTGAGCATGTGGGGTCCTCCCGTGGGGGTGATTCAGGTGGAGCCCACGGAGCTTAAGGATTCCTTAAAGGATCGCGGTGTCCCACATCATGAATATTGACCGAACGGATGACCGTCGCCACCGCAATGTTCCGGCTGCCCGGGCGCGTCCATGGATCGGGACACCGGGAGGTGCAGTGACGTACGAGGAGTTCGCCGACGCGCGGTTGGGCGCTCTGCTGCGGTACGCGGTCATGCTGACCGGGGATCCGCACCAGGCCCAGGATCTGGTGCAGGAGACCATGGTCCGGGTCCAGCTCAACTGGCGGCGGGTCGCCCGCACCGACGCCCCGGAGCGGTACGTGCGCCGGATGCTCACCAACCAGTTCATCGACTGGCGGCGCGGATCGTGGGCGCGGCGGGTGCTGCTGCGCGGCGAGGCGGACGAGTCGGTGCCCGCGCCGACCGACCACGCCCAGTCCGCCGTGGACCGCGACCAGATCCGGTCGTGGCTGTCCCGGCTGCCCCGGCGGCAGCGCGCCGCGCTGGTGCTGCGCTACTACGAGGACCTGCCGGACGGGGAGATCGCGGAAATCCTCGGCTGCGCCGTGGGCACCGTCCGGTCCAGCATCTCGCGCGCGCTGGCCACCCTCCGAGCCGAACTCGTGGAGGTCTGCTGATGATCGAGGACGAGCTGCGGGCCGCGTTCGCCCGCATCGAGGCGTCGACCCCGCCCGTCGGCCCGGTCCGGGCCGCCGTCGACCAAGCGGTGATCACTCGCCGTCGACGCCGTCGGCGCGTACGCCTGGCCGGCACGGCACTGGCGGTCGCTGCCGTCGCCCTCGTCGGCTTCACGGCGATGGCGCCCCGGCCGCCGGCACCCACGGCGGCGCCCGCGCTCCCCGCGCCGGTGCCGGAACCCGCCGGCGCGCTGAACCTGCTGCTGCTCGGCGTCGACCAGTCCGCCGGCAGCCGGCGCGCCGACTCGGTGGTGCTGGTGCACCTGCCGGCCGACCGGAGCCGGCTCTACCTCGTGTCGATCTCGCGTGAACTGCTGGTGCCGGTGCCGCCGCACGGCGGAACGGAGAAGCTCAACGCGACCTTCTCCCGCACCGCCGGGTCGGGAACCGACCTGGCCGCCGGCTACCGGGCGACCCGCCAGGCGGTCGCCCGGCTGACCGGGGTACGCGTCGACGCGGGCGCGGTGCTCACGTACCCGGGGGCGCGTGAGCTGACCGACGCGGTCGGCGGCGTGCCGGTGTGCCTGCCCGCGCCGGTGCGCTCGGTGCACACCGAGCGGCGTTTCCCGGCCGGATGCCAGCGGCTCGACGGCCCGGCGGCGGTGGACCTGCTGCGGCAGCGGTACGGCCTGCGCGACGGTGGGCTGGACCGCGACCGCAACGCGGCCCGCTACGCCGCCGGCCTGCTCCGCCAGCTGCGGGAGCAGGGGACGGCGACCGACCCGGCGCAGCTCAGCCGGCTGCTCCTGCGGATCGGACCGGCCGTCACCGTCGACACCGGCGACCTGTCGCTGCCGGCGCTGGTGGCAGCGGCCGGCCGGACCGCCGCGGCCGAGCCGGTCGCGCTTGCCTTTCCGGTGCTCCCCGAGTGGAACGGTCGCGGATACGAGCCGGACCCGACACTCACACCCGGGTTCCTGGACGCGTTGCGCGCGGACCGGCTGGGGAAGTGGGCCGCAGAACACCCGGGTCAGGTCACCGCCCTGCGGTGACCGGGTGCCGGATCAGCGGTAGTCGTCCTCGTCGGCGGTGACGACGCGGGCCTGCTCCATGGCGTCCCAGTCGTCGACCTCCATGCCCCGGTGCGGCTCGCCGTCGCTGTCGTCGGTCACCGTGGTGGCCTGCTCGACCGCGTCGGCCGGTTCGGCCTCCAGATCCCGCTCCTCCGGGGCGAGGTGGTCACTGGGCGCGAAGTCCTCGTCGGGCTGACCCATCGTCCCTCCCTGTTCTCCGTGCGGGCATCGTCCCCACCACCGTACGGGCTGCTCCGGGCCGCCGCTGGGTGGCGCCGGAACGCGGAGTCGGCGATTGTCCCGCTCCGGGCGCGCGGCCGATGCCAGGATGGTTGCCATGGGCTTTCTGATCCGACTGGCGATCACCGCGGTCGCGTTGTGGATCGCGACGTTGATCGTGCCCGGAGTGGAGGTGAGCGGCCGCAACACCGGCAACAACGTGCTCACCCTGGTTGTGGTGGCACTGGTCTTCGGTGTGGTCAACGCGGTGCTCAAGCCGCTCATCAAGGTGTTCGGCTGCGTGTTCTACCTGCTCACACTCGGTCTGTTCGCGCTCGTGGTGAACGCGCTGCTGTTCATGCTGACCGACTGGATCGCCGGGGTGCTGAAGCTCCCGTTCCACGTGGACGGCTTCTGGGCCGCCTTCTGGGGCGCCATCGTGGTCGCGGTGGTGAGCTGGCTGATCAGCGTCGTCGTGCCGGACCGGCTGGAGAATCGGTGAGCGCCGTCCGGGCCGGTTGCGCCCCTCTCGCGCTCCTACGGGATACTGCCCGCGGTGGACAGCGCGGTCCGGCGCAACCGTGGACGTGAGCGACCGGAACGGTCGCGCCCATGGAAGACAGCGGCCTGCACGGCCGAGAGCGGTAAGTAAGGAGCGTTCGACATGCCCATCGCTTCCCCCGAGGCTTACGCGGAGATGCTGGACCGGGCCAAGGCCGGCCGGTACGCGTACCCCGCGATCAACGTGACCTCCTCGCAGACGCTGAACGCGGCGCTCAAGGGCTTCGCCGACGCGGAGAGCGACGGCATCATCCAGGTCTCCACCGGCGGCGCCGAGTACCTGTCCGGCCCGTCCGTGAAGGACATGGTGACCGGCGCGGTGGCGTTCGCCGCGTACGCGCACGAGGTCGCCAAGAAGTACCCGGTGAACATCGCGCTGCACACCGACCACTGCCCGAAGGACAAGCTGGACAAGTTCGTCCGGCCGCTGATGGCCATCTCGCAGGAGCGCGTCAAGGCCGGCCAGGAGCCGCTGTTCCAGTCGCACATGTGGGACGGCTCGGCCGTGCCGGTGGCGGAGAACCTGGAGATCGCCGAGCAGCTGCTCGCCGAGGCCGCCAAGGGCAAGATCGTCCTGGAGATCGAGGTCGGCGTCGTCGGCGGCGAGGAGGACGGCGTCGAGAACGCCATCAACGACAAGCTCTACACCACCGTCGAGGACGGCCTGGCCATGGTCGACGCGCTCGGCCTGGGCGAGAAGGGCCGCTACATGGCGGCGCTGACCTTCGGCAACGTGCACGGCGTCTACAAGCCGGGCAACGTCAAGCTGCGCCCCTCGGTGCTGCACGACATCCAGGTGGCGGTCGGCGCCAAGTACGGCAAGGACAAGCCGCTCAGCCTGGTCTTCCACGGCGGCTCCGGCTCGCTGCTGTCGGAGATCCGGGAGGCGCTGGACTACGGCGTGGTGAAGATGAACATCGACACCGACACCCAGTACACCTTCACCCGCCCGGTCGCGGACCACATGTTCCGCAACTACGACGGCGTGCTGAAGGTCGACGGCGAGGTCGGCAACAAGAAGATGTACGACCCGCGCGTCTGGGGCAAGGCCGCCGAGGCCGGCATGGCCGCCCGCGTGGTCGAGGCCTGCGAGCACCTGCGCTCCACCGGCACCACCATGAAGTGACACCCCGCATGTAGAGGAAGGGCCCCTTGTTAACGCGCCGCGTTAACAAGGGGCCCTTCCTCTACCGCAGGCGTTAAGAGGGGGCCCTTCCTTTCACTGCACCAGCACCCGGACGGCGTCGCGCACGTCGTCGGTCAGGTGGATCGTGTGCGACAGGTCGCCGAACGGGGACGCCGCGAACAGCGGCCGCAGCAGCGACTCCACCGGCAGCTCGGTGGTCCAGTAGGTGCGGTCCAGGAAGACGTACGCCCCGCTCGCCCCGTCGGTGCCGTAGAACGTCTTGGTGGCCGCCTGGAACACCTCCTGCACGGTGCCGGCCTTGCCGGGCGCGAACACGATCCCGCCCCGGGCCAGCCGCAGGATCGTGTCCTCCCGGATGGCGTTGGAGAAGTACTTCGCGATCCGGCCCGCGAACAGGTTCGCCGGCTCGTGGCCGTACAGCCAGGTGGGGATGGCGAGTCCGCCGGAACGGGCCCACTCGGTGCCGGGAGCCGACGGGCGGGGCGACGGCAGCGACGGGCCGTCCGCGTACCGCTTGCGCACCGCCAGCGCCGCCGCCGTGTACCGGTCGTGGTCGGTGAAGTCCGGCGCGACGGCGAGCACGTCGATCGCGGCGGTCAGCTCCTCGGCCGGCCAGGCCGCGAGGAACGCGCCGAGGTTCGCCGCCTCCATCACGCCCGGACCGCCGCCGGTCACCACGAGGCGGTCGGCCCGCGCCAGCTCCCAGCCCAGCACCGCGGCCATCCGGTACGCGACGCTGCCGCGCGGCACCGCGTGCCCGCCCATCACCCCGACGACCGACTGCGGCCCGTGCGCGGCCAGCCAGGACCGGGTGGCGTCGGCCAGCGCGTTGTCGACGCCGTGGTCGTGCAGTCGCTGCCCGAGTGCCTCGCGTACGTCAGGCAGCGCGCCGCCGTGCGCCCGGAAGTGCGCGTACACCCGGGTGTCGTACATCCCGGCGAACCCGCCCTCGGCGAAACCGGCGGCCAGCTCGTCGGCGGTGTAGAGGTGCGACGGCTGGGTCGGGTAGGGCAGCCCGGAGAACGGCGGGACCACGTTGGCGCCCCGGCGGACCAGGTCCGCGCCGACCTCGCGGCCGGCGAAGCGGCAACCCACGAAGAGGGTGCCGGTGACGTCGACGTCGCGCAGGTCGGGTACCGGGTCGAGGTCGAGGCGCAGACCCTGCACGGTCAGACCGGCCAGGGTGCCCCCGGCAAGCCGCTGCTCGAACGCGGTGCGGGTCTCGATCTCGTTGACGTGGGGCGCGTGCGGCTCGATGACGTCCGCGGGTGGTGGGGTCGGCACCAGGTCATCCTGCCCCCGCACGGCAAGTGCCGAAACCGGGGGCGGGAACGACAGGAGCCCGGCGGGCACGCCGCCGGGCTCCTGCGTAACCGGGTCCTGGGGAGGCTCCGGATCTGTATTTGTAGTGCAAGAACCACGGCGGCGGCATGGGCCGCGGGTACGTGTGCTCCCACCGCAGGCGTGACGAAACCCTCAGCCGTTCAGCCATCCGTACGGGCGAGGCCCCTCGCGTACCCGAGGGCGAAGCGGGTTGAATGGGGCGATGCAGAACCTGTTGCCTGAGCCACCGGCCACCCTGCTCCCGACCCACGAGGAGGCCGACGCCGCGCTGGCGGCGGCGGCCGAGCAGGGCACCGACGAGGCGTACGCCGAGGTCGCGGCCCGTTTCCCGACCTACAGTGCGGCCTGGGCCGCGCTGGCCGGCCGCGCGCTCGCCGCGGATCAGGTCGTCACGGCGTACGCGTACGCCCGCACCGGCTACCACCGGGGCCTCGACCAGCTGCGCCGCAGCGGCTGGAAGGGCCACGGCCCGGTGCCCTGGTCGCACAAGCCCAACCGGGGCTTCCTCCGCTGCCTCTACGTGCTGTCCCGCGCGGCGGGGGAGATCGGCGAGGCGGACGAGGCGGCCCGGTGCGCCCAGTTCCTCCGCGACTGCGACCCGGCCGCCGGCGACGCGCTGTCCGGCGACTGACCAATGCCGCGACGGCCGGCCCTCCGGTGGCCGGCCGTCGCGCCCGTCCTACAGCCCCTCCGCCACCGACGCGGCGATCTTCAGCCAGGCGTCCCGGGTGGCGGAGGAGAGCTGCCCGTACCGCAGCGGCTCGCCGGTGTCGATGAGCCGCTCGTACGGCGCCAGCAGCACCGCCCGGGTCCGCGCCGCGAAGTGGGCCTGGATCGCCGGCAGGTCGATCTCCTTGCGCGACGGCGGCATCGACACCACTGTGACCGCCTGCCTAACCAGCCGCTGCCGGCCGCTCTGCTCCAGGTGGTCGAGCATCCGGGCGGCGGTCTCGGCCGAGTCGTTACGGGCCGACATGGTGACCACCAGCTGATCGGTGGCGTCCATCGCGGCCTGCCAGTTCTGCGCCCGGACGTTGTTCCCGGTGTCCACGAAGATCAGCTTGTAGAACCGGCTGACCACTTCACGGATCTCCGCGAACGCGGCGGCGGTGAGCATCTCGCCGCCGGTCGCGGACTCGTCCGAGGCGAGCACGTCGAACATGCCCTCGCCCTGTGAGCGGACGTACTGCGACAGGTCACCCACCCGGCCGTGCGGCCCCTGGAACTGGGCCAGGTCGCGCAGCATGTCCCGCACCGTACGGGCGTGGAAGTCCTGCTGTGCCCGCATGCCGAGCGTGCCCTGGGTCTCGTTGTTGTCCCAGGCCAGCACGTATCCGCCGCGTTTCTGGCCGAACGTCATGGCGAGCAGCAGGATCGCCACCGTCTTGCCGGCGCCGCCCTTCGGGTTGACCACTGTCACCTGGCGCAGGCCGCCGAAGTTGCGGCGGACCATCTCGATGTCGCGCCTCATCTCCTGCTCGTGCCGACCGGGCGCGAGCCGGACCAGCCCGATCTTGTTGACCACCGCGCGTACGCCCATGGTGGCCACCGGGTCGACCGGCCGGGCCTGGCGGCGGCGGGCGAAGTCCTCGGCGGTCGGGGGCACCGCCTGCTGCGGTGTCCAGCCCTGCTCCGGGTGGGGCACTCCGGGCTGAGACGGCGGGGGCGCCACCGGGCCGGACACCGGCGCCTGCGGGGGCATCGGAGCGCCCGGCTGTGGCACGCCGGTCTGTGGCGTCCAGCCCGGCGGCGGGTACCAGCCGGGCTGACCGGGTTGCTCCTGGTACCCGGGCTGACCGGGTTGCGCCTGGTAGCCGGGCGGCGGGTAGCCGTTGCCGTAGGGGGACGGCTGCGCCGGCACGCCCGGCGACGGCGGAAACGGCCCGAGGCGGGGCGTCTGCTCGGGCGCGCCCGGCCCTGCCGGTCCCGGGCCGGCTTCCGGCGACGGCTGGGCCGGCGTCCCGGCGACAGCGGCCCGGCCTGCGGCGGTGCCGTCGGTGGGGAAGGCGTCGGACGGCAGGGGCGGTGCCACGGTCGCGCGGCCGGAGGCGGTGCTGTCGGTGGGGAAGGCGTCGGACGGCGGGGGCGGTGCCACGGGGGCGGTGCCGTCGGCCCCCGCTGCCTCGGACGGCGGAGCCGTGCCGTCGGCGGGTTCCGGGCTGGCGGCGGAGTCCGCCCCGGCCCGCTGCGGCGGCTGGGCCCACGGCGAGGCGGTCCGTCCGTTCCCAGCGGCCTCGCCGGCAGAACCCGAGCCGGCGGTACCCGGGCCGGTGGTGCCGGTGGCGGGCGTTGTCGTCGGCGCGGGAGCCGCCTGCGACGCGGGCGGAGGCGGGCTCACGGGCGCCGTGGCCGGCGAGCCGGCCGTCGCCGGTACACCAGGCGCCGTCGGCGCACCGGGCACCGCCGGTGAGCCGGGCGCCGCCGGGGCCGGCTGGGCCGGTGCCGGGCCGGACGTCGCCTGGTCGAGCGTGAACGGCAGGTCCAGGTCGACCGCCGGCACGTGTGGTCCCGGGACGTCCGACGCCGGCGGCGTGGGGGCGTCGGCCGGCGGGAGTGGCCAGGGCACCGACGCCCACGGCGGGATCGCCGCCGCCGCCGAGTCGGTCTCCTCCGGCGGCCAGAGCGGCTCGACGTCCCGCTGCGGCACCTGCGGTCGGCCCGGTACGTGGGCCCGGTCGTCGTTCTCGTGCACCACGGTTCCTCCCCATTCCTTCCGCCGAGGATAGGCGGTCCGGCCAGCGCCGCGAGCCGGGTGGGAATCGACCGAGGTCAGCCCGTCCAGACCGCCCAGGCGCCCGGCTCGGTCCACCAGGAGCGCTTGCGGCTCAGCTCACCCTCGACGCCGTCGTCGAGGAAGGGCACCTTCTCGTCGCGGGGCACCACCGCCACCGCGCGGCCCCGCGCCCGGCGTACCTCCAGCCGGACCTTCTTCCGGCCCAACGCCGACCGGGTCACCACCGGTACGGCGACGCCCACAGTCACCCGGCCGTCGGCCGGGTCCGGGCCGCCCAGCAGGTCCACCTCGCCCAGGCGCCCGTACCCGCCCGCGTTGCCGATCGCGCACGCGGTGATCGGCTCGGAGCCGTCGCTGAGCACCGTGCCGTCGACCTCGACCCGGGCCCGCCAGTGCAGCGGCCGGCCGGCGTCGTCGGCGGCGCCGAGCAGCGCCCCGTCGAGCGTCACCGAGCCGCCGTCGTTGCGCAGCAGGTCCAGCCGCCGAGCGGTGCCGTCCAGCACCGCGGCGGCCACGCCCGCCGGATCCCGGGGCAGCCCGAGCTGCGCGGCCAGGTCGCGCGCCGTCCCGGACCGGGCCGGATCGAGCGGGAGTACGCCGACCGGGGGCAGGTCGGGCACCGTACGGTTGTCGGCCAGGTCCGCGGGGCGGCGACTCGGCGGCGGAGCGTACCGGCGGACCAGCCGGCGCAGGACGGCGCGCAACTGACCGTCACTCGCCGTTGCGACGATCAGCCGGGTCTTGCCGTCGGAATCCGGCCAGGTGAGGCCGTCGGCGCGCGGCGGGCCGTCGAGGCGGGCCAGCACCTCGTCGATCTCGGAGTCCGACCGGGCGGTCACGGTGGTCACCCGGGCACCCCGGGCGGTCAGCTCGTCCGCACAGGCCAGCACCGGTACGCGCGGCGTCTCGCAGCGCTCCTCGCCGGTCTCGGCGCCGGTGTCGTCCGCGCCGCCGCAGCAGGCGCCGCCGCTGCCGCAGCCACCACCGGGAGCGTCCCGCTCCGAGCCGAGGGTGAGCAGCACCACGTCGTACACGAAGGAGCCTCCCGCTTTCCGACCAACCCCTGCTGGTCCCACCGTCACTACTTGTTAGCCTGACACCCCGGGCTCGCTGACCGGTCGCCACCTGGCACCCGAGCCTTCTGGAGGCGAGAAGATGCCAGCGATCGTGCTGCTCGGCGCCCAGTGGGGCGACGAGGGCAAGGGCAAGGTTACCGACCTGCTGGGTGAGCGGGTCGACTACGTCGTGCGCTACTCCGGCGGCAACAACGCAGGCCACACGGTGATCACGCCGGACGGCCAGAAGTACGCGCTGCACCTCATGCCGTCCGGGGCGCTGTCACCGAGCGCGATGATCGTGATCGGCAACGGCGTGGTGGTCGACCCGAAGGTGCTGCTGCAGGAGATCGACGGGCTCGCCGAGCGTGGCGTGGACGTGTCCCGCCTGCGCATCTCCGGCGACGCGCACCTGATCATGCCGCACCACCGTGCACTGGACCGGGTGGTCGAGCGCTACCTGGGCAGCTCCCGCATCGGCACCACCGGCCGGGGCATCGGCCCCGCGTACGGCGACAAGGTCGCCCGGATGGGCATCCGCCTGCAGGACCTGCTCGACCCGGGCATCCTGCGCAAGAAGCTGGAGCTGGCGCTCCGCGAGAAGAACCAGCTGCTGTTCAAGATCTACAACCGTAAGGCGATCGACGTCGAGGAGACCGTCGAGGAGTACCTCCAGTACGCCGAGCGGCTGCGCCCGTACATCGCCGAGACGCGGGTGATGCTCTGGGACGCGCTCGACCGCGGCGAGACGGTGCTGCTGGAGGGTGCCCAGGCCACCATGCTCGACATGGACCACGGCACGTACCCGTTCGTCACCTCGTCGAACCCGACGGCCGGTGGGGCGTGCGTGGGCGCGGGCATCCCGCCGACCGCGATCACCAAGGTCATCGCGGTGAGCAAGGCGTACACGACGCGGGTGGGCTCCGGCCCGTTCCCGACCGAGCTGTTCGACGACAACGGGCAGCACCTGCGCAAGGTCGGCCACGAGTACGGCACCACCACCGGCCGGGAGCGCCGCTGCGGCTGGTTCGACGCGGTGGTGGCCCGGTACGCGTGCCGGCTCAACGGCGTCACCGACCTGGTCGTCACCAAGCTGGACGTGCTGACCGGCCTGGCCAAGGTGCCGATCTGCGTCGGGTACGAGATCAACGGCGAGCGCTTCGACGACATGCCGATGACGCAGACCGACTTCCACCACGCCACGCCGATCTACGAAGAGCTCGACGGCTGGTGGGAGGACATCACCAAGGCGCGGACCGAGGACGAGCTCCCGGAGAACGCCCGGCGCTACATCGCCCGCATCGAGGAACTGACCGGCACCCGGGTGAGCGTGGTAGGCGTGGGCCCGGGCCGAGAGGAAAACGTCCTCCGCCACCCCCTCCTCCCCTAACCCCTCCCGACCCCCCGGCCCTCCGGGCCCCACTCCGGTGATCAAGGAGTTTGTGTCCAGTTTGGCGTCGGATCCGGACACAAACTCCTTGATCATCGGGGTGGGTGCCGGGGCGGGCGTCGGGGCGGGCGGGCACGGGGTGGAGGCGGGACGGGCTGTGGGAGGGCGGTTATCCACAGGATTGTCCACAGGGGTGTCGGCTGCGGGGCGGCGCGGGGGAGCCTGCGCGTGTGGGTGAATTCGACGAGCTGACGCGGCTGGCCGCAACGCAGGGCGGGTTCGTGACGGCGCGGCAGGCGTTGCGACTGGGCCTCGGCCGGGAACAGATCCGGTACCTCGTCCGGTCCGGGCAATGGACGCGCGTCTCGCGCGGTTGCTACCTGCCGTCCCCGGCCGGGCCGGCGCCGGTAGCGCTGCGACGTGCCATGATCCGCGCCACGATCGCGAGCCTCGGGCAGGGCGGGGTCGCCGTGCTGGGTACCGCCGCGGAACTGCACGGCATCGCCGGCCTTCCGTCGACGGCGGCGATCCACGTCTCGGTGCCGCCGGATCGACCGCACGTGCAGCGCCGAGCGGAGCCGGGCCTGAGGGTGCACCAGTTGACGCTCGCCGACGCGGACGTGTCCCGGGCCGGCGGTGTACCGGTCACCACACCGGCGCGCACCGTCGCCGACGTGTTGCTACGCGCCCGGCGCTACCCGGCGGTGTGCGTTCTCGACTCCGCGCTCAACCACGGGATCCTGGCCGAGGACGACCTCTCCCTGGTGCTCGCGTACCTCACCGGACGCCGCGGGGCGGTCGCCGCGCGGGGATACCTGGCCGAGGCCGACGGCCGAGCCCAGTCGCCCCTGGAGACCCGCGCCCGGCTCCGCTGCGTCGACGGTGGCGTGCCGCCGGACGTCCTGCAACTGCCGGTACGGGACGAGGACGGTTACCTGCTCGGCATCGGGGATCTGGCCTGGCGGGGCGCGCGCCTGATCGCGGAGGCGGACGGCCGGGCCCCGCACCTGACGCCCCAGGCTGTCTACGCGGACCGTTTCCGGCAGAACCGCCTGGTCAATGCGGGCTGGCGGATCCTCCGCTTCACCTGGTCCGACACGGTGCGCCCCGATTACATCCCCCAGACGGTAAAACACGCCCTGATGCGCCGGTGATCAAGGAGTTTGCGGACCCGACCCCCTCAATCTGAGACGCAAACTCCTTGATCGACGGGGTGGGGTGGTCAGTAGGATGCCGGTCGTGCGCGTACTTCTTGTGGGTGGTGGTGGGCGGGAGCACGCTCTCGCGCTCGGACTGGCCGGCGACCCGGCTGTCGAGGCACTCGTGGCGGCTCCGGGCAATCCGGGAATCGCTGCGGTGGCCGAGCTGCGGGAGGTGACACCCACCGACCCGGCAGCAGTGGCGGCCCTCGCCGTCGAGGTCGCTGCCGACCTGGTGGTCATCGGGCCGGAGGCGCCGCTGGTGGCGGGCGTCGCCGACGCGGTACGCGCCAAGGGCATCGCGGTGTTCGGTCCGAGCGCGGAGGCGGCCCGGCTGGAGGGCTCCAAGACGTTCGCCAAGGACGTGATGACCGCCGCGGCGGTGCCGACCGCCCGCGCGTACACCTGCGAGGACGCGGCGGCGGTGGCGCGTGCGCTGGACGAGTTCGGCGCGCCGTACGTGGTGAAGGACGACGGGCTCGCCGCCGGCAAGGGCGTGGTGGTCACCGACGACCGGGCGGTCGCGGAGCGGCACGCCGCGGAGTGCGGCCGGGTGGTGATCGAGGAGTACCTGTCCGGCCCCGAGGTGTCCCTGTTCGTGGTCACCGACGGCGAGGCGGCGGTGCCGCTGCTGCCGGCGCAGGACTTCAAGCGGGCCGGCGACGGCGACACCGGGCCGAACACCGGCGGGATGGGCGCGTACGCGCCGCTGCCGTGGGCCCCGCCGAACCTGGTCGACGACGTGATGCGCGACGTGGTGCACCCGACGCTGGCGGAGCTGCGCCGCCGGGGCACCCCGTTCGCCGGCCTGCTCTACGTGGGCCTGGCGATCACCCCCTCCGGCCCGCGGGTGATCGAGTTCAACGCGCGCTTCGGCGACCCGGAGACGCAGGTCGTGCTCGCCCTGCTGGAGACGCCGCTGGGCGGGCTGCTGCACGCCGCCGCCACCGGCACGCTGGGCGCGCACCCGCCGCTGCGCTGGCGCGACGGCGCCGCGGTCACAGTCGTGGTGGCGGCCGAGGGCTACCCGGCGGGCCCGCGTACCGGTGACGTGATCACCGGCGCGGACCGCGCCGGGATCATCCACGCCGGCACCCGCCGGGACGCCGACGGCACGTTGCGGTCCGCCGGCGGCCGGGTCCTCTGCGGTACGGCGACCGGGCCGGACCTGGCCGCCGCGCGCGACGCCGCCTACGAGTTGGTACGCGACGTCGAGCTGGCCGGTTCCCACCACCGCACCGACATCGCGGCGGCGGCTGTGGACGGCCGGATCACGATCCCGGGCTGACCGCTTCGGGTCGCCGGCCGGCCATCCGGTTGAGCACGTTCGCCGTGGCCCGCTCGATGCGCGGGTCACGGTGACCCTGCCGGTCCAGTGCCAGGGTCCAGCCGAGCGTGCCGCTGGCGAAGACCACCGCGCCGCGTGCCGTCTCGTAGACGTGGCTGTTCTGGACCCGCCGCCCGCCCTGCTGGGCCGGGTACGGCGACGAGCTGAGCGTGCTTCCGGCGGGCCGGGCGAGGGCGGCGTGCACCCCGTCCGCCTCGCCCGCGATCACCCCCGGGATGCGGTCGCCGTCGGCGACGCCGGTGCCGGCCCACACCCAGTGGTCGGCGGTGCGCACCACGAGCGGCTGCGGGGTCAGCACGATGCCGTTGTACTGCACGCCGAGCAGCGCCTGTTCCGGCTGGTCGAGGTTACGCCAGGTCAACGTCGGGTCGCTGCCGTCGGCACCCCGGCGGGGGTCGGTCTTGGCGCACTCGACGACCCGCTCGGGGCGGCCGTCGGCGGCGGGGTGGATTCGGGCGTGCCAGTAGACGCTGTTCGCGCCGAGGAACGCGAGGCTGGTGCCCCCGGCCAGTCCGACCTCGGTGGCCCGGCGCATCTCGGCCGACCAGTACTCGTCGTGCCCGCAGAAGACCAGGCCCCGGTACCGGGCCGGATCGAGCCGGCCGGAGTGCAGGTCGAAGCTGGTGGCGTAGCTGACGTCGTACCGGTTGCGTTCCAGCCACCGGATCGCGGCCTCGTCGCGGTCGGAGTGGAAGGGCCGGCCGGCACCGGAGTAGGGACGGTCGAACGTGACAGCGCGGGCCCGCAACTCGGGGTCGCGCCGCCCGTCGGGCCGGTAGCCGCCGTACAGGCTCTTGCCGACCCGCCGGTCGCGCGGCCACTGGTTGTACGCCTGCCAGGTGGTCACCGGCAGCACCACGCACAGCGCGGCCGGGCGCCAGTCGTCGCGCACCACGAACGGCGTGCACGCCCGCCAGCCGTCGGCCGAGGTGAAGACCGCCTGGTAGAGGCCGGAGGTCCAGTCGCGCGGGACGGACAGGCGCCAGGACACCGGCCACCGGCAGTCGAGCACGCCGGTGTCCGGGTCGGCGACCGGCACCGGCTGCGGCACGCCGCGCAGCTCGGGGCTGGTCAGCACGGTGCGGGCACCCGCGCCGCCGTACCAACCGAGGCGGTGCACGCTGATCCGGAACCGTCCGGCCGGGTTGACCGCGACGTGGAACTCGATCTCCTCGCCGGGGGCGACGCTCGTCGTCGAGGCGTACCCCTGGATCTGGCGCCGCCTGTCGTCGGCGGCCCGGCCGTCGTCTTCCGGCCACCACGGCTCACCGGCGGCGCGGTTCTCCCGCTCGACCGGCGAGACCGGCGGGCTCGGCAACCGGTTGGGTGAGTCGCCGGGCTGGCCGCCGAAGACCGGGTCGAGCGGGCCGAGCGCGGCGGCGGACGCGCCGCCGACGAGGAGGCCGAGCGCGGTACGGCGCCGAAGTCGGTCCATTGTGGTACACCCCGTCTCCCCGTTCGATCGGGGGAGACGGTAGCACCGGGAGGCCCGAGCTGTCTGACCGATGTGGATCAGTCGAAGTAGCGGCGCAGCTCCCGGCTGAGCACCTTGCCGGTGGCGTTGCGCGGCAGGTACTTGACGAACACCACGTCGCGGGGCACGGAGAAGCGGGCCAGGTAGCGCCGGACGTACTCGCGGACCGCCTCCGGGTCGAGCGTCTCGCCGGTGCGCAGCGCCAGGAACGCGGCCAGCCGCTGGCCGTAGTCGGGGTCCGGTACGCCGATCACGGCGACCTCGCGGACCTGCGGCAGCCGGGCGATCAGATCCTCGACCTCGGACGGGAAGACGTTCTCGCCACCCGAGACGATCATGTCGTCGGCCCGGCCGTCGACGAAGAGAAGGCCGTCGGCGTTCAGCCGGCCCAGGTCGCCGGTGTCCAGCAGACCGTCGCGGCTCTCCCGGCCCGCGCCCGAGGTGTAGCCCTCGAACAGCATCTCGTTGCCCACGAAGATGCGCCCGACCTCGCCGTCCCGGACCGGCCGGCCGTTCTCGTCCAGGATGGCCAACCGGGTGCCGTGCGGCGGCCGGCCGGCGGTGGTGGGCGCGGCGCGCAGTTCGCGTGGGCCGGCGATGGAGGCCCAGGAGACCTCGGTCGAGCCGTACAGGTTGTAGAGGACGTCGCCGTAGCGGTCCATGAAGGCGACGGCCAGGTTGCCGGGCAGCGCGGATCCGCTGACCGCCACCACCTTGAGCGGCGGCCGGGGCTGCGGCGGCGCCACCTCCATCAGCCGTTGCAGCATCACCGGTACCGCGAACATCGCGTCGCACCGCTGGTCGACGAGCGCGGCGAGCGTGGCGGCCGGGTCGAAGCGCCGGTGCAGCACGACTGTGGCACGCAGCGCGAACGAGACCTGAAGTGCGGCGTACCCCCAGGTGTGGAAGATCGGCGCGGCGATCATCACGGTGTTCTTCGCGTGCAGCGGGATGCGGTCGATGATGGACACCAGCGGGCCGAAGCCGTGCGGGGTGGGCCGGCGGGCGCCCTTGGGCGCGCCGGTGGTGCCGGAGGTCAGCACTATGGTGCGCCCGTCGCGTTCCGGGGGCTGGAGCTTCTCGCCGGGGACCGCGGCGGCGATCAGCTCCTCCTGCCGCCGCTCGTCGACCCGGTGCAGCTCGGCCGGGAGGCCGAGGACGCGCTCGGTGAACTCGCCGTCGTGCACCAGGACGCGCAGGCCCTGTTCCTCGGCCACTGTGACCAGTTGCGCGGCGGACAGCCCGGTGTTGACCAGGACGGCGTCGGCGCCGAGCAGCATCGCTGCGACTATCGCCTCGATCAGGCCGTGATGGTTGCGGCAGAGCACACCCACCCGGTCGCCGGTCTCCACGCCGAGGTGGGACCGCAGCGAGCGGGCCAGCCGTTCGGAGCGGTCGAGCAGTTCCTGGTACGTCATGGTGGCGCCGCGCTCGTCGACCACGGCGACGCGGCCGGGGTCGCGGACGGCGGCCTGGCGCAGCTCCCCGGCGAGGCTCCAACCCCACCGGCGCAGCGCGTTGAGCTGGGAGACCACGCGGATCGGTCCGCCCGGGGTGAGCAGTCCACGTCGGGTCAGCGTGGCGGCGATGAACGGCAGGTCCAAGGCGCAACTCCTTCGCGTTCGTGGTTCGTCGACCAGGCTCCGGACGGTCGGCCGTCCGGTTCGGCATGATCTTGTGCCCGATCGCGGTTCGGGTCGGCCCGGGAGCGGCGGCCCGGCCCGCGACGGCACGAGGCGTCGTCACGGGTCGGGCCGCGGCCCGCCGGCGGTCAGCGGATCTGCATCCCGGAGATGGCCCGGGAGATGACCAGCCGCTGGATCTCGGAGGTGCCCTCGAAGATGGTGTAGATCTTGGCGTCGCGGTACCACCGCTCGACCGGGTGGTCGCGCAGGAAGCCGGCGCCGCCGAGGAGCTGGACCGCCTTGTCGGTCACCGCGACGGCCACCTCGCCGGCCTTGAGCTTGGACATCGAGCCCTCGCCGGCGGTGAACGGCCGGTTGTTGCGGCCCATCCAGGACGCGCGCCAGACCAGCAGCCGAGCCGCGTCGATCTCCATCTTCATGTCGGCGAGCGCGAACGCGACCGCCTGATTCTCGATGATCGGCCGTCCGAACTGGACCCGCTCCTTGGCGTAGTCCAGGGCGTACTCGTATGCGGCGCGGGCCACGCCGAGCGCCTGCGCGCCGACCGTCGGGCGGGACAGCTCGAACGTCCGCATCGCCGCCTGGCCGGAGGCGCGCTGCCCGGACCGGGCGCGGGCCAGCCGCTCGTCGAGCGCGTCCTTGCCGCCGAGCAGGCAGCGGCCCGGCACCCGCACGTCGTCGAGGAAGACGTCAGCGGTGTGCGAGGCCCGCAGCCCGAGCTTGCGCAGCTTGCGGGTGGCGGTCAGGCCGGGCGTGCCAGGCGGTACGACGAAGGCGGCCTGCCCGCGCGAGCCCAGCTCGGGCTCGATCGAGGCGGTGACCACGTGCACCCCGGCGATGCCGCCGTTGGTGGCGTACGCCTTCTGCCCGTTGAGCACCCACTCGTCGGTGGCCTCGTCGTAGACGGCGCGGGTACGCATCGAGCCGACGTCGGAACCGGCCTCCGGTTCGCTCGTGCAGAACGCGGCGACGGCCGGGGAGTCGACGTCGCCGAAGCACTGCGGCACCCACTCGACGAGCTGGTCGGGGGTGCCGGCGCCGTAGATCGCGGCGACGGCGAGGGAGGTACCGAAGATGCTCAGGCCGATGCCGGCGTCACCCCAGAAGAGTTCCTCGCTGGCGATCGGCAGGGAGAGGCCGGTGGGGTCGGCCCAGCAGGTGGCGAGGAACTCGAACCCGTACAGACCGACCTTCGCGGCCTCCTGGATGATCGGCCAGGGGGTCTCCTCCCGGGCGTCCCACTCGGCCGCGGCCGGGCGCACGACCTCGGCGGCGAAGCCGTGCACCCAGTCGCGAAGGTCCCGCTGTTCCTCGTTCAGGTCTAGCGAGAACTCGGCCATGTCAGGCCTTGGGGATGTCGAACAGGTTGGCGATGTTGGCGGCCAGGCCAAGGTCGCCCTTGGCCTTCAGCTTGCCGGTCATGAACATCATCACCGGGTTGGCGCCACCGGAGACGATCTTCAGGAACTCGACCGGGCCCATGGTGAGGCTCAGCTTCGGGTCGCGGGTCGCGGTCTCCGAGGCGGTGCAGGTGCCGTTCTCGATGACGATCTCGTAGGTGTCGGTGCCACCGTCCGGGCGGCCGGTGATGTTCCAGTGGATGACCGCGTTGGTGGAGCCGGCGCGGTCGGCGCGGAACAGCGTGGGCATCCGGTTGAAGACCTCGCTGAGGATCTTGCCGCGCGCCTCGCCCGACATGATCTCGGCGATCTTGGCGTCCGGCGTGGTCTTGACCAGCTGCGCGAACTCCTTCGGGCCCACGTTCGCGAAGTTGGCCGGGTCGAAGTCAGTCATGGGGGATTGCACCTCTCGGGCGGAGCCGACTTTGGTTACTCTGGCGTAACCTTACGCACGGGTAGGTATGCTCGCAAGGGTGTCCAGCACGCCGACCTTCAAGCGCCTCCCCCGGGCCGTACGCGAGCAGCAGATGCTCGACGCGGCGGTGAAGGTGTTCTCCCGCCGCGGCTTCCACGCCGCCAGCATGGACGAGATCGCCGACGACGCCGGCATCTCCAAGCCGATGGTCTACGCCTACCTCGGCACCAAGGAGGAACTCTTCATCGCCTGCCTGCACCGGGAGAGCACCCGGATGATGGAGGCGATCGCCGGCGCCGCCGCCCCCGACCTGCCCGCCGACGAGCGGCTCTGGCGCGGGCTGCGCGCGTTCTTCGGCTTCGTCGGCGCGCACCGGGACGGCTGGGCTGTCCTCTACCGGCAGGCCCGCGGCTCCCAGCCGTTCGCCGCCGAACTCGCCGCCATGCGCGGCCGGCTGGTCGAGGTGGTCGCCGGGATGCTCGACCACGCGCTGCGCGCCTCCGGCCGCGAGGTCGGCGCCACCGACCTGGAGGTGGTCGCGTACGCGCTCGTCGGCGCCAGCGAGTCGCTCGCCGACTGGCTCGCCGACCACCCGGAGGCCGACGCCGGGAAGACCGCTACCCGGATGATGAACGTGGCCTGGCTGGGCGCCGACCAGTTGCTGCGCGGCGCCGCCTGGCACCCGCCTTCTGTGTAAGGAAGGGACCCTTCTTAACGCCTCCGGTAGTACAAGGGCCCCTTGTTAACAGTCGCGACGAGCGGCGGCCCGGGCGCGTGCCCTGCGGCGGCCCCAGCGGGCGGCCTCGAACAGGCCGGTGACGGCCAGCGAGATACCGACGCCGGCGAGCAGCCCGGACAGCGGGTTGTGCTCGAACGCGAGGCCGCCGAAGTAGCCGAGCAGCCCGCAGTAGATCCCCCATGTGGTGCACGCCAGGCCGTCGTACAGAAGGAACGTTCGCGCCGGGTAGCGGACCGCGCCCATGGTCAGCGTGACAGCGGTCCGGCCGCCGGGGACGTACCGGGCGGTGGTCAGGATCATCCCGCCGCGCCTGTCGACGGCCCGGCGGGCCCACTCCGAGCTGGCCCGCCGCCTGCTGTCCGCCGGGAAGCGGGCCAGCCGGTGCGCGCCGCCGCCGCGCCCGATCGCGTACGAGATGTGGTCGCCGAGGAGCGCGCCGAACGCGGCGGTCACGATCACCAGCACCAGGTTCGGCTCGCCGCCCGCTGCGAAGACGCCGGCCGTGATCACCACCGTCTCGCCGGGGACCGCCGGGAAGAACGCGTCGATCGCGGTGACCGCGATGATCAGCAGGTACACCCACGGCGACGTCACCGTGTGGTGCAGCAGGTCGAGCACGTCCCCCATGCACCCATGCTCGGGGGTGCGGTGTTAAGCAGGGGCCCTTCCCATACAAAAGGCGTTAACAAGGGGCCCTTCCTTCTCCTCGGCCGTAGGCCCGCGCGACGTGAGCACCACCGGCGCCCCGAGCGCCTCCGAGACCGCCGTCGCCCAGTCGGCGGGCGCCGAGTCCAGCACCGGCCGGGCCCGCAGCAGCCGCTGCGTGAGCGCCGCCTGCCGGTCCAGGTCACCGGCCGGCCCCGGTACGAGCCGGTCCAGGTCCGCGTAGCGGCGGCAGATCCGCAGCTCGGGACCGGCCAGGTCGAGGTGGGTGAGCGCCACCCCGTCCACGCCGCCCGCCACGTCCAGCGCATACCGGTGGGCGACCGCGTCGAAGTGCCCGAACCGGAACCGGCCCTGCCAGGGGTTCGTCCCGTTGTGCCGGTCGGTGAACGGCAGCGCCGGGTCCTCGGTGACCAGTGGCCCGGGGCCGTGCCGGGTGGTGGTGGTCCGCAGCACGCCGAGCCGCTGCGCGGTCCCGGCCATCCCCGCCTCGGCGAGCAGCGTCTCGGCGTTGGCGAACGTCGTGGTGCTCCACGTCGTGTACGGGTGGAAGCCGTGCCACTCGTCCAGCAGCACCCCCTGGGCGCCCTCGAAGACGCAGGTGCCCTCGCGCAGCGCACCCGCGAGCCAGCTTCGGTCGACGATCGCCACCCGGCGCGCGAAGGCCGCGTACGCGGGCAGGCAGTCCTCCACCGGCGGCGCGTCCAGCGGTCCCAGTTCGGCGGTGAGCCGGTCGCGCAGCGCGGTCAGCCGCCGGCGCAGCACCGCCGGGCGGCGGCAGTCCGCCACCCGGGGTGCCTCGTCGGGGTGGACGAGGCCGTACGCGACCGCCTCGCCCACCCCGAGCCCGCAGGAGCCGTGCCGGTCGGCTCCCCGGGCGATCTCCCGGGCCCGGTTCGCGGCCCGGTGGTACGGGGTGGCGAGCAGCGCCTCCCCGTCCACTGTCAGACGGTCGAGCGCGTCGGGTACGCCCACCGACGCGAGGTGGTCGGCCTCGGCGGCCAGCGCCAGCGGGTCCACCACGACGTGCCGCGCCAGGTGCGTCCGTACGCCCGGACGGAACGTCCCGGCGCCGAACTGCGCGAACGTGTGGTGCCGCCCGTCGCGCAGGACGACGTTGTGCGCCGCCTGCGCGCCCCCGTTGAACCGGATCACCGTGTGGACCTGCCGGGTGGCGCAGAGCAGGTCCACCACTGTGCCCTTGCCGGCGTCGCCGTAGCCGAGGTCGACCACCATCACGTGGTTCACAGCCGGGTGACCCCGCTTCCGCCGTCGGCCGGGCTGAACGGCAGCGTCGCCACCGCACGCCGTCCGGAGCCGAGCCGGGCCAGCGCCTTCGACACGGTCCGGGTGGCGGTGGAGCCGGCCCGGTCCAGGTCGCGCAGCCCGGCGTCGAGGTCGATGGCCTGCTCGCCGAGGCCGACGGTGAGCGCGATCGTCTCGCAGACCGCGTCCAGGTCGTCCAGTTCGACAGCGTTCTGCCCGAGCAGGCCGCGCCAGAAGTCCAGCACCTTGCGGTTGCCCGCGTAGTGGCTGCCGGCGGGCAGCAGGTAGTAGGTGTCCCAGCGCGCTGTCACCTCGTCCACGATCTGCCGGACCGGCACGTCCTCGCGCAGGTCGTCGCCGATCAGCCGGGTCACCTCAGCGGTCTTCACCGCCGGGTACGCCAGTTCGTCGCCGATGATGAACAGGTAGCCGCGACGGCCGCGCTTGTCCCAGCTGTCGGTGGCGGTGTGCCGGGCCACGAAGTAGAGCGCCAGCTCGTACGACTCCATCATCTGGCCGCCTCCGCCGCCCTCCAGCACGATCCGGCCGAGGTCGTCGTCCATCCGGTTGTCGGACTCGAACTGCCCGATCTGCAACGGCACCCGGTCGCAGGTGGCGTCGCCGATCGCGCCGAACATGACCTGCGGGTCCTTCGCGTACCCCTGGCGCAGCAGCAGGCCGAGCAGCTGCGGCAGCTTGCTCTGCAGCACGCGGGGCACGTGCCCCATCGAGCCGGTGACGTCGAACAGCACGGCGATCGGCGTCGACTGGGGGTGTTCGGCGGAGTCGCGGCTCTCCCGCAGCGCGTCGCGCGGGTCGAGCGCCGGGTGCACCTTGCGGGCGCCGCTGTCGCTGTACGAGAACGCGCTCTTGCCGGTGCGGCGCCGGTAACGGTCGGCGGCGTCGTACACGTCGGTGGACCAGATTCCACTGCCCATGGCAGCCTCCCTACGGGTTGAGGGTGAAGGGTCGGAAGGTGCGCGGCCCGTACAGCCGGTGCAGCACCTCGTCGAGTTCGCGCAGCAGCCGCCAGGCGTCGTCGGGCCGGGTGGCGAGCGCGGCGCCCTGGCAGCCGTCGGCGAAGGCGCGCAGCTCGCGCGGCGCGCGGTCGCCCATCAGCCAGGTCATGCAGCGGGCGGCGAGCGCGATGTCGGTGCCGGGCCCGCACGGCCGCTTCGCGGCGACCTCCGGCGGATACCAGTCCTCGTGGCCGGGCACGAGCGCCGGCACGAGCCCGCCCGGTTCGGCCGAGAAGCACCAGTCGACGAGGACCAGGCCGTGGGCGTCCGGCTCGATCAGCACGTGCCGGGGCAGCACCGCGCCGTGCACGACGCCGGCCCGGTGGGCCAGGCCGAGCGCCACGAGCAGCCGCCGCCACATCCAGGCCGCGTCGCGCGGGTCCAGCCCGTCGGGGTACGCGCGGCGCACGTCGTCCAGGCTGCGCAGCCCGGGTACTGTCACCAGCTCGTTGACCTGCCGTTGCACGCCGGTCGACGGGTCGCGGGCCGGGTAGGAGTCGACGAGCCGGGGCACGTACGCGAGGTGCTTGGCGTCGCCGCGCTCGGCGATGCGGCGCAACGCGCGCGCTTCGCGGGCCATCAGGTCGTTGTCGCCGGGGTGCCGGCACACCTTGGCGAGGTGATAAGAAGGGGCCCTTCCTCTACCGGAGGCGTTAACAGGGGGCCCTTCCTTACGTTCGTGCAGGGTGGCGACGTCGCCGGTGTACGCGGGGGCGGGCGTGCGCCAGCGCGTGGTGACCGTGACGAGCGCTTCGGCCGCGGCGGCGCGTACGCCCGGGTCGGCCGCGCCCAGCCGGTCGGGGTGCAGCGCGCCGACGAGTTCGCGGTAGCGGCGGGCGGGCTCCTGCGTGCCGAACAGGTCGGCGTCGGTGCGCGCGGCGGTGACCAGCCGGATCGCCTCCTCGGTCCTCACCGCACCGTCTCCTCCCGGGCGGGGCGCAGCAGCGCCGGGTGCAGCAGCCGGGCGTCTCCGGCGCGGTAGAGCTTGGCCCGGGGGCCGCCGCGCGCGCCGCCGCGTTCGGTGCTGGCGCCGGTGCTCTCCACGAAGCCGGGCACCGAGAGCACCTTGCGGTGGAAGTTGCCGGCGTGCAGCGGGTGGCCCCAGACCGTCTCGTAGACCTCCCGCAGCTCGGTGATCGTGAACTCGGGGGCGAGGAACCGGGTGGCCAGCGGCGTGTACTCCAGCTTGGAGCGGGCGCGCTCCAGACCGTCGTCGATGATCCGGCCGTGGTCGAAGGCGAGCTGCCGGCTGGTGAGCGCGGTGACCGGCAGCCAGATCGCCTCGTCGGCGTCGGTGTCGGCGACCGGGTCGGGCAGGTCGGGGGCGAACGCCAGATGCGCGACCGAGACCACCCGCATGCGCGGGTCGCGGTCCGGGGCGCCGTAGCTGCCGAGCTGTTCCAGGTGCACCCGCCGCAGCCGTTCGCCGCCGAGGCCGGTTTCCTCGGCCAGCTCCCGCCGGGCACCCGCGGCCAGGTCCTCGTCCGGCTGGACGAAGCCGCCGGGCAGCGCCCAGTGTCCCGCGTAGGGCGGCGCGCCGCGGCGGATCAGCAGCAGGTGCAGCGCGCCCTCGCGGATGGTCAGCGCGACCACGTCGACGGTGACCGCGACCGCCGGGTAGTCCCGGGGGTCGTACCCGGCGAGGAAGTCCTGCTCGTTCACGGCCGCTCACTCTCTCAGCTTGAGAACAACTCAATCTGAGAACAACTTAGCGCCGAAAAGAGGGGACGGCAAGTCCCCTCTTTCACTCAGCGCACGGAACCGGTCAGATGCGGTCTCCCGTCCCGGGCGCTGTGCAGCGCGAAGTCCCAGCCCGTGTCGATCACCGAGGCGCTGAACGCGACTGTGGACGGCAGCGGCACCGGCAGCTTGAACGACACGTCCACCGTGTACGCCTCGGGCAGGCGGGGCTCCAGCGCGGCCAGGCAGCGGGCCTTGCTCCACATGCCGTGCGCGATCGGGCGCGGGAAACCGAACAGCCGCGCGCCCAGCTTCGAGGTGTGGATCGGGTTGTGGTCGCCGGAGACGCGCGCGTAGTCAGTGCCCACCCGGGGCGTCACCCGCCACAACGCCGAGGCGGCCGGCGGCGCCGGGCGGTCACCCCGGTCGCGCCGCGGGCCGCCGCCCGCGGCGCGCTCCTTCCCGAGGTACGTGGACACGCCGCGCCACACCTCCTCGCCGCCGATCGACCCGATCAGCACCACGTCGAGCTGACGGCCCCGCTCGTGCGGGCGCAGGTTCTCCGCGTACGTGTGGAAGTCGACGCGCTCGCCGACCTCGACCGGCCGGTGCACGGTGATCCGGTTGGCCACGTGCACCACGCCGGTGAGCGGGATGGGGAAGCCCGGACCCGTCATCAGCCGCAGCGACAGCGGGAACCCGAGCACGTGCAGGTACGTCGCGGGCAGCCGGTCGCCCAGCCGGAACCCGCACACCCGGTCGTAGTCCGCCAGATGCCGCTGATCCACCGCGACCCCGCCGACGGCCAGTTCGAGCCCCGGCACGTCGGCCCCGCGCCGCCCCCCGACCCCGGGCACCACTCCCAGCAGCGCCCGCCGGTACAGCGCCCCACTGGCAGGCAGCCGCTCCAGCTGCACCCGCCGCCGTCCCGCCGCTGTCTCACCCGGTCGATCATGAAGTTGGCTGCCTTGTGGATCTCCAGAAGTGCCGTCAACTTCATGATCGTCGGGAGCTGGGCGGGTGGGGGTGGGGGCGGGGTGGGATCGGGTCTGGGCCAGGGCTGCGGCTCGGGCGGAGGTCAGGTCGCGGGTGGGGCCCTCGATCAGGTCGTGCAGGGTCAGGTCGTCTTCCTCGTGGTCACGGGGTGCCATCACGCCCCCAGCAGGCTCTGGCCGCAGACCCGGACCACGTTGCCGCTGACCGCGCCGGTCGCCGGCCAGGAGAGCCAGCCGATCGTCTCGGCCACGTCCACCGGCAGGCCGCCCTGGGCCATGCTGTTCATCCGTCGTCCCGCCTCGCGGATGGTCAGCGGGATGCGCGCGGTCAGTCGGGTCTCGATGAAGCCCGGCGCGACGGCGTTCAGGCTGATCCCGCGCTCGCGTAGCACCGGGGAGAGCGAGTCGACCAGGCCGATCACGCCGGCCTTGCTCGTCGCGTAGTTGGTCTGCCCCCGGTTGCCGGCGATCCCGGCGATCGACGAGACCGACACGATCCGGCCGCCGGCCGGGATCAGGTCGCGTTCCAGCAGTACGTCGTTGATGCGCTCCTGGCTGGACAGGTTCACGTCGATGACCGAGTCCCACCGGTCGGCGTCCATCCGGCCCAGCGTCTTGTCCCGGGTGATGCCCGCGTTGTGCACCACCACGTCGACCCGGCCGTGCCGGGACGCCAGATGCTCCGCCAGCCGGGCCGGCGCATCAGGTGCGGTCAGGTCCAGCTGCACCGCGCTGCCGCCGATGTCGTTTGCGACGGCGGCCAGCTCGTCCCCGGCCGCCGGGATGTCCAGCGCCACCACCTGGGCGCCGTCGCGGGCCAGCACCTTCGCCAGCGCCGCGCCGATGCCCCGGGCCGCGCCGGTCACCAGTACCACCTGCCCGTCGAGCGGCCGGTCCCAGTCGGCCGGCGCGACCGCGGTGCCGGTGCCCACGCGTACGACCTGGCCCGAGACGTACGCGGAGCGGCCGGAGAGCAGGAACCGGAGCGTGGACTCCAGGCTCACCGGCGTGCCGGCGTCACCCTCGCGGGTCACGTAGACGAGCTGGGCGGTCACGCCCCGGCCGAACTCCTTGCCGATGCTGCGGGTCAGGCCCTCCAGCGCGCGCTGGGCGGTAGCCTCCCGAGGGGAGCCGCACTCGGCCGGCGGGGTGCCCAGCACGATCACCCGGCCGCTCGGCAGCAGCGAGCGGGCCTGCGGGTGGAAGAAGTCGTAGAGCTGGCGCAGCCCGGCGGAGTCGGTGATGCCGCTGGCGTCGTACACCAGGGCCGCGAAGCGGCGGTCGGCGTCGTGGGCGGCGACCGGGTCGGCCAGCTCGACCCCGGCGGCGGTCAGGATCTTGCCGGCCGGCTCGGCGATCCGGCCGCCGGCCGAGGAGCCGAGCAGGACCGGCCCGGGAACGAGCGGGTCGCCCGGCGTGTGCCGGCGCAGTCGGGGCGGGTCGGGCAGCCCGAGGCGCTTGACCAGCGCGCGACCGGCCCCCGTCTGGACGAAGCTCGCGTACCTGTCGGTCATAGGCGTAGCCTACTGGCGAGTAGGGTTCGGGCAACAGTTTCGAGGGAGGCCGATCGTGCAGAGTGTCCGGCGGGTCGCGGTCATCGGGGGCAACCGCATCCCCTTCGCCCGGTCCAACTCGCGCTACGCGCACGCGTCGAACGCCGACATGCTCGGTGCGGCGCTCGACGGGCTGGTCGCCCGGTTCGGGCTCGCCGGCGAGCGGGTCGGCGAGGTCGTGGCCGGCGCGGTGCTCAAGCACTCCCGCGACTTCAACCTCACCCGCGAGGTGGTGCTCGGCTCCCGGCTCGACCCGCACACCCCCGCGTACGACATCCAGCAGGCCTGCGGCACCGGGCTGGAAGCGGCCATCCTGGTCGCCAACAAGATCGCGCTCGGGCAGATCGAGGTCGGCATCGCCGGTGGCGTCGACACCACCTCCGACGCGCCGCTCGCCGTCAACGAGGACATGCGGCGCACCCTGATCCAGCTCAACTCCGCCCGTACGCTCGGCGAACGCCTCAAGATCGCGGCGAAGCTGCGCCCGCACCAGCCGTTCAAGCCGGAGATCCCGCGCAACGCCGAACCGCGTACCGGGCTCTCGATGGGTGAGCACGCGGCCCGGACCGCGCTGCGCTGGAACGTCGACCGCACCGCGCAGGACGAACTGGCGCTGCGCTCGCACCAGCGGCTCGCCGCCGCGTACGACAAGGGGTTCTTCGACGACCTGATGACCCCCTACCTGGGGCTGACCCGCGACCAGAACCTGCGGCCGGACACCAGCCTGGAGAAGCTCGGCTCGCTCAAGCCGGTCTTCGGCGCCTCCGGCGCGGACGCCGAGCGGGCCACCATGACCGCCGGCAACTCGTCACCGCTCACCGACGGCGCGTCGACCGTGCTGCTCGCCTCCGAGGAGTGGGCCAAGGCGCACAACCTGCCGGTGCTGGCCTGGTTCTCCTGGTCCGAGGCCGCCGCCGTCGACTTCGTGCACGGCGACGAGGGCCTCCTGATGGCCCCCGCGTACGCGGTGCCCCGGATGCTGGCCCGCGCCGGCCTGAGCCTCCAGGACTTCGACTTCTACGAGATCCACGAGGCGTTCGCCTCGCAGGTGCTGGCCACCCTGGCCGCCTGGGAGTCGCCGGAGTTCTGCAAGGAGCGCCTCGGCCTCGACGCCCCGCTCGGCTCGATCGACAGGGACAAGCTCAACGTCAACGGGTCGTCGCTGGCGGCCGGCCACCCGTTCGCCGCCACCGGCGGCCGGATCGTCGCGACGCTGGCCAAGCTGCTCGACCAGAAGGGGAGCGGGCGCGGCCTGATCTCCATCTGCGCGGCCGGCGGGCAGGGCGTGACAGCGATCCTGGAGCGCTGACGGGCGACGCCCGCCCGGTGAGCAGCCGGGCGGGCGTCGGGTGTCGTGGACGGCTCAGCCGCCGACCGTGAACTTCTCCCAGAGACCGATCGTGGTCCGGTTGGCGATGAGCGGATTGGTGCCGACGTTGTCGGCGCTGACGTAGCGGCTGTTGATCGTCGCCTTGAGGCTGGTGGTGCCGTCCGCGTTGCGGGTCACCGTGAACTTCTCCCACGCGCCCGCGCTGGTGCGGTTGGCGATGAGCGGGTTGAGGCCGACGTTGTCCGCGCAGACGAAGCGGCTGTTGGCGTGCGAGAAGACACCCATTTGCCCGGATCCGAGATCCGCCAGGTCGAACGTCTCCCACGGACCGGCGGTGTCGCGGTTCGCGATCAGCGGCTTCGCGCCGGCGCTCTCCGCGCTGACGTACTTGCTGTTGACGGCGGCCTTCAGCGTGCGGTTCGAGTCGGAGACGTTCACCCGGTAGAACTTCTCCCCGGTGTTGACGGTGGACGCGACAGCGGTGAGTGCGGTGCTCGACGAGACACCGACGTAGCCGCCGTTCTCCCCCCGCAGACTGACCGTGCCGTCGGCGTTGCGGAGCAGCTCGAACGTCGAGTTCGAGGTCACCGTGGGGAAGAGCGGCTTGATCGTGTCGCCGTTGTTGCTCAGGTACTTGCCGGTGGCGCGGGAGAAGAGCGCGATCCGCCCGTTGCCGGCGTCCATCAGGTCGAACTGGCCGCCCGCACCCATCGTGGCCTGGTCGGCCTGCACGCTGGATCCGGCGGTGGGCGCGTTCGCGAAGCGCAGGTTGTACAGCGACAGCAGCCCGATCGACCCGGTACGCGGCAGCACGCTGACCAGCAGGCCGAGCGAGGCGCCGACGCGGCCGTCGCTGCCGGAGACCTTGACCGAGACGGTGAACGTACCGGTCCTCGTGTAGGTGCGGGAGGCGACCGGCTTGTCCTGGGTCACCACGGTGCCGTCACCGAAGTCGAACACGTACGTGGTCAGCGGGACGTACCCGGGAGTCGACGCGGACGCGTCGAGCGTGACCGAGGAGGTGTCCGGGTCGTACCTGATGTCGAGGACGGCCTTCGGAGTGCCGAGGAGTTCGGTCGGTCCCCGGTCGGCCCACGGGACCGGCCCGGAGCCGGTGTTCGGCACGGCCGGGTTGTCCGCCCGGCCCGCTCCGGTGCGGTCCGTGGCCGGGTAGCCGGGCGCGGCCGAGTTCGCCGAGTCCTCCCGGACAGCGGACCCGCTGCCCTCCCTGTCGTGAGCGGCCTGCCCGGACACCGTCCGGAAGCGGGCCAGATCCATGGTGGTGCCGTTCCAGGAGTAGCTCGACGCGCTCGGGACGAAAGTCTGAGCGGTGTTGTTGTAGTCCACAGTCACCCGCTTGCCGGAATCGTCGTACAGCTCGAGCACCGGCTTGTCGTAGCAGGTCGTATCGATGTTGCTGACCAGGACGTTGTTCTGCACCGATGCGCCGGCCGACGAACCGTCGACGCGGACGGCCCCCGAGCAGCGGCCGCGGACCTCGTTGTTTGTGACAGCCGTCCGGGCGGCCCCGTTGTTGTGGATCCCGATGCCGTCACCTTCGGACACCTGGTTGTTGACGACCTCGGTGTCCGCGGCGTCGGGACCGACCAGGACGGCCGCGCCGTCGAAGCCCGCGATGGTGCCGCTCGACACCTGGTTTCCCGGCCCGTCGACCCGGATACCCGTGCCGGGACCGACGTCGGAGCCGAGCCTGCCCCCGTACAGCACGGGGGACCGGAGGGCGACGCCGGTCGTCGCGGCGTCGAGGACGATGCCGTTACCCGGCGTGGTGATCGTGGTCTGCGACAGGACCGACCGGGTGACCGCAGTGAACCGGACGACGGGCGTGGCGGACCTGCCCGACATCGTGTACGAGCCGCCCTGCACCGTGATTCCGCTGGAGTCCCGCAGGTCGAGCCCGGGTACGTCGGCGAGCGCGGTCATCCACAGGTCGCGGAGCACGACGTCGTGCCGCCCGTCGACCAGCACCCCCGCCTCCGGCCCGCTGATGCGGCCGTTGCTGCCGGCGGTGTTCCGGATGGTGATCGGCTGGTCGGGGGTGCCGGAGCGGGCGACCGTCACGCGCTCCGCGTACGTGCCCGCGCCGATGTCGACTGTCTGCCCGGCCTCGACCCGGGCCACCGCCGGACCGATCGAGCAGAACGGCGCGGCCTGGGTGCCGGGCCCGGTGTCGGAGCACGCGGCCGAGTTCTGCCGGACGTAGAGCGTCGTCGCGTCGGCTGCCTGGGCCGGTGTGGCCAGGGGCAGCAGGGAGCCGCCGGCCAGTGCGGCTACGGTCAGCCCCGCCAGGGACGGTCTGCGCATCTGGATCCCCCATGAAGAAGAGAACGGCCCGGATCGATCCGGACCGGACGATCCTCGCGTGAGACGCCCCGCGCGGCTGTCCCGCCTGACATATCGGAATCGCCCGGTCACGGTCCGGAGTCACCGGCGCGGGGCGGGAGATCGGCGATGGTCGGCGGCAACCCGTCCGGTGCTCCGTTCCGTCCCCTGGGCATGAGGCGAACGAGGGGTGGCACTTCGTGACCGGGCGCGACGAGGAGTTCCGCGACTACGTGACCGCCCGGCTGGAGCCGCTGCGCCGGACGGCGTACCTGCTCTGCCGGGACTGGCACACGGCGGACGACCTTGTGTCGATCACGTTGGGCAAGCTCTACCGCAACTGGCGGCGGGCGCTCGGCGCGGACAACCTCGACGCGTACGTCCGGGGGATGCTCACCAACGCGTGGCTCGACGAGCGGCGCCGGCCGTGGCGGCGGGAGCGCAGCACCGACGAGGTGCCGGACCGGGCGGACCTGGCAGCCGGGGAGCCGTCGGTCGGTGAGCGGGAGATGCTGCTGGAGATGCTGGGCCGGCTCGCGCCGAGGCGACGGGCGGTCGTGGTGCTCCGGTTCTACTGCGACCTGTCCGTCGAGGAGACCGCGCAGATCCTGGGCGTCAGCACCGGCACCGTGAAGAGCCAGGCCGCCCGCGCGTTGGAGACGTTGCGGCTGCTCGCCTCGCACCATTCGGCAGTGGAGAGCGGGAGGCAGAGATGACGTACCGGCAGATCTTCGACGAGGCGATCGGGGACGCGCCGCCGACGGCGGTCGACGTGGACGCCCTGGTGGCGCGGGAGGGCCGGCGACGCCGGCTGCGGGTGGGGACGTACGCCTCGGCGACAGCGGTGCTGGCACTGGCACTCGGCGCCGGCGTGGTCGTGCAGCCGGGTGCTTCAGGTGGTCCGGCGCCCGCCTACTCGGCCGCGTCCGCCACCGCCCGGACCCAGCCGGAGCGCCTGCGGTCGGCGATGCTGGCCGCGCTCGACCGGGAGGCCGCAGACCTGCGGTGGGTACGGGGCGCCGATCCGGTCACCGACCACAAGACCTGGAACGGCCCGCTCACCGACGACCCTCAGTGGTCGGTGAAACCGTTCCGGTGGGAGTCCATGACCGGCTGGTTCGGGGTGGGTGTCGCTGCCCGGGGCACCGTTCGGTCCTACCTAGCGGTCAACGTCGGGCGGCCGCTTCCGGGTCAGGCGATCGGCCCGGACGAGTGCAGGGAGAGCATGATCGATTGCCGGTCCTTCACCGGGCCCAACGGCGAGCGGGTGCTGACGTACGACGTGGAGGGCTACCGTGCGCCACCCGCGTCGCCACGGCAGCGGGTCGCCGTCCGGTACGCGCACGTCGAACGGACCGACGGCACCCAGGTGACAGTGCAGGCGCACTCGTCGAGCGACCGGCACCTGCTGACGGCCGAGGAGATGGCCGCTGTCGCGCTGGACCCGGAGATCCGGCTGGGCTGACGCTGCGTCCCGGTCCGGCCTGCCCACACGCCGGACCGGGTACCGGCGTCGCCGGGGCCGGCCCGGGCGTCATGAAAGACTGAGGTACGTGACGACGATCCCGAACGTGCTCGCCAACCGGTACGCCTCGCCCGAACTGGTCGCCCTCTGGTCGCCGGAGGAGAAGGTCCGGATGGAGCGCCGGCTCTGGCTGGCGGTGCTCAAGGCCCAGCGTGACCTCGGCGTGCCGGTGCCGGACGGGGTCGTCGAGGCGTACGAGCGGGTGGTCGACCAGGTCGACCTGGCCTCGATCGCGGCCCGGGAGCGGGTCACCCGGCACGACGTGAAGGCCCGGATCGAGGAGTTCAGCGCGCTCGCCGGGCACGAGCACGTGCACAAGGGGATGACCTCCCGTGACCTCACCGAGAACGTCGAGCAGCTCCAGATCCGCGCCTCGCTGGAGCTGATCCGGGACCGCGTGGTCGCCACGCTGGCCCGGCTGGGCTGGCACGCGGGCGAGTACTCGGCGCTGGTGATGACCGGCCGGTCGCACAACGTCGCCGCGCAGGCCACCACGCTGGGCAAGCGCTTCGCGTCGGCGGCGGAGGAGCTGCTGATCGCGTACGAGCGGCTGGAGGACCTGATCGGCCGCTACCCGCTGCGCGGGATCAAGGGACCGGTCGGCACCGCCGCCGACCAGCTCGACCTGTTCGACGGCGACGCCGGCAAGGTCGCCGAGCTGGAGCAGCGGGTGGCCGAGCACCTGGGCTTCAGCCGGGTGCTGGACAGCGTCGGCCAGGTCTACCCGCGCTCGCTGGACTTCGACGTGCTCTCCGCGCTGGCCCAGGTGGCCGCCGCGCCGTCGTCGCTGGCGACCACGATCCGGCTCATGGTGGGCCAGGAGCTGGTCACCGAGGGCTTCAAGCCGGGCCAGGTCGGCTCCAGCGCGATGCCGCACAAGATGAACACGCGCTCGTCGGAGCGGGTGAACGGCTTCGCCGTGATCATCCGGGGTTACCTGTCGATGGTCGGCGAGCTGGCCGGTGACCAGTGGAACGAGGGCGACGTCTCCTGCTCGGTGGTGCGCCGGGTCGCGTTGCCGGACGCGTTCTTCGCCGCCGACGGGCTGTTCCAGACGTTCCTCACCGTGCTGGACGAGTTCGGCCCGTACCCGGCGGTGATCAACCGGGAGCTGGAGCGCTTCCTGCCGTTCCTCGCCACCACGAAGATCCTGGTGGCGGCCGTACGCCGAGGTGTGGGCCGGGAGGTCGCACACGAGGTGATCAAGGAGCACGCGGTCGGCGTGGCACTGGCGATGCGGGAGAAGGGCGCGGCCGAGAACGACCTGTTCGACCGGCTCGCCGCCGACGGCCGGCTGGGCCTGACCCCGGCCGAGATCGACACCCTGGTGGCCGACCGCAACGCCTTCGTGGGCGCCGCCGCGGACCAGGTCAACCGCGTGACCGCAAGAATCACCAGGGTCGTCGAGGCCCACCCGCAGGCCGCCGCCTACTCCCCGCCCCCCATCCTCTGACCTTTTCTGGTCGATCATGAAGTTGGTGGCACTCAGGGAGATCATTCCTGCTGTCAACTTCATGATCGATCCGGCAAGGCAAGGCAAGGGGTCAGGGGCCGGTGGGGGTCTCGGCTGCGGAACTCAGGTTGGGGGCGCTCGCCGGTTCGGCGATGCCGCCGGGCGCGGAGGCGATCTCCGGGTCGTGGGCGGTCTCGGCCGCGATCGCCGGCTGGTCCGGCGGCATGACGTCCGGCATCTTCGGCGCGACGATCACCGCCGTGCCGTACGCGCAGATCTCCATCCACATCTCGCCGCAGTCGCGGCTGTCGAAGCGCATGCCGATCACCGCGTTCGCGCCCAGGCGGCGCGCCTCCTCACCGAGGCGGGCCACCGAGTCGGTACGCCACCGGGTCAGGTTGTCCGGCGCCATCGGGTCGTAGGCGCCACCGCGCAGGTTCTTGACCCCCTCGCGGTACGGGTTGCGGGTCCTCGCCATCGAGGAGACCACTTCGCCGAGGATCTGGCGGATCTCGTAGCCGGGCAGTTGATCCGTCGTCACTACCAGCACGCTTCCGATGCTGTCAGTCCCCGGCCGGGTGGTTCGCGAGCCGTGTTCAGCTGATCGGATGCTGAAAAACGGCGCGGCGCGGATGGCCGGGCCGCACCCGACCGATCCGCGCCGCATCGGCATCAACCGTCAGACACCGGCCGTCGAGGTGATCCAGGCCCGGTTGTACGCGACACTGCCGTAGTTCTGGATGCTCTGGCCGTCGGCGGTGGAGGCGACGCCGACCTGCCGGCCGTTGTAGAACTGCGGGCCGCCCGAGTCGCCCCGCCACGCGTTGCCGTTGATCCGGGTGCTCCGGATCGCCTGGCCGCCGTACGCGTCGGTGGCGTTGTTGCTGGTCACCTGCACGCTGGCGGTCTTGAGCTGCGACGACGCGCTGCAGCCGCTGTAGCAGGTCATGCCCCAGCCGTAGATGGTGTTCGTCGAGCCGACCGGCGGGTTGCTGGTGGCCAGCGAGACGGTGGAGGTGCTGACCGTGCTGGACAGGCGCAGCAGGGCCAGGTCGTAGCGGCTGTAGGAGGCGCTCACGGTGCGGGTCACGCCGCCCGAGGCGCGGTAGACGCTGCCGACCCGGACCGACATGGTGCCGCTGACGCAGTGCCGGGCGGTGAGCACCCACTGGGGCGCGATCACGCTGCCGGAGCAGGTGAACGAACCGTTGCTGAAGACGGCGGCGGCCCACGGCGCCGACGAGACGGTGCCGCCGCCGATGATCGGCTGCGGGCCGGCCGGCGCGGCGGCGGCGCCGGAGGCGGTGGCCAGGACGCCGGCCAGCGCGGTGGTCAGCACGGCGAGCAGGGGACGGAGGCGCATGTCGGGGCTCCTTCTGCGCGGACGCCCGGGGGTGCCGGGCGGGGGGTGACACCCGCCGGATGGGGTGGGCCGGCGAGGGACGTCGATCTGATTCATCGACATCTGACGATGCATGTTACGGCGGTGCCACCCTCTGTCACAAGATGCGGATCGAATCACGCCGATGGCGTGACGAGCGCCGCGCACCCCGCGGGTCCGCTGTCGGATACCGGTCCAAGGTGGGGTGTTTCGCGGCAGAATGCCTGCTGGGAGGTGTTGTCGAGGGGCGCCCACGAGCACGGAGCGCAACGAATTCGCATCGACGCCGCAACGAACGGGCAACGGTGCCCGTCCGGCGCCGCCGGCGGGGCCGATCAGTGCCGGAACTGCCCCCGGCCGGTGCGGGCCGGGCGGTATCTGCCAGGTAGGCTGGCTGCGCTCGCCCGATTGTTGGGCCGGCACCCAACTGCGTACACAGTCAGGAGTGCCCAGTGCCTCGCGTCGTAGTCGACGTCATGCTCAAGCCCGAGATCCTCGATCCGCAGGGCCAGGCCGTCGCAAACGCGCTGCCCCGCCTCGGCGTCAGTGACGTCGCCTCGGTTCGGATCGGCAGGCGGATCGAGATCGAGTTCACCGGCGAACCGGACCTGGACCGGGCCCGGGAGATCGCCGACAAGCTGCTGGCCAACCCGGTCATCGAGGACTTCACCGTCCGCGTGGTCAACGCCGACGAGACCGCGGGCGCGCAGTCGTGACCGCCCGGGTCGGTGTGGTCACCTTCCCCGGCTCCCTCGACGACGGGGACGCGGCCCGGGCCGTACGGATCGCCGGCGCCGAGGCGGTCCGGCTCTGGCACGGCGACCCGGACCTGCACGGGGTGGACGCGGTCGTCCTGCCCGGTGGCTTCTCCTACGGCGACTACCTGCGCTGCGGCGCCATCGCCCGGTTCGCCCCGGTGATGGAGACGATCGTCCAGGCCGCGCGTGGCGGTCTGCCGGTGCTCGGCATCTGCAACGGCTTCCAGATCCTCTGCGAGGCGCACCTGCTGCCCGGCGCGCTCACCCGCAACCAGCACCTGCACTTCCGCAACCGGGACCAGGTCCTGCGGATCGAGAGCACCGGCACCGCCTGGACGAACGCGTTCCAGCCGGGCCAGGAGGTGCTCATCCCGGTCAAGAACGGCGAGGGCTGCTACGTCGCCGACCCCGCGACGCTCGATCGGCTGGAGGGCGAGGGCCGCGTCGTGGCCCGCTACGTCGGCGGCAACCCCAACGGATCGCAGCGCGACATCGCCGCGATCACCAACGAGGCCGGCAACGTCGTCGGCATCATGCCGCACCCCGAGCACGCGGTGGAGGCGCTCACCGGCCCCTCCCTGGACGGCCTCGGCTTCTTCACCTCCGTGCTCAAGCATCTGGTGGGAGCGCCGGCGTGATGGTGGCCGGGAACATCGGTCGGCCCACCGGCCGCACCGGCGGCGAGCGCAGCAAGGAGACGTCATGACCACCCATCCGGACCCGGCCCTGCGCGAGCCGCAGGGCGTGGTGCCGCAGGCCGGCCCGACCGACGACTGGGCGCTGGGCGTGGACACCGTTCCCCGGGCCGCCGACTCGCCGGAGGAGCTTCAGCCGTACGCCGAGCTGGGCCTCCGCGACGACGAGTACGACCGGATCCGGCACATCCTCGGCCGCCGGCCCACCCAGGCCGAGCTGGCCATGTACTCGATCATGTGGAGCGAGCACTGCTCCTACAAGTCGAGCAAGGTGCACCTGCGCCAGTTCGGCGAGAAGGCGCCGCCGAGTGACCGGCTGCTCGCCGGCATCGGGGAGAACGCCGGCGTGGTCCGGGTCTCCGACGAGCTGGCGGTGACCTTCAAGGTCGAGTCGCACAACCACCCGAGCTTCGTCGAGCCGTACCAGGGCGCGGCGACAGGCGTCGGCGGCATCGTCCGTGACATCCTCGCCATGGGCGCCCGCCCGGTCGCCGTGATGGATCCGCTGCGCTTCGGCGCGGCCGACCACCCGGACACCGCCCGGGTGCTGCCCGGCGTGGTCGCCGGCGTCGGCGGCTACGGCAACTGCCTGGGCCTGCCCAACATCGGCGGCGAGGTCGTCTTCGACCCCTGCTACCAGGGCAACCCGCTGGTCAACGCGCTCTGCCTGGGCGTGCTGCCGGTCGACCGGCTGCAGAAGAAGGACGCCACCGGCCCCGGCAACATCGTGGTGCTGATGGGCGCCAAGACCGGCCGCGACGGCATCGGCGGCGTGTCGGTGCTCGCCAGCGCCACCTTCGACGAGGGCAGCGAGCAGCGCCGCCCGTCCGTGCAGGTGGGCGATCCCTTCATGGAGAAGCTGCTCATCGAGGCCTGCCTGGAGCTGTACGACGCCGAACTGGTCGTCGGCATCCAGGACCTCGGCGGCGCCGGCCTGACCTGCGCGCTCACCGAGACCGCCGCCTCCGCCGGCACCGGCATGCGGGTGTGGCTGGAGCGCGTGCCGCTGCGCGAGCCGTCGATGGAGCCGCACGAGATCCTGGCCAGCGAGTCCCAGGAGCGGATGCTGCTCGTCGTCTCGCCGGACAAGCTCGACGCGGTGCTCAAGACCGCCGAGAAGTGGGGCGTCTGGGCCACCGCCATCGGCGAGGTCACCGCGCCGTCGGCGGACGGCCAGCCGGGCCGGCTGGTCATCACCTGGCGCGACCAGCTCGTGGTGGACGTGCCGCCGGGCTCGCTCGTCGACGACGGCCCGGTGTATGCCCGGCCGATGCGCGAGCCGGCCGACCTGATCCTGCTCCAGGCCGACCGCGCCGAGACGCTGCCCCGGCCGAGCACCCCGGAGGCGCTCCGGGAGACCGTGCTGCGCATGATCGCGTCGCCGAACCTGGCCGACAAGACCTGGGTCACCGAGCAGTACGACAGGTACGTGCTCGGAAACACCGTGCTCGCCCAGCCGGAGGACTCCGGCGTGATCCGGATCGACGAGCGCAGCGGCCTCGGTGTCGCGCTCTCCGTCGACGGCAACGGCCGGTACGCCCGCCTCGACCCGTACCACGGGACGAAGCTGGCGCTCGCCGAGGCGTACCGGAACGTGGCGGTGACCGGCGCGAAGCCGATCGCGGTGACCAACTGCCTGAACTTCGGCTCGCCCGAGGACCCGGGCGTCATGTGGCAGTTCGCCGAGGCCGTGCGCGGCCTGGCGGACGGCTGCCTGGAGCTGGGCATCCCGGTGACCGGCGGCAACGTCAGCTTCTACAACCAGACCGGTGCCGCCGCCATCCACCCGACCCCGGTGGTCGGCGTGCTCGGCGTGCTGGACGACGTCGCCGACCGGGTGCCGATGGGCTTCGTGCCGCGTCCGGCCGGCGACCACGACCAGCTGTTCCTGCTGGGCGAGACGCACGTCGAGCTGTCCGGCTCGGAGTGGGCCTGGGTGACACACGAGCACCTGGGCGGCATCCCGCCGCAGGTCGACCTGGCCCGCGAGCGGCAGCTCGCCGAGCTGCTGGCCGAGGCGGCCCGGGTCGGGCACCTCAGCTCCGCGCACGACCTGTCCGACGGCGGCCTGGCGCAGAGCCTTGTCGAGTCGGCCCTGCGCCGCGGCGTGGGCGCCCGGGTCGTGGTGCCGGAGCACTTCGCCGGTGGCTCGATGCCGTTCGTGTTCCTGTTCAGCGAGTCCGCCGGCCGCGTGCTGGTGTCGGTGCCGCGCGGCCACGAGAAGGCGTTCACCGCCCTCTGCGCCGAGCGCGGCGTGCCGTGGGAGTTCGTCGGCGTCACCGACCCGGCCTCCGGCGCGCTGGAGGTGCACGGCCAGTTCCGGATCGGCCTGGACGAGCTGCGCGAGGCGCACACCGGTACGCTTCCGCGCCTGTTCGGTGCGGCCGAGGCGGCCCGGGTGGAGGTCGAGGCGACCCGTACCGGGACGACCACTGTGCTTCCGGCCACGGCCGAGCAGCCGGTGGGCGTGGACCCGGCCGCTGTCGACGCCGAGCCGATCGCCAAGGCCGGCCGGGACACCCCGCCGGCCGAGGCGTCCGCGCCCGTCGTCGCGGCGGAGCCCGAGGCGCCCGCCGTCGCTGCGAAGCCCGAGGCGTCCGGCGAGGCCACGTCGGCCGACGGTACGGCGGCGGTCGACGGAACCCCGGCCCAGGACGAGTCGGCGGCTGCCGACGGGTCCGACGGTCCGGCTTCCGGTGAGCCGGCGCCGGGTCAGCGCTGAGGCGCTGGCCTTGGCCGTCTTCACCCAACCCGGTGCTGGTGCCCGGTTCGACTGGGGACTGACCGGGGCGGCGGAACTCGGCCGGGTCTGTGCCGCCCTGGTGGTGGTGGACGTGTTGTCGTTCACCACCGCCGTGGAGGTGGCGGTGAGCCGCGGCATGCGGGTGCACCCGTTCCCGTGGGGTGAGCAGGCCGCGGACTACGCCCGCCGAGTGGGTGCCGTGGCCGCTGTGGGCCGCCGGAAGACGACGGCGGAGCACCAGTGGTCGCTGTCCCCGGCGGCGCTGCGGACCGCACCGGTCGTCGCCGACCTGGTGCTGCCGTCGCCGAACGGTTCGGCGATCAGCGCCGCCGCGAGCGCCACCGGCGTGCCGGTGGTCGCGGCGTGCCTGCGTAACGCACCCGCCGTCGGGCGCTGGCTGCGCGCCGAGGGGTACGGCTCGAAGGACGCGCCGGTGGGCGTGGTGGCGGCCGGGGAGCGCTGGCCCGACGGGTCACTGCGGCCGTGCGTGGAGGACCAGCTCGGTGCGGCCTGCGTGCTCGACGCGCTCGCCGGGGTGCCCGGCGGGCTCTCGGTGGAGGCCGCGATGGCGCTCGCCGCGCTGGCGAGCACACCGGACGTGCCGGCGGCGGTCCGGGGATGCGTCTCCGGGCGGGAACTCGCCGAGGGCGGCTTCGCCGAGGACGTCGCGGTCGCGACCGAGGTGGGCGTCTCCGACGTGGTGCCGGTGCTCCGCCAGGGCTACTTCGCCCCCGCCTGAGCACCGCTTCCGCTCCCGTCCTGCGGGGGTTCGCTGACGACTGTGGCCGCCCGCTGTTCGCGGGCGGCCACAGTTCTCACATCTGGTGGCTGTCAGTCGTCCAGCCAGTCGAGGCGTCGTCCGCCCCGGTCCGCCTGCCCGTCCGGGCGTGCGCGACCCGCCTGCGCCGGGTCGTTGGGGTAGCCGCCCCCGCGCTGCTGCGGCGGCGGCTCCTGGCCGTAGCCGCCCGGCTGGCCGTAACCGCCCTGCGGTGCCTGGCCGTAGCCGTCGCCGTACCCGCCGCCCTGCTGGCCGTAGCCGCCGGACTGGTGACCGCCGTCGTATCCGCCACCGGCGTTGCCGTAGCCGCCGGCCGGCGCGTCGCCGTAGCCGCCCTGCTGACGGCCACTGTCGTACCCGCCGGTCGCGCCGTTGTCGTAGCCGCCGGCACCCTTGTCGTAACCACCCGCGGGGGCCTCGCCGTATCCGCCCGTCTGACGGCCGCTGTCGTAGCCGCCGGCCGGGGCGTCGCCGTAGCCACCCGTGGAGGCGCTGTCGTAGCCGCCGGTCGCGCCGTCGCCGTACCCGCCGCCCGCCGCGCGGCCGCCGCCGTAGGCCGGGGCGTCGCCGTACCCGCCGGCCGGGTTGTCGCCGTAGCCACCGCCCGCGGCGTTGCCGTAGGCCCCGGTGGGTTCGCCGTACCCGCCCTGCTGACGGGTGCTGTCGTAGCCGCCGGTCGCGCCGCCGTCGTAACCGCCCGGTGCGGCGCCGTAGCCACCGGCCGCGCCGTAACCGTCGCCCTGCTCCGGGCCACGGCCGTACGGGGCCGAGCCGGCCTGGTCGTAGCCGCGGTCCTGCTCCGGCTGGTAGGTGCTGGTCGGGTACGGGTCGGCGGCCGGCGCGTACTGCGTGCTGTCACCGGTGTAGCGGCCGGTGGGCTCGTCGAAGCGCTCGTTGCCGTAGCCGCCGCCCTGGGCCGCGTATCCGGCCGCGCCCGCCGCGGCACCTGCGGCGTAGTCCGGGCTGCCGTACCCGGCCCCGGAGGAGGGGCCGTTGCCGTAGCCGCCGCCCGAGGAGGGCGCGTTGCCGTAGCCGCCCGCGCCGCCGTAGCCGCCCTGGCCGGGCGCGTCGTCGCCGTAGCCGTAGCCGCCCTGGCCGCCTGCGCCGTACGCCGGGCCGGGCGGCGCGCCGTACGGGTCCGGCGGGACGTCGTCCACGACCGGCCGCTGGAGCATGGTGGGGGCGTCGCTGATCGAGGGGCCGCCGACCATCGTCGCGGCCGGCCCGGCGCCCATGCCGTTCACGACCCGGGTCTGGTCGTCGGTGCCGTGGTAGGCACCCCGGGCTGCCGGGATCGCGCCGGCCGCGCCGGGGCCACCCGGACCGGTCGGCCCACCCGGACCGTCGCCGTCACCGTCGTCGCCCTCGTTCTTGCGGCGCATGTAGAGCAGCACGATGGTGCCCACGCCGACGGCGACGAAGAGGCCGCCGAGCAGGATGAGCAGCCAGGAGCCGAAGCCACCGGAGTCCTCGTTGGCGGCCGGCTGCTGCGCGGCGGGCGCCTCGGCCGACGGGGTGTCGGTCGCCTCCTCGTCGAGCGGTTCCTCGGACGGCGGGGCGGACTCGCTCGCCGACGGGCTGGCGCTCGGGCTCGCCGACGCCTTCAGTTGGATGCTGAGCCGGACGCCGGTCACCGACTGGCCGGCGTTCGCGTTGATCGACCGGGCGACGGGCGAGGCACCGTCGGTGGAGGCGCCGAGGTCGATCCGGCCGGGCGCGATCGGGTTGGACTCGGAGCCGCTGAAGCTGAAGTTGCCGTTGCCGCTGGTGTTGGTGCGACGTTCCTTGCCCGCGCTGTCGCGGAGCATGACGAGGGCGCCGGAGATCGGATCGCCGTCGGCGTTCACCACCTTGCCGGACACCGTCTTGACCGTCTGCGGCTGCTGCGGCGCCTCGACCTTGCCCTTGACCGCCAACTGGAAGTTGCCGGTGGCCGGGTCCGAGTTGTTGGGCCGGACCTGCACCGTGACCGAGGCGTTGGCGTCCTGCGCGTTGTCGTTGGCGCGGATGGTGAGCAGTTGCGTCCTCGGCCTGTTGTTCCCAGGCGGGAAGTTCATCTGGCCGCAGCCCGAGGCGCAGCTGACACCGGCCGGCAGGCCGGTCAGGCCGATCTCCGCGCTCTCGTCGCCGTCGCCGGGAGTGACCTGAACGCTCACGGTCGCGTCGCTTCCGGCGTTGACCGTAATCGATCCCGGCGAGACGCTGACGCCGGCGGCGAGGGCGGGGGATGCGGGGACGGTGAGCAGGGCGCCGAAGACCAGCGCTACGACCACACCGGCCCGCTGCTTCCAGGCACGTCGGTGTGTTGACACGTCCACCGCCTTCCGAGTCTGATCTCCCCGCCGGCCGCTCGGCCGACGTTGATCACTCACGGTACGAATAACGCCGTCGGCAACTATGCCTTGTCTGACCGGATCATCTCTACCCAGGGCCGCCGTCGGACGGCCTTCTGCCGGGTCGTATCGTCCCGTCGTGTCCTCTCCGCACGCTTATTCCGAAGCGGTACTCGCCGCCCTGGCGGCGCTGGACGAGGGGCGTACGCCCGAACGACCGGTGCTCCGGGAGGCGGTCCGGACGCTCTTGGCTGCCCTCGCGGATCGCGCCCCCGGCCGATCGGTGGAGGTGCGCGTTCCACCCTACGGTGCGGTCCAGTGCGTGAGTGGTCCACGACACACCCGCGGTACGCCGCCGAACGTGGTGGAGATGGATCCGGCGACCTGGCTGGCGGTCGCCACCGGGCGCCGCGGATGGGCGGAAACGGTCACCGAGGGTCGGATCCGCGTATCCGGAAATCGGGCTGACCTCTCGCCGTACCTTCCGATCTAGGCGTCGAGCAGCGCAAACTCAGCTCACGCTGAGCGGGCGCTTCGTGACTGTCGGTGTCCACTGCTGGTCGCGTACACTGAGAGCCGACGACGGTCCCGGCCCATGTGTGCGGAGCTGACCCCCTGACTCCGCCAGGCCAGTCCAGACCCCACTGCGAGGGAGCGGCAGGTGCCCCGAGGCGATGGCCGGCTGAGCCACGACCTTGACCCCCAGCGACCCGGCCCCCAGGACGCATGCGGCGTCTTCGGCGTCTGGGCGCCGGGTGAAGAGGTCGCCAACCTCACCTACTTCGGGCTCTACGCCCTCCAGCACCGCGGTCAGGAGGCCGCGGGCATCGCGGTGAGCGACGGCTCCGGTGTCGTTGTCTACAAGGATCTCGGCCTGGTCGCCCAGGTGTTCGACGAGCCGACGCTGGCGAGCCTGCGCGGGCACGTCGCCATCGGGCACGCGCGCTACTCCACCACCGGTGGCTCGACCTGGGAGAACGCCCAGCCGACCATCCGCGCCACGACCGCCGGCACCACGATCGCGCTGGCGCACAACGGCAACCTGGTGAACACCGCCGAGTTGCAGCGCGAGGCCGCCGTGCGGGGGCTCGACTCCGACGGCTCGACGAACGACACGTCGCTGGTCACCATGCTGCTGGCGAGCCGGCCCGACCTGTCGGTCGAGGCGGCCGCGCTCGAGGTGCTGCCGCAGCTGCGCGGCGCGTTCAGCTTCGTCTTCATGGACGAGTCGACGCTCTACGCGGCGCGCGACGCGCACGGCGTACGCCCGCTGGTGCTCGGCCGGCTCGAACGCGGCTGGGTGGTGGCGAGCGAGACCGCCGCGCTGGACATCGTCGGCGCGAGCGTGGTCCGCGAGGTCGAGCCGGGCGAGCTGATCGCCATCGACGAGAACGGGCTGCGGTCCAGCCGGTTCGCCTCGCCCGAGCCCAAGGGCTGCCTCTTCGAGTACGTGTACATCGCCCGGCCGGACGCCACCATCGCCGGCCGCAACGTGCACGCCGCGCGGGTGCAGATCGGCCGCCAGCTCGCCAAGGAGCACCCGGTCGAGGCCGACCTGGTGATCCCGGTGCCGGAGTCCGGCACGCCGGCCGCGATCGGCTACGCCGAGGAATCAGGCATCACCTACGGCCAGGGCCTGATGAAGAACCCGTACGTCGGGCGCACGTTCATCCAGCCCTCGCAGACGCTGCGCGCGCTCGGCGTCCGGCTGAAGCTGAACCCGCTGCGGCAGAACGTACGCGGCAAGCGCCTGGTGGTGGTGGACGACTCGATCGTGCGGGGCACCACCCAGCGGGCGATCGTCCGGCTGCTGCGCGAGGCGGGCGCGCTGGAGGTCCACGTCCGGATCTCCTCGCCGCCGGTGAGCTGGCCCTGCTTCTACGGCATCGACTTCGCCACCCGCGCCGAACTGCTCGCGAACGGGCTGGACAACGAGGGCATCCGGCGGTCCATCGGCGCCGACTCGCTCGGTTACGTATCGCTGCCCGGCCTCATCGCCGCGACCGAGCAGCCGAAGAGCCGGCTCTGCCGGGCGTGCTTCGATGGGGAGTACCCGATCGAACTGCCGGCCGGGAACCTGATCGGCAAGCACGTGCTCGAAGGAGTGGGACGCCGGGTCGCCGCCGAGGCGGCCGGGCCGACCGGTCCGCTCGTCGCCACACCGACCCACCACCCGTAGCACCACCGACGCGGGTCCGGCCGCTCCGGGCCCGCGGGAACCACAAAGGGGAGAACCGTGACGCACGTGTCCGAGCGCAGCGGCGCAGGATCCAGCCCGACGGGCGCCGGCGGCGACCGCCAGCCCTGGTCGGCGGGGTCCGGCCGGACGCAGCGCAAACGCTCGGTCTCGTACGCCGACGCCGGGGTGTCGATCGAGGCGGGCGACCGCGCGGTCGAGCTGCTCAAGTCCAAGGTCAAGGAGACCCGGCGCCCCGAGGTCATGGGTGACCTGGGCGGCTTCGCCGGCCTGTTCCGGCTGGACACGAAGAAGTACAAGAACCCGATCCTGGCCTCCTCGACCGACGGCGTGGGCACCAAGCTGGTGATCGCCCAGCAGCTCGACATCCACGACACGGTCGGCATCGACCTGGTCGCCATGGTCGTCGACGACCTGGTGGCCTGCGGCGCCGAGCCGCTGTTCCTGCTCGACTACATCGCCACCGGCGAGGTCGTGCCGGACAAGGTCGCCGAGATCGGCGCCGGCATCGCGGACGGCTGCCGGTACGCCGGCTGCGCGCTGCTGGGTGGCGAGACCGCCGAGCACCCGGGCGTGCTGCGCCCCGACGAGTACGACATCTCGGCCACCGGCGTCGGCGTGGTGGAGGAGAGCGAGATCCTCAGCCCGGAGCGGGTCGAGGTGGGCGACGTGGTGATCGCGATGCGCTCGTCCGGCCTGCACTCCAACGGCTACTCGCTGGTCCGGCACGTGCTGCTCGGCGCCGGCCGGATGCGGCTGGACGTGGTGATCGACGACTTCGGCCGCCAGCGGACGCTCGGCGAGGAGCTGCTCACCCCGACCAAGATCTACGCGCAGGACTGCCTGAAGCTGATCGCCGAGGCCGAGGTGCGGGCGCTGGCCCACGTCACCGGCGGCGGCATCCCCGGCAACCTGGTCCGGGTGCTGCCCGAGCACGTCGACGCGGTGGTGAACCGCTCCACCTGGAAGCCGCAGCCGATCTTCGACCTGATCCAGACCAAGGGCCGGATCGAGGACCCGGAGATGGAGGCGACGTTCAACATGGGCGTCGGTATGTTCGCGATCGTCTCCGCCGAGGACGCCGACCGCGCGCTGGCCACCCTGACCGGTCGCGGCGTGGACGCCTGGCAGGCCGGCGAGATCATCGAGGGGTCCGGCAACGTGCAGATGGTCGGGCAGCACACCCGAGGCTGATCACCCTGCGCCGATCGGCCGGGCACGTGATCGGGGGTTCACCCGAGCGGTCGCCGCGGCCTAGCCTGGAGGTTCGGTTTTCAGGCAGGCGGGGGAGGTGCTGATGGCTGCGCGCACACCCGGAGGGATGCGGGGCATCGCCGCCGTCCCGTCGTACGTGGTGATGCAGCCGACGACGCTGTGCAACCTCGACTGCGCCTACTGCTACCTCCCCTTCCGAGCCGCCGACAGGCGGATGCCGGTGGCCGTCGCCGAGGCGGTGGCGGCGTCGGTGAAACCGTGGGCGGCGGGCGGTCGCTTCTCCGTGGTCTGGCACGGGGGCGAGCCGCTCGCGGCCGGCCGGGAGCACCTGGCCGCGCTGCTGGCGCCGTTCGGGCCCGACGTCGAGCACCACGTGCAGACCAACGCCACGCTGATCGACGACGCCTGGTGCGCGTTCTTCACCGAGCACCGGGTGCGGGTCAGCGTCAGCGTGGACGGGCCGCGGGCGCGCAACGGCGAGCGGGTCACCCGGGGCGGGCGGCCCGCGTACGACCGGATCGTGGCGGGCGTCGCGGCGCTGCGCCACCACGGCCTGCCGTTCTCGGCGCTCGCCGTGGTCTCGCGGCCGGAGCCGGGCCTGGCGACCGAGCTGTACGACTACTTCCTCGACCTGGGCTGCGACGTGCTCGGCGTCAACATCGAGGAGACCGAGGGCGTCAACACCCGGACGAACGCCCGCGACGAGGGCGCTGTCACCGGGTTCTGGGCGGAGCTGGTGGCGGCGTGGCGCCGGGATCCCCGGATCCACCTGCGTGAGGTGGAGTGGTCGCTGCGGTACGCGGGCGCGGTGCTGGCCGGCACCGCCGACGACCTGCTGCCGCGCAGTCTCGACCCGATCCCGACGGTCGGGCACGACGGCTCGGTGGTGGTGCTCTCGCCCGAGCTGGCCGGTTTCACCGACCCCCGGTACGGCGACTTCGCCAGCGGGAACGTGCTCACCACGCCGCTCGGCGACATCCTCGCCGGCGCGGCCGGTACGCCGTGGGTGGACGAGTTCCTCACCGGCGTGGAGGCGTGCCGGGCGTCCTGCGCGTACTTCGGGTTCTGTGGCGGTGGGCACGCCGCCAACCGTTACTTCGAGCTGGGGCGTTTCGACGGTACGGAGACCGAGCACTGCCGGAACAGCAAGATCCGCCTACTGGAGGGAGTGTTGGAGCATGCCCGAGACCATCAGTGACACCGACCGGGAGGCGATCGCCGACCGGGTGCGGGACGCCGCTGCGGGGCTTACCGCTCTGCTCCACGAGGCGGAGGCGGCGCGGCTGCTGCGGGCCGAGGTGTCGGGCGGTGACGGCGCCGGCGCGGTCTGCGCGTGGAACCACTTCGAGAACATCCCGACGTTCTACAACTGGAACAACCGGCCGCGCTGAGGGGACGGTTCCGGGATCAAGGACCTGCCGGCGCGTCGGAGCGGACGCCCCGGAGCGCCGGCAGGTCCCTGATCGTCGGTCGTACGCCGGCTCGGCAGAGCACATGCGTGAGCACGCGGGGGTTACCGCGTGCTCAGATGTGACCGGAGGTCAGCGGGTCGGACGAGCCCAGGTGTCCGGGTCGTCGTCCGCGTGGTCCTCGTCATCGTCGTCGACATACTCTTTGTAGTCGTCGTCGAAGTTGTGCTCAGACTTTCCACTACCCGCCAGTTCGCGCTGCAAGGCGGTTAGGTCGGTGTTCGGGGAGTGGTACTTCAACTCCCGGGCCACCTTCGTCTGCTTGGCCTTAGCACGGCCGCGCCCCATGGCTCGACCCCCTCGCACAGAATGCGGGGCAGCCCGAAGGCGGGCCCCGATGACGTCAGGCATCTCTCGTGGCTCTTACGGTACATGGGGATGCCATCGTTCGGCACCTCGGGTCACCGTCGACCGGACCTGCGCGTCGCAGTGGTCCAGCCGTCACAAAGTGTACCGGGTAAGGGGTAAGCCCCGGGGCTGGCCGTGACACCGGACATACCGGTACGAACGAACCGAGAATCAGCTTAACGCGCACGGCCTCCGGGGGTGGAGCGCCGCCCCGCCCCCGGAGGTGAGCTTCACCGCAGGTGGATCGTGCGCAGCCGGCCCACCTCGGCCATCCGCCGCTCGGCGAGCCGGTCCGCGGCGACCGCCGGCGGCACGCCCTCGTCGTCGGCGAGCTGGAGGATCTGCCGGGTGGTGTCGAAGATCCGGGTGGCGCGCAGCTTGGCGCGGTCGAAGTTGAAGCCCTCGATCTCGTCGGCGACCTGGATCACGCCGCCGGCGTTCACCACGTAGTCCGGGGTGTAGAGGATGCCCCGGTCGGCGAGCACCTTCTCGATGCCCGGGTGGGCGAGCTGGTTGTTCGCCGCTCCGGTGACCACCTTCGCCCGCAGCACCGGCACGGTGTCGTCGTTCAGCGCGCCGCCGAGCGCGCACGGGGCGTACACGTCGATGTCGGAGGCCACCAGCGCCTCGGTGTCGTCGACCAGGGTGACCTGCGGGTGGGTGGTGCGCGCCCACTCCAGGGCGCGCGGGTTGACGTCGGTCGCCACGACCTCGGCGCCGTCGTCGAGCAGGTGGGCGGTCAGGTACTTGCCGACCTTGCCCAGCCCGGCCACGCCGACCCGCCGGCCGGCCAGCGTCGGGCTGCCCCAGACGTGCTCGGCGGCGGCCCGCATGCCCTGGAACACGCCCCAGGCGGTGAGGATCGAGGAGTCGCCCGCGCCGCCGTGCTCCACGCTGCGGCCGGTCACGTAGCGGGTCTCCCGGGCGATCACATCCATGTCCGCCACGTAGGTGCCCACGTCACAGGCGGTGTAGTAGCGGCCGTTCAGCGACTCGACGAAGCGGCCGTACGCGCGCAGCAGCGCCTCGCTCTTGATCTGCTCGGGGTCACCCCAGATGACCGCCTTGCCGCCACCGAGGTCGAGGTTCGCCAGGGCGTTCTTGTAGGCCATGCCGCGCGAGAGGTCGAGCACGTCGGCGAGGGCCTCGGCCTCGCTGGCGTACGGGTAGAACCGGGTGCCGCCGAGCGCGGGGCCCAGCGCGGTGGAGTAGATCCCGATGATCGCCTTCAGGCCGGACTGCTTGTCCTGGCAGAACACGACCTGCTCGTGCCCCGTGGAGACGGGGTCGTCGGTACTGGCGAATACGCCCATGGCTGACTCCTGTGTCGGTGTGCGCCCTTGTGGGGCGCGGAACCTGGTGGCACGCCGGCGGGATGCTGCCGGTGTCGTTGAGCCTAATATCGGCCCGAACCGTACTGTCGCGCATGTCACGCCACGGGCCCGAGGGCGGCGACGGGCGGTCCCGTCTCGTGGGAGGATCGCGCCGTGCCGTCGCTTTTCGCTTCATACCTGCGCGTGTACGAGCCGCTCACCGCCTTCGACCGGGACCGGCAGTCGTACTGGCGCCGGTACGTCAGCGAGGGCCGCGCCATCGCTCCGCTGGAGGGGCCGGTACGGCAGCGGACCGCGGTGATCGAGGCGCTCGGCGCCGGCTGGACCCGGCTGCCCGACCTGCCCGACGAGGCGTACGTGCTGGAGTCCGACGACGCGCTGCTGGTCTGCCCGTGGAACCTGCGTATCCGGGTCGCCGAGGCGGCGCTGAGCGCCCGCGACGGCGTGCCCTCTGTGCTGGCCGACGCGTTCGTGCCGCCGGTGCTCGCCGGGCAGGCCAAGGCCGTGGTGGAGGACTGGCGCAGCGGCGCCCGGGTGCTGGAGCACGGGGTGCCCCGGGTGCACGAGCAGATCGCCACGTGGGGCGTGCCGCTGCGCTGGTTCGTGCTGTTCGAGGCCGGCGAGCGGCACCTGGTCACCGAGCCGGAGCGGCGGGCGCTGCGCTACCGCACCGAGATCTCCAAGGCGCGCCGCCGGGCGTCCCGGGCGCTGTCCGTGCTGCGCAAGTCGATCGGCGAGGCGCCGATCACCGAGGCGGTCGAGGAGGCTGCCCGGTGGCTGGAGGAGTTCCACCCGCGCTCGGTGGTCGAGCTGGACTACGGCGGCCTGGTGCAACTGCTGCCGGACGAGACGCTGGAGGCCGACGACTCGACCGAGTTGGTGGCCACCGGACTGTCCGGACTGGGCCGGGGCGAAGCCGAGGAGGCGTCCGCCGCGTACGACAAGCTGGTGGCCCGCTGGCGCGCGGTGCAACTGCTGGAGCGCTGCAACTGACGCCCGGTTTGCCCCGCTAAGTGGTCTTGGACACGAGAGTGTCTCGTAGCTGATGCATCACGAACCGTGATCATGAGTCCGAATAAGGTACTTTCTGCGGCATAAAAGTCGTAAAAATCGGGCATGGTTCATCCGTCCGTCTAGGGACCTTCAGCCGTTCGGCCCATGTCGGACATCGGGGACTAGCCGGACCATGGGAGACGCGTCGGCCGGCGGGACCCCGGCCGATGTCTATACATGTGGAGGAGTGACCCCGATGGCATCGCGAACGCACGAACCTGAGCCGCTACTCACACCGGCCGAGGTGGCGTCGATGTTCCGTGTCGACCCGAAGACGGTGACCCGGTGGGCGAAGGCTGGCAAGCTCAGTGCCATCCGGACCCTGGGCGGCCACCGCCGCTACCGCGAGTCGGAGGTTCGGGCCCTGCTGCAGGGGCAGATCCCCCAGCAGCGCCAGGGAGACTGACGAACCGGCGTTCTCCGGCGTTCCGATCAGGGGCGGTGCCGTCGCGGCGCCGCCCTTAATCGCGTCCGGAGGCCGATCCGTCCAGCACGATCCGCAGCCCCACGGTGCCGCCCTCACCCCGGCGGAGCCGGCTGCCCAGCAGGCTCAGCCGCCCGATCAGCCGGTACTTCTGCTTGAGCAGCCCTCGTACCCGGTTCGTGCTCTCCGGGTCGGCGATCGTCGCGTGACCCGGCACCGCCTCGCCGTGCGGCCGACCGCGCACGTCGCACGGCGCCACAGTCACCCGGCCGTCGCGCCGGATGCGCTTCACCTTGCCGGAGTCGGCGACCGTCCACACCGCCAGCCCGTCACCGTCGCGTACCGCCCACACCGGAGTCGGCACCGCCCGGCCGTCCTTGCGGAACGTGGTGAGCAGGACGTACTTCTCCGCCGCCAGGCGGTCCAGGTCGGTCACGCCGCCAAGGATACGGCGGCGACGGCGCCGCCGACCCCCGGATAGCGTTGCGGGCATGACCGGGGAACCCGAGATCGGCGACGTGTTCGGCGAGATGATCCGCGACGCGTACGCGGTCGCCACCGGGATCGGACCGCGCCCGATGGCCGGCGGCCGCCTGCCCCGCCCGGTCATCGAGATCATCGAGCGCGACGACGGGCTGATCAACGGCGCGCCCGCCGGGCACTACCTGGACCCGCCGCAGCGGTGGCAGCCGCACGACCACCGGGCCGTGGACCGGGTACGGGGGCACGTGCTCGACGTCGGCGTCGGCGCCGGCCGGGTCGCGCTGCACCTGCAGGAGCGCGGCGTGCCGGTCACCGGGCTGGACACCTCGCTCGGCGCGCTGCGGGTCAGCCGCCACCGGGGCGTACGCGACCTGGTGCACGGCACAGTCGACGAGCACGCCGCCGACGGCCGCCGGTACGACACGTTCCTGCTGCTCGGCAACAACCTCGGGCTGTTCGAGGGGCGGGAACGCGCCCCGGCGATGCTGGCCGCGCTCGCCGCGCTGGCCCGCCCCGGCGCCCGGGTGATCGCCCACGGCACCGACCCGTACGGCACCACCGACCCGGTGCACACCGCCTACCACGAGCGCAACCGCCGGCGCGGCCGGCTCGGCGGGCAACTGCGGCTGCGGTTGCGCTACCGGCTGCTCGGCACCGAGTGGTTCGACTACCTGGTCTGCTCGCCCGACGAGTTCGCCGAGCTGGTCCACGGCTCACAGTGGCGACTGGCCGACGTGGACGACACCGACCATCCCTACTACCTCGCCACGCTGGAGTTGCGGCGTTAGGAAGGGCCCCTTTCAAGCGCCTACGCGTTAAGAAGGGGCCCTTCCTTACAGCTCAGACCTGGACGGTGGGGGTGGTCTGCTCCGGGGGCAGCCCGCCGTCGCCGTCGACCACCTCGTCCGGGGTGCCGTCCTCGTCGATGTCCACCATGGTGATGTCCACCTTGCCGTCACCGTCGGTGTCGAACTGGAACAGGTCGGCCTTGCCGTCGCCGTCGGTGTCCACCACCCAGACGTCGGTCTTGCCGTCGTTGTTGGTGTCCGCACGAAGCAGGTCCACCCGCTCGTCGCCGCGGGTCTCGACCGTCTCGGTGCTCTCCGCGCTCTCCGGTGCCTGGCTCATCTCGTTCCTTCCTTCGGCGTTGAGGGCCGTCCTTACCCCGTCCGCTCCGCCCCCACGCATCCCCGGCGGCCCGGCCATGCATAGGGTCGCATGCAGGAACGAGCGAGCGGACGGGCCCGGCGGCGGAGACCCCGCGCGCCCCCGCCGCGGCGAGGGGACGTCGATGAGTGGTCGTTTTGTGGTCGTCGGGGCCGGCACCATGGGCCTCGGCATCGCGTACGTGGCGGCGGGCGCCGGGTACGCGGTCGAACTGGTCGAGGTCGACCCCGCCCGGGGCGCCGAGGCCGTCCGCCGGCTCGGCGAGCTGTGGGACCGGGGCGTGCAGCGCGGCAAGCTGACCTCCGAGGCCGCCACCGCCAACCGTGCCCGCGTCACGCTGCGGGCCGGGCTCGCCGAGGTGGCCGAGGGCGCCGACGTGATCGTGGAGGCGGTGCCCGAGCGGCTCGACCTGAAGCGTGCGGTGCTGCGCGAGGCGGAGAGCCGCCGGCCGGCGCTGCTGGGCAGCAACACGTCCAGCATCCCGATCGCCGAACTGGCCGCCGGGCTGGAGCGTCCCGCCGACTTCGTCGGGTTGCACTTCTTCAATCCGGTGTGGGCGATGGCGCTGCTCGAAGTAGTGGTCGGCCCGGCCACCGCGCCGCCGACCACCGAGGCGGCCGTCGCGCTCGCCGGTCGGCTGGGCAAGGACCCCGTCGTCGTACGCGACATGCCCGGCTTCGCCACCTCCCGGCTCGGCGTCACGCTCGGCCTGGAGGCGATCCGGATGGTGGCCGACGAGGTCGCGAGCCCGGCCGACATCGACAAGGCGATGGTGCTCGGCTACCGGCACCCCATCGGCCCGCTGGAGCTGACCGACCTGGTCGGGCTGGACGTGCGGCTCGACATCGCGCGCACGCTCCAGGCCGCGTACGGGGACCGCTTCGCGCCGCCGCCGCTGCTCGTCGAGATGGTCGCCGCCGGAAAGCTGGGCAAGAAGTCGGGGCAGGGCTTCTACACGTGGAAGGACGGCCAGAAGAAATGAGTGGGCTGCGGATCGAGGAGCTGCCGGACCGGCTCGTGGTGACGCTGGACCGGCCGGAGAAGCGCAACGCCATCGACGCCGACCTGGTGGGCGAGCTGCACGCGGTCTGCGCCGACCTGGAGGCGCGTCCCCGGCTGCTGCTGCTCACCGGCGGGACGGCGGGCATCTTCGCCGGGGGCGCCGACATCGCCCAGCTCCGCGAGCGTGGCCGGCTGGACGCGCTGGCCGCCATCAACCAGGGCGTCTTCGCCCGCATCCGGGCGCTGCCGATGCCCACAGTCGCCGCCGTCGACGGGCCGGCGCTGGGCGGCGGCGCCGAGCTGGCGTACGCCTGCGATCTCCGGGTGTGCACGGACCGCGCGGTGTTCGGCCAGCCCGAGGTACGGCTGGGCATCCTGGCCGGCGCCGGCGCGACCTACCGGCTGCCGGCGCTGATCGGTGAGGCCCGGGCCAAGGAACTGCTGTTCACCGGCCGGCGGGTGGACGCCGAGGAGGCGCTGCGGATCGGGCTGGTGAACCGGGTGGTGGCCGACCCGACGGAGCTGCTGCCCACCGCGCACGGCCTGCTCGACGAGATGGCCAAGGGTTCCGCGCTGGCGCTGCGGCTGACCAAGATGGCGGTGGACGCCCCGGCGGCCGCGCACCCGCAGCTCGACCTGCTCAGCCAGGCGGTGCTCTTCGAGGACGAGGAGAAGCACCGGCGGATGACCGAGTTCCTGGACCGGCGCGGGACGCGCTGAGACCACGGGGAGACGACGAGGGCCGCACCGGTGTCTTCCGGTGCGGCCCTTCACGTCGGTGCGTCTCAGCGCTTGATGTCGACTCCCGCGTCGTCGAGCGCCGGGATCGCCGGCGCCGACTCGGCGAAGCCGATGAGCAGCAGCGCCTCCGGTCCGAAGTCCTTGATCTCCTTGGCGATGCCGGTGAAGTCGACTGGCGTCTTCGGGTCCGCCGGCGGCTCGTAGGTCAGCAGCTTGACCCGGTCCGCGCCGATCCCGGCCTTCTCCAGCTCCGAGCGGACGTTCTCCTGGAGGCCCTCGCCGTACGAGTCCTTACGGGCCAGAATCGCGATCTTGCGCGGCCCGTCCCGGAGCATCACGTCGGCCAGCGCGCGACCCTGGAGGCTGTCCGGCGGGGCGGTACGGAAGTAGAGGCCCTTGTCGTCCACAGCGCTCAGCCCCGCGTCGGTGTTCGACGGGGAGAACAGGATCCGCCCGGCGGCCACCACGTCCGGCAGCACGGCCCGGGAGATGCCGGAGCCGCCCGCGCCGATGATGACCTGGACGCCCTTGCTGACGTGCGATGCGACGGTGGCCTTGGCGACTTCCGGGTTGGTGCCGTCGTCGCCGTCCACCCACTTCACCGGCTCACCGAGCACACCACCGGCGGCGTTGACCTCGCGGAGCGCCAGCGCGGCGCCCGCGGCCAGCGGCGGGTACGCCAGCGCCAGGTCACCGGTCCTCGGCAGCAGCCCGCCGAGGACCAGCGGAGCGTCCTTGGCCTTGCCGTCGCGCGGCTTCCGACCGCGCGGCGGAGCCTTGGTGCTCGCCCCGGACTCCTCGCCGGCGCCGACGAACTCGGTCTTGCTGTCGTCGATCTTCTGGTTGTCGAAGTGCATCGTGCCGTAGCTCGCGGTCGCCGGCTCGCCGGTGTCGGTGAACCCGGCGCGGGTCAGTGACACACCCCGGTACTCGATGTCCCGGCCCGCGCGGGCGAGCTGGAGGCAGGCCGCCACCTCGTCGCAGCGTTCGCCGCCGGTGGTCACCCCGATGATCTGCTCGGCGATCTCGGCCGGCGCGGTGGTGCCGGCGAGCTGGGCGGCCAGCGCGCTGATCACGACCGCGTCGTAGGACTCGGCGGAGTAGAGGAAGTCACCCAGCTTCGGGTCTACGGCGAGTAGTCGTTCCTTGAAGCTCTCGGGCAGCGGAGTGAGGGGCGTGGTGCCCTTCATCCCGTTCACCAGATCCGCCCGGTCCTTGAGCTCCGCGGGGTACGAATTGAGCATGTTGCCGTCGGTGCCGTAGAGGCGTACCTGGGTGGCAGGCGCTTCCTCCGGCTCGTCGCTCCCGCAGGCGCTCGTGGCGAGCAGGAGCGCCGCGCAGGCCATGGACAGGGCCGCGCGCGACGTGCGTGTTCTCAGCATGGTCGTCCTTCCTCCGGCGAAGGTCCGCTGCGCACCTTAGCGTGCTCGCGCGGCGTGCGGGACTGTGGAGTCGGCTCCGTCGGCACCCCGACTGCGGGTATCACTCTGCGTGGTCGACGGGCCGTTACCTGGTCACCGCTTGACCCCCGGCGATACTGTTCCGCGGGTGAACGACGAAGCACAGCAGACGCTCGACGACGCGACCGCCGTGCTCCGTTCCGCCCTCGCCGGTGACGGCGCCGGCGTGGTGGGCACGTTCGACGCGGTGGTGGACCGCTCCGGCCTCGCCGGGGCGTACGGAGTGGCGTGGTGCCTGGCCGCCACCATGCTCGGCGACGACACCCCGGGCGGCGGCGCCGCCCTCGACTTCCCCGGCATCGACCAGGCCGACTACGACACCCGCTGGGTGGCCCGCTTCGTCAGCGCCTGCGCCAACGACGACGCGGACACCGGTGAGGCGCTGTTCGGGGCGGCCGCGGCCGACGGGCTGCTGCCCGACTGCCTGCTCACCCTCGCCGGCTCGACCATCGCCACGCTGCGCAGCCGGTCGGACTGAGCCCGGCGCGCGGCAACGCGCCCCGGCTGTGGTAGCTGTGGGTGCATGTCCGAGGCGATGCTCAGCAAGGTGCGCAAGCTGCTCGCCCAAGCCGAGGACCCGGCCTGCACACCCGCCGAGTCGGCCGCCTTCATGGCCAAGGCCACCGAGCTGATCGCCCGCTACGGCGTCGACCGGGCGCTGCTCGCCGCACGCGACCCGGCCGCCGACCCGGTCGGTGACCGGACCGTCGACGTCGTCGCGCCGTACGCCCGGGACAAGGCCGGCCTGCTCGCGGCGGTCGCCGAACCGCTGCGCTGCCGATGCGTACGCCGCCGGCAGGGCAACGGCTTCGTCATGCACCTGTTCGGCTTCGCCAGCGACCTGGAACGGGTCGAGCTGCTGTTCACCTCGCTGCTGGTGCAGGCCGCGCACGGGCTGGCGGGTGCCGTCGTACCGGCCGGGGAGCACCCGGCAGCGTTCCGGCGTACCTGGCTGGCCGGGTTCGCGTACGTCGTCGCGGAACGACTGCGCGCGGCCGAGAGCAAGGCGGTGGCGGAGTCGGGTGGACCCTCCACGGCTCTGGTGCTCGCCGACCGCTCCGATCGCGTCCAGCGCCGGGTCGCCGAGGCGTACCCCCGGTTGCGGACCGCCCCGCGACGACGGCTGGCGGGCGGTGGCTTCGGTTCCGGCGCGGACGCCGGCCGCCGGGCCGACCTCGGCGGCACCGGCGTGGGAGGAACCGGTGCGGCGCCCGGTATCGCCGGCTGACCGGGCGCCGGCGCGGTTCGGCTGCTGACCGGATACGCCCGCTCGGCGCGGGTCAGGCGGCGGTGCGGGCGACGGTCGCCAGGTAGCGGCAGAGCAGTTCGTGCCAGCCCGCGGTGAGCGCCTCGCGGTAGCCCTCGGCCGCGGTACCGTGCCGGTCGAAGTAGCGGTGCTCGACGTCCACCCGGGTCCGCTCCGGACCGTCGGCGTGGAACAGGACCTCCACCTCGCTGGCCCGCGCCGGATCCGGCACCGGCACCCGGTCCGGGCCGATCTGCCACGTGAAGACCAGACGCCGGGGCGGATCCCAGGTCAGCACGCGGCCCCAGTCGTTGCGGAAGCCGTACGGGCCGATCTCGTAGAGCATGCCGCCGGCCCGCGGCTCGATGCCGATCGCGGCGAGCGCATCCGGGCCGGACCAGGTGTATTCACGCACCCACCAGTCGGCGAGCGCGCCGGTGAAGACGGCGTACGCCCGCTCGGCGGACGCCGGGGCGAGGAGGCTGCTGCGGAGGGAGAAGCGGTCGGATTCCTGCCGAACCTCATCCGGATCGGCCATCTCCTGTCCCATAGGTCCGGACCATACCGGCTCATGTCCCGGTGCGCAGCTTCCGTACCGCCCGCTTCCGGACACCGGGAACACCGGTTCCCGACAGCGCCATCCGGCGGGATCGGCGGCCCACGGGGAGGCTCTGGCGAGGCTTCCGTGCGGGCCTGGCAGGGCTTCCGTGTGGCGCGGGCGGGTCGGGTGCCGTCGATGGCCGGGGCGCGACGGATGCCGTACCGGAAAGCGGGTAAGCGCCGCCGACCGGACCGATGGGAGAGCGGGGAGCATGAGCGACAGCCGAGCCACCGAACCAGTGCCGGACCCCGGCTACGAGCCGCCCACCTCGCCGGGGCGTCCCGACCCGGAGCCGGACGTCCTGCTCGACGTGCCGGAGTTGACGGTCGACGAGATCCGGCTCAAGGTGGACGGGCTCGACGCCGACCTGTCGTTGCGCGCCCGGCTGGCCAACCTGCTCCAGCTCGACGCCGGGGTCCGGGTGCACCTGGAGGGCGTCGAGCTGGACATCACCGGGGTACGCGCCGAGGCGCTGCTCAAGGTGCGGCTGGAGAAGCTGGTGCAGATCCTGGACCGGGCGCTGACCACCATCGACCGCAACCCGCAGCTGATCGACGCGTTGGCCCGCTCGGCCGGGGTCGCCCTGGAGGACGTACACCGGCTCGCCGCGCCGGTGGTGGACCAGACCGGACGTACGGTGGCCGCAGCCGGCGAGGTGGTCGAGCGCACCGCTCCGGCGGTGGTGGATCGGGCGGTGCCGGCGGCCGGTGAGGTGGTCGATCGGGCGGGTCCGGCGGTGTCCGGCCCGATCGAGGCACCCGAACCGCCCCAGCGCCCGGCGCGGACGGAGTCCCCACCGGCGGTTGGTGGCGATCGGCCGAAGCCGTCACCGGAGCCCGGTGCCGGGCGGACCGAGCCGCCGTCCAGTGCCGGCCGGGCCGACTCGCCACCGGCGCCTGACGCCGGCCGGGCGGAGTCGCCGTCCAGTGCCGGGCGTACGGAGTCGCAGTCGAGTGCGGGGCGTGCGGAGTCGCCGTCCGGTGCCGGGCGGGAGGGCAAGGCGGAGTCCGAGCGCACTGCCGGATCGGAACCGGGCGCCGGCGCGGGCTCGTCGGCCGACCGTTCCGGCGAGAAGAAGCGCGGCTCGGAGCGAACCGGCCAGCAGACGAGCGCCGCCGCCGAGGCGGCTCAGCTGGCGGGACAGGCCGGACAGGCGCTCCGGCAGGCAGGCCGAAGCGTCTGGGAGGCGATCCAGGGCAGCCCCGGCCAGAACCGCCGCCCTCCCAGGTCCTGACCCGCGCCTCCTGCCCGCCCAGCCCGCTGCCGCTCTGTCCGTCCCGTCCCGCCCCACCCCACTCCGTTGATCAAGGAGTTTGTGTCAGATTCGCCGGTCCCGGATGACACGAACTCCTTGATCACCCGGCGGGATCGAGCGCCGCGCCTCAGTCGGCACGGGCTTCCGGCTGATCCGGTGCGGTGGCGTGAGGTGTCGCCTGCTGGAGGTGGCGACGGAGGAGTTCCTGGAGCGCGGCGATCTCGGAGTGCAGGGCCTGACGTCCCTCCCGGGTGATCCGGATCCACGTCCGCGGACGGCGGCCGTGGTAACCCTTCTCCACCTCGATCAGGCGCGCCTCCTCCAGTACGGTGAGGTGCCGGGACAGGTTGCCCGCGGTGAGTTCGAGGGCCTCCCGGAGATAGGCCACCTCCACCCGCTCACCTTCGGCGGCGATGGTCAGGATGCCGAGCCGGTGCCGCTGGTGGACCGTGTCGTCGAGACCGTTCGTCGGGAATGGCCCGCTCGCGCGAGGGTCGTCCACGGTGCTCACGATTACCGATTGTGCTGCTTCTTCGCGACGGCGAGCGCCAGGCCCCCGCCGATCAGCAGAACCGGTGCCGGAAACAGGGCGGCCAGCATGAAGCTGAACCGGGTCAGATCGCCCGGTTGCAGGTCGGCGATCTGGAACCAGGCGTTCACGGCGACGAGCACGACGGTGTAGAGCCCGACGACCACCCACAGGCGGCGGCTGCGTTCCAGGTGGGCGAGGACCGCCAGGCCCACGGCGATCACGAGGTGCGGCAGCATGCCCCGATTGGCGAGGCCGAGCAGCGGACCGGTCAGCCAACCGATGCCGCCCGACACCGGTGCGCTCGTGTTGAACAGCAGGAACTCCAGGACGACCGGAAGGGCGAGGCCCACGAGCGTGCCCGCCAGGCCGGCGATGACGTACGCCCGGGTCGGCGTCTGCACGCCGGTTCGCCGCCCGTGCCAGCGGTACCAGGCCAGGGCGGCCAGATAGCCGCCGACGAGCGCGACCAGCCAGTACCAGCCCAGGGCGGCCGACTTCTCCAGAAAGCCGCCGCCGAGACCGGTCAGGGCAGGGCCGTCGGACCCGGCGCGCAGCGCGGGTGGCTCCGCCGACTCGACGTACAGCGGCGCGGCCGCCGCGATGAGCACCCCGAAGAGCAGGAGCGGAAGCCAGTAGGCCTGACGGGCCGCCCGGGCCCGCCGGCGGAGGGTGGCCATCGAGGCGAGTAGTTCCTGAGCGCTGTCCTCACGAGGTGACTCGGACCGCATGATTCCTCCGGTAGCCGAACCGCTGTTGTCCAAACAGGTTTGCATCGCAAACCAAATACCGCAAGAGACAGCGTTGTTTAGATGTTTCTCTAGGTTGACAGGCTTCGAAGTAGGAGGCACAGTGGAGGCTGCTTCGACAACAATCTAGACAGGGAGTTCGCATGTCTCGCGTTCAGCTCGCCCTCCGCGTGTCCGACCTCGAAGGCTCCGTCGCCTTCTACAGCAAGCTGTTCGGCGTCGAGCCCGCCAAGCGCCGCCCCGGCTACGCCAACTTCGCCGTGGAGAACCCGCCGCTGAAGCTCGTACTCCTCGAAGGTGAGCCCGGCCGGCCGACGGTGATGGACCACCTCGGGGTCGAGGTGTCCACCACCGCGGAGGTCAACGCCGCGACCAGCCGGCTCAGCGAGTCCGGCCTGATCACCCGGGAGGAGAACGACACCGAGTGCTGCTACGCGCTCCAGGACAAGGTGTGGGTGCGCGGCCCCGGCGACGAGCCGTGGGAGGTCTACACGGTCAAGGCCGACTCGCCGCAGCTGCAGAAGGCGACCGAGAGCGCCTGCTGCGCCTCGAACACCGCCGAGCAGCCCGTCGCGGTCTGACCCGGACGCGGCAGGGATCCCCTTCGGCGTGTCCGCCGGTGGGGATCCCTGCCGCCGATACAGCTACGCGGCGTGAGCGTCGAGCCCTAACGCGACCGGACCACGGCCGTGACCTCGACCTCGAGCACAGCGCCCGGCAGGAAGAGCTTGCTGATCTCGACAGTCGTGCTCGCCGGCGGCGGGGTACCCGGGAAGAGACGGCGCCGGACGGCCGCGTACGCCGGGAGGTCAGCCAGGTCCGTCATGAACGTGCGGATGTGCAGCACGTCGTCGAAGCTCGCACCGTGCGCCGCGAGCACGCCGCCCACGATCTCGAAGATCCGTTCGGCCTGGGCGCCCGGGTCTCCGGGGGCCACCACCTCGCCGCCGTCGTCGACGGCGACCTGTCCGGCGAGCATCAGCAGCGCGCCGCCGCCGACATCGATCCGGGCGACGTGCGCGAAGCGGTCGCCGAAGGGGGCGGCGACGGATGCGGGGTTGTCCAGGGTGAGGTGCATCAGCATCCCTTCAGGAAGTCGGCTGAGACGAGGGAGGAGAGATCCGCGTCCTGGTCCGGCGCGGCCTGCATCAGGTCGAGGGCGGCCTCCAGCACGGGAGCCGGCACCGGGCGGCGCAGCGCCAGCCGCGCATCCTTCGCCGCCAACGCGACTGCGAACGAGGCGCCCGGCGCGGTGACCCGTCCGACCGCGCCGGCAAGGGCCCCACGGCCGAGCACGTCGAGGGCGGTCTGCCTGTCGACACCGAGCGCCGCGGCGACAGCCAGCGCGTCGTGCAGCGCGGCGACAGCCGTCACCAGGCCCGTGTTCGCGACTAGCTTGACGGCCGCGCCTGCGCCGATCGGCCCACAGTGACGGACCGAACCGAGTTGCTCCAGCACCGGAGCCGCCCTCTGCACGGCATCGGCGGGGCCGCCCGCGAAGATCGCCAGCGTGCCGGCCCGGGCGGCGTTGACGCTGCCGCCGACGGGGGCGTCGAGGAGCGAGACGCCCGCCGGAAGCCGGCCCGCCACTGCTCGGACTTCGTCCGGCCCGATCGTCGACATCTGCACCACGACCGTCCCGGGTCGGAGTGCGGCGGCGGCGCCGTCCGGCCCGAACAGCACCGTCTCGACCGCGCCGGCGTCGGTGAGCATCACGACGACGACGTCGGCCCCGTCGACTGCGGCGGACGGGCTCGCGGCCACCGTCGCGCCGGCCGCTGCCAGCGGCTCCGAACGCTCCGGGCTGCGGTTCCACACCCGGACCCGGTTGCCACCGGCCAGGAGGCGGCGCGCGATCGGCGTACCCATGTGTCCTGTCCCGAGGACCGCGATGATCTCCACGCGGTAACGCTAGGCCGGGGCAAGCAATGCGACCAACGAATGTCTCGCATGCCTGCCATGCGTGATTACCATGCCCGGCATGGAGACTCAGCTGCTGGAGGTGTTCCGCACCGTCGCGCGGCACGGCTCGATCACGACCGCCGCCCGCGCCCTCAGCTTCACCCAGTCGGCTGTCTCCCGGCAGATCGCCGCGCTCGAGGCCGACATCGGCGCTCGGCTCTTCGACCGGCTGCCCCGCGGCGTCGCCCTCACCGAGGAGGGGCGAGAGCTGCTTCCGCACGCCGAGGCGATCCTCGACCGGCTCGCCGCGGCCCGGCGGGACCTCGACGACCTGCGCGGGCTCGGCCGGGGGCGGCTGCGTGTGGGTGCCTTCCCGACCGCTGTCGCGGCTCTCGTACCCCGGGCGATGGCGTCGTTCCGCTCGGCCTACCCCGAGATCTCGTTGTCGCTCGTCGAGGGTGTGACGCCGCGGCTCCTGGAGCGCCTGCTCGCGGAGGAGGCGGATGTGGCAGTGGTCAGCACCTCGCCCACGGGCGAGCTGGACCGCGAACGATTCGACCTGCGACATCTGCTCGACGAGCGGCTCCTGGTCGCGGTCGCGCGTGACCACCGGCTCGCACGCCGCCGCTCGGTGCGCCTTGCGGACCTCGCCCAGGACGCGTTCGTCGTGGGCTCGGCCACCGCGGAGAACAGCCTGCTCCGCGCAAGCCTGCCCAGCGGCTTCTCGCCGCGCATCGAGATCGTCGCGGCCGAGTGGACCGGCAAGCTGGGATGCGTCGCCGCCGGGTTGGGGGTGGCTCTGGTTCCGGCCCTGGCGGTACGCGGAACCCCGCCGGACATCGCCCTGCTACGCCTGCACCCGGACGACGAGTCGGTACGGCAGATATTCGCGGCGACCGTGCGGGGCCGGACGCCGCCGCCGGCGGTCACGCATTTTCTCGAGCATCTGCGGGCTGAGGCGGCTCACCTGGGCTGACCACGTCACGTCAGCCATGCCCGGAACGGACAGACGGGCTTGCCGGGGTGAAAAGCAGAACGCCGACCTGCGTTCCCGCTGGTCGGCGCTCCTGTAGCCCGGCGAAAGGCTATGTGGCCAGGGGCGGGGTCGAACCGCCGACCTTCCGATTTTCAGTCGGACGCTCGTACCAACTGAGCTACCTGGCCGTGGTGCTCGGCACATGCTACCGCACGGGCCGATACGCAGAACGCCGCGCATCGAGCTGCGCGGCGTCAGCGCTTGCGGTCCTGACGGGACTTGAACCCGCGACCTCCGCCTTGACAGGGCGGCGAGCACTCCAACTGCTCCACAGGACCTGGCTGGTGTTGCATCCGGCGCGAGCCGGACCGTGCCCCCAACGGGATTCGAACCCGTGCTACCGCCTTGAAAGGGCGGCGTCCTGGGCCGCTAGACGATGAGGGCGGCCCCGCCATCATTGCACACTCGCAACTTCAAGCGGACTTGCTCCCATCCGGCCCCGCCGGAGGCAGGAGAAGCATATGCCATGCCCGCGCGGACGACCAAACCGGTATGGGCATGACCGTGGGGCCGGGCAAAACCGCAGGTCAGCGCGGTAGAGCGATGCCGAACCTCCGCTTCAGGTCCGGAATCAGGTGCCGGCAGGCAGCCGTCGTCTGGGCCCGGTCCCCGCCCGCGTCGTGCATCAGCACGACCGAGCCGTGCCGGGTGGCGCCCTTCACCCGCTTGATGATCGTCTTCGCCGGTGGGTGGTCCCAGTCCTGCGGGTCCACGCTCCAGTGCAGCGGGCGCAGGCCCATTTGCTTGGCGATCGCGACCTCCTCGGCCGTCCAGCGGCCGCCGGGCTGGCGGAACCAGGTGATCGGCGCCTTGGGCGCGGCAGCGTGGATGGCCTCGTTCGTCCGTTCCAGGTCGGATCGGATGTCGGCGGCGGAGCGCCGGCCCAGGTTCACGTCGTGGTGCCAGCTGTGATTGCAGAGCTGGTGCCCCTCGCGGACGATCCGGGCCACCAGCTCCGGATAGCGCTTGGCCTGCTTGCCGACGACGCAGAAGGTCGCCTTCACGCGCGCCGCCCGGAGCTGGGCCAGGATCTGCGGGGTGTAACGGGGATCCGGTCCGTCGTCGAAGGTGAGCGCCACCCCGTCGCTCCCGCTGGCCCGGTGCAGGCCCGCCGGCAGCTTCTTCGGCAGCGGCCGCAGCTTCGGCTTCGCGGGAGTGGTGTGGGTCGGTGAGGGCTTCGTCACAGGCGTCGGTGACGGCGACGCCGAGCCCGACGGCGGTGCGGCGGCCTTTTCCGGTGACTTGCCGGCTTCGCCGCAGCCGGTGACGAGGAGCACCAGGCCCAGGGCGAGCGCCGACAGGGCGCGTGGACGCATTCGTCGCTCCCGGAGGGGTCGGGGTCAGACGGACTTTCCGACCGTAGTGGACGCCGACCCGGAACGGGAGAGGGGCTCAGCTCGTCGTCGACTGGTCCAGCGAGTCCCGTACCGCCACGGCCAGCGACAACGCCTCGGCCAGGTCCACCGGCCGGACCACCCCGGCCGGCAGCGAGTCGGCCCGCCAGCCGGGCCCGGCGGCGAGCACCAGCAGCGGCCGGCGCGGCACCGCCAGCAGTGCGGTGAGCTGGCACGGGTCGGCGGTCGCGCGGGTGTGCGACCAGAGCACCACGGCGGCCGGACCGGTCCGGTTGACGGCCTCCACCAGGGCGGGCACGGGCACCCGGGCACCGAGCATCCGGCAACTCACCCCGGCCTCGGCCAGCGCGGCGGCGAGCGCCTCCAGCGGCAGCGAGTGCTGCTCCTCGTCGGCGCAGGAGAGCAGGATCCGGGGTGGCCCGGTGGTCGGGTGCGCCCGTGCCACGGTGGCGAACGCCACCGAGACGCACCGGGACATGAGGTGTTCCACCTCGATCAGCGCGGACGTCGCGGCGTGCCGTTCCCCGATGCCGGCGAGCACCGGCCGCAGCAGTCCCTCCCAGGTCGCCACCACCCCGTCGGCGGCCAGCGCGTCGGCGATGGTCCGGCCGATGGTCACCGAGTCCAGTCGCATGGCGGCACGGGCCAGCCCGCGCGCCGCAGGACCGGCCCGGCCGACCGGGATGGTGGTACCGCCGCCGTCGCGTACCGTCGAGGCCCTCGCCTTGAGGCCGAGCCGCTCCGGGGGCGGCACGGCCGGCGCCTGCTGGGCCCAGCGGGCGGCCTCGGCGGGCGCTACCCCCTCGGCGGTCAGCCGGCGCATGATCTCCAAGCGGGCGAGGTCGGCCGGCGTGTAGCGCCGGTGGTGTCCCGGTACGTGTTCGCTGGGGCCGAGACCGTAGCGCTGATGCCAGGTACGCAGCGTGGTGACCGCGACGCCCAGTCGGCGTGCGACGGCCCCCGCGCTCAGCGCCTCATCGGCCACCCGACCGCTCCGGTGCCTCGGTGGCCGGTACGGGCCGGGACGCGTCGGTCGGGTGCAGCAGCCGGTTGACCACGCCGCCCAGCCACGGGGCGTAGTCGCGGGGGTGGGCGTCAAGGTCGGCCACCACTGCGCCGGGGTCGACCCAGCGCAGGTCGGCCACCTCGTCCGGGTCCGGCCGCGTGACCAGGTCGGCGGGTACGTCGGCGCGCAGCACGTGGTCGTACTCGAACTCGACGCGTCCGGTCGCCGGGTCCTCGGCGTAGTAGAGGTAGACGCCGACCTCGGTGAGATCGACCGGGTCGACGCCGAGTTCCTCGGCGAGCCGCCGGTTGGCGGCCTCGGCCGGCGACTGGCCGGGCAGCGGGTGGCCGCAGCAGGAGTTCGCCCAGCGCAGCGGGAACCGCGTCTTGACCGCGGCCCGCTGCTGCAGCAGCACCCGCCCGTCGGGATCGACGAGGAGCACCGAGAAGGCGCGGTGCAGCCGCCCGGGTGGCTGGTGGGCGGCCGCCACGGTGGTCTCGCCGAGCACCCGGCCGTCGTCGCCGACCAGCTCGACCAGATGGGTCTCCCGCTCGCTCACGACATCGCCCCGGTGATCCGGGCGGCGGCGAGCTTGCCGCTGATCAGCACCATCGGCACGCCGACGCCCGGCTGGGTGCCGGAGCCGACGAAGACCACGTTGTCCAGGGTCCGGTGCAGGTTGGAGGGGCGGAACGGGCCGGTCTGGAAGAGGCTGTGCGCGGCGGCGAACGGGGTGCCGGCGGCCATGCCCTGCGCGGCCCAGTCGGCCGGGGTGACTGCCTCCATCACCTCGATGCCGTCGCCGAAGCCGACGTAGCCGCGCTCCTCGAGCGTGGTGACGAGCTGCTCGGCGTACCGCTGGGTGAGGTCGCCCGTCCAGTCGAACGGCGCGCGTTCGAGGTTCGGCACCGGTGCGAGCACGTAGTAGGTGTGCTTCCCGGCCGGCGCCACCGACGGGTCGGTGCGGCTCGGGTTCGTCACCAGCAGCGACGGGTCGGTCATCAGCTCGCCTCGGCGGATCACCTCGTCGAACGTCCCCTTCCAGGAGCGCCCGAAGTGGATGTTGTGGTGGGCGATCTTGCCATAGCCCTGCGTCGAACCGATGTGCAGCACCACGCAGGACGGCGAGTAGGTGAGCTTGCGTTGCCGGCTGGGCGGCAGCAGGTCCTGGTAGGCGACCGGCAGGTCGGGGTTGAGCACCACCGTGTCGGCGGGGACGAAGTCGCCGTCCGCGGTGACGACGCCGGTGGCGCGGCCGTTTGCGGTCTCCACCCGGGTCACGGTGGTGCCGTACCGGATCTGCACGCCGTGCTTCTCCGCCGCGCCGGCCATGCCGCGCGAGACCGCGTGGATGCCGCCGCGCGGGAAGCACACCCCGGCCACCGAGTCGAGGTACGCGATGACCGTGTAGATCGCCAGCGCGTCGTGCGGCGACAGGCCCGCGTACATGGCCTGGAAGGAGAAGATCCGCTGGGTACGCGGGTCGCGGAAGAACTGGTTGATCTTCGTCTGGAGCCGCCGGAAGGCGCCGTTGGCGAACAGCTTCAGCAGGTTGCCGGTGAGCAGGTCGGTCGGCGCATCGAGGTTGCGCTCGATGAAGTCGGCCCGTTCCCACTGCCAGAGGTTGCGGGCGTAGTCGACGAAACGCAGGTAGCCGTCCGCCTCGCGAGGACCGCAGACACGGGCGATCTCGGCGGCCATCCGGGTGGTGTCGGTGATGACGTCGAGCGTCGACCCGTCCGGGTAGTAGGCGCGGTACGCCGGGTCGAGCGGGCTCAGGTCGAGCCAGTCGGTCAGCTCCTCGCCCACCGCGCCGAGCGCCTCGGCGATCAGGTCCGGCATGGTGAGGACCGTCGGGCCGGTGTCGAACTCGTACCCGTCGACGCTCAGGCGCCCGGCGCGCCCGCCGGGGACCGGCTCGCGTTCCAGCACTGTCACCTGCCGGCCGGCGCCGGCCAGGTGCAGCGCGCAGGCCAGCCCACCCAGCCCGGCGCCGACCACGACCACCCGGTCGGTCCGTCCCTTGACGGTACGCATTCCGGCCCCCTTGCTCACGAAGTTGCTCATCATGCCCGCCGCGCCGTGGCGGCGGAGGCGAGACCCGTCAGCGCCGTGCGCGCGGTCTCGTCGATCGGTGCGGTGCCGAGCGCGGCGAGCGCCTCGGTCACCCGGTCGGAGATCATCCGCTCGACCCGGGCGGTGGCTCCGGTGTCCCGGACCACGTCGGCCAGCCGGTCCACCTCGCGTGCCGCGGTGACCGAGCCGGCCCGCTCCAGGGCCCGGCGCTGCGCCGGGTCGGCGAGCTGCCGGGCCAGCATCAGCAGCGCGGTCGGCTTGCCGGTGCGCAGGTCGTCGCCGGCCGGCTTGCCGGTGGTCTCCGGATCGCCGTAGACGCCCAGCAGGTCGTCGCGGAGCTGGAACGCCTCGCCGACGGCCAGCCCGTACCGGGTGTACGCGGCGATGAGCGGGTCGTCCGCGTCGGCGCCGGCCAGGCAGGCGCCGAACAGCAGCGGTCGCTGGACGGTGTAGCTGGCGGTCTTGTACCGGGCCACCCGCAGCGCCCGGTCGACTGTCCAGTTCGCCGAGTCGTTCTCGCCGAGCACGTCCAGGAACTGCCCGGCGACGGTCTCCACCCGCATCTGGTCGTAGCAGCGGCGCACGTCGAGCAGTCGCTCCGCCGGGACCGCCGCGTGTGTCATGAGCCGGTCGGCCCAGACCATGCAGAGATCACCGATGAGGACGGCCACGGCTTCGCCGTACCGGTCGGGGTCGCCGGTGTGTCCGGCGGCGCGGTGCCGGGCGGCGGCGGCCCGGTGCGCGGTGGGCAGCCCTCGCCGGGTGTCGGATGCGTCCATCACGTCGTCGTGCACCAGCGCGAACGTGTGCAGCAGTTCGAGCGCGGACAGGGCCGGGAGCACCGAACACAGCGGTTCCTCCCCGCCGACCACACCCCGCCATCCCCAGTACGCGAACGTGGGGCGGACCCGCTTGCCACCGGCCAGCACGCAGTCGCGTGCCGTCGCGGCGAAACCACCCATCGCTGCGTCGATCTCGGTGAGCGATTCGACTTCCGCGGCCAGGAACGCCGCCAGCGTCTCATCGACTCCTTTGATCAGGTCTTTCGTGAACGCGGCCAGTACGCCGCGGACCGGATCGTCCGTCGCCCCGGGCTGAGCCGGCGCGACGCGGAGCGCATTACCCGCAACTGCGTCGTTGGCCATGTGGGCGAGCGTACCCTAGGGTTACGAGTTGCGTCGATTGCTGCGTCGAAAATGAGGAGGGCCGATGGACACGGATCTGACCGCTGCCTATGACCGTTGCCGCGAGCTGCACCGCCGTCACGGCCGTACCTACTATCTCGCCACCCGGCTGCTCCCCGCCTGGAAACGGCGACATGTGCACGCCTTGTACGGCTTCACCCGGTACGCGGACGAGATCGTCGACCGCACCGAGGACCTGCCGCCGGCCGAGCGCGCCGCCCGGCTGCGCGAGTGGTCGGATCGATTCGTCGCCGGGCTGCACGGTGCGTCGGTCGACGACCCGCTGCTGCCCGCGGTGCTGCACACCATCGCCGTGTTCGACCTGGACCGCGACGACTTCGCGTCGTTCCTGCGCAGCATGGCGATGGACCTGACGGTCATGTCGTACCCGACCTACGACGACCTGCTCGACTACATGGAAGGCTCGGCGGCGGTCATCGGCACCATGATGCTGCCGATCCTCGGCAGCTCCGACCCGGCCGCCGCCCGCGAACCCGCCCGTCAGCTCGGCTTCGCGTTCCAGCTCACCAACTTCATCCGGGACGTCGCCGAGGACCTCGACCGGGGCCGGACCTACCTGCCCGACGAGGACCTGGCCAAGTTCGACCTCATCCGCGACGACCTGCTCGCCGCCAAGGCCGCCGGCCGTACCACGCCGGGCATCCGCGAGCTGATCGAGTACGAGGTGACCCGCGCGCAGGCCCACTACGTGGCCGCCGCGCCCGGCATCCCGCTGCTCGACCCCGCCTCGCAGGCGTGCATGCGCACCGCGTACGCGCTCTACGGCGGCATCCTCGACGAGGTGGCGGCGCAGGACTACGACGTCTTCGTCCGCCGTGCGCTGGTGCCGCAGCGGCGCCGGATGGCGGTGGCCGCGCGGGCGCTGCTCACCCCGTCGGGCACGCCGGTGCGGGTGCCCGGCCCGGCACTGGAACCGGCCCTTGCCGGATGACCGGCCGCACGGCGGTCGTGCTGTTCACCCGCGACCTGCGGGTGCACGACCACCCGGCGCTCGCCGCCGCCTGCTCCGCGTTCGACCGGGTGGTGCCGCTCTACGTGCTAGACCCGGCGCTGCAGGAGCTCTCGGCGAACCGCACCCGGTTCCTGCACCAGAGCCTGGCCGACCTGCGCGAGGCGCTGCGCGAGCGCGGCGGCGACCTGGTGGTCAGGCGCGGCGACCCGGCGGCCGAGACAATGAAGCTGGCCCGGAAGGTGGGCGCCCGCGAGGACTGGCGCGACCACGCGCACGCGCTCGACGCCTGGACCGAGGGGCGTACCGGCATGCCGATCGTGGACGCCGGCTCGCGCGAACGCGCGGGCGGAAGCGCCGATGCGTCGTCCGCACACGATCACGAACGCCGCCGGCGCGGACCCTACAGCGCGTCACAGGCCCGGCTCGTCGGTAATTGTCGGTGATCGTGCGCCCGCCGGCACCTTCCACTTCTGGTCCCCTTTGCTCTGCAGCCATATCCGCATCAGATGCGGAGCGTGACCACCCGAGCCTTGCGCGGTTTTTGGACCTTCGACGAAACCCCTGTTCAACGCGGTGATGCGCCGATGGCTGCAGAGCAAAGGCGGAAAAGGGAAGACAGCGCCACCCGGCCGGCCGAATGCGCTGCGTGACGATGGCCCGGAATCACCGAGGGTGACCAACTGTCAGAGGCAGGAGTGCAGCGCCTCGACCAGGTCCTCCACCCGATCGTGGTCGGCCAGCCGGGCGGTCGCGTACGCGAAGGTGTAGCCGCGCTCCGGGTCGGCCCAGGCGCTGCTGCCACCGATCCCGCCCATGCCCCAACTGCCGTCCGGCTCCCACTGCATGCCGAGCGTCCAGTCCACCGGCCGGTCCAGCAGCAGGTCCGGGCCGGAATACTGCATCCGCGTCGCCTCGGCGACCAGCTCCGGGCTGAACAGCCGTACCCCGTCCAGGGTGCCGCCGGCGAGCAGGCCCGCGTACAGGCGGGCCAGCGCGGCGGCGGTGGCGTGCAGGTTCACCGCGGGGATCTCGGCGGCGCGCCACAGGTCGCTGTTCACCATCGCGACGTCCCGCCCGCCCGGCGGGTTGTCCAGCGCCCGCGCCCGCAACGAGCCCGGCTCGCCGCGCATCGCATCCGGCCAGGCCGGATCGCCGTACGACAGGTCGGCGCACCGCCGCCGGTCCGCCTCGCCCAGCCCGAAGGCCAGGTCCAGGCGCCACGGACCGGCGATCTCCTCGGCCAGGAACCGGCCCACCGGTCGCCCGTCCACCCGGCGGACCAGTTCGCCCACCAGGTGCCCGTACGTCCAGGCGTGCTCGCCCGCGACGGCGCCCGGCGTCCACTCGGGGTCGGCGGCGGCCAGGTCGGCGCAGAGCAGGTCCCAGTCGGCGACGGCGGCGGCGGGCCGGGGCACCGGGAAGGCGGGCAACCCGGCGGTGTGGGCGAGCACCTGCCGCACTGTGGCCGGGGCGCGGAACCCCGGCCAGTACGCCGAGACCGGCGCGTCCAGGTCGACCCGGCCCCGGTCGACGAGCAGAAGCAGGCAGAGCGCCACCACCGGCTTTCCGACCGAGTAGACGTCGACGAGCGTGTCCGGCCGCCACGGCTGGTCCGCCCCGGCGGCCGGTACGACGGCGCCGGGCGGCACCGCGGCGGTGGTGCCGCCCACCAGTTCGATCACCGGTACGCCGTCGTGCCACACCGAAAGCGACGCGCCGGTCTCCCGGCCGGTCGAGAACAGGTCGTGGAAGCAGTCCCGGACCGGGGCGAAGCGCGCGTGCATGCGGCCACGGTAGGCGGTCGCGTTCGTTACCGGCGCGGGAATTCCGGCCCGGTGCGGTGGCCGGTGCCCCACCAGTGCGGAATGCTTGCGGAATGGCGGAGCCGGAACTGGTGGACGTAGTGGTGGTCGGGCTCGGCGTCGGCGGCGAGGAGGTGGCCGGGCGACTCGCCGAGGCCGGCCTCACAGTGGTCGGCATCGAACGGGACCTGGTCGGCGGCGAGTGCCCCTACTGGGGGTGCGTGCCGAGCAAGATGATGATCCGGGCGGCGAACGCGCTGGCCGAGGCGCACCGGGTCAACGAACTGGCCGGGTCCGCCCAGGTGCAGCCCGACTGGGCGCCGGTGGCGAAGCGGATCCGGGCCGAGGCCACCGACACCTGGGACGACAAGGTGGCGGTGGACCGGTTCACCGGCAAGGGCGGCCGGTTCGTCAGGGGCAGCGGGCGGCTCGACGGCCCGAACCGGGTACGCGTCGGCGACCAGGTGTTCCAGGCGCGCTACGGCGTGGTCCTCGGCACCGGCACCCGGCCCTCGGTCCCGCCGATCGACGGGCTGGCCGACACGCCGTACTGGACGAACCACCAGGCCATCGAGGTGGAGGAACTGCCCGGGTCGCTGCTGGTGCTCGGCGGCGGCGCGATCGGGCTGGAACTCGCCCAGGTCTTCGCCCGGTTCGGCGTCCGGGTGACGGTGATCGAGGCGGCCGACCGGGTGCTCGCCGTCGAGGAGCCGGAGGCGTCAGCGCTCGCCGCCGACGCGCTGCGCGCCGACGGGGTGGAGATCCACACCGGGGTCAAGGCCGCCCGGGTCGGCCACGACGGCGACGCGTTCACGGTGTACGCCGACGGCACCGAGTTCACCGGCGAGAAGCTGCTCGTGGTGACCGGCCGCAAGGCGCACCTGGAGGAACTGGGCCTGGACACCGTCGGGGTGGACGCCGGGCAGCGCTACCTGCCGGTGAACGACCGGATGCACGTCACCGACGGGATCTGGGCGGTCGGCGACCTCACCGGCGAGGGCGCGTTCACCCACATCGCCATGTACCAGGCCGGCATCGTGGTGGCGGACGTGCTCGACCACATGCGGCGTACCAAGGGAGGCCCGGACGCCAGCGGCACCGCGAGTGTGGTCGGCGGCGCGGCCGGGGTGGTCAGCGCTGTCGGCGGCGCGATGAGCGCGGGCGGGTCGACTGCCGCGCCCGGCAGCGTCCCCGTCGCCGACTACCGGGCGCTGCCCCGGGTCACGTTCACCGACCCCGAGGTCGGCGCGGTCGGCCTGACCGAGCAGCAGGCCCGTGAGCGCGGCGTCAACGTCCAGGTCGGGTACGCCGACCTCACCTCGTCGGCCCGGGGCTGGATCCACAAGACCGGCAACGCCGGGTTCATCAAGCTGATCGCCGACGCCGACCAGGGCGTCCTCGTCGGCGCCACCTCGGCCGGACCGGCCGGCGGCGAGGTGCTCTCCGCGCTCGTCGTGGCGGTGCACGCGGCGGTGCCGATCAGCCAGCTCCGGCACATGATCTACGCGTACCCGACGTTCCACAGGGCCATCGAGGACGCGTTGCGCGCACTGAAGTGACGCCTCAGCCGGCCGGCGCTCCGTGCCGGCCGGCGCCGTCGGCGAAGCGGCCGGCGCCGTGCAGCCCGTCCACCGCGAGCGACTCCAGGCCGTAGGCCAGCTCGGCCGCCATCGCCTCCGGCTCGGGCAGCCCCGCCCCGGCCAGCACCGCCGCCCGGTCGTTGCGCAGGCACGTCTGCGGGGACCGGGCGATCCCGGCCGCCAGCTCCTCAACCGCCGCGCGGGCCTCACCCGGCGCGACCAGCCGGTTGACCAGACCCATCGCGTACGCCTCGTCGGCGTCCACCGGGCGGCCGGTGAGGATCAGGTCCATCGCGCGGCTCTCGCCGATCAGCCGGGGCAGCCGGACCGTCCCGCCGTCGATCAGCGGTACGCCCCAGCGCCGGCAGAACACGCCGAGCGTCGCGTCCGACTCGGCGACCCGCAGATCGCACCAGAGCGCCAGCTCCAGCCCGCCCGCCACCGCGTACCCGGAGATCGCGGCGATCACCGGCTTGGACAGGCGCATCCGGGTCGGGCCCATCGGTCCGTCCCCGTCGGGCTCGACCCGGTTGCCGCGGGGCGTGCCGACGGCCTTGAGGTCGGCGCCGGAGCAGAACGTGCCGCCCGCGCCCCAGAGCACGGCGACCGCCGCGTCCGGGTCGGCGTCGAACGCGCGGAACGCGTCGGTCAGGGCTCGTGCGGTCGGCCCGTCCACGACGTTACGTGCCTCGGGCCGGTCCAGGATCACAGTGGTCACGGCACCGGCGTGCTCGACGCGTACCCCCATGGGCTCAGCATGCCCGCGACGGCGCCGTCGTGACTACGGCCTATTTGATCGTGCCGGGCCGGGTCAGCCAGCGCATCGGCTGCCCGGTGACGGCGCCGACCTGGTCGAAGTCCCGGTCGTAGTGCAGCAGCGAGAGCCCGTGGTATTCGGCGGTGGCGGCGATGAGCAGGTCGACGGCGCCCGCCGAGCGGTGCGTGCCCCGCGCGGTCAGCTCGCCCTGGATCTCGGCGGCGCGCTCGTAGATCCGGTCCGGCATCACCACCCAGCCGAAGGCGGCCGGGAGCTGCTCCGCCAGGCGCGTCCGGTCGGCGACGGACCGGGCGGTGTAGAGGAATTCCAGCTCGACCAGCGGGCACACGGCGAGCAGGCCCGCTGTCACCTGCTGGTCCCAGCGCGCCAGCACGTCGGGATCACGCAGGAGCCGGACGAGGGCGCTGGTGTCGATCAGGTAGTCGGCCAGCTTCACGAGCGGTAGGCGCCCTTGTCGAGCAGTTCGTCGAAGTCACCGGCCTGCCCGCGCCCGGCCAGATCAGCCAGCGCGCGGGCGCGGCGCAGTCTCGCCGCGCCCTCGCGCAGCGCGACGTTCACCGTGTCCTTCTTGGTCTTCGTGCCGAACGCCTCGGCGGCATCCGCCAGCGCCTCGTCGTCGACGTCCACCAGGATCTTGGTCATCGCGGCTCCCTATATACGGTCGTCCGCCCGAGTATATCCAGCGGGGGTTCCGTGCGAGGGAATTACGGGGCGTCCGGTTTGGGGGCTCTCCTGCCGGGAAGTCGGAACGGGTGCGCGAACTACTGACGAAGATCGAACAGGCCAGCGGTCTCGACCGGGTGGGTGACCGGTTGCAGCGCGCCGTGCAGGGCACGCTGCGCTCGCAACGGGTGCGCGACGCGCTGCACGGCGTGTGGCTCGGCCATCCGCTGCACCCAGCGATGGTGCAGGTGCCGGTCGGCGCCTGGATCTCCGCCGCCGTGGTGGACCTGCTGCCCGGCCAGCGCCGGGCCGCCACCACGCTGGTCGGCCTCGGCACGGTCAGCGCGCTGCCCGCGGCCGTCGCCGGGCTCAACGACTGGGCCACGCTCTCCCGCGACCAGCGCCGCATCGGGCTGGTGCACGCCGCCGCCAACACCGTCGGCCTGGCGCTGTACGCCGGCTCGCTGGCGGCCCGGCTCAACGGGCGGCACGGACTCGGCCGGGCACTGTCCTATCTGGGACTGTCCGCCGCGGGCGGTGGGGCGTACCTGGGTGGGCACCTCGCGTACAAGCAGGGCGCCCAGGCCAGCCAGAGCGTCTCCGAGATGCACCTGATCAGCGACGGCTGGCACCGGGTCGGCGACCTGAGCAGCCTGCCCCGGCACGAGCTGGTCACCAGGAAGATCGACGACGTCTCGGTGATCCTCTACCGGGACGGCGACGACGTCAGCGTGATGCTGGAGCGCTGCCCCCACCAGAGCGGCCCGCTCGGCGAGGGCACCGTGGAGCAGATCGACGGCCACGCCTGCGTGGTCTGCCCCTGGCACGGCAGCGCGTTCCGGCTCGACGGCGGCGAGGTGGTGCACGGCCCGGCCGCCAACGACCAGATCGTGCTGCCCAGCCGCGTGGTGTCCGGCCAGGTCGAGGCCCGGCTGCCCTGAGTCAGTCCCGCCGGTGCCGTCCGCTGGACAGCGCACGCGCGGGCACCGGCCGCTTGCGCAATCCGAGCAGCGCGCCGATCTGCGCACCCACGATGCTCGCCACGGCCAGCACCGCCGAGATGGCGAGCGGACGGTTGATGCCCTCCTCGGCGGTGGGCCGGGACGCGCCCGCCGACATGGCCGGCGGCTGCGCGACAGGGGCCTCCACAGTGGGCGTCGCGTCGCGCGGTGTGGGCTTCGGCTTCGCCTTCGGGGTGGTCGAGGAGGCGCCGCCGCCACCGGGCTTGACCGGTGCCGCCTCAGCCGGCTTGGTCACCACGATCCGTCCGGTGGCGTGCCGCCGGGCACCCGAATCCGTCGCGCCGTCCGGCAGCGTGATGAGCTGACCCGGGCGGATCCGGTCGGGGTCGGCGAGCCGGTTCAACCGGGCCAGCTCCTTGTACCTGTCGAAGTCGTCCAGGTAGCGGTCGGCCACCTCACCGAGGTAGTCGCCCTTCGCCACCCGGTACACGGCCGGGTCGCCCGCCTTCGACGCGAGCGGATCCGGGGATGCCACCTGGCTCGCGGCCACGGCCGGTGAGGTGACCGCGACGACCGCCGGTTGCGGGGTGGTCAGCGCGGCGGCGCTCGCCGCGGCCGGGCTCGCGACCAGGATCAGCGCGACCGAACCGACGAGCGCGGCTGCCGCCTTCTGCTGGCGGTGCATGCCGGGCAGCTTCGGCGCCGGCCTGCGTACCGCCGCGGCGAGCAGTTCCACCACGACGGAGAAGGCGAACGTGGCCCAGCCGAACCAGCCCACCACCGCCAACGCCCGCAGGAACAGCTGACCGTCGTCGCGGCTGGTCAACGCCGTACCGACCTCGGCCAGCGTGGGCAGGTGATCCGGCAGCGGGTTGCCGGCGAACGCCAGCAACGCGACCGGTCCGCCGGCCAGCACCCCGACGAGCACGACGAGGGCGCCGAGCCCGGTGAGGACCTGGCCGGCGCGGCGGACGGGGGAGCGTCGGGGTGCACCCATGGCGGCCTTCCTTCCTACGGTGGGCCGGTGAGCGCCCGAGCGGTGGCCTCACCGGTGACGATTGCGGTCTTCTGTGCGCCGAACAGACCGAGCAGGTCCCGGCTGTAGGTGATCTGCACGCGTACCCGGATCTGGGTCTCGGCGCCGACCACGGGGAAGTCGACCTCGTGGTCGCGGACCCCGCCCGCAGCGGCGAGGTAGCCGGCGACGGCGGCGCGGGCGGCGACCTGGTCGATCCGTTTCGGGCCGCCCTCGATGGCCCGCGCACGGTCGATCATCTGGCCGCCGGCGCGGGCCGCCTCGGCGGCCAGATTGTCCGCGCGCTGGAGTGTGCGCAGTTGACCGGCGCCGTCGTAGGCGAGGCCGATGATCGCCAGTACGCCTGTCATCGCCACGGCCAGGAACATGCTCACCCGGCCGTTCTCCGCCTCGCGCCGCCCGCTCATCCGCGACTCCGGTAGGTGTCCAGCGGCGAGGTGAATCGCGCCGAGACGGTCTTGCCACCCGGTACGCCGGGCAGGCCGGGCGCGCTCAGGTCGTCGAAGGAGACGGTGCAGGTCACCGTGACCGTCACGGTCGCCGGCACGCCTGCGGCGCTCTGGTACGCGGCGGCGAAGCTCGTCGTCGTCCCGGCCACCGAGCCCGCGAGATCGACCTGGGGTGGGCCGTTGCAGTTCAGCCCCGCCCAGCCGAGCTGGTCCCGGGCCGCCTCCTCGGCGGCCTCCGCGCCGTCGTCGGCGTTGCGGGCCAGCGAGGCGGCCCGGGCGGCGTCGTGGGCGGCGGACTCCACCGCCTCGTCCGCGACAGCGGTCCGCCCGGCGACCCCGGCCAGCACCATCAGCCCGATGAAGGCGGGCGCGAGCACCGCCACCTCGATCGAGACGGAACCCCGGTCCCGCCGCGGCCCGGCGCTCATCCGGTGGTCCAGCGTTCGGCCGGGCCGTGCGCGGTCTGCGTGACCGCGAACGAGACGCCCGGGATGACCGACAGGGAGCGCCCCTGCACCGTGCAGGTGACGGCGGTGGCGGTCTCGACGCACGTCGGGCCGGTCTGCTCCCAGTCGACCAGCCAGTCCCCGGACTGCTGCATGAAGCTGATCGCCCGGTCCCGGCCGGCGTCCGGCCCGGCGTCGATCGTGCGCTGGGCGTTCACGGCGGTCTGCGCGGCGTTGAGCGCTGTGGACCGGGCGACGAACCAGACGGCGACCTGGATCGAGCCGAACAGCATCACCAGGATCACCGGCATCACCACGGCCAGCTCGACCGGGTTGGCGCCCCGCTCGCCCTCGGCCAGGCGGGCGCGCAGGGCAGCGGCGAACCGCCCCGGACCGGGCGGGCCGGCGGGCCGGCCGGCAGACGCCGGCCGGCTCCGGACCGTACGGGCGGGGCGGCGCATCACGGGGCCTGCGGCGCCGTGTTGTTCGGGATGGCGTTCATCCAGTTGTTCGCCTTGGCCAGGGCGAGCCCGGTGACCGCCATGGCCACCGCGACCAGGCCGAAGATGATCACCGCGGTCGGCACCGGGCTGTCGCCGCGCTCGGAGTCCCGGCGCAGCTCGGCGAGGCGGGTGCTCACCGCCACGTACAGGTAGGCGTAGAGGTGCATGGTCGTCTCCTTCTCGAAGGGGGTTCACAGACGGGCGATGAACGGATAGACGGCGAAGCCGAGCAGGACGAACACCAGCAGCGAGCCGGGGATGTCCAACTTGCTGGTGACCCCCTCGGCCCGGGCCAGGTTGTCGGTGCGGATCTGGTCGCGCAGCGAGTCGGCGCGGGACCGCAGCGTCTCGTGCACCTGGGCGCCCTCGCTGCCGGAGGAGCGCATGATGGCGCCCACGTCGCCCAGCTCCGGAATGCCGATCCGCTCGGCCAGCTCCTGCAGCTCGTCCCAGGGTGAGTGCATCTGGAGCTGGGCGAGGCGCAGCGCCTCCCGGATCCGGTCGAAGACCCAGCCGTCGCAGACCGCCGCCGCGCGTTCCAGCGACTGCACCGGGCCGTGCGCGGCGGACAGCTGCAACGCCACCAGGTCGAGGTAGGTGCAGACCGCCTGCCGGAACTCGTCCCGGGCGGCGTCGGCCTTCGCCAGGACCGCGCGGTGCGCGAGCAGGCCGGCGCCCAGCGCCAGGCCCAGGCTGGCCACCACCGGTACGGCCACCGGCAGCGCCACCCCGCCGACGAAGAGCACTGCCGAGGCGACCGCCGGGGTGGCGAACCCGACGAGCGCGGAGAGCAGCACCGAGAGCGCGTACTGCTCCGGGGTGCGGTCGAGCAGCGCGAGTTGCCGGTGCGGCGGGCGCAGCCAGCGGGCGAACCCGCCGAGCCAGTCCGGCCCGGCGCCGGCGGCCGGAGCCTGGCCGGGTGGCTGGTGCAGCCGGCGCAGCGCCGGGCCGAGCGCCGGGGTGGCCGGCAGCGCCTCGCGTACGACGAGGAACAGCCCGAGCCCCACCGCGCACCCGCCGAGCACCCCGATCGCCATCTGCCAGTTGAGTGCGCTCACGGTGCCCGCCTTTCGTTCGCGACTGCGGGGCTCGCAAGCTCGCTCCTCGCGCTCACGCGATCGCCTCCTCCGGGTCGGGCGCCGGCAGGAACCGCGCCGGCCGGGGCGGCTGGCTCATCGAGCGCACCCAGACCAGCAGGCCGACGAACGCCGCGCCGAGCACCGCCATCACGAGCTGACCCGTCACCGTCCCGTAGGGACGTATGTAGTCGCTGTTCACCAGCCCGTACGCGAGCGTCGCCAGCGTCATGCCGGTGAGGAAGCGGACCGCGAACCGGGGCTGGGTGCGCTTGGCCTCGACCTCGCGCCGGGTCGCCACCTCGGCCGACGCGGCGGTGGCGATCGACCCGAGCACGTCGCCGAGGCGCTCACCCCGGTCGGTGAGGTGCAGGATCAGCGCGGCCACCACCTGGTCGGCGACCGGGTCGGCGATCTCGTCGGCGAAGGCGAGCAGCGCGGAGCGGGCCAGCCAGCCGGCCTGGAGGCGGGCGGCGAGCGTGCGTACCTCCTCCTGGATCTCCTCCGGCGCGGTGGCGATGGTGCCGATGATCGCCTGCTGGAGGCCCTGGCCCGTGGCCGAGATGTCCTTGAGCCGGCGGGTCCACTCGCCTACGGCTTCGACCCGGGCGATGGCCCGCTGCTCGGCCCGGCCGACCGCGAACAGCCACGGCACGCCCGGCACCGCGAGCGCCACCAGCAGGCCGACCACCGGCAGCCCGGTGAGCAGGAACGCCGCCGCCCCGGCGACCACCGCGGCGCCGAGCAGGAGCTGGTACCGGCGCTGGTCGGCGCGGCTCGCGCCGGAACCGGTCCAGAGCCGGCTCAGGCCCGGCCCGGCACCGGGCGCCGGACCGGGCGGGCGGCGGGTGCCGACGAGCGCGACGACCGTCAGCACCAGCCCGGCCACGCACGCGGCGCCGGAGACCAGAGCGATCAGTTCGATCTGCGTCACGCCGGGCCTCCGCTCGGACGCGCCCCGAGGCGGGTGTGCCGGGGCCGCCGCCACGCGCCCACACCGGCCTCGACGAACCGGGTGAGCAGGCGGGCGTCGTAGCCGACGCGCAGCAGTTGGTCGCGGATGCGTTCGGGCAGGTGGCGGGGGACCGCGCGGCCGTCCGGCCCCGGGCCGAAGACTGTCGTCGTGGTGATCCGGTTGCCCTCGCCGACGCCGATGACCTCCTCGACGTGCGAGACGAAACGGTGCTTGCGCCCGCCGATCGCGGTCTCGTCCTCGACCGTCACGTAGACGATCAGGTCGAGCGCGTTGCCGGCCATCCGGCGAGCCTGGTCGACTGTCATCTCCCGGCCGTGTGACAACGCCAGCTCGATGATCCGTTCGCTCACCCCCGAGGGGGTACGCGCGTGAATGGTGCACATCGACCCGCGGCTCGTGGTCATCGCCTGGAGCATCGGCACGATCTCCCGGGACCGCACCTCGCCGACGATGATCCGCAGCACGCCCATCCGCAGCGACACCGGGATCAGGTCGGCGATGCTGACCTCACCCGCCGGCCGCCCGTCCGCGCCCCGCTCGCCGTGCCCCTCCCGGGACTCGAAGCTCATCACCGCCCGGTGCTTGTGCCCGCGCCGGGCCGGCAGGAGCTCCCGGCTCTCCTCCAGCAGCACGTACGGCTCGTCGGCCGGGATCTCGTCCATCAGCGCGCGGATGACTGTCGTCTTCCCGGCCCCGGCGAGCCCGGCGACCATGATGTTCAGCCCGGCCCGCAGGGACGCGCGGAGGAAGTCGCGCAGCAGCGGGTCGATCATCTCGTCCAGGTCGGGCCGGCCGCCCGCGATGTCCTCCAGGCTCACTTCGAGCGTGTTGTGCTTGCGGATCACCGCGTACGGGCGGTGGCTGACCAGGAACACGGCGGCGAGCCGGCTGCCGTCCGGTAGTTGCAGGTCGAGCGTGGGCTTCGACGTGGACAGCGAGCGCTCGGTGGCACCGGCCCGGCGGGCCGCCGCCTGGAGGATCTCCACCAGCTCGTCGTCGGTCTCGGCGATCGGCTCGGCCCAGTCGACGCCGCCGCCGTGCCGGGTGATGCGCACCTGGTCGCAGCCGAGGATGTGCACCTCCTCGATGCTGTCGTCGACGAGCAGCGTCTGGAGCCGGCCCAGTCCGACGAGTTCGGCGGTGACCTGGTCGAGCAGCATCCGTTCCGAGTCGGCGGCCATCGGCGTGCCGGCCCGGCGTACCGAGTCGGCGTACGCGGACACCACAGCGACCGCCAGCCGGGCCCGCTCGACCTCCTCGGCGTCGGCGTCGAACTCGCGTCCGCGCTGCCACTGGGTGAGCCGTTCGCTCAGCTCCCGGCGCAGCTCGCGGACCACCGCGAAGTCGACCCGGGGGCGCGGCGGTGGCGGGGGCGCGGCGGGCACCGGGCCGGGGACGTGGTGCCGCCCGTTCGGCGGGGCGAGCGGCGGCACAGTGGAGACGACGCCCGGCTGCTGCCCGCGTGGGTCGTGCGAGACCGGCTCAAACCGCACCGGACACCCCCGGCACGCTCGGCGCGGTCACCGCGCGCGGTGTGGCCGTCCCGGGCCAGGCCAGCCGGGCGCGCCGCCGGTCCAGCAGCGCCCGGACCGGCACCTCCAGGGCGCCGGCCGCGCGCATCAACGGCCGGTTCGCCCGTACGGTGCCGCCGTGGGCGAGCACCTCGGCGGTACGCGGGTCGTGCGGCAGGCGGGCGATCACCGGCAGCCGTAGCGCCTTGCTGATCTCACTGGTCCCGTGCCCGTCGCCGACCACCAGCAGCCGCAGCGTGCCCGGCGGTACGCGATGCTCGGTGAGGCCCCGCTCGATCGCACGGGCGGTGGCCCGGGTGGCGGAGAGGTCGGGCAGGTGCGCGCGGGTGACGAGCAGCACCACAGCGGCGGCGCGCAGCAGCGGCCACGGTGGACCGCCGACCGCCAGCCGGCCGCAGTCGACCAGCACGTCGTACGGCGGTTCGCCCCGTTCCAGCCCGGTGAAGTAGTCGGCGAAGCGCTGCCACAGCGGGATCACGCTGCCGGCCTGCGCCGGGTCCACCACACCGGGCAGCAGCAGCCGTTCGCGGCGGGGCGCGTCCAAGTCGACCAGCTGGGACCAGAACGCGTGTTCCAGGCTGCCGTCGCGCAGCTCGCCCACCGCCAGCTCACCGATGCCGCGCGGGCCGTCCAGCGCCCCGCCGAGGTAACCGGCCAGGATCGAGCCGCCCGCCGGGTCGCACTCGGCCAGCACGAGCCGCCGGTGCCAGCTCAGCGCGGCGGCGAGCGCGGCGGTGGTGACGCCCGGCGACCCCTTCGCCGAGACCAGGGCGATGATCGCCATCAGGCCGCCTCGGTGAGCACGAGCGCGATCCGGTCGTCGGCGGCGAGCGCCACGACCGCCGGCACGTCCCGTACGGCGAGTGCCAGGTAGACCACCACGTCGCCGTTCTGCGGCGTGGCGGTGTCGATCACGGTGCCCTCGAACCGGGTGCCGCCGCCACGGGAGGCGTCGGAGCCGCCGCCGGTCGCGTTCGACGGGGTGCTGACCAGCAGCACCTTGTCGCCGGGGTGCAGCTTGCGGGCCGGCACCTGCTCGGGTTCGAGCCCCAGCGCGATCTGCTGCTGCCCGGCGCCGAGCAGCGGGGCCTCGGTGAGCTGCGCCGGGGTGAGCAGCGTGCCCGGGGTGAGCCGGACGGCCGCCCGCAGCCCGAGCACCTCGTCCATCCGGTCGGCGGACACCGGCCGGAGTTCCCGCCCGCCGGAGACGCGTACCGGCACCAGGTCGTCGGCGGTCAGTTGCTGTCCCACGTCGACCTGCCGGGCCACGGCCAGGTACGTGCCGGTGGAGCGGACCGACGTGACCGCGAACGCGGCGCCCAGCCCGCCGAGCGCGATCAGCAGGACCGCCAGGCCGAGCAGGCCGGGGCGGACGCGCCGTTGCCGGACCACCTTCGGCGGCGCGACGGGTGCCTCCACCGGGGTTCCGTTGCGGGCTGCCACGACACTCATCGGGTCACCACCTGAAGCTCGTTGATCTCTACCGGGATGACGCCGCTGGACCGGCTCTGGGCGATCACGCCGCTCTCCCCGCCGCCGGACCACTCGACGGTCCAGAACGTCGTGGCGCTCACCTGGTAGGTGTCGGCCTTCGGGTAGCCCTGGTCGAGGCCGCAGTCCGGCGAGGTCGACCCGGCTCGCGGCCCGTCGGCCCGGTACGGCGTGCCCGGCCCGTCGCAGGTGACGTCGATGTCGTCGGACATGTGCCAGACGATCCGGTCCACCTTCGCGGTGATCTCCACGGTCAGCCCCCGGTCGGAGGCGGACGCGCTCAACGGCCCGAAGTACGAGGCGCCCGGGCTGGCCCACATCCAGACCGGCAACCCGACCAGGCCCGGGCCCTGGCTGCGCCGGGGCGCCACCGACGCCCGGGGCGGGAGCAGTGAGATCGAGGCCAGCGCGCGGCGGGCCAGTTCCTCCGGGTCCGGCGGCGCGCCGTAGCCGGGCGGCGGGGCGTCGAGAAGCGCCCGACGCAGGCTGCCGAGGTCGCCGCCGTTGCAGGTGAGCTGGTACCACTGCTTGCCGGGAGGAGCCTCGTCCTGCGGCTCGGCGAGCTTGTAGTAGCAGCCGTCGGCGTTGTTGAACCAGCCGAGCACCTCGTGGTAGCAGGGGATGGCCCGGCCGTTCCACTGGCACTTGGGGGTGCTTCCGCCGTTGCCGCCCCCGCCGCCGTTGTCGCCGCCGCCCGGCCCGCCCGGCCCGCCGGGGATGCCGGGGTCGTCGTCCCAGACGTCGCAGTCGGTCTGTTCCGGCGGGCAGGAGCCGCCCGGGTCGGCGGCACGGGCGGGTGCGCCGGTGAGCGTCAGCAGCGCGACCAGGCCGGCGGCGATCAGCAGCCGGCGGGGCGTCCCGGCCCGGGTCGGTCGGGCCGGGACACCCCTTCCTCCCCAGGTCAGCACGGCTGGTCCTGGTGCGCGGCACCGCCGTTGACCAGCCACCGGCCGTCCGGGAAACGGACCGCTGTGGCGGTGGCCAGGTAGCGCCCGCCGCGGGTGCCGGGCACGGCCTTGCGGTTCTTGGCGTAGACGAGCCGGTAGCCGCTGGAGTCCAGGCAGTCCTGGATCTCGACCGTGGGCGGGCGGGCGGTCAGGTCGACCGACACGACCTCGGGGTCGGAGAGCAGTTTCCCGGTACGCATCGCGCCGTGCTCCTTCGCGTCGAGAATCGCCATTCGCACCCGAGTCAGCAGCGGATCAGCCAGAAAACGGGTCAGAGCGGGATGGGACGGATCGCTGCGCGCACTGGCCGCCCGGGACGCATCGAGATAGCCGGAATAGGCGGCCAGGGCCGCTTTTCCGGCCGCGTCCTCCTCGGCGCTGGAATGGGCGGCGGGTGCGGCGACACCGCCGGTCAGCGGACGGGTGGCCGCCTCCGGCTCGGTGCCGCAGCCGGTCGAGCCGACCACCAGCACAACGCTGAGCAGGAAGATTTCCCATCGGCGGGATTGCCGTGTGCGCAACGCCGATCCCTCCTCGGTGCCGGCCCGGGGCGATCACGCCGACCCGCTCCGGGCATGCGGAAGCGCGCCCGGAACTGTCACTCCGAGCCCCCGTCGCCGCCATTTGTATTGACCTGTACTGATCGCTGCGGATTCTGTGCCCTGGTGCCTCCGACGCCAATTGATCGGGGGTTGCGTCGTACCCAAGGGGCGAGCATAGGCTCACGTCCGCCGATGCAACAGAGGTAATTCACGTGAACACGGTGAGTGAAGACGGGAGGTGGTGGCCGGTGTGTGTCGTCACGATGACGAGCGGGCTTCCGCGCGGCTCCGGGCCGGCGGGCGTGTGCTCACCCGTACGAGCCGCGACGGCGGTGACGAGCCGTCGGAGCGCCGCCGGTATGGGTGGGGAGCATGCCGCTCGTCCGATCCGTCCCGCCGGTTCGCCGAGGGTCACGCCACGACCCGCCCCGGCCGCCGCCGGGTCGCATCAGACGCCCCGATACGCCTCAGCCGTCACATTCGCGCGAGCGAGAAATCACTCTGCGTGCTCCACGATGGAACGCACGGCGACCGGACGGGGGAGCCGGCATGACGGCTGAACGGGTACGGCGTACCGGACCGGTGACCGATGCGCGCCGTCCGAGCGCCCGCCTGATCGCCGCCCTGACGGTCGTACCCCTGCTCCGGCTGGCGGTGGCGCGCTACGCCGTACCGCCGGGGTCTCCGGACCGGACCGGGTGCGACGGCTGCGGCGCCCCGATCGGGCTGGACCGGCCGCTGCCGGCGCTCGGCCCCGCCGCCCGGTGCCCGGCCTGCCGGGCCCGCATCGGTGCGGCGCCGGCAGTGGTGGAGGTGGCGCTGCTGCTCGCGGTGGCTGTGCCGGTGGTCGCCGGCGGCGCGCCCGCCGCGCGCCTGGCACTGGCGTGGTGGCTGGTCTGGGCGGTGCCGATGACGATCGTGGACGCGATGGCGCACCGCCTGCCCGACCGACTCACCTGGCCGGCAGCGGCCGGCGCGTGGGTGCTGCTCGGGGTGGCCGCGCTGACCGGTCCGGGCGCGGACCCGTGGATCCGCGCGGTCCTGGCCGGGCTGGTCCTCGGCGGCGGGTTCGCCGCCACCACGCTGCTGCTCGGGCGGCGTGGCTTCGGCCTCGGCGACGCCAAGCTGGCGCTCGGCGCGGGCGCGCTGCTCGGCTGGTACGGCTGGCCGGTGCTGGCGGCCGGGCTGGTGCTCGCGGTGACGCTCGCCGGGCTGGCCGGGGTGGTGCTGCTCGCCGCCCGGCGGGTCCGCTGGTCCGGGCACCTGCCGTTCGGGCCGTTCCTGGTGCTCGGCACCGCCGCCACGCTGGTGCTCGTCACCGTGTGATCGGCCACCCGCAGGTGCGGGCGGGCGTTCCCGCGGGTATCGGAGTCCCAGCCACCTCCCAGCCGGGTCTGGTTCGGTGGCGTCCAGGCTTCGGACTCGGGAGGGCACGTGTCGCACGGCGACGACGGTTGGCGCATCCGGCGCACGAGCGCGGACCTGGACCGGCTGGGCGAGACCGAGTCCGTCTTCGCGCTCGCCAACGGCTGGGTGGGCTGGCGCGGCACGCTCGACGAGGGTGAGCCCTGCGGCATGCCGGGCAGCTACCTCAACGGGTTCCACGAGCAGCACGAGCTGACCTACCCGGAGAGCGGGTACGCCTTCCCGGAACGCAGCGACACCGTGATCAGCGCGCCGAACGCCGCCCTGATCCGGCTCTGGGTCGACGACGAGCCGCTGAACCTGCGGACCGGCACGATCCGGCGGCACCACCAGGAGCTGGACCTGCGTGCCGGGGTGGTCCGCCGGGAGACCGAGTGGGTCTCGCCGGGCGGCCGGGGCGTACGCATCCGCAGCACCCGCCTGGTCTCGCTGACCCGGCGTCCGATCGCCGCCGTCGACTGGGCGGTCGAGCCACTGGACGAGCCGGTCCGGCTGCGGGTCGGCGCCGACCTGCTCGCCAACCAGCGGGTGCCGGAACGCGCCGACGACCCCCGGGCCGCCTCGGTGATCCACGACCCGCTCACCGGCGAGATCCGCCGCGACGACGGCCTCGACGGTGTGCTCGTGCACCGGACCGGGCGCAGCGGCCAGCGGGTCGCCGTCGCCGTCGCGCACCGGGTCATGGCACCCGACGAGATCGCCACCGACACCGAACTGACCGCCGACCGGTTCCGGCTGGCGCTGTCCGGTCCGGTACGCCAGGGCGAGCGGATCCGGGTCACCCGGTTCGCCGCGTACGAGTGTGCGGACGTCGACGGCACCCCGGCCGGTGAGCTGGCCGACCTGGTCGTCGCGGAGGCGGAGGCGGCCCGGGACGACGGGTTCGACGCCCTGCTCGCCGAGCAGCGCGCCGCGCTCGACGCGGCCTGGGCCACCGCCGACGTGGAGCTGGACGGCGACCCGGAGCTGCAGCTCGCGGTGCGGTTCTCGGTGTTCCACCTGCTCCAGTCCGGCCGGGCCGACGGCGACCGGACCATCCCGGCCAAGGGGCTGACCGGCAACGGCTACGACGGGCACGTGCTCTGGGACACCGAGGGCTACGTGCTGCCGGTGCTCACGTACCTGGCGCCGGAACTGGCCCGCTCGGCGCTGCGCTGGCGGCACGCCCACCTGCCCGAGGCCCGCGAGCGCGCGGCCGAGCTGCGCCTGACCGGCGCCACCTACCCGTGGCGGACACTGAGCGGCCGGGAGTGCTCCGGCTACTGGCCGGCCGGCAGTGCGGGCCTGCACGTCAACGCCGACATCGCCGACGCGGTGCTGCGGTACGTCGCGGCCACCGGCGACACCGCGTTCCTCGCCGAGTGCGGCGCCGAGGTGCTGATCGAGACCGCCCGGCTGTGGCACGGATACGGCCACTTCGACGACGGCGGCGCGTTCCACCTGACCGGCGTCACCGGCCCGGACGAGTACTCCGCACTGGCCGACGACAACGTCTTCACCAACCTCATGGCCCGGCGCAACCTGCGCGGCGCCGCCGACGCCGCGGAGGACTGCCCGGAGGTGGCCGCGCGGCTCGGCGTGGACGCGGCCGAGGTGGCCGGCTGGCGGGCCGCCGCCGACGCGATGTGCGTCCCGTACGACGGCAAGCGCGGCGTGCACGAGCAGTCGGCCGGTTTCACCGCGCAGCCGGAGTGGGACTTCGCCGGCACCGGCGAGGACGACTACCCGCTGCTGCTCCACTTCCCCTACCAGGAGCTGTACCGCAAGCAGGTGGTCAAGCAGGCCGACCTGGTACTGGCCATGCTGCGCTGCCCGGGGGAGTTCACCGCCGAGGAGAAGACGCGCAACGTCGCCTACTACGAGGCGCGGACCGTCCGGGACTCGTCGCTGTCGGCGTCGGCGCAGGCGATTCTCGCCGCCGAGGTCGGGCACCTCGACCTGGCGTACGACCTGTTCGCCGAGACGGCGTTCCAGGACCTCGCCGACCTGGGCGACAAGACCGCCGACGGGCTGCACCTGGCGTCCCTGGCCGGCGCCTGGCTGGTGGTGGCGCAGGGCTTCGGCGGGCTGCGCGACGACCGGGGCGTGCTCTCCTTCGAGCCGCGGCTACCAGGGCCGATCACCCGGCTGGTGTTCCACCTGCGCCGGCACGGGCACCGGCTGCGGGTCACGCTCACCGAGCGGGAGGCCCGCTACGAGCTGCCGGACGCCGGGCCGGACGACACGGTGGAGCTGTGGCACCACGGCGAACAGCTCCGGGTCACCGGCGACGGGCCGGTCACCCGGCCGATGCCACAGGTGCCCGACCCCGGCCCCGAGCCGCAGTCCCCGCCGGGCCGCCGTCCGGAACGGCGCGCTCAGGAGGCGGATCGCTGACCACGACGGGTCAGCGGTGTGTCGCCCAGAGTGCTAGACATCGAGGGGTGACGGAGGCTGAGAACCGACCCAATGTCGCCCGGATGTACGACTACTACCTCGGCGGCTGCCACAACTTCGCCGCCGACCGCGCCGCCGCCGAGGAGGTCCTGAAGATCTCCCGGACACCGGCGTCGCCGCGCAGAGCAACCGCGCGTTCCTGCGCCGGGTCGTGCGCTGGGCGGCCGAGCAGGGCATTGCTGCCCACCGACGGCCGCACCGTGGTGCTCCAGGGTGACCTGCGGCGTCCCGGCGAGCTGCTGGCCGACCCGGCGCTGCGGGCCACCATCGACCTGAGCGAGCCGGTGGCGGTGCTGCTGCTCGCGGTGCTGCACTTCGTGCCGGACGCCGACGACCCGTACGCGGCGGTGGCGAAGCTGCGCGACGCCACGGTGCCGGGAAGCGTGCTCGCGCTGTCCCACCTCACCCTGGACGGCCTGCCGACGCTGCCCACCGAGCAGGGCACCGCGATCTACCGCCGCAGCAGCTCCCCGCTGGTGCCGCGCAGCCGCGACGAGGTGGCCCGTTTCCTCGACGGGTACGAGCTGGTCGATCCGGGCCTGGTGAAGGTGGCGGACTGGCGGCCCGACGGGGAACCGCAGGCCGCGGTGTCGCACGGCTACGGCGGGGTCGGCGTCCGCCGCTGACCCGCTGTCGTCAGCCCAGGCCGCCCGCGTCAGCCCAGGCCGCCGTGCGCGGCCCAGAGCGCGGCGGCCCGGTCGGCCGCCGCCGCTACGAGCGCGGCCAGCTCCGGCCGGTCGGGTACCCGGAACGACACGTACGCGCCGCGTCCACCCGCCGTGGGCCGGCCGTACGCCTTCGCGGCGAGGCGCCCGTCCGGCAGCAGCCGGATGTTGAGCGTGGTCAGGGTGAACTCCTCGCCGCGCCGGGTGTCGGTCCAGCGCAGTTCCTCCGGCACCGTCACGTTGATGGCGAGGGCGCTGACGTCGGGGGAGGCGGGGCTGCTCATCCGGCGATCGTCGCACGATCGCGTGCTCACCGGCGCAGCGTGGTTTCCCGGGTCATGTGGGACAGCTTCTCCGGGTTGCGCACCGCGTAGAGCCCGCTGATCAGGCCGTCGTCGAGGCGTACCGCGACCACGGTGTCCAGCTCGCCGTCGAGGCGTACCAGCAGTGCCGGGTATCCGTTCACCTGTGCCGGCTCCATCGACGCCACGGCCGCGACCCGGCGCCAGCCGCCCGCGAGCAGCCGGGCCACCTTGTCTCCGCCGGTGACCGGCCGGGCGATCGCCTGCTTGATCCCGCCGCCGTCGCCGACGAGCACCGCGTCCGCGGCCAGGACGCGGAGCAGTCCGTCCAGGTCACCGGTCTCGACCGCCCGCCGGAACGCGTCTAGCGCGTCGCGGGCCTCGGCCGCCGGGACGGTACGCCGGGGGCGGCGCGCCGCGACGTGGGCCCGCGCCCGGTGCGCGATCTGCCGTACGGCGACGGGACTCCGCTCGACCGTCTCGGCGATCTCGTCGTAGCCGACGTCGAACACCTCCCGCAGCACGAACACGGCCCGCTCGGTCGGCGTCAGCGTCTCCAGCACCAGCAGCATCGCCATCGACACGCTCTCCGCCAGCGCCACGTCGTCGGCGACGTCGGGCGCGGTGAGCAGCGGCTCGGGCAGCCACGAGCCGACGTACGACTCCTTGCGCCGGCCCAGCGTGCGCAGCCGGGACAGCGCCTGCCGGGTGGTGATCCGGACCAGGTAGGCGCGGCGGTCCCGGATCTCGTCGAGGTCGACGCCGGCCCAGCGCAGCCAGGTCTCCTGCACCACGTCCTCCGCGTCCGCGGCGGAGCCGAGCATCTCGTACGCGACTGTGAAGAGCAGGTTCCGGTGCGCGAGGAAGTCCTCGGTGGCCGGGTCCGCCATGGCTCGCTCCTCCGCTGCTCGGCTGCATTCCCCACCAGACGCCGGCCACCGCCGTCGTGTGACATCGGGTCGCTGTGGCGGTCCTCACCCGCCGCCGCCGTCACGCCGGACGCGTCCCCGGCATCTCGTGTTCGTCCCACACCCCAGCAGAGAGGGCGCAACCATGCAGACCCGATTCAACCTGTTCGAGAACCCGGTCTCGGCGACGTTCATGAAGCGCTTCGCCGGTGCGGGCCTGATGATCCACCAGTCGTCGCTGCCCCGCACGGTGCAGGAGCTGGTGTCGCTGCGGGCCAGCCAGATCAACGGCTGCGGCTGGTGCATCGACATGCACACCAAGGAGGCGGTGGCCGGTGGTGAGAGCGCGGTCCGGCTCAACCTGGTCGCCGCCTGGCGTGAGTCGACCGTGTTCACCGAGGCCGAGTGCGCGGCGCTGGCATTCGCCGAGGAGGGCACCCGGCTGGCCGACGCCCATCAGGGCGTGTCCGACGAGACGTGGGAGCAGGTGCGCAAGCACTACGACGACGACCAGATCGCCGCGCTGGTCTGCCTGCTCGGGCTGATCAACGCGGCGAACCGGTTCGCGGTGCTGGTGCACCAGCGCGGCGGCTCGTACGAGCCGGGCATGTTCGCGGCGGCGATGAGCTGAGCATCGCCGTCATCGCAGGTTCCAGAAGAACGACCGGACGTCGTCGGCGAACAGCTCCGGCACCTCCAGCGCGGCGAAGTGGCCACCCCGGTCGTACTCGCTCCACTGCCGGATCGTGTACGTCAGCTCGGCGATCGGCCGGACGGCCTGGGTGATGTCGTGCGCGAACACGGCGACTCCGATCGGGGGCGGGCAGGGCGCGGGCGGGCCACCGAACGCGCTCTCCCGCACCAGCCGCGCGGACGAGGCAGCAGTGCGGGTGAACCAGTACACCGAGACGTTGGTGAGTACGCGGTCCACGCCGACTGCGGATCGCGGGTCGGTCCACTCGGTGAACTTCTCCGCGATCCACGCCAGCTGCCCGACGGGTGAGTCGTTGAGCGCGTACGACAAGGTCTGCGGCCGGCTGGCGTAGAGCACCTGGTGGGGGTGCCGCTGCGTCTTGAGCTGCATGATCCGGGCGAGCCGGTCCCGGTCCCCGTCGGACAGGCCGGCCTCCCCGGTCCAGCCCGGCGGCGGGGGCGTGGGCAGGTAGTTGAGGTGTACGCCGACGACGTGCTCCGGGTCGATGCCGCCGAGCCGGGTGGAGATGACCGAACCCCAGTCGCCGCCCTGTGCGCCGTACCGCCGGTAGCCGAGCCGCCGCATCAGCTCGGCCCAGGCGCGGGCGACGCGGTCGACGTCCCAGCCGCGTTCCCGGGTCGGGCCGGAGAAACCGAACCCCGGGATCGACGGTACGACCAGGTGGAACTGTTCGGACAGCGGGCCGAGCACGTCGAGGAACTCCACGATCGAGCCGGGCCAGCCGTGGGTGAGGATCAGCGGCAGCGCGTCCGGGTCGGCGGAGCGTACGTGCAGGAAGTGGATGTTCTGCCCGTCGATGGTGGTGGTGAACTGCGGATAGCGGTTCAGCTCGGCCTCGGCCCCCCGCCAGTCGTACGCGGTGCGCCAGTGCTCGGCCAGCTCCCGTACCCGGGCGACCGGGATGCCGTAGTCCCACCCGGCGCCGGGTAGTTCGTCGGGCCAGCGGGTGCGGGCCAGGCGGTCGGCCAGGTCGTCGAGGTCGGCCTGGGGGACGTGGACGCGGAACGGCTCGATCACGGTAGCTCCTATCGTTGGTGCCACTAACGTTGGCGCGACCAACGATAACGCAGATCGTTGGGGACGCCAACGTTTTACGGTTAGGCTGGGCGCGTGGAGAACCCGGAGCCGGACCTCGTGCCGACCCGCCTGGCCGGTCTGCCGAGCTGGCTGATCACCCAGACCGCCGTACGCGCCGGCCGGCTGGTCGCCGACGGCCTCGCCGCCGTCGACGCGCGCGGTTACCACTTCCGGCTGCTCGCCACGCTCGACGAGTTCGGGCCGGCCAGTCAGGCGGCGCTCGGCCGGCGCAGCGGCATCCACGTCAGTGACGTGGTGGCGGCGCTCAACGAACTCGCCGAGCGCGAGTTCGTCACCCGCAGCCCGGACCCGGCCGACCGGCGGCGCAACGTCGTCACCATCACCGCGGCCGGGCGGCGGCAGTTGCGGCGGCTGGAGAAGCGGCTCGCCGCCGTCCAGGACGACCTGCTCGCGCCGCTGTCGCCGGACGAGCGCGCGGACCTGACCCGGCTCCTGTCGCGAGTGCTGGCCCACCACACCCGGCCGCCCGCCTGACCGCCGCGTTCCGCCGCGGTTCTTGCCCACGCCCTATCATTATCGTTCTCGATAGTGATAACGTCTGTGGCGTGACGACGTCGATGGAGCGGTGGGCGGAGACCGCCCTGCACCCGGTGCGGATCCGCATCCTGCGCGCGGCCGCGGGTGCCCGGGTGACCACTCACGACCTGGTCGAACTGCTGCCCGACGTCCCGCAGGCCACGCTCTACCGGCACCTGGCGACGCTCGTGAAGACCGGAATGCTCGACGTGGTGGAGGAGCGCAAGGTCCGGGGTGCCGTCGAGCGGGTGTACGCGCTGCCCGCGCACGGCGCGGCGCTGGACCCGGCGGCCCTGGCGACGGCGACGCCGGAGGACCACGCGCGCTACTTCACCGCGTTCGTGTCGAGCCTGCTGTCCGAGTTCTCCCGCTACCTGGCGCGGGACTCCGTCGACTTCGTCGCCGACGGCGTCGGATACCAGCAGCTCGTACTGCACCTGACCGACGCCGAGCTGCACGAGTTCGCGGCCGGGCTCAACGCGCTGGTCGGCCCGTTGCTCGCCAGAGGGCCCGGCGACGGACGGATCCCCCGGCTGCTGGCGACCATCCTGATGCCCGCCGACCGCCAGGCGACCCCCGGCAACACGCACACATCAGCGCACGACTCCGACACGACGAAGGGCGACGACTGATGGCCTCCGTAATCCTCGACGGCGATGTGATCGACATCCGGTTCACCGGATGGGAACGGATGTGGATCGGGCGGGAGCGGTTCGCGCTACGCCTGGCCGCCGTGCGGCACGCCGCACCGGTGGACGAGCCGATCCGGCTGGCCCGTGGCGCCCGGCGCGGGTACGCGGTGTCCGGCTTCGCCAAGATCGGCGTCTGGGGCATCTTCGGCGGCCCCCGGCAGCTCGTGGCGGCCCGGCGGGGTCAGCCCGGTCTGCACCTGGTGCTGGACCGAGCGGCGGCCGGCGGAGAGTTCGACGAGGTCGTCGTCTCCGACCCGGCCGCGGCGGGCCTCGCCGAGACGATCGGGCGCGCGACGAGGAGCCGGCCGTGACCGGCGACCACCTGTCGATCGAGGCGTCGGGCCTGACCAAACGCTACGGCGACGTCACCGCCGTACACGATCTGACCTTCACCGTGCGGCCCGGCGCGGTCACCGGCTTCCTCGGCCCGAACGGCGCCGGCAAGACCACCACGCTGCGCATGCTGACCGGACTGGTGACGCCGACCAGCGGCACCGCCACGATCGGCGGACAGCCCTACGGCCGGCTGACCCAGCCGTCGCGGACCGTCGGCGCGGTGTTCGACGGCAACGCGTTCCACCCCGGCCACACCGCCCGTGACCACCTGCGCCTCTACGCCGCGATGGCCGGCTGCCCGGACAGCCGCGTCGCGGAACTGCTGGACCTGCTCGGCCTCGCGCACGCCGCCGACCGTCGTACCCGGGGGTTCTCCACCGGCATGCGCCAACGGCTCAGCCTCGCCACGGCGCTGCTCGGCGATCCTCGCGTCCTGCTGCTCGACGAACCGTCGAACGGCCTGGACCCGGAAGGCATGTCCTGGCTGCGCGGCCTGCTGCGCCGGCTCGCCGACGAGGGCCGCACAGTGCTGGTCTCCAGCCACGTCCTGCACGAGGTCCAGCAGGTGGTGGACGACGTGGTGGTGATCCGGCGCGGCGAACTCGTCGCCGCCGGGCCGTGGTCCCGGCTCACCGGCCCGCCGACGGTGCTCGTCACCTCGCCGGACGCGGACGCCCTGGCCACCGCGCTGACGGCCGCCGCCGGGTCCGTCGAGGCCGCCGGGCCCGGCCGCCTGCGGGTACGCGGACTGGACGCGCCGCGCGTCGCCGACCTCGCCGCCGACCACCGTCTGCGGATCCACGAGCTGGTCACCGAGACCACAAGCCTCGAACAGCTCTTCCTCGACCTGACCACCGACCCGGCGGAGGCCCGATGAACCTGCTCAGAGCGGAACTGCGCCGGGTGCTGGCGACCCGGATGTGGGGCGGGCTGCTGCTCACCGCCGTCGCGCTCGGCGGCGGCCTGGTCGGGCTGATGGCGCTCGTCGGGCCGGAGAACTTCGACCCGCCGATGCCCGGACTGCACACCGAGGAGGGCCTGCGGTCGATCCTCGGCATCCTCGGCTTCACCGCCTTCGTGCCGGCCGCCGCCGGCGCCCTCGCGGCCACGTCGGAATACCGGCACGGCACCGCCGCCGTCACGTTCCTGTTCGCGCCGCGCCGAGGGCGGGTGCTCGCCGCCAAACTCGCCACCCACGCGATCGTCGGCCTCGGCTACGGGATCGCGCTGGCCGGCTCCGCCGCGGTGGCCCTGTTCGCGGTCGCCGCCGTGCGTGGCGTGTCGCTGGGCCTGCCCGCTCCCACGGTGCTGGCGCTGCTCGCCCGCATCGGCGTCGCGATGGCGGTCTACCTGCTCGTCGGCACCGGCGTGGGCGCCCTGCTCCGCAACCAGATCGCGGCCGTGTGCGTGGTCGTCGGCTACCTGTACCTGGCCGAGCCCGTCCTGATGATGATCCCCGGCGTCAACGCGATCTACCCGCTCCTGCCCGGCGGAGCCACCGCCGCGCTCACCGACTTCACCTACGTCGCCGACGCGATGTCCGCGCAGCTCGGCAGCGACGCCGTCGCCCTCCTGCCACCGGCGGCGGGCGCCCTGCTGCTGACCGGGTACGCGGTCGCCGCCGCCGCGATCGCCGTGGTCGTGCCGATGCGCCGCGACATCACCTGAGCGTCGCGAGCCGGACGATCTCCTCCGCGGTCAGCGGGCTGCGCGGATGGTGGGTCAGGCACATCGGCGCCTGCATCTTGACGAACCGGGCACCCTCCACTGTGGCGTAGAACTGGCCGGTACGCAGCTTGCCGATGTCCGGGACGTCGGTGCCCTTCGCCCTGGCCACGTCCCGGGCCGCCTCGATCTGCACCGGCACGGTGAGCAGGCCGAAGAACTGCGTGGCGGCGTTGCCGGGGATCTGGTTGTGCAACGCCTTCGGTGCCTGGGTGGCGAAGACCAGCCCGAGCCCGTACTTGCGGGCCTGCGAGGTCAGCGCGAGCGTGCTCTGGGTGCAGGCGGTCACGGCACCGGACGGGGCCAGTGTCTGCGCCTCGTCCATGACGAAGAGTCCACCGAGTGGCCGGTCCCCGGCCGGATGGCGCTTGATCCAGGTGAACAGGGCGAGCTGCAACTGGTTGACGAAGCTCTGCCGCTGATTCTCCTCGGACAGCCCGGCGAGATTGATCACCGAGACCCGGGCGCGGCGACCGGGTGGCGGGGTGAGCAGTTCGCCCGGGTCGACAGGCGTTCCGACGCCACCCAGGAGCGGGTCGTTGATCAGGGCGGCCTTGAGCAGTTGTGCCATGCCGGCGGCCAGCTTGGGCGCGCTGTCGAGCTGACTCACCCCGTCCGGGAGGTCGTTGAGGACGTCGGTGAACTCACGCAGGTCGCTTGCGCCGCTGCGGGCGTAGCCGATCAGCGCCTCGCGCAGCACGGCGCGGCCGAGCCGGGCCTTGTCGGTTCCGCCGTCCACCCGGGCGTGCGGGGCGAGCGTGGCGACGGCGGCGTTGACGGCCGAGGTGAACCCGTCCGGGTCGTCGAGCACGTCGGCGAAGGCCGGCAACGGCTGGAAGCTCAACGGCCGACCGGCCTGCCGTCCCGGCGTCCAGACGACCACGTCGGTGCCGGCCAGATATTCCGCCGCGCGGCGGGCGTCGTCGGTGCCCCAGCCCGGCGGCGGCTCGGGCCAGGCCTCGCCGAGCCGGGCCAGGTCGTTGTTGGGGTCGAGCACGATGGCCGACACGCCGCGCAGGGCGCACTCCTCGATCAGGCGGCGGATCAGGACGGTCTTGCCGGAACCGGAGCCGGCGAAGATGACTGTGTGCCGGCGCAGCGCTTCGAGGTCGATGCCGACCGGGTCCGGCCGCCCGGTGACAGTGCCGATCTCCATCCGCTCCGGGTCGATGCCCGCCACCGGCGGCAGGGGAGCGATCATCGGTGGAACCGGGCCGGAACCGGCCGAGCGCGGCGGAGGGACGGACCCGACGGTCTGCGGCGCAGGGACGGAACCGGCTGAGCGCGGTGCGGGGACGGGACCGGCGGAGCGCGGCGCAGCGGTGACCGGCGGTGGCGTCCCGACCGGGGGTTGGTCCGGCGCCTCCGTTGGCCGCTCCTCGGTCCGGACGGCTTCCGGCGCGCCCGGCCAGTCGCCCAGCGCCTCCCGCAGGCAGGTGATGTCGGAGGCCGGCCGCCGATCGGCGAACCAGGGCCGCAGCGTCTCCCGCCCGTAGTCCTGGATGAGTTGTTCGAGTGCGGCCAGCCGGGCGACATCCGGTGCGTCCAGGCGAAGCCGCCGGCCACCGGCCCGCTCGAACGCGTCCAGCACCTCCCGGGTACGGGCGCCGGTCGACCAGTCCGCGCTGCGCAACAGGAAGAGCCGCCGTTTGGCGACCCCCTCGGTGAGTCCGGCGGTCGTGATCGCGTTGCGGATCCGGTTGAGCACCGCGATGTGATGCGGTGCGGAAATCGCCCGGAACGACCAGTGCTCCTCGTCCTCGCTGTCCTCACTCAGGCTGTGCCGTAGCCGCGCGTGCAGCGCCGGCTTGGTCCCGGCGGGAATCGGATCGAGGCTGAACGCCTCGACGGCCGCGCCCTGCGCGGCGATCCACGCGGTCAGGCCGGCTTCGAGCAGGCGCGGGACGCGGGCATCCTCCGACTGCGGGGACAGGGCGGAGGCGGTGTCGGCGGCGGCGACCAGCTCCGCGTACCGGGCGTCGATCTTGCCGAATCCGTTCGCCCGGTTCTCCGGCGGCGGCCCGGTGACCGGGGCGTGGACGAGCCCGTCGGCGACGCGATCGCCGCTCGCGTGCAGCAGGTGCCGCAGTTCCCGCGCCTCGCCGTCGGCCAGGCAGGCCCGGACGTGTGTGTCGATCCGCCGCAGCAGCTCACGCGGGGTGAAGCCGACGACCTCCTGGAACGCGTCCGGGTGGACCGGCCAGGTGGGGTGGGGCGGCGTGAACCCGAGGCCGTCGAAGAGCACCGCGAACCGCTTCTCGACCAGCTCGCGGCCCACCTCGACGGACGGGATCTCCTTGAGCGGGGCGGCCTCCCGGAACCGGTCCTGGACGGTGTCCGTCGCCTGCTGCTGGATGCTGCGCCACGTCTGCGGGAGGCAGGAGACGACGGACAGGGTCCGGCGCGTGGTCTCGCGCAGCGCCATCAGGCCGCTGGCGACCTGTTCGAGCAGGAGCGACGTCTGCCAGTCCGCCTCGCCCCGGGCGTCCTGGTTGGTCGCCTTCACGGACTGGGCGATCATCAGGTCGATCTGGTCCACCGCGATCACCGTCGGACCGACGACGGCGAGCAGCCGGGAGATGTCCCGGACCACCTCCTGGGGGGCCCGTCGGTTGCGCCGCAGCCCCCACCCGGCCCGCTGGCCGGGCTCCTCCTCGTCCATCGAGGACAGAAAGTCGTAGCCGATGTCCTGCACCGCGGACTGCTCGGCCGCGTAGAGCACCAGGGCCCGCGCGGTGTCCTGGCACTCCGTGCCGATCTGCCGGTCCTTCTTGCGGATCAGGTCGGCGAACGCGTCGAGCGTCGGACGGCTGAGTTCGGTCTCGCCGGCGACCGCGCGCCGTACCGTCCGGGGTGCACCCACCTCGTCGGCCAGCCGGCGCAGGAACGTCCGTAGCTGGGTCGTGTCGTCCGGCATCGGCCGGACCAGACCCTCCAGCATCGAGATCGCGGTGCGTTGCCAGAACGTCCGGGCTTCGAGCAGCTCGACCAGGAAGAAGAACCCACCGCGGCCCTGTACCTGCTGGCGGACCGTGCCGATGAGGTGGGTCTTGCCGGTGCCGCGCTGGCCGAGGATGGCCACGCCCACCGGACTGGAGTCGGTGCTGGCCTGGGCCTCCGCGAAGCTGTCCAGAACCGTCGTGACGACGTCGTGGTGCAGGCCCTCCACGTGGAACGGTGTGGGTTTCCAGACGTCGTCCGGGGTCGGAGCCCAGTTGAACCTCAGCGCCGCCAGGGCGCGGCGTTGCTCGTCACCGATCATGACGAGATGGCGACCAGATGCTTGTCCTGGTTGCCGATGGTCACCGCCGCCGCCCGCTCCTGCGGCTTCAGCACCTTCTGGTTGGACTCGGGCACCAGGTGTACGCCGCGCTCCCGGTTGAGCGTCAGGAGCGCGGCGTCGAACTCGGGGCGGGACAGGTCGGAGAGGGCGTCGCGAAGATCGGCCAGCATGACGTAGTCACCGGGCTTGGCGGCCAGCTCGTGGTACGCCTGCCGGATCAGCGCGACCGCGTCCGCGGCCGGGGAGGCCGACGACGCCACCGGCGGTGCGACGACCTCGTCCCGGTTGATCTGCATCCGGAACAGGTCGTCGGCGCGGGTCCCGGAGTGGTCGATCAGCCGGCGCAGAAAGTCGAGCGCCACATAGAGCGTGCCACCTGCGGTACCGGCGCCCTTTGGCGGTTCCGCGCCCAGCTCCTCGGTGGCCCGATCCCATCCCTTGTCGGTGAGCGCCAACGTGATCGGCTTCTCCGTGACCTCGACCAGGCCGAGTGACTGAAGTCGACGGCGGTGATCCGCCTTCAGGCCGATACCCGCGACATTGGTGAAGTAGGTCTGCGGCAAAGGCGCCGCCTTCACCATCAGCGTGACAAGAATGCACCGGTCGACGAGGGTCAGTTCCTTTTCCGGCATGCGGATGCTCCTCTGCGGCACGAGCTCTCACCGCGTCGACGGTGTGATCGAAGGCTCGGAAGGGGTGGCCATGATCGAGGTGAGCAACGGGGACGGCCCCGGCGCACGGGCCGATTCTGCCGACGGTGCCGGACGCGCGCAAGGTCACCGATCTCGCTGACGAAAGCCGACAGGATCGCGCAGTTGATCTCCAGCGGTCCTGCCTGGACGCACCGATTGAAACGCCTGTTCGGGCGCTTCGGCGCGGTTCGCCGGCCGGACCATTGCGAAGTGACAAGGACAACGGGCAGCATGGCAGACCGGCGAGAGGGCCGGAGTTTCCGCTCCGCCGCGACCCCTCCCGCCTGTTCTCCTGAAATACGTCACGGAGGTGACCGTGCAGTCTGAGGTGGTCCGCTACCAGGTCGACGACGAAACGGTTGCCTTGATCGAAGTCGAGCCGACGCCCGGTTTCCAGCCCGCCGGCTTCGGCGACGTCGCCGGCTGGGTACGCGAATCCGCGGCGCCGGCAGTCGCCGCCGCCCGGGAATTGCTGGAACAGGTCAAGACCGTCTCTCCCGACGCGGTGGAGGTGCGCTTCGGGATCAAGGCCACCGGCACGGCGAGCTGGGTGGTGGCGAAGGCGACCGGAGAGGCGAACTTCGAGGTCACACTCGCCTGGCAGCCGGAGGGCCCCACCGACCGCGGCGCCGGCCCACGGCGCTGACGGACGGGCCAGCCCGTGACAACGGCCCCGGACGAGTGCTCGTGGGCGGTGGCTCTGCACCGTGAGGCGGACCCGCACACGGCGCTCGGCACCGGCATCGTCATCGCCACCAACCTGGTGCTCACCTGCCACCACGTGGCGTTCACCGCCGACGGCACCCTCCGCCCCGATCTCACCGTCGCCTTTCCGCGCGCACCCAAGGTCGCCTACTTCGACCGGCGCAAGGTCCGGCAGTGCCGGCACGACGGCATGCGGGAGGCGTACGTCGACCTGGTCGTCCTCGAGCTCGTCGAGCCGGTGCCGGCGACCGTCACGCCGGCCCGGCTGCGCTGCCTCGCCCCCCAACCGCTGCTCGACCGTCCCTTCTGGGCGTACGGCTTCCCGGCCGGAGTGGTCGGCGGCCTTCAGGCGACCGGTTCCGTCGTCGAAGCCGGCGGGTACGGCCACGTCACCATCGACAGCGGCGCCGCCGGGCCGCTCAGCAAGGGGTTCAGCGGGGGCGCCGTGTGGTCCCCGGAGTATCAGGCGGTGGTCGGCGTGGTCGTCACGGCCGACGGCAAGGGAAAGGGCCAGGCGGTCACCCTGAGCCACGCCGACGAACAGGTGCCGGCCATGACGTTGGGCGCGTTGTCGGCCTGGCGGGTCGAGGACGCCGACGACGCCGCGCTCTCGGCGTGGGGGTGGACGTTGAGCACCGACGGCGAGGCCGGCCGGCACTGGCTGCCCCGGGCGCGGGGCGTCGCCGTGGACACCGAGGGTGGTGCGCGGTTCCGGGGGCGTGCGGCCGCGCTCCGGCGGATCGTCGACTTCATCGACGGGGAGGCGCCCGTGACCGGGCCGCTGATCGTCACCGGCTCACCCGGGGTCGGTAAGTCCGCCGTCCTGGGACGCGTCGTGACGACGGCCGACCAGCAGATCCGGGACAGCCTGCCGGGCGGCGACAACGCCGTGCGGGCCACTGTCGGCTCGGTGTCCTGCGCCGTGCACGCCAAGGGCAAGACCGCGCTCGAGGTGGCGGTCGAGATCGCACGGGCCGCCGCCGTCGACCTGCCAGCTGCACCGGCCGACCTGATGCCGGCGGTACGTGACCGGCTGGCGCGTCGTCCGGCTCGCTTCGCGCTCGTCATCGACGCGCTGGACGAGACGGCCGACCCCGGTCAGGCGCGGCAGGTCGTCGACGACCTCCTGCTGCCGCTGGCCCGGGAGTGCGGCCGGTACGGCGCCCGGGTGGTCGTCGGCACCCGGCGCGGCGACGACCGGGGCGACCTGATCTCCTGCTTCGGTGGCCCGGTCGAGCTGGTGGATCTGGACACGCCCGAATACTTCGCCGAGGCCGATCTGGTGAACTACGCCCTGGCGACCCTGCGGCTGCTCGGCGCGGAACGGCCGGGCAATCCGTACAACGATCCGGCGGCGGCTGCCCCGCTGGCCCGCCGCATCGCCGAGCTGGCGAAGGGAAACTTCCTGGTGGCCGGTCTCGTCGCCCGGGCACACGCGCTGCGCGACATCGCGCCGGTCGACCCGGCCTCGGTGTCGTTCACCGCGACAGTGGCCCATGCGCTCGACTCCTACCTGGCCGGGTTGCCGGCCGCCGGCTCGGCCTCCGCCCGGCTCGCCCTCACCGCCCTGGCGTACGCCGAGACGCCGGGTCTGCCGCTGTCGCTCTGGCGGACCGCGGTGACCGCGCTCGGCGGCACGGTCACGGAGGACGAACTCCTCGCGTTCGCCCGTACGTCGGCGGCGAACTTCCTGGTCGAGACCGGCGGCGGTAGCGAGCCCGCGTACCGCCTGTTCCACCAGGCCCTCAACGACGCGTTACTGGCCGGGGCGACCCGCTGGGACGACCAGCGACGGCTGGTCGCCGCCTGGACGGACCTGGCGGCCGAGGTGGGATGGGCCTCGGTGCCCGACTACCTGCGGCGCTCGCTGCCCCAGCACGCCTCCCGCGCCGGGCTCGTGGAACGGCTCCTCGCCGACGAGGGCTACCTTCTGCACGCGCACCTGGAGCGGTTGCTCTCGGTCGTCGACGTGGAGAGACCACTGGAGCCGCTGTCCCGATCACGGGTGCGGCTGCTGCACCGCACGCCGCTCGCGGTCGCGGCGGCGCCGGCGGAGCGCGCCGCTCTCTTCTCGGTGGTCGACCGGCTCGACGGGTTGGACAGCGGGATCGAGGCCGACGCCGCGCCGTACCGCGCGCGCTGGGCGCACACCCCGCCCCGGCAGGAGCGCAGCGTGCTGGACGGGCATTCGCAGGCCGTCTACGACGTGGCGGCCGTCGAGCTGGACGAGCGGTGGTTGCTCGCATCCGCCGGGGACGACGGCACGGTCCGGCTCTGGGATCCGTTGACCAACCAGGCCGTGGCGGTCCTCACCTGTCACGACGACACGATCCGCGGGCTGTGCGCCGTCCGCACCGGGGCCGGCGAGACGCTGATCGCCACCGCCAGCCACGACGGGACCGTCGGCCTCTGGGATCCGCGTACCGGTCAGCGCCGGCACGAACTGCGCGGGCACGACGACTGGGTCCGCAACATCTGCGTCATCCCGTTGCCGGACGGCGACCTGCTCGCCTCGGCGGGCGACGATCGGACGGTCCGGATCTGGGATCCGGTGACCGGGACGCAGCGCTACGCGTTGACCGGGCACTCGGGCTGGGTGACCGCCGTGACGTACGTCCCGGCGGGCGGCCGGCACCTGCTCGCGTCCACCGGTTTCGACGGCGTGGTACGGGTCTGGGAGCCGACATGCGGCACGCGCCCGACGCTGACTCTCACCGGACACGTCGGCTGGGTGACCACCCTCTACGCCGTTCGTGCGCCGGGCGGCACGTTGCTCGCCTCGGCCGGCTACGACGGCACGGTCCGGCTCTGGGATCCGCAGAGCGGCGAATGCGTCCACGTCCTGGAAACCGGCGGACCCGTCACCGATCTCTGCACGGTCGAGGTCGACGAGGGCTGCCTGCTCGTGTCGACGGGTGAGGACGGGCTCATTCGTGTCTGGGACGTGCCGACCTGGACCAGCCGGCCGAGCCTGCGGGGACACGCGAGCTGGATCCGTGCGGTCTGCGAGCTGCGCACGGCGAAGGACCGGATGCTGGCGACGGCGGGTGACGACGGCACGGTGCGGCTGTGGGACCCGGCCGGCGGCCGACCCGACGCGGTCGCCGAGCGGGACCGGCTCGGGCCCGTGCACAGCCTCTGCGCGGTCCCTGACGAGCGACCGGGCCTGGTCGCGTCCGGCGGTGCCGACGGCCGGGTGCGGATCTGGGACGCCGCCACGGGCGAGCGGCTGAAGGAGATTCCGACTCCCGGAGGGCCGGTCAACGCGATGTGCGCGGTCGACGACGTCGAGGAGCCGCTGCTCGTCACCGCGCAGGACGACAACACGGTCGGGACGTGGAGTGTGCGGCACGGCGTTCAGGAGGGGGCGATGACCGAGCACCACGCCCCGGTGGCGGCGGTCTGCCCGATCGTCATCGGCGGTGAGACGCTCGTCGCGTCGGCCGGCGACGACCAGGCCATCCGGCTCTGGCACCCGCAGACCGGCGTCGTCCGGGCGGTCCTGCTCGGGCACGTCACGCGTGCCTGGGTGACCGCCCTCGCGACGGTCCGGTGGCCCAGCGTGGAGGCGCTCGCGTCGGCCGACAAGAGCGGCACGGTAATGCTGTGGGGCGGTGGTGACACACCGGTTTGGACCCGGCAGGGACACCAGGATGCGGTCACCGCGCTCTGCGGCCTCGTCGTGGCGGGTCGCCGGATGCTGGCGTCGGCCAGCGCCGATCACACGATCCGTCTGTGGGACGCCGAGTGGGGCGAACCTGTGGGCGTGTTCACCGGCCACACGGCTGCCGTCACCGGGTTGAGCCTGGTGCGCGTCGGTGGCCGGGATCTGCTCGCCTCGACCAGCCGGGACCGGACGGTGCGGATCTGGGATCCGTCCACCGGACGGGCAGTGCACACCATTCCCGTCTATCACCCGGCGCTCACCTGCTGCACGGTCGGCGGAACGTTGCTCGTCGGCCTTGACCAGGGGCTGCTGGCGTTGGACGTCGGCGTTCAGAGCGACCTGCCACCCGAGGCCGCCGACCGTGCGGTCGCTCGGGTGGCGGTGCGCTGTTGATCGGCGTCGCCGCTGGTCAGGGGCGCAGCACGTAGCGCCCGCGTACCCCGCCCTCGGCCATCGCCCGGTGCGCGTCCGCCGCCCGGTCCAGCGGCAGCACCGCGTGCACCCGGGTCGGCAGCTCACCGGTCGCGGTGCGGGCGAGCAGGTCGGTGAGGCGTACACCGTCGGCGCGGGTCTCGATCACGCGGACGGTGACGCCGCGCTCGGCGGCCGGCTGCGCGTTGGGCCGCACGCCGACGAACGCGCCGCCGTCGCGGACCAGGGCGAGCGCCTGCTCCTGCCACGCGGCGGCGTCGGCGACCGCGTCCCAGCCCGGTTCGGCGGCGGTGGTGAAGTCGGCGCCGAGGCTGCGGGCGAACTTCTCGTCCGCGGCCCGCGCCAGGCCGGTCACCCGCCATCCCCGGGCCGCCGCGAGCGCGAGGACGTACCCCCCGACCGCGCCGGCCGCCCCGGTGACCAGCAGCCGGCCGCTGGCGGGCGGCTCGCCGAGCAGATCGACGACCTGCGCCGCGGCCAGGCCGTTGAGCGGCACCGTCGCCGCCGCCACCAGGTCCAGATCATCGGGTACGACGGCGAGGTCGGCCGCCGACACGACGAGCTGTTCGGCGTACGTGCCGTAGTCGCGGTCGAACCCGACCACCAGACCGGCGACCCGGGTGCCGGCGGTCAGGTCGACGCCCGGGCCGGCGGCGTCGACGGTGCCGGCGAAGTCCCAGCCCAGGCCGGTGTGGTGCGGCTGGTCGATCAGCCCCAGCGAGTGGAAGAAGCCGCCCGCCACTCCGAGGTCGACGGGGTTGACCGCCGCCGCGGCGACGGCCACCCGGACCTGGCCGGGCCCCGCTCGCGCTGCGGGACGTCGACGATCTCGATCGCGTCGGGTCCGCCCGGGGTGCGGACGACGGCGGCGCGGAAGGTACGCGTACCCATTGTGGTGTCTCCTTGGTTTTGAGGGGCGACCTGCTCCACGATGGAGGGGTAACTTTCTTTCGGGAAGTACGCACTTCGGAGTGCGTTGGGTACCCCGGGGTGGGAGGCGCGGACGATGCCGACGCAGACGGCGGCGCAGAAGCGGGCGCAGGCGCGGGAGGAGTACGATGCGTTCCTCGCCGGCTGTCCGAGCCGGCAACTCCTGGACCGGATCTCCGACAAGTGGGTCGCGCTGATCCTGGCCGCGCTGGGCCGTGACGGTCCCGACAACAACGCCGAGCCGCAGGTCATGCGCTACTCCGAGCTGTCCCGCCGGCTGGCCGGGGTCAGCCAGAAGATGCTCACCCAGACGTTGCGCTCACTGGAACGCGACGGCCTGGTCACCCGCACCGTGACGCCGACCGTGCCGGTGACTGTCACCTACGAACTGACCGACCTGGGCCTGTCGCTGCACCGGCTGACGTACGGCATCAAGGTGTGGGCCGAGGCGCACATGGACGAGGTGCACGCCAACCGCGAGCGGTACGACGCCGCAGCCGATCGCTGACCGGCCGCGCCGGGATTTTCCGAAACTTTCGGCCCTGGTTGCAGCTCTCGTCGCGTTTCGCTCTCACGGACATCTCTGGACTCCCGCGCTGATCAGCCGGTCGAGTCCATGTTCGCGTTGACATCGACATTGACCGATCATGCCGTCGCGGATATCTTCCCAGGGAAGTTACCGGTACATCTTCGAAAAGTTTCAGGGCAGTGACGCGGGGGTGGGCGCACCGCCGGCTCCCACCCGCGTCCAGCCGGGCATCGCCAGCGCATCATCGTCCGATATGCAGAGGAGTGTCATGAAACATCTACCGAGGCGCAGCCACCGCGTGGTGCTGGCCGCCGTCACCAGCGCGCTGGCACTTGCCGGTGCCGCGCTCGTGGTGCCCAGCCTGGCCCAGGCGGCGGCGAGCACGCTCGGTGCCGCCGCGGCACAGTCGGGCCGCTACTTCGGCACCGCCATCGCGGCGAACCGGCTGGGCGACTCCACGTACAGCACCATCGCGGCGCGTGAGTTCAACATGATCACGGCCGAGAACGAGATGAAGCCGGAAGCGCTGCAGCCCAACCGGGGCCAGTTCAACTTCTCCTCCGGCGACCAGATCTACAACTGGGCGACCCAGCGCGGTCTCCAAGTCCGCGGCCACACGCTGGCCTGGCACGCGCAGCAGCCCGGCTGGATGCAGAGCCTGAACGGCAGCAACCTTCGTCAGGCCATGATCGACCACATCAACGGCGTGATGGCCCACTACCGGGGCAAGCTCGCCGCGTGGGACGTGGTCAACGAGGCGTTCAACGAGGACGGCAGCCGCCGCAGCTCCAACCTCCAGGGCACCGGCAACGACTGGATCGAGGTGGCGTTCCGCACCGCCCGGGCCGCCGACCCGTCGACCAAGCTCTGCTACAACGACTACAACATCGAGAACTGGTCGTACGGCAAGACGCAGGGCGTCTACAACATGATCCGGGACTTCAAGTCCCGCGGCGTCCCGATCGACTGCGTCGGCCTCCAGACCCACTTCACCGGTGGCAGCTCGCTGCCCGGCAACTTCCAGACCACGCTGCAGAACTTCGCCGCCCTCGGCGTCGACGTGGCGCTGACCGAGGTCGACGTCACCAACTCGTCCACCAGCCAGTACGCCGGTCTGACCCAGGCGTGCCTGAACGTGCCGCGCTGCATCGGCATCACCGTGTGGGGCGTACGCGACAGCGACTCGTGGCGCTCCAACGAGAACCCGCTGCTGTTCGACGGCAGCGGCAACAAGAAGGCCGCGTACACCTCGGTCCTCAACGCCCTCAACGCCGCCACGCCCAACCCCACGCCGACCACAACGGCGACCGCGACCCCGACTACGACCCCGACCGCCGGGCCGACCACGCCGCCGCCGACCACCGGCGCGAGCCGGATCGTCGGTACCCAGTCCGGCCGGTGCATCGACGTACCGAACTCCTCGCAGAGCAACGGCACCCGGGTGCAGCTCTACGACTGCCACGGCCAGACCAACCAGCGGTGGACCTACACCTCCAGCCGGCAACTGACCGTGTACGGCTCGATGTGCCTGGACGCCGCCGGCTCCGGCAACGGCTCGGCCGTCCAGATCTACAGCTGCAACGGCCAGACGAACCAGCAGTGGAACGTCAACTCCAACGGCACCATCAGCGGAGTCCAGTCCGGCCGCTGCCTCGACGTCTGGGGCACCGGCAACGGCCAGCAGGTGCAGATCTACGACTGCAACGGCCAGGCCAACCAGCGGTTCCAGCTCGTCGCGGCGAGCTGACCTCCTCGTACGGAAAACGGCTCACCGTCGTGGCCTCGGCCGCGGCGGTGAGCCGTTTGCGTTGTGCTCGCGTGCTGCCCGTGTCAGCCGATCAGCAACTCCGAGCGGTACTCGGCAGCCAGCGCGGCGGCCCGGTTCCGGCGCTCGGCCTGCTCCTCGTCGGTGAGAGCCGGCGGCGGCGAGGTGGGACCGTCCACCCGGTCGCCGACGCGCAGGAAGTACTCGTCCTGACCGGCCGGGGTGCACATGCAGAGCAGCCGCGCGGGCTGGTCGAACGAGTTGCGGAAGAAGTGCGGCGCGTTCGCCGGAATGTTGATCGTGTCCCCGGCCCGCGCAACGGTCTGCTCGCCCCGGAACGTGAACTCCACAGCCCCGTCGAGCACCGTGAACATCTCCTCGAAGTCGTGCCGGTGCGGCGGCGGCCCACCGCCGGGCGGGACACGCATGTCGATCAGGCAGTAGCGGCCGGCCGTCTGCTCGCCGGTGACCAGGATCGTGTAGGTGCCGCCCGCGATGGCGAGGTGCGTGAGGGCGGGGTCGTCGGGACGGGCGTGGACGAGGGTACGGGTCGGATCGTCGGACGGGATCGCACCGCTGGCCATCGGCTCTCCTCGCTCGCGGGTCTGCTCATGGGGTCTGCGGATCGATACCCCTCATAGCCATCCGGAAAGCCGCTAAACCTGGGCGTCCTGGTGGACTGTCACGCCGGTCGGCGGGCGACCACCGCCAGGGCCATGCCGAAGAACTTCAGCGGCGATCGCTCGACCGCGTCGGTCACCGGCCGGATACGACGCCCGAATCGGGACCGGTCGAACGGCGGCATGATGTAGTCCACCGCTACCGGCTCCAGCCCGGCCCGCCGGAGCTGCGCGGACAAGCCGCGGGCGGTGAAGGAACGGGCGTCGGCCAGCCGCCGGTGCAGCGGCACGATCCACGGCAGAAACGGGCCCCGCGCCGGCCGGTACCGCTTCCCGCGGATCAGGAACCCGTGCGTCTCGAACGGGAACCACCGGTTGGGCGTCGTCAGCGCGAAGCGGCCGCCGGGAACGAGCACGCGATGGACCTGCCGCAGGGCGGCGTCGAGGTCGTCGATGTGTTCCACCACCTCGATGGCGGTGACCAGGTCGAAGCTCTCGTCCGGATAGTCCAGCTCGGTAGCGGACAGCTCCCGCACGTTGATCTTCCGGGCCGCCGCCGGGTCGTCGGCCAGCCGCTTCCGGAACAGCTCCAGCCGATCCTGCTGGATGTCCACGGCCTCGATCTGCTCGAACGCGCCGACCAGCCGCATCGTGTACGTGCCGTCCCCGCAGCCGATCTCCAGTAATCGCCGCCCGGTCAGCGATGTGTGCCGGCTCAGCGTGCCCAGCCTCTTCGCCACCCCGCGCTCACCGAACGCGCTGCCGTGCCCCAGCCCCAGGTGCCGGTCCGCATTCATCATGGTCGCTGACCCTAGCCCTAACGAACGTTAGCGTGGGGGCACCGATTTCGATGTGATCTCCGCCAAGGGCGGCCGCCGCCGTACTGCTGGCATCGGTCGGTCGGCTTCTCTCGTCCAACCGAGAAAGCGGCGGTGCAGCACCCCGGCCGGCGTCCACGGCATGTCCTCGGTGGCCTGGACGAGGTAGGAGCCGAGGTGGAGCGCCAGCGACACCGGCGCGCCGGCGAACTCCGCGCGTAGCTCCTGCTTCCGCGTCGGGCACGGCCAGGGCAGATCGCAGCCGCCACAGCTCCATACCGGCATGACCGGACCGTGGGTGGTCACCGCACACCATCCAGGAAACGAGCGGTGATCGTCCGTGCCTGCCGGCTGGTCGCCCATTCAACCTGCCAGCACGGGTACGGAGTCAGCCGCGACCACCAGGCGCGGCAGCCGGTGCACATGCCGTCGAGGCCTCGGACATGCACGGCCAGGATCGCCTGCTCCTGGTCGTCCTTCACTGCGGGTCCTCTCCCGGCCAGTGGCCACGATTGATGGGAATTCGGTGCCAGGCACCACACGGCAGGTCGGCTCCGCAGCGGCAGATCCGCCGCCATTTGCGCCAGCACCAGACCGGCCGATGCCTCCGGGCGAAAGTGAGGGCCGTCGCGATCAGGTACTCCTCGTACGAGACGTGCCGCCTGCTCGGAGGCATCCGGCCGCGCCCGCCGACGGCCATCCGGCTCACCGCTGCTTCGTCGGGACGTCCGGCGCCGGCCCTCGGTCGTCCTGGGATCGCCGTAGCTGCGCTGCGTGATCGAGTAACCGCTGGCGAGCCGCCACGTACTCGGCGTCCTGGTACTGCTGCCCTCTCCGGGGCGGTGGTTGGGGCTTGGGTTGCCGGAGCAGCCACCGGAAGAACTGGTCCAGGTGGCCACGCGTCGTCACGAGGCTGCCCGCTCAGGGCCGGAGACGGCGTCCCATTCCGGCACGCCATTCGGGTCGTCGGCATCGAAGTTCATGCCGGACACGGTTCCGTTGACTGAGCTTTGGCGACCATGTCGAGAGGTCATGTCACGGTGACATGAGCACACTCGACCTGCCGGTGCGCCGACCGTAGGCTCCGGGCTGAGCACCTTGGGTAGTCGCCCGACAACGCTGGGAGCCGTTGTGCTGCTAGGGAATCTCCGGATACCTGATGACCTCTGGTCGCGAGGGGACGTGCACACCGCCTTGGCGAGCCGTGACATAGGCGCACTGTTCCGGCTGCTCGCCCGGCACACGGGTGCAAGCCAAACCCGCATAGGTGCGGCCGTCGGCCTTGAGCAGGGCTACGTCAGCCGCATCATCGCCGGCCGACGGGTGACCTCGATCGACGTGCTGGAACGGATCGCCACCGGTTGTGGCATGCCCGACGGCGCCCGGATGACCCTGGGCCTCGCGCCCTGCCAGCGGTCATATCGCCCGGCCATGGCGGATCACTCCCGCGGTCGGCACAGTGACGTGCCGGCCAACCGGTCCTGGCGCGAGGACGTCCGGGCCGCCGCGCAGCTATGGGAAGGCGATGTGAACCGTCGAGACATGCTTCGCCAGACAGTGTTCAGCTCCAGGCATACACCCTGCCCGCCCTACGCTGGTTCACCGCCACCACAGCGCAGCCCGTCGAGCAGGAGGGGCGGCGGGCAGTCGGTCAACCCGACATCGACACCATCCGCCAGATGGCCGCCACCTATCGGCGACTCGACAACCAGTACGGCGGCGGGCACGCGCGCGACAATGTCACCCGCTTTCTGCACCACGAGGTCACACCCCTGGTCATCGAGGGCCGGTACGACCCGGCGACCGGACGCACACTGCTCACCGCCGTTGCCGAACTGGCCCAACTCGCCGGTTGGCAGGCGTACGACATGGCCGAACACGGCCTTGCCCAGCGCTACCTCACTCAGGCTCTCGACCTGGCCAGAACGGCCGGCGACGCCGGATTGGGCGCCGAGATCCTCGCCGCGATGAGCCACCAGGCCACCTACCTCGGGCACGCCGCCACGGGCATCGACCTCGCCCGTGCCGCCCGGCAGACAGCACAGCGCGCCGGTCTCACCGTCCTGACTGCCGAAGCGCTGGTCATGGAAGCCCACGCTCACGCTGTCGCCCTTCAGGAACGGGACTGCGCCGCCGCGCTTCACCAAGCAGAGCAAGCCCTCGACCGCGCGGACCGCAGCAGCGACCCGCAATGGCTCGGCTACTTCGACGAGGCGTACCTGTCAGCCAAGTTCGGCCACTGCTTCCACGCGCTCGGCCAACACCGTCGAGCCGAACGCTTCGCCGCTCGCTCCCTGAAGATGGACGAGCGCTACGTACGCGGCAAAGCGTTCAACCTCGCCCTGCTGGCCAGCGTCCATGCTCGCCACGGCGAGCCGGAACGTGCCAGCGCCGTCGGGACGGAAGCCCTCACCCTGACCGCGCAGCTACGGTCGGCCCGTGCCGTTCGCTACGTGCGCGATCTGCAAACCGGTCTGACACCCCACCGTCGCGAGCCAGCAGTACGGCAGTTCATGACCCGGGTCGACGCGGCGCTCGGCCAACGGCGCTGACTACAGCTCACCCCGAGCCTTACGCGCCACCAACTCCAATACTGCGATCACCGTGCCGGCGCCAACGATCTCACCCTCGGAGACGAGTCGCCGCGCCTCCTCCAGCGGCACCCAGGCCACCCGCTCGGTCTCGTTGACGTCCACGGGAGCGCCGATGTGCTCCGCCTCCCGGGCAAGAAACAGCAAGTTCTCCGCGTCCGCGGTCGCCACCCACGGCTGAAACGACAGCAACGGCTCTACTGCCTCCGGACGCCAGCCGGTCTCCTCCTCGACCTCCCGGACCGCGCACTTCGCCGGATCCTCGCCCTCATCGACGTAGCCGCCCGGCAGCTCCCACACCCACCGGTCGAACACGAACCGGTGCCGCCGCATCAGCAGCAGCCGCTCCTGGCCGTCGAGAACGGCCACCATGGCCGACCGGGGCGCCCGGATCACGTACTGCTCGAATCGGATCCCGTCCGGCAATTCAACATCCGCGATGCTCAGCCGGGAGCGTCGGCTGCCGTCCACGACCCGCTCACCATGAATCGTCCACCGCGTCGACCTGCCAGCCACTTCGTCCGTCACTCGGCCAGTATCCGACCGGTGGTGCCGGAGCGCTGTCGAGCGGTGCCCCGACGACTCGACTCGGGCCCGACCGCCGCTTCCTCCGCGCCGGATGTACGAACCCTGCTCATCAGGCTGACAGGCGCGGCCAGGATTGAGGCCACGCTTCCAGGCGAATGACTATTCGCAGGAGGCTTGCCTCAAACGCGGCCTCATCAAGATCGCCTTCTCGGTCGCGGACCACAAGTCGCTCAGGTCATCCTCGATGGCGCCAAGTTCGACGAGTCGGTCGGCGCAGGCGAGGCTTCTCTGACGCGCCTCGGCTGGGCTGCCGGTGCTAATGGTCATCTTGTCTGCGACCACTGTCAGTGTGCAGCGTGCCTCTGCCGTGATGCCACGGCCGGCGGTCTCTACTGCCCGCAGGGTTCCTTCGGGCCCTCGAACGATCTCGACGAACAGGCCGAGCAGCCGCGAATTGCGCACAAGCGGTCCGTCCGTCATCGTCTGCCCTCCAGCTGTTCGGTCCACCGCCGCTTCGGAGAGCATCCCCGACGCGGAAGTCAGACTGGCGGTTGGTCTGCTGTAATTCGCTGCGGTACCGGCCTCGATCATGGCAACAGCGGCCCCGAGCGGGACCGCTGACCTGTGGAGGAGTGGGCCGCCAGGGACTCGAACCCTGAACCTATGGATTAAAAGTCCACAGCTCTGCCATTGAGCTAGCGGCCCGCACGGCACAGGTTACCCGAACCCGATCAGCCGGGCGCGCGTCGCGCATCGGCCCTCCGGCACGACACGACGCCGCTTCGGGGCCCTCCGCTGCGTCCGCGGACCGTTACGCTTCGGCAATGTCGAGCTGGCGCCGACACGGCCTCAAAGCGGAAGCCGCAGTGGTGCCTGCCGTCGCCCTGGTGGCCCTCCTCGGCCTGGTCGTGCAGTCGGACGGCATCGACACCGCCGCCGAACTGGTCGCGCTGCTCGTCGTCCTGGCGTCCTCCGCCGCGCTCTACCTGCGCCGGCGATACCCGGTGGCGGTGGGCCTGGTGGCGCTGGCCGCTGTCGCCGCGTACGGGGCTCTGCTGCACCGGCCCGGGCCGATCATGCTGGTGTTCGTCGTCGCGCTCTACACGGTCGTCGACGAGGGGCACCTCGCGGTCGCGGTGGGGCTCGGCCTGGCCTCTGTCGTCTCCTTCGCCGTCGCCGACAGCTACACCCGGACCGGCGTCAGTGGGAACGGGGCGACGCTGCTGCACGCCGGGTGGCTGGTCGCGGTCATCGTCGGCGTGACCCGCAACCGGCGGGCCTATCTCGCCGAGGTGCAGGCCCGGGTGCTGGCCGCGGAGCAGCGTAAGGAGGAGGAGGCCCGCCACCGGGCCACCGAGGAGCGGCTGCGGATCGCCCGCGAGCTGCACGACCTGCTCGGCCACCATCTCTCGCTGATCAGTGTGCAGGCGAGCGCCGCGTTGCACCGGCCCGATCCGGAGCGGTCGGCGGAGGCACTCACCGTGATCAAGCAGACGAGCCGGGAGACGCTACGCGAGCTGCGGGCGGCGCTCGGCGTACTGCGGCAGGAGGGTACGTCGCCGAGCCGGCCGGCGCCCGGTCTCGAACGCCTCGACGAGCTGGTCACGGCGGCCGGGCAGTGCGGGCTGGTGGTGCGTACCGAGGTGACGGAGGTCGGGCCGCTGCCGCCGGAGGTGAATCTGTCCGCGTACCGGATCGTCCAGGAGGCGCTCACCAACGTGAGCCGTCACGCGGGCGCGAGCACGGCGGTGGTCCGGGTCGTGCCGGACGGCGACGAGGTGCTGGTGGAGGTGGCCGACGACGGCGCCGGTCCCACGGGTCCGCCCGGGAACGGGATCCTCGGCATGGGCGAACGGGCCCGGGCGCTGGGTGGCTCGCTCACCACCGGGCCGGGGCCGGACGGCGGGTTCCTGGTGCGGGCCCGTCTCCCGCTGCGGCCCGCCCCGCTGCCTGTCCCGGCGCCCCGCGCGGAACCTGGGGAGACGGCATGATCCGGTTGCTGCTCGCCGACGACCAGACTTTGGTACGCGCCGGCTTCCGCTCCATCCTCGACGGCGAGGACGGCATCGAGGTGGTCGGCGAGGCCGCAGACGGCGCCACTGCGGTACGGCTGACGCGGGAACTGCGGCCGGACGTCGTACTCATGGACATCCGGATGCCGCTGCTGGACGGGCTGGCCGCCACCCGGGAGATCGTCGCCGGCACCGACGCCCGGGTGATCATCCTGACCACCTTCGACCTGGACGACTACGTCTACGGTGCGTTGCGGGCCGGCGCGAGCGGCTTCCTGGTCAAGGACACCGAGCCGGCGGAGCTGATCCACGGCGTACGGGTGGTGGCGCGGGGCGACGCGTTGATCGCCCCGGCCGTCACCCGCCGGCTGATCGCCGAGTTCGCCGCCCGGACCCGGCACCCGGACCCGGGCCCTCGGCTGAACGCGCTCACCGAGCGGGAACGGGAGGTGCTCGCCCTGGTGGCCGCCGGCCTGTCCAACGACGAGATCGCGGCCCGGCTGGTGCTGAGCCCGGCCACCGCGAAGACGCACGTCAGCCGGATCATGACCAAGACGCGGGTACGGGACCGGGCCCAGCTCGTGGTGCTCGCGTACGAGTCGGGGCTCACCGTGCCCGGCTGGCTCACCGCCTCCTGACCGAGCCGCCGGACAGAACCAACTGCCGGGACGGAACGAGCCGCCGGGACGGAACGAGCGGCCGGACGGAACGAGCGACCGGGTCAGGCGGTGCGCCGAGAACGGGCCAGCGCCAGCCCGCCCAGCACCGCCCCGATCAGCCCGAACGCCACCCCGGCGACCGCACCGGCCCGTCCCTGACCGCTACCGAGACCCTCGGTGGTCAGCGCCAGGTGCCACACGCTGAGGACGAGGCTGACCAGTCCGGCCGCTACCGCTACCAGGGCCTGGACCCGCCCCTCGCCCGGCCCGCGACGGGAGCGGGCCAGCGCCAGCCCGCCGACGACCACGCCGGCCAGGCCCACCAGGGCGATGACTGTGGCGCCGGCCCGCCCGGAGCCGCCGATGCCCCCGGCGGCGAGCGAGGCGTGCGCGGCCGGGGCGAACTCTCCGACGACTGTGGTGGCGAGCAGGTGACGGATCGACATTCTGGGACTCCCTCGGGTCGCGGCAAGTGGTGACGGCGGCAGCGTATGGACGCGCATCGCCGCCGGTCGTCGCCCCGGAGTCGTCGATCCGGCTACCACCACGGGAGTACGCGCTCCGCCCGCCGTACCCCAGGGGTTGTCTTCAGGCGTGAACGGCGGCGGCCGGGGAACCTGGGCCACCATGCGAGTCACGACCACCGCCGCCGTGGCGGCGTCCCGCGAGGTGCCGGGCGACGACGGCGTACGGCGGCCCGGCGGTGAGGTGCACGCCTGGCTGCCGGGCCAGAACCAGACGCTGTGCGGGCTGCCGCTGAGCCGCACCCGGCTGCGCCGCTTCCCGCACGTGCCGTTCGACTACTCCGGCACCGACGTGCTCACCGAGGCCGACCCGGAGAGCTGGCTCTGCCCCCGCTGCCTGGCCGCGACGGCCGGTCGCCGCGAGCGGGAGAAGGGCTGGGTGCGCACGAACCCCCGTCCGTGAGCGGTTGCTGCCCGGTTCAGCGGGTACGGCACGACCATGCGCATCGTGATCGTGGGGGCGACCGGCAACGTGGGGACGGCGGTGCTGCGCCGCCTGCGGCGGGAGGCGGGCACCGAACTGGTCGGCGTGGCCCGCCGGCTGCCCGGACCGGACGCCGGTGAGCCGTACGACGACGTCGAGTGGCACTCCTGCGACATCGGCGCGCCCGGCGCGGCCGACCAGCTCGTCCGGGTCTTCGCCGGGGCGCGGGCAGTAGTGCACCTGGCCTGGCAGATCCAGCCCAGCCACGACCGGCGCACGCTCTACCGGACCAACGTCGGCGGCAGCCGCGCGGTGATCGAGGCCGCCGTCCGGGTCGGCGTTCCGGCCCTGGTGTACGCCTCATCGGTCGGCACCTACGCGCCCGGCCCGAAGAACCACCCGGTCAGCGAGAACTGGCCGGCGACCGGGGTGGAGACGTCGTCGTACAGCCGGGACAAGGCAGAGGTGGAGGCACTGCTCGACGGCGTGCAGCGGGAGCACCCGAACCTGCGCGTGGTACGGCTACGGCCGGGACTGATCTTCCAGCGCGAGGCCGGTACGGAGATCAGCCGCTACTTCCTCGGCCCGCTGGTCCCGGTACGCCTGCTGCGGTACGGCCGGATTCCGCTGGTGCCGTCGAACAAGCGACTCCGGATGCAGGCGGTGCACGCCGACGACGTGGCCGACGCGTACGCCCGGGCGGTTCTGGGGGACGCGAGCGGCGCCTTCAACGTGGCGGCCGACCCGGTGCTGACGCCGGAGCTGGTGGCCCGGCACTTCCACGGCTGGACGGTGCCGGTGGCGACGCCTGTGCTGCGCGCCGCGGCGGCGGTGACCTGGCGGGCGCGGCTGCAACCGGTCGACACCGGCTGGGTCGACCTGGCGCTGAACGTGCCGCTGATGTCCAGCCATCGTGCCGAGACCGAACTCGGGTGGACACCGGCCGTCGACACGGTGACCGCCCTGAAGGAGCTGTTCGCCGGCATGGCCGGTCGGGCCGGCACCGACTCACCGCCGCTGTCCCCGGACCCGACCCTCCCCGGCCGCCCGGCAGCCCTGACCCGAGGCCACCTCCCCGGCCACCCCAACCCCTACTGACCGCCCTTCGCCGCTGCGTCTTCATGCCCTGTTGATCAAGGAGTTTGTGTCCCGCGCAGAGATCAACCAGGACACGAACCCCTTGATCACCGAGCCAAGAGGGCAAACGCGGGGGTGAACGGGCGGGGCGAGTGCCGACGGGCCGGGAATTGGCCGACGATCATGAGGTTGACGGCATGACACGCCGACGGGGAGGCTGCCAACTTCATGATCAACAGCGCGGGGCGAACCGGTGGGGAGGGGGAGAGGGTCAGGAGATGCGGGCGCCCAGGAAGAAGATGCCGGGGTGGCCCTGTGTCTCGAAGCCTCGGCTGGGATTTCTCCGCAGGGTGCTGCTGTCGATCTTCAGCGTGCCGGTGCGGTTGTTGCTGACGAAGAAGATCGCGCCGCCGCCCTCGTTCGCGCTGTTGTCGTCGATCACCGTGCCGGCGATCCGTACCGCGAACTCGTTGCCGTCGCAGTAAATCGCGCCGCCACTGCCACCACCGGGCGTGCCGCCCCGGGCCGGGTTCGCGCCCGTACCGACCGCGCGGTTGTCCCGGAAGACGCTGTTCAGCACCGTCCAGGAAACGCCGATGCTGCTCAGCGCCCCGCCGTTGGCGCACACCCCGCCGGTGAAGGTGCTGCTCACCACGTACACCGGTTTGTTCTCGAACTGGCTGAGCACGCGCAGCGCGGCGCCCCCGAGGTCCGGGCCGGTACGGTCGCAGCGGTTGTCGACGAACCGTGAGTTGATCACGGCGAACCGCCCGCCGCGTACGAAGATCGCGCCGCCCCCACCGCCCTCGGTGCGATCGCCCGTGGCGTCCCCGTCGGCGAACGTCAGGTTCTGCACGGTGAGCCGCGGGTGGTCCTGGTTCTGGCAGTGCGAGGTGGTGAAGCCCTGCGCCTTGTCGCAGGTGTTCATGTAGAGGATGCGACGCTTGCCCCCGCCGCTGAACGTGACCTTGCCGCCGCCGTCCAGTACGACGCGCGGGCCGTGCGAGTTCGCCACCTTGGCGGTGGCCTTCATGGTGATGGTCACCGGCGCCGGTCCGCAGTCGAACGTGATGACGCCACCGGCCGCGACGGCCTTCACCACCGCCTCCGAGGTGCAGGTCGCCGGGGTGCCGCTACCGACGGTACGGGTCGGGCGCGAGGTGTCCACCGGACGCGCCTCGGCCGGCACGCTCGCCCGGCCGGCGGGGTTGCCGGCGCGGAACGCCACGGTGGCGGGGGTGGGGCTCGGCCGGGCGCTACCCAGTCCGGAACGCCCATTCGGGGTGGGCGACGGGGCGGCTGCCGGACCGGCCGACGAGCCGGCGGCGTCGGCGGCGGCGGGTGCGGGGGCCGGATCGTCGCCACAGGCGGGCAGCGTCGCCGTCGCCAGGGCGAGGACGAGCAGAGTGACAGCCGACTTCACGCGCACCGCCCGATGCTAGGAGGACCGTCCGCCCCGGCACGACCCCACAGCCGATCCTTAACCCGCCGCTAAGCCGGCACCGGAGCCGCAGCCCAAGCCGGAGCCGCAGCCCAAGCCGATACCGGAGCCGGAGTCGCGGAGCCGCCGCCGGCACCTGAACCCGCGACCGCGCGGCAGCAGGCAGCGCCCCGGGCACCGCGTGCGACGGTCAGGCGTGCGACAGCGCGAACGCGACCAGGAAGCCGAGCACGGTGATCAGCCCGACCAGCAGGTGCGCGTCCGCGAACGCCTCCGGGACCATGGTGTCGGTGATCATCGCGAGGATCGCGCCCGCGGCGAGCGCGGTGATCGTCGCCAGCACCTCGGGCGGCGCGCCGCCGAGCAGCGTGTACCCGGCCAGCGACGCCGCCCCCGAGATCAACGCGATGGCCGTCCACAGCCCGAACACGTAGCGCCGGGTGCGCCCGGCCTGCCGCATGCCGGCCGCGCTGGAGAGCCCTTCCGGCACGTTGCTGAGGAACACCGCGATCACCGTCACCAGGCTGACCGGGCCACCGGCGAGCAGGCTCGCGCCGATCACCACCGATTCGGGTACGCCGTCGAGCAGCGCGCCGACCGCGATCGCCGAACCGGAGCCGGGCTGCTCCCGCTCGGAGGGCTGTTCGTCGCCGGAACGCTTGCGGTGCCGGGCGCCGTGCCGGGCCAGCAGCACGTTGGCCCCGGTGTACGCCAGCGCGCCGGCCGCCGCGCCGATCGCCACCGGCAGCAGGCCGCCCTGCTCGTGCGCCTCGTCGATCAGCTCGAACGTGACGGCGGACAGCAGCACGCCCGCCCCGAACGCCATCACCGAGGCGGTCACCCGGCGCGGTACGCGCACGAAGAACCCGACGGCCGCCCCGATCAGCAGGGCCGACCCGGCGAGCAGGCCCCAGAATCCCGCTTCCAGCCACTCCGGCACGCGCTGGACCCTACCCCCGGCGCGGCGCCGTCAACCGGGTCAGAAGTCGGCGAACAGGTGGGGCAGTTCACGGGGGAAGAGACGGCGCAGCTCACCGGCCGCGTCCACCGGCACCTCGCCCAGTCCGCGTACGACCACCTCGGCCGGGTCGAGCACCCCGTACGCCAGGGCGGAGAGCCCGGCGGCGGTGAGCCGCGCGACGGGCACGCCGCCCTCGCCGGCGGTCTGCGCCGGCAGCACCGCCAGCTTGCCGGTGGTGCCGTCGAGCAGGTGCCGGCCGGCGAGCCAGCGGTCGCCGACCAGCTCGACCAGCACCCGGCCCACCCCGACCGGCTGGTCGGCGAGCGCGTCCAGGCTGAGCAGCCGGGCCATCGGCGCGGTCGGGTCGGGCCGGGCCACCCGTGCCTCCACCTGCACGTCGAGGTCGGTCAGCCACAGCTCGGGCAGTTCGTCCGGGGTCACCTGGACGCTGATCCGGGCCACCTGGTCGACGTGCCGGGCGAAGAACTGGAGGACCGACGCGCGGGCGTACGCGTCGTCGACCAGCAGGTCGTCGGCGAACAGTGTGCCGGCGTGGTCGTCGATCCGGTAGGTCACGGCGCCGACCGTCTCGCCGCCCCGCACCACGCTGACCAGCCAGCGGTCGTCCCGGTCGCGCAGGCCGACCGCCCGGAAGTCCGGGAAGACGGCGAAGCCGTGCCGCTCGCGCAGGCACCGCTCGGTGTACGCGCGCCACCGCGCGTACCCGGCGCCGATCCGCTCCCAGACCAGCTCGTCGGGCAGCTCCGCGCGCAGCAGCGGCGCCAGGTCCGCCGGGTTGAGGACCGCGGTACGCCGCCGGGGCAGCCCGATGTAGCCGAAGCGCTCGTAGAACGAGGCGCGGAACGGGTGCAGCGCGGTGAGCTGACGGCCCTCGTCGCGCATGCCGTCGAGGAGCTGCTGCATCAGCGTGCGGACGTGGCCGCGCCGGCGGGCCAGCGGGTGGGTGGCCACGCCCGCGACGCCGGCCATCGGCAGCACCGCGCCGCGCAGGTTCTGCCGCATCGGTATCGCCGAGACGGCCGCCGCGGTGACCCCGTCCTCCTCGGCCACCAGCGTCGTGTTCCCCGCGTTGTACGGCAGATAAGCGCGGAACTGGTCGGTCCGGGAGGCCGCCATCGGCGACGCCTCGAACGCGTACGCCTGGAGCGGGAAGCTGGTGGTCAGTCGTTCATCGGCGGCCAGCCGGCGGATGTGCATCCGTTCATCCCAACCGCACGGGGCGCGGTCCGCAACCGGAAAGGACGCCCGCTCACGCCTCGGTGACGTCCGAGATGACCACCGTCACGTTGTCCGGCGCGCCGGCCTGGTGGGCCAGTTTCACCAGTTGCTCGCCGCACTGCTGGCGGTCCCCGTAGGTGGCGAGCGCCGCGGCGATGGCGGCGTCCTCCACGTAGTCGGAGAGGCCGTCGCTGCACAGCAGCAGCCGGTCGCCGGCGAACACGGTGAGCGCCCCGACGGCGGGTGGCGCGTCGGAGCCCTGCACCGCGCGGGTGACGAGCGAGCGCTGCGGGTGGTGCCGGGCCTGGTCGCGGGAGAGCGCGCCCTGGTCGACGAGCGCCTGCACGAACGTGTCGTCGCGGGTGAGCTGGGTCAGCTCGTGGTCGCGCAGCAGGTAGCAGCGGGAGTCACCGACCTGGGCCAGCACCAGGGTGTCGCCGGCGAGCAGGGCGGCGGTGAGCGTCGTACCCATGCCGTCGCGGGCCGGGTCGACGGTGATGGCCGCGCGGATGCGCTGGTTCGCGGTGCTCACGACGGCGCGCAGCGCGTCGGCCGCCTCGTCGGCGCCGGTGGGCGGCGTCAGCTCGTCCAGGATCCGGATGACGATCTCGCTGGCCACCTCACCGGCGGGGAGCCCGCCCATGCCGTCGGCCACCGCCACGAGGCGGTCACCGGCGAGGGCGGAGTCCTCGTTGTTGGTCCGGACGAGGCCGACGTCGTTGAGGATGGCCGAGCGGAGGATGAGCGTCATGACGACAAGCTTGCCAAGAAGAACGGCTCCGCGTCTGCACGCGCTGGCGGGTCTGCTGAAAGAAATGTCATCAGCTTGCATCCTGGGTATGCGTCAACTGTCCAGTGTGGATGGACGAGGATAGCGCAGCAGGAGGCTCGCGTGGACCTCCTCCTCGCCCACCGCCGCGTAGGTGTGCGGCACGTCGGACGTCCACCGCAGGTAGCCCCCGGGGCCGGCGGTCAGCGGGGCGTCGACCGGGCCGGCGCGCAGTACGCCGGAGAAGACCGTCACGTGTTCGGTCACGCCGCTGGAGTGGGCGGGGGAGAGCTGCGCCGGCCCCGGAGCGACCCGCATCCGGTACAGCTCGTAGGTCGCCTCCCGGTCGTCGAACACGTCCAGCAGCGTGGCGCCGACCGCGGCTCCGCGTACGGTCGGCGCCTCGCCGGGGGCGGAGAGCACGGCGGTCAGCGGTACGCCGAGCTGCGCGGTGATCGCGTACAGGGTCTCCAGCCGGGGGTTGCGCACGCCGTTCTCCAGGCCGGAGAGCGTGGCCTTGCCGACGCCCGCGAGGCGGGCCAGCTCGGACAGGGAGATGCCCCGCTCGGTGCGGAGCGAGCGGATGCGCCGGCCGACCTCCCGGGCGCCCCGGTCATCGGCTGGTGCGGCGGCTGTCATGGGGGCTATCGTGCTACACCGTGCCGTTCCGTAAACGGAACGGTCGGAGGAGGAGAGCATGGGCGGTCGGCTCCAACCCGTCCTGGCCGGCGTGGTGACCGCCCTGGTCGGCTTCGCCAGCTCGTTCACAGTCGTCCTGGCCGGGCTGCGCGCGGTCGGCGCCGGCCCGGACCAGGCCGCCTCGGGCCTGCTCGCGCTCTGCGTCGCCAGCGGCGCCTGCGCGGTCTGGCTCGGCCTGCGGCACCGGCTGCCGCTGTCCATCGCCTGGTCCACGCCCGGCGCGGCGCTGCTCGTGGCCACCGGGCCGGTCGCCGGCGGCTGGCCCGCAGCGGTCGGCGCCTTCCTGCTCGCCGGGCTGCTGATCATCGCGGCCGGGCTGATCCCCGCGCTCGGCCGCGCGGTCGCCGCCATCCCCGCCCCGATCGCCTCCGCCATGCTCGCCGGGGTGCTGCTGCCCCTGTGTACGGCGCCGGTACGCGCCCTGGTCGAGGTGCCCTTGCTGGCCGGTCCGGTGGTGCTGGTCTGGCTGCTGCTGCACCGGTTCGCCCGCCGGTGGGCGGTGCCGGGCGCGCTCGCCGTGGCGGTGGTCGCTATCGCGCTGACCACCTCCGGGCCGGCCCGGCTGGACGCCGCACCCGTCGTCGCGTTCACCGCGCCGGCCTGGACGCTGCCCGCCGTCGTCGGGCTCGCGCTGCCGCTGTTCCTGGTCACCATGGCCGCGCAGAACGTGCCCGGCACCGCGGTGCTCGCCGGGTACGGCTACCGGGCCCCGCTGGGCTCGGCGCTGCGGGTGACCGGGCTCGCCACCGCGCTCGGCGCCCCCGCGGGCGGGCACGCGGTGAACCTCGCCGCGATCACCGCCGCCCTGGCCGCCGGCCCGGACGCCCATCCGGACCCGGAACGGCGCTGGATCGCCTCGGTCACCGCCGGGATCGGCCTGGCCCTGCTCGGCCTCGGCGCCGGCGTGGCCACCGCCCTGGTGCTGCTCTCCCCGCCGGTGCTGGTCGAGGCCGTCGCCGGGCTCGCCCTGCTCGGCGCGCTCGCCGGAGCCGTCACGGCGGCGGTCGCCCAGCCGGACGCGCGGGAGGCAGCGGTGGTGACGTTCGTGATCACCGCCTCCGGGGTGAGCCTGCTCGGGGTGGGCGGCGCGTTCTGGGGACTGGTCGCGGGCTGGCTGATGCTGCTGCTGTTCCGCCGCCGGGCGGTCGTATCCCCGCCGGTCGAGCCGCCCCGGACCGAATCCGCCCCGTCGCTTTCCGGCCGGACCGGGTGACCCGTCACTCCTCGGCGGGTAGCTCCGCGGCCGGGACGGTGAGGCGTACCGCGCCGTCGCTCACCGCGGCGATCCGGTCGGCCAGCACGTAGACCGCACCGGTGCGGACCAGTTCGGTGGAGACCTTGAGGTAGCCGTCGCGCAGCAGCCGGGCGGCCAGGTCGGCCGGTACGTCCGGCTCCTCGGCGGCGGCCGACTCGATCAGCTCGTCCAGGCTGCTGCCCGGGTCGACCGGGGCGGGCGCCTGCACGGTCACCGCGGCCGGGTCGCCGCGCTGTACGAGATCGACTGTGCCCACCTCGACGCCTGCGGAGTCGACCACCCGCATGCCGGTGGTGATCCGGGAGACGGTGTCCTGCTGCTGGCTCATGCAGCAGCGGTTCCCGGGGCGCGCGGGCACTAAACGGAGGGGGCCCAGCCGCCCGGCGGGCGGGGGGACAGCTCGCGCCAGGTGTCGGTGCCGTCCAGCAGCGCCCGGACCGTCTCCTCGGCCTCCTCGGCGCTGGCGTGCTCGTAGAACCGGGAAACCCCCTCGGCGCCGCCGGCCCGCTGCTCCACGTGCCAGCGGTCGCCGTCCACCCGGAGGAAGACGTCACGCCGGGCGAGCCGTCCCCATTTCCCGTTCCACCAGTGCCTACGCTGCTCCATGCCCGGACTCTATCGAACATGTGTTCGATACACGTCGGCCCCCGCGAGATCGTCGCGGGGGCCGATCGGCTATGGCGTTCAGCGCGGCGCGGGCGGCTCCTGCCGGCGGCCGAGCACGTCGTCCAGGGCGCTGCGCTGCCCGGGCGTGCCGTGGTTGCCGGCGAGCAGCGCGTCCCGGATCTCGGTGAGCAGCTTGACCTCCTCGCTCGGGGCCGACGGCGGCGGCTCCTCGCCGCGCTTGCGCCGCTCGGCGAGCTTGTTCATCGGGTAGACGACCAGGAAGTACAGCGCCGCCGCGGTGAGCACGAACGTGATCAGCGCGTTGACGAAGGCCACCCAGTCGAACGGGATGCCCCGGAACATCGGCGTGGAGCCGGTGAGCCCGTTCTTGCTGCCGGTGATCAGCGCGATGAACACGCGTACCAGCGGTTCCAGGAACGACTTGGTGAGCTGGGTCACCACGCCGGTGAACGCGGCGCCGATGACGACACCGACCGCCAGGTCGACGACGTTGCCGCGCATGATGAAGTCTTTGAAGCCCTTGAGCATCCGTACTCCCGTGCCCTGATGAGTCTGCGTCGGGGACAACCTATGCCCCGGCGGGCCCTTCGAGAAAAGCACCGGCCTCGATCGCCGCCCGCTGCGGGTCGCCGGCCCGGATCGCCTCGACCAGCCGGCCGTGGTCCACGTACCGCTCGGGGGTCAGCGTCTCGCCCATCGCCTGGGCCACGGTGCTGCGCAGCGCGGCGCCCACCGAGGCGTACAGCTCGGCCAGCATGGCGTTGTGCGCGGCCGCCACCACGACCGTGTGCAGCGCGGCGTCCGCCTCGACGAACTCGTCCACCCGGCCGCCGCGCCACGCGGCCTCGCGGGCCGCCAGCGCGCCGTCGAGCGCCGCCAGGTCCTCGGGGGTACGCCTCAGCGCGGCGAGCCGGGCGGCCTCCACCTCGAACGCGCGCCGGACCTCGATCACCTCGGTCATCCGGTCGTCGGTGAGCCGGCGGGCCACCACCGGCGCCAGCTCGTCGGTCGACACGACGTAGGTGCCGGAGCCCTGCCGGCACTCCAGCACCCCGGCGTGCACGAGCGCGCGGACCGCCTCGCGGACCGTGTTGCGCCCCACACCGAGCGCGGCGACCAGTTGCGGCTCGGTGGGGATGCGCCCGCCCACCGGCCACTCGCCGCCGAGGATCCGCTCCCGGAGCTGCTCGATCGTCTGGCGGACCCGGTGACCGCGCGGAGGCACGGCGACGGAATCCACGGCGGGTGTCACCGGTTACACCTCGTGCCGAAATTCATCCCATGATTGTAGGTTCGAGGTCATGACTCCGCCACCAGCGCCCGCCGCGACAGTGCCCGCCCCCGGCGTCACACCAGCGGCGGGCCCCACCCCGGCGGTCGGCCCGCTCCGGGGCGGTCTGCTCGTACTCGCCGGGATGCTGCTCGTCGCGCTGAACCTGCGCGCCGCGGTGACCAGCCTCGGCGCCCTGCTCGACGAGATCCGCGTCGGTCTGGGCCTGTCCGGGACGATGGCCGGCCTGGTCACCACGCTGCCCACCATCGCGTTCGCCGGGCTGGGCGCGCTCACCCCGTGGCTGGTCCGCCGCTGGGCCGCGCCCCGCGTGCTGGTGCTGGCCATGCTGGCGCTCACCGTCGGGCAGGTGCTGCGCGCGGTCACCGGCTCGGCGGCGGTCTTCGTGCTCACCAGCGCGCTCGCGCTCGCCGGCATCGCGGTGGCGAACATCCTGCTGCCCATGCTCGTCAAGCAGCACTTCCCGCACCGCACCGGACTGGTCACCGGGGCGTACACGATGGCCCTGACTGTGGGCACGACGGTGGCCGCGGCGGCCGCGGTGCCGGTGGCGCACGCGTTCGGCTCGTGGCGGGCCGGTCTCGGCATCTGGGCCGGGCTGGCCGCGCTGGCCGTACTCCCGTGGGTGCCGCTGGCGCTGCGGGCCCGCGCCGCGCGACGGGCCGCGCCCCCGGCGGTGGCGGTCGCCGCCCGGACCCGGGTGCAACCGGCCCGGACCCGGCTCGGCTGGGCCATGGCGGTCTACTTCGGGGCGCAGTCGCTCAGCGGGTACGCGATCATGGGCTGGCTGGCCCAGCTCTTCCGGGACGCCGGATACCGGCCGGAGGCGGCCGGGCTGCTGCTCGCCGGCGTGACCGCGCTGGGCGTGCCGGTGGCGCTGATGATGCCGACGCTCGCCGGCCGGCTGGCCACGCTCCGGCCGCTGGTGCTGTCGCTGACCGTGTTCTCCGCCGCCGCGTACGCCGGTCTGGCGCTGGCCCCGCGGGGCCTGGCGCCGCTGTGGGTGCTGCTGCTGGCGCTCGGCCAGGGCGCGTTCCCGCTCATCCTGACCACGATCGGCCTGCGCGCCCGGACCGCCGAGGGCACCGTGGCGCTGTCCGCGTTCGCGCAGAGCACCGGGTACGTGATCGCGGCACTCGGACCGCTGCTGGTGGGCATCCTCTACGAGGCGACCGGCGGCTGGACCGCCCCGATCGGTTTCCTGCTGATGGCGCTGGCCGTGCAGACGGCGGCGGGCATGGTGATCGCCCGTCCCCGTTACATCGAGGACGAGCGCTGAGCGGGACGGGTCAGGAGGAGGCCGGCGTGGGGTCGCCCGCGACGGCCTGCTCCACGGTCGGGTAGGTGTGCAGCACCTCGACCAGTCCGCTGACCTCCAGGATGCGCAGCACGCCGCGCTGCGGGGCGGCCAGCCGGACGACGCCGCCGACCTCGTCGCAGTTGTTCTTCGCCCGGACGAACACCGACAGACCGGTGGAGTCGCAGAACGACACCTCGGCCAGGTCGAAGACCAGGCGGTTGCGCCCCTTGTCCAGCAGATCCGTGATCTGGTCCTGCAGTTGCGGTGCCGTGGCCATGTCCAGCTCGCCCGCGACCGACACGACGACCACGTCGCCGCGTTGTTCCGTGTGCACCGTCAAGGACATACGTCGACCTCCTGTGTTCGGGGGAAACGGTATCCCACGACTGGCGCGCCGCGCAGAACGGGAGCGCACACGGGTGCGACCGATCATTCTTTGCTCCGCGACAAGTACCGCGTCAGCCTCCGGTGATAGAGTCCGCCCGTCCAAATCAGGGAGGTCAACCATGGCGTTGAGCGCCGACCAGGGTGATCGGCTCGCCCACATGCTCACTCAGCACGCGGACCGGTTGACCAATCGCTGGACCGAGGTCGTCGCCGCTTCGCTGCGCGGCCGCCTGAGCCGCGCCGAGCTGGCTCGCCAGGTGCAGGAGCTGCACCGCGCGCTGATCGACGCCGGCCGGCACGGCGTCTCCGACCTGGCCGGCGAGCACGGCGGTGAGCTGCGCGCGGTGCTGTCCGAGCTGTCCACGAACCGGGCCCGGCAGGGATTCTCCGCGACCGAGACCGCGATCAGCGTCTTCGCGTTGAAGGAGACCCTGCTGGAGCTGATGGAGGAGGAGAAGAGCGACAACACGCTGCGTGACTTCGTCGCCTACTCCGCGCTCATCGACCAGATGGGCCTGTTCACCTTCGAGACGTTCGTGCGCGCCCGGGAGAGCCTGATCGCCGACCAGGCGGAGCAGTTGCTGGAGCTGTCCACCCCGGTGGTCAAGCTCTGGGAGGGCGTGGTCGCCGTCCCGCTGGTCGGGACGCTGGACTCGGCCCGCGCCCAGGTGGTGATGGAGCGGCTGCTCCAGACACTCGTCGACACCGGCTCGCCGTACGCGATCATCGACATCACCGGCGTGCCGGCGGTCGACACGCAGGTCGCGCAGCACATCCTCAAGACCGTGGTGGCCGCCCGGCTGATGGGCGCCGACTGCATCATCTCCGGCATCCGCCCCCAGATCGCTCAGACGATCGTCGCCCTCGGCATCGAGTTCGGCGACATCGCCACCAAGGCGAGCCTCGCCGACGCGCTGCGCCACGTGCTGCGCCTGACCGGGGTCGAGACCACCGCTCGCCGCCCGCGGCGGGAGTCCTGATGGAACGCGTGCCGATCCTCAAGATCGGCGACATCCTGCTGGTCTCCATCCAGGTCGACATGTCCGACCAGACGGCCATCCAGTTGCAGGAGGACCTGGCCGAGCGGATCGTCGCCACCGGCTGCCACGGCGTGATCATCGACATCACGGCGCTGGACATCGTCGACTCCTTCGTCGGCCGGATGCTGTCCACCATCGCGTCCATCTCCAAGGTGCTGGACGCCGAGACGGTGGTGGTCGGCATGCGTCCGGCCGTCGCCATCACGCTCGTCGAGCTGGGGCTGTCGCTCAACGGCATCCGTACCGCGTTGAACGTCGAGCGCGGCATGGAGCTGATCGCGGCCAGCCGGGCCGACGACTGGGACGAGGCGGCCGACGACGAGGGCACCGAGACGACGGCGACGGCATGACCACGGGCGTCGACCTGGGTGTGCCGGCGACCCAGGCGATCCGCAGCGACGAGGACGTGGTGCGGGTCCGGCAGTTGGTGCGTACCACGGCCGTCGCGGCCCGGCTCTCCCTGGTCGACCAGACGAAGCTCGTCACCGCCGCCAGCGAGCTGGCCCGCAACACGCTGATCTACGGCGGCGGGGGCAGCGCCGAGGTGAGCACGGTGGAGGACGGCCGCCGGCGCGGCGTGCGGATCGTCTTCGCCGACGAGGGACCGGGCATCCCGGACCTCGACCTGGCGCTCACCGACGGCTACACCACCGGCGGCGGGCTGGGCCTGGGACTGAGCGGCGCCCGCCGGCTCGTGGACGACTTCGACATCCGCACGGCTGTCGGCGAGGGGACGAGGATCACCGTCACCAAGTGGTCGCGATGATCGCCGACGTGGTGCCCGACCACGGCGTGTGGTTCCGGGTCGACACCGGCGCGACCGCCGGCAGCGTACGCCGGGCGGCCGAACGTCTCGGCCGGCAGCTCGAACTGAGCGCGCCTCGCGTCGCGGACCTGGCCATCGTCACCGCCGAGATCACCAGCAACCTGGTCAAGCACGCCCGCGAGGGCACGCTCCTGATGCGTCCGGCGCGCCGGGGCGGGCAGGCCGGTGTGGAACTGGTGGCGATCGACTCCGGCCCCGGCATGGCCGACCTCACGCTCTCCTCCGTCGACGGCCACTCCACGGTCGGCACGCTGGGCATCGGTCTCGGCGCGATCGTCAGGCAGTCGAGCCGGTTCGACGGCTACTCGTCACCGGGCCGGGGCACGGTCCTGGTCGTCCAGGTCTGGGACGACGCACCGCCCGAGCCGGACTGGGCCGCCGGGCTGGCCCGGCCGATCACCGGCGAGCAGAGCAGCGGCGACGGCTACGCGGTCCGGCAGGTCGACGGTCGGCAACAGGTGCTGGTCTCCGACGGGCTGGGCCACGGGCCGCTCGCCGCCGCCGCGACCGGTGCCGCCGTGTCCGCGTTCCGCTCGGCACCGGACGGGCCGCCGGACGTCGTGGTGCGGCACCTGCACGCCGCCATCTCGCACACCCGGGGCGCCGCGCTCGCGGTGGCCGAACCGGACCCGGCCGCCGGCGTGCTCCGCTACGCCGGGCTGGGCAACATCGCCGCGATGATCGTCGCGTCGGGCGAGCGGCGGCGCGGGCTGGTCTCGCTGCCGGGCATCGCCGGGCACCAGCGCCCGACGATCCGCGGGTACGACTACCCCTTCTCGCGCGACGCCACCCTGGTCATGCACAGTGACGGGGTGGTGGATCGCTGGGACCTGGACGACTATCCCGGGCTGGTCGGGCGCAACCCGTTGCTGGCCGCCGCGACGCTGCTGCGTGACGCCGGCACCCGCCGCGACGACGCCTGCGTCCTGGTGGCCCGGGGGGCGGCATGACCGAACCCCTCCTGCACCTCGCGCTCCGGGTGGAGCAGGACATCTTCCTGGTCCGGCAGCGTGGCCGGGAGGTGGCCGCGGCGGTCGGGCTGGAACACCAGGACCAGGTACGGATCGCGACCGCGCTGAGCGAGGTGGCCCGGGAGCTGCTGCGCGGGGTCGACGGCGCGGACGTCACGTTCGCCGTCGACCGGGACGCCGTGGGCCGCCGGGTCCTCCAGGTGGACCTGTCGCCACTGCGTCCGCTGCCCGGCGGCCGGTACGAGCCGCAGTCCGGCGCCGTCGCGCGTCTGGTGGACACGTTGCGGGTGGTGGCCGTCGAGGGCGATAACGTCGTGAGGATGTCCAGACGGGTGCCCGACCACGCCGAGGAGCTGACGCCGGAACGCGCCGGCCGGCTCCGGGCCGAGCTGGCCGAGCGTGCTCCGGGCTCCGCGCTGGACGAGCTGGCGGCGCAGAACTCCCAGCTCATCGCCGCCCTCGACGAGGTACGCAGTCAGCGCGACGAGCTGGCGGTGCTCAACTCCGAACTGCAGGAGACCAACCAGGGCGTGATGGCGCTCTACAACCAGCTCACCGAGGAGCTGGAGGAGACCAACCGGGGTGTGGTGGCGCTCTACGCCGAGCTGGAGGAGAAGTCCGCGCAACTGCGGGCGGCGAGCGAGTCGAAGAGCCGGTTCCTGGCCAACGTCAGCCACGAGCTGCGCGCACCGGTCACCGCGATCATCGGCCTGGCCCGGCTGCTGGCCGACTCCGCCTCCGACCCGCTCACCGGCGAGCAGGCCCGCCAGGTGGGGCTGATCCGGTCCTCGGCGGGTGACCTGCTGGGGCTGGTGAACGAGCTGCTCGACCTGGCCAAGGCCGAGTCGGGCCGGATCGAGCCGGAGTGGTCCGAAGTCGACCTGCGCGCGGTGTTCGGGCAGTTGCGCGGCACGCTGCGGGCGCTCACCACGCACTCCGAGGTGGAGCTGGTGGTCGAGGAGCCGCCGGCCCCGGCGACGCTCCGCTCGGACGAGGTGCTGCTCGCCCAGGTGCTGCGCAACCTGCTGCACAACGGGCTGAAGTTCACCGAGCGCGGTGAGGTACGCCTGCGCGCCGAGCGCCGTGGCGACCAGTGGACGCTGTCGGTCACCGACACCGGCGTCGGCATCCCGCCCGAACTGCACGAGCGGGTCTTCGAGGAGTTCTACCAGGTGCCCGGCACGACCCGGGTCGGTGGCACCGGGCTCGGCCTGCCGTACGCGCGACGGCTGGTCGCGCTGCTCGGCGGGACGCTGGAGCTCACAAGCGAACCCGGCCGGGGCAGCACGTTCACAGTCGTCCTCCCCGCGGGCGGAGCGTGACGGTGGACAGCGGGCCGGTGACCGTGCTTGTGGTCGACGACAGCGGCCCCAAGCGATACCTGCTGGTCAACTGGCTGACCCGGGCCGGCTTCCTCACAGTCGAGGCCGAGAACGGCACGGCGGCGCTGGACCGGGTGGCCCGGGAGCACGTCGACCTCGTGGTGCTCGACGTGCGGCTGCCCGACATGAGCGGCTTCGAGGTGTGCGAGCGGATCAAGGAGGATTACCCGTACATCCCGGTCATCCACGTCTCCGCGCACGCGGTCGACGTGGTCGACCGGGCGCAGGGCCTCACCCGGGGCGCGGACGCCTACCTGGCCGAGCCGATCGAGCCGGAGGAACTGGTCGCCACCGCCCACGCGGTGCTGCGCTACTACCAGGCCCGGCTGCGGGCCGAGCAGCTCGCCGAGCGGCTCGCCGCGCTCGCCGACGCCACGGTGGAGATGCACGCGACGCCGAACTTCGTCCGGCTGCTGGAGGCTGCCGCGAGCGGCGCGGCGCGGATCTTCAAGGCCCCGGCGGCGGTGGTCGCCGAGACGTTCGACGGGGACTGCCTGGCCGGGGTGGCGGCCGACCCGCACACGCCGGCCCGGATCGTGCCGTGGGTGGTGGACGACACCGGAGTACCGATCGGCACCCGGGTACGGGTCGACGAGCCGGCCAACTGGGCGGTGACGGGCTGGCCGGACGGTGACACCGTGACGGTCGCCGCGTCCCGGCTGCGCGAGGACCGGGCCCCGCTCTACGTGGTGGTGCCGACCGCCACCCAGACCGTACGCACGCCGGTGCTGGTTCAGCTCGCCCAAGCGGTCGCCTCGGCGGTGGAGGCGCAGCGGTCCTTCGACGAGGAGCACCGGATCGCGGTGACGTTGCAGCGCAGCCTGCTGCCGCAGCGGCTGCCCGACGTGAACGGCCTCGATCTGGCCGTCCGGTACGAGCCGGCGAGCGCGCAGACCGAGGTGGGTGGCGACTTCTACGAGCTGGTGATGCTCGACGGTCACCTGCTGGTGGCGATCGGTGACGTGGCCGGGCACTCGCTGCACGCCGCCACGGTGATGGCCGAGCTGCGGCACGCGGTGCGGGCGTACGCGGTCGAGGGGCACCAGCCGGGCGTGATCCTGGACCGGGTCAACGAGCTGATGCGCACCCTGCTGCCGAACGAGCTGGCCACCATCTGCGTACTGCTGCTCCACCCGCCGAGCGGGCTGGTCCGGATGGCCAGCGCCGGGCACCTGCCGGCGTTGCTGAGCCGCGACGGGCGGGTCGAGTTCGTCACGCAGTCCGCGCCGCTGCTCGGCGTGCGCGCGCCGCGCCCGCCGGACCTGGAGTTCGTGCTGCCCGCCGGGGCCACGCTCGTGCTCTACACCGACGGGCTGATCGAGCGGCGGGACGCCACGATCGACGACGGCATGGCGGCGCTCGGTGTGGCCGCCACCCGGGTCGACGACGACCTGGACGATTTCTGCCGGCGGCTGCTCGTCGAGCTGGCGCCGCCGGAGATCCACGACGACGTGGCGGTGGTAGCGGTCCGCCGCCGCTGAGCGACCAGCGCGGTCACCGCGGCCGGCCGGTGCCGGAACCGGACCCTGCCGCTTCGTGTCCCGTTTCCTCGCGACAGTCCTCATAGGCTGGCCCGATGACTACGAAGACCAGTGAACTGCTCGCCGTCGCGGCGCCGCGTACGGCCGCTGTGGTGCGCGGCATCTCCGACGACCAGCTCGTCCTGCCCACCCCCTGTCCCGACTACACCGTGCGCGACCTGCTGGGCCACCTGTTCGACGTGGTGGTCAACTTCCAGGCGCTGGCCCGCCGGGAGGAGGTCGACTGGTCCGGCAAGACCGACCACCTGACCGACGGCTGGCGGGACCGGTTCGCGACCGAGGCGGCCCGGCTGACCGAGGCGTGGTCCGACCCGTCCACGCAGGAGGGTGTCTCGCCGGGCATGGGACTGCCGCAGGAGACGGTCGGTCTGATGGCCCTGATCGACCTCACCATCCACGGATGGGATCTGGCGCGGGCCACCGGCCAGGATCTGACCGTGGACCGCGCGGTGGTGGCCGCAGGGCACGAGTTCATGGACCGGATGGGCGACACGGGGCAGAAGATGGGCGCGTTCGGCCCGCCGGTGCCCACCGACGCGGCACCGGACAGCATGGACGCGCTGCTGGGCCGGGCCGGGCGCGACCCGGCCTGGACCCGCTGAGTCCGGACGGCCCGCGTGGTACGCCGCGCGGGCCGTTCTTGACACCGCTATTCACTCAGCGAATAGTAGGGCCGTGTCCACTTCGCACGTCCTGCTCGGGCTGCTCGCCGCCGGCCCACGCCACGGCTACGAGCTGAAGCGCGCGCACGACGAGCGGCTGCCCCGCGCCCGTCCGCTCGCCTTCGGGCAGGTCTACGCGACGCTGGCCCGCCTGTGCCGCGACGGCCTCGTGACGGCGGCCGGCCAGACCCGCGAGGGCGGCCCCGACCGCACCTCGTACGCGCTCACCGACGACGGGCGGGCGGCGCTGGACCACTGGCTCGCCACCGTCGAGCCGCCGATGCCGTACGTGGCCAGCACGCTCTTCGCCAAGGTGGTGGTCGCGCTCCTGGTGGCCGACGTCGACCAGGCCCGCGCCTACCTGATCGCGCAGCGGCAGGCGCACACGCAACGGCTGCGCGAACTGACCGCGCTGAAGACGGCCCTCGGCGCCCGCCTCGACGAGGTGGTCGCCGCCGACTTCGCCATCGCCCACCTCGACGCCGATCTCCGGTGGCTGCACACCACCCTGGACCGGGTCGCCGACTGGCACCGGGAGGTGCGTTCGTGACGTTCCTGCAAGCGCGCGGAGTCGTCCGCGCATACGGTCACACACCCGCGCTGCTCGGTGTGACGCTCGACGTCGCCGAAGGCGAGATCGTCGCGGTCACCGGCCCGAGCGGCTGTGGCAAGTCCACCCTGCTGCACTGCCTCGCCGGCATCCTGCGTCCCGACGCGGGTCAGGTGACCTGGCGCGGGGAACGGATCGACACGTGGTCGGAGGCGGCCCGCTCCCGGCTGCGCCGTACCGAATTCGGGGTGTTGTTCCAGTTCGGCCAGCTCGTCGCCGAGCTGACCGCCGCGGAGAACGTCGCCCTTCCGCTGTTGCTCGCCGGCACGGGGCGGCGAGCGGCACGGACGGCGGCGCTGGCCTGGCTGGACCGGCTCGGAGTGGCCGACGTCGCCGACGCCCGGCCCGGTGAGATGTCCGGCGGGCAGCAGCAACGGTGCGCGATGTCCCGGGCGCTCGTCACCGAACCACGGGTGATCTTCGCCGACGAACCCACCGGCGCGCTCGACACGCTGGCCGGCGAGCAGGTGCTCACCCAACTGGTCCGGCTGGCCCGCGAGCAGCGCACCACAGTCGTGCTGGTGACGCACGAGCCGCGCATCGCCGCGTACGCGGATCGGGAGGTGACCCTGCGCGACGGCATGGTCGACCACACCGGGCTCGGGCTCGACCCGGCGCTGCCGGGCGGGTCACGGTGAGGCCGGGGACGCTGCTGCGTCTCGTGCTGGCCGGCACCCGCACCGACGTCGCACGTGTGGTGCTCACGGCGGTGAGCGCCGCGCTCGCGACGCTGGCCGGGCTGGCCGCGCTGACAGTGCTGGCGGTGGTCGAGCCGGCCGGCGATGCCTGGACGCAGTCCGAGCAGTACACAAACGCCCTGCTCCGGGAACCCGGCCTGCGTCCCGGCGTCGCGCTCGCGTTGCTGCTGCTCTGCGTGCCGGTGCTGGGACTGGCCGGGCAGTGCGCCCGCCTCGGCGCGCCGGGCCGGGACCGCCGGCTGGCCGCGTTCCGGCTGGCCGGCGCCACCCCTGGGCAGGTCACCCGGGTCGCGGTCGCCGAGACCGGCGTGGCGAGCCTGATCGGCACCCTGGTCGGCCTGGCCGTCTTCCTGGCCGGACGCCGGCTGCTGCACCGGCCCGACGCGGACGGGCGGCTGCCGCTGCCCACCGACGTGCGTCCGGCGCCGGTCGCCGTGGCCGCCGTGGTGCTCGGCCTGCCGCTGGTGGCCGCGCTGATCAGCGCGCTGCTGCTGCGGCGGGTCACCACCACCCCGTTCGGCGTGGTGCGCAGGGTCCGCACCCGGGCGCCCTGGCCGTGGCCGGGCGTGCTCATCCTCGCCGCACTGGCGATGTTCGCCGCGATCCGCCCGCTCCTGCTCTGGTACGAACGGCGTGGCGCCGTGGCCCCCGACTGGCTGGTGCCGACGTTGCTCGTCGTCGGCGGGCTGACCGCGATGATCGGCGTCGTCTCGGGCACCGGCTGGATCTCGTACCACACCGGACGGCTGCTGCACCGCCACGGACGCGGCCCGGCCGCCCTGCTCGCCGCCCGCCGGCTGGTCGCCGACCCGTGGGCCGGCAGCCGCACCTTCGCCGCGTTGCTGGCCGCGCTGATCTTCGGCGCCGGCGCCGCCGCTATGCGTGCCGACTTCCAGGCCCAGGCCGAGGTGACCCGCCGCACCGGCTCCGGAATGGCCGACCCGGGCTTCTACCTCGGCGCGATGGACCTGGTCGACCTCGCGGTAGTGGTGGCGATGGCGATCGCCGGCGGTGGGCTGCTCGTGGCTGTGGTCGAGGGGATCACCAGCCGGCGACGGGCGTACGCGGCGCAGGTGGCGACCGGCGTGCCACGCGCCACCATCGGCCGGTCGCTGCTGTGGGCCGCGCTCGCCCCCGCCGTACCCGCGATCGGGCTCGCGCTGACGGTCGGCTATCTGCTGGTCCGGGGCGTCATGCCGGCACCGAGCAACGGTGGCTTCGAGCGGACGATCTGCGACGCCGGTACGGAACTGTGCGGCGATCCGGCCACCGCGGCGCGGTACACCCGTACCGAGTGGGTGCCGAAGACGACGGTCCCGCCGGACGTACCGTGGGATCAGCTGGCCTGGCTCGCGGCGGGCGGGCTGGCGGCGGTGCTGTGCACGGTCGTGGCCGGCCTGCTGTTCCTGCGCGCCGCGACCTCGGTGGAGGAACTGCGCAGCACCTGACCGGTCAGCGGCCGAGCAGTCCGGCGGAGCCGGCGACGGCCAGCCCGATCACCGTCGAACAGCAGCAGACCACGACCGCGGCGGCGACCACCACGAGGATCAGCCAGGTCGGTCCCCGTCGCGCCGCCGACGGCTCCTCCGCACTCATGCGGGCAGTCTAGGTTGGTGCGATGGAGCTGATCTCGATCGCCGACGTCCGGGCCGCCGCCGAGGACGTGGCGGGCACTGTGCTGCGGACTCCGCTGGTGCCCGCGCTCTGGGACGATCAGCTGTGGCTCAAGCCGGAGAACCTGCAACCGGTCGGGTCGTTCAAGCTGCGCGGGGCCACCCACGCGGTGGCCCGGCTCGACCCGGCCGCCCGGGCCCGAGGGGTGGTCACCCACTCGTCCGGCAACCACGGACAGGCCCTGGCATACGCGGCCCGCGCCCTCGGCGCGCCCTGCACGGTGGTGGTCCCCGAGGGCGCGCCGGAGATCAAGGTGACCCGGATGCGGGCGCTCGGCGCCGACGTGCGACTGGTGCCGCCGGCCCGCCGGTTCGCCGAGGCGGAACGGATCGTGGCAGAGACCGGCGCGGCGTTGGTGCCGCCGTTCGACCATCCGGCGGTCATCGCCGGGCAGGGCACCATTGGGCTGGAGATCGTCGCCGACCTGCCGGACGTCGACGTGGTGCTGGTGCCGGTCGGCGGCGGCGGGCTCGGTTCGGGCGTGGCCACGGCGGTCAAGGCGCTGCGTCCGTCGGTCGCCGTGATCGGCGTGGAGCCGGCGTTGGCCGCCGACGCACAGGAGTCGCTCGCCGTGGGCGAGGTGGTGGTCTGGGACGTGGAACGCACCTACCGGACCTGTGCCGACGGGCTGCGTACGAACCTGTCCGCGTTGACGCTCGCCCACTTGCGCGAGCTGCTCGACGGCATCGTCACGGTCACCGAGGACGAGATCGTGGCGGCCACCGGCCGGCTGCTCCGGGACGCGCGGCTGGTGGCCGAGCCGAGCGGCGCGGTCGCCCTGGCCGCCCGGCTGTTCCACAGTGGCGAGCTGCCGGGGGGCCGTACCGTCGCGGTCGTGACCGGCGGCAACGCCGACCCGCACGTGCTGTCCGCCGCGCTCACCCGGATGTAAGGAAGGGCCCCTTGTTAACAGACGTCTGTTAATAAGGGGCCCTTCCTTACACCTCAGGCCCGGTCGACGCGGTCGAGGATCCAGGCGTTGACGAACGCCTCCTCGCGCCAGGAGTCGTATCGGCCGCTCGGGCCGCCGTGGCCCGCGCCCATCTCGGTCTTGAGCAGGTAGTCGCCGGCCGGCGCGAGCGACCGCAGCCGGGCGATCCACTTGGCCGGCTCGTGGTAGAGCACGCGCGTGTCGTTGAGGCTGGTCACCGCCAGGATCGCCGGGTAGTCGGCGGCGGTGACGTTCTCGTACGGCGTGTACGACTTCATGTACGCGTAGACCTCGGGGTCGTCGAGCGGGTTGCCCCACTCCTCCCACTCGGTGACAGTCAGCGGCAGCGACGGGTCGAGGATCGAGGTGAGCGCGTCCACGAACGGCACCTGCGCGACGATCCCGGTGAACGCGTCCGGGGCGAGGTTCGCCACCGCGCCCATCAGCAGGCCACCGGCCGACGCGCCCCGGGCGACCAGCCGGTCGCTCGCCGTCCAGCCCGCCTTGACCAGGTGCCGGGCGCACGCCACGAAGTCGGTGAACGTGTTCTTCTTGGCCAGCAGCTTGCCCTCGTCGTACCAGCGCCGGCCCAGCTCGCCGCCGCCCCGGATGTGCGCCACCGCGAAGATCACGCCGCGGTCGAGCAGGCTCAGCCGGGCGATCGAGAACCACGGGTCCATGCTGGCCTCGTACGAGCCGTAGCCGTAGATGACGGCGGGCGCCGAACCGTCGCGCGGGGTGTCGCGGCGGCAGACGAGCGAGATCGGCACGCGGGTGCCGTCGTCGGCGAGCGCCCAGTCGCGGTGCTGCTCGTAGTCGGCCGGGTCGTACGGCCGCCCGTCCGGCCCGGGGAGGACCGGCTTCTGCCGGCGCAGCGTCAACTCCCGGGTGACCAGGTCGTAGTCGTAGACCGAGTCGGGAGTGACGAGCGAGGTGTAGCGCAACCGGACCTCGTTCGTGCGGTACTCCGGGTTCGCGTCCAGCCCGACGCTGTAGATCGGCTCGGGGAAGTCGATGTCCCAGCTGTCGTCGCTGCCCACCGGCAGCACCCGCAGGCCGGTCAGGCCGTTGGCGCGCAGCGACACCACGAGGTGGTGCTCGAACGCGTCGACCGCCTCCAGCCGGGTGCCAGGGGTGTGCGGGATCAGCGGCTCCCACTCGCCCGGCGCGTCCGCCGAGGTGTACGCCAGCGCGAAGTCCTCCGCGCCGTCGTTGTGCAGGATCAGGAAGCGGTGGCCGTGGTGCTCCACCGCGTACTCGATGCCCTGACGCCGCGGGGCCACGACGGCGGGCTCGCCGGTCGGGTTGGACGCCGGGATCACCCACACCTCGCTGGTGATCTTGCTGTGGACGTCGATGAGCACGAAACGCTCGGAGCGGGTCAGCTCGACGCCGACCCAGAACCGCTCGTCGTCCTCCTGGTACACCACCACGTCCTCGGTGGACGCCGTGCCGACTGTGTGCCGCCAGACCCGGTTCGGCCGCCACGCCTCGTCCACTGTCACGTAGAACAGCGTGGACGCGTCGCTGGACCAGGCCGTGCCGTAGAACGTGTCCGGCACCTCGTCCGGCAGCGACTCGCCGGTGGTCAGATCCTTGATCCGCAGCGTGAACCGCTCGTCGCCGGAGAAGTCGGTGGAGTAGGCCAGCCAGCGGCCGTCCGGGCTGACGTCGAACGCGCCCAGGGAGAAGAAGTCGTGCCCCTCGGCGAGCTGGTTGCCGTCGAGCAGCACCTCCTCGCCGTCGAGCGGGGCGCCGTCCGCGCTGACCGGGGGCTCCGTCTCGCCCGGCCGGACCGCGCGCCGGCAGTGCACGCCGTACTGCTGGCCCTCGACCGTGCGGGTGTAGTACCAGTAGCCGTCCTTGCGGGTCGGCACCGACAGGTCGGTCTCCTGGGTGCGCCGGCGCGTCTCCTCGAACAGCTCCGCGCGCAGTTCGGCCAGGTGGGCGGTGCGCGCCTCGGTGTACGCGTTCTCGGCGTCCAGGTAGGCGATCGTGTCCGGGTCGTCCTTGGCGGCGAGCCAGGCGTACTCGTCGAGGACTGTGTCACCGTGATGGACGCGCTCGGTCGGGACGCGCTTGGCGACGGGCGGTGGGGTTTCGGTCACGGCGCCACGTTACCGGTCGCCGGGCCGCCGCCGGGCTCGCCCGCCGACCGAATCCCGCGACTCGCCGCCAGGTCTTTCGAACATGTGTACGATAACCGCCATGGCGGATGCGGCACGTTCCACCGACCGACTCGAAGCCCTCGACATCACCCGGAAGCTGGCCGCGATCTGCGGTGACCCGTTCGCCCGCTTCGCCGGCCCGGCCGACGAGGTGGCCGGCCGTACCGCCCGGTGGGTGGCCGTGCCGGGCGGCCCGCACGCCGCGGCGGAGGTGTTGCGGCTGGCCGCCGCGCACGACCTGACGGTGGTGCCCCGCGGCGCCGGCACGAAGATCGATTGGGGTGCCGCCCCGGCGCAGGTGGACATCATGCTCGACACCGGCCGCCTCGCCGGGGTCTGGCACGAGCCGCGTGACGCGGCGGTGGCCGAGATCGGCGCCGGTACGCCGTTGCGCGCCGTTCAGGCCACGCTCGCGCGCACCAACCGCCGGCTGCCGGTCGACGCGCCCTCGCCGGGCGCGACGCTCGGCGGGGTGCTCGCCGCCGACGAGTCCGGTCCGCTGCGTCACCGGCACGGCAGCCCGTGCGCCCAGCTCGTCGGGGTGCGCTACCTCGACGCCGACGGCGAGTTGGTCAGCGTCGGCAAGTCCGGCACGGAGGCGCTCGGCCGGGCCACCCCGGGCAGCGGCGGTGGTCGTGCGAGTGAACGCGGTCCGGCGGGCGACGGCGGTGGCGCGGGCCGGGGTGCCGGTGGTGTGTTCGGCGACGGTCCGGGTGGTGGGGATGCGATCCTCGGGCGGGGCGAGGTGCCCGGGCTCGACGTGGCCCGGCTGCTCTGCGGCTCCCAGGGCGGGCTCGGCGTGCTGGTCTCGGCCACCATGCGGGTGCACGCCGTGCCGGCCGGCCGGCTCTGGGTGTCCCGTCCGGTCTGGACGCCGCTGGAGGTGCACGACCTGGTCCGGGCCGTACTGGCCGCGGGCGTCGATCCGGCCGCCGTCGAACTGGACCTGCCGGTGCCGGTGCCGCTGCCCCGGCGTCGCATCCCGCCGACGCACCCGTCGGTGATCAATCGTCCCGGCCATCCGGCGGTGACCGGGCGACCCGCGGCGGGCAGCCTGGTGGTGCTGCTGGAGGGTGGCCCGGCCGACGTCACCGAGCGGGCCGAACGGCTGACCGCCGTCCTCGGCACCGAGGCGATGGTCAGCCACCACGCGCCGGAATGGTGGGGGCGTTACCCCTTCGCGCCCGGCGACACCGCGCTGCGTATCGAGGTGCCGATCAACGACCTGCACGCGGCCGTCTACGCGTTGCGCGACGCCACCGGCGGCCCGGTGCCGGTACGCGGCTCGGCCGGCTCGGGCACCGTCCACGCCGCCCTGCCCGGCGCGCTGCCGCCCGAGCGGGTCGCCTCGATCCTCACCGCCGTCCGCAGTGTGCTGATCGCCCGGCGGGGCCGGTGCGTCGTGGTGGCCGCGCCCGCGGCGGTACGCCGTGCCGTGGACCTCTGGGGCGAGCTGCCCGCGTTGCCGCGCCTGCGCAGCGCCAAGGCCCACCTGGACCCGCACCACCGCCTGGCCCCCGGCCGCCTCCCCGGAGGCCTCTGACCAGCCCTGGACTTCCCCAGGCACCAGCGCGACGACGCGCACCCGAGCGCCCGTGGCGTGCCGGAGTGGGTTGACCATGAAGTTGACGGGGAGGAAACGGGCGAATTGAGCGGCCAAGTTCATGATCGACGGGGCATTCGCCCGGGGCGCGGGGGCGGGACCGGGCGGGGGCTACGGGGTGTCGTTTCGGAGGACCAGGATGGCGATGTCGTCGCGTGGGGGCTCGACGGAGAAGGCGATGGTGGCGGCACGCAACCGGGCGGCCACCACGTCGGCCGAGTACCCGGCCAGCGGCGCCGCCGACTCGCGCAGCCGGTCCGTACCGAACAGCTCCCGTCCGCGCCGCCGCTCGGTGACCCCGTCCGTGTAGAAGATCAGCGCGTCGCCGGGCTTGAGCGACAGCTCGGCGGTCGGTGTGGTGATCGTGTCGAGCAGGCCCAGCGCCGTACCGCCGGCGCCGACGAACGTCGCCCCTCCACCGCCGTGCAGCAGGACCGGGCGGTCGTGGCCGGCCAGGTGCAGCGAGACGTCGAGCTGGTCGCCGTCGCCGGGGGAGACGGCCGCCAGCGCGAGCGTGCAGTAGCGTCCGCCGCCGCGCTCGACGAGCGTCTCGTTGAGGCGACCGAGCACCTCGGGCAGCGGTTTGCCGTCGCCGACGAGCACCCGGATCACGTCCCGGACCAGCCCGGTCACGGCGGCGGCCTGCACGCCCTTGCCCGACACGTCGCCGACCACCACGAGCCAGCGGCCGTCCGGCAGCGGGAGCACGTCGTAGAAGTCGCCGCCGACCTCCGCGTCGTCACCGGTCGGGACGTACTCGGCGGCGAAGCCGATGCCCTCGACCACCGGGAGCACCGGCGGCAGCAGCGACTGCTGGAGCGTCTGGGCCACCCGGCGGCGCTCGGCGTGGATGCGGGCGTTATCGATGGCGAGGGCGGCGCGGCGGGCCACGTCCTCCAGCACCGACACCTCGTCCGGGTCGTGCCGTTGCCGCTGGTGCCGGCCCACGGCGAGGGTGCCGAGCCGCTGACCACGGGCGATCAGCGGTACGGCGAAGCCCTCCATCGGCCCGCCCAGCGGCACCTGGGCGGCGTTGCGGGACGCCTCGCGCAGCCGGGACTGGATCGAGTCCGGGCCGGTCTCCTGAAGGATCCGGTGCAGATGCGGGAGCATGGCCTCGTCGGCGTGGCTGGATGCGGCGAGGCGCAGCCGGCCCCACTCGTCGGTGGTGTGCACGGCGCACCACTGGCCGAGCCGGGGCACCACGAGCTGCGGGATGAGCGCCATGGTCAGCTCGACGTCGAGCGACTGGGCGAGCAGTTCACTGGCCTCGGCCAGGAACGTCAGCCAGGTGGACCGGCGTACGTCGGCGCGGCGTAGCCGGTCGTTCTCCAGGTGCAGCGACAGCCGTTCGGCGGCCAGTACGGCCAGCGGCCGGGCGTACGCCGAGGGCGCCGCGTCCAGCTCCAGCTCACCGGCGTACGGGCGGTGCACCGCCAGCGGTACGCGCAGCAGCTCGTTGTCCTCGCGCGGCGGCCGGCCGTACCGGGCGAAGACCTGGGTGCCGAGGCCGTCGCCCCGGTCCAGCCGGACCGTGCCACCGGCGGCGCCCACCATCTCCGCGACCCGGGTCAGCAGCCCGGTGGCGAACTCGGTCAGCGGCTCGTCGGCGTACGTGTCGGGCGTGAGCTGCATCAGGTCGCTCATGGCCGCGGCGCTCGGCGTACCGTCGCCGGTTCGGTCCGGTTCGGCGACCCGCAGTGGGCCGGCCGACGGCCGGGCGGACCCGCCGGGGCCGGGCCGGTCCAGGCGGAACCAGACGCCCTTGCCGGTGGGCAGGTACGTGGTGCCCCACCGGCTGGAGAAGTGGTCGACGAGCAGCAGCCCGCGCCCTCTGGCGGCCACCTCGGTGATGTCGGACGTGGTGTTGCGCACACCCACGGTCAGCTCGTCGACCGGGCCGGAGGCGAAGTCGGTGACGGTCACGGTGAGGCCGTTGCGGTCGGTCTCGACCTCGATGTCCAGTTCGGTGCGGGCGTGTTCGACGGCGTTCGTGGTCAGCTCGGTGGTGAGCAGCAGCGCCTCGTTCAGCAGTTCGGGCAGCCGCGCTTCGAGCAGCATGGTGCGGACCAGCGCGCGGGCCGCCGCCGGGGTGCGGCGGTCGGCGGGGAGGCGGACCCGGCGGACGCGCTCGTCCGCGCCGCCGCCGGCCGGTCCTGCCTCCGCTGACACCTTCGTATCCTCCACCGCGTCCACCCCGGGTGCCAAGCGTCCCGGCGAACCCACCACCCGGGTTGATCCCGCACGTGACGCGCGATCACACGCGGTGACCTCGACGGATCGCGCGGCACAATGATGGGATGGCCCGTGTGACCGCACGAGCCCGAGCGGAGCGAGGAACGATGGCCACGGTGAATCAGTCGGTGACCGCGGACCCGTCCGCGTCCGACCACGAGGTGCTCCTCGGCGAACTCGTCGAGGCGTTGCGCCGGGTGGGGCGCGGCGATCTCCGGGTACGCCTGCCCCGGCGGGCGGGTCTGCCCGGTGAGGTCGCCGACGCCTTCAACGACGTGGTGTCGTTGCAGGAACGGCAGCACCTGGACCTGCGGCGGATCAGCCGGATCGTCGGCCGCGACGGCCGGCTCACCGAGCGCCTGGACGACGAGGGCCTGGACGGCTCCTGGGCGGAGGGGCAGCGGGCGGTCAACTCGCTCATCGACGACCTGGGCCGGCCGACCACCGAGATCGCCCGGGTCATCGTGGCGGTGGCCGACGGCGACCTGTCCCAGCACATGGCGCTGGAGATCGACGGTCGTCCGCTGCGCGGTGAGTACCTGCGCATCGGCCGGACCGTGAACACGATGGTGGACCAGCTCTCGTCGTTCGCCGACGAGGTGACCCGGGTGGCCCGTGAGGTGGGTACCGAGGGCAAGCTGGGCGGCCAGGCCGACGTGCGCGGGGTGGCCGGCACCTGGAAGGACCTCACCGACTCGGTGAACACCATGGCGTCGAACCTCACCGGGCAGGTGCGGTCGATCTCCCAGATGGCCACCGCTGTCGCGAAGGGCGACCTGTCGCAGAAGATCACGGTCGGGGCGCGCGGCGAGGTGGCCGAGCTGGCCGACACGATGAACTCGCTCACCGACACGCTGCGGCTGTTCGCCGAGCAGGTGACCCGGGTGGCCCGTGAGGTGGGCACCGAGGGCAAGCTGGGCGGCCAGGCCGAGGTGCCGGGCGTGGCCGGCACCTGGAAGGACCTGACCGACAACGTCAACTCGATGGCGTCGAACCTGACCAGCCAGGTCCGCAACATCGCCCAGGTCTCGACCGCTGTCGCCAAGGGCGACCTGTCGCAGAAGATCACGGTGGCCGCCCAGGGCGAGATCCTGGAGCTGAAGGACACCGTGAACACGATGGTGGACCAGCTGTCGTCGTTCGCCGACGAGGTGACCCGGGTGGCCCGCGAGGTGGGCATCGAGGGGAAGCTGGGCGGGCAGGCGCAGGTGCGCGGCGTCTCGGGCACCTGGCGCGACCTCACCGAGAACGTCAACCAGCTCGCCGGCAACCTCACCAGCCAGGTCCGCAACATCTCCCAGGTGTCCACCGCCGTGGCCAAGGGCGACCTGGGTCAGAAGATCACTGTGGACGCGCAGGGCGAGATCCTGGAGCTGAAGAACACGGTCAACACGATGGTCGACCAGCTGTCGTCGTTCGCCGACGAGGTGACCCGGGTGGCCCGCGAGGTGGGTACCGAGGGCAAGCTGGGTGGTCAGGCCCAGGTCAAGGGCGTCTCGGGTACGTGGCGTGACCTGACCGACAACGTGAACTCGATGGCGTCGAACCTGACCAGCCAGGTCCGCAACATCGCCTCGGTCACCACGGCGGTGGCGAAGGGTGACCTGTCGCAGAAGATCACTGTGGACGCCCGGGGCGAGATCCTGGAGCTGAAGTCGACTGTCAACACGATGGTGGACCAGCTTTCGTCGTTCGCCGACGAGGTGACCCGCGTGGCCCGCGAGGTGGGCACCGAGGGCAAGCTCGGCGGCCAGGCCCAGGTGCGCGGCGTCGCCGGCACCTGGCGCGATCTGACCGACAACGTGAACTCGATGGCGTCGAACCTGACCGCGCAGGTCCGCAACATCGCCCAGGTGTCGACCGCCGTCGCGAAGGGCGACCTGTCGCAGAAGATCACTGTGGACGCGCAGGGCGAGATCCTGGAGCTGAAGTCGACTGTCAACACGATGGTGGACCAGCTGTCGTCGTTCGCCGACGAGGTCACGCGGGTGGCCCGTGAGGTGGGTACCGAGGGCAAGCTGGGTGGTCAGGCCCAGGTCAAGGGCGTCTCGGGTACGTGGCGTGACCTGACCGACAACGTGAACTCGATGGCGTCGAACCTGACCAGCCAGGTCCGCAACATCGCCTCCGTCACCACCGCCGTGGCGAACGGCGACCTCGGTCAGAAGATCACTGTGGACGCGCAGGGCGAGATCCTGGAGCTGAAGAACACGGTCAACACGATGGTCGACCAGCTCTCCTCGTTCGCCGACGAGGTCACGCGCGTGGCGCGCGAGGTGGGTACCGAGGGCAAGCTGGGTGGTCAGGCCCAGGTCAAGGGCGTCTCCGGTACGTGGCGCGACCTCACCGAGAACGTCAACCAGCTCGCCTCGACCCTCACCACGCAGTTGCGCGCCATCGCGCAGGTCTCCACGTCGGTGACCCGCGGCGACCTGACCCAGCGGATCAACGTGAAGGCGCAGGGCGAGGTCGCCGAGCTGAAGGACAACATCAACCAGATGATCGTCACCCTCCGGGAGACGACCAAGAAGAACGCCGAGCAGGGCTGGCTCGACTCGAACCTGGCCCGGATCGGCGGTCTGCTCCAGGGCCAGCGCGACCTGGGCGAGGTCTGCCGCATGATCATGCAGGAGGTGACCCCGCTGGTGGACGCGCAGCTCGGCGCGTTCTTCCTGGCGGACAGCTCCGAGGGCAGCATGCGGCTGCGGCTCACCGCCTCCTACGGGTACGTGGCACGCGGCCACGACGTCACGTTCGGCCCGGGTGAGGGGCTGGTCGGGCAGGCCGCCCTGTCGCGCCGGACGATCCGGGTCAAGGCGCAGCCCGACGGGCGGCTCGTCGTACGGTCCGGGCTGGCCGAGACGCCCCCGGCCGACCTGGTGGTACTGCCCGTCCAGTTCGAGGGCGAGCTGCTCGGCGTGATCGAGTTCGCCGGGGTGACCACGTTCTCCGAGCTGCACCTGACGTTCCTGGAGCGGCTGGTGCTCACCATCGGCGTCGCGGTCAACACCATCCAGGCCAACCGGCGTACGGAGGAGCTGCTGGCGCAGTCGCAGCGGCTGGCGCACGAGATGCAGGACCAGTCGGCCGAGTTGCAGCGCACGAACGCCGAGCTGGAGGACAAGGCGAAGCTGCTGTCGGAGCAGAAGGCCAACATCGAGACGCAGAACCGGGAGATCGAGCTGGCCCGCCTCGGCCTGGAGGAGAAGGCGCAGCAGCTCACCCGCGCGTCGGCGTACAAGTCGGAGTTCCTGGCGAACATGAGCCACGAGCTGCGTACGCCGCTGAACTCGCTGCTCCTGCTGGCCCGGCTGCTCGCCGAGAACCCGGAGCGCAACCTCAGCGCGAAGCAGATCGAGTTCGCCCGGACCATCCACGGCGCCGGGTCGGACCTGCTGTCGCTGATCGACGACATCCTCGACCTGTCCAAGATCGAGGCGGGCCGGATGGACGTTGAGCCCACCGAGATCCACTTCTCCGAGATCCGCGGCTACGTCGAGCAGGCGTTCGCGCCCCAGGCCGAGGAGAAGGGTCTGGACTTCCAGGTACGGGTCAGCCCCGACCTGCCGCCCGCGCTCGTCACCGACGCCCAGCGGTTGCAGCAGATCCTGCGCAACCTGCTGTCCAACGCGGTGAAGTTCACCGACAACGGTGCGGTGACGCTGCGCATCGGCCCGGCGGCCGAGAACGCCGTCTTCGACGTGCCGGCGCTGACGAACGCGCAACGGGTGATCGCGTTCACCGTGATCGACACCGGCATCGGCATCTCCGACGACAAGCTGTCGCTGATCTTCGAGGCGTTCCAGCAGGCGGACGGCACGACCAGCCGGCGCTACGGCGGCACCGGCCTCGGGCTGTCCATCAGCCGCGATCTGGCCCGCCTGCTCGGCGGCACGATCACCGTCTCGTCCGCGCCCGGTCAGGGTTCGACGTTCACTCTCTTCGTACCCGATGTGCTGGCGCCGGACGCGGTGGTGGCGCCGGCGCCACCGTCGCCGAGCCGCGCGGGCCTGCCGTCGTCGCTGCTCATGCCGATGGAGTTGCCGCAGCCGCAGGAGACGCCCGCGACCCGGCGCCTGGACGGCGTGACCGTGCTGATCATCGACGACGACGTGCGGAACGTGTTCGCGCTGACGTCCGCGTTGGAACTGCACGGGATGACCGTGTTGTACTCGGACAACGGAGCGGACGGCGTCCGCCAGCTCGCCGAGCACCCGGAGGTGGACATCGTGCTGATGGACGCCATGATGCCGGACCAGGACGGGTACGAGACGACCGCGCAGATCCGCCGCAACCACCGGTTCGCGGACCTGCCGATCGTGTTCCTGACCGCGAAGGCGATGCCCGGCGACCGGGAGTCGGCGCTCGGCGCCGGCGGCAGCGACTACATCACCAAGCCGGTGGACCTGGACGAGCTGATCGAACTGATGGCGTCCTGGATCGGCCGGAGCCGAGGCGAGGAGAACGCGTGACGCAGACGGCCAAGGCCCTGCTGGTGGATGACCGGCGGGAGAACCTGATGGCGCTGGAGGCGATCCTCCAGGGTCTCCCGGTGCAGTCGGTCGCGGTGGAGAGCGGCGAGGCGGCGCTCAAGCAGCTCCTGGTGGACGACTTCGCGGTGATCCTGCTGGACGCCCAGATGCCGGACATGGACGGGTTCGAGACCGCCACCCACATCAAGCGGCGCGAGCGCACCCGGCACGTACCGATCATCTTCCTGACCGCCGCGGACAAGGACGCCCAGCTCGCGCTGCGCGGCTACGCGGCCGGCGCGGTGGACTACCTGACCAAGCCGTTCGACCCGTGGGTGCTGCGGGCCAAGGTGACGGTCTTCGTCGACCTGTGGGTGAAGACGCGGCAGCTCGCGGCCCAGTCGGACCTGGTGCGGGAGCGGGACCTCCAGTGGCGGCACCTGACCGACGCGGTCGACGAGGCGACGGCGCTGCTGCGCGCCGACGACGACCCGTCGGCCCGGGACCGCGCGGTGGAACTGTTGGAGCAGGCGCGCTGGGGCAACACCCGCTGACGGCTCAGCCGCCGGCCGGGCCGCCGTGCCCGGTCGCGGCCCGCCGGGCCCGCCAGCGGTCGCCGAGCGATTCCAGTTCCTCCTGTACGAAGAGGAAGAAGTCGCGCATCTCGGCGACCCGTTCACCGGCCGGGGTGCTGCGCCCGTGCAGCGCGTCGACCCCGCCGGCGGCGATGTCGATGAAGTTCTTGTAGATCGTGGTCTTGGTGATCGTCGCCTCGTACCACGGGTTGTCGGGCATCCGGTAGTGGTCGCTCCGGGAGCCCTTGACCGGCTCGCGGACCAGCATGGCGAACTGGGTCAGGTAGCGCACCGCGCCGCTGACGGCCGCCGCGCTGACGCCGAGCCGACCGGCGATCTCGCCCGCGGTGAGCGGGTCGTCGGCGCTCATCACCGTGAACAGGACCCGGGCGGCCATCCGGGGGAAGCCCACGTCGGCGAAGGCCATCGCCATCCGTTCGACGAAGAGGTGGACCTCCTCCTCCTCGTCGTGGTGGGGCGGCACGTTCATGGTCGGCTCCTCGACACTCACCCCGTGACTCTACAGTCTTCACAAGTTTGTGAAACGAGCGTAGCTTCTGAAGTATGGAAACGGCAATCGATGTGTCCGGCCTGGTGAAGACCTTCGGCCGCACCCGGGCCCTGGACGGGCTCGACCTGACCGTCCGCACCGGAGAGGTGCACGGCTTCCTGGGCCCGAACGGCTCCGGCAAGTCGACTACCATCCGGGTGCTGCTCGGCCTGCTGCGGGCGGACGCGGGGGCCGTCCGGCTGCTGGGCGGCGACCCCTGGCGGGACGCGGTGGCGCTGCACCGCCGTCTCGCGTACGTGCCAGGCGACGTGACGCTCTGGCCCAACCTCAGCGGCGGCGAGGTGATCGACCTGCTCGGCCGGCTGCGCGGCGGGCTCGACCCGAAACGGCGTGCCGAGCTGCTGGAGTCGTTCGAGCTGGACCCGCGCAAGAAGGGCCGGACCTACTCCAAGGGCAACCGGCAGAAGGTCGGCCTGGTCGCCGCGCTCGCCTCGGACGTCGAGCTGCTCATCCTCGACGAGCCGACGTCCGGGCTCGACCCGCTGATGGAGGAGGTCTTCCAGCACTGGGTCCGCCGTGCCCGGCAGGACGGACGCACGGTGCTGCTCTCCAGCCACATCCTGGCCGAGGTGGAGGCGCTCTGCGACCGGGTGACGATCATCCGCGCCGGCCGGACGGTGGAGTCCGGCACGCTCGGCGACCTGCGCCACCTGCACCGCACCGCGATCGACGCCGAGGTCACCGCGCCGCTGGACGGCCTGGCCGACCTGCCCGGCGTGCACGACCTGCGGGTGGACGGGCAGCGGGTCCGCTTCGACGTCGACACCGCGTCGCTCGACGCCGCGCTGCGCCGGCTCACCGAACTCGGCGTACGCAGCCTGGTCAGCACACCGCCCACGCTGGAGGAACTGTTCCTGCGGCACTACGAGACGGCACCCTCCGCGTCGGCGCCCTCTTCCGACGTGGCGCGCCCCGAGACGGCGGACCGGTCATGAGTGCGCTCACCGGGACGCGCCACCTGGTCCGGCTGATCCTGCGCCGGGACCGCCTCCTGCTGCCGCTGTGGGTGCTCGTGCTCGCGGTGCTGCCGATGACGTACGCGGCCAGCTTCTTCGAGTTGTTCCCGACCGCCGCCGAGCGGGCCGCGTACCTGGAGGGCACCGCCCGCAACCCGTCGATCGTCGCGCTGCTCGGCCCGGCGTACGGAGACAGCGTCGGCGCGCTCACCGCCCAGCGCAGCGGCTTCCTGCTGCTCATCGTCGCGCTGGCGAGCCTGCTCACGGTCATCCGGCACACCAGGACCGAGGAGGAGGCCGGCCGGCGGGAACTGCTCGGCGGCAGCGTGCTCGGGCGGCACGCCGGGCTGACCGCCGCGCTGCTCGTCACGTACGTGGCCGACCTGGTGCTCGGGTTGCTCACCGCCGCCGGGCTGGTCTCGACCGGGCTGCCGGTCGGCGGCTCGCTCGCGTACGGGCTGGTCACAGCGCTGACCGGCGTGGTCTTCGCGACGCTCGGCGGGCTGGCCGCCCAGCTCACCGAGACCGCCGGCGGGGCACGGGGCATCGGCCTCGCCGGTCTCGGCGCCGCGTTCGGGCTGCGCCTGGCCGGGGACACCGCCGGCAACGACTGGCCGAGCTGGCTCTCCCCGCTGGGCTGGGGCGCCCGCGTCCGGCCGTACGAGGGGGAGCGGTGGTGGGTGCTGCTGCTGCCACTGGTCGCGACGGTGCTGCTCGCCGTGCTCGCGTACCCCATCTCGGTCCGCCGCGACCTGGGCGCGGGCGTGCTGCCGCCCCGGCTCGGCCCGGCCACTGCGGGCGGCGCCCTGTCCGGTCCGTTCGGGCTGGCCTGGCGGCTGCACCGGGGGCAGATCCTCTGGTGGTCGGTCGGGTTCGGCCTGCTCGGGCTGATCCTAGGCGGCGCGGCCGAGGCGGCCGGCCGGTCGGTCGAGGGGAACCCGCGGATGGAGGAGATCGTGGCCCGGCTCGGCGGGGCGTCCGGGATGGCCGACGCGTACCTGGGGGTCACGCTGAGCCTGGCCGGGCTCGCCGCCGCCGGGTACGGCATCCAGGCCGCGCTGCGGATGCGCGCCGAGGAGTCCGCCGGGCACGCCGAGCCGGTGCTCGCCACCGGGACGCGGCGCTCGACCTGGTTGCTCTCACACGTGGCGTTCGCGCTGCTCGGCCCGGTCGTGGTGCTCGCGGTGACCGGGCTGGCGACCGGCCTGACGTACGGGCTGAGCACCGGTGACGTGCCGCGCCAGCTGGGCCGGATGCTCGCCGCCGGTATGGCCCAGGTGCCTGCGGCGTGGGTGCTGGCCGGGCTCGCCGTGCTGCTCTACGGCCTGCTGCCCCGGCTCGCGTCCGCCGCCTGGGTGGTGCTGGCGGTCTGCGTGCTCCTCGGTCAGCTCGGCGCGGTGCTGGAGCTGGACCAGTGGCTGCTGGACCTGTCCCCGTTCACGCACACCCCGCAGGTGCTGCGCGACGCCTGGACCCCCACCCCGCTGTACGTGCTGACGGCCCTGGCGGTGACCCTGGCCACAGCAGGCCTGCTGACCTTCCGTCGCCGCGACGTCCCCGTCCTCTAGCGCTCGCTGATCTTGCACTTGTGGCCCCGGCGAAAGGGGCGAATCGCCCGGCGCTGGGGCCGCAAGTGCAAGATCGCGGGGGAGGACTCCGGCGGGTCAGTGGGTGGCTTCGTTGCGGATCATCAGCGCGCTGCGGAGGCCGGTGATGTCCAGGACCCGGATCAGGAAGTCACCGACGTTGGTGAGGATCAGCAGGCACTGGGTGTGACTGGCCTTGCGGCTGAGCACCACGAGCGTGCCGAGGCCCTGCGAGTCACAGAACGTGACCCCGGCCAGGTCGAGCACGATGCGCGGGGGCGGATCCGCCAGCACCTCGTTGACCACCGTCGAGAGCTGGGCGGCCGTGAGCATGTCGATCTCACCGGCCAGGCGAAGCACGGCTTCGTCACCCGTCCGGTGTACGGTGATGGACAGTTCGGCACGATCCACCCGGTCAGCCTATCGCGATCTCGACCAGCGGGCCTGTCGAGCGGATCGCCGTCGGCCCATCGCCGCTCCGGCGGGTGAGCCTGGTAACCCCCGTCGCGGGGTGCCTGCCAGGCAGCACTCCGGCGCTGACACAATGGCCTCATCGTGACCGAGACGCATTCCGCCGGATCCGGCCGCTACCCGGCCGACGCCCCGGCCTCCGAGGCCCTGTTCGACCGCGCCAAGGCCCTCGTGCCCGGCGGGGTCAACTCTCCCGTGCGCGCGTTCCGTGCCGTCGGCGGCACCCCGCGCTTCATGGTCCGGGGGGAGGGTCCGTGGCTCTTCGACGCCGACGGCCGGCGCTACGTCGACCTGGTCTGCTCCTGGGGCCCGCTCATCCTCGGCCACGCGCACCCGGCCGTGGTGGAGGCGCTGCGTGAGGCGGCGGCGCTCGGCACCAGCTTCGGCACCCCGACGCCGGGCGAGGTGGACCTGGCCGAGGAGATCATCGCGCGGACGCCGGTGGAGCAGGTGCGCCTGGTCAACTCCGGCACCGAGGCGACCATGTCGGCGATCCGGCTGGCCCGCGGCTTCACCGGCCGCTCCAAGATCATCAAGTTCTCCGGCTGCTACCACGGCCACTCGGACGCGCTGCTCGCCGCCGCCGGATCCGGCGTCGCCACGTTCGGCCTGCCCGACTCGCCCGGCGTGACCGGCGCGGCGGCCGGCGACACCATCGTGCTGCCGTACAACGACCTGCGCGCGGTCGAGGAGGCGTTCGCCGCCGAGGGGCAGCACATCGCCGCGATCATCACCGAGGCCGCCGCCGGCAACATGGGCGTTGTCGCGCCCCGCGACGGCTTCAACTCCGAGCTGGCCCGGATCGCGCAGGCGAACGGCGCGCTGCTCATCGTCGACGAGGTGATGACCGGGTTCCGGGTGTCCCGCGCCGGATGGCACGGCCTCGACCCCTCGGACGCGGACCTGTGGACGTACGGGAAGGTCATGGGTGGCGGCCTGCCCGCCGCGGCGTTCGGCGGGCGCGCGGAGATCATGGCCCGGCTCGCCCCGGCCGGCCCGGTGTACCAGGCCGGCACGCTCTCCGGTAACCCGCTGGCATGCGCGGCCGGGCTGGCCACGCTGCGGCTGGCCGACGACGCGCTCTACCGGCGGCTCGACGAGACCGCCGCGGCGCTGGGCAAGCTCACCACCGAGGCGCTGTCCGCGGCCGGCGTGCCGCACCGCCTCTCCACCGCGGGCAACATGTTCTCGGTCTTCTTCACCGACGCGGACGTGCACGACTACGACAGCGCCCGCACCCAGGTGGTGCCGGCGTTCAAGGCGTTCTTCCACGCGATGCTCGCCGCCGGCGTCTACCTGCCGCCGAGCGCGTTCGAGTCGTGGTTCGTCTCGACCGCGATCGACGACGCCGCGTGGGAGCAGATCTCCGCCGCCCTTCCGGTGGCGGCGCGGGCGGCGGCAGCGGCGGGACACGGGGGGTAACCATGGCGGAGACGGTGGTGCACGTGCTGCGGCACGGTGAGGTGCACAACCCGGACGGCATCCTCTACGGCCGCCTGCCCGGGTTCCGCCTCTCCGAACTGGGCGTGCAGATGGCCAAGGCGGCGGCGCAGGCGCTCGCCGACCGGACCGTCGTGCACGTCGTGGCCAGCCCGCTGGAGCGCGCCCAGCAGACCGCCGAGCCGATCGCGGCGCAGTTCGGTCTCTCCGTCGGCGTCGACGAGCGGCTGATCGAGAGCGCGAACTGGTTCGAGGGCAAGAAGGTCTCGCCCGGTGACGGCTCGTTCCGCGACCCGCGCAACTGGTGGGTGCTGCGCGACCCGGTGACCCCGTCCTGGGGTGAGGCGTACCGGGCCATCGCCGAGCGCATGTTCGCCGCGCTGCACGCCGCCCGCGTCGCCGCCGAGGGGCGGGAGGCGGTGCTCGTGTCGCACCAGCTCCCGATCTGGACGCTGCGCCGGCACGTCGAACGCAAGCGCCTCTGGCACGACCCGCGCCGCCGCCAGTGCGGCCTGGCCAGCCTCACCTCGTTCCACTTCGACGGCGCCAAGATCGTCGGCATCGGGTACTCCGAGCCGGCGGCCCACCTCGTCTCGATTTCGCCGACCGCCCGGACGGCCAAGGGGGCCTGATGCTCACCCGGAGGCTCGCCGCCGCCCTGCTCGCCGCCGTGACCGCCGGTACGGCGCTGGTCGGTTGTTCCTCCGGCAGCCAGGAGAGCCGGTGCGCGGCCGACGGCTCGACAGTCACCTGCGCCCCCGACCAGCGCTCCAAGACGCCGAAGGTGAGCGGTGAGCTGCTCACCGGCGGCAGCTACGACATCTCCCGCGACCGGGGGCAGGTCGTCGTCGTCAACTTCTGGGGCTCCTGGTGCGCGCCCTGCCGTGCCGAGGCGGACGACCTGGAGGCCACCTACCAGGCCACCAAGGGCTCCGGCGTGACGTTCCTCGGCATCAACGTGCAGGACAGCAAGGACAAGGCGATCGCCTTCGAGGAGGGCCGGGTCACGTACCCGAGCATCTTCGACCCGGCCAGCCGGCAGGCGCTCAACTTCGACATCCCGCCGAACACCACCCCGGCCACCGTGGTGCTGGACCGCGAGGGCCGGATCGCCGTGGTGATCCGCCGGGCCGTCACCCGCGACGAGCTGCGGCCGATCGTCGAGAAGATCGCCACCGAGGCGCCGCCGCCGAACGGCGCCCGCTGATGGGCGAGACGTTCCGCCAGCTCGCCGAGTCCGGTCCGCTGCTGCTCGCGGTCGGCGCGGCCGCGCTGGCCGGACTGGTCAGCTTCCTGTCCCCGTGCGTGCTTCCACTGATGCCCGGCTACCTGTCGTACGTGACGGGCCTGGCCGGCTCCGACCTGGAGGGTGCAAGGAAGGGCCCCCTGTTAACGCCTCCAGTAGAGGAAGGGCCCCTTCTTAACACCGGCGGCAGCGCCGGCAGCGCCGGCGCGGGCGGCACCGGCGCGAGCGGCACCGGCGCGAGCGGCACCGGCGGCGGCGTGAGCGTCGCCGAGCGGGCGGCGCCGGAGCGGACCACCGCCGCCGTCAAGGGCCGGGTCCTCGCCGGCACGCTGCTGTTCATCGCGGGCTTCACAGTCGTGTTCGTCGCCACCGCGATCCTCTTCTCCGGCGTCGGCAAGCTCTTCTTCCGGTACGAGCGCACGCTGGAGATCGTCATCGGCGCCCTCGTGGTGGTGCTCGGCCTCGGCTACCTCGGGGTGATCCCCGGCATGCAGCGGGAGTTCCGCATCCGCTGGCTGCCCGCCGCGGGGCTGCTCGGCGCGCCGGTGCTCGGCGCGGTCTTCGCGCTCAGCTGGCTGCCCTGCACCGGCCCGACGCTCGGCGCGGTGCTGGGCATGGCGGCCACCGAGGGCGGGACCGACCGCGCCGTGCTGCTCGCCGTGGCGTACTGCCTCGGGCTGGGGATACCGTTCGTCGTCTTCGGGCTGGGCTTCCAGCGCCTGCTCGGGGTGTTCCGCGCCGTCCGGCGCAACAGCCGCTGGGTCACCCGGATCGGCGGCGCGCTGCTGATCGCGATCGGCCTCGCGCTGGTCACCGGCGGCTGGGTGAACGTGGTGATCTGGTTGCAGACGAACGTGGGCGTGGGCGAGGTGAGCATCTGATGACGACCGTCGACGACCGGCCGTCGACCCCACCCGCGCAGGCGCCCCGGCGGCGGGTCAACCCGGTGCTGGCCCTGCTGCGCAACTCGTGGCGGCAGCTCACCAGCATGCGTACCGCGCTGATCCTGCTGTTCCTGCTCGCGATCGCGGCCATCCCCGGCTCGGTGCTGCCCCAGCGCGGCGTCAACCCGGAACGCGTCGACCAGTGGTTCGTCGATCACCCCGACCTGGCGCCCCGGCTGGACCAGATCGGCGCGTTCGAGGTCTTCGGCTCGGTCTGGTTCTCCGCGATCTACCTGCTGCTGTTCACCTCGCTGATCGGCTGCATCCTGCCCCGGGCCCGGGACCACGTGCGCGCGCTGCGGATGAAGCCGCCGGCCGCGCCGAAGCGGTTCGACCGGCTGCCCCAGCACGCGGTGCTGGAGGCCCCGGCCGCCGCCGATCCCGAGGCGATCGCGGCGGTGCTGCGCCGTCGCCGGTGGCGGGTCACCGTGCGCGGCAACGAGGTCTCCGCCGAGAAGGGCTACCTCAAGGAGACCGGCAACCTGCTCTTCCACGTGTCGCTGGTCGCCGTCCTGCTCGGGGTCGCGCTCGGTTCCTGGTACGGCTGGCACGGCAACCGCATCCTGGTCGCCGGCGCGGACAACGCGTTCTGCAACACCCGCCAGCAGTACGCCGAGGCGTCGCTCGGCCCGCGCGTGGACAGCTCCGAGCTGCCGCCGTTCTGCCTGACGTTGGAGAAGTTCGAGGCCGACTACCTGCCGTCCGGGCAGGCGTCCCGCTACTGGGCCACCGTCAAGGTGGACGAGCCCGGCGGCGCGGAACGGACCGCCGGCTTCTCGGTGAACTCGCCGCTGCGACTCGGCTCGGTGAACGTCTACCTGCTCGGCAACGGCTACGCGCCCCTGCTGAAGTACACCGACAAGTACGGTCGCAGTCAGACCAGCGAGGCGCCGTTCCTGCGTACCGGCGACTCCAACGCGACCGAGGAGGGCGTGGCGATCTTCCCGGACGCCAACGTCGACCCGAAGACCGGCGCCCGCGCCCCGGACCAGCAGATCGCCTTCGACGGGCTCTACCTGCCGACCGCGCCGGAGAGCGCGCCGTACGTCTCGTCGCAGTATCCGGCCGAGCGGAACCCGGCGGTGAACCTGACCGCGTACCGGGGCAACCTCGGGCTGGACGCCGGCATCCCCGGCTCGGTCTACGCGCTGGACCGGCGGCAGATCGACGACGGCAAGCTCAAGGAGATCGGCACGAAGCTGCTGCGGCCGGGGGAGAAGTGGACCCTGGACGACGGCAGCACGCTGGAGTTCGTCGGTACCAAGCCGTACATCACGATCTCGGTCCGGGAGGCGCCCGGGCAGACGTTGCTGCTGGTGGCCAGCGGCACGCTCCTGCTCGGCCTGATGGGCTCGCTGTTCGCCCGGCGGCGCCGGGTCTGGTTCCGGGTTTCGCCCCCCGAGGGCGGATCTCCGACGGGCGGTAGTAGTTTGGTGGAGGCCGGTGGGCTGCCGCGCACCGAGCACCCTGGGTTCGCCGACGAGTTCGCGCAGCTCGTCGCCGCGGTGAGCGGCGACGCGCCGGACGCGCGGCGGGCGCGAGAAGGAGACGAGTGATGTCCGCACTCTCCGACCAGCTGGTCACGTTCGCGATCCTGGCGTACCTGATCGCGATGATCAGCCACGCCGTGGAGTTCGCGCTCGGCAACGCGCGGAAGGTGTCCGCCGCCGCCCCGGCACGCGAGCTGGTCGGCGCGGGCGTCGGCGGCGCCGGCGGTGTGATCGACGAGCCGGTCGTCCCGGCCACGCCGCCGCGGCCGGACCGCTCCGCCGCGCGCGCCGTGCTGGCCGGCCGGATCGCCGCCTGGCTCACCGTGCTGGCCGGCGCGCTGCACCTGGGCGCTGTGGTCACCCGGGGCCTCGCCGCCGACCGCATGCCCTGGGGCAACATGTACGAGTTCGTGCTGACCGGCACCTGGATCGGTGTGGCGGCCTGGCTCGTGGTGCTCTGGAAGCAGCCGGGCCTGCGCCGGCTCGGACTGTTCCTGACGCTGGTCATGGTGCTGCTGCTGGCATTCGCCGAGCTGAAGCTCTACGTGCAGGTCGAGCCGCTGATGCCGGCGCTCCAGTCGTGGTGGTTCATCATCCACGTCTCGACGATCATCTTCGCCTCGGGCATCTTCCTGCTCGGCGTGGTGCCCGCCGCCGCGTACCTGATGCGGAACGGCTGGGAGCAGGGGCGGCGCAGCTTCCCGTACACCCTGGCCCGCCGCCTTCCGGCGGCGGCCGGGCTGGAGCGGCTGACCTTCACGCTGCACGCCTTCTCGTTCCCGATCTTCACGTTCGCGGTGATCGCCGGTGCGATCTGGGCCGAGGCGGCCTGGGGCCGCCCCTGGGCCTGGGACCCGAAGGAGACCTGGGCGTTCATCTCCTGGGTGGTGTACGCGGGCTACCTGCACGCCCGGGCCACGCCGAGCGTGAAGCGCAACGTGGCCACCTGGATCGCCATCGTGGGCTTCCTGACCGTGATGATGAACCTGTTCGGGGTCAACTTCTTCTTCACCGGTCTGCACTCGTACGCCGGGGTGGAGTGACCGGGCGACCGCTCAGCACCTCGTCCACCCGGCGCGTGACCTGGTAGGCCACCTCCGGCAGGTCGGCCAGTTCGAGGCGGTCGGCCCGCAGCGCGAACTGGGCGTGCAGCTCGCGGGCGACCGCGTCGCGGATCTCGGCCTGGAGTGGGCTGAGGCCGTCCGGGTCGCCCACCACGTACGCGTCATCCATCCGCCGATGATGAACCGCCGCCGGCGAACCTGTCAGTGACGAATTCACCCGCCGAACCAGCCGGGGACGTCGAGGCGGAACACGTCGGCGGGGACCATCCGGCGCAGGTCGTCCTCGATGGCGGCGACCCGGTCCGCGCCGAGCGTGGCCGCCCACCGCTCGCGTAGTTCGTCGAAGACGACTGCCGAGCGGTGCAGCCCGTCGCGGCCCTTCGCGGTCATCCGGACCAGCTTGCGGCGGGCGTCGGCGGGGTCGTCCAGGCGTTCCAGGTAGCCGAGCGCGACCAGCCGGTCCACCGTCTTGCCGGCGGCCTGCTTGGAGACGCCGAGGCGTTGGCCGAGGTCGGAGGCGGTGGTGCCGGTCGGGCCGACGGCCTGGAGGACGAAGCCGTGGGCCGGGCGCAGCTCGGGGTGCCCCTGGCGGGCCAGTTCGGCGTGCAGGTCGTCGATCAGCGTGCGGAAGCCGGCGAGCAGGAGCAGCGGCAGCGCGAAGCCGGGGCGGTCAGGCGTTGCCATGTTCGACAACCAGGTTTACCATTTCGTCAACCACGTTGACCATTCTACGAGAGGGGCCCTGTCATGTCCCGCTTCACCGCGTACGAGCCGGACACCGCACCCGCCGCCGCCCGCCCGGTCATGGCCGGGGTACGCCGCGCACTCGGTCACCTGCCCGCCGCCGTCGGCCTGATGGCCGGCTCACCCGAGCTGCTCAAGGGCTTCCTCGCCGCCAACGCCGCGTTCGAGGCCACCGATCTCGACCCGGTCGCCCGGGAGGTGGTCGTGCTGACCGTCGCCACCCGCAACGGCTGCCACCTCTGCGTGGCCATGCACACCGCGACGCTCGTCCGGCACGCCGCCGCGCCCGAGCTGATCGAGGCGCTGCGGGCCGGTGCGACGCTGCCCGACCCCCGGCTGGAGGCGCTGCGCCGGTTCACGGTCGCCGTGCTCGACCATCGGGGCGCGGTCCCCGACGCCGATCTGGACGCGCTGCTCGCCGCCGGATGGCAGCCCCGGCACGCGCTGGACGTGGTGCTCGGCGTCGGCACGTACACGATCTCCACGTTCGCCAACCGGCTCACCGAGGCGCCGCTCGACGAGCCGCTGGTCGCGTACGCCTGGCAGCCCGCCGCCTGAGCTGCGGGTGTTAACAAGGGGCCCCTCCTCTACCGGAGGCGTTAAAAGGGGGCCCGTCCTTACCTCCGCAGGAGGGTACGGGAGGATGGCGGTATGGCGGCTCGCTTCCCGTACACCGATCTGAAGGATTTCCTCGCGGCGCTGGAGCGTGCGGGTGAGCTGCGGCGGGTGAGCGCACCGGTCGACCCCACGCTGGAGATCAGCGAGATCGTCACCCGCACCGTCCGGGCCGGCGGGCCCGCGCTGCTGTTCGAGCGCCCCACCCGGGGCGAGATGCCGGTGGCGATCAACCTGTTCGGCACCGAGAAGCGGATGGCGATGGCGCTCGGGGTGGGGCACCTCGACGAGATCGGTGAGCGGATCGGCGACATGCTCAAGCCGGAGCTGCCGCAGGGCTTCTCCGGGATGATGGGCGGCCTCGGCAAGGTCATGCAGCTCAAGTCGATGCCGCCGAAGAAGGTGAAGACCGCCCCCTGTCAGCAGGTGGTCTACCGCGGCGACGACGTCGACCTGAACCGGCTGCCCGGATTGCAGGTGTGGCCCGGTGACGGCGGGATCTTCCACAACTTCGGGCTGACCCACACCAAACACCCGGAGACCGGCAAGCGCAACCTCGGGCTCTACCGGCTCCAGCAGCACAGCCACAACACCATCGGCATGCACTGGCAGATCCACAAGAACTCCACCGCGCACCACGCGGTGGCCGAGCGGCTCGGCCAGCGGCTGCCGGTGGCGATCGCGATCGGCGCGGACCCGGTGGTGGCGTACTCGGCCAGCGCGCCGCTGCCAGCCGACATCGACGAGTACCTGTTCGCCGGGTTCCTCGCCGGTGAGCGGGTCGAGATGGTGGACTGCCTGACCGTCCCGCTTCAGGTGCCGGCGCACGCGCAGATCGTGCTGGAGGGCTACATCGAGCCGGGCGAGCGCCTGCCCGAGGGGCCGTTCGGCGACCACACCGGCTTCTACACGCCGGTCGAGCCGTTCCCGGTCATGCACATCGAGTGCATGACCATGCAACGCGACCCGGTCTACCACTCGATCGTCACGTCCCAGCCGCCCCAGGAGGACCACGGCCTCGGCAAGGCCACGGAGCGGATCTTCGCGCCGCTGCTGCGCTTCCTGATCCCGGACATCGTCGACTACGACCTGCCCGCCGCCGGTGTCTTCCACAACTGCGCGATCGTGTCGATCCGCAAGCGCTACCCGAAGCACGCGCAGAAGGTCATGAACGCGATCTGGGGCGCGCACATGATGTCGCTGACCAAGCTGATCGTGATCGTCGACGAGGACTGCGACGTGCACGACTACAACGAGGTGGCGTTCCGCGCCTTCGGCAACGTCGACTACGCACGTGACCTGATGCTCACCGAGGGACCGGTGGACCACCTCGACCACGCCTCGTACCAGCAGTTCTGGGGTGGCAAGGCGGGCATCGACGCGACCCGCAAGCTGCCCGAGGAGGGCTACACCCGGGGCTGGCCGGAGGAGATGCGCATGTCACCCGAGGTGGTCTCGCTCGTCGACAAGCGCTGGAAGGAATACGGGATCTGATGACGGCGGCAGTCCAGGAACGGCCCGGCCGGGTCTCGTCCTTCCTCAAGCTCGTCGCCATCGAGCACTCGGTCTTCGCGCTGCCGTTCGCGTACCTGTCGGCGCTGACCGCGATGCAGCTCAACGGCGGCCGGGTGCGCTGGGGAGACCTGCTGCTGATCACCGTGGCGATGGTCGGCGCGCGGACGTTCGCCATGGCCGCGAACCGGATCCTCGACCGGCGGATCGACGCGCGGAACCCGCGTACCGCCAACCGGGAACTGGTCACCGGCGCGGTGAGCGTGCGGACGGCCTGGACCGGCGCGGCCGTCGCGCTCGTGGTGTTCCTGGCCGCGGCCGCCCTGCTCAACCCGCTCTGCCTGGTGCTCGCGCCGCTCGCCGTGGTGCCGCTCGTGGTCTACCCGTACGGCAAGCGGTTCACGAACTGGCCGCACGCCATCCTCGCGGTGGCCCAGGCGGTCGGCCCGGTCGGCGCCTGGCTGGCGGTCACCGGCACGCTCGACGGCTCCGGCCCCGCCTGGCTGCTCGGCGCCGCCGTCGGCCTGTGGATCGGCGGCTTCGACCTGATCTACGCCTGCCAGGACTCGGAGATCGACCGGGAGATCGGCGTGCACAGCGTCCCCGCCCGGTACGGCCGGCGCTTCGCGCTGCACGCCTCCACGGTCGCGCACGTGGTGACGTTCGCGCTGTTCATCTGGTTCGGCGCGTGGGTCGGCTTCGGCTGGCTGTGGTGGATCGGGCTGGCGCTCGCCGCTGTCGCCTTCGCCTACCAGCACATGGTGGTCAGCCCCACCGACCTGAGCAAGGTCAACCGGGCGTTCTTCACCGCCAACGGCTTCGTCGGCATCGCGTTGTTCGTCCTCGCGCTGCTCGACCTGGTGATCCGGCTCGGCCTGCGGCCGTAACGGCAACGCCAAACCCGGTCAGGACGCCGCGGCGACCGGGTAGCGGGCGCTCTCCAGCGTCCAGTCGACGGTGCCGCGCACCGCGGCGGCCAGCCCGTCGAGATGGATGGCGACGGCGTCGTCCAGCGTCGGGCCGAACGACGGCGCCGCCGCCAGGAGCGCCGCGAACCGGTCCATCTCGGCCCGCCAGTGCGCGGCCACCAGGTCGACCGCCGCCGGCACCGGCACGCCCCGCTCGGCGGCCGTCGCCAGGACCAGGTTGTGCCCGCCGCCGGTGGCCCGGTCGCGCTCCAGCGAGGCGATGTCGTTGAACCAGGACAGCAGGTCGTTGGCGAGGCCGGCGAGCCGCCGCAGCGCCGGATGGTGGTAGACCGCGTCGGGCAGCGGACGCCCGGACGCGAACTCGATCAGCGGGTACGACACGTACGCCGCCGACGTGGCCCGGCGCAGCCGCACGTACTCGGCGACGCCCGGTGGACGGCCGGACGTGTTGGCGGTGGCCTCCCGGTGCACCCCGTCCAGGTGGTCGGCGACCGCGTCGGCGAAACGCAGCCGCCACCGGGCCGGCATCCGGCGGCGCGGCTCCCGCCACGCCTGCACCAGCAGACGGCGCAGCGGACCGGAGAAGCCCGGATGGCGGGCGCGCGGGCCCTCGCGCAGCAACGCGAGCGCGCCGTCACGCAACGCGCGGATCTGCGGCGGAGTCAGCCCGTCCCGCCCGTCGCAGGCGTCGTCGACGAGGAAGAACCAGGTGAACAACGCGGTCAGCACCCGCAGGTCGGGTTCGGTGGCGTCCGGGTAGAGGCGCCCGGCGTACCGGGCGAAGCCGGCCCGCGCCAGCCGTGCACGGGTGGCCGGGTCAGCCGGCAGACCGAGCCGGTCGACCTGCTCAACCAGCCAGCCCTGCACGTCGTCGGCGTACGGGGAGAGGCGCGGCGCGATGGGGCACTCGGAGCGGAGCGCCCGCAGCACCGCCGCCGTCATCACCGGCCCCTCCGTGGAAGTGGATCGCCGACCGCAGAATTTCATGTCCCGGGAAGTTCCGTGAACCCTCTGGACATCCCGGGCGGGCCGACCGAACGGGGGTCCCCGCCCGCCGCCCGCGGCGACCAGGCACGCTTGAGGGCATGCGCGAACCATGGGTGGTGGGTGTCTCCGGCGCGTCCGGGACGCCGTACGCGGCAGCTGTCGTCCGGGGCCTGCTCGACGCCGGCCAGGCGGTCGACCTGATCGTCTCCCGGGCGGCCCGGCTCACGGTGCTGGACGAGACCGGCCGGCCCTTCCGGGACGCGCACTGGGCCGAGGACCTGGCCGCCTGGCTCGACCGCGACCTCACCGGCGCGGACCTGCGGCACTGGCCCGCCGGTGACCTGGCCGCCGGACCGAGCAGCGGCTCCTACCCGGTACGCGGCATGGCTGTGGTGCCGGCGAGCACCGCCGCGTGCGCGGGCATCGCCATCGGGCTGTCCAAGGATCTGCTCCAGCGCGCCGCCGAGGTGAACCTCAAGGAACGCCGCCCGGTCGTCGTGGTGCCCCGGGAGACGCCGGTGACCCGCAGTCACCTGGAACATCTCATCGCGCTGCACGACGCCGGCGCTGTGGTGCTGCCGGCCAGTCCGGGCTTCTACGGCGCCGGGGCGGCGGCGTCCGCCGGGCAGCTCGTCGACTTCGTGGCCGGGAAGGTGCTCGACGCGCTCGGTGTCGAGCACACGCTGTTCCGGCGGTGGTCCGGCGAGCTGGCCGCCGGCCGCCGGGAGGCGGATCCGGACTGACCGACCCGGTTGCCGAAGTGCGGGGCGCGGCCCTCGGCCGGACCGCGCCCCGCACGTTCAGTACATGCCGGCGTTCGCCGGTCCGGGGCCGGTGGAAGCGGTCGGGCCCATGTTGCGGGCCTTGCCCATGTCCTCCGCCTCGTCCAGCATGCCCTCCCCCTCGAGCAGGGCCCGCACCTCGGATTCCCGAAACCGGCGGTGCCCTCCTGGAGTCCGGATACTGCCGATCCGGCCGGCCGCTGCCCATCTGGTCACGGTCTTCGGGTCCACCCGAAACAGCGCAGCGACCTCACCCGGTGTCAGCAGGCGATCTCCAGTGTCCACAGCCCCCTCCTCGCGTCGACGAAGCCCCCGGCTGAACACACTGCCCCCGGCCGGTGCGAGCCCAGAGCCGTCATGAGGGACGTATGGCAATTACAGCACCGGCTACCGGACGTGTCCGCCAAACGCGAAAAACGCACACACTGGGAAGGATAGGAAATGGTACCGGCGGAGAACCCCCGTGATCGTACGTTTGTGAAGGGTTGATCCACGGGTACCGACAGTGTTCCGTGGTCGCCGAACGGATAGGGTCACTCTCCGTGGACACGATCGACCTGAGCCTCGTGGAGCTGTTGCGGGGCAACGCCCGTCTGTCGTACGCCGAACTGGCCCGGCAGGTCGGCCTCTCCGCCCCGGCCGTGCACGAGCGGGTCGGCAAGCTGGAGTCCAGCGGCGTGATCCGGGCGTACCGGGCCGAGGTCGAGCCGGAGTCGATCGGGCTCGGCGTCACAGCGCTCATCGGCATCATCGAGGACTCCGACGCGGACACCGACGACGTGCTGGAGTCGTTCCGTCGCATCCCCGAGATCGAGTCCTGCTACTTCATGGCCGGCGTCGAGTCCTTCCTGCTCAAGGCGCGAGTCGGCACGATCGCCGAGCTGGAGCAGTTGATCGTCCGGCTGAACCGGACGGCGGGTGTGGCGTCCACCCGTACCAGCATCGCCCTGTCGACCAAGTGGGAGAACCGCCCGCAGCCGCTGGAAGCGCCCACCGCCTGACGCCTCTGGCCCCGGGCCGGGGGTTGCGGTTACCGTGCGCCGATGACGAGCTCGGGACGTGGTGCCGCAGTGGTCACCGGAGCGGCGGGCGGGCTGGGGCGGGCGATCGCCGCCGCACTCCACGCCGACGGCTGGAACGTGCTGCTCAGCGACACCGACGCCGGGGCGGTGTCGGCCGCCGCCGCGCCGCTGGGTGGCTGGTCCCGCCCGCTCGACGTACGCGACGAATCCGCCTGCGCGGAGGTCGCCGCCGAGGCGGCGGCCGCGCCCGGCGGCCTCGGGCTCTGGGTGAACAACGCGGGCATCCTGGTCACCGGCCCCTCCTGGGGGCACGACGCCCGGACCCGCCGCGCGGTGGTCGAGGTGAACGCGCTCGGCGCGATGAACGGCACGCTCGCCGCCGTCGCGGTGATGCGCGAGCAGGGCCGCGGCCACGTGCTCAACGTCGTCTCGCTGGCCGGGCTGATCGCCGCGCCCGGCGAGACGGTGTACGCGGCCAGCAAGCACGCCCTGCTCGCGTTCAGCCTCGGCACCCTAAGCGACCTGCAGATGGCCGGCGTCCGGGGCGTACACGTGTCGTGCCTGTGCCCGGACGGGATCTGGACGCCGATGCTGCACGACAAGCTGGACGACCCGGGAGCGCTGGCGTCCTTCACCGGCTCGCTGCTCACGCCGGAGCGGGTGGCCGCGCGGGCCGCCCGGCTGGCCCGCCGCCCCCGGCCGGTGGTCAGCCTGCCGCGCTGGCGCGGCGCGCAGGTACGGCTCCTGGACGCCTTCCCCCGGCTCGCCCTGGCCCTCACGCCGGTGATCCGGGCCACCGGACGGGCCGGTCAGCGGCGGCAGGCCCGCCGGGTCCGGGAGAACCCGAGCCCACCTCGCTTGTAACGTTGCCGACGTGACTCACTTCGACAGGTGCGACGAGGCCAGCCGGCGCTGGGTGACCGAGGCCATCGCCACTGTCGAGGCGGACGCCAACCGTTCCGCCGACACCCACCTGCTGCCGTTCCCGCTGCCCCGCGAGTGGGGGATCGACCTCTACCTCAAGGACGAGTCGGTGCACCCCACCGGCTCGCTGAAGCACCGGCTGGCCCGCTCGCTGTTCCTCTACGGGCTCTGCAACGGCTGGATCGGCCCGGACACCACCATCGTCGAGGCGTCATCAGGCTCGACGGCCGTCTCCGAGGCGTACTTCGCCCGGATGCTCGGGCTGCCGTTCATCGCGGTCATGCCCGCCTCCACGTCGCCGGAGAAGATCGCCCAGATCGAGTTCCAGGGTGGGCGCTGCCACCTGGTGGACGACCCGTCAAAGGTCGTGGTGGAGGCGCGCTGGCTCGCCGAGGACAGCGGCGGCCGGTTCATGGACCAGTTCACCTACGCCGAGCGGGCCACCGACTGGCGGGGCAACAACAACATCGCCGAGTCGATCTACGCTCAGCTCGCGCTGGAACGGCACCCCGTGCCCGCCTGGATCGTGGTCGGCGCCGGCACCGGCGGCACCAGCGCCACCATCGGCCGATACGCCCGCTACCGGCGGCTGCCCACCAAGCTCTGCGTGGTGGACCCGGAGAACTCCGCCTTCTACCCCGCCTGGCAGGCCGGTGACTGGTCGGTGCGCACCTACCGCGGCTCCCGGATCGAGGGCATCGGGCGGCCCACCGTCGAGGCGTCCTTCCTGCCCAGCGTGGTGGACCGGATGGTGCAGGTGCCGGACGCCGCGTCGCTCGCCGCGATGCGGGCCGGCTCGGCGGTGCTCGGCCGCCGGGTGGGCGGTTCCACCGGCACCAACCTGTGGGGCGCGTTCGGGCTGATCGCGCAGATGCGGGCGGACGGGCGTACCGGGTCGGTGGTCACGCTGATCTGCGATCCGGGCGACCGGTACGCCGACACCTACTACTCCGACGAGTGGGTGGCCGCGCAGGGCCTCGACCTCGCCCCGCACCTCGCCACCATCGACCGGTTCCTGACCGACGGCACCTGGCCGGCCTGACCCGGACCCGGCGGTCAGCGCGGGTCGACCCGCTCGGCCAGCCCCGGGTAGCGCACCACGAAGCCGTCCGGGTCGACCTCCAGGTCGGCCGTGAACGTGTCACTGGAATACCGGACCCGGCCCGGGCCCAGCGAGGTGTAGACCTGCTCGGCGGGCACCACGGCCAGGCCCGGCAGCAGCACCCAGGCCACCGTCACGGCCGTGGCCAGGTCGGCGGGCAGCCGGCCCAGCCCGATCCGGCGGATCGGCAGCGTGTTCGTCAGCGGCGAACCGCCCAGGTCCACGTCGAGCGCCTCGGCCAGCCGGCCCGGGTCGTCGGTACCAGGCAGGCCCGCCGGTGGGTGGCCCGCCGCGCTCAGCGCCGCGTCCAGGTCACCCTCCTCGCCGGTACGCACGCGCCACCCGTCCCGGCCCCGCTCCAGGCGTACGCTCCGCGACCAGCCGGCGCCCTCGGACTCGACCTCCAGCCGGTTCGTCGACCAGTCCGGCCCGACGGCAAGCCGGTACCGGCACGTGTACGGGATCGGATCCACGGCGAGCGCCACACCCTGCGCGGTCAGCCCGGAACCTCCGTCGAGCACGACGTGCTCGGAGCCGGCGGTGTCGGTCCGGGCCCAGAAGAGCGACTTCGGCATGGTCCGGACGTTACGCGACCCGGCGGTCAGCGGCAGCGGATGCGCGAACGCCGCCGCCGAGCGGGTGCTCGGCGGCGGCGTCCGTGGTAGCGCTCAGATCAGTGGGTACGTGCCGGCGGGCGCCCGCCGAAGCCGCGCCTGTCGTCCCGGCCCCGCCCCTCGGCGCGGAAGCCGCCCCGGCGCTCGGCCGGTCGGGCGTCGCCCCGGTCACCGAAACGCCGCTCGGCGTGCGGGCGGTCGTCCTGGCGCCGGTCGCCGAAGCCACGCGAGCCGCTCGGCCGGTCGTCGTAGCGCCGCTCGTCGCGGTCGTACCCGCGTCCGGCCACCGGCCGCTGCCGGTCGCCGTACGGCCGGTCGGCCCGCTCGCCGAAGCGCCGGTCGTCGCCGCGCGGGCCGCGGTCGTCGGACCGCTGCTCGCCGAAGCGCCTGTCGTCGGACCGCTGGCCGCCGAAGCGCCTGTCGTCGGACCGCTGGCCGCCGAAGCGTTCGCCCCGATCGCCCAAGCTGCGGTCGTCGCGGCGCTCCGGCCGCCCGAAGCGGCGCTCGCCGCCGGACCGCTCGCCCGAGTAGCGCTCGCCGGCCGGCCGGTCGCCGAACCGGCGGTCACCGCCACGGTCAGCGAACCGGTCGCCGGACCGCTCGCCCGCCGGACGGTCGCCGAATCGGCGCTCGCCCCGGCCGTCACGGTCGCCGAACCGACGCTCGCCACGGTCGGAGAAGCCCCGCCCGCCACGGTCGAAGCCCCGGCCGTCGCGGTCGCCGAAGCGGCGCGAGCCACCGCCGCGACGCGGCTCCGGCTCGTCCCGGACCGGTACGCCGCTGGGCTCGCGCGCGCCGGTCAGCTCGGCCAGCGCCTCGTCGCCCGCCCGGACCCGGGTCTCGGCCGGCTCGACGCCCGCCTTCTCCATCATGGCCAGAGTGGTGCGGCGCTGCTTGGGCAGCACGAGCGTCGCCACCGCGCCCGACTCGCCGGCCCGGGCCGTACGGCCGGCCCGGTGCAGGTAGTCCTTGGGGTCCTTCGGCGGGTCCACGTGCAGCACCAGCGAGACGCCGTCGACGTGGATGCCCCGGGCGGCCACGTCGGTCGCGACCAGCACGGGCGTGCGGCCCTCGCGGAACTCGGCGAGCGTCTTGGTGCGCATGCGCTGGGTCTTGCCGCCGTGCAGCCCACCGGCCCGCACACCGACGGCCGCGAGCTGCTCGACGAGGCGGTCCACGCCGAGCTGCGTACGGGCGAACAGCATGGTGCGGCCCTCACGGGCGGCGATGGACGCCGCTACCGCGAACTTGTCGTGCGGCGGGATCAGCAGCAGGTGGTGATCCATGGTGGACACGGCGGCGGTGGCCGGTGCGGTCGAGTGGGTGACCGGGTCGGTCATGAACCGCTTGACGAGCGTGTCGACGTCGTTGTCCAGAGTGGCCGAGAACAGCAGCCGCTGCGCGTCCGCCGGAGTCTTCGCCAGCAGCTGGGTGACCTCGGGCAGGAAGCCCATGTCCGCCATCTGGTCGGCCTCGTCCAGCACGGTGATCTCGACGTCGTCGAGCCGGCACACGCCGCGCTCGATCAGGTCGCCGAGCCGTCCCGGGGTGGCCACGACGATCTCCACGCCGCGGCGCAGCGCGTCGATCTGCCGGTCGTACGGCACACCGCCGACGGCGGTCTTCAGGAACACGCCCACCGACTTGCCGAGCGGCACGAGGGCGTCGTTCACCTGCATGGCAAGTTCACGGGTGGGGACCAGGACCAGGGCGCGCGGGTGCAGCGGCCGGGCCCGGTTGCGGTCGGCGAGCCGGGCGATCACCGGCAGGCCGAAGGCGAGCGTCTTGCCCGAGCCGGTCTGGCCGCGGCCGAGGACGTCGCGGCCCGCGAGCGAGTCGGGCAGCGTGGCCCGCTGGATCTCGAACGGGGTGGTGATGCCCTGCCGGGCGAGCGTCTCGACGAGCTGCCGGGGCAGGCCGAGCGACGCGAAGTCGACGGTGTCGGGCGTCGGGTCGACGGACGGGGACGTGCTGGATTCAGCGAACGTGGTCAAGAAATACCTCTCGAGCGGGGCGCATCTTCGCGATGGCCCGCCGCGGCCTGTCACGCCGCCGAATCGCCCGCAAGATCGCCCATGGGCGCGCGCAGTCGGGCGCGCCGGGTCAATGATCAGAGACAAGTGTACGGCGCGACGCCGACTCCGCCAGGGCAACGCGAGACCGTAGTGGGCGGGCTCACCCCTGTCACTCGATGAGCACGGTCCCGGTCAGGCCGCTCAGTGCGTCGTTGGCCAGGAAGACCACGAGCAGGCTGATCGCGATGAGCATGGTCAGCGCGATCGCCAGCACGATGATCACCTTGGTGTTGCCGCCCCGGGCCGCCGGGCTCTCCTCGGACCAGCCCTGGGCGAGGATGTGCCCGGTCAGCGATCCGGAGTTCTCCAACGGGTTGCCCTGCGGGAACGACACGGTGGCGAAACCGGGCCCGTCGGTCCCGCCGTACGCGGTGGAGGCGAGATCCGGGCCGGCGGGCTGCGGGCGTACCGGACGGGTCGTGTCGGCGTCGCGGGCGGGCGTGGCCGGCGGCGGCCAGGTCGGCAGCGCCGGGGCCGGCACCACGGGCGGCGGCGGTGCCGACACGGGCGCGGCGGCCCACGACGGCAGTGCACCGTCCGGCGTGCCGGGCGTGACCGACTGCGACAGGGGCGCGGCCGGTGGGCCCGGTACGGCGGCCCGCGCGGGCGGGAACGACGAGCCGGCCGCCGGGGCGGGGAACAGCGGCGCGGGCAGCGTGCCCGACCCGCCGGTCATCGCCGGTGGCGGCGGGAACGGCGGCGCGGGCATCGGGCCCGGCGGAGGCGGTGGCGGGGGTACGGGCGGACCCGGCGGCGGCACGGGCGGCCCGGGGACCGGTGGCACCGGCCCGGGCGTGGGGGTCGGCGGGGTGGGCGCGGGCGGCGTGGGCAGGGGCGGCGTGGGCCGGAGCGGGGGCTCCGGCTCGGGCACCGGCGGCGCGGGCGACGGCGGCGTCGGACCGGGCACCGGGGTCGGCGCCGGCTCGGGCTCCGGGCCGTTCGGTGCCGGAGGCTGCGCGGGCTCCGGCGGCTGGACCGGCTCCGGCGGTTCCGGGTTCACCGGTCCGGCCCGGTAGACGGTGGCGGCGGCGGGCGGCGCGGCCACCACGGAGGCGGCGACCTCCGCGGCGGAGACGCGGCTCAGGCCGGGCACCGACGCGCTGGCCCGGGCGGACCCGGCCTGCCCGACGCCCGTGGACGCGCCGGCGGGTGAGGCCGGGCGGTCGGCCGCGGAGGCCGGCGTCGCGTCCGGCAGGGAGTCGACGGACCCACGCGGCAGGGAGCCCGCGGGTTCGGCGGACGCCGAGTCGTCGGACGTGCCCGGCAGGGAGCCGGCGGACGGTGCGGTGACAGGTGCGGCCGGTTCAGACTTGCCGGCTCCGGCCGCCGAGGGCTCGGCGGACCCGGCGGGAGAGGTTCCGGAGCCGCCGTGCGGCTCGGAGGTGGTCCCGTCGGCGGCGTCCGCCTGCCGGGCCGGTGCGGTGTCGCGGTCCGGCCGGTCGTCGGTCAGGCTCCCGGCGCCGGCCGGCGATGCGGCCTCCACCGCCGCCGCGTCGGCGGGCGGAGCGGGTACGGGCACGCGTGCGGAACCGGAGACGCGGGGAGCCGGGATGACCGCCGGAGCGCTGCCGGGCCTACCCGGGGAGGCGTCGCCGTCCGCCGCCGGTGCGGCGGCGGGCTCGGATGCCGCGCCGGCCGGGGCGGGCTGCGGCGTCGCCGGGCGTTCGGCCACGGCGAAGGCGGACCAACTGGACGGCGGCACCGTGGCGCCGGGCAGGCGCCGGTCCAACGGCGGTGGGGTGTTCGCCGGAGTGCCCGCCCGGTACGTCGTGGGACCGGCCTGCGGAAGCGGCTGCTCGTCAGCGGCGGGCGGCGGCACGGCCGAACCGGCGACCGACACCCGTGCCCGCGCGACGGCTACCGGCCCGGGCGAGACCGAAGCGTGGTCGTCGCCGGCCGGGCCGGCGGGGTCGGGCGTCGGTCCCGGGTGGACCTTCTCCGCCGGAACGTCCTGCTCGCCCATCTCGCCCCTCCGCACCCACGCTCGCCTCCAGCCGTGGCGCCGACCGGAAGTGCCTGGATCTCACCGTGCCACATTCCGGCCCGGGAGCACAGCCGGAGTGGCGGTTGGGTCAGTCGGCGCTGCTGCTCGGGCTGGCGGAGCCGCTGCCGGCCGTGCTGCTCGACGGGGCGGCGCTGCTGCTGCTCGGCGCGGCGCTGCTGGTGTCCGGCTCGGCGCTCGCACTCTGGGTCGGCGTCGGGTCGGGCGAGTCGGTCGGGCTCGGCGGCGGCGTGCTCGGCGCGGGGCTGGACGTCGTCGGCTTCGGCGTCGGAGTGGTGGGCTTCGGCGTCGTGGGCTTCGGCGTGGTCGGCGTCGGCTTGGGCGTGGTCGACGGCTTCGGCGTGGTGGGCGTCGGCTTGGGGGTCGTCGACGGCTTCGGCGGGGTGGCCGGCACGGTCGGCGGCTGCGCGGGCGTGGCCGGGGCGGGTACGGCGCCGATCACCCGGGTGGCGGCATAGAGCCGGGACCAGCGGACCACCGAGATCTTGACGACGTCGCCGGTCCGCGGCGCCTCCACCATCTTGCCGTTGCCGATGTACATGGCGACGTGGTGGACGCTCGTCCAGCTGCTGCCGGAGGCGAAGAACAGCAGGTCACCGGGGAGAAGGGCGTTCGGCGAGACGGTGCGGGAACGGGTGGCGAAGTACTGGTCCTTGGCGACGCGGGGCAGGCCCCGGTAGCCGGCCGCCTGGTAGGAGGCGAGCATCAGGCCGGAGCAGTCGAACCGGTCCGGGCCCTCGGCGGCCCACAGGTAGGGGTCACCGAGCTGGGCGAGGGCGTAGCGCACGGCGGCGAGCGCCCGCGGGTCCGCCACCAGGCCGTCGATGCCCTGGTCGACCACGTACGAGGTGCCGAGCCGCTGCTCGGCGGCGTCCGCCAGGCGCTCGACCTCCAGGAGCTTGGCCGCGTTCTCCTTGCGCAGTGCGATGAGCGCGGTCTCCTGCTTGCGCAGGTCGGTCTCGGCACGGGTGAACGCGGCGGCCTTCTCGGTCGCCCGCCGCTGGGCCGATTCGTGCGCCTCCCGCGCGATCTGCTCGGCGCTCGTGGCACGGAGGAGTTCGCCGGTCACCGACGTGGTGGCGCCCTCGGCCTTGTCGCCCCGGGTGATGCGTTGGAGGTTGGCGAACTCACGCAGGCTCGCGCCGAACTCGCCCGGGGGCAGCGCGGCGTCGGCCTTGACCGCGTCGGCGGCGGCGCTCTTGGCGTTGTCCTGGGCGCGGCGGAGCGCGTCCTGGGCCTCCTTGAGCCGGGCGGCGGACTGGGTCAGCTCGGTCTGGGCGGCGTCCCGCTCGGTCTTGATCCGGAGCAGTTCCTCGCCCAGCAGGGTGACCCGGGCGTCGAGCTGGTTGATCTGGGCGATCAGCGGGCCGTCGGCCGGATTGGTCACGCCGGTGGTGGCACCCGCGCCGGGGAGACCCGGGACGGTGACGCCGGGCACGCCCGGAACGGTGCCGGGTACGCCGGGAACGGTGCCCGGCACGCCGGGAACGGTGCCGGGTACGCCGCGCACGCCGCCGGACGAGCCGGGCAGTTGCAGGGGCCCGGTGGCCTGGGGCCGGGAGCCGGTGTCGGGCACGACGTCGGGCAGCGGGTCGGCCCATGCGGGTGTGGCGAGCGCCGCGGCCGCGACCGCCCCCAGGAGGGCGGACCAGAGCGCCGGGCGCAGGATCGGTGAGATCACCGGCTGCCGTCCTCGTCGCCGTCGGGCCTTGGTGCTGTGAGCCATACCGCTCCCCGTCCGGTCTGGGGTCCGTCACGCGTGCTTGGGGCGTGTCGGGACAGGACGGCCCTGGTGTGTGTTCCGCCCCACCCTGTCTTACCTCACGGTTGCGACAATGTCGATGTGCGGAGCGTGACGAACGGTGAACCGGCGCGACCACGTCGGCGGCCGGTCGGGCCCGCGACGTACGCTCGATCGGGAACCCAGGTGGAAGGACGTGGCTTTCGGATGGACGCCGGACTCAAGCGCGAACTCGAGGCGAAGGTGTACGCGGGGGAGCGGCTGACCCGCGAGGACGGCATCGCCCTCTACGCCAGCGACGACCTGACCTGGCTGGGCCGGCTGGCCCACCACAGGCGTACCGAGCTCAACGGCGACCGGGTGATGTTCAACGTCAACCGGCACCTGAACCTGACGAACGTCTGCTCGGCGTCATGCGCGTACTGCTCGTTCCAGCGCAAGCCGGGCGAGAAGGACGCCTACACGATGCGCATCGACGAGGCGGTCCGCAAGGCCAAGGAGATGGAGGACGAGCAGCTCACCGAGCTGCACATCGTCAACGGCCTGCACCCGACGCTGCCCTGGCGCTACTACCCGAAGGTGCTGCGCGAGCTGAAGGCCGCGCTGCCGAACGTCAACCTCAAGGCGTTCACCGCCACCGAGGTGCAGTGGTTCGAGAAGATCAGCGGGCTCAGCGCCGACGCGATCCTCGACGAGCTGATGGACGCCGGCCTGGAGTCGCTCACCGGCGGTGGCGCGGAGATCTTCGACTGGGAGGTCCGGCAGCACATCGTCGACCACAACTGCCACTGGGAGGACTGGTCGCGCATCCACCGGCTGGCCCACTCGAAGGGCATGAAGACGCCGTCGACCATGCTCTACGGCCACATCGAGGAGCCCCGGCACCGGGTCGACCACGTGCTGCGGCTGCGTGAGCTGCAGGACGAGACCGGCGGCTTCCAGGTCTTCATCCCGCTGCGCTACCAGCACGACTTCGTCGACTCGGCGGACGGCAAGATCCGTAACCGGATCCAGGCCCGGACCACGATGGCCTCGCCGGCCGAGTCGCTGAAGACGTTCGCGGTCTCCCGGCTGCTGTTCGACAACGTGCCGCACGTGAAGTGCTTCTGGGTCATGCACGGGCTGTCGGTCGCGCAGCTCTCGCTGAACTTCGGCGTCGACGACCTGGACGGCTCGGTCGTGGAATACAAGATCACTCACGACGCCGATTCGTACGGCACGCCGAACACCATGCACCGCGACGACCTGCTGCACATGATCTGGGACGCCGGCTTCCGTCCGGTCGAGCGGAACACCCGCTACGAGATCGTCCGCGAGTACGACGGGCCGCCGTCGCTGGCGGAGCGCCGGTCCGAGCCGCAGCAGGTCTGGGCCTGACCTGGCGATGAGCGACGAGGAACAGCAGCGCGGCTTCCCCCGGCGCGACGCCGAGGGGCGCATCCTCACCCTCGGTGACCTGCTCGGGGTGAGCCTCGCCGGCCTGGTCATCGGGGTGCTGGCGCTGCTGGTCTTCGAGTGGGCGTTCGCCACCGTCGGCGACAGCGGTTTCGGGGGCACGAACGGCTGGCTCGCGGTGATCCTGCCGCTCTGGCTGTTCTGGGACGAGTTCCGGGCCTGGGAGTTCGGCGCCGCCCGGGTGGTGGCCGCGCTGGTCGGGCTCGGGCTCGGCGTCGTCGCCGGCCTGCTGGTCGCGGGCCTGGCCTCCGGGCTGCCCGCGCTGTTCACCGGCGCGCTGGCCGCGGCGGTGTTCACAGTGGTCTACGCCGTCATCTGGTTTCATGGCGTGCACTGGCTGGCCCGGCGTACGGGCTGAGGCACGGAGAGAGTGGGAATGCGGGAATGAGCGCGGCGGTCAAGTACACGCTGGGCCGGATCGGGCTGTTCGTCGCCGTGCTGGCAGCCCTCTGGTTCGTCGAGATGAACATGTTCCTGCGGCTGATGGTGGCGTTGATCTCCTCCGCCGCACTGTCGTTCTTCCTGCTGCGCAGCTGGCGGGACGAGATGGCCGGGGAGATGGCGGAGGCGGCCGAGCGCCGTCGCGCCGAGAAGGACCGGCTGCGCTCCGCGCTCGCCGGTGAGGACGAGCCGGATACCGAGCGCCGCGACGGCTGAGCGGACGTACGAGGGGCCCGGCGCCGGGTGTGGCGCCGGGCCCTTCGTCTTCACCGGTCAGCCGAGCCGTTCACCGGTCGGTCGAGCCGTTCACCAGTTGGTCGAGCCCGGGACGACCGGCCACGGCCGGTCGGCCGGCTTGATCAGGTACGCGATGCCGCCGGATCCGGAGGCCACGGTGCCGTTGGCCCGGTAGCGCTTGGTGCGCAGCCAGATCTGCTCGAACTGCTCCCGCTTGTAGACGTTGCGGACCGCGTCGTTCGACGAGGACGCGGGGTCGTTGACGATCACGTCGCCGTCGGCGGTGAAGCCGACGATCACGAACAGGTGCCCGGAGGTGCCGTAGTTGGCCCCGTCCAGCTCGCTGGCGAGGAACGACTGCGAGGTCACCACCGGGATGCCCGCCTTGATGAAGCGTTCCGCCTCGTCCAGCGAGTGCAGCCGGGTGACCCGCGCCTCCAGGCCGGGGAAGCTCGACGCGTACGCGGTGTTGAACGGCCAGTTGCCGGCGCCGGAGTACTCGTAGTCGTAGGTCATCCGGGCGGCGTGGTCGACTGTCGGGTCGGGGTAGGAGGGGTCGACCCAGGAGATGTCCTCGGCCGAGGGCTTGCGGCCCCAGTACTCGACCACCATCTCCGTCGAGGTGGGGGAGCACCACGCCTCACCGCCGCCGTCGTACTCGGGGTACTCGCCGATGTGGATGTTCTGCGAGTAGCGCGGCACGGCCAGCTCGGTGCCCCAGGCGATGCCGCCCCGGCTCGGGGTGACGGTGAACCGGTCCGGCACGTTCGACGCCATCGCGCCGAGCATCCGGACCTGCGGCGCGGCGGCCTGACCGGGCGCGCGGTAGAGCGTCAGCCGCAACTGGTACGAGCGCAGCAGCACACCGGCGCCGGCGTCGTCGATCGAGAACGTGTCGGTCCAGATGCTCGACCACGGGTCACCCTGGCCGTCCAGGGTGGACCGCTTGATGTCCTGGTCGCCGGAGGCCCAGCGGCCCATGACGTACCACGGGGTCTGTGCCCCGGTGTTGTACGTGCCGTGCAGCTCGACCTGGATCCAGGTGCCGGCCGGGGTGGCGGCGTTCCACGACGCGACCATCTCGGTGGCGTCGAAGCCGATCCGCCGCTCCGGCGAGGTCCAGGTGGCGTACTCCCAGGTGCGGGTCGTGCCGGTGTGCTCGTCGGTGAACTCGGTGGTGCCCGCCGGGCGGTCGATGGTCAGCGCCGGGTGGCGGCCCGGTACGGCGCGGGTGCCCTGGTGGGAGCCGGTACGCCAGTCGGGGAAGCGGGAGAACTCCTGAAAGGTGATCTGTTCGTCGTGCGTGACGCCCGGTCGCGCGGCTTGTGCCTGGACCGGTGCGCTCGTGGCGAGGAGGGTGAGCGCGGTGAGGCCGGCGAGGGCGGCCGCGCGCATGGGTCTTCCGAACATGGCAGCTCCACAGGGAGACGGCATCGTTGCCGTTCACTGTCCCGCTTGGCGGGAAGTTTCGCCAGATGTTCAGGCATAGAAAATCATTGCCGAAGTGACGATCAGGCCGGGATGGCTAAAGAGAGAGACAGATATTGATATGACCATGTGTCTCCTGGTGGAGTGTGTGGACAACGGGATCTCCCGTACCCCCAGGAGGTTGTCCATGGCCTTCCGCACCTCTCCGCTCCGCCGCCGGCTGGCGCTCGCCGCCGCCGTCGGCCTGACCATCGTCCTCACCGCGGCCGCCGCGCCCGCCGTCGCCCGGCCCGCGCCGGAAAACTCCGGCGAGCCGGCCACCGTCGCCTACCGGGTGCTCGGCCCGCGTACGGCGGCCGACCGCACCGCCGTCGCCTCCACCGGCGCCGCGATCGACTACTCCGAGCACGGCGTGCTGCACGTCACGGCGACCAAGGCCGAGGCGAACGCGATCACCCGGCTCGGATTCCGGCTCGAGAAGGACGTCGTGCCGGAGCACGACCACGCCGACGGGGGCATGACCGCCAACGCGTTCCCGTCCGCCGACTCGAACTACCACGACTACGCCGAGCTGACCGCCGTGGTGAACAAGGTGGTGGCCGACCACCCGACGATCGCCCGCAAGCTGAGCATCGGCACCTCGTACCAGGGCCGGGACCTGATGGCGGTGAAGATCTCCGACAACGTCGCCACCGACGAGGCCGAGCCGGAGATCCTGTTCAACGCCCAGCAGCACGCCCGTGAGCACCTGACCGTGGAGATGGCGATCTACCTGCTCAACCTCTTCACCGACAACTACGGCAGCGACTCCCGGATCACCGGCATCGTCAACTCCCGGGAGATCTGGATCGTCCCCACCGTCAACCCGGACGGCAGCGAGTACGACATCGCCACCGGCTCGTACCGCTCATGGCGCAAGAACCGGCAGCCCAACAGCGGTTCGACAGCCGTCGGCACCGACCTGAACCGCAACTGGGGCTACCAGTGGGGCTGCTGCGGCGGCTCGTCCGGCACCAAGTCGTCGGACACCTACCGGGGCCCGTCCGCCTTCTCCGCCCCGGAGACCGCGGCGCTGCGCAACTTCGTCAACAGCCGGGTCGTCGGCGGGGTGCAGCAGATCAAGGCGAACATCGACTTCCACACCTACTCGCAACTGGTGCTCTGGCCGTACGGGTACACGTACAACAACACCGCCACCGGGATGAACGCCGACCAGTACAACACCTTCGCCACCATCGGGCGGCAGATGGCGGCGACGAACAACTACACCCCGGAGCAGTCGAGCGACCTCTACATCGCCGACGGCACGAGCATCGACTGGATGTGGGGCGCCCACAAGATCTGGGCGTACACCTTCGAGATGTACCCCGGCTCGGCCTCCGGCGGCGGCTTCTACCCGCCGGACGAGGTGATCCCGGCGCAGACCTCACGCAACCGGGAGGCCGTGCTGATCCTGTCCGAGTACGCCGACTGCCCGTACCGGGCGATCGGGAAGCAGAGCCAGTACTGCTGACCTCACCACCGGGCGGGAACCCCGGTTCCACCCCCGCCGGGGTTCCCGCCCACCCCCTCCCGTCCGGACGATCTCCGCTGGTCGTGCGCTACCGTGGCACCGACCGTGCGACAGCGAAGCCGGTGCGAAACCGGCGCTGTCCCGCAACTGTGATGCCCCGTACGCGCGGCTCCGGCCTTCCGCCGGCGCCGACGGACGTGGGACGAGCCAGGTCGCCTGTGGCCCGGTCGCGACACGCGCTCTCGAGGAAGGGCGCCTCGCGGGCGGGCCTTTCCCCTGTCGGCGAAGCACCACACTCCTCGACCGACAGGAGGTCCCCATGTCCAGACGTACCCCCCGGATCTTCGCCGCCGCCCTCGCGGCCGGCGTGCTGCTTCTCGGCGGCTGCGCCGAGAAGACCTCGACCGACACCCCCGCCGCGGGCGGCTCCGGCGGCGCGTTCCCGGCCACCGTCGGCAAGCTGACGCTGGAGAAGCGGCCCGAGAAGATCGTCTCGCTCTCGCCGACCTCCACCGAGATGCTCTTCGCCATCGGCGCCGGCAAGCAGGTCACCGCCGCCGACGACCAGTCGAACTACCCGCCCGAGGCGCCCCGCAGCGACCTGTCCGGCTACCAGCCGAACGCCGAGGCGATCGCGGCCAAGAACCCCGACCTGGTGGTGATCTCGGACAACCTCAACAAGATCGCCGACCAGCTCGTCGCGCTGAAGATCCCGGTCCTCCAGATCCCGGCTGCGGCCACGCTCGACGACACGTACCGGCAGCTCACCGACCTGGGCACGCTCACCGGCCACCGGTCCGAGGCGGACGCCGTGGTGCAGAAGATGAAGGACGACATCACCGCGCTGACCAAGGACCTCCCGAAGCGTACGGAGAAGCCGACCTACTACCACGAGCTGGGCCCGGAGCTGTACACGGCGACCAGCAAGACGTTCATCGGCACCATCTACGCGCTCGCCGGCCTGGAGAACATCGCCGACCCGTCGGACGCCGACGGGAAGAACGGCGGCTACCCGCAGCTCTCCCAGGAGGTCATCGTCAAGGCGAACCCCGACTTCGTCTTCCTCTCCGACACCAAGTGCTGCAAGCAGAGCGCCGACACGGTGAAGGCGCGCAGCGGCTGGGCCGGCATCACCGCCGTGAAGAACAACCAGATCGTGGAGCTGGACGACGACATCGCCTCCCGCTGGGGCCCGCGCGTGGTCGACCTGCTCAAGGTGATCGTCGACGCCACCGCCAAGGTCCCGGCCTGACCGTGGCCGTACGACAGGCGGACTCCGCCCCTCACCCGGCCGGGACGCCCGACGCGCCCCGGCCGGGTGCCCGGCTGCCCCGGCCCCTGCGGCGCGGCGCGCGCGACGCGGCCGGCGTCCCGATCCGGCCCGCCGGACTGCGTAAGCGCTGGCTGCTCGCCGGTGTCGTGGCGGTGCTCGTCGCGCTGGTGGCGGGCGTCTCCCTCGGCCCGGTCAGCCTGCCGCCCGGCAGCGTCGCGGCCGAACTGCTCAACCTGCTGCCCGGCGTGCACCTGGACAGCGGGCTCACCGAGCGGGAAGTCGCGATCATCACCGAGCTGCGGCTGCCCCGGGTCGTGCTCGGCCTGCTCGTCGGTGCGCTCCTCGCCCTGGCCGGCGGCTGCTACCAGGGCGTCTTCCGCAACCCGCTGGCCGACCCGTACCTGCTCGGCGTGGCCGCCGGAGCCGGGTTCGCGGTCACCGCGGCGATCGTCCTCGGCGCCGGTGCGGGTGGCGCGCTGACCGGGTTGCCGATCACCATTCCGCTCGCCGCGTTCGTCGGGTCGCTCGGCGCGGTCGTGCTGACGTACCTGCTCGGCGCGGCCGGCGGGCGGGACCGGTCCCCGGCCACGCTGATCCTGGCCGGGGTGGCGGTGTCCGCGTTCTTCGCCGCCGGGCAGACGTACCTGCTGCAACAGCACTCCGACAACATCCAGCAGGTCTACTCCTGGCTGCTCGGGCGGCTGGCCACCGCCGGCTGGCACGACGTGTGGCTGGTCCTGCCGTACTTCGTGCTCACCTCCGTGGTGGTGCTGCTGCACCGGCGCGAACTGGACGTGCTCTCCGTCGGCGACGACGAGGCCGCCGGTCTCGGCCTGCACCCGCAGCGCTCCCGCTACCTGCTGATCGCCGCCGCGTCGCTGGGCACCGCCGCCGCCGTCTCCGCGTCCGGGCTGATCGGCTTCGTCGGCATCATCGTGCCGCACACCATGCGGCTGCTCGCCGGTTCCAGCCATCGCGTGATCCTGCCGCTGTCGATGCTGTTCGGCGGCGCGTTCCTGGCCCTGACCGACGTGGTCGCCCGGACCGCCGCCGCACCCGCCGAGATCCCGATCGGCGTGGTCACCGCGCTGCTCGGCGGCCCGTTCTTCGTGCTGGTCCTGCGTACCGCCCGCCGGGTGGCGATGTGAACGCCCCCGCGGTGCGCGTCCACGACCTGCGGGTCTCGCTCGGCGGCACGCCGATCCTGGCCGGCGTCGACCTCACGGTCGCCGCCGGCGAGTGGGTCACAGTGATCGGACCCAACGGCGCCGGCAAGTCCACCCTGTTGCGCGCCGTCGGCGGCCTGCTCACCGGCCCGGGCGAGGTGGCCCTCTTCGGTACGCCGATCGGCGCGCTGCGCCGACGCGACCGCGCCCGTGTCGTGGCCACCGTGGCGCAGTCACCGGTCGTACCGATCGGCATGTCCGTGTTCGACTACGCGCTGCTCGGGCGCACCCCGTACATCCCGCCGCTGGGCCGCGAGTCCGCCGCCGACCTGGCCGCCGTGCACGAGGTGCTGGACCGGCTCGACCTGGGCCCGTTCGCCCACCGCGAGCTGGCCACGCTCTCCGGCGGTGAGCGGCAGCGCGTCTTCCTGGCCCGGGCGCTGGCCCAGGGCGCCACCCTGCTGCTGCTCGACGAGCCGACGAGCGCGCTGGACATCGGGCACCAGCAGGAGGTGCTGGAACTGGTCGACCAGCTCCGGCGCGCGCACGGCCTCACGGTGCTCGCCACCATGCACGACCTCTCCATCGCCGGCGAGTACGCCGACCGCCTGGTCCTGCTCGCCGACGGCCGGGTCGCCGCCGCCGGCCCACCCGAGGAGGTGCTCACCCAGGAGTTGCTGGCCCGCCACTACCGGGCCCACATCCGGTGATCCTCGGCGACCACGGTCCCTTGGTGGTCCCCGTCCGCCCTCATCTTACCCCTTACCCTGCCTTCCTCCGCCGCCCCACCTCCCGCCCCCTCCCCGTCGATCTTGCACTCTGGCCCAGGCAGAAGGTGTGAATGGGGCGTCGGGGGCCGCAACTGCAAGATCGGCGGCGGAACGGGGCCGGGCGCGCGGGGCGGGGGTGGGGGTGGGGGCGGGTCAGCGGAGGGTGGAGATGGAGAAGAGGGCGCCGGCCGGGTCGCGGAGGGCGGCGCTGCGACCGGCCGGGTTGTCGCGGGGCGGGACGAGGATGGTGCCGCCCAGTTCGGCGGCCCGGGCGGCGGTGGCGTCGGCGTCCTCCACCGCGAAGTAGACCGCCCAGTACGCGGGCAGGTCCGCCGGCAGCGGCTCGGCCCGCGGCAGCATGCCGGCGACGATCCGGGCGCCGCAGCGCCACCCGGTGTACGCGACCGGCCCGGCCGGGCGCTCCTCCGGATGCCAGCCGAAGACCAGCGCGTAGAAGTCCTTCGCACCGTCGGGGTCGGGGGTGACCAGCTCGTTCCAGCACATTGCACCGGGTGCGTTGTACAGCTCGGCCCCGCGCATCGCCATCGGCTGCCACACGCTGAACACCGCGCCGGCCGGGTCGGCGAGCACCGCCATCCGGCCCTGCTGGGCGACGTCGAACGGGGAGACGACGACCTGCCCGCCGGCGGCCTCCACCCGGGTCGCCACCAGGTCGGCGTCGTCGGTCGCCACGTACGTGGACCAGACCGGCACCTGGTCCGGCGTACCGGGTGGCCCGGCCCCGGCGACCGCCTTGCCGCCCTTGCGGAAGACGGTGTAGCCGCCTGCCTCCGGCTCGGGGGAGATCTGCCCGGTCCAGCCGAACAGCTCCGGGTAGAACCGGCGTGCGTCGTCCAGACCAGGCGTGGCCAGGTCGGTCCAGCAGGGCGTGCCGGGCTCGACGCCGTTCACGGTGACCCCTCTCGCCGGGGGCGGCTCCGCTCGCCCGCCCTGTCGGCATCGTGGCACCGCCGGGTCGGCCCCCGGGCCGGAACCGGACAAAAGGTCAGCTGAAGCGGCGGCCCTCGTCCCGCCGGTACGCCCAGCCGGCCGCCGCGGCGAGTACGAGCACCCAGACCACGAGCATCACCAGCGCCCGGGTGTCCGGCCGGAAGTCGGTGACCGCCGCCCAGAGCAGCTCCACCGCGCCCCGGGTCGGCAGGTAGGGGGCGATCGCCTTGATGAAGCCGGGCGCGTCTTCCGGCCCGGAGAGCAGGCCGCCGCCGAACGCGAGCGGGAAGAAGATCACCTGTGCCACCACGATCGCGGCCTTGCTCGGCAGCGAGTAGCCGATCGTGAGGCCGAGCAGCGTGAACGGGACCGAGATCACGGCGACCGCGCCGAGCCCGAGCAGGAACTGCACCGCGCCGACCCGCGCCTCGGTGGCGACCGCCGCGATCACCACCACCGGGATCATCGACACGTAGGTCAGCACCAGCCCGGCCAGGATCCGCCCGGCCAGCCGCGGCGCCGGTCCGGCCGGCAGGGTCCGGGTGTACGGGTTCCAGGGCTGGTCGCGGTCCTCGGCGACACCCACGCCGTACTGGAAGATGTTGGCGCTCATCACCGCGAACGTCACCATGGCGGCGGTGGCGTAGGTGGCGCCGGCCGGGTCGTCTCCGGCGAACGGCACCACGAAGAACAGCATCGCGGCGGCGGGGAAGAACGCGCTGCCGACCACCGCCACCGGGATCCGGATGATCTCCAGGAGCTGGTAGCGGGCGTGGACGAGGGCGAGCGGCACGTCGGTCTCCTAGGCAGCGGCGGGCGCGGGCCGGTCGTCGGCCGTGATGGCGAGGAACGCCTCCTCCAGCGAGGTGGGCCGGACCTCCAGGTCGCGGAACGCCACCCCGGCGGTCACCAGGTCGCGGACGAGCTGGTCGGCGTCGGTGGTGAGCAGGTGCACCCGCCCGTCGGCGCGTTCGGTGGCGACCACTCCCGGCAGCGCCGGCAGGTCGTCGGCGACCAGGCTGACCCGGCGTACGCCGACGATCCCGCGGATCGCCGCCACCGAGTCGTCGGCGAGCACCCGCCCGTGGCCGATCACCACCACCCGCTGCGCGAGCGCCTCCACCTCCTCCAGGTAGTGGCTGCTCAGCAGCACGGTGCCGCCGTCGGCGTGGAAGCCGCGGATCGCGTCCCAGAGCGCGTGCCGCGCCTCCACGTCGAGGCCGGTGGTCGGCTCGTCGAGCACCACCAGCCGGGGACGGCCGACGAACGCCAGCGCCACGGCGAGCCGGCGACGCTGCCCGCCGGAGAGACCACCGGTCTGCCGGCGTACCTGGTCGGCGAGGCCGAACCGGTCGAGCAGCTCACCGCGCGGCACCGGATCGGGGAAGTGCGCGGAGACGAAGTCGACCACCTCGCCGACCCGCAGCGTGCCGGGCAGGCCGGTCTCCTGCGGGGTGACGCCGAGCTGCCGCCGGCTCGCCGGGTCGCGCGGGTCGCCGCCGCACAGCTCGACCCGGCCGGCGGTGGGGCGACGCAGCCCGACGACCAGGTTGATCAGCGTGCTCTTGCCGGCGCCGTTCGGGCCGAGCAGGCCGACCAGTTCCCCGGCACGGACGGTCAGGTCGACCCGGTCCAGCGCCAACACCTCGCCGTAGCGGCGGCTGACCTGTTCGGCGCGGGCCAGGATCATCGCGATCTCCTCGGGCGGGGGTCGGTGCATCCCCTGTCTACAGTGCGTGCGCCGGCCGCGGTGTCCCCTGACCGGGTGCTCGTATCCCCTAGTCTGGTGGCGCCGTCGACGACGGTGGAAGTTCCAACCGGACACTGGGGAGGGTCCGTGACCAGTCCGAGCAGGAATCTCGACGTCCAGCCGGAGGCGTTGACGGCGTTCGCCGCCGCCTCCCGGGACCGGGCCGGCCGGTTCCGTGAGCTGCACCGGGCGTTCCGCGACGGGCACGTGGCCCGGCACTCCTTCGGCGTGATGCCCGCGTCGTTCAGCCTCGCCGCCGCGTACGAGCAGCAGTTCGAGGCGTGCCTGGAAGGGCTGGCGGACGGCGCCGAGGTGATGGCCGACATCGCCGAAGGGCTCGACGACACCGCTGACGCCTACACCGGTACGGACGTGGCGAACACCGACATGTTCAAGCCGGGCGTCTGAGGGGGGCGGGATGAGCACCGAGGCGCTGCAGCGCAACAAGACCTACTTCGAGCAGATCGTGTCGGGCACGCCCGACCCGTTCAAGCCGCTGTCGAACGCGGTGCTGTGGCCGTTCGAGCAGCTCCTGGAACTGGTCGCCGGTGAGCCGGACGACCTGATGCGGGCGGCCCAGCTCGCGCTGACCACGGGCGAGGCGGTCCGGCGGATCGCCGGGGACCAGATCGCCGACCGGGCCCGGCTGCGCGGCGCCTGGGACGGCGACGCGGCGGACAAGTTCCACGCCTCGATGGAGTCGGTCGAGGAGGCGATCGAGGAGCTGGCAAAAGGGCTGGACGGCACCAAGGAGGTGCTGGTCGACGCGGCGAACGCCGCTGTGGACGCCTTCAACCTGCTGGTCGAGCTGATTCTGGAGTTCCTGCTCTGGTTCCTGACCGAGGTCATCATCGCCGCGGTGGCGGCCGTGCTGAGCGCCGGCGTGACACTGGCGGCCACCGTGGTGCGCGTGCTGGCCCGGCTGGCCACCACCGTCGGCCGCATGGTCAAGATCGTGGCCCGGTTCGCGGAGATCCTCACCAAGCTGGTCGCCAAGCTGGAGAAGGTCGCCGAGCTGCTCATGCGCTACCGCCGGGTGGTGCTGGAGCTGCGGCAGGCCAAGAAGGCGTACCGGGCGTGGAACAAGTCCGGCTACACCAAGGAGGCGTTCGCGTTCAAGATCAAACGCGCCGCGATCCTCTTCCCCGGCAAGTTCGCCGTCAACCAGGCGTCCCCGGTGAACATCCCCGGTATCGGGGGCGCGCTGCTCGACACCGGGATGGGTCTGCACGACGTCTCCGACGGGCGCAAGGACCGCAACTACCTGGTGGACGGCACGTACCGCGAGGATCTGGGCCCGTACACGAAGGGCGTCCAGAACGTGTTCGACTCGATCGTGAACTGAGAGGCAGCAATGACGTTCCCGGCCCTGGACCGGATCGAGGCGCTGGCCCGCAACCTGGACGGGTGGCAGCGCGAACTCGGCGCGCGAATGGCCGAGCTGGAGCAGAGCAGCGCCGAGGGGGTGAGTGACTCCGGCCTGGTCACCGTCGTGGCCGCCGCCGACGGCAAGATCCTCTCTACGGACATCAACGCCCGCGCCATGCGCTTCGACTCGTACACGCTCGCCGAGGAGATCACCTCGGCGGCGAACCGGGCGCAGGAGGCCGCCGCCGCCCGCGTACGCGAGATCGTCGGCGAGGTGATGGGCAACGCTCCCGCCGCGGAGCGCCGCGCCGACGACGGCTACGGCCACGACCGATACTGAGCCGATGGACGAGACCAGATACCGCGACCCGATCGACCGGCTCGTCGAGCCGGGCGAGCGCGTGCTGGCCCACGCCAAGGCCGACGTCGGCCAGGGGCTCGCTCCGGCGCCGCCGCCCGAACCGGAGTCCACCGCCGAGCCGAGCCGGCGGACGGTCGGCTCGGTGCTGCTCAACGTCCTGCTGCCGCTGGCCACCTGGGACCGTGGTGACCGCCTGGTCGACGCGATCGGCTGGGGGATCGCCGGCCGTGGCGCCCCCGGATCGGCCGCCTCCCGCCTGCACCGCGCGCTCCGCCCGCCCCGGCCCGACCTGCAGGTCCGGGAGACGCTGCTCGCGGTCACCGACCGGCGGCTGCTGGTCTGCCGTACCGGCGGGGTCAAGCTGCTGGCCGGGCGCGAGGCCGAGGAGCGTGCGCTGGCCGAGACCTCGGTGGCGTGGTCGGCGGGGCGGGCGGAGATCGCCTCCGCTCGCGTGGGCTGGCACCGGCTCAACCCGAAGCGGCTGCGGATCGACTTCACCGACGGCTCCTGGCTGTCGTTCACAGTGCCGATCGCCGAGTCCGGCCGGCCGCTGCGCGAGGTCGCCGCCGCGCTGTCCGCCTGACCGGCCCGCCGACGAGCTTCAGCGCGGCCACCGGGCCGGCCCGCCCCGCCGATACCGCAGGCCGGCCCGCCCGCGTCAGGCCGTCAGCGGCGCGGGCAGCGGCTCGCGGTGCAGCACTGCCAGCCGGGAGACCGCCCGGGTGAGCACCACGTAGAGGCGGTGCAGACCACGCGGCTCGGCGGCCACGATCGCGGCCGGCTCGACGACCACCACGTGGTCGTACTCCAGGCCCTTGACCAGCGTCGCCGGGACCACTGTGACGCGCGCCGCGGCCTCGACGTCGTCGGCGGTCGCGGTCTCCACGCCCGCGTCGGCGAGCGCCGCGCGGAGCCGGTCGACCGCGTCGTCCGCGGCGATCACACCGACCGAGCCGTCGTGCGCGAGCGCCGCCCGCACCTCGGCCACCGTCGCGGCCGTCAGGTCCTCGGTGGTACGCACATCGAGCGCGCCGTCGTTGCGCAGCGATCGGGCCGGGGGTACGTCGACGGCGAGCGCCGGCAGCAGCCGGTTCGCGAACGCCACCACTGCGGCCGGCACCCGGAAGCCCACGCTCAGCGGCACCACCACTGCGTCCGGCTTGCCCAGGTGGGCCAGGGACTCCCGCCAGTCGGTCGCCGCCCAGGGCGCGGTGCCCTGGGCCAGGTCGCCGAGCAGCGTGATCGAGCCGTGCTCGCTGCGGCGGGCGATGGCACGGCACTGCATCGGGGAGAGGTCCTGCGCCTCGTCGACCACCACGTGCCCGAAGCCGGCGGGCCGTTCCAGCAGCCCGGCCACCTCGTCGATGAGCACCGCGTCGGCGGCGGTCCACCGGGTCGCCTTCGCGGTGCGGGCGGTCCTGCCGGACCGGAACAACTCCTGCTCCTCGGGCGCGAGCAGGCCGTCCGCGGCGGCGGCGAGCGCCTCGGCGTCGGTACGCAGGCGGTGCAGCAGCCCGTCCGGGGTGAGCGCCGGCCAGACCGCGTCGAGCAGGTCGGTGACCGGCTTGATCCGGCTCATCCGGCGCAGCCAGGCGTCGCTCGGTGACTCCGCCCGGCGCGCCTCGGCCTGGCGTTGCAGCAGCCCCACCACCCGTGCGCGGACCCGCTCCCGGCCGGTGGCGTAGGGCAGCCCCTCCTGGCGCGTCTCGGTGACCAGCCGGTGCAGCGGGTCGAGCCCGATCCGCCACCGGTACGAGCCGTCCGACACCATGATCGGCTCGGTCGGCGTACCGATGTGGGCGTCGACGGCCCGGCGCAGCACCTCGGCCATCCGGATGTCGTGCTTGAGCGCGGCGGCGGCCGGGTCGTCGACCGCACGGACCGGCACGCGTGCGACCAGGTCCTCCACAGTGGCCTGCTCGACCTCGACCTCGCCGAGCGCGGGCAGCACCGCCGCGATGTACGACAGGAACGCCCGGTTCGGCCCGACGATCAGCACACCGGAGCGGCGCAGCCGTTCCCGGTGCAGGTAGAGCAGGTACGCGGCGCGGTGCAGCCCGACCGCCGTCTTGCCGGTGCCGGGAGCGCCCTGTACGCAGATCGAGTCGGCCAGGTCGGCCCGGACCAGTTCGTCCTGCTCCGGCTGGATGGTGGCCACGATGTCGCGCATCGGGCCCACGCGAGGCCGCTCGATCTCGGCGGTGAGGATGCGGCTGGCGGTGCCGAGTTCCTCGCCCCGGTCCAGGTGCTCGTCCTCGAAGCTGGTCAGCGTCCCGGCGCTGAACCCGAACCGGCGGCGTACGGCGACACCCTGCGGGTCGCGCGCGCTGGCCCGGTAGAACGACCGGGAGACCGGCGCACGCCAGTCCAGCACCAGCGGCTCGCCCAGTTCGTCGGTGACGTGCCGCCGCCCGACGTGGTACTCGCGCCCGGCGTGGTCCGGGTCGTCGCCGCCGAAGTCCAGGCGGCCGAAGAACAGCGGCGTGGTCGGGTCGTCCGCCAGCTCCTTGACCCGCCGGGCCATGTGCCGGCCGAGCTGCTCGGCGGTGTACGAGTCACCGGCCACCTTGTCGCCGGTGGCGAAGAGCGCCTGGGCGCGTTCCCGCATCCGGGTCAGCGCGGCGCGGGAGGCGTCGAGGTGGGCTCGCTCGGCGGCCAGTTCGGCGTCGAGGCCGGGTGTAGCGTCAAGATCGGTTGCGGGCACGATGAACTCCGATGGCTCAACTGAGGCTCGCTCGCGTGTCCGGGGCGGTTGGCCTGCTCCCGGCGCGGGTGACGTCCGCTGCGGTGCATGCTCACCGCGGCCGTCGGGCGGCCCTCCACGCTACGGGAGCACCCGGCGCTCGCGCCAACCAATTTCCTCAGGTCGACCGTGGGGGGCGTGTCCGTCGGCCTGGCCTGGCGGCGATCATTGAGGCATGACCGAGGCGCTTCCCGGCAGGAGCCGGGTGACGATCAGTGATCCGCAGGTGATGCGGGCGCTCGCTCACCCGGCCCGCATGGCGATCATGGAACATCTCGGCACGCTGGAGGGCGGTGCGACGGCCACCGAGTGCGCCGAGATCGCCGGGCTGTCGCCGAGCGCGACCAGCTACCACCTGCGCGAGCTGGCGAGGTTCGGGCTGGTCCGGCAGGCGCCGGGCCGGGGCGACGCCCGGGAGCGGGTGTGGCAGGCGGTGAACCCGTCGTATCACGTCGAGGTGGGGCCGGACGCCGACCCGGAGGCGCGTGCCGCCGAGGCGGCCCTGGTCGAGGCGCACATGGTCCGTGACGCCCAGCGGGTCCGGGAGTGGTTGCGCCGCGCGCCGGACGAGTCGCCGGAGTGGTACGCGGCGACCTGGTTCAGCGACAGCGTGCTGCTCATGACGGCCGAGGAGCTGACCGAGCTGAACCAGGCGATCCAGGCGCTGATGGAGCCCTATCGGCGGCGGACCCGGACCGATCCGCCCGACGGGGCGCGTCCGGTGGCGGCGCAGTACCGGGCGATGCCTCTCGACTGACGGGGGTTGCGCGCGGCAGTTGTGAAGGATTACTTTCGAAGTATGTCCTTCACAACTGGCGGGTCGCGCTGGCCGGACGTCTGGCTCGCGGCCACCGCGCGCGGCATCTCCAGCTGCGGGAACTTCCTCGTCACCAGCGCCCTCACGCTCGCGCTCCAGTCCGCCGGAGCCGGGGGGCTCGCCGTCTCCGGGCTGCTGCTCGCCGCGACGCTGCCGCTGGTCGCGCTCGCCCCGCTGACCGGCCGCCTCGCCGACCGGGTGGACAGCCGGGTGCTGCTGATCGCCACCGGCGTCGGCCAGGCCGCGACATGTCTGGCGCTCGCCTACGCACAGGACCCGGTGCTGGTGATCGCGCTGGTGGCGCTGCTGGCCACCGGCCTCGCGATCTCCCAGCCGGTGATCTCCGCGCTGGTACCGGCCATGGTGCGGCCCGAGGACCTGCCCCGGGCCGGCGCGCTCAACCAGACCGCCGGCACGCTCGGCGCGCTCGCCGGTCCGGCGCTGGCCGGCCTGCTCGTCGGCCAGTTCGGCACCCGGGTGCCGCTGCTCCTCGGCGCGATCAGCTATCTCTCGCTGGTCGCGGCCGGGCTGCTCGTCCGTACCCGCAGGGGAGGGCGTCGGACGCCGGCCGGCGTCACCGCGGCGGTCGCGCCACCGTGGCGGCTGCGCCGCGACCCGCTGCTGACGGTGATGGTCGGCAGCGTGGCCGCTGTGGTCGGCGCGGTCGGCGCGGTGAACGTGATCGAGGTCTTCTTCATCCGGGAGACGCTCGGCAGCAGCGCCACCGTGTACGGCCTGGTCACCGGCTCCTGGACGCTCGGCATCGTGCTCGGGGCGTGGCTGTTCGCCCGGGTCGCCCGCCGCCTCGCCGACGACGGCGCGCTGCTCGGCGCCGGGCTGGTGCTGCTCGGCGGCTGCGGTCTGGCGGTGCTGGCCTCGGCGGCGGTGCCCTCGGCGTGGCTGCTCGTGCCCATCTGGCTGCTGGGTGGCGTGGGCAACGGCGGCGACAACGTCTTCAACAACCTGCTGCTGGCCCGGCGGGTACCGGAGGCGGCCCGGGGCCGGGCGTTCGCGTTCTTCGGGGCGGCCGCTCAGGGCGCGGCGATGGGCGGCTACCTGGTCGGGGGCCTGCTGCTGGAGGTGGCCGGCCCGCGCACGCTCGTCGCCGGATGCGGCGTGGCCGGTCTGCTGGTGGTGGTGGCGCTGGCCTGGCCGGTCCGCCGCGCGGTACGCGCCGAGCGCGCCGCCGCCGTCCGCGCGGCCACGCCTGCTGCCGTCGCCGTGACGGCGAAGCCCCGATGACCGCTGGTGTCAACAAGGGGCCCTTCCTCTACCGGAGGCGTTAACAAGGGGCCCTTCCTTACCGCCCGGTGCGGAGTTCACCACTCGATCGACGCCCCCGGCGGCGCGGCGGAAGCCGCGGCGATACGGTCGGGTCATGGCCGACCGCATCGCCCGCCCCCGCGTGGGGCACATCCAGTTCCTCAACTGCCTGCCCATCTACTGGGGGCTGATGCGGTCCGGCGCGCTGATCGACGTCGACCTGCACAAGGATTCGCCGGACCGGCTGAGCGCCGACCTGGTCGCCGGTGACCTGGACATCGGCCCGATCACGCTGGTGGAGTTCCTCAAGCACGCCAACGACCTGCTCCTCCTGCCCGACCTGGCGGTCGGCAGCGACGGGCCGGTGCTCTCGGTGAACGTGGTGTCCACCCGCCCGCTGGGCGAGCTGGACGGCGCCCGGGTGGCGCTCGGCTCCACCTCGCGTACCGGGGTGATGCTGGCCCAGCTGCTGCTCGCCGAGCGGCACGGGGTGCGCCCGGAGTACTTCCGCTGCCCGCCGGACCTGACCCAGATGCTGCTGGAGGCCGACGCCGGGGTGCTCATCGGCGACGTGGCGCTGCGCGCGCTCTACGAGGCGCCGGCCAAGGGCCTCGAAGTGACCGACCTGGGGCAGGCGTGGCACGACTGGACCGGCTTGCCGATGGTGTTCGCCGTCTGGGCGGTACGCCGCGAGTTCGCCGCCGCCCATCCGGGCCTGGTCAAGGAGGTGCACGAGGCGTTCCTGCGCTCGCGCGACCTGTGCCTGGCCGAGCTGGACCAGGTGGCGGAGGCGGCGGCCCGCTGGGAGACGTTCGACGCGGCGACACTCGCCACGTACTTCCGGGCGCTCGACTTCTCGCTGGGCGAGCGGCAGGTGGCCGGGCTGCGCGAGTTCGCCCGCCGGGCGGCCGCGTACGGGGAGGTGCCGGCGCTGCCGGCCGGCGGCCCGGAGTTCTTCCAGGGCTGACCGCGCCCCGCGTGGCTCAGGGTGCCGGGCGCAGCAGCGACTTGGTGATCCGTTCGCAGGCGTCCATGCCGTACTCCCAGCCGCCCTCGACGCCGAACGGCGTGCGCAGCATCACGCCCATCGTCCAGGTGTCGCCGATGGCCAGGCAGTTGACGTGGTACTCCTCTTCCTTGTCCCGGTCGATCCAGCCGTTCTTGATGGCGATGTTCTTCTGCTGGGCCGCCGGGAACGCCTTGCGGATGCCGAAGTCGCCGGGGGCGCGTACCAGGCGCATCTCGTTGAGCAGCCACTTGGTCCACTTCGGCCCGGCCGCGCGGCCGTCGTCGATGCAGAGACCGAGGCGGGCGGTGTCCCGGGGGGACAGCTCGGTGCGGCTCCAGCCACCGTCGGAGGCGACCTCGCTGTCGGTCAGCTTGCAGATCGAGATCAGCCGCTCGATCGAGTCCGAGCCGCCGACGCTCTCGTAGAACTGCTGCGCCCGGGTGTTGTCGCTGTCCCGGATGATCTTCGTGGCGTCGGCCAGCTTCGCGTCGCTCGGCGTCTTGCCGTCCTCGGCGCTCAGGCGCAGGTAGTCGGCCACCACCCAGGACTTGATCAGGGACGCGGTGGTGCTCGTCTCGCCCATGTTCGACGAGCCGATGATCTTCCCGGTGCGCTTGTCCAGCACGGACCAGCCGTACCAGCCCTTGATCTTGAGGCTGTCCAGGTTCTTCGCCTGGAACGGCAGTGGTTCGAGGGACCGTGAGGGGGCGACCCGTGGTTTCGCGTTGCGGTCGACCGTCTGCTGTGCCGACCGCTCGCTCGTCGGTCCGGGATGCGAGTTCGCGGTGGCCTCCAGCGGCGAGCCGGGGAGCACGCGCAGGGAGAGGCCGAGCAGGCCGACGAGGACCGCAGCGAGGGCGCTGAACGCGAGCGGGCGCCGATAGCTGCCGGGCCGACGCCGGGCACCGGCCATCAGAGCTTCCCGACCGGCTGTTGCGGCACCTTGAGCGCGGCGCCGGGCATCGGCGTCACGAGCTGGGTGGCGACGGCGGCGCACATCTTCGCACCGTACGGCAGGCCGGAACGGCCCGGGTACCGCATCATCACGGCGAGACTCCACTTGTCGGTGAACGCCAGGCAGCTGACGTGCCAGTTGCCGTCGTAGGCGAGCTGCGTCCAGCCGTTCTTCATGTGCACCGGACCCTGCGACTTGATCGTCGCCGGCAGGCCGTCGATGATGCCCCACCGGCCGCCGCCGGACCGCTCGCCCTGCTTGCTGACGCTGCCGGCCACCTTTGTCATCTCGCTGAGCAGCCACTCGGTCCACTTGGGGCCGGCGGCGCGGCCGTCGGCGATGCAGTCGCCGAGGCGGGCCGCGTCCCGGGGGGACATCTCGGTGAAGCTCCACCAGCCCTTGTAGTCGGGCACGTCGCCGGGCCGGGTGTCGGTCAGGCCGCAGATCCGGATCGCGCGCGCGATGACCGGGTCGGGCTTGCCGCCGGGCTGGGGCTTGTAGGAGCCGCCCGCCGCCCGGTACACCGCGTTCGCGCCGTCGTCGTTGCTGTCCCGGATCGCCAGGATCGCCGCCTTCTTGAGCCCGGCGCTCGGCTGCTTGTCCCCGAGCTGGCGAAGGTAGTCCGCGACGATCCAGGCCTTGAGCATCGACTCGGTGGAGCTGGTCTGGTTCATGTTCTGCGCGCCGGTGACAGTGCCGGTCTCGCGGTCCAGCAGGGCCCAGGAGAAGAACTCACCCTTGAAGTTCACCGACACCGGGGCGTCGGCGAGCGTCGGGGGCGCCGGCGCGGTCGGCGCCGGTGCCGGGACCTGCTCGCCGCCGCCGAGGCCGCCCGCGCCGTCTCCGTCGGAGAACTTCGCGTACGCGGCCGGCACCAGCATGACGCCGCCGATGAGGACCGCCACGATGGCGAGCACCAAGGTCACGCGAGGTCGCATGAGTGGTGAGCTCCAGATGTCTGGCCGGGGGGACCGGCGCTTCCGCATGGGTTCGGCCGGATCGCCACTAGGCCGGGGGACGATGGCCTGAATGGTGACGATCATGAAGCCGAACGGTTTGCCGGTCGGAAGTCTACTTCCGGACAGCTCTGATGCCAGGTCTCGACACCCGTGACTTTGCCGGGTGGGCGGGATATTGAGCCGCTTTGCCACCCTTGGGGGATTTCTTCTATTCGAAGTGATCGACATCACAACCACCAGGGCCGATGGCGGCACGCGCATGGCCGGTGACGCGAGGTGGCCCTCGAAACCTGTTACACCCTCTGGTGTCATTCGTGGCGAGCTGTAACACTGGCTGCATGTATGGCAATGACTTCGCCCCGCCGGAGGACGCTCCGGGCGGCGGCCTGCTCGGCGAGGTGGAGGCGGCGGAGGCCGCGCTGCGCGAGGCGGCGGCGCGGGCCCGGCGTGGCGGCGCTGCCCCGGACGAGGACGTCGAGGCGTACTTCGCCGACGTCATCAACGCGGACCAGAAGATCGAGCCCCGCGACTGGATGCCCGAGGCGTACCGCAGGACGCTGATCCGGCAGATCGCCCAGCACGCCCACTCCGAGATCATCGGCATGCAGCCGGAGGGCAACTGGATCAGCCGGGCGCCCTCGCTCAAGCGCAAGGCGATCCTGCTCGCGAAGGTGCAGGACGAGGCCGGTCACGGCCTCTACCTCTACGCGGCCGCCGAGACGCTCGGGATCAGCCGCGACGAGCTGGTGGACCTGCTGCTCGACGGGCGGCAGAAGTACAGCTCGATCTTCAACTACCCGACTCTGACCTGGGCCGACGTGGGCGCGATCGGCTGGCTGGTGGACGGCGCGGCGATCGTCAACCAGGTGCCGCTGTGCCGCTGCTCCTACGGCCCGTACGCCCGGGCGATGATCCGGGTCTGCAAGGAGGAGTCGTTCCACCAGCGGCAGGGCTACGAGATCCTGCACACGCTGGCGCACGGCACCCCGGCGCAGAAGGCGATGGCGCAGGACGCGGTGGACCGCTGGTGGTACCCGTCACTGGCGATGTTCGGCCCGCCGGACGGCGACTCGACGCACAGCGCCCAGTCGATGGCCTGGAAGATCAAGCGCTTCTCCAACGACGAGCTGCGTCAGCGCTTCGTCGACATGTGCGTCGGTCAGGCGGAGGTGCTCGGCCTCACCCTCCCCGACCCGGACCTGCGGTGGAACGACGAACGGCAGGCGTACGACTACACCCAGCCCGACTACGACGAGCTGATGCGGGTGATCAAGGGCAACGGGCCGTGCAACCGGGAGCGCATGGCGCACCGGCGCAAGGCGCACGCCGACGGCGCGTGGGTACGGGAGGCCGCCGCGGCGTACGCCGCGAAGCGGGCGGGAAGAAAGGCGGTAGCGGCATGAACAGCGCGTCCTCTCCCCTGTGGGAGGTCTTCGTGCGGGCCCGCCGTGGCCTGTCGCACACCCACGTCGGCAGCCTGCACGCCCCCGACGCCGAGCTGGCCCTGCGCAACGCCCGGGACCTCTACACCCGCCGCCAGGAGGGCGTCTCCATCTGGGTGGTGCCGGCGAGCGCGATCACCGCGTCCAGCCCGGACGAGAAGGACGCGTTCTTCGACCCGGCCGCCGACAAGGTCTACCGCCACCCGACGTTCTACGAGGTCCCCGAAGGGGCGGCCCACCTATGAGTCCGTTCGACTTCACGTTGGCGATCGGCGACGACGCGCTCATCGCCGCGCAGCGCCTCGGTGAGTGGACCTCCCGCGCGCCGGAGATGGAGGAGGACATCGCGCTCGCCAACATCGCCCTCGACCAGCTCGGCGCGGCGCGGCTGCTGCTCACGTACGCGGGCGAACTGGAGGGCGCGGGCCGGGACGAGGACGACCTGGCCTACCTGCGCGACGACCGCGAGTTCCGCAACTGCCTGCTGGTCGAGCTGCCCAACGGTGACTTCGGCGTGACCATGGCGAAGCTGTTCTTCCTGGCCGCGTACCAGTCGCCGCTCTACACGGCGCTGGCCGGCTGCGCGGACGAGCGGCTGGCGGCGGTCGGCGCGAAGGCGCGCAAGGAGTCGGCGTACCACCTGGACCACGCCTCGCTGTGGGTGAAGCGGCTCGGCGACGGCACTGAGGAGTCGCACCGGCGTATGCAGGACGCGGTCGACCAGGTCTGGCCGTACGTCCACGAACTGTTCGCCCCTGATCCGGCGGCGCCGGTCGACCCGTCCACCCTTCGGGCCGACTTCGACGCCACCGTGTCCGCGGTGCTGGACGAGGCCACGCTGACCCGGCCGGAGACCGGCTGGGCGCCCGGCGGCGGCCGGGACGGCCTGCACACCGAGCACCTCTCGTACCTGCTCGCCGAGATGCAGGTGCTGCACCGCGCCCACCCCGGAGCGAGCTGGTGAGCGCGAGGAGTGCAGCGGAGCGGAGCCCCGCAGTCGCGAACGGAGGGTGGCGCCGATGACCGACGCCAGGGCGGCCGCGGCGGCGGTGGTGGACCCGGAGATCCGGGTCGTCACCATCGACGAGCTGGGCATCCTGCGCGCGGTCGACGAGGAACCGGAGACCGGCCGGGTCGTCGTCACCATCACCCCCACCTACACCGGCTGCCCGGCGATGGACGTGATCCGGGAGGACATCCGCCGGGCGCTGGCCGCCGCCGGGCATCCGGACGCCGAGGTCCGCACCGTCTACCACCCGGCGTGGAGCACCGACTGGATCTCCGACAGCGGCCGGGCGAAGCTGCAAGCCGCCGGCATCGCCCCGCCCGCGCCGCGCGGCGACGACACGGTGGTGCCGTTGACCCTGGCCGTACGCTGTCCGCGCTGCGGGTCGCCGGAGACCACACAGATCAGCCGCTTCGGCTCCACCGCGTGCAAGGCGCTGTGGCGCTGCCGCTCCTGTTCCGAACCCTTCGACCACCTGAAGGCGCTGTGACTGTCACCATCACCCGGCCGGTGCGCCGCCGGCCGGTCTTCCACCCGCTGCCCGTCACCGCCGTGGACCGGCTCACCGACGACTCGGTGTCGATCACGTTCGCGGTACCGGAGGAGCTGCGCGAGACGTTTGCGTTCTCCGCCGGGCAGCACCTCACCGTCCGCCGCCCCGCCGGCGCCGACGGCGAGGAGGTGCGGCGGTCGTACTCGATCTGCTCCACCCCCGACGAGCTGGCCCGGCACGGCCGGTTGCGGATCGGGGTGCGTGAGGTGCCGGGCGGGGCGTTCTCCGCGTACGCCTGCGGCGCGCTGCGCGGCGGCGACACCGTCGACGTGCTGCCGCCGCTGGGTCACTTCACCTCCGCGTTCACCCCGGACCGGGTCCGCCGGTACGGCGCTGTGGTCGCCGGTTCCGGCATCACCCCGGTCCTCGGGCTGGCCGCGACCGCGCTGGCGACCGAGCCGCGCAGCACATTCACGCTCGTGTACGGCAACCGCACGGCGAACTCGGTGATGTTCGCCGAGGAGCTGGCCGACCTGAAGGACCGCTACCCGACCCGGCTGCACCTGGTGCACGTGCTGTCCCGGGAGATGGGCGAGTCGGCGCTGCTGTCCGGGCGGATCGACGCCGACCGGCTGACCCGGCTGCTCGACACACTCGTACCGGGTGACGAGATCGAGGAGTGGTTCCTCTGTGGCCCGTACGGCATGGTGGTGGACGCCAAGGCGGTGCTCGCGGGTCGTGGCGTGCCGGACGCGGCGGTGCACACCGAGCTGTTCCACGTCGACGCCCCGCCGGAGCCGGTCCGGCGCGAGACCGACCGGCCCGGAGCCGGCACCGAGGTGACGATCCTGCTGGACGGTCGCTCGTCCAGTTTCACGATGGGCCGGGACGAGCGGGTGCTCGACGCGGCGCTGCGGGTGCGCGGCGAGTTGCCGTACGCCTGCAAGGGCGGCGTGTGCTCGACCTGCCGGGCCAAGGTGACGTCCGGTGAGGTGACGATGGCGCGCAACTACGCGCTGGAGCCCGACGAGGTGGCCGCCGGTTACGTGTTGACCTGCCAGTCCAGCCCGGTCACCGACGAGCTGACTGTCGACTACGACGCGTAGGGACGGCGTCGGTCAGAGCAACACCGGCGGTGCCGTGGCGGCGCGGCCGCGGGCCCGGCTGACGTGGCCGCGCCACCCGCCGACCAGCGCGAACAGGGTCCATCCCGCCGCGCCGAGCACGAGCATGCCCCGCTTCCCGTCCGGGTCCACGTCCCGCGCGTCGGCCAGTTCCACCTCGCCCCGCGGGTCGACGACCACGGTCAGCCGCTGGCCGACCCGGTAGCCGGGGGAGCTGCCCCGGTAGACCAGCGGCTCGTCGAGCCGGCCGGTGTCGCCCTGGAGGACGAACTCGTGCCGCTTGCCGACGGTCTCCACGTCGGCGATGGTCACCTGCTGGGCGACGCCCCGTTCCCGGAGCACCGATTCCGGGGCGAGTTGCACGGCGCCCACCAGCACGAACAGGGCCGGCACCACCGACAGGAGGGTCAGCCACCAGCCCCGGTGCAGCAGGCGCAGGCCGACCGCGAAGGCGAGGCAGCCGGCCAGGCCGACGCTGATCGGCACCGCGATCGGCAGTCCCACGGTGAGGTGACCGACCACCGTGGTCACGGCGATCACGGCGAGCCCGAAGCCGACCAGCACGGCGGTCGCCGTGAGGGACCAGAGGGCGGAGCGGGCGCCGGCCACGCGCACGGGGATGGGCGAGGGCGATACGACTGACACGCCGAGAGCGTAGGCGGGCGACGCCAGCGTTCCGGTTCCCGCAGTGGCGTTTCGAGTCGACCACCATCCGTGACGTGTAGAACGTTGCGTACTACACTTGCCTCATGGAGCAGATCGCCGTCCGGGAGCTGAACCAGCACACCAGCCGGGTGCTGGCGCGGGTGCGCGCCGGTGAGACGGTCGAGGTGACCGATCGGGGTGAGCCGATCGCCCGCCTCGTCCCGGTGCTGGCCGGCGACGCGCTTCTCGGCCGGTTGGTGGCCGAGGGCCGGGCCACTGCCCCGACCACGACCGGCCCGGTCCCGATGCCGCCGGTGCTCGGTGATCCCGAGGTGGACGCGGCCGCCGCGCTGGTCGAGGCGCGCGACGAGGAACGCTGGTGATCTACCTCGACTCGGCGGCGGTCATCAAGATGCTGCGGCGGGAGGCGGAGACGCCGGATCTGCTCGGCTGGCTGAACGAGCGCGCCGGCACCGCCCTGGTGTCGTCGGCGCTCGTCGAGGTGGAGGTGCCGCGGGCGTTGCGTCGTGCCGCTCCACAGGCGCTGGTGGGTGTCCCCTCGGTGCTGGGACGTCTCTACCGGGTCGAGATCGACGCCACGGTCCGGGCAACCGCGGGCGCGTATCCGGAACCGATGCTGCGCAGCCTGGATGCCGTCCACCTCGCCACCGCCGAGGTCCTGGCCCGGCAGGCGGCCGCCGAGTTCGTCGCGTTCGTCACGTACGACAAGCGGCTGCTGGAGGCGGCCGAGGCGATCGGGCTGCCGGTTGCCAGTCCGGGCATGCCCTGACCGGGTGGGTCTCTCGTCACCGGGTGAGGAGTGGCGTTTCCCGCCGTCGGGCCCGCGACGTACGCTCGGGGATGTGACGGCGAACCGGGAGATCGACGACATCCTGCAACGCGGCGCGGACGGCGGGCGCATCACGCCCGAGGAGGCGCTGCTGCTCTACACCGACGCGCCCTTCCACGCGCTGGGCGAGGCGGCCGACGCGGTACGGCGGCGCCGCTACCCGGACAACATCGTCACGTACCTGATCGACCGCAACATCAACTACACGAACGTCTGCGTGACGGCGTGCAAGTTCTGCGCGTTCTACCGGGCCCCCAAGCACAAGGAGGGCTGGACCCACCCGACCGAGGAGATCCTGCGCCGCTGCGGCGAGGCGGTCGAGCTGGGCGCCACCCAGGTCATGCTCCAGGGCGGGCACCACCCGGACTACGGCGTCGAGTACTACGAGGAGCTGTTCTCCTCGGTCAAGAAGGCGTACCCGCAGCTCGCCATCCACTCGATCGGCCCGAGCGAGATCCTGCACATGGCCAAGGTCTCCGGCGTGAGCCTCGACGAGGCCATCGCCCGGATCAAGGCCGCGGGCCTGGACTCGATCGCCGGTGCCGGCGCCGAGATGCTGCCGGACCGTCCGCGCAAGGCGATCGCGCCGCTGAAGGAGTCCGGCGCCCGCTGGCTGGAGGTCATGGAGCTGGCGCACCGGCAGGGCCTGGAGTCGACCGCCACCATGATGATGGGCACCGGCGAGACCAACGCCGAGCGCATCGAGCACCTGCGGATGATCCGCGACGTGCAGGACCGCACCGGCGGCTTCCGGGCCTTCATCCCGTGGACGTACCAGCCGGAGAACAACCACCTCAAGGGCCGCACCCAGGCGACCACGCTGGAATACCTGCGGCTGGTCGCGGTGGCCCGCCTGTTCTTCGAGACGGTGCCGCACCTGCAGGCGTCCTGGCTGACCACCGGCAAGGACGTCGGGCAGCTCGCGTTGCACATGGGCGTGGACGACCTCGGCTCGATCATGCTGGAGGAGAACGTCATCTCCTCGGCCGGCGCCCGGCACCGGTCCAACCTGCACGAGCTGATCGGCATGATCCGGTCGGCGGACCGGATCCCGGCCCAGCGGGACACGCTCTACAACCGGCTCGCGGTGCACCACACGCCCGCCGACGACCCGAGCGACGACCGGGTGGTCTCGCACTTCTCGTCGATCGCGCTGCCCGGCGGCGGGGCCGGGAAGTCACTGCCGCTGGTCGAGGTCAACTGACCCGGTTCCGCCGTTCGGCCGGTCGGGGTTCGTCGTGCGGCCGGAGCTCCGCCCGTTTCCGGTGAAGCTTCGGCCAGGGGTCTTCACCTGCGTGATCACCGGCGGCTAGCCTGCCCGCGCGACACCACCGATCCGGGCCGCGAGCAGGCAGGTAACAGGTCGGCGGCGACCCGGTCGAGCACGGCCCGGTGAGCCGACGACGCCATTACGCTTGCGGCGTCCGTCGGACCGTCGTCCTCCATCGGCCCATGAGGGCCGTTCACATAACGCACCGCGGCAGGGGCGGGATGGGTGACCATCCCGCCCCTGCCGTCTGCCGGGACCGATGACAACAGCGCGGTGTGCAGGTCGCCCTGACCGCGTACCCGGGGACAGGCGGGGGCGGCGCGGCTGGCAGAGTGGAGGGGTGAGCCGTACCCCGCAGGGCCAGCGCGCCAGCCTGGACAAGCAGCCGCACGAGGTCGCCGCGATGTTCGACGGTGTCGCGGCCCGCTACGACCTGACGAACACCGTCCTGTCGTTCGGGCAGGACCGGTCGTGGCGGCGGGCCACCCGGGCGGCGCTCGGGCTGCGGCCGGGCGAGCGGGTGCTGGACGTGGGCGCCGGCACCGGTGTGTCGACCGAGGAACTGGCCCACTCCGGGGCGTACGCGGTCGGCGCGGACCTGTCGCTGGGCATGCTGCACGCCGGCAAGCGCACCCGTCCGTCGGTGCCGCTGCTGGCCGGGGACGCGCTGCGGCTGCCGTTCGCCGACGCCAGCTTCGACGCGGTGACCATCTCCTTCGCGCTGCGCAACGTCAACGACACCGACGCGGCACTGGCCGAGCTGGCCCGGGTGACCCGGCCGGGCGGGCGCCTGGTGGTGTGCGAGTTCAGCACGCCGGTGAACCCGGCGTTCCGGACCGTCTACCTGTCGTACCTGATGCGGTCGTTGCCGGCGGTGGCCCGCGCGGTGTCGAGCAACCCGGACGCCTACGTCTACCTGGCGGAGTCGATCCGGGCCTGGCCGGACCAGGCGGCGCTGGCCGCGCGGATCGGGGCGGCCGGCTGGGGCCGGGTCGCCTGGCGCAACCTCACCGGCGGCGTCGTGGCGCTGCACCGGGCCGTCCGAAACTGACCGTCCGGCCAGCGGAAGCTGGTCATTTCGTGAATATCCGATTCTGGTCTACTTTGTCCCGTAGGCTCGCCCCCATGACGGGACCAGACCAGGCCGCCACCGACGACGACGCCGCCGAGCTGATCGCGCAGCTCCGCGAGCTGGCCGGCGCGGATCCCGCCGACGTACGGCAGGTCGTCGCCGAGGTGCTGGCCGCGCTGGACCGGGCCGCCGGTGGCGCGTTGCGCGACCACCTGCCCGAGGCGATCCGCCTCGACGCCGGGCTCGGACCGGCCGCGCCGGCGCGCCCGTGACCGGTCTCGACGCTCTTACCGGCGCGTTTCCGCGAAGTTAGGCCCCCCTCAGCGCGTACTGGTGTAACGCCGGTCATAGACTCCAACCGGATCGGCTTGTGAAGCATTTCACGAGCATGCGGGAGGAGGCGCGGATGACCGCGGTGGAGAACGACGCCGACGTCATCGTCGTGGGCGCCGGTCCCGGAGGATCGGCCACGGCGTACCACCTGGCGCGGCACGGCGTACGCGTGCTGCTGCTGGAGAAGACGGAATTTCCCCGGGAGAAGGTCTGCGGCGACGGGCTCACGCCCCGCGCCGTGCGGCAGCTGATCCGGATGGGCGTGGACACCTCGCCCGAGGCGGGCTGGCTGCACAACAAGGGCCTGCGGGTGATCGGCGGCGGCATACGCCTGGAGCTGGACTGGCCCGACCTGGCCAGCTTCCCCAACTACGGCCTGGTGCGCACCCGGCTCGACTTCGACGACCTGCTCGCCCAGCGCGCGGTCGCCGCCGGGGCGAAGCTCCAGACCAGCGTCAACGTCCTCGGGCCGGTGCTCGGCGCCGACGACCGGGTCATCGGCGTGCAGGCCGAGGTCGGCCCGGACAAGGAACCCGCCACGTTCCACGCTCCGCTCGTGGTCGCCGCCGACGGTGTCTCCGGCCGCTTCCCGCTCGCCCTCGGGCTGGCCAAGCGGGAGGACCGCCCGATCGGCGTGGCGGTCCGCCGCTACTACCGTTCGCCCGCCAAGCACGACGACGACTACCTGGAGTCCTGGCTGGAGCTGCGGGCCAAGGGCAGCGACGCGCTGCTGCCCGGCTACGGCTGGATCTTCGGCCTCGGCGACGGCCGGGTGAACGTCGGCCTGGGTGTCCTCAACTCCTCCTCGGCGTTCGGCAAGACGAACTACCGCAAGCTGCTCACCGACTGGCTGGCGAACACCCCCGAGGACTGGGGGATGACCGACGAGTCCAACGCGGAGGGTCCGATCCTCGGTGCCGCGCTGCCGATGGGCTTCAACCGGGTCCCGCACTACACCCGCGGCGTGCTGCTCGTCGGCGACTCCGGCGGCATGGTCAACCCCTTCAACGGCGAGGGCATCGCGTACGCGATGGAGTCCGGCGAGATGGCCGCGGAGGTCCTCGTGCAGGCGCTCGCCCGCCCGGCCGGCGCGGAGCGGGAGCGGGCGCTGATGGCGTACCCGCAGGAGCTGAAGGCCCGCTTCGGCGGCTACTACCGGCTCGGCGGCGTCTTCGTGAAGCTCATCGGCCGCCCCGAGATCATGCGGATGGCGACCAAGCACGGCATGCCGCACCCGATGCTCATGCGCTTCGTGCTCAAGCTGCTGGCCAACCTGACCGACCCGCGCGGCGGGGACGCGATGGACCGGGTCATCAACGCGATGACGAAGGTGGCCCCGGCCGTGTAGGAGACGACCGGCCCGAGGCCCGACGCCCACGAGCCGGACAGAGATCGACCCCCGCCGACCGAGGTCGTGAGGGACGTGAATAGTGTGATTTTGGCCAACCACCGAGGTCAGGGAAGGACGAGCAGGGGACAACGATGACGCTCTCTCCTTACGCACCCATCATCGGGCTGTTCGCCCTCGCTGCGGCGTTCGCGCTGTTCTCCGTGGCCGCTGCCCGACTCGCCGGCCCGCGGCGTCTGAACAAGGCCAAGCTCGAGGCGTACGAGTGTGGCATCGAGCCGAGCCCGCAGCCGGTCGGCGGCGGCCGGTTCCCGATCAAGTTCTACCTGACGGCGATGCTCTTCATCGTCTTCGACATCGAGATCATCTTCCTCTACCCCTGGGCGGTCTCCTTCGACGCCCTGCCGATCTTCGGCTTCGTGGAGATGGTCCTGTTCATCGTCGCGGTCTTCGTCGCCTACGCCTACGTCTGGCGTCGCGGCGGCCTGGACTGGGACTGAGGAGGTAGCAGATGGGCATCGAGGAGAAGCTCCCCTCCGGCGTCCTGCTCACCAGCGTCGAGAAGCTGGTCAACTGGACGCGGAAGACCTCGGTCTGGGGCGCCACGTTCGGTCTGGCCTGCTGCGCCATCGAGATGATGGCGGCGGGTGGCCCGCACTACGACATGGGCCGCTGGGGCATGGAGGTCTTCCGGGCCTCGCCCCGTCAGGCGGACCTGATGATCGTGGCCGGCCGGGTGAGCCAGAAGATGGCTCCGGTCCTGCGCCAGATCTACGACCAGATGGCCGAGCCCCGCTGGGTCATCTCGATGGGCGTCTGCGCCAGCAGCGGCGGCATGTTCAACAACTACGCCATCGTGCAGGGCGTCGACCACGTCGTCCCGGTCGACATGTACCTCCCCGGCTGCCCGCCCCGGCCGGAGATGCTCATCGACGCGGTGCTCAAGCTGCGCGAGAAGATCATGCACGAGCCGCTGGGCCCGAACGGCCGCAAGATGGCGGAGGCCCGCCTGGCGCGCGGTGACGTGCCGGTGGTGCCGTACGGCTCGATGCCCTCGTCGTACCGCAGCGACAAGGCCCGGCGTGCCGAGTGGACGAAGGCGGTCCGCGAGGGGCGTGAGGAGCAGCTTCGGATCGAGAACTGGATGAAGGCGCAGAACCACCTTCAGGCGTCGCATAGGGGCCCGAAATGACCGCACCGAACGACAAGAACAACGACGGCGGGGTGCCGGTACCCACCACCCCGGCCGGTGCCAGCTCCACCGCCCCGGCGGAGTACCCGCCGGCCAGCCCCGCCGGCCGGGGCATGTTCGGCAACCAGGGGACCGGCGACGTCTCCGGCTACGGCGGCCTGGTCCGCCAGCGCAAGCCGATCGAGGAGGCGGCCCGGCCGTACGGGAGCTACTTCGACGAGGTGCGGGACGCGCTGGAGGAGGCGTACCCGGACTTCGGCGACGCGATCGAGAAGGTCGTGGTCGACCGGGGCGAGCTGACCCTGCACGTCCGCCCGGAGCGGATCGCGGAGGTCTGCCAGGTGATGCGCGACGACCTCGCGCTGCGCTTCGAGCTGTGCTCCTCGGTGTCCGGCGTGGACTACCTGGGCGCGCAGGAGCGCCGCCTGCACGTGGTCTACCACCTGACCTCGATGACCTACCGCCGCAGCGTCCGGCTGGAGGTGGCGGTCTCCGCCGAGGAGCCGCACGTCCCGAGCGTCACCGCCGTCTACCCGACCGCCGACTGGCAGGAGCGGGAGACGTACGACATGTTCGGCGTCGTCTTCGACGGCCACCCCGCCCTGACCCGGATCCTCATGCCGGACGACTGGGAGGGGCACCCGCAGCGCAAGGACTACCCGCTGGGCGGCGTCCCCGTCGAGTACAAGGGTGCGGAGATCCCCCCGCCGGACCGTAGGAGGTCGTACCAATGACCACGTCGAACTACGCGACCGAGCGCGAGACGACCGAGGGCAAGGTCTTCACCGTCACCGGCGGGGACTGGGACGAGGTCGTCTCCGGCACGGACCCGATCAACGACGAGCGGATCGTCGTCAACATGGGCCCGCAGCACCCGTCCACCCACGGCGTGCTCCGGCTGGTCCTGGAGCTGGAGGGCGAGACGGTCCGCGAGGCCCGCTCGGTCGTCGGCTACCTGCACACCGGCATCGAGAAGAACCTGGAGTACCGCAACTGGGTCCAGGGTTCGACGTTCGTGACCCGGATGGACTACCTCTCGCCGCTGTTCAACGAGACGGCGTACGCGCTCGCGGTGGAGAAGCTGCTCGGCATCACCGACGACATCACCGAGCGGGCCACCACCATCCGCGTGCTGATGATGGAGCTCAACCGCGTCTCGTCGCACCTGGTCTGGCTGGCGACCACCGCCATGGAGCTGGGCGCGATCAACATGATGCTGTACGGCTTCCGCGAGCGGGAGTACGTCCTCGACATCTTCGAGACCATCACCGGCCTGCGGATGAACCACGCGTACGTGCGGCCGGGCGGCGTGGCGCAGGACGTGCCGGACGACGCGATCCGCAAGATCCGCGACTTCCTCAAGCTGATGCCGAAGCGGCTCAAGGAGTACGAGAACCTGCTGTCCGGCCAGCCGATCTGGCTGGAGCGTACGCAGCACGTGGCGGTGCTCGACGTGACCGCCTGCATGGCGCTCGGCGTCACCGGCCCGGTGCTGCGTTCCGCGGGCCTCGCCTGGGACCTGCGCAAGACCATGCCGTACTGCGGTTACGAGACGTACGAGTTCGACGTGCCGACCCACACCGACGGTGACGTGTGGGGCCGCTACCTGGTGCGGGTGGCGGAGATCCGCGAGTCGCTGAAGCTGATCGAGCAGGCGGTGGACCGCCTGAAGCCCGGCCCGGTGATGGTGTCCGACAAGAAGATCGCCTGGCCGGCGCAGCTCGCCATCGGCGTGGACGGCATGGGCAACTCGCTGGAGCACGTCGCCAAGATCATGGGTCAGTCGATGGAGTCGCTGATCCACCACTTCAAGCTCGTCACCGAGGGCTTCCGGGTTCCGCCGGGCCAGGTGTACGTCGGCATCGAGTCGCCCCGCGGCGAGCTGGGCGTGCACGCGGTGTCCGACGGGGGCACCCGGCCCTACCGGGTGCACTACCGGGAGCCGAGCTTCGTCAACCTCCAGGCCCTCCCGGCGATGGCCGAGGGCGGCCTGATCGCCGACGTGATCGCCGGCGGCGCCTCGCTGGACCCCGTGATGGGTGGTTGTGACCGATGAGCTTTTCCGAAACGACTCGCGCCCGGGCGCGGGAGATCATCGCCCGGTACCCGGCGGACCGGTCCCGCTCGGCGCTGCTGCCGCTGCTGCACCTGGTCCAGTCCGAGGAGGGCTACGTCTCCCCGGCCGGTGTCGAGTTCTGCGCCGAGGTGCTCGGGCTCAACAAGGCCCAGGTCGGCGCCGTCGCCACCTTCTACACCATGTACAAGCGCAAGCCCACCGGTGACTACCTGGTGAGCGTCTGCACCAACACGATGTGCGACGTGCTCGGCGGGCAGAAGGTCTACGACGCCCTCGCCGAGCACCTCGGCGTCGGGCACGAGGAGACCACCGCCGACGGGAAGATCACCCTGGAGCACGCCGAGTGCCTGGCGGCGTGCGACTACGGCCCGGTCATGACTGTCAACTACGACTTCTTCGACAACGTGGAGCCGCAGGCCGCGCTCGACGTGGTCGAGGAGCTGCGCGCCGGCGGCCGGCCGATGCCGACCCGTGGCGCGCGGCTCTGCACGCTGAAGGAGATGGCGGTCCAGCTCGCCGGTTTCGCCGACGAGCGCGACGGCGCGGTCGCCGACGGCGGGCCGGGCGAGCCGAGCCTGCGCGGTCTGCGCCTGGCCGAGCAGCACGGCGTCTCGGTGCCGGGCTTCGACCCGAAGACGCCGATCCGCAGCAAGGCCGAGGCCGACCGGGCTGCCGCCGAGGAGAAGGCGAAGGCCGAGGCCGCGAAGCCGGCCCCCGCGCCCGCGCCGGCCAAGGCCGTCGAGCCGGCCAAGCCGGAGGCGGCCACCGGCAGCACCGCGCCGGACGTGAAGGCGCCGGACGCCAAGTCACCGCAGGTGCGTACCGCCGAGACCCGGCAGCCGGACGCGGGCACCGCGGTGCCGGACGCGCCCGGCACGAAGATGCCGGTGGACGGCCCGGCCCCGGCGCCCCGCGACGCGCGGGCGGCGGAGGCGGCCGGCGCGGCGGCGAACCCGCCGGCCGGCGACGGCAAGCCCGCCGGCGACGCGGCCGGCGCGCAGGAGCGCAACCTCAAGGAAGCGGAATCCGGTACGCGCGCGGACGGCGCCGACCCGGCGGACGCGAGCGGAACGGGGGTCCGGAAGTGACCACTCCTCGGCCGGAGACGCTGGCCAAGCTCACGCCGGTGCTCACCAAGCGCTGGCTCTCGCCGGACGCGTGGCGGCTCGGCACCTACGAGAAGCTGGACGGCTACGCCGCCCTGCGCAAGGCGCTCAAGGCGCACCCGGACGACCTGATCCAGCTGATCAAGGACTCCGGACTGCGCGGCCGGGGCGGCGCGGGCTTCCCGACCGGTCTCAAGTGGGGGTTCATCCCGCAGGGCGACGGCAAGCCGCACTACCTCGTGGTGAACGCCGACGAGGGCGAGCCGGGCACCTGCAAGGACCTGCCGCTGATGACCCACGACCCGCACTCGCTGGTCGAGGGCGTCATCATCGCCTCGTACGCGATCCGGGCCAACCGGGCGTACATCTACATCCGCGGTGAGGCGGTGCACGCCGCCCGGCGGCTGCGCAGCGCTGTCGACGAGGCGTACGCCAAGGGTTATCTCGGCCGGAACGTCCTCGGCTCGGGCTTCGACCTGGACCTGGTGGTGCACTCGGGCGCGGGGGCGTACATCTGCGGTGAGGAGACCGCGCTGCTGGACTCGCTGGAGGGCTTCCGCGGCCAGCCCCGGCTGCGCCCGCCGTTCCCGGCGACCCACGGCCTGTACGCCAGCCCGACCGTTGTCAACAACGTCGGCACCATCGCCAGCGTGCCGTACATCGTGCTCGGTGGCGCGGACTGGTGGAAGACGATGGGCACGGAGAAGTCGTCCGGCCCGATGATCTACTCGCTGTCCGGCCGGATCGCCAACCCCGGCCAGTACGAGTGCTCGATGGGCATCACGCTGCGCGAGCTGATCGAGCTGGCGGGCGGCATGAAGCCCGGGCACAACCTGAAGTTCTGGACCCCGGGTGGCTCGTCGACGCCGCTGCTGACCGCCGAGCACCTGGACGTGCCGCTGGACTTCGAGGGGGTGGCGGCGGCCGGCTCGATCCTGGGCACCACGGCCACGCAGATCTTCTCCGACCAGGACTGCCCGGTGTACGCGACCTACCGGTGGCTGGAGTTCTACCACCACGAGTCGTGCGGCAAGTGCACCCCGTGCCGTGAGGGCAACTACTGGATGGTCCGGGTCTACCGGCGCATCCTGGCGGGCCAGGGCACCCACGAGGACCTGGACACCCTGCTCGACACCTGCGACAACATCCTCGGCCGCTCGTTCTGCGGTCTGGGTGACGGCGCGACCAGCTCGGTGACCTCGTCGCTGAAGTACTTCAAGCAGGACTACCTCGACTACATCGAGGGACGTACCGCGCCGAAGCTCTCCGACAAGTCTCTGGTTGGAGCTCACTGATGACCGACGTAGCCAAGCAGACCGAGACCGTCACGCTGACCATCGACGGCGTCGAGGTCACCGCGCCCAAGGGTGCGCTGCTGATCCGCGTCGCCGAGCAGCTCGGCACCGAGATCCCGCGCTTCTGCGACCACCCGCTGCTGGCCCCGGCCGGCGCCTGCCGGCAGTGCCTGGTGGAGGTGGAGGGCCAGCGCAAGCCGGTCGCCTCCTGCACCCAGACCGTCGCCGACGGCATGGTGGTGCGCACGCAGCTCACCTCCCCGGTCGCCAAGAAGGCCCAGGAGGGGGTGATGGAGCTGCTGCTCCTCAACCACCCCCTGGACTGCCCGATGTGCGACAAGGGCGGCGAGTGCCCGCTGCAGAACCAGGCGATGTCCACCGGCCGGACGGACTCGCGGTTCCACGAGCACAAGCGGGAGTACCCGAAGCCGCTGCCGATCAGCACCCAGGTGCTGCTCGACCGCGAGCGCTGCGTGCTCTGCCAGCGGTGCACCCGGTTCTCCGAGGAGATCGCCGGGGACAAGTTCATCGACCTGATGGGACGCTCCTCGCACGAGGAGATCAACATCTACCGGGACGACGCGTACGGCGAGGAGGGCGACGAGGGCGACGTCCCGTTCAACTCGTACTTCTCCGGCAACACCGTGCAGATCTGCCCGGTGGGCGCGCTGACCGGCGCCCAGTACCGGTTCCGGGCCCGCCCGTTCGACCTGGTCTCCACGCCCAGCGTCTGCGAGCACTGCTCGGCCGGCTGCGCCCAGCGCACCGACTGGCGGCGCGGCAAGGTGCTGCGCCGGCTGGCCGGCGACGACCCGGCGGTGAACGAGGAGTGGAACTGCGACAAGGGCCGCTGGGGCTTCCAGTACACCCGCGCGTTCGACCGGATCAGCACGCCGATGGTGCGCGACGAGAAGACCGGTGAGCTGCGCGAGGCGTCCTGGAGCGAGGCGCTCACCCGGGCCGCCGAGGGGCTGCGCGCGGCCCGCGACGGCGCGACCGGCACGGCGGTGCTGACCGGCGGCCGGCTCACCGTCGAGGACGCCTACGCGTACGCGAAGTTCGCCCGGATCGCGCTGCACACGAACGACATCGACTTCCGGGCCCGCCCGGTCTCCCGCGAGGAGGCCGACTTCCTGGCCAGCAGCGTCGCCGGGGTCACCGACGTGACCTACACGGACGTGGAGAACGCGCCCGCCGTGGTGCTGGTCGGCCTGGAGCCGGAGGAGGAGTGCCCGATCCTCTTCCTGCGGCTGCGCAAGGCGTACCTGAAGAAGAAGCTCACCGTGTACGCGATCGCGCCGTTCGCGACCCGCGGCCTGGAGAAGCTCGGGGCGAAGCTCGCCCGGGTGGTGCCCGGCGAGGAAGCAGGCGTGCTGGCCGAGCACGCCACTGTGGCCGAGGCGCTGGGGCAGCCCGGGGCGATCCTGATCGTCGGCGAGCGCCTGGCCGAGGTGCCGGGCGGGCTGTCGGCGGCGGCGGACGTCGCCCGGCGTACCGGTGCCCGTCTGGTCTGGGTGCCGCGGCGCGCGGGTGACCGCGGTGCTGTCGACGCGGGCTGCCTGCCCAACCTGCTCCCCGGCGGCCGGGTCGTCACCGAGCCGGCCGCGCGCGCGGAGCTGGGCGAGGCGTGGGACATCCCGGCCGGGGTGATCCCCAGCCAGGCCGGCCGCGACACCGACGGCATCCTCACCGCCGCCGCGAACGGCCAGATCGGCGCCCTGGTGGTGGCCGGCGTCGACCCGGCCGACCTGGCCGACCCGCGCCTGGCCGAGTCCGCGCTGGACGCGGTGCCGTTCCTGGTCAGCCTGGAACTGCGGATGAGCGCGGTGTCCCGCCGCGCCGACGTGGTCCTGCCGGTCGCGCCGGTGGTCGAGAAGGCCGGCAGCTTCCTGGACTGGGAGGGCCGGCTGCGCACGTTCGAGAAGGTGCTGGACACCGGCGCGATGACCGACGCCCGGATCCTCGACGCGCTCGCCGCGCAGCTCGACGTGCGGCTGGGCACCGGGGACGTGCCGAGCATCCGGCGCGAGCTGGGCGCGCTGCCGCGCACCCGGGTCGAGCGACCGTCGGCGCCCTCGGTCGAGCCGGCCGCCGTGCGGCAGCCCGGACCGGGCGAGGCAGTGCTCGCCACCTGGCACCAGCTGATCGACCTGGGCAGCCTCACCGACGGCGACGAGCACCTCGCGGGCACCGCCCGCACGCCGGTGGTCCGGCTGGGCAAGGGCACCGCCGAGGCGCTGGGCGTCGCCGACGGTGACCCGGTCACTGTCGGCACCGACCGCGGCGCGATCACGCTGCCGGCGGCGATCACCGAGATGCCCGACGGCGTCGTCTGGCTGCCGACCAACTCACCCGGCTCCACCGTGCGGCGTGGCCTCGGCGCGACGTCCGGCGACGTGGTGAGCGTCTCCGCAGTCGGGAACGAAAGGTGGGTGCAGTGAACCCCGTCATCCTCGCGGCGCAGGACCCGACGCTTGCCGACTTCGGCAAGGACCCGTGGTGGCTGGTCCTCGGCAAGATCCTGTTCGCGTTCGTCGTCGCCGTGGCGGCCACGCTGCTCGGCGTCTGGTTCGAGCGCCGGGTAGTGGGCCGCATGGCGGTGCGGCCCGGCCCCAACCAGGCCGGCCCGTTCGGTCTGCTCCAGACGCTCGCCGACGGCGTGAAGCTGGCCTTCAAGGAGGACATCCTCCCGCGCAAGGCCGACAAGGTCGTCTACTTCTTCGCCCCGGTCATCTCGGTGGTCTGCGCGGTCACCGCGCTGTCGGTGATCCCGTTCGGTCCGATGGTGAGCATCTTCGGGCACCGGACGCCGCTGCAGGTCACCGACGTGTCGGTGGCGGTGCTTGTGGTGCTGGCCTTCTCCTCGCTCGCCGTGTACGGCATCGTGCTCGGCGGCTGGGCCAGCGGCTCCACGTACCCGCTGCTCGGCGGCCTGCGCTCGGCGGCCCAGCTGGTCTCGTACGAGGTCACGATGGGCCTGAGCGTGGTCGCGGTGTTCATGACCGCCGGCACCATGTCGACCAGCGGGATCGTCGCCGCGCAGGGTGACGGCACCCGGCTGAGCATCGGCGGCTTCGACCTCGCCGCGCCCGGCTGGTACGCGATCCTGCTGCTGCCCAGCTTCATCATGTTCTTCATCGCCATCGTCGGTGAGACGAACCGGGCGCCGTTCGACCTGCCCGAGGCGGAGTCGGAGCTGGTGGCCGGTTTCCAGACCGAGTACAGCTCGCTGAAGTTCGCGCTGTTCATGCTCAGCGAGTACGTCGCGATGGTGACCATGTCGGCGTTCACAGTGACGCTCTTCCTCGGCGGCTGGCACGCGCCGTGGCCGATCACGATCTGGTCGGGCGCCAACGAGGGCTGGTGGCCGATGCTGTGGTTCTTCGGCAAGGTCATCCTGCTGGTGTTCGTCTTCGTCTGGCTGCGCGGCACGCTGCCCCGGCTCCGGTACGACCAGTTCATGCGCTTCGGCTGGAAGGTGCTGCTGCCGCTGAACCTGGTCTGGATCATGGTGCTCGCCGGGCTGCGCTCGATCGAGGACTGGCAGACCAGGGACCGGCTGCTCGTCACCGCCGTCGGCGCGGGCGTGCTGCTGCTGGCCACGCTCTTCTGGCCGTCGCGGAAGAAGGAGCCGAAGCCGTCGCTCCAGGAGCAGGCGGACACCCGGCCGTACGGCAGCTTCCCGCTGCCGCCGATGGATCTTCAGGTTCCGCCGAGCCCGCGTACGAAGCGCGTGCTCGCCGAGCGGGAGCCGGCCAACGTGGTCGCCGGCCCGGACTCCAGGGAGGTGTGACGTGGGCGCGATCACCGGAACGTTCAAGGGCTTCGGTGTCACCTTCTCGCACATGTTCAAGAAGGTCGTCACCACCGACTACCCGTTCAAGCCGCCGGTCTCGGCGCCGCGCTACCACGGGCGGCACATCCTCAACCGGCACCCGGACGGGCTGGAGAAGTGCATCGGCTGCGAGCTGTGCGCCTGGGCCTGCCCGGCCGACGCGATCTACGTGGAGGGTGGCGACAACACCGAGGAGCAGCGCTTCTCCCCGGGTGAGCGGTACGCCAGCACCTACCAGATCAACTACGCCCGGTGCATCTTCTGCGGGCTCTGCATCGAGGCCTGCCCGACCCGTTCGCTCACCATGAGCAACGAGTACGAGCTGGCCCGGGACAACCGGCAGGACCTGATCTTCACCAAGGAGCAGCTGCTCGCGCCGCTGCTCGAAGGCATGGAGCAGCCGCCGCACCCGATGCGGCTGGGCGACAGCGAGAAGGACTACTACGTCGGCGCGCTCACCAACCCGGGCACCTCGGCCGGCGCCGAGCGCTCGCCGATGGGCCCCGGCCGGTACCAGGTGGAGGAGCACCCCGGTGTGACCTTCCCCGGCGCCGAGCAGGCCGAGCAGCGGTCCGCCGCCGCGGCGGGCAAGGGAGGCAAGGCATGACCTCGGCTACGGTGCTCGCCGCCGCCGGCCAGGTGTCCGGGGGTGAGGAGGTCACCTTCTGGATCCTCGCGCCGCTGGCCCTGCTCGGGGCGATCGGCATGGTGTGGGCCCGCAACGCGGTCCACTCCGCGCTCTGGCTGGTGCTGACCATGCTCTGCCTGGGCGTGTTCTACGTGCTCCAGGCCGGGCCGTTCATCGGCATGGTGCAGATCATCGTCTACACCGGCGCGATCATGATGCTGTTCCTGTTCGTGCTGATGCTGGTCGGCCGGGACGCGTCCGACTCGCTGATCGAGACGCTGCGCGGCCAGCGGGTCGCCGCAGTGGTCCTCGGGCTCGGCTTCGCCGGCCTGGTCGGCACCGGCCTCTACCGGGCGCTCGACGGCGTCCAGGCGGTCGGGCTCGACCAGGCCAACGGCGAGGGCAACGTCCAGGGCATCGCCCGGCTGCTGTTCACCAAGTACGTCTTCGCCTTCGAGCTGACCTCGGCGCTGCTGATCACCGCCGCCGTCGGCGCGATGGTGCTGGCGCACGTGGAGCGGCGCAAGGCGGACCGGATGGACCAGATCGCCACCATGAAGGCGCGGTTCCGCCCCGGCAACTACCCCGGACCGAAGCCCGGCCCGGGTGTCTACGCCACGTCCTCCTCGGTGGCCACCCCGGCCCGTCTGCCCGACGGCCGGCTGACCGACCGCAGCATCCCGGAGATCATGCCGGTGCGTGAGCTGACGGCCGAGGAGACCGCACCGAAGGGGACTGATCGGTGAGCGCGAGGAGTGCAGCGAAGCGGAGCCCCGCAGTCGCGAACGAAAGGCTGGCACGGTGACCCCGGACTACTACCTCATCCTCGCGGCGGTGCTGTTCACCATCGGCGCCGTGGGCGTGCTGGTCCGGCGCAACGCGATCGTGCTGTTCATGTGCATCGAGCTGATGCTCAACGCGGCCAACCTGACCCTGGTCACGTTCAGCCGGATCAACGGCGACCTGAACGGCCAGATCATGGCGTTCTTCGTGATGGTGGTGGCGGCGGCCGAGGTCGTGGTCGGGCTCGCGATCATCATGGCGATCTTCCGGACCCGGCGCTCGGCCAGCGTCGACGACGCCAACCTGCTGAAGTACTGAGGGGCTCGTGGTGGAACAGATTCTGACGATCGCCCAGTCTGAGCCAGCCGAAGCCGTCACCTTCGCCACGGCGGACGGGATGCTGGGCAGTGTCTGGCTGCTGGTGGCGATCCCGCTGGTCAGCGCGGCGATCCTGCTGCTGCTCGGCAAGCGGGCCGACCGCTGGGGCCACTGGCTGGGCGTGGGCGCCATCGGCGCCGCCTTCGTGCTCGGGCTCACCTACTTCTTCCAGCTCCGCGGCCTGGAGAACAAGCAGGTCGAGCTGAGCCTCTGGGACTTCATCGCGGTCGGTGGCCTGCGGGTGGACTTCGGTCTGCTCTTCGACCCGCTGGCCGCGGTCTTCGTCCTGCTGATCACCGGGGTGGGCTTCCTGATCCACCTCTACGCCGTGGAGTACATGGCGCACGACGCGGGCCGGCGGCTGTTCTTCGCGTACTTCAACCTGTTCGTCGCCGCCATGCTGCTGCTGGTGCTCGGCAACAACTACGTGATGCTCTACTTCGGCTGGGAGGGCGTCGGCCTGGCGTCGTACCTGCTGATCTCCTTCTGGTACGGCCGGCCCAGCGCGGCCACCGCCGGTAAGAAGGCGTTCCTGATGAACCGGGTCGGCGACGCCGGCCTGGCCATCGGCATCTTCATCATGTTCGCCATGCTCGGCACCACCCAGTACGACGAGGTGTTCAACGGCGTCGGCTCGCTGACCTCGACCACCGTGCTGGTGCTCGGCCTGCTGCTCCTGCTCGGCGCGGCCGGCAAGTCCGGCCAGTTCCCGCTCCAGGCGTGGTTGCCGGACGCGATGGAGGGCCCGACCCCGGTGTCGGCGCTCATCCACGCGGCCACCATGGTGACCGCGGGCGTCTACCTGATCGCCCGCTCCAACGCGATCTTCTCGGCCAACGAGACGCTCCAGCTCGTGGTGGTCAGCGTCGGCGCGCTCACGCTGCTGATGGGCTGCATCATCGGCGCGGCCAAGGACGACATCAAGCGGGTGCTGGCCTGGTCGACAGTGAGCCAGATCGGCTACATGTTCCTGGGCGTCGGTCTCGGCGGTGCCGCGTACGCGCTGGCCATCGTGCACCTGCTGGCGCACGGCTTCTTCAAGGCCAACATGTTCCTCGGCGCCGGCTCGGTCATGCACGGCATGAACGACCAGGTGGACATCCGCCGCTTCGGCGGGCTGTCGAAGTACATGAAGGTCACCTGGCTGACGTTCATGATGGGCTGGCTCGCCATCATCGGCATGTTCCCGTTCTCCGGCTACTTCTCCAAGGAGCCGATCATCGTGGCCGCGTTCGAGCGGGAGGGCTGGACGGCCTGGCTGTTCGGCATGGCCGCACTGCTCGGCGCCGGGCTCACCGCGTTCTACATGACGCGGCTGTTCGTGCTCACGTTCCACGGCCCGAAGCGCTGGACCGAGGACATCGAGCACCCGCACGAGTCGCCGAAGCTGATGACCGTCCCGCTGATCCTGCTGGCGATCGGCTCGGTCGGCGCGGGCTTCCTGCTCGCCACCTCCGTGCCGGACTGGCTCACCGCCACCAACGGGCTCGGCGCGGAGAGCGGGGAACACGCGCCGGTGCTGGCGCACTGGCTGCTCACCGCGCTGTCGCTGCTGGTCACCGTGCTGGGCGCCGGGCTGGCCTGGTTCCTGTTCCGGGGCGGCACGGCCACCGAGCCGCAGCCGGCCGGCGTGGTGGTCACCGCCGCGCGGCGGAACCTCTACACGGACGCCTTCAACGAGGCGGTCTTCGAGAAGCCGGGCATCTTCCTCACCCGGGCGCTGGTGTTCCTCGACAACCGGGGCGTCGACGGGCTGGTCAACGGCCTGGCCGCCGCCGTGGGCGGGGGCTCGGGCCGGCTCCGGCGGCTCCAGACCGGCTTCGTGCGGTCGTACGCGACCTCGATCCTGACCGGCGCGCTGCTCGTGGTGGCGGCGTTCCTGGCGGTGCAGGCGGGGTGGCTGGCGTGATCGACCTCAACGCGGCCGCCCCCGCCGGCGGGCCACGCAGTCACGACGGAGGTAAGGCCGAATAATGTCCAACTTCCCGTTCCTCTCGGTGCTGACCGTGGCGCCGCTGGTCGGCGCCCTGGTGGTGGCACTGCTGCCCCGCAGCCGCCCGGACCTCGCCAAGCTGGTGGCGTTCGGCTGGTCGCTGCTGGTGCTGGTGCTGTCGGTGGTGATGTGGTTCGCCTTCTCCGCCGGTGGTGACCGGTTCCAGTTCCGCGAGTCGTACCCGTGGATCCCGAACTGGGGCGTGAACTTCACCTTCGAGGTGGACGGCATCGCGCTGGTCATGCTGATGCTGATCGCGATCCTGGTGCCGCTGGTGATCCTGGCGTCCTGGCACGACGCCGAGGCGTCGAAGCGCTCGGTGCCCGCGTACTTCGCGCTGCTGCTCGTCCTCGAATGCACGATGATCGGCGTCTTCGCCGCCGCCGACGTCTTCCTGTTCTACGTGTTCTTCGAGGTCATGCTGGTGCCGATGTACTTCCTGATCGGCAGCTACGGCGGCCACCAGCGGCAGTACGCGGCGGTGAAGTTCTTCCTCTACTCGCTGGTCGGCGGTCTGTTCATGCTGGCCGCGGTCATCGGCCTCTGGGTGGTCGGCGGGAAGACCTTCGACTGGCAGGCGCTGAGCCAGGCGGAGTTCGCCACCGACACGGCCCGCTGGCTGTTCCTCGGCTTCTTCGTCGCCTTCGCGATCAAGGCGCCGTTCTTCCCGTTCCACACCTGGCTGCCGGACGCCGGTGGCGCGGCCCCGGCCGGTGCCGCCGCGCTTCTGGTCGGCGTGCTGGACAAGGTCGGCACGTTCGGCATCCTGCGCTACTGCCTCCCGCTGTTCCCGGAGGCGTCGCGGTGGTTCGCGCCGTGGGCGCTGGCGCTCGGCGTCATCGGCATCATCTACGCCGCGCTGCTGGCGGTCGGCCAGAACGACCTGAAGCGGCTGGTGTCGTACACCTCGATCGCGCACTTCGGGTTCATCGGCGTCGGCATCTTCGCGTTCACCACCCAGGCCGGCACCGGCGCGGTGCTCTACATGCTCAACCACGGCCTGGCCACCGGCCTGCTGTTCCTGGTGGTCGGCATGCTGATCGCCCGGCGCGGCTCGGCGCTGATCAGCGACTTCGGCGGCGCGGGCAAGCTGGTGCCGGTGCTGGCCGGCGTGCTCTTCTTCGCCGGTCTCGCCTCGCTGGCGCTGCCGGGCACCGCGCCGTTCGTCTCCGAGTTCCTGGTGCTGATCGGCACGTTCACCGTCAACAAGCCGGTCGCGGTGATCGCCACGCTCGGCATCATCCTGGCGGCCGCGTACGTGCTGTGGATGGTGCAGCGCACCACGCAGGGCACGCTGAACCCGGCGCTGACCGAGGTCGAGGGCATGCGCCGCGACCTCACCCTGCGCGAGAAGGTGGTCGTCGCGCCGCTGATCGCGCTGATCGTGCTGCTCGGCTTCTATCCCAAGCCGGTCACCGATGTCATCAACCCCGCCGTCCAGGCGACCATGCAGGACGTCGGCAAGTCCGATCCCGCCCCTGAGGTCGGCAGCGTCCAGGAGGCTGCGAAGTGAGTGAACTGAGGCTGCCGTCGATCGACTACGCGGCGCTCGCTCCCATCCTGATCATGCTGGGCGCGGCGCTGCTCGGGGTCCTGGTCGAGGCGTTCGTGCCGCGCCGCCTGCGCAACGCGGTGCAGCTCGGGCTGGCCCTGGTGGCGATGCTCGCCGCGATCGTCATGGTGATCCTGAACTCCGACGACCGGCTGATCACCATCGGCGGCGCCATCGCGATCGACGGCCCGACGCTGTTTCTCCAGGGCGCCATCCTGGTGCTCGCCGTGATGGCGCTGCTGCTCGTCGGCGAGCGCACCGTGGAGCGGGGCGGCGCCTTCGTGGCGCACGCCGCCGTCACCGCCGAGTCGGCGGAGGACCGCCGGCAGGCCGAGGGCGTCGGTGGCGCCACCGAGGTCTACCCGCTGATGTCGTTCGCGATCGGCGGCATGCTGATCTTCGTGGCGGCGAACGATCTGCTGACCATGTTCGTCGCGCTGGAGGTCTTCTCCCTGCCGCTCTACCTGCTCTGCGCGCTGGCCCGCCGCCGGCGTCTGCTGAGCCAGGAGGCGGCGCTGAAGTACTTCATGCTCGGCGCGTACGCCTCGGCGTTCTTCCTGTTCGGTGTCGCCCTGATCTACGGCTTCACCTCCGGGATCCCGGGCCGCGGGGCCGGCGTCGACTTCGCCACCGTGCACGCCGCGGTCACCGAGTCCCCGTCCAGCCCGGTGCTGCTGTTCGCCGGCATGGCGCTGCTCGCCATCGGCCTGCTGTTCAAGGCCGCCGCCGCGCCGTTCCACGTCTGGACGCCGGACGTCTACCAGGGAGCGCCGACCCCGGTCACCGGCTTCATGGCGGCCTGCACCAAGGTCGCCGCGTTCGGTGCGCTGCTGCGCGTCTTCCACGTCGCGTTCGCCGGGGCGTCCTGGGACTTCACCCCGGTGCTCGGCGCGATCGCGGTGCTGACCATGCTGGTCGGCGCGGTGCTGGCGGTCACCCAGACCGACATCAAGCGCCTGCTGGCGTACTCGTCGATCGCGAACGCCGGTTACCTGCTCGTCGGCGTGCTGGCGCCGAGCCGCGAAGGGCTCTCCGGCACCATGTTCTACCTGGCGGCGTACGGCTTCTCGGTGCTCGCCGCGTTCGCCGTGGTGACGCTCGTTCGCGACGCCGACGGGGAGGCCACCCACCTGTCCCGCTGGGCCGGGCTGGGCCGCCGATCGCCGTTCTTCGCGGCGATCTTCACGTTCATCCTGCTGGCCTTCGCCGGTATCCCGCTGACCAGCGGCTTCACCAGCAAGTTCGCGGTCTTCGGCCCGGCCCTGGAGGCGAACCAGGCGTGGCTGGTGATCGCCGGCGTGCTGACCAGCATGGTGCTGGCGTTCCCGTACCTGCGGGTCGTGGTGATGATGTGGCTGTCCGAGCCGGGCGAGTCCACCCCGACGGTGACCGTGCCGGGCGCGCTCACCTCGGCCGCGCTGGTCATCGGCGTGCTCGCCACGCTGGTCCTCGGCGTGGTGCCCGGCCCGCTGCTCGACCTGACCACCGGTGCCGCCGAATTCGTCAGATGACAGAGGTGATCCCACCGGGGGCCGGTACGCCGTGGCGTACCGGCCCCCGGCCCGTATCCCCGTCGACGAGCAGGTCGAACGGGTGTGGCATGGTTGAGGACGTGGCGAACCCGGCTGGCGAGCGTTCAGGTCAGTTCGGCGCGCTCGGCCTGCACCTCGCCGACCCGCGCGTCGAAGCCTCAGTGCTGGGCGTGCTCGACCGGGTCGAGGCGAGCCTGCGGGCGAGCGTGGCGAGCGCCGATCCGCTGGTGACCGAGGCGTCCCGGCACCTGGTCGAGGCCGGCGGCAAGCGGTTCCGTCCGCTGCTGGTGGCGCTCGGCGCCCAGTTCGGCGAGCCGGACGCCCCCCAGGTCGTCCCCGCCGCCGTGGTGATGGAGCTCACCCACCTGGCGACGCTCTACCACGACGACGTGATGGACGAGGCCGCAGTGCGGCGCGGCGCCCCGAGCGCCAACTCCCGCTGGACCAACTCGGTGGCCATCCTGGTCGGCGACTACCTGTTCGCCCGCGCCGCCGACATCGCCGCCGACCTGGGGCCCGAGGCGGTACGCCTCCAGGCGCGCACGTTCGCCCGGCTGGTGCACGGCCAGATCGCCGAGACGGTCGGCCCGCGCGACACCGACCCGGTCGCGCACTACCTGCACGTGATCGCCGAGAAGACCGGCTCGCTCATCGCCACGTCGGCCCGCTTCGGCGGCATGTTCGGCGGTGCGGCGCCCGAGCACGTCGAGGCCCTGGCCGCGTACGGCGAGATCATCGGCGTCGCGTTCCAGCTCTCCGACGACCTGCTGGACATCGCCAGCGAGTCGGTCCAGTCGGGCAAGACGCCCGGCACCGACCTGCGCGAGGGCGTACCGACCCTGCCGGTGCTCTACGCGATGGCCTCCGACGACGCGGACGCGGCGAGCGTGCGGCTGCGCGAGATCCTGGCCACCGGCCCGCTGGTGGACGACGCGCTGCACGCCGAGGCGCTGGGCCTGCTGCGGGAGTCCCCGGCGCTCAAGCGCGCCCGGGAGACGGTGCGCAGCTACGCGGAGGACGCACGGGCCCGGCTGGCTCCGCTCCCCGAAGGCCCGGCCCGCCGCGCGCTGGAGTCCCTCTGCGACTACATCGCCGACCGCACCAGCTGACCCACCCCTCACCGCCCGCTCGGGCCCTCACCGCCCCCTCGGGCCCTCACCGCCCGCTCGGGCCCTCGTCGATCATGAGGTTGACGGTCGCCCGCCCGGCGTGTCGCGCCGCTAACTTCATGATCGTCGCGATGGGGTGCGGAGCGGGCGGGGCGAGCGGGGGCGGGGTGGTCAGGGGAGGGCGGGGGTGGGGGGGCGGAGTAGGAGGCGGGCGCCCAGCAGCAGCAGGAGGGCGGCCAGGAGCATGGCGACGGCAGCCGTCAGCCACATCGCCGAATAGCCCGCCGCGCCGGCCAGCGCGCCCAGGCCGAGCGGCCCCAGGCAGCCGCCCGCGTACACGCCGGTCTGGGTGATCGAGGTCGCGGCGGCCGGTGCCTGCGGGTGCAGCCGGACCACGGCGAAGTTCATCAGCCCCGGCCAGGCCCAGCCGAGGCCGAAGCCGAGCACCACACCCGCGATCAGCGGCGCCGAGCCGGCCACCGCGAGCAGGATCAGGCCGATCGAGCCGGTCAGCAGCATCCCGGCGATCAGTCCGACGTGCCCGCTGGTGCGCCGGTCGGCCAGCCAGCCGAGGCCCACCCGGGCGAGCACGCACACCACGCTGCCCAGGGTCAGCGTCAGCCCGGCCAGGCCGGGGGAGAGCCCGCGCGCCGCCGACGAGTCGACCAGGAACGTGCCGAGGGCGTTCGCCGCCGCCGCCGCGAGCGTCGCGGCCAGCCCGATCACCACGAGCGGGCCGGTGCCTCCGTCACGGCGGCCGGAGGCGGTCCGGGCCCGCCGGTCCCGTCCGGCCCGGGGTACGGCCGGCAGCGCGGCGAGCGCGGCCACCGCGGCCGCCACGAAGGCCCAGCGCCAGCCGGCGGTGAGCGCGACTGTGGGGACCGCCAGACCGGCCAGCAGCGTGGCGGCCGGTACGGCGGCCTGCTTGACGCCGAACGAGAGGCCCTGCCGGTGGGCGGGTACGTGCTCGGCGAGCGCCGCGTTGCTGGCGAGCTGCCCGAGGGCGTTGGCGGCGGCGCTGAGGGCCAGCAGCGCCACCAGGACCGGGTACGACCGGGCCAGCCCGGCCACTGCCAGCAGCGAGGCGGCGGAGAGGAGGATGGCGGCCCGGGCGACCGGGGCCGGGCCGAAGCGCTCGACCAGGGCGCCGGAGGGCACCGAGGCGAGCGCGCTCACGCCGAAGTAGATCGAGACGGCCAGGCCCAGCCCGGCCGGGCTGAAGCGGAGTTCGTCCGCGAGCTGTACGGCGAGCCCGCCGACCAGGAAGACGGGCAGGACGCACACGATCGTGGTGAGGGTGGCGCCGGCGCCCACGGAGACGGCGTGTCGGGCCTTCGGCGGGTCGGTTCGCGAAACAAGTTCGGTCATCGCGAGCACACCTTACGCCGCAACGTTTTGGCTGCTCATCGTGTCCGTCGGCACACGGTCTGTGCCCGGTCTTCTGGCGTCCTCCATCCGAACAGGCATTTCGCACTCGGCCGGTTTTTCATATGGTGTAAGTCCCCGGCGGCGGAGGTGGTTGTGCGCGACCCCTTGGCGGAACCTTCGGACCTGATCCGTAGCGTGTCTCGCGCGCTTCGAGTGCTCGAGTCGGTCGGCCGTGCGCCGAGAGGGCTCACCGTGAAGCAGATCGCCCGGCGCTGCGAGCTGACCGTCGCCACGACCTACCACCTGGTGCGCACGCTCGCGTACGAGGGCTACGTGATCCGGCGCGAGGACGGGACGTACATCGTGGGGTTGGAGGTGGCCGACCGCTACCGCGAGCTGGTCACCGCGTTCCGGGGGCCGCCGGCGGTGGGCGAGGCGCTGCGCCGCGCGGCGACCGACACCGGCTGGAGCCACTACCTCGGCCGTTTCGTCGGCGGGCAGGTGGCGGTTACCGCGTCCGCGGAGGGGCCGCGCTCGCCCTACATGGAAGACCTGGTGCCGGGCTTCGACGAGGGCGCGCACGCCACAGCGCTCGGCAAGAGCCTGCTCGCCACGCTCACCACCGAACAGCGCTTCCGCTATCTGCGCGAGTACGGCATGCGCCCCTTCACCACCGCCACCCTCACCACGGTCGAGGCGTTCGAGGCGGACCTGGCCGCCGGTGACCGGCGCGGCATGCAGCTGGAGCTGGGGCAGTTCCGGCAGGGCGTGGCGTGTGCCGCGGTGCTCGTCAACCCGGACAAGGACATCGAGCGCCGGGTGGTGCTGGCCTGCGCGCTGCCGGCCGGCGAGATGATGACCTCGGCCCGGGTGGTCCGCGCCAAGCTGCTCACCGCCGCACGCGCCATCGCCGACGGCATCGCCTCGGAGAACTGACGAAGGGCCGCCGACCTGGTGGGCCGGCGGCCCCTCGCGGGGCGGTCCAGCGCCGGACCGCCCCCGGGGTGGGTCAGCTGCCGACCGGGCCGCCGTCGAGGCGCCAGGTGACCACCACGCCGGGCTTGGCGAAGTCGCCGTCCGGCCAGGTGGAGGCCGGGTTCTCCACCGACGCGCCGGTGACCTCGCCCGGGTGCTGCACCGCCACGAAGACCGACCGGTTGTCGCCGGTGATGAACGGGCCGCAGGTCTCCGCACCGAGCGGCACGGTGAGGAACTGCTTCAGGTGGCCCCGCTCCGGACCCTCGACGGCAGTGGCGAACAGGCCGTCGTTGCTGCCCAGCGCGTTGCCGTCGGTCGAGATCCACAGGTTGCCGGTGGCGTCGAAGGCGACGTTGTCCGGGCAGGAGATCGGGGAGACCTTGGTCTTGTCGTACCCGGCGAAGTAGGTGGAGGCGTCGGCCGGGTCGCCGCAGACGATCGGCAGCGACCAGGCGAAGGTCTCGGCGGTGTTGTCGCCGCGGTCCTCGACCAGCTCCAGGATCTGCCCGTGCTTGTTGCTGTTGCGCGGGTTCGCCTCGTCGGCAGGCGCCTTGCCGGCCTTGCCGCGGTCGCTGTTGTTCGTCAGCGCCACGTAGACCTTGCCGGTGAGCAGGCTCGGCTCGACGTCCTCCGGCCGGTCCATCTTGGTGGCGCCGACCTTGTCCCCGGCGAGCCGGGTGAACGTGAGCACGTCCGCGGCGGTCATGCCGTCGACGTACGAGCGGTTGCCGCTGACCAGCTTGATCCAGCGGCCGCGTCCGCCGAACCCGCCGTCGGCCGGGAGCTTGCCGGAACCGTCGATCTCGGCGGCCGGGCTGTCGCCCTCGATCTTCGCGACGTAGAGCGTGCCCGACTCCAGCAGTGTCAGGTTGTGCCGCCGCGCCACCGAGGACTTGCCCGGCATGAACTTCTTGTCGGAGACGAACTTGTAGAGGTAGTCGAAGCGCTCGTCGTCGCCCATGTACGCGACCACCCGGCCGTTGCGGGCCACGATGACGTTCGCGCCCTCGTGCTTGAACCGGCCCAGCGCGGTGTGCTTGCGCGGCTCGGCCTGCGGGTCGAACGGGTCGATCTCGACGACCCAGCCGAACCGGTTCGCCTCGTTGGGGTGCTTGGTCAGGTCGAACCGCTCGTCCGCCCGCTCCCACTTGCGGCTGCCGCTCGGGTGGCGCACGTCGGTCGGGATGCCGTACCGGGCCAGCTTCGGCTTCTGCTCCTCCGGTGCGCCGTCGCCGCCGACGAAGTACTGGTTGAAGTTCTCCTCGCCGGAGAGCACCGTGCCCCACGGGGTGACGCCACCGGCGCAGTTGTTGAGCGTGCCGATCACCGTCCGGCCCTTCGGGTCGGCGGCGGTACGCAGCCACGCCGAGCCGGCCGCCGGGCCGGTCAGCTCGAACTTCGTCGCCAGCGCCGTGACCCGGCGGTTGTACTCCCGCCGGCCACGCCGTACCGGCCGCCACTGCCCGGTGTTCTCCACCCGCTCCAGCTCCACCACTGACATGCCGTGCGCGGCCATCGCCACCCGCACCTGCTCGACCGTGAGCGCGTCCTGGCCGGTGAAGCCGGGGAACATCAGGTCCTCGTTGGTGTACTCGTGGTTCACCACGAGCAGCGCGCGCCGCCTGTCGATCGGGAGCACGCCGACGAAGTCGTTGTTGTAGCCGAACTGCTTCGACTGGGCGGCGGCGGTCTGCCGGCCCAGGTCGAACGCGGGTGCGCCGGGCACTACCTCGTCACCCCAGCGGATCACGACGGAGTGGTCGTACCCGTTCGGGACGACGAGGGTGTCGAGCTTGTTCGGCGGGATCGGCTTGAACGTCAGCGCGCCGCTGCCCGGGCGGCCCGCCCCGGCGGGGGGCACCTCGCCGCCGGGCACGGGCGGGGCGGCGGGCGCCGCGGCGGCCGGCGCGGCGCCGGCGAGCGCGCCCGCGGCGGCGCCGCCGAAGCCGAGCACCAGCGCGCCGACCGCGCCGGCCCGGACCACGCCGCGCCGGGAGATCTCGGTGCCGACCACGTCCCCGAAGTACGGGTTGTCGGTCGGGTTCGGCACCGGGTGGTCACACGCGTTACCGCACCGGTACAGACAGGTCATCGCGTCGCGGCTGCCGTGGCGGGTGCCACCCAGCAGTGGAAGCAGGCGAGGCCGGTCGCTCATGTGGTGGAGCCTCCTGATCTCAACGTCGGAAGGCGCGCGGGTGATCGGCTCGCGCGCTCACCCGCCGGACGCTGCCAGGGCACTGTGAGCGGGGATCGGCCCGGACCTGAACCGGACGTGAACAGCTCCGCGCTGAGCTGCGGATGAACCGTTTGGCGTCACGGCACGTATGGAAGGGCGAACGCATCGCCGGTTTCCCCGCCGCCGGAAGCGAGGTACCGCCATCAGTGACCACGACGCCCAACTGCTGCGCGCGCTGCACGACGAGCATGCCGACGCGCTGTACGCGCACGCCCTGCGGCTGGTCAACGGCGATCGGCCCCGGGCCGAGGACCTCGTGCAGGAGACGCTGCTGCGCGCCTGGCGGCACCCCGAGTCGCTGGACCCGCGACGCGGCTCGGTACGCGCCTGGCTGTTCACCACCGCGCGGAACCTCGCCATCGACGCCTGGCGGCGGCGCTCGGCCCGGGTCGGCGAGGTGTACACCGACGAACTGCCCGAGACCGCCGAGACGGTCGACGAGACCGAGCGCGCGGTGGAGGCGTGGACGGTCGCCGAGGCGCTCAACCGGCTCAGCCCGACCCACCGGGAAGTGCTGGTCGAGTGCTTCTACCAGGGGCGTTCGGTGGCGGAGGCGGCCGCGCGGCTGGGCGTACCACCGGGCACGGTGAAGTCGCGTACCCACTACGCGCTGCGCTCACTACGGTTGGCGCTGGCCGAGGTGGGGGTGACCGGGTGACACGCTGCGAGTTCGCGCACGACGACGGGGCGTACGTGCTCGGCGCCCTCGCCCCGGCGGACCGGGTCGCCTACGAGCGGCACCTGGCCGGGTGCGCGCATTGCCGGGAGGCGGTGGCCGAGATCGCCGTGCTCCCCGGCCTGCTGGGCCGGCTCGACCCGGCCGGGCTGGAGCAGTTCCTTGAGGTCGGGCCGGAGACGTCGCGGGTGCCCGCGCTGCTCGACGCCGCGCGCGAGCGCAAGCGCCGCGACCGGTCCCGCTCCCGCCGACGGTACGCGCTGACAGCACTCGCCGCCGCCGCGCTCGCCGTGCTGGCGGGCGTCGGGGTGGGGCTCGTGCAGTCGCCCGCCGAACCGTCCAAGCCGCCTGTGGCGCTGGCCTCCATGCGGCCGGTGGCCGGAACCGTGCCGGTGCACGCCGAGGTGGGGCTGACCGAGACGCCGTGGGGCACCGAGGTCACCATGCACTGCGGGTACGACAGGCGGGCCGGGCACCGGGAGGCGTACACGTTCCGGCTGGTGGCGCACGGTCCGGACGGCGCGACGGAGCAGATCGGCTCCTGGCTCGCCGCCCCCGGCGACGACCTGCGCTTCTCCGGTGTCACCCGCTTCACCAAGGGCGAACTGGTCCGCCTGGAGCTGCTCCGAGGCACAAACGCCCCCGTCCTGGCCTACGACCTACGCTGACCCCGCCCGCCCGCCCGCCCGCCCGCCCCGCCGCCCTCTCCGTCGATCGTGCAGTTTCGGCCCTCGGTTCGGGTCTTTCACCCCTTTCGCCGGGGCGGAAAGTGCAAGATCAGCGCGACGGGGTGGGGGCGGAGGTCGGGGTGGGGGTGCGGGCGGCCAGGCGGGTGCGGTGGGAGTGGCGCAGGGCGTCGGCGGTGAAGACGACCAGGGCGAGCCAGACCAGGGCGAAGCCGGCCAGCCGGGCCGGCGGCATCGGCTCGTGGAAGATCAGCACGCCGCAGCCGAGCTGGAGGATCGGCGCGAGGTACTGCAGCATGCCGACAGTGGACAGCGGCAGCCGGTTCGCCGCCCCGGCGAACAACAGCAGCGGGATCGCGGTGGCGGCGCCGGCGAGCACCAGCAGCGCGGTGTGCCCGGCCGAGACGTGCCCGAACGTCGAGTCGCCGCGCGCCGACAGCCACCCCAGGTACGCCAGCGCCGGCAGCGCCAGCACCGCCGACTCGACGAACAGCCCCTCCGTGGCGGGCAGCGCGAGCTGCTTCTTGACCAGGCCGTACCCGGCGAAGCTGAACGCCAGCGTGAGCGCCAGCCAGGGCAGGCGGCCGTAGTCGACGGTGAGCACCGCGACCGCGAGCGCGCCGACGCCGAGCGCCGCCCACTGTGCCCGGCGCAGCCGTTCCCGCAGCACCAGCACGCCGAACAGCACCGACACCAGCGGGTTGATGAAGTAGCCGAGCGCCGTCTCCACCACCCGGTCGGAGTTGACGCCGTAGATGTACGTGCCCCAGTTGACGGCGATCAGCGCGGCCGCGAGCCCGATACCGGCGAGCGCCCGGGGCCGCCGGGCCAGCTTGCGCAGGAAGCCGGCGTGCCGGGCGGCGGCCAGCAGCAACGCCACGAACGCCACCGACCAGAGGATCCGGTGCGCAAGGATCTCCACCGGCCCGGCCGGGCGCAGCAGCTTCAGGTAGATCGGGAAGAAACCCCAGATCAGGTACGCGCCGACGCCGTACAGGTAGCCGAGCCGGAGCTGGTTCACCGCTCCACCGTAAGTGGTGGCTCGCTCTCCTGGTCCTTATCGGTGACCGGCGTCACCCGCTGATCCAGCTCCATCCACCGATCCGGCGCGACCGGGCGGAAGCCGAGCTTCGCGTAGACGCCGTGCGCGTCGAGCGTCGCCAGCAGGATCCGGCGTACGCCCAGCTCGGCCAAGTGGTCGCGGACCGCGCCGGCCAGCCAGGTGCCCAGCCCGCGACCGCGCTCGGCCGGGTCCACGTAGACGTCGCAGAGCCAGGCGAACGTGGCCCCGTCGGTGACCACCCGGGCGACAGCGACCTGCCGCCCGTCCCCCGGCCGGTAGACGCCGAAGCCGATCGAGCCGGCGAAGGCGCGCGCCACAGTCTCCCGCTCCCGCCCCAGCGCCCAGTACGCGTCGGTGGAGAGCCAGACGTGCACCCGGTCCAGGTCGATCCGGTCCGGGTCGGTGCTGATCTCGTAGCGGTCCGCGCGGGTCAGAGTGAACACCCGCCGACGCTAGCGCCGTCACCCGGGCCGCTCGCCAGCCAATTCCCTACTGCTGGCCTGGTGGCCCCGGGCTGCTGGGGTGGTGACCCCGGCCGGTCGCCACGACGACCGGCCGGGACCCGGCGTCAGTCGCGGTCGAGGACGGCGCCGAGGATCCAGGTGACGATGCCGACGAAGAGCGCGCCCAGCACCGCCTCCGGCCAGAACCCGTCAACGTGGAAGGGCAGCCCGGCCTCACCGGCGATCCAGCTGGTGAGCAGGAAGAGCAGGCCGTTCACCACCAGCGCGATCAGGCCGAGGGTCAGCAGGTAGAAGCCGCACCCCACGGTCTTGATGATCGGCTGGAGCACCGCGTTCACCACGCCGAAGATGACCGCGACGAGCACGAGCGTGATCACCGTCTCGGTGGCCGAGTCGGAATCGAGCGAGATGCCGGGGATGAGCAGGGTGGCGAGCCAGAACGCCACCGCCGTCGAACCCACGCGAATCAGAAGACCCTTCAGGAAATCCATGGCCGGGATCGTGCCACGGGCGTACCACCAGGGGAAGTCGCGTGGCGGCGCGTTCCGTCAGTGCCGGGCCGGACGACCGACCAGTTGCGACTCGACGGGTGTGGGCGAGAGCAGCGCCCAGCGCAGGGCCCGCCGGTTGACCACCGCCACCATGTCGTCGCGGATCCGGGTCAGCCACTCCGCGGAGCCGCCCAGGCCCAGCGCCGCGCCCGCGAGCGCGGCCTCGGCCGGGTCGAGCGGCTGGAGGATCGCCAGGTCGGCGCGGGCCAGCGCGGGGGTGTCGGCCGGGGTCAGCTCGTCGCGGACCACCAGCACCGACTGCCAGGCGGCCGCCGGTCCGGCCTCCGGCGGCACCGGGCCGGCGTCCACCACCACCAGCAGCGGGTGCAGCGGCGAGCCGGGCGCCCCACCGACCGGACGACCCGGCGGAAGCAGCGGTACGCCGCCGCCGACCGTCCCGACACCGCGCACGAACGGTTCCCAGAAGCGGGGACGGCCGGTCTGCACCACCACGCGCGCGTCGAGCGCCAGCGCCCGCAGTACGAGCAGTTGCGCCGCGGGCACGCCGCCGACGAGCAGCACCCGGGTCGTGGCCGGCCGGAACAGGCGGACGGTGAGCGCGGCGCCGTGCCGGTTCGCGCCCACCATCAGGCCGGCGGCGGCGGGTGGCAGGTCCAGCGCGGGCGGGGGCGACCCGGCCGGGGACGCGGCCCCACCGGTCACCGCCAACGGCAGCGTGGCGGCCAACCCGGCCAGGTGCTCACCGTCGAGCCGGCGCAACTCGCCGCCGACGTCACCGGCGACCCGGCGCAACGTGCGTTCCGCGGTCGACAGCTCGGCCGCGCTCCCGGCCGCCACCCGTACCGCAAGCTCGGCCGGGACCGGCGCCGTGCCGGTGCGCGGACCGGCCGTGAGCGCGACCGTGGTGGCCGTGGCCGGCAGCGCGAGCAACCGGCCCACCAGCCCTCGCGCCGCCTCGCCGCGCGGATCCGGCCACCGGCGCAGCCGCCAGGTGGCCTGCGCCAGGCCACCCACGGTGAGCTGGGGCCAGGTCTCCCGCACCGGGGCGCCCGGCTCGTGGTGGGCCAGTTCGGCGATCACCCGCAGCGCCGCGTCGCCACCCAGCGGCCGGGCGGTGAGCGGGCCGAGCCGGCGGACGAGCCGCCGCAGGGTGCCGGACAGCGCCCGCAGCAGGTCCTCGTCCGGCCAGCCGTCGGCGCGCAGCACCTGGACGGCCAGCACCACGCGCGCCCGCCCGGCCACCCGCCCGTCCGTGAGCTGGCGGTACGACGTCCCGGCCGGACCGCCGGCGACAGCGGGCGCGGGTGCGGGCGAGGACGAGAGCACCAGTTGCAACCGGACCGCGGGGGCGTCCGGGCCGGCCGGCGGAAGCAGGTCGAACGGCGTGGGCAGCTCGTGCGTGTGGTCGCCGAGCAGGTCGTCCGGGTCGCCCAGCTCCAGCAGCGCGGTCAGTCCGGCGGCGTCGTGGAGCACGGCCGCCCCGCCGGACGCCTCGCTCGCGCCGACCACCGCGCCCGGCCGGAGCAGCTCCAGCAGCGCCGCCGGATCGGCCGCCGGTGGCAGGGCGCGCCGCCGGGTCAGGTACGCGGCGGCGGTGACGAGCCACTCGTGCAGCCAGCGGCCGCCCACCCGCACCCACGCTGCGGGCAGCAGCAGGGCCGCCGCCAGCAGCGCGACGGCCGTCGGCACGACACCCCGCCCGGCGGCCGCGATCAGCACTGCCGCCGCGACCTGGGTCGCCACTATCTGACCGGCGCGCAGCCGAGCCGCCGGGCGGCTCGTCCACTGTGGCGAACGGACCGGGACGGACACGGGCCGCTCGGACGTGCTCGCGGTCACCGCACCTCCTCGCCGGGCCCTCGCGTGACGCTGCCGTGGCTCATCGTAATGGCCGGGTTGTCCACAGGGGAGCCCGAAGGGGTAGCAGAACCGAAGTCGGACGGCTACCGTCAGCGACGAAATCGTCGAGTCGCGTGTCCGCCGCCGCCGGGCTTCCCCCTCCACCGGCCCCGGACTCCTGTCGACGAGTCCACGGTGGTCACACAATGGCCAGCCACGACCGAGGAGACGAGGTGACGTCCGGGATGTCCCAGACCCAGGCAGAAGCCGCGGTGATGCAGCAGACCGCCGCGAAGTTCGAGCAGGCCGACCAGTCGCTGCAGACCATGCTCAGCGGCCTGATGGCCGAACTGGAGGTGTTGCAGCAGGCCTGGCGGGGCGCCGGTGGGCGCTCGTTCGCGCAGGTCAAGCAGCAGTGGGCACAGGACCAGGCCGCCCTTCACCGAGCGCTGCGCGAGACCGCCAACGCGATCCGCACCGCCGGCCGGCAGTACGACGTCTCCGACACCGAGGCCGCCGGCCGGGTGGCGGGCACCAACCGCGGCATCCAGCTGCCGCTCTGACAACCGGAAGGATCGAATCCATGGAGCACGGTGTGCTGGTCGTCAACTTCGCCGCCCTGCAACAAGCGGGCGCCGACATCCAACGGGCGCTGTCCACGCTGGAGAGTCAGCTCGGTCAGCTCGAACGCGACGCCGCCCCGCTGGTGGCGAGCTGGAACGGCGAGGCCCGCGAGGCGTACGAGGTGCGGCAGTCCCGGTGGCGGGCCGCCTCCCAGGATCTCCAGGCGATGCTGCGTGACATCAAGCTCGCGGTGGAGGACTCCGCGACCGACTACCTCGACACCGAGAAGCGCAACGCCAACCTGTTCCAGTGAACCGACGCCGCGCGGCCCGGGCAGGTGACCCGGGCCGCGCGGCTTCGCGCGTGATCGGCGGTCATCTCGGAGCCGCCGGGCCGGCCGCGCGCCAGCTCCTGCGCGCGCCGCGCGGCAGCACCAGGGCGAGTGCCGCCACCAGCGCCACCGCCCCGCCCGCGACGGCGGCGGCCAGCAGCGCCCGGTCCCGGGCCGTGTCCCGGCGGGACTGGCGAGCCAGCGCGGCCGGATCCAGCCGGTCGGCGGGAAGCGCCGCGCCAGGCCGGGTATGCGGCTCCGTCGCGCCGGCCGACTCGGTCACCGCCCGGTACGGGTTCAGCACCCCCGCGCCGTAGCCCGCGTCCCGCCCCGACGCCGGGTCGGCGGCGGCCACGACCCGACCGGCCACCTCGTCCGCGCTCAGCCGGGGCCGGTACTGGCGCAGCAACGCCGCCGTACCGGCCACGAACGGAGTGGCGTAGCTGGTCCCCTCCGCCCGCTGGTGTCCCGACCGGGGCGCCGCCATCAGCACCTCGCTGCCCGGGGCGACCACGTCCACGTACGAGCCGGTCTGGGAGAACGCCGAGCGTGTCCCGTCCCGCCCGATCGCGCCGACGCCGAGCACCCCGTCGTACGCCGCCGGGTAGGGCCGGGGATCACCGTTGTCGTGCAGGTTCCCGGCAGCGGCCACCACGACCACGTCCCGCCGTACCGCGTAGGCGACGGCGGCGCGTACGGCCGGGTCGTCCGCGTACAGCACGACCGAGAGGTTCAGGACGTCGGCGTCGTGGTCCACGGCCCAGCGGATGGCCTGGGCGAACCCGGCCGCGTCGACAGTACGCCCCGACTCCCGGCCCTCGACCACCTGCTGCTCGCTCACCCGTACCGGCAGAATGCGCGCATCCGGCGCGAGGCCGCGGAACGCGACGCCGGGCTGCGGTGCGGCGGCGATGATGCTCGCCACCCCGGTGCCGTGGCCGGCGCAGTCCCTGGTGCCGTCCCCGCCCCGGTCGAGGAAGTCGGCGCCGTCGAGAACCCGGCCGGCCAGCTGCGGGTGGGACCTGTCCACTCCCGAGTCGACCACAGCGACCACGATCCCGGCGCCCGTCGCGAGCGGGGTGAGCCGATCCGGGGCGTACCGCTGCTGCGGCCACGGCTGGTCCGCCACCGGGCGGGCCGGCGCGGGCGGCGAGGCGCAGCCGGCGGGCGCGCGAGCCGCCGCCGGAGCGGCCGGAACCGCTGTGACGAGGAGCGTCGCCAGGGCGGCCACGGCGGGGTACGCGACTGGCCGAGACATCGACGACCTCCGTAACGTGTCGGCTCCGGAACGCGATGTTAGCGGCTCGCTGACGTCGGAGCCGACCGTCGATGGCCAGAAGTCCTGATCTTGCTGCCACCTTGTAGGTTGTAGGCGATGCCTGTGGCCTGTTCGCGGAAGGAGAGGTGGCCGTGACCGGATGGGAGCCGGCCACCGAGGCCGAGGTGGCGATGCGGGATGCGCTGCGCGCGCAGGACCAGCAGCAGTACTTCCGGGTGCTGACCCGCGTCGATCTCCTGCTGCCGGTCGCGAGCGGGCCGACCGCCGGATGGGGCACCTGGACCTCCGGGGGCCGCACCCACGTGCTGGCCTTCACCTCGATCGCCGCGCTGCGCGCCAGCCTGGGCGAGAAGGCGGGGCCCACCCGCCGCGTCCCCTACCCGGATCTGGCGGCCGGCTGGCCCAACCCCGAGTGGTGGCTGGCGGTCAATCCCGGCCTGCCGATCGAGGGCTACCTGCCGGCCTGGTACGTGGCTCAGCTCTCCCGGGGCGACGTCCGGCTGCCCGGCCGCACCATGGGCGCCCGCGCCCGGCTGGAACGGGTGGAAAACGCCACCCGGGGAGCCCGGAACACGGTGCCCGAGGCCGCGCCCCGCCCGCCGGCCGTGCCCGTACCGGCGGCCACTGTCACGCCTGCCCCGGTGCCTCCCGCCGCCGTCCCGCCGGCCGCTGTTCCGCCTCCCGTCGTGCCACCTCCCGCGGTGCCACCTCCGGCTGTTCCGCCTCCGGTCGTGCCGCCGGTTGTCGGCGCGCCCGCCCGGGACGAGCGGCTGAAGAAGACCGACGAGCCGCCCACCGTGCCGATGCGGGCCGCCTCGGTCCTGGGGCGGCGGCTGCCCACCGTGCCGCCCCGCCGCCGGGCGTCGGACAGCGACGCCCCGAGCCGGACCGCCCCCGGCGACGAGTCGGATACCGACGCCCTCGACGGCTGGCTCACCGATCTGCGCCGCCGCCCGGACGAGCCGGACCCGTTCGCCGCAGCCCCGGCGGCACCTGCCGACGAGCCACCGGCGGCACCCGTCCCGCCGCCGTCCCGCTCCTTCTTCGAACCCTCGTCCGGTGGCCGCTCGGCCCGGCGCCCGTCGCCGCTGGACCCGTCGCGCCGGGCCGGCGACCGGGCCACCCCGCCGACCCGGTTCGCCGGCGGGCAGCAGTTTCCGCGCCGACGGCCGCTGAACGAGCCGGTACGCGAGGGCCCGACCCACGCGTTCGCGTCGCGGCCGCACGAGCCGTCGCCAGTGCCCCGGTCGGACGAGGCGACCCAGGCGTTCCGGCCGACCCGCCCGCCCGAGGACGCCACCGAGGCGCTGCCCCGGCGGCAAGCCGGACCGGCCAACGCGGCGGACGCCGGATCCGCTACCGCCGCCGGGCCGGCCCCTGCCGCCGCGTGGGGAGCCACACCGGGCAGCACCGAGGGCGGGACCAGCCGGTGGGAGACGATCGACGAGCCGGTGGAGGAACTGCCTCCGTCGATCGCCGAACCGGTCTCCGCGCCGCCCGCCGCACGCCGCGACTTCACACCCATCGTCATCGAGGGCACCGTCATCGAGGCCCGCGACCTGACCGAGCCCGCGCCGCTCCGGCCGGCGCAGCAGACCGGTCCGGTGGACGCGGACGAGGGCGCGGCCACACCGTGGGCCGGCGCCGACCCGACCATGCCGCTCTCCGTGGACCCGCCGGTCGCCGACGACACGGTGAACCTCGCCGAGCCGACGCCGTCTCACACCCGGGCCGCCGGCGCGACGGACCGGAGTACGCCGCGCGACGAGCCGGCCGTGCCGCTCGCGTCGTCGTCCGAGCCCACGACGTCGCTGTTCGAGTCGCCGGCCCCGGCAGGCGAGGCGACCGCGCCGCTGTTCACGTCGTCGGCGTCGGCCGAGCCGGCTGCCTCGTTGTTCGACCGGGTGTCGACCGAGCCGACCGGGTCCCTCTCCGGCCCGGCCGAGGCCGAGCCGACGGTCTCGCTCTTCGATCCGGCGCCGGCTGAGCCGACGGTCTCGCTGTTTGACCCGGCGCCCGCTGAGCCGACGGTCTCGCTGTTTGACCCGGCGCCCGCTGAGCCGACGGTCTCGCTGTTTGACCCGGCGCCCGCTGAGCCGACGGTCTCGCTGTTTGACCCGGCGCCCGCTGAGCCGACCGTTTCGTTGTTCGATCCGGTGCCGCCCGAGTCGACGACGTCGCTGTCGAACTCCGCACCGGACGACCCGACCGCGCCGCTGACCGGTCCGGCACCGTCCGAGCCGGCCGCGCCGCTGCCCGACGCCGAACCGGTGGAGCAGCCGACCGTGTCCCTGTTCGCGCCGGCGACCGGCGACGAACCGGTCACCACGTCGCTGTTCGCGCCCGGCGAGCCGACCGTGGCGCTGTCCGCACCGGCACCGGAGACCGCGACCCCCGCCACGACAGCCGGTCCGCAGGCCGGTCGCGGATCGACCACCGCGAGCGCGACCGCCGAGTTCGTACCGGCGAACGACGTCGAGGAGGACCTGCTGGCCGCCGCTGGCAGCGGCAGCACCGACGGCTTCCTCACCACGCTGCTGCTGGCCCGGGTGCTGCTGCCGGTCGCGCCCGATTCGGCAGCCGGCAGCCGGCCGGGTGACAGCGGCTTCGTCTGGCACGCCGATCAGGTCGACGGCGAGAGGTGCGTCTCGGTCTACACCTCACCGGAACGCCTGGCCGAGCACACCGAGGGCCAGGTCGAGACGGTACGGGTAAAGTTCGTCCAGCTCATTCGCAGGTGGCCGGACGTGACGTGGTCGTTCCGGGTCAATCCGGGCAGCCCGGTCGGCGCGACGTACCCGGGGGAGCAGGTCCTCGCGCTCGCCAACTGGGCGGCCGAGGTGGGCCTCGGCGACGACCCGGAGCCGGCCGCCGCGCCGCAGCCGGCGGAACGACAGCGCCCGGAGACGCCCACGATCGCCGCGAACCGGCCGGTGACCATGCAGAAGGCGATCGCGGCGAGCCAGCTCGCGTACTACCTGGAGCGTGGCTACGACCGGGTCTCCGGCTTCGTGCACCGGGCCGGGGAACTGGCGCATCTGCGTACCCCGGCGGAGCTGTTCCGGGCGCTCGGCCTCGGCCACCCCGGTTCGCCGTTCTCCCCCGACGACGAGGAGATCTACCTGCTGCGCTGGCCCGCCTACCGGCCGAGCCTCTACCGGATCCCCTACGGCGGCCCGAACGAGGCGGCGATGCGGGCGATGGAGGGCTGGGTGATCGAGCGGCCCCCGTTCCGCGGCAACGGCTTCGCGCCGGGGGAGAGCAGCGACGTGATCGCCGAGTTCAAGGTGGACAGTGCCCGCCTGCCGCACGGCGCCGAGCTGTGGCGGGTCGGCGCGGACGGTGACAGCAAGCTGGTCGCGGTCCTGGACACCGACGAGCTGCTGTGGCGGAAGGCGGGCGAGGCGTGAGCCGCGACGGCTACGTGGCCCGCTGGCGGGGCCGGGAGTACCAGGCCAGCCCAGACGGGGACGACATCCGCCTCTACCAGCCCGGACCCGGCGAGGGTTTCACCGAGGTACGCCCCGGCCGGTACGTCCGGGTGGTGCCGGCCGGCGAGGTCGACGATCTGGCGTACGTGCGGACCACCTGCACCTGGCAGGGACAGCCGTTCATCGTGCTGGCCGAGCACGAGGGCTGGCTGCGGGTCGAGTACACCGGTGGGCGCTGGCCGGTGGCCGAGGCGATGGGGCTGGAGGCGTTCGACTTCGGCGTCTACCAGGGCTGGGCGCCCGCCGCCGAGGTGGCCGACCTGGGCGAGCAGCGGGTCTGAGTCAGGACTTCGCCCAGCGCAGGATCTCGCCGAGCACCACGTCCCGGGCCTCGACGTGCGGGAAGTGGCCCACGTCGTCGAGCAGCCGCCACTCGTACGGGGCGGTGACGTAGCGGCCGGAGCCCTGGGCGGTACGGGGGAGCGAGGCCCGGTCGAGCGCGCCGTGCAGTTGCAGAGTCGGCGTGACCAGTGGCTTCTGCATCAGCTTCACGAAGCGGTAGCCGTGCAGCCGCAGCACCGAGCGGAACGCCCAGCGGTAGCCCTCCATCGCGCAGAACGCCGCCTGCGGGATCTGCATCGCGACCCGGCAACAGTGGGCGTAGTCGGCGAAGTCGGGGCCGTTCACCCAGCGCGGGCCACCCCACCGGCGCAGGATCTCCTCCACCTCGCCGGCGCCGTCCCGGGTCAGGACGTGCTCGTAGCGGGGCAGCTGGAACTTCAGCGTCGCGGTGGCCGAGGCGAACTGGCCGCGCGGGTCGGCGAAGATGGCCGCCCGCAGCCGCAGCGGGTGCGGCGCGCCGAGCACCACGAGCCGGCGGACCAGGGTCGGGTGGAAGGAGGCGGCGGTCCAGCCGATCAGCCCGCCCGCGCCGGTGCCGACGACAGTGGCCGACCGCTCGCCCAGTGCGCGGATCAGACCGGCGACGTCGGCGGCGAGCGTGTAGCCGTCGTACCCCCGGGGTGGTTTGTCGCTCGCGCCGTAACCGCGCAGGTCGACGGCGACCGCCCGGAAGCCCGCGTCCGCGACGGCCGGGAGCATCTCGTGCCAGGCGTACCAGTATTCGGGGAAGCCGTGCAGGAAGAGCACCATCGGACCGGTGCCCGCCTCGACGACGTGGAACCGGCTGCCGTTGGCGCCGACGAACCGGTGCGTCCACGGCCCTTCGGGCAGGACGCAGGACTCGTCGACGGGTCCGCCGCGCTGGTCGGTCATGGGGCACAGCCTAGGGCCGCCGGTCACCCACCGGCCCCGCAGGTGACCAGGATCAGGGATTTCTCCGGGGCCGTGACGGGCGACGCGGGCCGGCGAGGGATCTCGCCGGCCCACGTGCCTGCCGTCAGCGTAGGTAGTTGCCGAACACCCGGTTCGCGACCGCGTCGCCGGTGGCGAGACCGGCGTCCGCGTCCCACCGGTAGTGCACGCCGAGCCAGAGCCGGCTGAGCGCGTTCTCGTTGGCGGCGGCGGAGAAGGAGGTGAAGGTGCGCTGCACTCCCACCGCCTTCGGGTCCTCGGTGGTGGCCGTGAAGGTGACCGCGTCGGTGCCGTAGTACCGCTTCATGATGCCCGCCCAGGCGCCGGCGAAGGTGGCGTGCCCGGAGATGTACGCCGGGAAGTTCGGCGAGAAGTGCGTTCCGTCGGCGGCGGTGGAGAGTGGCTCCCAGGCCGGCTGCGGAACGGTGTCGGGGTTGCCGTCGTTCTGCGGTTCCGCGATGGCGGTGTCCGGACGCCACAGGTCGATGTCGGTCTCGTACTTGGCGTCCCAGGCGGCGATCGAGGCGTCGGCCATGGCCATGGCGACCAGTGCGAAGAGCTTGCTCGTATTGGCCGTCCCCTTCGCCTTGGCGATGATCTGAGTGTGGGCGAAGAGCTGACCCGGGGGCTTGTACGTGCCGTCCAGGTCGTTGGCCCAGAAGAAGGCCGCCTGGGTCTGGTCGGCGGTGCGGGTGGACCCGGTCGCCGCGCCGAGCCGCCGGACGTCGTTGACCTGGGTTGCGTAGTCGGTGCTGGTGAGCATGGCGGTGATGTTCGGGAAGCCACCCGGCAGCGAGGGCCGGAACTGCGACGACGAGGTCAGCGCGAACGGCTTCACCCGACCCCAGTTCGGGCCGGCCGCGCTGGTGCCCGCCTCGGTCGGACGCCACTGCCCAGCGGCGTTGATCAGGGTGTACGGCGTGTTGACCGTCGAATTGTCGTTCGCCCGCGCGTTGATCATGTTCTGCGCGGTGCCCTCGCCGACGCTGGTGCTCCAGCCCTCGGGGCCGGGTTCGCCGATCGGCGGGTAGGTCCGCGCGCCCTGCCAGTCGGCGGTGAAGTCACGACCCGGGAAGACCGACTGCAGCACCTTGAAGGCGGCCATGTCGACGTTCATGTCGAGGTCGTAGCTCCAGTTGGGGAGTCGGGCCACCTTGCCCAGGTAGGGGGTGCCGACGCTGCCGGACAGCGACGCGGTGGCGTCGTACATGGCCAGGTGCATCATCGCCCCGGCCCGGGCCAGGACGGTCGGCGGGCCACCCACCGCGCGGTAGGTCTTGAGCAGGACGTTGTTCCAGTAGATCGTGTGGTCGAACCCGGCCGGCACCGCGGCGGCCGGGGCCTGGACGGCCACCAGCCCGCCGACGAGTGTGACGGCGCTGAGCGCGAGTGCGGCCAGCCGCCGCAGAGGTGTCCTTCGCAAGGTGATCCTTCCCCGATGGTCGATGGAAGTTCCATCGACATGCATCGATCATCGGGTTTCGGCGTGCTCCGGCGGCAGGGCAGAGCTGACCCTGTCCGCAAGCTGCAAGATCAGATCCAGCCACGCCGGACTGCCGCGATGCCGAGGGTCATCCGGTTCGTCGCGCCGAGCTGTTCCTCCAGCAACTCGAAGTGCCGCCGCACCCAACGGGTGCTCCGGCCCAGGCTCCGGGCGATCGAGTCGTCCTTGGCTCCGACCGCCGCCAGGCGCAGGATCTGAAGCTGGACTTCCTGCGGGCGGTCGTCGCCGGTGGGCTCCCGGACTGCCATCGGAAGGCCGGCCGCCCAGGCCGAGTCGAAGAACTGGGTCGCGAGTCGCACCAGCTCCGGATGGCGGAGCAGCAACCCCGACGGTCCGTCCGCTTGGGGCAGGGAGAGCAGGGCGACCTCGTCGGCGAGCTGTAGCGTGACGGTCAGGTGGGGCAGTACCCGGTGCTGGTGGGTCGAGCGCCCGATCTCCTCGATCGCCTCGCGGAAGGCCGGCTGCTCCAGCCGCGTACGGGCGAGCACGCTGCGGTGGGCGGTGTCGCCTGGCTGAGGCACAGGGTGCTCGTGCGCCGGCGAGGCTGTCGTCCCGCCGTGCAGGAGGCGGCAGCCCGTCCCGTCCCGGGCGCACAGCCGGGCCGAGAGCCGGTGGAACTCCGTGCCGTCCGGCACGGTCTCCACCGGGATGCCGGCATCGGCCTCCCGGACCAGCCGGCGGGTCCACCACTCCAGGTCGGCGTGGGCTTCGGTGAGCTGGCGCTGGGCCCGCCGCAGGTCCTGCTGGCTGGCCGCGATGGATCGGCGCAACTCGTCGAGAAGCGGGCGCGTGGTTGCGGCCTCAGCTTCCGAGGCACGCCCGTTCGTTGGATAGTCGGTGTCGTCGGCCAGCACTGTCGTGGACATCGTCGCCACCCCCGTGGACGGCGGGGGCGGACCGCCGGGCGCATGACGCGCGTCGGCCGTCTGTTACCCCCGTACCAGACATCCACGATGATGGTTGTCTGGCCAGAGGTGGTCAATCAGCCGTTCCGCCCTTGCCGCCCGGCTGCGCGTGTGCTCTTGGTACGCGTGCCGCTACCTCAGGTGACGCTCAGTCGGTGATCCGCATCGGCACGCCGGGTCCGCAGTCGACGGAGCGGTCCCGCGAGGTGAGCCGCAGCGTGACGAACTCGCCCTTGCGCAGCTCACCGGCACCGGGGCCGTACACGGCGTACTCCGTGCCGTTCTCGTCCATCAACCCGTAGCACGGCCCGGGCCCACCACGGGTGATCCACCCGCCGACGACGCCGTTGGGTCGATTGTCGGTCGGCTTCTTGGGCGGACCGACGGGACGCCGCAGCGTCGGCAGTTCGGTGGCGGACAGCGGCGTGGGACGGTCGGCCGGCGTGCCCGCGCCGCTCGCGGCCGGCACGTCGGCTCCCGGCGCCGGTGGTGTGGTGGGACCGGTTGGGACAGGCGGGATGGGCGGATGGCGGTCGTCGGGCACGGATCCTCCGTCTCCGGCGCAGCCCGCGGCGGCGAGCAGCGCCATGGCGAGCGCAGCCGGCAGTGCGGTACGGGGTCTCACTCGGATGGGACGCGGGCGCGAGCCCACAGGTTCCCGGATAGGGCGATGCCCGGGCGGTTCGACCGCCCGGGCATCGCTGTGGTGCGACGATCCGTGGATCAGGAGATGCGGATCTTCATCGAGGTGCCGTTCTGCTCCACCACGCGGATCTTCACCCCGTTGTTCGGGACCTTGACGCCGTGGTTCGGCAGCTCCGGGAACCAGTACTGCTTGCTGTCGTCGAACACCGGAGCGGCGGCCTGACCGCGGATGTACTGCGGCTGGCTGTTGATGTGCAGGGTGAACGAGTCCGCCTTCTTCAGGCTGAACGGCGCGTCGTAGACCTGGACGCGGGCCCGCCAGGGCTGGCCGGTCAGGTTGTAGATCGGCCGCGGGTGCGCGTCGATGTACAGGTTCCGGCCCTCACCCGGGTGACCACCCGGGTTGGCCTCGGAGGCCGGAGCGGTGTTGTTGTCCGCCCAGCGCAGGTTCCAGTACGAGATCAGCAGACCCTCCTGGTACGCGTAGTGGTCCACCCAGTCCGGGCGGGTGTTCGCGTAGCCGAAGAAGTACGGGCCGGTCTTGAGGTACTTGTCGTACGAGACGTACGACCGGTTGCCAGCGATGTAGTAGTTGTCGAACTTGCGGGTGTAGGTCTCCTCGGCGATGGTCCAGCCGTTGAGAGCCCAGCCGCTGGCGCCGGCCTCGGCACCGTCGGTGAGCACCGTCTGGCCGTCGGCGGTCACGGTGATCGCGTCACCGTAGAAGCCGCCGTCGGAGACACCGCCGTCCGTCTGGTAGCGGAGCCGGAACTGCACGACCTGGCCGGCGACCGCGTCCATCGGGATGTTGACGTCGACCCACTGGTCGTTGCTGGAGCCGTCCAGTGCGTAGCGCCCGGGGGAGATCTCCTTCAGCGGGTCACCGTTGGCCGTACCGGGAAGCGAGACCCAGGTCTGGCCGCCGTCGGTGGACGCCTCGAAGAACAGGTAGTCGTAGTCCGCCTCGATGTTGTAACGACCCTTCATCGACAGCGCGGCGCTGGTCTTCCCGGTGAGGTCGACGGTGCGCGTCATCGTGTTGTTCAGGTCGTCCGCGTTGCCCGAGAAGAACTGCTTCGTGCCCTCGAACGGCTTGCCGTTCTGGAACGTGTACTCCCGCTGCGGCAGCACGACCACGACGCCCTGGGGCTTCTTGGAGTTGTACTCCTGCGGGCCGATCTCCATGGTGCGCTTCTGGCCGGCGACGACCACCTCGTAGTCGAGCCAGCCGAGCTGGAGCTTGTTCCACGCGCCCAGGTCGCCACCGCGCTCACCGATGCCACCGTCGTTCTTCGCGCCGAGCCGGCTCTGGGCCATCAGGGTCCAGTGCTCGTTGTTGTTGTCGACGCTGGCGCCGGTGTTGTAGTCGTCCGGCAGACCGAGGTCGTGGCCGTACTCGTGGTAGAAGACGCTGCGGCCACCGTTCTCCGGCTGGATGGTGTAGTCACCGATCCAGACGCCGGTGTTGCCGATCTGGGTGCCGCCGGCCGGGAAGTTCTCCGGGCCGGTGTTGCCCTGGTCGCTGGCGAAGGCGTACCACCGGTGGCTCCAGATGGCGTCCTCACCCTGGTACGGGTCACCGTCGGCCTCGTCGCCGCCGGCGTGGACGATCTGGAAGTGGTCGATGTAGCCGTCCGGCTCGTTGAAGTCGCCGTCGCCGTCGAAGTCGTACCGGTCCCACTCGTCCATCGCCTTGACGTCCGCGGCGATCTCCGCGTCGGAGCGGCCCTGTGCCTTCTGGTCGGCAACCCACTGGTTGGCGGCGTCGCGAACCAGCGCCCAGGTGTTGTTGCAGACGTTGCTGTTGCAGACCGCCGGGTCGTCGCCGTTGGCGTCGTTGGGATCGTCGCCGGAACGGCCGTAGCGAGCCTCGTTGTACCGCACCTTCACCCAGTTGGTGACCTCGCCGTCGACGCTGTACCGACCCGAGGACTGGGCCTCGTAGTACTGCTTCAGCGACTCGTCACCGGGAGCGGTGCCGAAGTACAGCTTCCGGTAGTGGTCGGCGCTGTAGTCCGCCTGCCACACCGTGGAGTTGTCCACCGCCCGGTTGGGCTGGGGGATCTGGTTGCGGAGCGGACCGTCGAACCGGGCCGGGCCCGGGGTGTCCGGGTCGGTGTCCTGGTCCGGGTAGTTCGGGTGCCGCTCGTCGCCGAACTCCGCGAGGATGACGAAGATCTTGTCGGTCCGTTCGCGGGAGAGTTCGACGTACTGGTCCTTGGTCGGGCCCTTGCCGGCCTTGGTGCTCTTGGCTGCCTTGCCCGCCGCGGGACCGGCGACAGCCTGCTCGCCGACCTTGACGACCTTGCTGCCGTTGATCTTCTGGGCCTTCGCCCTGCCGGACAGGACCTCGCTGAGGCCCTCCTGGCGCAGCGCGCGCCGCTTCTCCTCGAGCGGGTTGGGCAGGTCGTGCTCAGCCTGCGCAGGCTCGGCCACCGACGGGGCGGCGGCCGGCAACTTCGGCGTCGGCGCGGCGCTGGCGGACGTGCCTGCCACCAGCCCCGTCGCGGTCAGCGAAAGCCCGAGCAGACCCACTGCGACTTTGCGCACGTGGTACCTCCGGTGTGAGGGAACCGGCCCAACTGGGGGTACGGGCCGGTGGATCGTCCCACTAGTGGGACCAAGGGTGAACATAGACACTGCTGCGACTGGTGGGAAGATGTGTGCGTCGATTTGTAGCAACTTTTTGTTGGGGATGCTTTTCGCCGTCACACGTCGGCCCACCACGGAGTCGTTGACCAGCAGCGATGCCTGGATCATGAAGTGCAGTGACAGGCATGGATCGATCGCCCACGCAGAAGGGCCGGGAGCGCTCGCGCTCCCGGCCCTTCCCTCATCGAGCCCGTTCAGCTCATTTTCCGGTCATTCCGGTTCCGGTTTGAACGTACGGTTCAGCTCCGCGGCGGGACCACGTACACCTGGGCGTACGAGTTGTCCTTGGCGGCGCGCTTGATGATGATCGAGACGCCGTACTGGACACCCGCGTCACCCGGGTTGCCGGTGCCGAGCACGATCGCCCCGCCACCCAGCGTCGAACCGTAGTACTCCGTCGCCGGGGTACCGTCCGGGTTCACCACACGGGTCGTGTACTGCTGGTTCCCCCGGGACGGGATGACCACCGAGGCGTCGTTGTCCCGCGCGTACGCGGCGCCGTCGCGGATCTCGATGCCCGGGTACCAGCCCTTGGCGTCGGTGAAGCCGCGCACCGGAGCCTGCGGGCCGAACTTCGTGCAGTACTCGCTGTACGGCTCGTCCGGAGCCTCCAGGCACTCCTTGAACGGGTACGTCGGCTTCAGGCCGAACGCGGCGTTGGAGGACTGCGGCCGGCTGGGCAGGTTCTTCAGCACCGACGGGTCCTTCTCGGCCGCGACGCCCTTGCGACGCAGCGGGTCGTTGTGCGAGTCGACGATCAGCAGACCGCCCTTGGCGCCGTAGCTGGGCAGCGCGGTCATCTGCGCGGTGACGTGGTTGACGTCGCCGAGCTGGGTGTCCCGGTACCAGACCAGCATGCCCGGCGCGTTGTACGCGATCCGGTCGACCTTCCACGCCTCGTGCGAGTAGACGGTGTCGTAGGTGTACTTCAGGCCCTTGTCGAAGCCGTCGAAGTTACGCCACTCGGCCAGGTAGTAGTGCGACTTCACTTGGGTGCCCGAGTCGATGTACCAACCCGCGCCGCTGGTGTCGGTGAAGGTGCCACCGGTCTGGGTCCAGCCCGCCGCGCCGCTCTCCACGTCGTCGCTCCACGTGGTGGCGCCGCCGCCGGTCACCGAGAAGTCGTCGGCGAACCAGCCCCGCTCCACGAACGCCTCGTCGGTGGCGTAACGCAGCCGCACCTGCACGGTCTGCCCGGCGTACGACGACAGGTCGACGTAGTCGTGGCGCCAGCCGTTCGTGCTGCCGGTCAGGCCGTACTTCTTGTTGCCGAAGTCGACCATGCGGCCGTTCGGGTCGGCGTAGCCGTCGTTCGTGGAGACCAGCGCGCCGCCCTCGGCGTACACCTTCTGCTCGCTCCAGGTGGCGCCACCGTCGGTGGAGACCTCGACGAAGCCGTAGTCCCAGTCCGCCTCGATGACGTAGTTGTTCCACATCCAGAACTTCGCGTCCGCGGCGTTCGGGACGGTCACGGTGCGGCTGAGCTTGACGTCGGCCCAGTTCTGGTCGGCGCCGGAGTACCACATGTTCGAGCCGCTGTGCGGCGTGGCCAGCGAGATCACCTTGTCCGGCAGGTCGATCTTGATGCCGTCCTCGGTGCCGACCGGCGTACGCGAGGTCTGCCCGAGCTTGACCAGCTTGGCCCGGTCACCCGGCCCGAACGTCTTCGGCTCGGCCCAGCCCAGCACCCACTTGTCCCAGAGGCCCATGTGGGTGGGCAGCGCCTGGAAGATCTCGCCGGAGTGCGAGCCGGACGCCATCAGGTCCCAGAAGTCCACGTCCGAGTCGGCGTTGCCGGAGGTGTCGTAGAGGTCCGGCAGGCCCAGGTCGTGCCCGAACTCGTGGGCGAAGACGCCGACGCCGGCGTCCTCCGGCTGCACGATGTAGTTCGACACCTTCAGGTTGGTGCCCGGGATCGTGTAGCCACCGGCCACCGTCGAGGAGTGCGCCCAGACCGAGTAGATGCCGACGTCGCCGCCGCCGCGGGACTTGCCCTGGTTGGCGTGCACCAGCACCAGGTGGTCGATCACGCCGTCCGGCTCGTGGTAGTTGCCGTCGCCGTCGCGGTCGCTCTGGTCCTCGATGTCGTAGTCGGCCCACGGGAAGTCCGGGTCGGTCGCGGCCAGCGCGTCGATCGCGTCGGTGGCGAGCCGGCCCGCGCCCTGCGGGTTGTCCGGGTGGCCGTTCATCGACTGCTCACGCCCGGCGACCCAGTTGCCGTTCTCGTCCTGGAAGCAGCGCGAGGCGGCGTACCAGCCCTCCGAGTGCGGCACCGTGATCCACGGGCTGGCCTGCCCGTCCACGGTGTACGCGCCCTTGGACATCTCCAGGTACATGTTGTGCATGGTCCGCCCGGCGAGGCTGATGCCCGGCTTGCCGTCCGGCCCCTTGAGGTCCTTGCGGACCCGCTCGGTGATGCCCTTCTTGCTGTACAGCATCTTGTCGTAGTGGGCCGGCGAGAAGTCCGGCACCCACATCGAGTTGTTGTCCTTGTGCGGCAGCGTGGCCGGGTTCGGGATCGTGTTGTGCCGCGGCCCGTTCTGCACGGTGCCGGGAACGCAGGTGCGGTCCTCGAACACCGTCTTCGGGACCATCACGTTCGTGAAGTCGTCGTTGGCCTTGTCGTTGAACTCGACGAGCAGCGTCAGCAGCTTGGCGGTCTGCGTGCTCTTGGCCTTCTTGATCTTCCGAGGGCTGTGGCCGGTCCGGATCGACTTGGCCTCCAGCTTGGCCAGCTCGCGAGCCGCGATCGGGTTGCCCCCGGCGTACTTGCGGTCGTAGGCGCGGGCCTCGTCCGCGGGCGAGGACAGGATTCCGTCCCGGCCCTTGACCTCCTTGCCGCCGGTGTCCGGCTGCACCTCGGGCTCGGCGTAGTTGATGTAGTGCTCGTCCGCCCCGATCGTGACCGGTGCGGACCGGGACGGCTGGGCCGCCGCGCTGCCCGTCACGGTCAGCGACGTGGCCGCGAGCGCGATGGCGGGCAGCGCGACGAGTAAGCGTCGCCGTGCCCTGTGCTGCGACATGGGGAGCATGCCACTCCGTTCGTAGGGAATGGTGGGGACCGGCCGTGAGACTGACACTCGTCGAAATTCGCCGGTGCGGCTGAACGTAACCGACAAGCAGCGACATCGACAGTGGTGGAAAGGCCCTCTGGCCGATCAGGTCAGACCGGGTCCACCGATCGACCGGCATGGACCCCGGATGCGACGAAGGGGCGGACCGCCGCGCGGCCCGCCCCTGGTCGGCTGTCGTCAGTCCTCGTCGGACTTGCCGCCGCCCATCCCCGACGAGATCAACTCCATCACCGAGGAGTCCTGGAGCGTGGTCACGTCACCGAGCGACCGGTTCTCCGCCACGTCCCGCAGCAGCCGGCGCATGATCTTCCCGGAGCGGGTCTTCGGCAGCTCCGGCACCAGCATGATCTGCCGCGGCTTGGCGATCGGGCCGAGCGTCTTCGCCACGTGGTTGCGCAGCTCGGCGATGAGCTGCTCGCCCGCGTCGCCGGAGATCTCCGCGCTGCCGCGTGGGATGGCGAACGCGACGATCGCCTGGCCGGTGGTCGGGTCGGTCGCGCCGACCACAGCCGCCTCCGCCACCGACGGGTGGCTCACCAGCGCCGACTCCACCTCGGTGGTGGAGATGTTGTGGCCGGACACCAGCATCACGTCGTCCACCCGGCCGAGCAGCCAGATGTGCCCGTCGTCGTCCTTCTTCGCGCCGTCACCGGCGAAGTAGACCCACTCGTCGCCGGTGTTCGCACCCGCGCCGAACCGGGACCAGTACGTCTCCAGGAACCGGTTGTCGTCGCCCCAGATGGTCCGCAGCATCGACGGCCACGGCTCCTTCAGCACCAGGTACCCGCCGCCCCCGTTGGGCACCGACTGACCCTGGTCGTCGACCACGTCGGCGACGATGCCGGGCAGCGGGCTCATGGCCGAGCCGGGCTTCGCCTCGGTCACGCCGGGCAGCGGCGAGATCATGATGGCGCCGGTCTCGGTCTGCCACCAGGTGTCCACCACCGGCAGCTCGCCGCGGCCGACGTGCTGCCGGTACCAGATCCACGCCTCCGGGTTGATCGGCTCACCGACGCTGCCGAGCAGGCGCAGCGACGACAGGTCGTACCCGGCCGGGATGTCCTCGCCCCACTTCATCATGGTGCGGATCAGCGTCGGCGCGGTGTACAGGATGGTCACCTTGTACTTGTCGACGACCTCCCAGAACCGGCCCTTGTGCGGGGTGTCCGGCGTGCCCTCGTACATGACCTGGGTGGCGCCGTTGGAGAGCGGGCCGTACACGATGTAGGAGTGCCCGGTCACCCAGCCGATGTCGGCGGTGCACCAGTAGACGTCCGTCTCCGGCTTCAGGTCGAACACCGCGTGCGTGGTGTACGACGTCTGGGTCAGGTAGCCGCCGGTGGTGTGCAGGATGCCCTTCGGCCGGGCGGTCGTGCCGCTGGTGTAGAGGATGAACAGCGGGTGCTCGGCGTCGAACGGCTGCGCCTCGTGCTCCGGCGACGCCGTCTCCACCTTCTCGTGCCACCAGTGGTCCTTGCCCGACCAGGCGACCTCCTCACCGGTACGCCGGACCACCAGCACGTGCTCCACCGACGGGCACTTCGCCACCGCCTCGTCCACAGTCGGCTTGAGCGCCGACGGCTTGCCCCGGCGGAAGCCACCGTCCGCGGTGATCACCACCTTGGCGCTGGCGTCCTGGATCCGGTTGGTCAGCGCGTCGGCGGAGAAGCCGCCGAACACCACGCTGTGCGTGGCGCCGATGCGGGCGCAGGCGAGCATCGCCACCGCCGCCTCCGGGATCATCGGCAGGTAGATCGCCACCCGGTCACCGGCGGTCACGCCCAGGTCGGTCAGCGCGTTCGCCGCCTGGCAGGTGAGCTTGTGCAGGTCGGCGTAGGTGACGGTACGGGTGTCGCCCGGCTCGCCCTCCCAGTGGATCGCCACCTTGTCGCCGTGACCCGCCTCGACGTGGCGGTCCAGGCAGTTGTACGCCACGTTGAGCTTGCCACCGGTGAACCACTTCGCGAACGGGGCGTTCGACCAGTCGAGCACCTGCTCCCACGGCTGGGCCCAGGCCAGCCGGCCGGCCTGGCGCTCCCAGAAGGCCAGCCGGTCACCGGCCGCCTCCTCGTACGCCTCGGCGGTCACGTTTGCGTTCGCGGCGAGTTCAGCCGGCGGCGGGAACTGGCGCGTCTCGTTCAGCAAGTTGGCCAATGCCTCGCTCATGCGGTGACTCCTTCGTCGCGTGACCTGCGTCTCCTACTCCGGGGAAGGTTAGTCCCGCCGTACCCCGGTCGCGACCGCCCGGCCCCTCATCGCGCGCCGAGCGGCCCCGTCCCCGCGCCGAGGTGTAAGGAAGGGCCCCCTGTTAACGCCTCCGGTAGAGGAAGGGCCCCTTATTAACAACCCCGGGCTTGGGAGGAGCCCGGCGGTCGCTAGCGTGACGGGGTGACCACCGATCCGCTCGCCCCGCTGCTCGCGCTCGCCGACGTCGCCCCCGCCGTCGAGCAGGCCCGCGAGCGGGTCGACCAGGCACACCGGCACCGGGCGCTGCGCCGCCAGGGCGGCCAGCTCGCCGCCGAGGTCAGCCTCCGCTCGGCAGTCGCCAGTGCCGCGCTGGAAGGCCGCGTCCACGACCGCGAGGAGGTACGCGCCGGCACCGTCACCGACCCGGTGCTCCAGGGCGCGCTGCGGGTCGCCGGGGCGCTGCCCGGACTGAGTGACCTCTGGCCCAAGGCCCCCCGGCAGGTGATGGCCCGGCTGCACGTGCTCGCCGCCCGCGACGTGGTGACCGAGGAGGAACTGGGTCGGCCGGTCGCCGACCCGGTCGTCGCGGCCCGCCTCGACGGTCTGGCCGCCCTGGTCGCCGGCGGCACCAAGGTGCCACCGCTGGTGCTGGCCGCCGTCGTACACGGCGAGCTGCTGAACCTGCGCCCGTTCCCGGGCCCTTCGGGGGTGGTGGCCCGGGCCGCCGCCCGGCTGGTCCTGATCTCCACCGGGTTCGACCCCCGCGGGCTGGTCGCGGTGGACGTCGGTCACCGCGAGCGCGAACCGGAGTACGTGGGCGCGGCCGGCGCGTTCGCCACCGGCACGCCTGACGGCCTGCGCTCCTGGCTGCGGCACTACATGAGCGCGGTGGAGGTCGGCGCCGACCAGATCACGCTGATCGGCGACGAGATCCTCGCTGCGTCCTGACGGGCGTGGGTCCCGTCAGGCGGTGGGTGCGGCGGTGCGGGTGCGCCGGTGCCGGCCGTACCAGGCGATGCCGATGGCCACGCCGACGCCCACACTGAGCGCCGCCGCCGCGACCGGCACCGCGGGCCGCTCGCGCAGCCGGCGGCCCAGCGGAATCGGGTGCCGGAACTCCAGCACCGGCCACGCGTTCTCCACCGCCAGCTTGCGCAGCGCCCGGTCCGGGTTGACCACCGTCGGATGCCCCACGCACTCCAGCAGCGGCCGATCGGAGTACGAGTCGGAGTACGCGTACGAGTCGGCCAGGTCGTAGTCCCGCTCGAGAGCCAGTTCGCTGACCGCCTCGACCTTGCTCGGACCGGCCGCGTAGAACTCGACCTCGCCGCTGTAGCGGCCGTCGACCACGCCCATCCGGGTGGCGATCACGTCGGTGATCCCGAGCAGCTCACCGATCGGCCGGACCATCTCGTCGCCGGATGCGGAGACCAGTACGACGTCCCGGCCGGCGGCCTGGTGCTCCTCGATCAGAGCGGCCGCCTCGGCGTACACATAGGGGTTGATCAGCTCGTGCAGCGTCTCCGCGACGATCTGGCGGACCTGTTCCACCGGCCAGCCCTTGCAGAGTGTGGCCAGGTAGTCCCGGGTGCGGGCCATGGTCTGCTCGTCGGTGCCGCCCAGCCGGAACATCAACTGCGCGTACGCCGACTTGACCACGTCACGCCGGGTGATCAGCCCGTCCCGGTAGAACGGCCGACCGAACGCCAGGGCGCTCGACTTGGCGATGACGGTCTTGTCGAGATCGAAGAAAGCGGCGCTGCGGCCCACGGCGCGAAAGTCTAGCCCGACGGGAGGCGCGGAGGCGTCCGCCCGGGTCGCGAAAGCCGATGAGCACCCGGTGGAGTGACGTCGGTCACAGGTATCTATCGACGAATTTAGCTTTGCGTGGAGTGAACAACACTCGACGTATAAGGGTCGACTGCGGCATGCTTGTCCTCGCGACGGGAGTTCGCATACCCGGCGTCGATGGGCCTCGGCGGTTGCACCCCCCGTAACCGCTGAGTCGGTTCGGCTCGACCCCCCCGGAGCCGAACCACAAGACGACCCCCGTCTCCCCCCGACGGGGGTCGTCCCTTTGCGCCGTGAGCACTCCGCCGCAGATCACAGGTCATCTCCGTCGCCGTCGAGCAGGCTCCCCGAGGGCGTTTCTCCGGTCGGAGGCAGCAGAGAGGCAGCAGAGCCGTTGAACGCCTCCAGGACGCGGGCGGCGTAGTCGTCCGGGGTGTGGGTGTAGCGGTTGAGCGTCGTCGACGCCTGTTCGTGGCCCATGACCCGCTGCACCAGATTGATCGGAACGCCGTCGGTGACCAGCCAGGTGGCGTAGGCGTGCCGCAGATCGTGGAAGCGCATCCCGCCGGAAGCCTTGGCCGCCACGCAGGCGACGGCCTCCCGCTCGGTGGTGAACTCGGCCGACCAGTCGATGCCCTCCCGGTCCGGCCAGGTCGCGCGGTACCGGTGCGGGCCGGTGTTGACGACCTGGCCGAGCAGTCCGGCGCGGACCAGCGACGGCAGCCACACCCGGCGCCGGAAGTTCGAGCGTCGGAGTGGCCGGCCGACCCGGTCGCGGAAGACCAGGGCTCGCGGGTCCGGATCGTCGGCGGCGGCGTGCAGCTCGCGGAGCGCGGCCAGGAGGAAGGACGGTAGCGGCACGGTCCGGACCCCGGCGCGACTCTTCGGGTACGGGCGCAGCACGATCCCGCCGTGCGTCTCCTCGGCCACCTGGACGACGCGCAGCGATGCCCGGTCGAGGTCCACCGACGACCACGTCAGCCCGGCGCACTCACCCCAGCGAAGACCGGCCCCAGCGGCAGCGGAGACGATCCCCCGATGCCGAGGCGGGACCGCCGGAAGCAGCCGACCAAAGAAGTCCTCCCGACTGATCGTCACCGGTCTGACGTCGCGGGACCGATCACGCGGCAGCTTCACCCCCTCGGCGGGGTTGGTGGCGATCAGCCGTGCCTGTACCGCCGTCTTGAGGACCATCGACAGCAGTTGGTAGCACTTGGCCACGGTGGCGGGCGCGAGATCCCGACCGAGACCGGTCACCCACTCCTGCACCGACATGAAGTCAACCTTTCCGAGCGGCCAGTCACCCCACTTCGGCAGGACGTGCGTGCGGAGCATGGAGACGGTCCGCTCAGTCGTACGCGCCTCGACTGCCCGGGTGGCGAGCCACTGCGAAGCGAAGTCACCGAAACGGGTACGACCGGCGTGCGGGTTCACATAGGTGCCCCGATTGAGGCTTCCCTCGATCTCGGCGAGGAAGGCATTGGCCTCCCGCTTCGTGCGGAAGCTCTTGGACTTCTGCCCACCGGCAGGATCACGCCAGCAGGCGCGGAAGGTGCCGGCCGGAGTCTTGCGGACGAAGCCCATCAGCGCCTCCGGCCATGCTCGGTGCCGGTGGCGGCGGGTTGCTCAGTGACGCCGTCGAGCCAGGCGTGGAACCGGGCACGCGGGATCAGCCAGCGACCCCCGAGGCGGGTCGCCGGGATGGTGCCGTCGCGGACGAGGGCGTAGGTGCTGCCCAGCGAGAGGCCGAGGAGCTTGGCGACCTCGCGGACGGTGTAGGTGACCGGCTCGACGACGACGGTCCCGGTACGAGGGACGAGTCGGACGACCGGATTGGGGCGGGCGGTGGTGCTCATGACGGGTGACCTCCTCGGTCTGTCGGGATCAAGCGGCGACCGGCGCGATACCGGCCGAGGTAGTGGCGAGTTCGTGGGCGAGTTCTTCGCGGCCGGTGGATCGTCGTTCGCGGGCGAGGGCAGCGGCGGTGTTGGCGAGCAGTGCGTCACCCGAGGTGTGCCAGCCGACTCCGGCGAAGGTGAGGGTGCCGACGGTGAGCGTGGTGTCCTCGTCGACGTGGTCGACGGGTGGGCCGCTGGCGGCGGGGTGTTCGTGGTCCTGGTGCTCGTGACGGCGGTAGGCGATGCGGGTGTCGCGTAGGAGCCGGAAGGTCACCGAGTAGCGGCGGGCTTTGGTGAGGAAGTGGCCGCCGTAGCCGAGCATGTGCGCCCATCGGCGCAGCCGGGCATAAGGGTTGGCCGTCGCTGGTTTCGTCGGTTCGGTGTCAAGGGCGGCTTGACACGCGGCGGTGCAGACGGGGCAGGCGGCGTATCGGGTGTGGGTGCCGCAGTCGGGGCATTCCCAGCGGTGGACGAAGCCGGGCCGTGGCCGGGGCTGGCGGGGTCGCTGGGACAGCGGTAGCGGGGCGCTAGTGGGTCGGCCGATGCGCCAGCAGGCGTCGATGAGGCGGGCGGTGTGGTCGCCGTCGGGGTCGGCGTAGTCCCCGATCGTGTCGGCGGTCAGGCGGGTGGAGGTATGCCCGGAGGCCTCGGTGCTCTTGGTGGCGTACTTGGCAAGGTAGCCCGCGACCATCCCATCGGTGACCTCCCCCGAGCCGTCGGTGGCGATCGGTTCCAGGTCGACCTGCTCGCCCCAGGCGATGGGCCATCCGTCGGGCCGGTCGGGGTGGGGCGGGGTGTGGAAGGCGATCTGCCGGGCGGCGTGGCGGAGCGCGTCGATGAGGTCGTCGACGGTGAACCCGGCTGGCGGGGGCACGACGTTGTCGGGATCGGTGGCGTCGACGCCGTCGAGGCGGGCGATGGCGTGGAAGTGCACCGCTCCCCGGGCTTGAAGCTCGGCGACCTTCCCGGGCGACAGCCGTACCGGGGCGACCTTGCGCGTTTTGCCGGAGGCGGTGACCACCTCGACGCGGGGGACGCCGCGGCGTTGGGCGAGTTTCGCGAGCCATCGTTCGGCGGCTTGTTTGGTGCGGTGCCAGAGTTCGCCGGAGAAGATGTTCCAAACGACCTGGTGGTCGTGGTCGTAGCAGTCCAGGCACAGCGGATGCCCGAGCGTGGTGTCGCCGGTTTCGTGGCGGGCCCAGCAGACGGCGGGTCGGCCGTGGGGGCACAGTCTGGTGTCGCGGCGGGCGTGGCAGGGTTCGGCGCGGCAGTCGCAGCGGCGTCGGTTGCGGCAGGTGTGCCGCTTCACCTTCCGGGCGTGGACGGTGCCGAACGACGGCGCGGTGAAGGTGGCGAACACCGCCGGATGCGACGCCACCGACTCCGGGACGCCCTTGCCGCCGACCAGGCCGGCGCGCAGGAGTTGGAAGGCGTCGCGTTGGTAGGTCTGGGCGCAGGCGGGGCAGACCGTGGCGCGTCGGTTGCCGCAGGCGGTGTAGATCGCGGCGTCGGGCATGGCGTCGGTGTGCCGCGTGTCCAGGATCCGGCCGGTGGAATGTTCGAGGGTGAGGATTTGTCCGGCGAGGCGGATGGGGCGGGTGCAGCCGGCGGCGGCGCGGACGTGTTCGAGCCAGCCGTAGTAGTCGGGTCGGGTGGCGCGTTCGAACGCGGCTCCGGCAGCCGTGTAGTCGTAGACGATGGTGTCGGCGTTCGAGCCCACCCCCCGGGCCGAAGCGCGGGGGGTGAGGTCCAGCGTCGAGGCCATCAACCGGCCACCCCAACGGTGGGGTGCAGGTTGGTGATGGTGCGTTCGATGACGATGACCCGGCAGGCGCCGCACTGGCGCTTGACCGGCTCGTGCCGACGGCACGCGATCTGCGTGACGATGTCGCCGCAGCGGATGGTGACCGGGTTACGGCAGGGTCCGCCGTCGATGACGTCGATGACGGTCCGGCGGATGTCGTAGGGGTGGGGCTCCGGCTCGGCCGGGCAGGTGTGCAGGAGCTGCACGACATCAACGGTGTGGATGCTCATCGGGCACCACCACCGAGGGCGGCCAGGAGTTGCCCGGCGACGGGTGGGGTGACGTCGAGGCGGTCGGCCAGCTCGACCGGGGTGATGGGCTGGCCGGTGGCCTGTTCATGCTGCACCGCTGCGAAACGCGCCATCGGCAGCAGGTGAGAAGGGGCAGGGACGTCGACCGGCTCGGCCGGTGCGGAGACGGGTTCCGGCTCGGCGGCCGGGGTGATGGCGGCCGGTGGTACCGGTTCGGTGGTGACCTGCTCGGCCACCTGGACCCGGATGGGTTCGGCCGGAGCAGCCGCCGGAGTGGTGGGTTGGTTCGGTGTGGGTGCCGGGGCGAGGACGAGTTTGACCAGGGCCATGAAGGCCAGGGCGGGGACGGCGGACAGGAGCCAGCCGGAGATGCCGGGTTTGGCGACCGCCAACTGTGCGGCGAGGGAGAGGCTGGCGGCGGCGATAAGTAGGAACAGCGGGTAGCCGATGGGTGCGGCGGTGCGGCGGCGTCGGCGGATGGTCAGCAGGCAGGCGATGGGGACGAGTTCGCTGATGACGGCGTTGGCCCAGCCGAACCACGCGCCGGTGCCGGTGGGGCTGTTGGCGAGGGTCCAGTCTTTGACGTGGGTGAAGGAGGCGGCGCCGGCGAATCCGGCGACGGCGATGAGGATGAGCACCAGGACCAGGCCCTCGATACGGGGGCCGGTGGTGCGGTCAGTGCTCGGCATCGGTGGTCACCTCCCCGGAGGTGACGGCACGTTGTTCGGCGAGCAGGCCGGTCATGCCGACGCGGATGCTGTTGCAGGTGGCGCAGTGGTCGCCGGGGCCGGTGGTGCATTCGGTGAGGTGGGCTTCCTGGATGAGGCGGATGGCTTCGGCGTAGTAGCCGGACAGGAACCGCTCGAAGCGCAGGGGGCCGTGGCCGGCGAAGAAGCCGGCGAGAGCGGTGACGGCGTAGTCGTCGTCCGGGGTCATCCGCTCCAGGGCGGCGAAATTGGTGGCGGTCGTGGTCATCAGTGGCCTCCGTGGCAGTCGAGGCAGCAGCCGTAGCGGCGGGGGATGTAGTAGGGCTTGACCTGGCCGCAGTCGCGGCAGGTGCGCCGAGCCCTGAGGGCTTTGGCGATGGCCTCCCGCTGGGCGGGGGTGGCAACGCGCTTCGGCGCGGCGAGGTCGAGGCGGTAGAGGTAGGCGACGCGCTTACCGCGACGCCAGAGGATTTGCGCGACCGCGTCATGTCCCCCAGGGCGGAGACCGGCGGCGCGGAGCTGTCGGCGGGTGGCCAGGCCGTCGGGGGCGAGCCGGTAGGGGTAGGTGGGGAATTCGCCGGCGGGGTTGGCCGGGTCGTAGGTGTAGGTGGTCATGGCCGGTCTCCCCAGCGCTGCTGGGCGGCCTGTCGGGAGATGCCGAGGCGCTGGCCGATCTCGGCCCAGGAGTAGCCGAACTGGCGCAGGCCGACGACGGCGTCGGTGATGGCGCGGTCGAGGTCGGCGGAGAGGGCGACGAGGTCGCGGAGGGCTTCGACGTCGCCGTCAGCGACGCGGCGGCCGTGGGCGCGGATGATGCGTCGGGCGAAGGCGGCGAAGGCGTCGTTCTCGACGACGTCCCGGCGACGCTGCCGGGGCAGATGCGGCGTCAAGGGCTTCTTGACGGTGTTCATCGCGTCTGGCCTCCCTGGGTGTGGAGGCGGTCCCATTCCTTTGCCGCGCCTTCGAGAGCGGCGATGACGTGCTCGGCGGTGCAGGCCGGGTCGTCGTTCCAGGAGTAGGGGGAGGTGTGCTCATCGAGCCAGTAGCCGTCGTCGTCGACGAGGTGGATGGGGTAGTGCTGGTCGAGGTAGTCGGTCAGGGCCGCGATCGCGTCGAGGTAGGTGGGCCGGTCATCGGTGCGCAGGTCGGAGAAGTGCTTGACCGGGTGTCCGGCGCAGGCCATGCCGATGGCCCCGACGGCGCAGGCCGGCGGGGTCGGGGTGTCGGTGGTGGGTGCGTAGTAGGTGCCCTGGTGCCAGCCGTGCCGGCGTAGGTAGAGGGCAGCCATCCGCAGCAGGTCAGCGGGTGTGACCGATGCTGCGGTGGTGGGGTTGTGGGTAGCCTTCATGGCAGCCACGTCCTTTCGGGGCTGTTGGTGGAGGTCGGCGGAACCGGACTGCTTTCCACGGCTGAGGCCGGTTCCGTCGGCCGATTTATCGGGTGCGCAGCCGCAGGTAGCGGCGCTGTCGGGTGTCGTCGCCGCCCACCGCGTGGGGCGGGCTGAGGTAGACGAGTCGGCCGCTGGCCGAGGCGACCTGGACCATCGAGGCGATCTCGCCGGGTTGGGCGACGATCCAGATCTCGACGTACTGGGCGGCCCTCTGCTGGTTGGCCTTGGCGTAGGTGTGCTGACGGGTGGTCATGCGGCCACCTCGAAATCCACCCGGGTCAGGTCCGGGATCAGGGCCGGTAACGGGCGGGGGCGGCGGATCCAGGCGGCGTAGTCGGCGATGCCCGCGATCTGGGTGTCGGTGAGGTAGGCGACTTTGATGCGTTGGGGGGTGCCGCCTTCGGCGATGAGGTAGGCGGCGCCCTGGTTGGTGGGGGCGATGTCGGTGGCCGTGTAGCCCTGCTCGGCCCAGCCGTGTCCGAGCACGATGTTGGAGGTGTTCGGTGTGGTGCAGCGGAACGCGGCCCGGTAGCCGAACAGGTCCCGCAGCGAGGTGGGGATGATGTCGAACGACGGCCGCTGCGTCGCGGCAACCACCGGGATACCGGCGGCACGGCCACGGGCGACCAGGTCGCGGAGCAGGGCGACGAACTCTTCCTGTTCCTGCTTCGAACCGACCGTCGCGCTGTAGTAGGCGATCTCGTCGACGAGGACGGTGATGACGGACAGGCCGTCGTCGGCGGTGAGCTTGCGGCGGCCGTGGGCGCGCAGCCAGGCGTAGCGGTTGTTCATCACCAGTTGCAGGCGGCGGAGGATGTCGAGGGCGGCGGTGATGTCGGGGCCGATGAACGCGTCGGCGCAGTCCTCCCACTGGCCGAGTTCGACGAGTTTGCCGTCCAGCAGCACCAGGCGGCTGTCGACGGACAGGGCGGCGTGGGCGGCGATCGTGTTGAGGAGGCCGGATTTGCCTCCGCCGGGTTCGCCTCCGGCGAGCAGGTTGCGGTAGGCGAGGGTGATGTAGACGGGGTGACCGAACTCGTCGATGCCGACGAAGATGGGGTCGAACATCGACAGGCCAGGCCCCACCGGGATCCCCGACGTCGGGGCGGGTGTGGTGGTCATGGGTGCCCTCCTTGGGCAGTTGCGGGCGCGGAGAGCCACACGAACGAACCCCGTAGGGCTCTCCGCGACCGGTTGGGTGAAGGTCAGATCCAGTCGGAGACGTCGTCGACGTCGCTGGTGGTGGAAGCCGCGGGCTTGCTGCCGTTGGCGGTGGTGGCCGGCTTCTTGGCGGCCGGTTTGCCCTGGGTGGGCAGGGTGACGGTCGGGGCGTCGATGTCGGGCAGGTCCAGGGCGGTGGGCACGGTGGCCGGGATCCGCTCGGTTGCCGGGGTGTCGGGGTCGATGACGTCGACGAGCGGGGAACCGACCTGAGCGGTCAGCACCTCGCGGCGTTTGATGTCGAACCGCAGGTAGGCGGCGTTACGGTCGGAGGCCCGCTCGATCAGGGCGGTGGAGGCGTGGCAGGCGACCGCGATGCGGTCGAGGCGGCCTTCCAGGTCAGCGAGGGAGAGGCCGGGGCGCAGGTAGACCCAGACCCGTTCGCCGACGGGGGTGGGCTTGGCCCAGAGGATGAGCGGCAGGCTGCCGGACTGGTTGGCGATGATGAACTGCGCGAAGCACACGCGCAGCCGGTGCCGCACCACGAGGCACCAGGTCCAGGCCACCAGGAACCGGCGGGACACCGGCACAGCGGCCGGGACACCCACGACCAGGGCGACCACCAGCAGGGTGACCAGGGTCGAGGTGTGATTGACCAGCTGCACCCAGGCGGCACCAAGGCCGGTGGTGATCCCGATTTCGGGGGTCCACCACCACAGCAGCCGCAGCACCGGCCAGATGCGCACGAGCAGCCAGGCCAGGCCACCGAGGGGAACCCCGATCAGAGCGCCGGTGAGCAGGGCGAGGATGGGGTGAATGGAGGAAGCGGCCACCACGGCCGACAGAAGGCCGACGATGACCGCCGTGAGGATGAACGCCAACCGGGCGTTGCGCGCCGAGGACCGGTGAACCCTGGCCTCGATCACGGTGATGGTGCCGCTGGACTTCCGTCCGAAGGAGCGGCGGGGGCTAGACTTGGACACGACGAATCCCTCCCAATCGCGAGTTGGGTCGGATGAGTTGGAGGGCACGGGGTCGGCAGGTTTGGACGCCGGTACCGACCCCGCGCCATTTCTCGCGGGATGTGACCACCGGTCGTGGTCACCAGGCCGAGAACGTTGGACGCCGGAGCCGTCCTCGGACTGCTTGTTCACTTGACTCGATCAGCGGACCTCAGGCCGCTGGAGGTCAGACACCACCAGGCTTCACACAGCACGCTGCGCGAAGGACTACTTGGCCGCCGAACCAGCCTTCGGCTTCAGCGAGATCGCACGGAACGCGACGCCGTTACGCCCGTTGGTCGCCCACGGAATGGCCTCCAACTGCTCGACCTCGATGAGCTGCCCCACCATCACACCCGGCTTCTCTCCCGCCGTCGTGATGCTGATGACCTCACCGCCGGTCTCGTCGAGCACGATGACCTGGGTCGCCCACATGAGCCGGCCCGTTCCCTTCTCCGACCGCTGGTTGCCGTTCTGGTCGTTCTTCGGCTCCGGGTCCTTCGACACCGTCACCTGCTTGCCCTTGGTGTCCACGTACAGCTTCAAGGCCGTCTCCTGTCTGCTGGGGCACCGCTCGTCGGTGCACTCCGTCATCTTCATGTCTTCATGAAGACGTGCAGACAACGTACGACCGGTCGTCTGATCGCGTCAAGACTTCATGAAGACCTAAACTGGAGCCAGGCGTGAAGGAGTGTGAAGAATGGCCAAGTGGGAGCGAATCGCCGCAGAGTGGCGCGAAAAGATTCATTCGGGTGAGGTCACGCCTGGAACGAAGCTGCCGAACGAGCAGCAGATGAAAGCCGACTACGAAGTGAGCTTGCCCGTCGTCCGACAGGCGCTCGACACGCTCGAAGCAGAAGGTCTGGTCGATCGACGTCACGGCCGAGGAACCTTCGTCCGCGCGCCTCGACAGCGAGTACGGCGATCCCCCGAGCGGTATCAGTGGGAGAAGGATCGAGCCCGACTGCCCGAGTCTCAGCGACGCCGCACAGGCGCAACCGAGCGAGACACCGGACTGACCATGCAAGACCTTGACTTCTCGGCTGAGTACCGGACGGTTCCGGCGAGCGCTGAACTGGCTCGGATCTTCGGAGTTCCGGTCGGCGCAAAGATGCTTGAGCGCGTCTACCGAACCAGTTCCCGTAAGGAGCGGGTGCCGCTCAGCCTGAACACGTCCTACATGGTCTATGACGTGGTCGCCGAGAATCCGGCGCTGCTCGACGACAACAACGAGCCCTGGCCGGGCGGTACTCAGAACCAGCTGTTCACCATCGGAATCGAGCTAGACCGGATCGTTGACGAGATCACGGCCCGGCCGCCCTCGGCAGACGAAGCCGAAGCCTTGAAGCTGCCCCCAGGCGTCTCAGTGCTCGTTCTTCGCAAGGTCTCCGTGGACACCAAGGACTGCGTCGTGGAGGTCTCGAACGTCGTACTCCCTGGCGACCGGACCGAGTTCGTTTACACAACGAAGCTTGCGCGGTGGTCGGAGTGAAGATCTCCCTGATCACGCCAGTCCACGCCCCGAGCATTCCCTATCTGGCAGACGCCTACGAGTCACTCCGCTCGCAAGAGTTGCCGGATGGGTGGGCGTGGGAGTGGTTGGTCCAGGAGGACGGACGGACCGGCAAAGTTGCTGCCGCCCTTCCCGATGACCCACGCATCCTCAGCGGAACAGGGAAGCCCGGTGGTCCTGGGACCGCCCGCAACATGGCTATGGCACGCAGCGGCGGAGATCTGCTGCGAGTCCTGGACGCAGACGACCAGCTCGCTCCCGGCGCCCTTGCGCGTGAGATCGACATACTCAGCAAAAGGCCTGACGTGGGCTGGACGACGTGCAGCGTGCTCGACCTGATGCCTGACGGATCGACGGTCGGCTGGCAACACGCCGACCCGCCGGGCGGCATCCTGCACCAGGGCGAGGTACTGAACTACTTCCGCAGTAAGGGATACCGGCTTCCGGTCCACCCAGCGACGCTGTGTATCCGGCGTGATCTCGCCCTCGCCCTTGGCGGCTGGATGGCACTGCCGGGTGGGGAAGACACAGGGTTGTTGATCGCCGCGTCAGTCGTAACCGACGGCTACTTCATTGCGGAGCCAGGGCTGTTGTACCGAAAGCACCCGGACCAGATCACGGCCCAGAGCGACTGGAGCGCGAACGAAGAGTGGCAGCTCCGCATGCAGCTCATCGAGTCCCGAGCCACCGCCTTGCAATCATCCTTCCCTACCGCTCGCGCCTGACCCCGAAAGCCGGGGCTGGCTGGGCGGTAAAGCAGGACGCCGGCTGCCGGCGAGTTGGTTCAAACTTTCTGTACGTCTTCAAGGCGGCCCTTGACGGGCCGCACGCGCCGCCGCCTGGGCACGCGTCCGTCGCTCCGCTGGCGCTCCGACTCCGGCCACGCAACACGCCCGGCGGCTGGCGCGGAAGCGGGAAGCCCAAGGGGCCGCCGCAGCACGACAGCTGGGTTGACCGGGTGAGGGTGGCCGGCAGCCGGCCGGGCCGCGCGGCCACGAGCCGCGCGGCGTAGGGGAGCGCACGCCGGCCGCGTCGGCGAGCTGGCGACGGTCGCGGGGTTACGGCTAGAGCGCCTCCGGCGGGGGCGCTCCGGCTCCAGGATGGCCGGGACGCCGCCGGCGCGTCGCGGTCCGCGGGTGGTTGCGGAAGGGGAGCCATCCCGTCTGCCATCGACCCGGGCAAGCCGAGCAGACCACCGCCCGACCCGCCAGCGTCCGAACGTGTGTCAAGGTCCGCTTGACGTGGCGGGCCGGACGGCGGCCCGCTCCCCGGAAGGGCGGGTCGACGGCAGACGGGAGGGCAAGTTGCCACGTGTTGTAAGCATTCGTCGGTAGTGCCTATGCACCAATCCACTTCTGGGGCAACGCGCCCTTCCCGACTTTGCTAGCCTTCACGATCTTCCGGCATAGACGAGGACGGTATAAGTGAAGAACGAGGTCGCGCGCGCCCTGGAGCAGGGTGTCACCAAGCGTCGGACCCTGCTACGGAGCCTCTCCCGGGGTCAACAGCAAAAACTTCTGGAGGACCTCTTCATCGATTTCTTCGCAAACCAGCACACGACCCTCCAGAAGTGGGCTGCCCTGACCGGCCAATCGGCACAGGTGGACACCGGATACATCGCTCAATTTGTTGCATCAATCGTGCTGAAAGAGCCCGGCCAAGGGTTTCGTGGAAAAGGCGATGATCTAGCGGATGGCAGCGAGGTCAAAAGCGCCGCCAACATCTCGGGAGTCGATCGCCCCCGATGGAACCACAACCTAGGCAAGCCCTCTGATGATGCGAAGAGGGCAGCCAAGGGCGAGCTGCCGGTATGGCAAGAGTACCTAAATGCGCCCGCCTTCTTTTACTTGCTTGTTGATCGAGTTGTGGGTAAAGAATTGCCTCGACCCATCCGAGTTCGAGCGTGGGCCCTTGATGCCCAGAAGGACCAAGCTTGGCGACAACTGGTCAAGACCTTCGTACAGCAGCGCATATCCGACCGGTACAACCTGCAGCTTCACCCACCTGTCGGCTACGACGACAGCATCGTCGTGAACACTCTCGGCAATCTCGATCTGGCTAACGTGCTAGTTTTCGACGCCCGAATCGTTGCGCAACCCGGTGGCAGGCACGCAGTCCGATGGGAAAAGCCACTGCCCGACGAAGTCCTCCCAGTGACGGGAAGAAGCCGGGCGGTTCCTTATGGGGGGCGGACTGCAAGGCCTAGCCGCCTGACCGATGCTGCTGATCTGGTCGCCGATATCGCAGTAATCCCCAACCTCTTCCCGGGCGTCTTCGACGAGAAGGAAGAATCTATTCTGGAAGAAGTCTCCCGGGAGGAGGCGGAGGCTTAAGAAAGGCTTCTATATACTCGAAAATTCTCCGTAGAGCGTCTGCCGACCCGTGGCGACCATCTCGATAGCGGCCTCCACTCGGCGTCCCAGCTTTAACAGGTCGTCCTCTTGAAGGTTTGGCACGATCAGGGACAGTACGTCCTCAGCATCGATCCGTCGACGTGAGCTTGACGTACCACGCCCCAACGGCTTCAGCTGATTCTTGACACGCTCGCTGTAAAGCAGCCCAAGTGCGGCATAGGGATTGCATGAGGCGCGGAAGATGCCGAACTCTGCCGAGACCTGAACCTCGCCGACGTCGGGAGGGATAACGCCCGCGCGCAGCTTCGATGGATTAAGAAGGGAAACGATAAGGTCGCCGCCAGTAGCCACAAAGCCGGGCGTTGTCGGCCGGTGGGTGTTCGCCTCGTGCCAGGCGATGTTTCCGAGGTCGTCGACATGCAACACGGATACGAACACTTCGTTCGTCTCCTTTGCCTTGCCGCGCCTGACCCGTTTGGCGGCCAGGAAGGCTCTCATCTCGACGCCGCCCTGCTGCAAAAGAGACCGGCGAGCATCCATCGCAACCGGGTCCAACCGCGATGGATCGTATGATTGGATCGCGTCAGCCTCGGCAAGCGCAACCAAGGGCTGCTCTCTCATAACAACCAGAGTTTCAGCGTCCGTCTTGGAGAATCCTTCGCGGATGAGCTTCGAAATCGTGGGGAGGTCGTTGCCCTCCGGATCCGCAGCAGCCTTACCCGCTTGACGGATGTAACCCACGTGATCCGCCCGAGCAATCGCAACCCTGCTAGGACGAGACTCTCGCCTGAGGAAGATGGCACTCGTCTTCGCTACGGTGCCACTAAGAGAGAAGGTGGCGGTAGGTAGGCTCACGTTTGCAGCTATCGCGATCTTGCCGCCCAGGTCACCGAAATCGTTGGCGAGCAGGTCCTCGAATGCACGCGACTCCGTTAGTCCGTCTGGGAGAACAATCCCAACTACACCGCCAGGCTGAAGCAGTCGGATGGACTTTACAAGTCCGGCCATCGCCGGATCAATGCGCGCCTTTCCTGCGAGTTTTGGAATCGCAGCACCTGTCGCCGCAATGCCGATCGGATCGTCGTACTTGCCCTCACCGAACGGGGGGTTCGTCAGAATGAGTGGGATTTGGCCATGAAGAGCGGCGAGGTCGCTGTCGGTCACTGAATCCTTTACCGTCCAAACCAGCGGCCGGTTGTCGCCGTACAGCAACATGTTGATACGGGCCTTGGCTACGGCAGACGGAGACTGATCGGCACCGAAGGCGCCCGCCGAGAGGAGCGACTTGGCAACGGAACGGTCAGAATCCCGTAGTGCTTCAATCGCTGCCACGAGGAACCGGCCAGTACCGCAATACGGGTCACCAAATCCCGGAGCTTGTTTCTCGGCTTCTGTGACATCTAGAAGTTCGATTGCTACTTCCGCCATCAGGCGAGCGACACTACTTGGAGTCAAGTAGGTTCCAAGCCCGCCGCTGTGATCGTATTTGCCGCTCAATAGAGCGTCAAACGCTGTGCCTAGTGGATCGGAGACCGAAGGTGTTCCCGTAGTAACGATTTCGTCAATCAAGTTCACCGCGGCCGCGAGTGCAGCCGGATCCTGAAGACGGAACGGCTCATCAAGGGGCCAGATCGGTTCCAGGCGGCCGCTTGGGCTGGCCGCAACCAAATCCGTCGAACTAAGGGCGGTTGTAAATGCCTGCTTGAAGAGTCCAACGAGATCATCACGCTGGTCTGGATTTGTAAACAGATCTGCCGCGCTGACGGAAGCGCCTACGTAAGAGTTCGGGCTTTTCAGACCCCACAGGCGTAGGAAGATGAGCTTGGCAACTTCCTCCACAGCTGCGTTGGTTGGACGCACTCCACCGCGCATGTACAGGAGCTGGTGGAGGTCGTCGAATCGGCGGGCGACTTCGATCTCGGTGGAGCCCCAGTGCCCGGCTACGCCGAGCAGCGGGGCTGATGCAGACTGTGGGGTGCTTGTCACGTCGTTCCTTCCGGCGGGTTCGAGGCAGAGCGTAACTAGAGGTACTGCGGGCACCTCACTTTGCCTGCCGGCGTGCCGGGCTAATCACAGCATGTCGACGCGGTGAGGCGCTACGCCTACCACTGGCTGAGTACAGGGCCCGAGGAGGTGCGCGATGGTAGGCAGCAGCAGCACTCGAAAGTCTCGATCCATGCACGCGCTCCTGCTGCTGGCTCGATCAAGCGAAGGACGCCAGAGCGTCCGAAATGGACTGACCGGAACTAGGCTGTAACCGACTTCGATGCAGGCCCTAGATCGCCGTCGCCTGCAGCAGTGAGGAGTCGAGGGTAAGTCGAGAGAGACTCGGCTGGCGACTTCAAGAGGGGGGCCAGCTTCTGGTCAAGGAGCAGGGTGTCGGGTGTCGGCAACGTCAGCAGTGGCCGCCGGAGGTAAAGGTTCCAGGCATCTGGTTTAGGGAAGGCTTTCATTTGATGAGCCAGAGGTGCTAGCTCGACGCCACCCGGAAATGGAACGACTCCCGAGATCTCGAGAGCGCAGCCGCTTGGGAAGATTTGGCTGCCGAAGTTTAAGGGCACATCCAGCGGGAGAACCCGACTCTTAACTATGGCATGCCCGATGATCCGCCCACGATCACGAGCTGGGTTACCCCAAGCTGTGCGAGTCGAGTAGATATAGAGCCCATCTCCCGGGGCCAGGGCGGCAACTTCCTTCCTGGGGGTTGGGGGGAAGGCCATTCTCTGCTCTCGTAGAACCCAAGCGATGGCATCACGATCTCCGAGTATGAGGAGAAAGGTCCGTCGCATAGGGCGAGGGTACCTCCAAGGGCAGACATCGTTCCCGGTTTTGGGACTCTGTTGCTCGTGCAGGCTGGGCGACCTGCACGGCAATCGCTAGCAGCCGGTTGACGCGGAGCGACGGATTCTGGGCTGGCTTACCTGTCCAGTCTGGGGCAGCGACGAGACAGCGACCTCCAGTCAGCGGAGCCTCCAGGGATGATGGCGGAGGCGAGCCGTTCGACCCGGTCGGCAAGTTCGACGTAGGCGGCTTCGAACGCTTCGTCGGTGTCCACACGGACCGGGTCCGGGACAGACCAGTGCAGTCGTGCGGGCATTGGTCCGGTCAGTTCCTCATGGGCGCTATCGCACACAGCAACGACAAGATCATCAGCGCGGACAACGTCGGCGACGCCGGCTGTACCGGTCGGGTCAAGGTCCAGGTGGTAGCGGTGAGCCACCGCCATCGCGCGGGGGTGGACCCGGGCCGCCGGCCTCGTGCCAGCCGACGCGACGGCGCCGTTGGTGCGGCGCTTCCACAGCGCAGCGGCCAGCTGTGAGCGGGCGGAGTTGTAGGTGCAGATGAATACCACCCGACCGACCTCGACGAGGCGCGGGGCGGCGAGGGTGGCAAGGGCTTCCGGACGGAGCCGGAGGTAGGTGCGGCGAGGGCTGCCCTCGGAGCGGCTCTTCGACACGAGGCCAGCATCAACGAGAACCTTGAGGTGGTAGGCGGCCAAATTTGCCGGCATGTCGAGGGCGCTGGCGATCTCCCCCACCGAAGCGTCGCCCAAGGCGAGCGCGTCAGCCATGGCCAGGCGGGCTGGCTCGCCAAGGGCGGCGTAGACCCGGGCCCGCTCGGCCAACGACGAGCGCCCAACGTTCATCGGCTTAACCTTCGCTGGGCCGTCGTGAAGTGTCAACCTCAAGCAAGATCGAGGCGAGCAGCCAGTTTCCTTGGACGCCTCTCTTGGAGGAGACCCTTGACATGACTCCTAGAAGGACTACCTTGGCTACATGACGAACCTCGATCTCCCCCGACTGATCCCAACGGGCACGTGCTGGTGTGGATGCGGCAACGAGACAGGGATCGGCTCGTTCTTCGCGCAGGGTCACGACAAGATTGCCGAAGCGGCCCTTGTGGCTGCCGAATATGGCGGCCAGGTGGCCCAACTCCTACACAAGCATGGCTATAGCCCCGGGCGGTCAGTCATCCACGAGGCCGTGAGCCGTAACAAGTGGGTGTCTTGCCCTAAGGCCGGCTGCTGGTACAAGGGCGCTGAGGCAAGCGTCAACGGCCACCGGCGAAAGTACTCCCACTAACCCGTCTCACGGCTTTCCGCGCAAACGATCGGGGAAGCTGATCTTCCGATCCGCTAAGTGACCAACAGCGTGGTCGTTGTGCAGCCCTAGCAGAGCAAGACCGACACCATCAGAGCTCCGACGGGCCGACCGGCCCTCTGACCCGGCCCACCAAGGCGGCCAGCAATCGCCTCGCCGGCAATCCATAGCTGGGCTCCAAGCTGTCCGCTCGGCGCAATGCCCCCGCGGCTTCGCCGGCAGTGAAGCTCTAGCCCCTAGCCTCTTACAACCCTCACCGTACGATGGGAAAACGATCATGGCGAAGGCATCCGAGAACGGCCGATACGTGGAACTCACGGTCCGGGTCTGGTACGACCTAGGCACAAAGCGCGTTCACCTCACGTCCAACGACCCCGACTTGCCCAAGGCTGGCATCCACACCAACCTCAAGCCGGAGTCGCAGGCGGACAAGAGCGCCCGGGCGCTATTGGCGAAATTCGGCAAGCTCCCGGAGGGTGTGGAGTAGGGCGTGACGCGAGAGCAGCCAAGCCGGAGAGCATTCGCGAACGATCACGGACGGGGACACCACGCTGGCCGCGAGGAGCACGCTGTGGACCAGCACTCGGGGATCGTGATGCGCAGGTCGGCGGTTGCACGCCGCGAGCTCCGCGTAGCGGCAGCCCACCCTTCAAAGTCCTCGAAGTAAGGTGCGTCTGTGCGCCAGTTCACCCCTGGATACGCCGCCGACCTTCGCTCTGAGCGGAAGCGCCTCCGAGACTGGTCGAGCTATGAAGGCGACTTCGAGGGCGCCGCCGCCCGAGTGGTAGCCCGGCTCACGGGTGAGTACGTGGTGCTTCAAGATGACGGCAGCGCCGACGGTATGCCGGATCTCCGGATCGAGTACCTGGACGGTCGGACCGCGTACGTTGAGATCACTCAGGACCTAGACGAGGCCTACGCCGCTCTCGGCAGCGAAGTGCTCAAGCGCCAGTTCCAGATGGCCGCCCCAACTCTGGGAAGGGTCTGGTGGGTCACTCTGGCAGCAACGGCGCGAGTCGGCAGGTTGGAGCGATCATTACCGCTGATCCTCGAAAAGCTCGATGCAAGCGGCGACACGTTCGAGATCGCCGTGTTCGACCAACGCCTCGAACAACACCACAGCGCCGATGTTCGCCTGCTCGCCGCGGCGGGGGTGGTACGGCTGGCGTCGAGGACGATTAGGGCAGCGGAGACGCCGGTGATCCACATTGCCGCCGAGGGGATCGGTGGTCCGGCGGAGTTGGACTGGGCCCTTTTTGGCGACTACCTTGCCTCGTTCGTCCGCGATGAGCGACGGCTCGATGTCCGGCGCAAGCTGGCGACTACGGGATCCGATGAGCGGCACGCCTTCATAGGCTTCTCGTTCAGCACGCCATGGCTCGCCTGGCATGCACTGGACAAGGACTACAGCGAGCTGCCGACGGAGCCTCCGCACCTACCGACAGAGATCACCCACCTTTGGGTGTGGGCCTACCCGCTCGGGCGATGCATCGCGTGGTTCCCCGACCTTGGATGGTTCGACCCACGCAGCCGCTGGGCTACAGGGTAATCGCGGCTGATTCCCCCAGCGGTGCTGACCGCGAGCGCCCCCACCAGATGGCAGCGACCGATAGTTCACGTCCGCACCCTGAACCGGCCTGGGGCGCTGACGGAACGGCTGCTGGCAGCAACGCCACCAGACTGACGAGCACTGGCACGGACAGAAATCCGAGAGAACAGCCGTTGCCGGACGTGTACGGACGCGATGCACAGAGCTTGTAAGCGAGGCGTCAGGCAGCGAGGCAGCGAGAAGGCAGCACGAGCGTCGGCAGGGGTCGACCCTGAACGCGAACCACCGGCGTCTTGCACCTGCTCGCCGACGCGGGCTGCCACCATCTGGCACCGGCCGACAGCTTGAGACCGCATCCCCCCGACGGGGGTCGTCCCTTTGCGCGGTGAGCGTTCCGCGTCCAGCTCAGGGCGCGTATCCGGGGTCGGCGACCGCCTTGGCGATCCGGGTGAGCCAGTGCAGATCATTGGCCCGGGACTCCGCACTGACCCCGGGACTGAGGATGCCGCCCAGAAACACGGCCACGTCGTCGAGGTGCCGCTCGCCGCGGTAGTAACTCAGCAGGACCGGATCCGGCTCCAGCGCCCCATAACCTTCCCGGAAGAGTTCGGCCCGGTGCGGGTTGATCGGGTGGTCGCCGAAGTCGGCGCTGTAGACGAACATCAGGTCCCGCTCGCGCGGCGCGAGGATCGGCGCGTCCCAGTCCACGACGTGCAGCGGACCGTCGCCGTCGGCGATCAGATTGCCCGGATGGATGTCGGCGTGGCAGATGACGTGCCGCCCTCGCGTCACGCGCGACGCCAGCTCGTCGACAGTCTCCGCCAATCGATTCAGCGCGGCGCCGTACCGGTCCCAGAAGGTGCCCAGAACCTCGCTCGTCGCGGCCTGCGAGCCGAGGGCCCGCAGCCGCTCGCCCGCGCTCGACCGGTACGTCTCAGCCGGCAGGGCGGCGGCGACCTCCGCGCTCGGCGTGAGCCGGTGCAGCCGGCCCAGGAACTCGCCGTACTCGATCCACTGGCGGTCGGTGAGGCCGCGGCCCCACAGGCTGCCGCCGTCGTGGAACGGGTAGAGCAGTAGTCGATAGTCCCGGAATCCGCGCCCGGTCCCGCCCTCGGGGAGGTCCAGCGGCGCGACCACCTGCCGAAGACCCTGCGCGCGCAGAAGAGAGGGCAACAGGACGGCGGCCGGGGTGAACTCGCCGCGACGCACCTTGAGGAAGTAGCGCCTGCCGTCGGACGTCTCCACCCGGTACGCCCATGCGTGCCCGTCGAGACCGACCGGCATGAACGCCAGCTCGGTGACGTCCACCGACCATGCGTCGGCGACCTCGGCTGCCAGCACCCGCTCGTCGATGTCCGGCTTGTCGATCACCGGACGGAGCGTCGCAGCCGCCGGTCGGGCGCGGCAAGGGAGTTACCGGATGACCGTGCGCAGCGTCTGCCGGGCCGGCTCGAAGCACACCAGCCCTCGACCCCCGTTCGTCGGTCACGACCCACGGATGACCGACGTACGTCTGCTGCCGGTAGGACTGCCCGGGCCGGAGCACCGCGTACTGCTGTCGCCGGCCCTCCGGCACATAGCAGATCAACCGGGTCACCGAGGTCTGTCCACAAGGCCCTCGGTTGTCCACAGGGCACCGGTCTCGCATCCCTCGGCCGGGCAGGCTCACCCCCGGCACGTCCGAGTCCGACCGATGGAGGCCGCCATGCCGCCCCGTACCCCGCTCCCGCCGTACCGTCGCCTGCCCCTGCTCGTCACCTCCGACGGCGACCTCCTCGACGAGCTGTTGCGACTCGCGGCGGCCGGCGGCACCGAGGTCGAGCTGGCGGCCGATCCGGCCGCCGCCCGGGCCCGCTGGGCGCCGGCGCCGCTGGTCCTCATCGGCGCCGACCAGGCGGCGGCCTGCCTGCGGGCACGCCTTCCCCGCCGCGCCCGCGCGGTCCTGGTCGCTCGCTCCGGAGAGCTCGACCCGGGTACGGAGTTGGCCGAACTCATCGGCGCGGAGCACGTCGCGACGTTGCCGGCGGCCGAGCCCTGGCTGGTCGACCGCTTCGCCGAGTGCGTGGCCGGTCCGGCCGGCCCGGGTCAGGGCCGGGTGGTGGCGGTGCTCGGCGGCCGGGGCGGTGCCGGAGCCAGTGTGCTGGCCGGTGGGCTCGCCGTCAGCGCGGCCCGGTCCCGGCTGCGGACGCTGCTGGTCGACGCGGACCCGCTCGGTGGCGGTCTCGACCTGGTGCTCGGGTGGGAGCAGCTCGACGGGTTGCGCTGGCCGGAACTGGCCGGCACGGACGGGCGCGTCGACCCGCCGTCGCTGATCCGTGCGCTGCCCAGCCGAGGCGACCTGGTGGTGCTCTCCTGGGACCGGGGCGACCTGCGGCACCTGCCGGCCGAGGCGATGGCCGCCACGGTGGACGCGGGGCGGCGAGGGCGGGACCTGGTCGTGCTCGATCTGCCCCGGCACCTCGACGACGCCGCGGTGGTCGCACTCCAGGCCGCCGACCGCGCGCTGCTCGTCGTACCGGCCGAGCTGAGGGCGGCAGCCGCGGCGGCCCGGGTCGCCGCCGTGGCCGCGCCGCACTGCGTCGACCTGTCGGTCGTCGTGCGCGGCCCGGCACCCGGTCGGCTGCGTGCGGCCGAGGTGTCCCGGGCACTGGGGCTTCCGCTCGCCGGCACGCTGCGACCCGAGCCGGGACTGTGCCGTGGGCTGGAGCGGGGCGAGGCGCCGGGCGCGAGCGGGAAGGGGCCGCTCGCCGCGCTGTGCCAGCGGATCGTGGACGAGCTGGTCGGGTCGTCCGCAGCGGGTGCGGCGTGACCGCGTCGGCCGACCCGGCAGAGCTGGCCGCCCGGGTCCGGCACCGGTTCGCCGCCGAGGCCACCCCGGTCACGCCCGCGGCGATCGTCTCCGCGGTACGCGCCGAACCGGCGACCGCGGTGCTCGGTGACACCACGCTGCTGCGGATCGCCGACCGGGTCCACGACGACCTGGTCGGCGCGGGTCCTCTGGCTCCGCTGCTCGCCGACCCGCAGGTCACCGACGTACTGGTGAACGGGGTGCGGGTCTGGGTCGACAGGGGACGGGGACTGCGTCAGGTCGCCGTGCCGCTGGGCACGCTCGACGACGTACGCCGGTTGGCGCAACGCCTCACCGCGGCCGCCGGTCGCCGGCTCGACGACGCCTCCCCGTACGCCGACGCGCGGTTGCCCGACGGCACCCGGCTGCACGCGGTGCTGCCTCCGGTGGCTACCGACGGGCCCTACCTGTCGCTGCGTACCTTCCGGCAGCGGCCCTTCACCCTCGACGAACTCGTCGACCGGGGCACAGTTCCCCGGCCGATCGCCCCGCTGCTCGCCGCTTTCGTGACAGCCCGCCTCGCGTATCTGGTCAGCGGCGGCACCGGCTCCGGCAAGACGACGCTGCTCAACACGCTGCTCGGGCTGGTGCCGGGCACCGAGCGGATCGTGCTGGTGGAGGACGCCGCCGAGCTGCGCCCGGTGCACCCGCACGTGATCGGCTTGCAGGCGCGGACGGCGAACGTCGAGGGCGCCGGTGCGGTCGGGCTCGGCGACCTGGTCCGGCAGGCGCTGCGGATGCGGCCGGACCGCCTGGTCGTGGGCGAGTGCCGGGGCGCCGAGGTGGTCGACCTGCTCGCCGCCTTGAACACCGGTCACGACGGTGGGGCGGGAACGCTGCACGCGAACGCCCCGGCCGACGTTCCGGCCCGGCTGGAGGCGCTCGGCATGCTCGGCGGCCTGCCCCGGCTCGCGCTGCACGCTCAGGTCGCCGCCGCGTTGCAGGTCGTCCTCCAACTCCGCCGCACCGGCGAGGGGCGCGTACTGGACTCCATCGGGCTGCTGCTGCCCGACGGACCCGACCGGGTGGTCACAGTGGTTCCGGCCTGGACGCGCGGCCGAGGGCTTGCCCCGGCGGCCCAGCTGCTCGCCGGCCTGCTGCGGGAGCGGGGAACGCCGGTGCCGCCGATCCTCCGGGCGACCTGGCCCAGCCCGGCGGAGCCGTCGTGACCGGCCACCTCTGGCCGGCGGTGCTGCTCCTGGCCGCCGCGGCGGTCGCCGTCGCCTGGCCGGTCCGGGCCGGTCGTGCCCGGCGGCTGGCGGTCCTGGGCACTGCGGGGACCTCGACCGAGCCGGCGAAGGGTGCCGGTTCCCCGGAACCGCCACGACGTCCGCTCGACTCCGGGCCAAGGGCGTCCGCCAGGCCGCCCGGCCGCGGCCGGGAAGGGAGCCGACCGGGTGCCGGGCATCCGACACGACGATGGAGACACCTCGTGCCGGTGACACCGTCTCCGGCGTCGGCTCCTGCGCCGGCGCTCTCCGCGGGGCGCGCGCTGCCGGTGGCGGCACTGGGTGGCGCCGTGACGGGGGCGCTGCTCGGTGGCCCGGTGGCCGCCTTGGTGCTTGCCATCTACGCCGTGCTCGCGGCCCGGGCGGTGCTGCGCCGGCGTACCCACCGGGTGGCCACCCTGGCGCACCGCGGCGATCTCGACCGCCTCGCCGCCGTCGCCGCCGACCTGCGGGCCGGGCTGCCCGCCGGCAACGGTGCCGACGACGGCCCGGGACGCGTCGCGCGGCTGGCCCGGGCTGCCGGAAGGCTGGCCGACCGGACGGGTGCGCCGCTGGCCGATCTGCTGGAACGGATCGAAGCCGACGCCCGCGCCGCCGACCGGGGACTCGCCGCTGCCGCCGCCCAGGCCGCCGGGGCGCGGGCGACCGCCTGGCTGCTCGCCGCGCTGCCGCTCGGCGGGATCGGACTCGGCTACAGCATCGGGGTGGACCCGGTGGCGGTGCTCCTGCACACGCCGGTGGGTGCCGGCAGCGCGGTGGCGGCAGTCGTGTTGCAGGTCGGCGGGTTGCTGTGGGCCGAGCGGCTCGGTGCCACGCCGGGGCGGGCCGCCTGATGTCACGGCAGGTGCTGGCCGCCGTCTGCCTCGGCGGCGCCGCGTCCCTCCTGGTCGTCGCCGGTCCGGTCGTCCGCCCGGCCCGGCGGCTGCGGCGGCTCGCCCCGGCGCCGCGGCCGGACCGCCCGGCGTGGTGGCCGGATCGGGTACGCCTCTGCGCGGCGCTGGCCGGGATCGCGGTGGCGGTGATCGTCAGCGGTGTGACGGGCGTGTTCCTCGGGCTGCTGTGCGGTGTCGCGGCCGACCGTCTGCTGCGCCGGATCGAGCCGCGCGCAGCCCGGGAACGGCGGCTGCGGGAGACCGCCGACCTGCCGCTGGCCGCAGATCTGCTGGCCGCCGCGCTGCGGGCGGGCGCGCCGGTCGACCGCTCGGTGCTCGCCGTCGCCGAGGCGCTCGGCGGGCCACTCGCGGACCGGCTCGGTCGGGTCGGCCGGACGCTACGGCTCGGCGGCGGCCCCGGCGAGGCGTGGGCGCACCTGGACGGCGTCACCGGGGCCGAACCCGTGGTCGCGGCGGCGGTCCGCTCGTCGAACAGCGGCGCCGCACTGGCTCGCGCGCTGACCCGGCTCGCCGACGATCTGCGTGCCGAACGGTCGACCGCTGCCGAGGCGGCGGCCCGCCGCGCGGGCGTGCTCATCGTGCTGCCGCTCGGGCTGTGCTTCCTGCCCGCCTTCATTCTCGCCGGTCTGGTGCCGGTGATCGTCGCCGTCCTCGGCGACGTGCTGTGAACAATCGAGAAGGGACGTACGAATGCGCAAGCTCCTCACCCGCCTGCGGGGTGACGCCGGCATGAACACCGCCGAGTACGCCGTTGGCACCCTCGCCGCTGTCGCCTTCGCCGGGATCCTGCTGAAGGTGCTCACCTCCGGCAACGTGCAGTCCGCGCTGACCGCCGTCATCGACCGGGCCCTGAAGTGATCGCGCGCCGGCGGGCCGGCCGTCGCGGTCGGTGGCTCCACGCACCAGCGGTCCCGCTCGGCGCGTCGACCGAGCCCGGTCTGATCCTGGGTGCGGCCGGCCTCCGGGCCGGCTCGGTGTGGCGCCGGTGGCGTTCGCGCGTCGCGTGCGAGCGGGGCTCCTTCACCGCCGAGTTGGCGGCCGGCCTGCCGGCGCTCATGCTGCTCCTCGTCGCCGGTCTGACCGCGGTGAACGCGGTGGGTACCCGGGTCGCGTGTGTCGACGCGGCCCGGGAGGCGGCTCTCGCCGCGGCCCGGGGCGAGCCCGGCACCGTCGCCGGAACCCGGTACGCCCCGGACGGCGCCGAGGTGGCTGTGACGGTGACAGGCGATCGGGTGACGGCGACGGTGCGGGCGCCGGTACGGACGTTCGGCACGCGGCTGCCTCGCCTGGTCGTGTCGGGGGAGGCGGTGGCCGCAGTGGAGCCGGGCGCGCCCGGCCCGGTGCCGTGAGAGCCGGCGTGCTCGTGGAGAGCCGGGAGCGCAGGACGTCAGCCGGCGGTACGCCTCAGGCCGACCGGGGCGGCGCGACCGTGTGCCTGCTCGCGATCGGGCTGGTATTCGTGCTGGTCGGAGTGTTCGGCGCCGCGCTCGGGGCCGCCCGGTGCGCGCGGCATCAGGCCCGAAACGCGGCGGACTTCGGGGCGCTTGCCGGTGCCGGACAGGTGCTCGACGGAGCCGACGCCGCCTGCGCTCGCGCCGCCGACCTGGTCTCCGCCAACGGCGGCCGGATGACCGGGTGCCGGGTCGACGGACTGGACCTGATCGTCACGGCGCGGGTACGTGTCGCACCGCTGCCGGGCCTGACCCGGGACGCCGCCGCGACGTCCCGGGCCGGCCCGGCCCGGTCCTGACGGGCGGAAGCCGGGCCGAGACCGGAAGCGGGCCGAGATCGGAAGCCGGGCCGGAACCCGAAGCCGAGCCGGGACCGGGAGCAGGGACCTAGTCAGGACGAGGCCGGAGCCCGGCTCAGCATTGCGAGCCGACGAGCAGGGTCAGCGGGACTGGAGAGCGTCCAGTCCGACCGCCATGGCGATCACCAGCCGACGGTCGATCTGCGGGTGATGGATCTCCACCGAGTACCGGTCCCGCAGGCCCCACTTCCGGTCGACCGAGAACACCGGCTGGCCGCCGGCCATGAAGTCGAAGTGGTACGGCAGCCAGGAGAGCGAGTCGACGAACCGGCGCAGCAGCGCGACCGGCAGGCTGCGCTCCTGCCCGGTGGCGGGCGGCAGACCGGGCTGCTCGACGTGCCAGGTCGAGCGCAGCAGCGACTGGGCGAAGTCCTTGCGGAACAGCCCGATGGGGTTGCCCGCGTGATCGGTCACGTCATAGGTGGCGCCGAGGTCGAGCCGCTGGCGGGCCTTGAAGCCGAGGAGGGGGTACTGCTTGGAGTCGTCGGTGTAGATGGTCACCTGCTCCTTGAAGGCGAGCCGCTTCTGCTGCGCGAACGCGAGCAGCCCACCTTCGGAGCCGTCGGGCGCCACCGAGTGCACCTCGTACTGGTTGACCATCATCCGGATCCGCTGACGGATGATGAACCGGTGCTGGGCCTGCAGGTTGTCGGGCGACATCTGATCTCCTTCGAGGGGTCGCCGGAGTCTTGCACAGCAGGCCGACCACCGCTCGCCCGCTCGCACCCGGACGCCGCTACGCCGGCACACCGGGCGAGGCGCAAGGTCAGCACGGTCAGCGGCCGCCGTCGACCGTGGCCTTCATCGCCCAGCTGTTCAGCACCTGATGGATGCCGCGCAGACGTTCGTTGATCTGTTCGAGCCGTTCCGCCTGGGCAAGCGTGGCCATTGCGGTGCCCAGCGCTATCTGCTGGTCGGGGGTGAGGTTTTCCTGGTCGATGGTGTAGAGCAGCTCGACGGTCTCGGCGATCGTGTCGGCCACGGCGGCACCTCCGGCGGGACGGGTCTCGGGTCACCTCTGCGCTACCGGAAATGATGCATGGAAGCGCTCCCATACATCAATGCCCCGACCACCCCACGCTCATGCACCCGTCCCACCAACCAGACACCCCTGGCACCGGAAAGGTCAGGAACCACCCGCGGCCGGGGCCGGGCGGGCCACCCGGTCGCCCTGCCGGGGCAGCGCCCCACCCCGCCCCGCCTCGGGTTCCTGGCCGGCGTCCGGGGACGGGACTCCGCCCGCGTACCCGGCCGTGGCGAGGTTGGTCAGCACCACGTCGAGGACCTTCACCGCCTCCGCCTTGGCCAGCGGGTTGTTGCCGTTGCCGCACTTCGGGGACTGGACGCAGGACGGGCACCCGGTCTCGCACCCGCACTCGGCGATCGCGTCCCGGGTGGCGCGCAGCCACGCGGCGGCGGTGCCGTACGCCCGCTCGGCGAAACCCGCGCCGCCGGGGTGGCCGTCGTAGACGAAGACGGTGGGCGCCTCGGTGTCCGGGTGCAGCGCGGTGGACAGCCCGCCGATGTCCCACCTGTCGCAGGTCGCCATCAGCGGCAGCAGGCCGATGGCGGCGTGCTCGGCGGCGTGCAGCGCGCCCGGTACGTCCGCCGCCTCGACACCGGCGGCGGTCAGCGACTCGGGGGAGAGCGTGAACCACACCGCGACGGTGCGCAGTTCCCGCGCCGGTAGGTTCAGCGGACGGGTGTCGATGACCTCACCGGTGGCGATGCGCCGCCGCTGGTACGACACCACCTGGCTGGTCACGTCCACCTCGCCGAGGAACAACCCGACCGGTCCGGCGTCCACGTACGAGCGGACCGACACCACCGACAGCGAGGTGACGTCGCGGGCGTGGGTGGACCAGTCCGGCTCCTCGGCGTGCACGAGCGCGCACCCGTCGGCCAGGTCGAGCGAGTCGACCACGTACGAGACGCCCTGGTGCAGGTAGACCGCGCCGGTGTGCAGCAGGAAGTGCGCCGACCCGCCGTCGACGGTGCCGAGCAGCCGGCCGGTGGACTCCTCCACCACGCACACCGGTGCGCCGCCCTCGCCGCGCAGGTCGACCTCGGGGCGTTCCCGGTGCCGCCAGTACCAGCCGGTGGGCCGCTGCCGCAGCGCCCCCGCCTCGACCAGCGAGTCCACCGCCTCCTTCGCGCCCTCCCCGAACAGGTCCAGGTCGGCCGGGGTGAGCGGGGACTCGTGGGCGGCGCAGGCGAGCTGCGGCGCGAGCACGTACGGGTTGGCCGGGTCGAGCACCGTCGCCTCGACCGGCCGCCCGAACAGCGCCTCCGGGTGGTGCACCAGGTAGGTGTCGAGCGGGTCGTCCCGGGCCACCAGCACGGCGAGCGCCTCGTCGCCGGAGCGCCCGGCCCGCCCGGCCTGCTGCCACAGCGACGCGCGGGTGCCGGGCCAGCCGCAGATCAGCACCGCGTCCAGCCCGACCAGGTCGACGCCGAGTTCGAGCGCGTTGGTGGAGGCGAGGCCGAGCAGGTCGCCGTGCAGCAGCGCCCGTTCCAGCTCGCGGCGTTCCTCGCGCAGGTAGCCGGCCCGGTAGGCGGCCACCCGGTCGCCCAGCCCGGGCACCGCCTCGTCCAGTGCCCGGCGGGCGTTCGCCGCCACCACCTCGGCGCCCCGGCGGGACCGCACGAACGCTAGCGTGCGTACCCCCTCGACGACGCTGTCGGCGAGCAGGTCGGCGGTCTCCCGCAGCGCGGAGCGCCGGACCTGGACGAGATCGGCGTCGACGGACGAGTCGGTGGAGGGCAGCAGCGGCGGCTCCCAGAGTGCGAACGTCACCCCGCCGCGCGGCGAGGTGTCCTCGGTGACGGCCGTGACGGGCAGGCCGGTGAGCCGCCCGGCCGCCGTCGCCGGGTCACCCGAGGTGGCGGACGCCAGTAGAAAGACGGGGGTACGCCCGAAGCGCGCGCACTGCCGCCGCAACCGCCGCAGCACGTGCGCGACGTGTGAGCCGAAGACGCCCCGGTAGGTGTGGCACTCGTCGACCACCACGTACGCGAGCCGGCGCAGGAACCCGGACCAGTGGGCGTGCCCGGGCAGGATGCCGTGGTGCAGCATGTCCGGGTTGGTCAGCACGAACCGGGAGTGCCGGCGGATCCACTCCCGCTCGGCGCGCGGTGTGTCTCCGTCGTAGGTGGCGGGGCGTACCCCGTCGAGTTCGAGACCGGCGACGGCGCGGAGCTGGTCGGCGGCGAGCGCCTTGGTCGGCGCCAGGTAGAGCACGGTGGCGCGCGGGTCGGCGAGCAGCGTGCTCAGCGCGGGAAGCTGGTACGCCAGGGACTTGCCGGACGCCGTGCCGGTGGCGACCACCACGTGCCGGCCCGCGTACGCCAGCTCGGCGGCCTCGGCCTGGTGCCGCCACGGGGCGACGACGCCGCGTCGCGCGAACGCCGCCCGCAGTTCCTCCGGCGCCCAGCCGGGCCACCCGACCGGCTCGCCGGCGCGGGCCGGGACGCGTTCGACGTGGGTGACCGGGTCGGTGGCGTGACGCAGCTGCAGCCGGCGCAGCAGCTCGCCCGGAGCACGTCGCGGGCCGGGGCTGTGGTCGGTCACGTCCTGCACTCTCGCACTGGTGTTCGGAATTGGGAACCGCAGGGTGGGGGTATGGGGAGGGCGTGGCCGGTGACCGAGGGGGCCGCACGGGGAGATGGTTAGATGCCCAGGAGAGTTTACCGAGGAGGGGCCGATGGAGCTGTCGCTGGCGACCCGCGCCGTGGGGGAGCACACGGTGCTCGAGGTCGGCGGTGAGGTGGATGTCTACACCGCCCCCCGCCTGCGGGAACGGCTCCTGGAGCTGATCGACGGCGGGGCCCGGCACGTGGTTGTCGACCTCGGCCGGGTGGACTTCCTCGACTCGACCGGTCTGGGTGTGCTGGTCGGCGCGCTCAAGCGGCTGCGCTCGGCCGGTGGTTCCTTCGCGCTGGTCTGCGACAAGGAGCCGCTGCTCAAGATCTTCCGGATCACCGCCCTGGACCAGGTCTTCCCGCTGCATCCGACGGTCGACGCGGCCATCGCCGCCGACTCCACCGGCGCGTGATGGCCACCGTCAAGCTGTCCTTCTCGCCGGCCCCGGTGCACGTGCGCACCGCCCGTCTGGTCGGTGTCGCGGTGGCCCGGCGGGCCGGCGTACGCGAGGACCTGCTGGACGAGGTGCGCCTGGCCATCGGTGAGGCGTGCACCCGGGCGGTCGCGCTGCACCGGCAGTACGGCCTGGCCGACCCGGTGTACGTGGAGATGTCCGACGGCGGCGGCTACACGGTCCGGGTGGTGGACCGGGCCCCGATCGAGGCGGGCCTCGGCCTGGCCGCGCTCGGCCCGGACGAGCTGGCCAAGGAGTCGCTCAGCGAGGACGCGCTCACCACCGGGGTGGGCTTCGCGCTGCTCGCCGGTTTCGTGGAGGATCTCCAGGTCCGCCCGGTCGACGAGGGCGTCGGAACCGAGGTGCGGATGTCCTGGCCGGCCGGCCGCGCCTGACCCGATTCGCACACGCAGGCCGCGTTCCCCGAAGGGGGAGCGCGGCCTCGTCGTATTGGCCGCGCCATATATCAGATTTCTTCGCATAACACAGTTACGAAGATCATCGAGACACGGTGCCCCCTCGGTGTGACCCTCGCCACGCCGGAGGGCTACAGTACCCGGGTTGTCAGCAAGTGATCCCATCCCGTAGCCAGCGGGAACGGGAGTTCATCGCTGGTCCGCCGGGGTGGGTTGGCGCGCGCTTGCGAGTCCGCATCCAGGCGTCGGCCCGTGCGTCTCCACGAGCCGGCGCGAGTTGTTCGGTACAGGAGGACATAGATGTCCGGGACCTTGGCCGCCGACGGCGGCGCACTGTCCCTTACCGGAGCCAACGTGACGTACGTCGTCATCGCCGCGGTCATCGCGCTGGTGGCGCTCGTCTTCGCGGCCGCCCTCACCAGGGCGGTCCTGGCGGCCGGTAAGGGAACCACCAACATGCAGGAGATCTCCGGCGCGGTGCAGGAGGGCGCGTCGGCGTACCTGCTGCGACAGTTCCGCACGCTGGCGATCTTCGTGGTGATCGCCGTCGTGCTGCTCTTCCTGCTGCCGGTGCACGACACCGACGGCAACGAAACGCTCGTGAAGGCCGGCCGCTCGGCGTTCTTCGTGGTGGGTGCGCTGTTCAGCGCGTTCATCGGCGGCGCCGGCATGTGGCTGGCCACCCGCGCCAACCTGCGGGTGGCGGCGGCCGCACGGGAGCGAGAAGGCGGCCGCGAGGGCGCCATGAAGATCGCCTTCCGTACGGGCGGCGTGGTCGGCTTCCTCACCGTCGGCCTCGGCCTGTTCGGTGCGGCGCTGGTCGTGCTGATCTTCCGGGGCGACGCCCCGACAGTGCTGGAGGGCTTCGGCTTCGGCGCCGCGCTGCTCGCCATGTTCATGCGGGTCGGCGGCGGCATCTTCACCAAGGCCGCCGACGTCGGCGCCGACCTGGTCGGCAAGGTCGAGCAGGGCATCCCGGAGGACGACCCGCGCAACGCCGCCACCATCGCCGACAACGTGGGCGACAACGTCGGCGACTGCGCCGGCATGGCCGCCGACCTGTTCGAGTCGTACGCGGTCACGCTGGTCGCGGCGCTGATCCTCGGCCGGGCCGCGTTCGGCGAGACCGGCCTGGTCTTCCCGCTGATCATCTCCACCATCGGCGTGCTGGTCGCGATCGTCGGCGTCTTCATCACCCGGCTGCGCGCCAGCGACCGCAACGGCCTGACCGCGATCAACCGGGCCTTCTACCTGTCCGCGCTGATCGCCGCCGTGCTCGTCGCGATCGCTGCGTTCGCGTACCTGCCAGCCACGTTCGCCGAGCTGGAGGGCGGACTGACCGACGTCGACCGCAACCCGCGGCTGGTGGCCATCGGCGCGGTGGTGATCGGTATCGTGCTGGCCGCCGCGATCCAGGCGCTGACCGGCTACTTCACCGAGACCAACAGGCGCCCGGTGCAGGACATCGGCAAGAGCTCGCAGACCGGCGCGGCCACCGTCATCCTCGCCGGCATCAGCGTCGGCCTGGAGTCGGCCGTCTACTCGGCGCTGCTGATCGGCGCCGGCGTCTTCGGCGCGTTCCTGCTCGGCGGCAGCTCGATCACGCTGTCGCTGTTCGCCGTCGCGCTGGCCGGCACCGGCCTGCTGACCACCGTCGGCGTCATCGTCGCGATGGACACGTTCGGCCCGATCTCCGACAACGCCCAGGGCGTGGCCGAGATGTCCGGCGACATCGACGAGCACGGCGCGCGGACGCTCACCGAGCTGGACGCCGTCGGCAACACCACCAAGGCGATCACCAAGGGCATCGCGATCGCCACGGCGGTGCTGGCCGCGACCGCGCTGTTCGGCTCGTACACCGACACGCTGCGGTCGGCGTACGAGGACGCGGGCGTGGGCGACGTCGGCACCGAGATCCTCAACTCGCTCAACGTGTCCAACCCCCGCAACCTGGTCGGCCTGATCATCGGCGCGGCTGTGGTCTTCCTCTTCTCCGGCCTGGCCATCAACGCGGTCTCCCGCTCGGCCGGCGCCGTGGTGATGGAGGTACGCCGCCAGTTCCGCGAGCTGCCCGGCATCATGGACCGCACCCAGCGGCCCGAGTACGGCAAGGTCGTGGACATCTGCACCCGGGACGCGCAGCGCGAGCTGATGACGCCCGGTCTGCTGGCCATCCTGGCCCCGATCGCTGTGGGCTTCGGCCTCGGCCCGGGCGCGCTCGCCGCGTACCTGGCCGGCGCGATCGGCGCGGGCACGCTGATGGCGGTGTTCCTGGCGAACTCCGGTGGTGCCTGGGACAACGCCAAGAAGCTGGTGGAGGACGGCGCGTACGGCGGCAAGGGCTCCGACGCGCACGCCGCCACAGTCATCGGTGACACAGTCGGCGACCCGTTCAAGGACACCGCCGGCCCGGCGATCAACCCGCTGATCAAGGTGATGAACCTGGTCTCGCTGCTGATCGCCCCGGCCGTGGTGGCCTGGAGCGTGGGCGACGACAAGAACCCGGCGCTGCGCATCACGATCGCCGTGGTGGCCGCGCTGATCATCGCGGGGGCCGTGGTGTTCAGCAAGCGCAAGGGTGTGGCGATGACCGACTCGGACAGCGGTGCCGGCACCCCGGACCAGCGTCCGGAGACGGTGAACGCCTGATCGCACGCGACGGTTCCCGGCCGGCCCCGGCCGGCCGGGATCCCCGTGCCCGGCAAACCTGACCGGTGGCGGTTCGGCCCGGAGGTCGTACGCTGCTTCGCATGCGTACGCGCCGGGCGGCAACCGCCGGAAAGCTCACGGTGGTCCTGGCCACGCTGGTCCTCGTGGTCACCGGGTGCGGCGGCGGTCCCAGCCCCCGGGTCTGGGCCGCGTCGGTGTGCCAGGCGCTGACCCCGTGGCGCGCGGAGATCTCGAAGCTGACCAGCAGCACCCAGCAGCAGATGACCGCGCAGACGACCCCACCGCAGGCCAAGGAGAACCTGGTCCGGCTCTTCGCCGGCGCCGAGCAGGCCAGCGAGACGGCCCGGCGCAAGGTCGAGGAGGCGGGCGTACCCGAGGCCGAGCGCGGCGAAGAGGTGTCCGCCGGGTTCCTGGGGTCGCTGAGCAAGATGCGCGACGCGTACGGCCGGGCCCGGGACACCGTCGACCGGCTCGACACCGCCCAGGCCGGTCCGTTCTACGACGGCGTGCGCGCCGCCGTGGACACGCTCAACAAGGAGTACGACGCGAGCGCGCTGGACACCAGCAAGCTCAACTCGACCGAGCTGAAAGAGGCCTTCGACGAGGTCCCGGAGTGTCGCTGACCCCTCCTGCCCCGAAACCGGCCCGCCAGCCCTCGCTGTTCTCCACCGAGGCGGCCGATCCCGCGCTGGCGGATCTCGCCGGCCTGCTCGCCGGGCCGGGTGAGGTGGGGCGGATGGGCGGCACGGCCCGGGTCTCCGTGGTGGTCGACGCCGCCTGGCGGGTGCACGTGCTGGTGGCCGAGCTGGGCGCCCGGGGCGTGCCGGCGAGCTGGGAGCCGACCGAGGACGGGCGGCACCGGGTGCGCACCGCGTACACGAGCATGCTGGCGCCGCTCGCGCGGGCCTGGCTGCGGGGCGGGGTGAAGCGGCCACCGGCCCGCTTCCACCTGGACGGGCGGCGGCTGCGGCTCTGGGCGGCGGCCGCCGGCACGGCCGAGCCGGCCGGGTTCCGGCTGCGCCTCGGACCGGCCGACGAGCCGTCCTGGCCGGTGGTCCGCGCGGCGCTGGCGGCGGTGGGCCTGCCGGCCGCGTTCGTCGAGCCGGACGAGGGTGGGCCCGCGTTCCGGATCGGCGGACGGCGGATGTCGCGGCTCGCGGAGCTGGTGGGCGAGCGGCCGGCGACGGCGCCGGTGGCGGACTGGCCGGGGCCTCGGAGCTGACCGCCGCTGTCCGAAGCCGGACACCCGGCGAGGGCTCCGCCGGGGGTACGCGATCGTCACAGTGACCCGCCTGCCGCCCTACCCACGGTGTACCGTGACGCCGTCCGGCAGGGTGCGGCCGGCGGTCGCCGGGGAGGGCGGCCCGTTTGCCGCCCACGAAACCCGGAACGCGGACGGCGCGTTACGTTGGACATCCGGACCGCCTGCGGTCCGGGTGGCGCAACACGGCCCGAAGCGGGCATGGCGTAGGAGTGAGGTCGGGGAGAGACGTGCCGAGCAACGCTGGAACCACCCGTCTGGTCATCGTCGAGTCACCGGCGAAGGCCAAGACGATCTCGGGCTACCTCGGCCCGGGGTACGTCGTGGAGGCCAGCTTCGGCCACGTCCGGGACCTGCCCCGCAACGCCGCCGACGTGCCGGCGAAGTACAAGGGTGAGCCGTGGGCGCGCCTCGGCGTCGATGTCGACAACGGCTTCCACGCGCTCTACGTGGTCTCGCCGGACCGGAAGCAGCAGATCAGCAAGCTGGTGAAGCTGGCCAAGGAGGTCGACGAGATCTTCCTGGCCACTGATGAGGACCGCGAGGGCGAGGCCATCGCCTGGCACCTGGTGGAGACGCTCAAGCCCAAGGTGCCGGTCAAGCGGATGGTCTTCCACGAGATCACCAAGCCGGCCATCCAGGCCGCGGTGGCGAACCCCCGGGAGATCGACCGCGACCTGGTCGACGCCCAGGAGGCGCGGCGCATCCTCGACCGTCTCTACGGCTACGAGGTCTCGCCGGTGCTGTGGAAGAAGGTCATGCCGAAGCTGTCGGCGGGCCGGGTGCAGTCGGTGGCGACGCGGATCGTGGTCGAGCGGGAGCGCCAGCGGATGGCGTTCCGCACCGCTGAATACTGGGACATCCTGGCCACGCTCGCGGTGGCGAAGCCGGGCGAGGGCCCGCGCACGTTCAACGCCACGCTCGTCGCGCTCAACGGTGACCGGATCGCCACCGGCAAGGACTTCGAGCCGACCACGGGTCGCGTTCGCGCCGGTGCGGGTGTCGTCCACCTGGACGAGGGCGGTGCCCGTGGGCTGGCCGCACGCCTGGCCGACCGGCCGTTCACAGTCACCCGGGTCGAGGAGAAGCCCTACCGCCGCCGCCCGTACGCGCCGTTCATCACCTCCACGCTCCAGCAGGAGGCGGCCCGCAAGCTGCGTTTCTCGTCGCAGCAGACGATGCGCACCGCGCAGCGCCTGTACGAGAACGGCTACATCACCTACATGCGTACCGACTCGGTGAACCTGTCCGAGACGGCCATCGCGGCCGCCCGCCGGCAGATCGTCGAGCTGTACGGCGAGCGCAGCGTGCCGCCGGAGCCGCGCCGCTACACCGGCAAGGTGAAGAACGCGCAGGAGGCGCACGAGGCGATCCGCCCCGCCGGCGACAACTTCCGTACCCCGGGCGAGGTGGCCAAGGAGCTGTCCGCCGAGGAGTTCAAGCTCTACGAGCTGATCTGGCGGCGCACCATCGCCTCGCAGATGACCGACGCGGTCGGCTCCAGCGTGTCGGTGCGCATCCGCGCCGTCTCCTCCGCCCAGGAGGAGGCCGACTTCGGCGCGACCGGCAAGACCATCACCGACCCGGGCTTCCTGCGCGCGTACGTCGAGTCCAGCGACGACGAGAACGCCGAGGCCGAAGACGCCGAGCGGCGGCTGCCCACGCTGGTCAAGGACCAGCCGCTCACCGCCGACGAGCTGGCCGCGCAGGGCCACCACACCCAGCCGCCCTCCCGCTACACGGAGGCGTCGCTGGTCAAGGCGCTGGAGGAGCTGGGCATCGGCCGGCCCTCCACGTACGCGTCGATCATGCAGACGATCCAGGACCGCGGGTACGTGGTGAAGCGCGGCCAGGCCATGATCCCGTCGTTCCTGGCGTTCGCGGTGATCGGCCTGATGGAGCGGCACTACCCGCGCCTGATCGACTACGACTTCACCGCCAGCATGGAGAACGAGCTGGACGAGATCGCCGGTGGTGACCACGCCGCCGTCGACTTCCTCACCTCCTTCTACTTCGGCAGCACCAACGGCACGGGCGACCAGGCCATCGCGCACGCTGGTGGCCTGAAGAAGCTGGTCACCGAGAACCTCAGCGAGATCGACGCGCGCAGCGTCAACTCCATCCCGCTGTTCACCGACGACGAGGGCCGCGAGGTCGTCGTCCGGGTCGGCCGGTACGGGCCGTACCTGCAGCGCGAACTGCCGGGCGGTGAGCAGGCCACGCCCTCCGGTGAGGGCGAGGAGGGCGGCTCGCAGGGTGACCGGGCGCCGATCCCGGAGGGCCTGGCGCCGGACGAACTGACCCCGGAGAAGGTGCACGAGCTGTTCCTCGGCGGCGGCGGTGAGCGCAAGCTCGGCGACGACCCGTCGACCGGCGAGCCGATCCTGCTCAAGTCCGGCCGGTTCGGCCCGTACGTGGCCAGCGGCGAGCGCAAGTCCTCGCTGCTGCGCTCGCAGTCGCCGGACAGCCTCACCCTGGAGCAGGCGTTGCAGCTGCTGCGCCTGCCCCGGCTGATCGGCGTGGCCCCGGACGGCGCCGAGGTGTTCGCCAACAACGGCCGCTACGGCCCGTACGTCAAGCGCGGTGACGAGTTCCGCTCGCTGGACTCGGAAGACAAGATGTTCACAGTCACGCTCGACGAGGCGCTGGCGTTGCTGGCCGCCCCGAAGACGCGTCAGCGCCGGGCCGCCGCGCCGCCGCTGCGGGAGATGGGCAACGACCCGCTCACCGAGAAGCCGCTGGTGATCAAGGACGGGCGCTTCGGACCGTACGTGACCGACGGCGAGTTCAACGCGTCGCTGCGGCGCGGGCAGACGCCGGAGGAGCTGACGCTGGAGCAGGCGTCGGAGATGCTGGCCGAGAAGCGCGCGAAGGGTCCGGCGCCGAAGAAGAAGGCCGCGAAGAAGGCCGCCCCGGCCAAGAAGACGGCGGCGAGGAAGACGACGGCAGCGGCGAAGAAGACGACGGCTGCCAAGGCCACGGCCGCGAAGAAGGCCCCCGCGAAGAAGGCCGCTCCCAAGAAGGCGACCTCAACCCCGAAGGAGTGATCTTGGTACGGGAGCGCCCCTGGAAGGGCGGATCCCTACCAAGATCTCAACCGGGCCAGCCCGCGTACCGCAGGGCGGTGCGTAACTGAGTGACCACGCGGGTGGGGTCGTTGCGGACGGCCCAGGCGGGAAAGCGCAGGACCCGGTCACCGGTGGCCCAGACGTCGTTCTGCCGCTGCATGTCCGCCCAGGCGGTCCTCGGGTCGAGGTGCTGCCCGCCGTCGATCTCGACGTGCACCCGCCACCGCTCGAACCAGACGTCCAGGTAGCGCCGCCGCCCGGTGGCGTCCCGGCGGACGACCTGAAGGGACGGTTCGGGTAGCCCGGCCCGCCGGACGAGATCGAGGAAGTCTAGTTCGGCGAGGGAATGGGCGCCGCCCGCCGCGTCCGAGGCGGTCGTCAGAATCAGGCGACGGCGACGCGCCCGGGGGAGCCGTTCCAGCACGCGGTGCAGGTCGTCGCCCCAGACCAGGCGTTGCTGGAAGCCTGCCGCGATGACGGCCCTCGCCTCCTCGTCGGTCGCCGCCCACTGTGCCGCGTCGACGAGCGAGCGGGCCGGCATGGTCCGGCGGGGTTGGCCGACGGTGAGCACATCCTCCGGCGGCAGCACCGTGGTGCGGTGGATCCGTACACCAGGTGGCAGGGTTCTCGTCTGATGCCGGGACGGCAGCAGCAGATGGATCAGAGGGCTCTCGTAGCGTCTGAGTCCCCAGCACTGGGCTGCGGTGAGCCCGCCCAGCATCGCCGCTGGCCCGGCCGCCAGCACCGCGACCCAGCGCCACTCCTTCGGGCCGACCGGGCCGTCGTGTGTGACATAGACCCTCTGGTGCACCTGCTGCCAGCGTCCCCTGGCGACCCGATGCCGGATCGTCTTCTCCGACAGGAACCGCCGAGCCTGCGCCGCCCCGAGCACCCGCCCCTGACGAAACAGCAACCAGCTCAGTTCGCCCGCGTCGTCCCCCGGCATCTCCACACCGGCAACCCCACCCGACAGCACCCGTCGTCGCTGTCCCTGTGGACAGCTGTCGAGATCTTGGTACGGAAACGCCCCTCCAAGGGCGCCCCCGTACCAAGATCTTCAGGCGCCTAGGACCTGGGTCAAGTAGGGGTTCTGGAAGAGGTTGTGGGGGTCGAGGCTGGCGCGGACGGACTGGAAGTCGGCGAATTTCGGGTAGGCCGTTGCCAGGGACTCCGCGTTGCGCCAGTGCAGCTTGCCCCAGTGCGGGCGGCCACCCAGCTCGGTCGCCACCTGCTCGAACGCGCGGAAGTACGGCTCGTACGGCATGCCCACGTACTGGTGCACGGCGATGTACGCCGAGTCGCGGCCGTACGAGTGGGACAGCCAGATGTCGTCGGCGGCGGTGAACCGCACCTCGACCGGGAACAGCACCTTGAACGGCAGCCGGTCCACGATCCGGCGCAGCTCGGCCAGCGCGGTGGGCAGCGCCTCGCGTGGCAGCCCGTACTCCATCTCCACGAAGCGGACCCGGCGCGGGGTGCAGAACACCCGGTCGGAGCGGCCGGTGTAGGTGCGTTCGGTGAGCGCGCGGGCGGAGACGGCGCTGATCGTGGGCGCGAGGGCTGGTACGGCGCGGCCGAGGCGGCAGGCGCCGGCGAAGACGGTGTTGGAGAGGAACTCGTCGTCGAGCCAGCCGCGCCAGCCGGGCAGTGGCTGGTCGTCGGCGGGTACCCGGTCGTTGGTCTTGACCTGCACCCGGTCGGTGTACGGGAACCAGTAGAACTCGGCGTGGTCGTGCGCCTCGTACAGGCCGGGCAGGTCGTCGAGCACCTCGGCGAGCGGGGCCGGGCGTTCGTGCGCGCGCAGCACGAAGGCGTCCACGCAGCGCAGCGTGACCTCGACCAGCACGCCCACCGCGCCGAGCCCGACCCGGGCGGCGTCGAAGACGTCGCGGTTCTCCTCGGCCGAGCAGCGCAGCACCTCGCCGCTGCCGGTGACCAGCGTCAGCCCGGCCACGAAGGTGGACAGGCAGCCCAGCTTGGCTCCGGTGCCGTGGGTGCCGGTGGAGAGCGCACCGGCGATGGTCTGGGCGTCGATGTCGCCGAGGTTCGGCATCGCGAGGCCGTGCCCGGCGAGCAGATCGTTGAGCGTGTGCAACGTCATCCCGGCCGGTACGGTGACCAAGCGGCGCGCCACGTCGACTGTGACGTCCGTCTCCAGCGCGGCGAGGTCGATCCGGTGCCCGTCGGCGACGGCGGTGGCGGTGAACGAGTGGCCGCTGCCGGTGGCCCGGACGGTCCGGCCCGCCGCGGCGGCCTGTCGGACCGCCTCGACGACGTCGGAGACGCTACGCGGGCGCACGGTGAGGAGCGCGGTGCTGTGCTGGTTGCCGGCCCAGTTGGACCAGGTGGCGGTGGTACCGGTCATCGCGGCCACTCCTCGACATGAATATGAACTGAATTCATATCAGGAACGTTGTGCCTGGTAAATACCGCAATCGAGCCCGGCTCGTTGTACCGGTAGTCACAGACTCGTGACGTGCAGATATGTTCATCCGTCGAAGGGGGGTGGCGCCGAGTGTCCACACCAGCCGCCACGACCGGGCCGCTGCGTCGAGTGCCGGTGCAGGGTCGAAGTGTCGCGCGGGTCCAGCGGATGCTGGACGCCTGCGCCGAGCTCGTCGACGAGGTGGGGTACGAAGGGCTGACCACGACCCTGCTCGCCGAGCGCGCCGAGGTGGCGATCGGGTCGGTCTACCAGTTCTTTCCGGACAAGCGGGCGATCGTGCAGGCACTGACCCTGCGCACCATGGAGTCCTACCTCCAGCGGCTCGACGAGCGGTTCTCCTCGGACGACCTGACCCACTGGTGGGACGGGGTCGACGCGGCGATCGACGAGTACATCTCGATGCACCGCACCGTTCCCGGCTTCCGTACCCTGCACTTCGGCGACGTGGTCGACCTGCACCTGCTGGACGACCAGCGGGACAACAACGGGGTGATCGCGGAGCAGCTCGCCCGCGTACTCACCGAGCGTTTCGGCCTGGCCGGCGTGCCCGACCTGCGGTTCCACCTGGAGGTCGCGGTGGAGGCCGCCGATGCCCTGATCAAGCTGGCCTTCCGCCGCCGCACCGACGGCGACGAGCGGGTCCTGGCCGAGGCGAAGGCGCTCATCCGGGAGTACCTGCACCGGCAGGTGAACGCCCCCACGGAGGCCGTCCACCAGCATTGAGCGGCACGTTGAACGGCGGGTTCCCGAGAGTGCGCGGGACCCGCCGTCGTCACGCCCGGGGGCAGAGCCGCCGGGCGGATCAGAGGAAGGCGTGCCCCTCGCCCCGGTAGGTCGGCACGGTGGCGACCACCGCGTCCCCCTCGACCAGGTGCACCTCGTTGACGTGCTCGCACAGCTCACCCGCCTTGGCGTGGCGGAACCACACCCGGTCGCCGACGCGCAGCGTGTCCGCGGCCTTCCCGGCCAGCGGGGTCTGCACCTCGCCCGCGCCCTCCGCGCCGAGCAGCTTCAGCCCTTCCGGCAGCCACGGCCGGGGCAGCCGGCTGTCTGCCGCCGGGCCGGAGGCGATCCAGCCGCCGCCGAGCACCGTCGCCAGCCCGGGCGCCGGGCGCCGGACCACCGCGCAGGCGAAGAACGCCGCCGGGGCCGGCTGCCAGGCACGGTACGCGTCGAACAGCGTCGGCCCGTACAGGCCGGAGCCCGCGGTGACCTCGGTGACCGCGGGGTCCGCGCTGGTGGCGGCCACGCTGCCGGTGCCGCCGCCGTTGACGAACTCCAGGTCGGCGTGTTCCCGGACCGCGCCGACCGCGGCCGAGCGGCGGGCCAGCAGTTCCCGGTACGACCCGCGCTGCGCGACCCGGATCGCCGAGCCGAGCACCGCCTGTCCGGGCGGCGCGTCGCCAAGGCCGGCGATCTGAGCCTCGTACGACATCAGGCCGACCAGCCGAAAGCCCGGCCGCCCGGCGACGGCGGCGGCGAGCGTGCCGGCCGCCGTGGCGCTGTGCACCGGGGAGCGGCGCACGCCGACGTGCACCCGGCCCCCCAGCGGGCGCCAGGAGGCGTCCAGGTCGAGGCAGATCCGCAGCGCGGGCCGGCGCGCGGGCGGGCACACCGCGTCGATCAGGTCGAGCTGCCCGGTGTCGTCGATCATCAGCGTCACCGCGTCGGCGAGCGCCGGATCGGCGGCCAGGTCGGCGAGGCCGCCCCGGTGGGCCGTGGGGTACGCCACGAGCACGTCGTCGCTGACCCCGGACCGGACCAGCCACAGCGCCTCGGGGAGGGTGAAGGCCATCACGCCGTGCCAGCCGGGACGCTTGAGTGCCCGGGTCAGCAGCTCGCGGACGCGTACCGACTTGCTCGCCACGCGCAGCGGCTTGCCGCCGGACCGGCCGGCGAGCGCCTCGGCGTTGGCGTCGAACGCGGTGAGGTCGACGACGGCGTACGGCGGGTCGAGGTGAGCGGTCGCCCGGTCGAGACGATCGCGAAGTTTGTCACGGTCGATGGCCACGTCTGCACGCTAACTGTCTGGACGGCAATGCGAAATACCCTCGCGTCTGTCCGGGCTGCGGGCGGTGGTCCCGGCGGCCTAGGCTCGGCGAGCAGGTGAATGTCGCGGGGGACGACCCTTCCTGCGCGACTAGAGTGTTCCACCGGGGATGCCCAGACCTGGGCCGGCACGTGGAGGTACGGCCATCGAAAGCCAGAACAACGGCGAGTCGCCCGGCGTGTCGTCGTCCGGGACAGCCGCCGACCACTCCGGTGTCGCCGCCATCCGGTCGGTGCTGCGCATCCGGCCGTTCCGCAGGCTGTGGATCGTGCTCAGCGCGGCCTCCTTCGGCGACTGGCTCGGCCTGCTCGCCACCGCGCTGTTCGCCGCCTCCCAGGTCTCGGGCAGCACCGCACAGGGCGCCGCGTTCGGTGGCGTGACCGCGATCCGGCTGCTCCCGGCGCTGGTGCTCGGCCCGGTGGCGGGTGTGTTCGCCGACCGGTTCGACCGCCGGTGGACGATGGTCATCTGCGACGTGCTGCGCTTCGTGCTGTTCGCCTCGATCCCGCTGTACGCGCTCACCGGCGCCGCGGGCGGGCTGGTGGTCGGCTGGGCGCTGATCGCCACGTTCCTGATCGAGTCGATCACCCTGCTGTGGATCCCGGCCAAGGAGGCGGCGGTCCCCAACCTCATCCCGCGTACCCGGCTGGAGGCGGCGAACCAGCTCACGCTGATCACCACGTACGGCCTCACGCCGGTCGCGGCGGCCATCGCCCTGGCCGTGCTGGACCGAGGCGTCCGCGGCGCGGTCGGCGGCGACCTGCCCGACTGGGCCGAGCCGGCCCAGCTCGCGCTCTGGTTCAACGCCTTCTCCCGGCTGGCCACCGCGCTCGTGGTGGCGTTCGGGATCAAGGAGATCAGCCACGCCCAGCGCGGCGAGGCCGAGCGCTCCGAGCAGAGCATGTTCCGGCAGTTCTCCGAGGGCTGGAAATACATCGGCCAGACCCCGCTGGTGCGCGGCCTGGTGCTGGGCATCTTCGGCGCGTTCGCGGGCGGCGGCATCGTGGTCGGCACGGCCAAGTTCTTCGCCAACTCGCTCGGCGCCGGTGACGCCGCGTTCTCGCTGCTGTTCGGCGCGATCTTCGTCGGCCTGGCGCTCGGCATCGGCCTCGGGCCGATGATCGTGCGGGACATGTCCCGCCGCCGCTGGTTCGGCATGAGCATCGTGCTCGCCAGCGCCTCGGTGCTGGTGCTCGCCTTCGCCATCCACCTGTCCATGGCCATCCTCGGCGCGATCCTGGTCGGCGCGGGCGCCGGCATGGCGTTCCTGGCCGGCACCACGCTGCTCGGCGGCGAGGTGGCCGACGAGGTGCGCGGCCGGGTGTTCGCGGTGGTGCAGATCGGCACCCGGCTGGTGCTGATCCTGGCCATCGCGCTCAGCAGCCTCCTGGTCGGCGTCGGCGGCTCCCGCCAGCTCACCATCGCCGACCTGGGCATCTCCATCTCCTCCACCCGGCTGCTGCTGCTCGCCGCCGGCGCGGCCGGCATCATCGCCGGGATCAGCGCGTTCGGCCAGATGGACGACAAGAAGGGCGTACCGGTCCTCGCCGACCTGTGGGGCTCGATCCGGGGCCGTCCGCTGATGCCGGCCGAGCCGTTCGTCTCCAGCGGCCTGTTCGTGGTCTTCGAGGGCGGCGAGGGCGCCGGCAAGTCCACCCAGCTCGCCGCGCTCGCCGAGCGGCTGCGCGCGCAGGGCCGCGACGTGGTGGTCACCCGCGAGCCGGGCGCCACGCCGGTCGGCGAGCGGATCCGCTCCCTGGTGCTCGGCACCGCCCCGGACGAGGCGCCGTCGCCGCGCGCCGAGGCGCTGCTCTACGCCGCCGACCGGGCGCACCACGTGGCCACGGTCGTCCGTCCGGCGCTGGTGCGCGGCGCGGTGGTGATCAGCGACCGGTACGTCGACTCGTCGCTCGCCTACCAGGGCGCCGGCCGGACGCTGCCGGTGGACGAGGTCTCCTGGCTCTCGTCCTGGGCCACCGGCGGCCTCAAGCCCGACCTGGTGGTGCTGCTCGACGTCGAGCCGCGTACCGGCCTGAGCCGGGTCGAGGACCGCGCCGAGGGCGCCGACCGGCTGGAGGCCGAGTCGCTGACGTTCCACGAGCGGGTCCGGTACGCCTTCCTCGACCTCGCCGCCGGTGACCCGAAGCGCTACCTGGTGCTCGACGCGTCCCGCCCGATCGACGAGACCGCCGACGCGGTCGCCCGCCGGGTGGGCGAGCTGCTCACCGATCCGGCCGGCATCGTGCACCCCCGTCCGGCGCAGGGTCCGGACACCTCGGTCCAGCCCGAGTTATCCGACGCGGAGCTGGTGACGATGGAGCAACCCCGACGATGACCGACGTCTTCGGCGATCTGGTCGGGCAGGACGAGGCGGTGGCCGTGCTGCGGCGGGCCGCCGCCTCGGCCGCCGCCCTGCTGCGCGCGCCGGTGGCGTCCCCCGTCGGCGGGTACGACGACAGCGACGCGCTCGCCGAGGAGCACGACGGCGACCCGGGTCGGGCAGCGGCCGATCCGGGCGCCGGCATGACCCACGCCTGGATCTTCACCGGCCCGCCCGGATCGGGCCGCTCGGTGGCCGCCCGCGCCTTCGCCGCCGCCCTGGAGTGCGTGCACGGCACCGGGTGCGGCACCTGCCCCGGCTGCCACACCACGCTCACCGGCACCCACGCGGACGTACGCCTCGTGGTGCCCGAGGGCCTGTCCATCGGCGTCAACGAGATGCGCGCGCTGGTGCTGCGGGCGGCCAGCGCGCCGTCGGGCGGCCGGTGGCAGGTCGTGATCATCGAGGACGCCGACCGGCTCACCGAGGCCGCCGGCAACGCGCTGCTCAAGGCGATCGAGGAGCCGCCGCCGCGTACCGTCTTCCTGCTCTGCGCCCCGTCCACCCACCCGGACGACATCTCCGTGACCATCCGGTCGCGGTGCCGGGTCGTACCGCTGCGGCAGCCGCCGCCGGCCGCGGTGGCCGAGGTGCTGGTTCGCCGCGACGGCATCGCGCCGGACGTGGCCGAGTGGGCCGCCGCTGCGGCGCAGGGGCACGTGGGCCGGGCCCGGCGGCTGGCCCGCGACCCGGAGGCCCGGCAGCGGCGCGACGCCGTGCTCGCCGTACCGCGCCGGCTGATCGGGGTGGGCGCGGCGTTCGACGCGGCCTCGGCGCTGATCGAGGCAGCCGAGGCGGAGGCCGCCGCCTCCGTCGCGGAGATCGACGAGGCGGAGCGTACGGCGTTGCAGACAGCACTCGGCGCGGGCGGCACCGGCCGGGGCGCGGCCGGCGCCATGCGCGGTGCGGCGGGCCAGCTCAAGGACCTGGAGAAGCGGCAGAAGTCGCGGGCCACCCGTGCCCAGCGGGACGCGCTGGACCGCGCCCTGGTCGACCTGGCCGGGTTCTACCGGGACGCGCTCATCATGGCGCTGCGGGCGCCGGTCGCCCCGGTGCACACCGACACCGCGTCGCTCGCCGCGGCGGGCGCGCAGAAGTGGGACGCCGAGGGCTCGCTGCGCCGCCTGGAGGCGGTGCTGGAGTGCCGCGCGGCGATCGAGGCCAACGTCAAGCCGCGGATCGCTGTGGAGGCGATGATGCTGGCCCTCTGGCGCGGCTGAGCGGGCCCTCTCCCGCACTGTCCACAGGGCATCGACACGCGCGATTGGCGTGCGGTACGGTCCGGTGATGCCGCGGTGACCGAGGCGGCACGCTCAGTGAGGGCCGGACCGGCCGGGAGGAGTCCGCCGATGCCGCGGGGCGAGATCGACGAGGCCTGGATCGAGGAGGCGGTGCGGCGCTACCGCCGGATCGAGAACCTGCAGGCCGAGTTCGACCAGGCGGTCGCGACGGTCGAGGTCACCGTCCGCTCACCCGACGGGCTCGTCGAGGTGGTGGTGACGGCCGGCGGGCGGATCACCGACGTGCGTTTCCTCGGCCCGCTGCACCACCGCAGCCCGCGCGACGTGGCCGGTTCGGTGCAGGCCGCGGTCACCGCCGCCGCCGACGCGGCACAGTGGGCGCGGGAGAAGCTGCACAACGAGACGTTCGCGGCCTACCGGCCGCTGGCGGGGGCCTGACATGGAGACGCTGCGTGCCCTGGCCGCCCGTCTCGACGAGGCGGGCGCGACCCTCGCCACGCTCGCCCGCACGGTGACCGCCACCGACCCGCCGCATCCCGCGTTCGGCGCGGACGCCACCGGCCGCCCCGGCGAGGTGGGCCGCGCGCTGCACCGCCAGTGGACGCTTGCCACCGCCGACCGGGCGCGCGAGGCGCAGGCCGCCGCCGTCCGTATGGCCCCCGCCGCGGCGGCGCAGCGCAGCGCCGCCGACCGCTACGCCGCCGCCGACGAGGCGGTCGCCCGGCGGCTGGCCCGGGAGGCCTGATGGACGCGCTCGACCGCCTCGCCGAGCCGGGGCTCGACCTGCTCGCCCGCGTCGACACGCTGCTGGCCGCCGGCGCGCCCGAGGGGCACCGGCTCTGGCCGCTGCTGCGCCGCATGCAGGTGCTTCCCGGCGCGGCCGTGCGTGAGTTCCTCGACCTGCATCCGGCGCCGCTGACCGGCGCCGGCCACGCCGTGCGCCGGCTCGTCCGGGGGTACGACGACACCTGCGCCCTGTTGGCCGACCAGGTCGCGTGGTCCGGCGCTGCCGCGTCGGCGTACGACGAGGCACGTGCCGCCCTGCTGCGGCACCTGGACGAGGGGCCGGACAGCCTGGTCGGGCGGCTGGAGTCGACGGCGGGCTACGCCGACGCGCTGGCCGGCTGGGTGGAGGGCAGCCGGGCCGCGCTTGCCCGGGCGCTGGCCGAGGTGCTGGGCTCGGCCGAGGCGGTCGCGGTGCACGCGGCGACCCGGCCCGGCGCCGAGACCGGACGGGCCGGGGCGGCGGCCGCGGCGGAGATCGCCACGAGGATCCTGGGTGTGCTCGGGGTGGCCTACGACGGCGCCGAGACGCTGCTGCGCCAGTGGGGGCCGAGCCTGGCCGAGACGCAGTGGCGGGATCGCGCCACCATCGCCCCGCGCTACGGCGGCACCACCCGGATCGGCTACTGACGGTCCACGGCGCCGCGCGCCGATCCGGCCGTGGCCGGGTGACGGCGCGCGGCGCCGTGGCCTTCCCCTGCACCCCCCGCAGGTATGCCTTCACTCAACGCGCCCGGGCGGTGTTTGTCAGGGGCCCCCGGGAGATTCAGCCGTCCGGGCGAGGCGATGGGGCCGGTTCGGCCGGGTCGACGACGATGATCGCTGCGGTGGGTGAGCGGGCGGCGACAGGTGCGCCGTGCGGCGGGCGTCGATCCGCGTAGGGTGGGGCGTATGGGCATGCTCTGCGCGGTCAGCTTCAACCGGTACGGGCGCCTCTACTACCTCGACCCGGGCGAGCTGCGCCCGCAGGTGGGCGACCGGGTGCTGGTGCCCACCGACGAGGGGCCCGAGGTGGCCGAGTGCGTGTGGGCCGCGCAGTGGGTCAGCGAGGACACCGACAGCTTCCCGAAACTCGCCGGGATCGCCGGTGACGACGACCTGCGCCGCGACGAGATGCTGCGCCGGCGCAAGGCCGAGGCGAAGGTGGCGGCCAAGCGGCTGATCCGCGAACACGGCCTGCCGATGAAGGTGGTGGCCGTCGACCACGTCCTCGCCACGCCGGAGAACGGCAGCGACCGCACCACCGTCTACTTCACCGCGCCGCACCGAGTCGACTTCCGTTCGCTGGTCCGCGACCTGGGTGCCACGCTGCACTGCCGGGTCGAGCTGCGGCAGCTCTCCGCCCGGGACTCCGCCCGCGTGCAGGGCGGCATCGGCTCCTGCGGGCGTGACCTGTGCTGCGCCACGTTCCTGACCGACTTCGAGCCGGTGACCATCCGGATGGCGAAGGACCAGGACCTGCCGCTCAACCCGCTGCGCATCTCCGGTGCGTGCGGGCGGCTGATGTGCTGCCTCAAGTACGAGCACCCGCTGTACCAGAAGTTCCAGGAGACGGCCCCGGCGGTCGGCAGCCGGGTGTCCACGCCGCAGGGCGAGGGCAAGGTGGTCGGCCACAGTGTCCCGCGCGACGCGGTCACGGTCCGGCTGGACGCCGACGGCTCCCGCTCGATGTGCTCCCGGGCGTCGGTCTGCGGCCCCAGGCAGGCCCACGACCAGACCTACCCCCAGCCCTGACCTCCTTCCTGCCCCCAGCGCGGGTCAGCGGATGACGATCGGGGGTTCGGCCAGGCGGGGCGTCAGTGGGGTCTTCGGGGTCAGCCAGGGGGCGGTGGGGGACTGGTCGGGGTTCAGCTGCCAGTCGTGCGACACCTTGTCCACCGCGATCGGGTAGATCGTCAGCGTGCCGTCCGGGTCGATCCGGAACCGCAGGAACGCCTTCGAGTCCTCGATGCCCTGCCCCGCGAACAACTCGTTCAGGTTCACCCCGAACGCGCCCGCCACCAGCAGATAGAGCGCCACGAGCTGGCTGGCGACCAGCCCGCTCACCGGCCCGTAGAGCACCACGGCGGCGACCGCCGGCAGTGGCCACGGCCAGTCATAGAACGGGAGCTGCAACCAGACCCACGTCCCCCCGGCGGCGAGCGCCACCTGGGCCAGCCCGTGCGCCACCCCGAGGATCCAGTGCCGCGCGTGCCGTTTCCCGCCCGCCGTGGGTGGCTTGGCGAAGAACACCGCCCCCGTCATCGCCACCACCAGCATGATCGCCAGCGGCACGCTGAACAGCCGCTGCTCGGTGGTGCCCACCCGCTGCACCGCCACCCCGGCCATGGCCAGCATCAGCAGCGTGTGCAGCGTGCCGAGCAGCGTGGTGAAGCCCGGATTGCGGAACGGCAGCCGGGCGAAGATCCCCCAGCCGTACCGGCGGGAGCGCGCCTTGTCCGGATAGCGCGCCGCCAGGTCGTACTCCCGGGTGTTGCTGGCCCGCCGGGTCAGCGTGTCACGCGGCGGCACCTCCAGCCTCTCCGGCAGCCGGTGCGTGGGGTACAGGTAGGCGCCGCCACCGCCGCACGTGATGAGCTGCCGGTCCGGCCCGGCGTAACGGGCGTAGTGGTGCAGGTCGCCGGAGACCAGCACCCGTACCTGCGCCCCGGTCGGTGCGACGAGGGTACGGATGAAGTAGTCGATCGAGTCGTACGCGTTGGGGTGGTCGACGGCCTTGACCCACGTCGGCGCCGGCACCGCCAGGATCACCTTGGATTCCGGGGTGAGCTTGCGGGCCACCTCGTCGAAGTAGGTGAGCTGCGGGTCGTCCAGGTACGACCCGGACTGGTCGTCGAGGCCGAGCAGCCACCACCCGGCCGGCAGTTCGACAGCGAAGTACGAGCGGGACTGGCCGGTGCCCCAGCCGGCGAAGTGCCGGTCCCGGGTGCGCACGAACAGGCGCAGGAACGCGGTCAGCCCGTCGTACCAGTCATGGTTACCAGGCACCGCGAACAGCGTCGGCCGCTCCGGCGGCGCGACCGGCAGCGCCGCCTGGTACGGCCCCTTGCACCGGTCCTCGTACGCCTCGTAGCCCGCCGCCGGGTAGACCTGGTCGCCGCCCATCACCAGCGTCTGCGCGCGGGGGAGCCGGTGCCCGTCCACTGTCAGCTCCGGTTGGGCGAGCAGGTACGCCACCGAGTATGTGGCGTCGAAGCCGTCACCCAGGTCGGCCACGTAGTCGAGCCAGAGCCCGCCGTCCGGCCCGACCTGCCGGAACGTGCCATCGTTGAACGCGTTCTGCAACTCGCGCTTGTCCAGGTACGCCCCGAACAGCATGGCCAGCAACGTACGCAGGCCGGTGCTGATCAGCAGCAGTGGCGCGAGCCAGGGCACGGGCCGGCGCGGCCTGAAACCCAGCTCCCGGGGGTCGATGCTGCGGGGGCGGCGGGTGGCCCGCTCGCCGGGATGCGCCTCGGGAGCCGGTGGTCGCGGCGGTTCGTCGGTCACCCGCCGCAGGGTAGTCCGGACCGGCCGCGAAGTCTCTCCCGTGGCGGGGCGGATGTGGCTCGGTGTCCGGGTTCGGGGGCGGGGGGATCCGGTTCGGCTTCCGGCGGGGCGTGCCGTACACTTGACGATCGTTGCCGCCTTAGCTCAGTCGGCTAGAGCGACGCACTCGTAATGCGTAGGTCGACGGTTCGATTCCGTCAGGCGGCTCGGTACAGAAGCCCAGGTCATCGACCTGGGCTTCGCCGTTTCCCGAGGTCCACGACACCGCCGCCGGCCGCGCCAGTCCGCAAATGGTCCGCATCCCGCGCGGCGACCGCCTCGTCCAGGCGGTTGGCGACCGCGTCCAGGTCGTCACCGAACGGGCCCGCGTACACGTCCAAGGTCATCGACGCCGAGGCGTGCCCGAGCATCCGCTGCACCGCCTTGACGTTGGCGCCGGTCTGTCCGGCACCACCTCCCGCTGCTCGCACGGCGTCGCCTGGTACGCCCGCCGGCTCGGGGGCGCGCTGCTCGCCGGCCTCGCTGACGACAGCGACCAGGAACTGCCCGCCATCCTCGCCGAGGCGATCAGGCAGACAGCCGCCATGCATAGGACACCTGCCACCTCGACGAGCCCGGCACGCCGTCCGCGACGGTCGTCATGCTCCGGCGCAACCGCGACCATTGGAGTACCTGGTGCTCGCGGACTCCGTACTCGTGCTCGACCAAGCCAACGACGCGCCGCTCGTCATCAGGGACGACCGCGAGGCACACATCGGGCAGCACTACCGCGCCGCGATGGAGAACCTGCCCAATGGCACACCCGAGCACGACCAGGCCCGCCGTGACTACGTTCAGGCCCTCCGAGCCCACCGCAACAAGCCCGGCGGATTCTGGGTCGCCGCCGCCGATCCACGCGCCGCCCACGAGGCGATTGTGGGAAGCCGACCGATCAAGGACGTGACAGCCGCAGCACTGCTCAGCGACGGAGCAAGCCGCCTTGCCGACCGCTTCGGATTCACCGACTGGACCGGCATCCTGGCGATCCTGCACGACCACGGCCCAGCCGAGCTGATCCGCCGCGTCCGTGACGCAGAAGACTCCGACCCGCAAGGCGACCGCTGGCCCCGTGGCAAGACCCACGACGACGCAACCGCCGCCTACTGCACTCAACTGCTCGACGCATAGCGTCGCGTCGCTGTCTAGTCCCACCACATGCTTGACAGATCCGTCCCAGCACATGCGCGACGGTCGGTCTTGGTTGCTCAGTTGCCCTGGTTACAGTCAGTGCCATCACGCGATAGTCGTGCACCTACGCTTCTGGCCAGTCAGCCACGATGACCAAAGGGACTGAGTCCGGCGACCGGTAGTCGTCACCAGGAAAGTACTCGATGTGCAGATGCCGGTGGACTGCGCGGTCATCGGCGGCCTCGGCTTGCTCAGCCACACCATCGAGCGCGTCCCAAATGATGCCGAGGTACTCACGCCCGCCGGAGAAATGCAGCGTGGTCCCGCCTTGCAGACCGACAAGCAGTGGGCCTGCGGTCGCCTCTTGACCGACGACTCCGTCGGTGACCGCCACCTCAATGGGCTCAGTTTGTTGGCGTAGCAGCCGGCTGAGGGCGCGGAGCGCAGTCGGCGGACCGGCAAGCTCCAGCTCGTCGTCGCTGACGGAGAGACGGCAGCGTCGGTGATCATCCACCGGCGCATTGTCCCTCACCGCGCGACCCCTTGCGTCGCCCAGCGTGAAGGCCTCCGCGAGCGCCTTGAGGATCATGTCGGGCATCAGGTGGGACGCCAGTGTCAAGCATGTCCCGAGACCGGACAATCGCTTCGCGTCGCAGATTGCCGAATTGCGCTCTATCAGATCAAGGCGGCCCGCAAAGCGGGCCGCGCCGGCCCGGCCCCGGCCTGCTGGCGACCTTCGGCCGGCATCGGCCGGGCCGGCCGGCCACGCTGACGGACGACAAGACCTTGAAGACCTCGGGGCTCTGCCCCGAACCCCGGCCCTCCTCAGAGATCAGCCGCGGATCCCCTCGCCGGGCACCACAAGGGCTACCAGCTTCTCGGCACGGGGCCAAGGTCGTTCGTCCGGTCGGGCGCTCCACCTTGTCCCCGTCCCGAGAGGCTGGACGGTATACGACTGCCCGACGAGGAGATCCGCCACAGGCGGCGACCAGCAGCAGCTGGAGTTGCACACCAGGTGGCAACCTCGGTACCCGAAGATCCTGCCGCCTTACGCCCCTCGTTTCACGGCCTTCCCAACAATGCGGATTCAAGCTCGTTCGAAGCCATCACCGCCGGCAGACCCCAAGGGCTCCTCGGAACAGTCAGCGCTGGGTCCACAAAGCAAGGATCAGGGGTCACAATAAGGGGAACCAGTTCCTGTGCGGCGGACAAGTCGTAGTTCCGACCCTTTGGTGTGGACCGCAATTCACTCACCTTGGCCACCCAGTCGGAGTAGTCCTCGCCGAGCACGTCGCGCACGTTTCTAACCTCTGATGCGGTCGCCCTACCCAGTGCGTCTAGGCGGTAATTCTTGCAGTTGATGATCAGTGCTACGCCTTCTCTAAACGCAATCGCATCAATATCGGTAATGGCCGACCGATCGGCTCGTTTAAGGACTCGGCCGACAAGCATCCGAAGCTTCGTCGGTGGAGCCCAGGGCGATGCATCTATCAGCCTTTGGGTCTCGGTTTCGAAGTGGCGCGCTCGTGCGTTCTGAACCTCGCCGGTTGCCGTCATATTGAGACCTTGCAGGAGGACCCTTGTTATTGCCCAGAAGTCGATCATGACTGCCTCGGACCCGGCAGATACGACCGCAGGACCCGGCGTAGCGCTTGCTATATCGGCCGGCTGTGTCAGTGCGCTCAAAATGCTTTCAGTCGTGAAGGAGTCGCGTTCACGGGGAAATTGGTCTAGGTAGACTTCAGCCAAGGGTGACTGGAGCGCTCTTTCCAGAAGAGTGACGACCTCCTTGCGAGGAAACGTGGCTGCTCCAAATTTCCGAACCCACAGGTCGGGCAGCACATCGCCTTGAAGTGATCCAAGGAAGGCCGTCGATGCAAAGGCTAGGCGTGGCAGAGTGGGGGGATACCAGTCCAAGCCGCGCATGAGGGCCGGGATCCGGCTCTGCATCTTGATGTACTGAAAGAACGCGAACCTCACTCCTCGTCCATTGCTCCGGTCTGTGTAGAGCTCCTTGTACAATTCGGAACCGGAAGGCGGCGCGTCCGCTCGTCCGACACCCACTGGACTGATCCCGGCCACCGCAAGATGCTCACCTTCCCACCATCGGGACGTGGGGGGAACCTTGGCCAGCAAGGATGTCCATCTCCCTTGCACGGCTGCCCGGCGATTGTCGAGTGCCTGGACCGCCGCCCACATGGGGTCAGACTTATCGATCGCCGGGAAACCGCCGCTCTTGAAGATGATCCCAACACCCTTTGCGGCACAGCGAGCAGACACGTGGACCGAGGCAAACGTATTCGTGATGGCTACGAATCGGAGCAGCTGAGGAATCTCTCGTTCGCGTAAGGTCAGCAACTGCGCCATGTCCATCGGTATCCAGCGAGCCGGAGGAGCGCAGTTTCCCGACGCAAGGAGCTCAGCAAGATCTCTTCTTTCAACGTAAGATCCGGGGTTGGTGAATCCCCAGGCCTCATAAATCCATGGGGGCAGGAGACGCAAGTTCTGCAGCAATCGGTGGTACGTATGCTTCCTGGTGTATTCGACGGCGTGACTCGCGAGAACCGTGGAAAGGTCTTCGAGGATCTTTAGAGCCTCCGGACCCGGGATTACAGCATCTCGTTCGACTCCCCAACCGGTGAGGGCATCATCAACCAGTTCTCGTGATCGATCCTCCTCAAGCACGTCGGCCCAGAGAGTTGTGGCATGTAGCGCCAAGTCCTCGCCCTGATGATCAATCACCGGAGGGCTGTCGCCTTTCCTGCCATGCGTCCCACGCTTGCTTGACCGCATCTTGCCCATAACGGCAGTCTATTTTGGTCGCTGGGCCGCCGACCAGCCACATTGGATGGCCTGGGGCGGATTGCCTGATAAGTCGGGGACGTCTCCATGCCTGTGGCGGGCGAGCGGCCTTGGCGAGTCCTCCACGGAAAGGAGTGGGTAGGAGTAGTGGATGTGCCAGAAGGTTCGGCGCTGGAGCCAACCAGCCTGAGAAGCGTGATGCGCTGACCCCAGCCTGACCCCAGCCTGACCCCAGCCTGACCCCAGCCTGACCCCAGCACGACGCCAGCAGCCGCCAACGAATGAACGTCGGCCACGAGCCGGCGGGGAGGCGAGGCGGGTGACGGCGTCTGCCGGATGCTTCTACGGATCAGGAGGTCGGGCGCGCGACCGGCGGCAGTCCTCATTTAGTCCTCAAGAGGTCGGACCGCGACCACCGACGCTGAGAGATGCCGAGAGGCATTTCCGCATGTCAGGCCAGTCAGGGCCAGGTAGGCACAGGTAGCCAACTTGATCTCGTAATGCGTAGGTCGACGGTTCGATTCCGTCAGGCGGCTCCATAGGAAGGCCCAGGTCACCGGCTTGATCGCCGATCATGACCTGGGCCTTTCGCTTACCCGTCGCAGGGCCGGGCAGCCAACATGTTCTCCCGGCCACGGCGTCCCCTCCAGCCGTGACGCGGCCTGCCCCGCGGCTTCGGGAGCCGCGTGGGCGTGGATGTTGGGGCCGGCACAAGACCATCACGGACAGGTCGTACGCCACCTCGATGGATCCAGCCCTGGGGTTCGATGCATAACAGTTATATGGATCAATATCGACGGCGGCTCCAACTCTCCTTAATGGACAGATGTTGCCTCTTGACGGGGGGCCTCTCTCGCAGTCTAATCTGGTGATCAATTAGGGGAGGCCCACTTGTGGGGGAGTTCCAGTTCGCCGTTCCGACGTGGCAGGGGTTCCTCCTGATAGCGACTGCTGCCGCAAGGGCGCGCGCACGGTGCCGGTTTGCAATTGCCGTTTCCGATGCCGGCTTACGCCGTTTCCCGATGTCGAAGTCGTCCTCGGCGCCGGCCGCAGTGGGGATCCCGAACAGAGTCATCGGAATTTGCCGCCCGGTAAAGGCGGGAGGACGGCACATCACTTTGCCTCGACCAAGTGGTGCGGACCCTTGCAGGACCCTGGGCGCACCCGGCCGCCCCGGCCCGTTGGAGATATCGACTCCCGGAAGGAATCGTAGATGACTATGAGGTTCGTGAGTCGGCGGCAGTTCCTGCGTCGCCTGGGAGGTGCCTTTGCCGCCGGAGCCGGCATCGCATTGTTTCCGGCCGGGTTCGCCTCGGCGTCACCGGCGTCCGCCCTTGGGCGTACGGGCGACGGGCCGACGTATCCGGGAGACCCCGGTTTTGTCGCCAGGACGCCAGGGGAACTGGATGCCGCCAAAGCCAGCTGGGAAACGCCGGAATATGGTTACTACACCGGCCGCAATCCTTCCAATCCTGGCACAGCGATCGATTCCCCATGGCAGCTCGTCGCGGTGAACGCGTCCACCGCCTACGCCCTTGGCTACCGCGGGCAGGGCGTCGCGCTGGGCATGATGGACTCGGGCTACCGGCCCACCCACGAAGGATTTCAGACCGGGCTGATCGTTCCGGTGAGAGCGGAGGGTTTCTACGGCACGTCCGGCTTCGGGTACCGGAACTCCGCAACCCCGGCGAACCCGTTCACCGCGGGCCAGCGGTTCACCGTGGCCGGTGATCAGGCGAGAACAAGCGACTACAGTCACGGGACCGGCATGCTCGGTGTCACCTCCGGCGTTCGCGACGGCAAAGAGCAGCACGGCATCGCCTTCGGCTCGACGATGTACGTCGCCATGACCGGCGGCTCCGACACCCAGTCCCACGGCCCTTTCCACGATTACGTGTACTGGCGTACAGCAAATAAGGCCCTGGTGGATGCGGGCGCCCGGGTCATCAACAGCAGTTGGGGCTCTTATGTCCAGACTCTTGACAGAAGCCGCTTCAACGGCCTGGGAAACGACCTCGGGGTCGGTGGCAACCTCGCCAACGCCTACCAACTGCGCGGCAAGGACAGCGCCAGCGCCACGGCGATGGCGACCATCATCCCCAACGAGTACCTGAAGGATCTGGAGTACCAGTTCTTCCTCTTCAAGAAGAGCTATTCGGAAGGCGGCATCCAGTACAATCCGGACTACCCCGGGCGCTCCTTCATGGATGCCATCTGGGACGCTATCAAGGATAGCGGCACCGTCAACGTGAGGTCGGCCGGCAACAACGACTGGAGCAACCCGTACTTCCGCCCGGCGTACCCCCTCTTCAATCCCGCGGCGGAAAAGCAGTGGGTGTGCGTCGGCGGCGTGCAGCCTCCCACCGCGACCAACCCCGAATATACGAAGCAGTTCGGGTACAACGAGGCGGGGCTCGCCAAATGGTGGACCGTCTCCACCCCGTCGAACAGTGTTCGGACCACTAACAGCGGTGGCGACACCAACTATTCGAACTCGAACGGAACGTCTCCGGCGACGCCCGTTGCGACAGCGGCGATGGGCGTTCTGCTCTCTCGCTATCCGAACATGGACGCCAAGCAGGTCCGCGATCTGATGTTCACCACGGCGAACAACAAGATGTCCGACGGTGTGCGATTCCTCGGCACCGGGCAGACCTCCCCCACCGGGGCATCCATCGCCTGGACCGCTCCCGACGGGGTTCCGGACGAGCGCTGGGGTTGGGGTATCCCAGACCTCGCCAAGGGCATGTACGGCCCCGGCCAGTTCCTGGGCCCCATGACCTACAACATGGACAAGGCGCCCTTGGACGTCTGGTCGAACGACATCAGCCAGATCGCGATCAAGGCACGGGAGAGGGAGGATCGGGAGTGGCTGGCGGCCTACAGGAAGCAGGGTATTGCCTTCGCGGGTGAATTCAGCCCCAACGTGCTGAGCCCGGACGGCAGGCTCAGCGAAAACGCCTTCATGCTTCAGGGCATTTTGGCTGATCCTTACGTCCAGGCCATCACCAACGGCCACCCGGAACTGTACGACAAGATCAGCTATGAGGATGCCGCCCAGTGGCGCAAGGAATGGATGGACGCGCGCGCGGCCCACATTCAGAACAACATCGACAACAACCTCTACACCGCGTCTCTGACCAAGCAGGGCTCGGGGATGCTGATCATGTCGGGCCGCGCCACCTACGAGGGCGGCACGACGGTTGAAGGCGGCAAGCTTTCGATCGCCGGATCGCACGCAAGCTCGGTCGCCGTCAAGGGGGGCACGCTCGGCGGCAGCGGTTACGTGGGAGGCAGCATCCACGTCGGCAGCGGCGTGTTGCAGCCCGGCCTCTCGGCCGCGGAAGCGGCGTCCGCAGTGTCCATCGCTCTCACCGACGTCGCGCAGGGCAACCTCTTGCGGGTCGGCGGCGGCGTGACCATCAGCCGAGCGGGTCGCCTCGCCATCACCATTTCCGGCGACCACGACTACACGAGCGTGCGGGCCGAGGGTGCCCTGGTGCTGGACGGCGAACTCACCCTGGACGTTCGTGCGCCCATCAGTCCGGGCACGGTACTGACGATCATGAGCGGAGCCTCGATCAAGGGCACCTTCCATTCGATGCCGGAACGGCGGGTCCTGAACGTGGGCCACCACATGTTCCGGGTGTCCTACCGGGGCGCCGAGATGACGCTGACCGCCCTGCGGACGCTGCCCGGGGCACGGTCCGGCAACGCCTAGCCACACATGGCCTGGCGCGTCGACGACCGCGTCGAGGTCGTCGCCGAAGAGGCGGGCTTACACGTCCAGTGTCATCGACGCCGAGGCGTGCCCGAGCATCCGCTGCACCGCCTCGCGGTCGGCGGCGATGTAACAGCGACGGGCGAGTCGATCTGTGCGCCGTATTCGGTCGGCCGCGAAGTCAGTGTCCGGCCAGACGAAAGGCGGGGAAGATGCGTCGATGGCTCCGTCGGCTGTGCTGAACCGCGTCCAGGACCTCTGGGTCGACCTCGCGGGTGTCGCCACCAGTTTCCCGGCACACGGCGTGCGGGTGGTTGTCGCTGCCGAGTCGCGGCTGTGCCCACCGGCGTGGGCCGGCATCGTGGTGTTGGGCAGCTCAGGCATCGCCAGTGCGCCGGACGTTGCTACCGCCCGGTTCTTGCGCGAATCGATCATCGGCAGGCCGCTCCGGTCGGCCGTCGAGGCCGGGCGGTGGAGCGCCGAGTACGGCGTCGTGGACGTGCTCGGTCCCGCCTCGTTGGCATACCTCGACGAGCAGGAGTTTCGGCCAGTGGCGGGCGTCGTTGACATGGCCCGGTTGCCGCCAGGACACCCAGAACTTGATCGGCTGGTCGCAGACGTCTCCGAGGACGACGTTGCGGAGAGCGGGATCGACGAGATCACGTCACCTGTGTTCGTCGTTCGGGACCGCGGGCGAGTGGCAGCGGCGGCGGGTTACCGCCATTGGCCCCACTCGGTCGCTCACCTCTGCGTGCTGACCGGCCCCCACTTCCGAGGTCGCGGACTGGCCCGTACGGTGGCTTCCGCTGCGGTGGCGGAGGCGCTTCAGAACCGACTACTGCCCCAATGGCGCGCACGCCCCGAGCCCTCACGACGGCTCGCCCGCCGGCTCGGCTTCCGTGAACTGGGAGACCAGTTGAGCATCAGGATCGCGACCCACGAAGTCGACAGCAACTGTGACAGCAACCGGCCGGATCGTGGGTGGCCGTAGGCGGCGGCCTGCGGACAGGTGCCCGAGGTCGGCACACGCGGACGGACACCACCGGACGAAGCGCTCCAGAGGCGTCGGCACTCCGCAGAGCCTTGCAGGCAATTGATCGCTTCACTTAAGATCTTCGCTATCATGAATTAGGCTCATCTATGCCCGAAGGAGCGCGTTGGAAGTCGGGCACTCGCCGCCGCCGCGTATCGACCGCCGCCACCTGCTCGGAGTGATCACGGCCGCGCTCGCCGGCGGCATCCTCCCGGAGGCATGGCTCGCGGAAGCGGCGTACGGCGCCACACCACGATGGAACCGACCGTTCGACAAGTGGGTTCCGATCACTTCCTCGTTCGGGTCGCGGACGGACCCGATCACCGGCCAGACCAAGTATCACGCCGGCACCGACTACAGCTATTCCGGCATTCTCGGCTATCCGGTCCGCTCGATCGCTGCTGGCACGGTCACGAGCGTCGGTTACAACGCGAGCGGTTACGGCAACTACGCCGTCGTCACCCATGCCGATGGCTGGGAGAGCCTCTACGGGCACATGGGCCGCACCTGCACCTTGAGGTATTCCGGCCCAACGGCGAACTGGTCGACCCGGAGTCGATCCTCGCGGGCGCACCCTACGCCGGGGCACCCGGACCTCCCCCAGAAGTTCTCACCAAGGACGGACTGATGTATCTCATCTGGAGCACCGGCGGCACCGGCTACCTGGTCACCCCCAACCGCGTCATCGGGTTCCGGACGGTGGCCCACTACAACCTGTTCAAGCGCATCATCAACTCCAACCAGGCCGCAGCCCAGCCGGACACCTTCAACCAGGCAGAGATCGACATCATCAACGCGTACCTGAACGGGACTGTGCCGGCCTGACCCTCGGCAGCGAATCAGGGACTGTGCCGGTGCGGCCCAGGCCCTGATCGGTTCCAGCCCGGCTTCGGGCCGGAGGATGACGCTTCCCGGCAGCGACGGCGGCGACGGCAGCGACGGCTGCGCCGTAACCGCCGCTGCCGCAAGGGCTGCTACCGCTGCTTCGCCCGCTGCCGGGCGGCCTCGTACAGCGCCACCGTCCCGGCCGCCGCCGCGTTCAGCGAACTCGCCGCCCCCACGATCGGGATGCGCACCATCCGGTCGCTCGCCTCCTGCCAGCCCTTGCTGAGCCCGTGCGTCTCGTTGCCGACGAGCAGGAGTGTGGGGCCGGTCAGGTCGTGCTCCGCGATGTCGACGTCGCCGTGCTCGTCCGTACCGATGATCTGGATCTGCGGAAGTCCGTCCGCATGCACCGCGGCGACCCAGTCGAGGACGTCGCGGTGGCCGGCGACGCGCACCACGGGTACGGCGAACAGCGACCCGGTGGTGGCCCGGACCGCCTTCGGGTCGTACGGGTCGGCGGCGTGGCCCGTGATGATCACGCCGGAGGCGCCGAAGGCGTCGGCGGAGCGGACCAGCGTGCCGATGTTCCCAGGGGTCTTGGGGCGGTCGAAGACCACCACGAGCATCGCCGGCCCGACCGGGATGCGGGCCAGGTCGTCATCGGGTTGCGCCACGACTGCGAGCAGCTCGGGTGACTCCTCCTCCTTGCCGCTCAGTTCCCGCATCAGCTCCGGCGCGAGCGCGACCCGCCGGGCGTCGGCGCGGTCGAGCAGGTCGCGGCACCAGCGGGACAGGGGCTGCCGGTCCGGGTAGAGGAGGGCGCGGATCTCCCAGCCCTGCTCCAGAGCCACCGTGATCGGGCGTACCCCCTGGACCAGGAACTCCCCGGAACGCTGCCGCTTGGTGCGGTTGGTCAGCAGCGCCTGCCACTGCTGGAAGCTCGCGTTGCGAGTGGTGATCGTCAGGGTCTTCGCCACCCGCCGATTCAACCCCATCGCCCGTCGGCGTCGCCTGCCGTATCCACCCGGCCCCCTACGCCGCCGGGCGACGGTCTAGGGTCGGAGCGCCTGCTCGTCGCACCGGAGCCCCCCGCCCGCCGCGGCACCCGCTCGACGAGGCGGTGCGGCGTGATTGTCCCGCACCTGACCAGCCGCTATCGTTCCCTCGCCCCCAGCCCGCAGAGTTTGAGGATCGCGATGACTTCCCCGCCGTTGACGAAAGTTGCCGATCGGGAAGGTTCACCCGTCGAGGAGCCGGCCGGTACGACGGCCGGACGCGAGCCGGGCAGGGAGGCGACGCCGAGCCGGTTCCGGGCCGACGTCGCCGGGCTCCGGGCCGTCGCCGTGGGGCTGGTGCTGCTCTACCACGCCGGGCTGCCGTTCATCCCCGGTGGCTTCGTCGGCGTCGACGTCTTCTTCGTGATCTCCGGCTTCCTCATCACCGGGCAGCTCATCTCCGAGATCGAGCGCAGCGGGCGCGTCTCGCTCACCGGTTTCTACGCGCGCCGGGCCAAGCGGATCCTGCCCGCGGCAACGGTGGTGCTGGCGGCCACCGCAGTGGCGGTGCGGCTGTTCGTACCCCGGGGTGAGTGGCAGGTCATCGGCGGCGACATCGCCGCGGCCGCGACCTACGTCGTCAACTGGCGGTTCGCCGACCGAGCGGTCGACTACCTGGCCGAGGACGTCGCGCCGTCGCCGGTGCAGCACTTCTGGTCGCTCGCCGTGGAGGAGCAGTTCTACCTGCTCTGGCCGCTGCTGATCGTGCTGGCCATCCTCGCCGCGCGAAAGCTCCGGCGGGCGAACGTACGGCCGGTCCTGTGGATCGGTCTCGCGGTGCTGGCGGTGCCGTCGTTCGTCTGGTCGATCGTCGAGACGGCGAACTCGCCGGAACGGGCGTTCTTCGTCTCCACCACGCGGCTGTGGGAGCTCGCGGTCGGCGCGGCGGTCGCGCTGCTGGCGGTCCGCGCCGCGCGGATGCCCCGATCGGTGGCGGTCGTCCTCGGGTGGCTCGGCCTCGCCGCGATCGTGGCGGCGGCGCTGCTGGTCAGCGGGAAGACCGCATGGCCGGGGTACGCGGCGGCGCTGCCGACGCTCGGCGCGGCGGCGGTGATCGCGGCCGGCGCCGCGGCCGGCTCCCGCGGGCCGGTGATGGTGCTCGGCCTGCGCCCGTTCCAGTGGATCGGTGACCTGTCGTACTCGCTGTACCTGTGGCACTGGCCGATGCTCGTGGTGGCCGCCGCGCACTTCGGCGACCTGTCGGTGACCGAGGGCCTGGTCGTGGCGCTCGCCTCGGTGGTCCCGGCCTGGCTCACGTTCCGGCTGGTCGAGAACCCGCTGCGCTACTCGCGGAAGATCTCCACGTCGCCGCGTCTGGCGTTGAGCCTGGGCGGCAACTTCACGCTCGCCGGCATCTGCGCCGGGCTGGTCCTGGTGCTGATGGGCGCGTGGGCCGCCGCCGCGACCACTACCAAGAGCCGGTACGCCCCGGGTGCCGCGCTGCTGTCCACAGCGCCCGGCACGGCGCCGATCGGTCCGGTCCCGGAGCGGTTCGACGCGATCACGCCGGACCCGCTGCAGATCCGGCAGGGCTTCATGGACGTGCCCGACACCAACCGGGACAAGTGCTTCCAGCAGGTCGAGGGTGCCGAGGTGCTGTCCTGCACGTACGGCGTCCCGAACGGGTCCACCACCGTCGCGCTCGTCGGCGACTCGAAGATGGACCAGTGGCTGCCCGCGTTCCAGGTGCTCGCCGCGCAGAACGACTGGAAGCTGCTGATCATGGCGAAGGCGGGATGCGCCTTCACCAGCGCGCAGGTGCTCAAGGGCGACGGGTCCGGCAAGCCGTACACCGACTGCATCGACTGGAACCGCGCGCTGCTGGACCGCCTGGTGCAGGAACGCCCCGACTACGTGGTCACCTCGCAGTCGGCGTCGACGGCCCTCGACAGCGGGGGCAAGCGCGCGACTGTCGCCGCGATGGTGTCCGGCGTACGGGCCTCGTGGAAGAAGCTCGACTCGGTGGGGACCAAGGTCGTCGTCCTCGCCAACAACCCGCACCCGGGCGCGGCGGTGGCCTGCGCGGACAAGAACCGCAAGCGCCTGTCCGCCTGCGCGTTCGACCGGGAACGGCACGACCAGGACCCGGCCTACCGGATGCAGCGGCAGGCGGTCGCGGGCGCGCCGAAGGTCAAGATGATCGACCTGTTCGACGCCGTCTGCCCGACCGACAGGTGCCCTGTGGTGTTCGGCAACGTGCTCATCTACCGGGGCGGCTCGCACATCGGCGCGGCGTACGTGAAGACGACCGCGCCGCACCTCGCCCGCGCACTGTCCGACGTGGGCGTACCCGCGCGTTTCACCCCGGCTAAGTAGCGGGGTCAGCGGTAGAGCGTCTCCAGGTACGCCGGGCCGTAGTGGCGCTCCAGGTCGGCCAGGCTCTCCGCCGGGGCCTCCACCTCCTTGATCAGCCGGGCCCGGGTCGGCAGCACGTCCGGCTGCCACGTCTCCGGCCGCCACAGCTCGGAGCGCAGGAACGCCTTCGCGCAGTGGTAGAAGATCTGCTCGATCGCGACCTCGACGGCGAGCAGCGGCCGGTGGCCCTTGACCTCCATGTCGGCGAACCACGGTGCGTCGGCGATCAGCCGGGCCCGGCCGTTGATCCGCAGCGTGTCGGTGCGGCCCGGGATCAGGAAGATCAACCCGACGTGCGGGTTGGCCAGGATGTTGCGGTAGCCGTCGGCCCGCCGGTTTCCGGGCCGCTCGGGAATCGCGATCGTGGTGTCGTCGAGCACCAGCGCGAAACCGGGCGGGTCACCCTTGGGGGAGACGTCGCAGGTGCCGTCCGCGCCGGCGGTGGCGATCAGGCAGAACGGCGAGGCGGCGAGCCACTCCCGGTCGCGTTCGTGCAGCGTACGGCGGTCCTTGGCGGCAGCCCTCGGCATCGGTGTGCCGATCAGTTCGCGTAGGTCGGCCTCGCTGGTGATCTCCCGGGTCGTCACGTCTTCCTCCCCCGTCCGTTGACCTTGACGGCGGTTCCGCCCCGCGACGGGCCGTGATCCGCCAAGGTCAGCCTAGAAGAGCGTGTCGAGCGCCGGGTTTGGCCCCGGAGGCGGCGGGTAGGGACCGGTTCGCAGCGTGCGTCCGGACGCGACGGATGGAGGCCGAGATGGAGAGCCGACTGAAGGTGCTCGGCCATCCCGTGCATCCGATGCTCGTGATGTTCCCGGTGGCGCTCTTCGTGACCGCGGTGATCTTCGATCTGGTGGACACCGTGGGCGGGCCCGGCTTCCTAGCCGAGGTCGCGTACTGGAACATCACTGTCGGTCTGATCGTCGGCCTGCTGGCCGCGGCGGCCGGGGCGTTCGACCTGCTCGCCCTGCCGGCCGGCACCCGCGCCAAGCGGGTCGGGCTCACCCACGCCGCCGCCAACGTGGCGGTCATCCTGCTGTTCGCCGCGGTCTGGGCGGTCCGGCTCAACGCCGACTCGCGGGCGGCCGGCGGCTCGCTCGTCGCCATCGAGGTGGTCGCCCTGGCGATCCTCGGCGTCAGCGCCTGGCTCGGCGGCGAACTGGTGGACCGGCTCGGTGTCGGCGTCGACCCGGATCACGATCTCAACGCGCCCAGCTCGCTGCGACCCCACTCGGCGACACAGCGGATCGGAGACGCACGATGACGGAACAGAGCGGCGGACGGGGCTGGCGTGGCCGTCAGCAGGGCTGGGATCCGATGGGTGAACTCCAGTCGCTGCGCTCCGAGTTGAGCCGGCTGGTCGGCGGACGCTCCGGCAGCCCGGACGTGGATCTGGCCGAGACGGACGACGGCTGGGAGGTGGTCGTCCGCCTCCCCGGCGTGGCACCCGAGGAGGTGGCCGTCGAGCTGGACGATCGGGAGCTGTGCGTACGCGCCCGGTCGGAGGCCGAGGTGAACGCCGACCACGGCATCCCGGGCGGGTTCACCACCCGGGGCTTCGAGTACCGCGTGGACCTGCCGTCCCGCGTGGACCCGGACCGGATCGACGCGGTGATGGACCACGGCCTGCTCCGGGTGCGCCTGCCCCGGGCGTCCCGGCCCGCGCCGCGCACCATCACCGTCGGCCGCACCGGCCCGCGGCCGGGCGCCGACCGTACGCCGATGCCCGCCGACCCGGCCGCGGACCGGGAGCTGCACCACCCGGACACCGCGCTCGACGAGATCGACAGGCCGTAGGGGCCGCGTGACAAGCACAGCGGTGCTCGGCCCGGTCGGCGAGCGCGTCCCGGACGTCGAACGGATCGCCGTGCTGCGTGCCAACGCGCTCGGTGACTTCATCTTCGTGCTGCCGGCGCTGGAGGCGCTGCGGTCCGCGTACCCGTCGGCCGAGATCGTGCTGCTCGGCGCGCCGTGGCACGCGGCGCTCTGGCGCGACCGGCCCGGCCCGGTGGACCGGGTGCTGGTGGTGCCGGCGGCGCCCGGCCTCCGCGACCCGGGGCCCGGCGAGTCGCCCGGTGACGTCCCGGAGTTCCTGGCCGCCGCCCGCGCCGAACGGTTCGACCTGGCGTTGCAGGTGCACGGCGGCGGCGCCAACTCGAACCCGTTCGTGGCCGGGCTGGGCGCCCGGGTCACCGCCGGCCTGCGGGCCGAGGGCGCGCCGCCGCTGGACCGGTGGCTGCGCTACGTCTACTACCAGCACGAGGTGATCCGCTACCTGGAGGTGGCCGCCCTGGTCGGGGCGCCCGCCACCACGATCACCCCGGCGCTCGCGGTCACCGCGGCCGACCGGGCGGAGGCCGCCGCCGTGCTCGGCGAACCCACCCGGCCCCGGGTCGCGTTGCACCCGGGCGCCACCGACACGCGGCGTCGCTGGCCGCCGGAACGCTTCGCCGAGGTCGCCCGCGAGCTGACCGGAGACGGGTACGAGGTGCTGGTCACCGGCACCCCCGCCGAGCAGGAGACGGTCGACGCGGTGGTGGCGGCGGCCGGGGTGCCGGTGAGCCCGCAGGTCGGCACGCTCAGCCTGGGCGCGCTCGCCGCCGCCTACGCGGACTGCGCGCTCGTGGTCTCCAACGACACCGGCCCGCTGCACCTGGCTGCCGCGGTGGGCGCGCCGACGGTCGGTGTCTTCTGGGTCGGCAACCTGATCAACGGGGCGTCGCCGCTGCGCGGGCGGCACCGCCCGATCGCCGCCTGGACCACCCACTGCCCGGTCTGCGGCGTCGACTGCACGCCCGGGATCTATCCGCACCGGCCGGGCGACGGCGAGTGCCCGCACCGGGTGTCGTTCGTGGCCGACGTGCCCGCCGCCGAGGTGGTCGAGGCGGCCCGCGAGCTGCTCACACCTCCGCGGGCGACTCGCTGAGCACCACTTCCCACGCCTCCACGTCGCGTTCGGTCACTGTGGTCGGCGACTCCAGGTGGTACGCCCCGCTGGGCAGGACACCCGCGCCGCCGTGGCGCTCCAGCACGGCGAGCTGCGCGGCGACGTCCTCGCCCTGGTGCCGCTCGGGCAGCCGCTCCCAGAAGTCGAAGCCGCCGGAGTCGACGAGCTTGGCCCGGTCGTAGAGCACGCACCCGCCGATCCAGGAGACCTTGTACGCCCGCCACTCGCCCGCCGCCAGGTTCAGCTTCTCGGTGACGTGCAGCAGGTTCGCCGCCGGGTGGATGGACGCCCGGTGCCATTCGGGCGTGCCGGGCTGGATGCGTTCCGGCACCGGCGGCCCGGTCCACTCCTCGTAGTGCTTGTGCGTCTCCGGGCGGACGTCGTCGGCGTAGGAGAGCCCGTGCACCGCGTTGCCGACGAACCCGCAGCCCAACTCGTCCAGCCCGGTGACCAGCCGGGACAGCGCGCCCGGCTCCAGCCACACGTCGTCGTCGAGGCAGAGCACGGCGTCGGCCGCCGACTGGGCCAGCAGGTAGGACCGGTGCTCGGCCAGGCCGCGCCGGGGCAGCCGCCGGGTCAGCAGCACCGGGTGCCCCCGGTGCCGCAGCGCCCGGACCATCGTGGCGGCCGCCGGGTGGGCGTACGCGGGCTCGCCGTCGGACTGGTCGCTGACCACCACCCCGAATCCGGGTACGTCCTCCTGGGCGGCCAGCCCGGACAGCGTGACAGCCAGTTCGGCGGGCCGGTTACGGGTCGGGATCAGCACGTCGAGGCGCCGGTTCTGCCGGAACCGTTCGGGCGTGCCCGGGTCGAGCGGACGGGTCACGCCGGCCTGCCCTCGCCGACCGGGTGGGCGCGGATCCGGTCGATGATCGCCGAGGTGGAGCGGTCCGGCACGTACCCGAGTGTGCGCACCTGCCCGCCCAGCCGCCGTACCAGCGGCGCCTCCGGCACCATCTCCGGCGGGTAGTCGCCGCCCTTGACGTAGACGTCGGGGCGCACCGCCTCGATCAGCCGGGCCGGGGAGTCCTCCTCGAAGACCACCACGTGGTCGACGCAGGCCAGCGCCGCCAGCAGGGCGATCCGGTCCTCGACCGGGTTGACCGGCCGGTCCGGGCCCTTGAGCCGCCGTACGCTGCCGTCCGAGTTGACCGCCACGATCAGCAGGTCGCCGAGCGCGCGGGCCTGGGTCAGGTAGCGGACGTGCCCCGGGTGCAGCACGTCGAAGCATCCGTTTGTGAACACCACCGACCGCCCTGCCTGCCGGTGCTCGTCCACCAGCGCGGCCAGTTCGTCGGCGCCGACCAGGGCCGGATGGCCGCCCTCGTCCGCACCGGTGCCGAGCGCGGCCAGCAGATCCTGGTGCCGGCACACGCAGGTGCCGGTGTCGGCGACAGTGATGGTGGCGGCGAGCTGGGCGAGCTGGGCGGCGGTGGGCAGGCCCGCGTCGGCGGCGAGCGCCAGCGTCATGGCCGCCAGGTACGCGTCCCCGGCGCCCACCGCGTGGCTGGCCGGGACCGGCGTGCTGTGGCTGCGCCGCGGCTCGCCCTCCGCACCGCCGACCACAGCGCCCTCGGTGTCCAGTGTCACCGCCACCACGTCGGCGCCGGTGTGCTCGCGCAGCTCGGGCAGGCGCGACTCGGCCAGCACCGCCCGGTCCACCCCGGTGCCGGCCGCCGCGCTCACCGTCACGCCGGTCCCGGTGACGCTCAGCCCGTCGCCGGTCAGTGCCACCCGCTCCTCGCCGGGCGTCGGCTCGCCGGTCGGGCCGGCGGGCGCCTCGGCGGCGGGCGTGCCGGAGGTCGGGTGCGGGCTGCCCGGTACGCGCTCACCGGACCCGCCGGGCGCGGCGCCCACCATCAGCTCCGACGGGCCGTCGGCCTCCGCCGGATGGTTCAGATGCAGGTCGTCGCCGGCGGGCACGGCACCCCGCTCGGCGTGCGCGAACCCGGCGGCGGCGCGGGCCAGCAGCCGGGTCGCCTCGGCGAAGCTCGGCGTCACCACAGTCGGGTTCAGTCCGCGCCAGTCGGCCAGGTCGTGCGCGTCGAGCGCCACAGTGCCGTACCGGTCGCGGTTGGCGACCAGCCAGGCGCGTACCGCCGAGGGCAGCGCGCCCAGGCCGTAGTCGCAGACCACGAGCGTGAGCGGCTGACCGGCGGCCACCGCCCGCAGCTCCTCGGTGGCGCAGTGCAGCGCGGTCAGCAGGCGGGCCACCCCGTCGGCGTCCAGCCCGTCCTCCGGGCCGCCGGAGTCCTCGCGGAGCAGGATCTGGTTGCCGGCGAGCATCCGCCGCTTGACCGGCGTGGGCCGGCCCGGCTGGCTCACCGTACGGTCCCAGACCGCCGCCCGGTCCAGGCAGTCGTGCAGTTCGTCGCCGGCCACGTCGGCGCCGACCGGGGCGACGAGCGCGGCCCGGCCCCCCAGCGCTGCGACGTTCACCGCCGTGTTGGCGGCGCCCCCGGCCGCGGAGATCCGCCGCCGCAGGGTGAGGACCGGCGCGGGCGCCTCGCGGCACAGCCGCTCCGACTCGGCGAACCGCCACTCGTCCAGCATGGCGTCCCCGACGACCAGCACGGGACGCTGCTGCCAGCTCGCCACGACGGTGGCCAGCCGGCGCTCTTCCGCTGCTGCTCCTGCCATGCCTCTGCGGATCCCCCCGGGCCGTCGGGCCAAACATGGTGCGACGCGGGCCACCCGATGCGTCCGGTTTCGCGGCATCGGGCGGGGGAACCGTGCAGACGTACCCCGGAGAGGAGAAGCAGCATGGCAGCGACACTTCAGGGCAAGCGCATCGCCTTCCTGGCCGCCGACGGCGTCGAGGAGGTCGAGTACACCAAGCCCCGGGAGGCGGTGGAGAACGCCGGCGCCCAGGTCGAGCTGGTCTCCATCGAGTCCGGCACGATCCAGGCCTTCAACCACCTCGACCACGGCAAGCAGTACCAGGTCGACGTCACCACCAAGGAGGCGGACGCCGGGGCGTACGACGGCCTGGTCCTGCCCGGTGGCGTGGCGAACCCCGACTTCCTGCGTACGGACCCCGAGGCGGTCCGGTTCGTCAAGGCGTTCTTCGACGCCGGCAAGCCGGTCGGCGTGATCTGCCACGGCCCGTGGACGCTCGTCGAGGCGGACGTGGTGCGGGGCCGCACCATCACCTCCTGGCCGAGCCTGCGCACCGACCTCACGAACGCCGGCGCGAACTGGGTCGACCAGGAGGTAGTCACCGACAACGGGCTGGTCAGCAGCCGCAAGCCGGACGACCTGCCGGCGTTCTGCGCCAAGATCGTCGAGGAGTTCGCCGAGGGGCGGCACACCGCTCGCTGAAAACTCACAGTCCCACCGGGGGCATGATCCGCCCCCGGTGGGATAGGAAGCGGGATGACCGCCCAGGCCGCCCGTCCCTCGTTGCCCGCCCGCCAGATCCGCCTGCTGATGTTCGGTCTGATGACCGGCATGCTGCTGGCGGCGCTGGACCAGACCATCGTCGGGACCGCGTTGCCGACCATCGTCGGCGAGCTGGGCGGCATCAACCACTACTCGTGGGTGGTCACCGCGTACCTGCTGGCCTCGACCGCCTCGACGCCGCTGTACGGCAAGATGGCCGACCTGTACGGACGCCGGCCGGTCTTCCTGTTCTCCATCGGGATGTTCCTGCTCGGCTCGCTGCTGGCCGGCCTGTCGCAGGACATGACCCAGCTGATCGTCACGCGGGGCGTGCAGGGCCTGGGCGCCGGTGGCCTGATGACGCTGGCGTTCACCATCATCTCGGACGTGGTGTCGCCCCGGGAACGTGGCCGCTACCAGGGGTTGTTCGGCGCGGTCTTCGGCGTCTCGTCGGTGGCCGGACCGCTCGTCGGCGGCTACTTCGCGGAGAACAACTGGCGGTGGATCTTCTACATCAACGTGCCGCTGGCGATCCTCGCCATCGTGGTCTGCTGGCACGTGATGCGGCTCGTGCCGTTCGAGCGCCGGGAGCACACAGTCGACTGGATCGGCGCGGCGCTGCTGGTCGCCGGCGTGAGCTGCCTGCTGCTGGCGCTGAGCTGGGGCGGCGCCGAGTACCCCTGGGGCTCCGGCGTGATCGTCGGGCTGTTCGCCGCGGGCGCGGTGCTGGGCGTGCTGTTCGTCGTCCAGGAGGCCCGGACCAAGGAGCCGATCCTGCCGCTGCGGCTGTTCCGCAGCGCCACGTTCGCGCTCGCCAACGGGGCGGGTTTCGTGCTCGGTCTGGTGATGTTCGGGTCGATCATCTTCATCCCGCTCTACCTCCAGATCGTCAAGGGCGCCTCGCCGACCCGCAGCGGTCTGCTGATGCTGCCGATGATGGCCGGCGTCATCGTCACCTCGGTGCTCACCGGCCGGGCGATGAGCCGGATCGGCAGGTACAAGTGGTTCCCGGTGGCCGGCGCGGCCGTGCTGGTGGTCGGCATGCTGCTGTTCCAGCAGCTCCAGGTGGCCACCTCGCTCTGGGCCGCGTTCGGCTACATGGTGGTGATCGGCGTCGGGCTGGGCCTGTGCATGCAGTCGCTGATCCTGGCCGTGCAGAACGCGGTGAGCGTCCGCGACCTGGGCGCGGGCACCTCGTCGGCGACGTTCTTCCGGTCGCTCGGCGGCTCGTTCGGCGTGGCCATCCTCGGCGCGGTGCTGTCGTCCCGGCTCACCGCCGAGATGTCCGCGCGGCTGCCGGGTGCGCTGGCGCAGCTGCCGCCCGAGCAGCGGGCCGCGGTGACGGCCGGCGGGGACTTCTCGATCAACGACCCGGCGGCGATCCTCGCGCTGCCCGCCCCGGTACGCGCCGCCGTCCAGGCCGCGTTCGTCGAGTCGCTGCACCTGGTCTTCCTGACCACCGGGCTGATCGCCGTGATCGCCGTGCTGGTCACGCTGGCCATGCCGAACCTTCAGTTGCGCGGCACCGGCCCGCAGGGCGCCACCGGAGGCGCCGACCCGCTCGGCGGGAAGGCGCCCGCGCCCGGCGGCAAGCCGCTGACCAAGGAGTCGAAGGACGAGGCCGCCGCCGACATGGAGGCGAAGTCGCAGACGATGCTGTGACAGGCGGCTACTTGAGGATCAGCCGGTTGGTCTGCTCGAACACGTCCAGGTCGGCGAGCGTCTCGTGCACGCTCGACGACAGCGGGTGCGGGAAGTCCGCCGGGCGGAAGAACCCGGCGTCCGTGGTCTCGTCGGTGAACCGGTCCAGCTCGCCGTCCCACTCGTCGACCCGGAACGCCGTGGTGAAGACCTGGTACGTGTGCCCGTACATGTTGGTCTGCGTGCGGTCCGGGCCGGTGTAGAGCGCGAACGCGCTGACCCGCAGCGCGCGCAGCCCGGTCTCCTCGCGGACCTCCCGGACCGCGCAGTCGGCGATCGACTCGCCGAGTTCCATGGCACCGGCCGGCAGGGCCCACTGGCCGTTGTCGGAACGCTGGATCAGCAGCACCCGGGCGGCGTTGTCGCGCACCACGGCCCGGGCGCCGACGAACATCAGGGTGCGGTCACCGGCAAGGGCGCGGAGTTGCCCCACGTACGAGTCGGCCCACGAGATACTCACCCGGACAATCTACGCATCATCCGTGATCACCTCGGCGAATCCGGGGGGTTCCGCAGATGTGACCGCCGCCACTACTTTGTTACCCATGCGTAGCACGATGATGGATGCCCCTCTCCAGGTCGCCCGGATCCTCGAACACGGCTCCACCGTGCACGGCGCGGCGGAGGTGGTCACCTGGACCGGTGCCGAACCCCGCCGGATGACGTACGCGGAGGTCGGCCGCACCGCGGCCCGGCTGGCCCACGCGCTGCGCGACGAGTGCGGGGTGACCGGCGACGAGCGGGTCGGCACGTTCATGTGGAACAACAACGAGCACCTGGTGGCGTACTTCGCCGTGCCGAGCATGGGCGCGGTGCTGCACACGCTCAACATCCGGCTCTTCCCCGACCAGGTCGCCTACATCGCCAACCACGCGCAGGACCGGGTGGTCCTCGTCGACACCACGCTCATCCCGCTGCTCGCCCGGGTGATCGGCGAGATGACAAGCGTGGCGCACGTGGTGGTGGTCGGCGGTGGCGACCCGGCCCCGCTGCTGGCCGCGGCCGGCGACCGGATCACCGTGCACCACTGGGACGCGCTGCTGGCCGACCGTCCGGACCACTTCGACTGGCCGGAGGTGGACGAGCGCGACGCCGCCGCCCTCTGCTACACCTCCGGGACCACCGGCAACCCCAAGGGCGTCGCCTACTCGCACCGTTCGATCTACCTGCACTCGCTCCAGGTCTGCATGCCGGAGGGCTTCGGGCTCGGCCCGAACGATCGCGAGCTGGCCATCGTGCCGATGTTCCACGCGATGTCGTGGGGCCTGCCGTACGCGGCGTTCCTCTCCGGCGCCTCGCTGATCATGCCGGACCGGTTCCTCCAGGCCGAGCCGATCGCCGCGATGATCGCCGCCGAGCGCCCCACGCTCGCCGGCGCGGTGCCGACCATCTGGACCGACCTGCTGGCCTACCTGGACGCGCACGAGGTGGACCTCTCCTCGCTGCGGGAGGTGATCGTCGGCGGGTCGGCCTGCCCGCCGGCGCTCATGCACGCGTTCCACGACCGCTACGGCATCGACGTCATCCACGCCTGGGGCATGACCGAGATGTCGCCGCTGGGCTCGGTCTCCCGGGCGCCGGCCGGTGCCACCGGCGACGACGCCTGGCGCTACCGCTACACGCAGGGCCGCGTACCGGCGGGCGTGACCGCGCGGATCGTCGGCCCCGCGGGCGAGCCGCTGCCCGCCGACGGGACGTCGGTGGGCGAGCTGGAGGTACGCGGGCCGTGGGTGACCGCCCGGTACATCGGCGACGACGCCCCGGAGGAGGAGAAGTTCCGGGACGGCTGGCTGCGTACCGGTGACGTCGGCACGCTCTCCCCGGACGGCTACATCACGCTCACCGACCGCGCCAAGGACGTGATCAAGTCGGGCGGGGAGTGGATCTCCTCGGTCGAGCTGGAGAACGCCCTGATGGCCCACCCGGCGGTGCTGGAGGCGTGCGTGGTGGGCGTACCGGACGAGCGCTGGGACGAGCGGCCGCTGGCCACTGTGGTGGTTCGCGAGGGCGCCTCGGTGACCGCCGAGGAGCTGCGCGACTTCCTCGCCGGCTCCGTGGCCCGCTGGCAGTTGCCGGAGCGCTGGGCGTTCATCGACGCGGTGCCGAAGACCAGCGTCGGCAAGTTCGACAAGAAGGTGGTGCGCTCGCGGTACGCCGACGGCGGGCTCGACGTGCGGGAACTGACCGCGTCGTAACGTTTCGCGGCGTACCGTCGCCTACACGGGCAGGAACACGTTTCCAACGGGCATTCCTCCCAGAGGGCGGCCCCGGCGTTCGCACCGCGCCGGGGCCGCCCGTCCGTTACGGGGTGACCCGCACCGTCATTGTTGCGAAAGTTGTTCGCGTCTGTCCGGCTGTCGGGGAAATCCGGTCGCCTACTCGTCGGCGGTGCTCACCAGCACCTTGCCCACCACGCTGTCCTGCACCGCCTGCTGCGCGGCGGCGGCCTCCGCCAGCGGATACCGGTGCAGCGGCAGGCCGGCCTCCGCACCGACCCGGATCGCGCCCTGCGCCACCGCCGCCGCGATGTCGGTGACCGCCTGCGCCTTCGCCACCTTCGGCGCGGTGTAGATCAGCACGAACTGCCAGCGCGCGTTCGGGCCCATCAGCGGCCGGATCGGCAACGTCACCTCGTCGCCGCCGTCGTCGGCGTACACACAGACCGCCCCGCCGGTGCGCAGCATCCGTACGTCGGCGGCGGCGTTGCGGGCGGCGGACACCTCGACGATCGTGTGCACCCCGTCGGGCGCGACCTTGCGGACCTCCTCGACCACGTCCTGCTCGCGATAGTTGATCACGAAGCTGGCCCCGGCCGCCGCCGCGAGCTGCGCCTTCTCCGGGCTGCTCACCGTGGTGATCACGCAGGCGTCGGCCCAGCGGGCGAGCTGGATCGCGGCGTTGCCCACCGCGCCCGCGCCGCCCTGCACCAGCACCACGTGGTCGCTCAACGCGCCCGCGTGCAGCTTGTCCGGCATGAACTCGCCGGCGGTCAGGCAGCGGTGCGCGGTCATGAACGGGATACCCAGCGCCGCACCCAGGTCGAACGACGCCGCACCGAGCGGCACCGCGTGCCGGACCGGGACCAGCGTGTACTCGGCGGCGGTGCCCCAGGGGCGTTGCCACGCCGCCTCCCACACCCAGACCCGCTCACCGATGAGCGTCCGGTCCACGCCCTCGCCGACCGCCTCGACCACCCCGGCGCCGTCCTGGTGCGGGATCTGCCAGCCGGCCGGCAGCGGCCACGCCTGGCGGGCCTTCCAGTCGGTCGGGTTCACCCCCGACACGGCCATCCGGACCAGCACCTCGCCCGGCCCGGGTTCCGGCACCGGCCGCTCGACCACCTGGAGCACCGAGGCGTCCCCGCTGCGCTCGTACACGATCGCCTTCATGCGTCCTCCCCTTCCCACCTGCGCTACCCCGCCGCCCGCTGATCATTCGAAGGAAGGGCCCCCTATTAACGCCTCAGGTAGCGGAAGGGCCCCTTCTTAACACCGCTCGACCACAGCGGGCGTGAGCGCGCCGATCGAGGGGAGCAACACGGCGGCGAGCGCCTCGGCGTCCGGATCGAGCGGGTACGACCCGTGCGGCACCGCCACCACACGGCACCCGGCGGCGGCCGCCGAGCGGACCCCGTTCGACGAGTCCTCCACCGCCACGCACCGGGCCGGATCGACGCCCAGCCGCTGCGCCACCGCGAGCCACACGTCGGGCGCGGGCTTGCCCCGGGCGGTCTCCTCGGTCGAGAGTGTCGCGCCGAACGCGCCGGCCAGGCCCGTCGCGTCGAGCGCCGCCGCGATCAGCCGGGTCGGCGAGGAACTGGCCAGCCCCAGCGGCCACCGCGCGGCCATGCGGCGCACGACCGCGTCGGCGCCGTCGATCAGCGGTACGCGCTGCGCGTACCGCCGGGCCATCTCGGTCACCACCTCGGTGGCGACCTGCTCGGCCGACCTGTCGACGCCCAGCTCACCGCTCAGGTACTCGGCCCACTCGCCAGTGCTCATGCCCATCAGCCGACGCTGGGTGTCCGGCTGCCAGGTGCCACCGTGCTCGGCCACGTACGCCCGCCGGACCTCCTCCCAGACCGGCTCGGAGTCCACGATCACGCCGTCCAGGTCGAAGAGCACCGCGTCCACCATGCCGTCATCCTGCCCCACGGAGGGCGCTGTTCAGTGCGGCTGTGCCGCCTTCGCCGAACGCTGCGCCGGAAGGCCGATCGGAGCCTTGGCCGGGATGATCGTGCGGCAGCGCGTAGCGATCGGTTCCAGCAGCTCCCGCAGCCGGGCGGTACGTTCCACGCCCAGCGCGCGCCACGGGCCCGACGCGGCCCGGTCGGTGGCCTCCTCGACCACGCGGAACGTCTCCGTGGCGTACGGCGTGGGGCTCAGGTCGGCGGTCAGCCAGCCCTTGTCCACCAGGCGCTGCTCGGCGGCGGTCCACTGCTCGTCGGTCCAGCCCCGGGCCGGCTGGTGGAACTCGCGGGACTGGTCGACCCGGCACCGCCAGGCCACCACCTCGACGGGTTCCAGCCCGGTCGTGACCAGTGCGGCCACGTGCCCGTCGCCGCGGTGCTCGCGCAGCGTGGTGGCGGCCTGCCAGAGCCGGGCCAGCGGGTACTCGCCCCGGGGCAGCGCGGCGTTCACCGCGCCGAGCACCCGGCCCGCGACATCCACCCGGCCGGCCGCCTCCACCAGCAGGTCGGCGGCCTCGACCAGGTGCGACTCGGGCAGCTCGTAGGTGAACTCGGCGAGCGCCTGCACGCCCCCGGTGAGCCGGGCCCGCAGCGCCTCCTCCGGGGTGGCCAGGCGCCACACCGACGGCAGCGCGCGGGCCACCATGGCTGGCGCGAAACTGAAGAAGGAGGCCGTGACCGCAGGCGCGTCGACCGGCCCGAGCGGCGCGGCCCGGCCGGCGAAGTAGCCGCGCCAGTAGCCGCGCAACCCGACCGCCTCGAACGCGGCCCGGGCACGGGGGTGGAAGTAGGTCACCGCGTGGACCGGCTCGTAGAGCGTCCACATCTGCCGGGTCACCCCGGCCTCGTCCAGCGCCGCCACGTGCACCTCCGCGTCGGTGGGCAGATCACCACGGGCGGACGTGCCGCCCGTGGTGACCATGAACCTACTGCCGCAGGGTGACCGGGCGGAAGCCCGGAGTGATCTACTGCGCAGCCAGCACGTCGACGACGAAGCGCAGCGGCCCGGCCGGACGACCGCCGGCGGCGTCGTTGCCGTACGCCAGGTCGGCCGGAAGGTCCAGCTGGACCCGGCTGCCCACCGGCACGCCGACCAGGCCCTGGTCCCAGCCCTTGATGACCTGGCCCACGCCGATCTGGAAGGTGGCCGGCTGGCCGGTGTCCCAGGACGCGTCGAACTGCTTGCCGTCCTTGTAGAACACGCCCACGTAGTTGGTGGTGATGTTCTGCCCGGCCTTCACCGCCGGGCCGGTGCCCTTCACCAGTGTGGTGACCGTGAGCTTCTTCAGCTCACCGGTGCCGGCCTGCACGGTCGGCTTGGTCTTCAGCGCCGGGTCCATGCCGGCGGGCAGCTCCGGAGCGGGCACCCCGGTGGGCTCGGCGGGCGCGGTGGGGCTGGCCGAGGAGCCGGCGGTGGACGCCTTGTCGTCGTCCCCGCTGTTCAGCCAGACCAGGCCGCCGACCAGGGCCACCACCGCCAGCACGCCCACCGCCGCGCCGAGGATCGACTGCCGGCGGCGACGTGCCTCGGCTGCCTTCTTCTCGGCCAGCTGGGCGGCCAGCCGCCGCTGTGCCTTGGTGGCCGGGGCCTGGCCCGCCGACCGGTTCTCCACACGCTCGCTCACGTCGACTCCCTGCAGGGTGGGTGGGTGCGCCCCCGGCGGGCCGCCGCCGAGGCCAGCGCACACGGTACCCGCCCGGAGCCCCAGCGTGCCCATACGGCAGCCACGATCCGGACACGAAGCCCGATACGAGGGCACCGCGCAGGGTACGTTTCCGACCATGGCGATCCTCAGCGAAGAAGACCTGGCCCTGCTCGGCGAGCCGCAGCTCGCGCACGTGGCGACGGTCGAGGCCGACGGCACCCCGCACGTCACCCCGGTCTGGGTGGACACCGACGGCGAGCACGTCGTGTTCAACACGGCCAAGGGCCGGCAGAAGTACCTGAACATGTCCCGCAACCCGGTTGTCGCGGTGTCGGTGGCGGACAAGGCCGACGACTACCGCACCCTGTGGATCAAGGGCACCGTCGAGTTCGTCACCGAAGGCGCCGACGAGCACATCGACCGGCTGGCGAAGAAATACCTGGGCCAGGACACCTACCCCTGGCGCCGCCCCGGCGAGGAGCGCGTCATCGTCCGCGTCACCCCGACCGAGAAGCTCGGCCGCGGCTGAGCGGCGCGGCCCCGCCCTCCACCGAGGGCGGGGCGCATGGCGTACGCGTCAGGCGCTCTTCTTCGCTGCCGTCTTCTTCGCCGGGGCCTTCTTCGCGGCGGTCTTCTTGGCCGGCTCGGCCTTCTTTTCCGCCGCCTTCTTCGCGGGCGTCTTCTTGGCCGCGGTCTTCTTCGCCGGTTCGGCCTTCTTCTCCGCCGCCTTCCTGGCCGGCGCCTTCTTCGCGGCCTTCTTCGCGGACCGTGCCGACGAGATCGGGGTCGGCTCGGCGCCGCCACCGGACGGCGCCTCGCCCCGGGCCGCCCGGGCCCGCTCGACCGACGCCTTCAGCGCCGCCATCAGGTCCACCGCGGCGGCCGGCGCTGCCTCTTCCTCCTCCGGCTGCACCACCTCGCGGCCCTCGACCTTCGCGTCGATGACCTCCTGCAACGCCGCCCGGTAGTCGTCGGTGAACGCGTCCGGCTCGAACTCACCGGCCATCGAGTCGATCAGCGAACTGGCCATCGCCAGCTCCGGCGGGCGTACCTTCAGGTCCTCGTCCAGGAAGCCGAAGTCCGGCCGGCGGATCTCGTCCGGCCACAGCATGGTGTTGAGCAGCAGCACGCCCTCGCGGACCCGCAGCGTGGCCAGCTGCTCGCGCTGGCGCAGCGCCACCTTGACGATCGCCACCCGCTCCGAGTCGGACAGCGCGTCGCGCAGCAGCACGTACGGCTTCGTCGCCGAGCCCTCCGGCTCCAGGAAGTACGCCTTGTTGTAGAGGATCGGATCGACCTGCTCGGCCGGTACGAACTCCAGCACGTCGATCGCGTGCGACGTGCTCAACGGCAGGTCGGCGAAGTCGGAGTCGGTGAGGATCACCATCTCGCCGCCGCCGATGTCGTACCCCTTGGCGATGTCGTCGTAGGTGACCTCCTCGCCGCAGACCGAGCAGGTGCGCTTGTAGCGGATCCGGCCGCCGTCCTCACGGTGCACCTGGTGGAAACGGATGTCCTTCTCCTCGGTGGCCGAGTAGACCTTCACCCCGATCGACACCAGGCCGAACGACACCGCTCCTTTCCAGATCGCCCGCATAGCCGCGCTCCTCTCCCCGGTTGACCACCAGAATCGCAAACGATCGAACGGGACGCACGCGCTTCCGTGCGCAACTACAGTCAGGAGGTGCCCGGCGCGCCGTTGAAGCCGATGCTCGCGACGACCGGGCAGCTCCCGGCCGGCGCCGCCTGGTCGTACGAGTTCAAGTGGGACGGCGTACGCGCGCTCGCCGACATCTCCCACGGCGACCGGCACTTCTACGCCCGCTCCGGCGTCGAGATCACCACCGCGTACCCGGAACTGCTCAACCTGGCCGAGCAGGTCGACGACGCGCTGCTCGACGGCGAGGTGGTCCTCTTCACCGACGGGCAGCCCTCGTTCACCGCGCTCGCCGAGCGGATGCACGTCCGCAACCCGGCCAAGGCGGCGCGGCTGGCGGCGACAGTACCCGTCACGTACATGATCTTCGACGTGTTGCGGCTCGACGGCGTCGACCTGACCGCCCGGCCGTGGCGCGAGCGGCGGGCGGCGCTGGAGTCACTCGGGCTCGGCGCCGCCCGGTGGGCGGTGCCGCCGGTCTTCGGCGACGGCCCGGCCACCTACGCGGCGGCCGGCGAGCACGGGCTGGAGGGGGTGATGGCCAAGCGGGTCGACTCGCTCTACCGGCCCGGCGTGCGCTCGCCGGACTGGGTGAAGGTCAAGCTGGAGGTCACCGCCGACTTCGTGGTCGGCGGCTGGCGGCCCGGCGCGCGACGCGTCGGCGGCCTGCTGGTCGGCGTGCCGGGCCCGGACGGACGGCTGATCTACCGGGGGCGGGTCGGCGGCGGGATCGGCGCGGCGATCGAACGGGAACTGCTGCGCGAGCTGGAACCGCTGCGCGCCGCCGACTCGCCGTTCGCCGCCGGGGTGCCGCGCGAGGATGCCCGGGGCGCGATCTGGGTAACTCCCCGGATCGTGGTGGAGGTCAAGTACGGCCAGCGCACGCCGGACGGCCGGCTGCGCTTCCCGCGCATCCTGCGCCTGCGCCCGGACAAGCCGCCCGAGGAGGTCGACGATGCCGTCTGACCGGTTCAAGGTCGAGGTCGAGGGGCGCTCGCTGGAGCTGTCCAACCTGGACAAGGTGCTGTTCCCGAAGGCCGGCTTCACCAAGGGCGAGGTGATCGACTACTACACCCGGATCGCCCCCGTACTGCTGCCGCACCTGCGCGACCGCGCGCTGACCCGGATCCGGTTCCCCAACGGCGTCGACGGCGGCTCGTTCTTCGAGAAGAACGCACCCGCCGCGACCCCCGGTTGGGTACGCACCGAGAACCTGCCCGCCCCCGGGTCGACGAAGGGGCGGGAGACCATCGACTACGTGGTCTGCGACGGACTGCCCACGCTCGTGTGGCTGGCCAACCTGGCCGCGCTGGAGCTGCACACTCCCCAGTGGAAGATCGGCGCGCACCCGGACATGATGGTCGTCGACCTGGACCCGGGCGCCCCGGCCGCGCTCAAGCAGTGCTGCCAGGTGGCGCTGCTGATGCGCGACCGGCTGGCCGACGACGGGATTTCCTCGTTCCCGAAGACGTCGGGCAAGAAGGGCATGCAGCTCTGCTGCCCGATCGCCGGTACGCAGGACGCCGAGATCGTCTCCGACTACGCCAAACGGATCGCGCAGGAGCTGGAGCAGGCACACCCGAAGCTGATCGTGTCGAAGATGGCGAAGAACCTGCGCCCCGGCAAGGTCTTCATCGACTGGAGTCAGAACAACGCGGCGAAGACGACTGTGGCGCCGTACTCGTTGCGGGCCCAGTCGGTGCCCTCGGTGTCCACGCCGCTGACCTGGGACGAGGTGGAAGCCGGGGCGGCGGGGAAGCGGCCGTCGACGCGGCCGTACACGGCGACCGAGGTGCTCAAGCGGGTGGAGAAGCAGGGTGACCTGCTGGCCCCGCTGCTCGACGGCGGTCCCGAACTGCCCGCGCGCTGACCGGAGCCGCTCGGCTGCTCCGGGCGGACGGCCCGGACGGTTAGGGTGAGCGGACCGGTAGACAGGAGTCCGCGCATGGCCCACCAGGCAACCGTCGCCGTCACGCCCGACGCGGTCGGATACCCGCTGCTCAGCTACCACGACGACGCGACCGGGGAACGCACCGATCTCACCGCCGCGCAGCTCGGCGAGTGGACCGCCCGCAGCGCCGGACTGCTGCGCGACGGGTGCGGACTGCGCCCCGGCGACCGGGTGGCGGTGCTGCTGCCGCCGCACTGGCGTACCGCCGCGGTGCTGCTCGGGGCCTGGTCGGTCGGGTTGACGGTCTCGTTCCGGCCTCGCGCGCTGGCCGGGCTGCCGGTGCTGGAACCCGGAGCGGACCGGCCGTACGACGCGGTCTTCGTGACCCCGGAACGCCTCGACGACTGGCTGGAGGACGTACCCGAGGGGACGCACCGCTACCTGGTGGGGACCGGGCCGGGCTCGCTCGACGAGGGGCCGCCGGGCTGGCTGGACTGGTCGGCCGAGGTGCTGCGGCACCCCGCCGACCCGCCGGACTACACAGCCGTCGACCCGTCCGGCCCGGCCACGCCGGACGGCACCAGCTTCGGTGCGTGGCGCCGCCTGGCCGCCGAGATCGCCACCCAGCTCGACCTGCACCCCGGCGATCGCCTGGTGATCGACCCGGCCGAGGACGAGCAGCCCCTGAAGTGGCTGCTGGCCCCCTTGTCCGCCGGAGCCACAGTCCTGATCCACGCCAACCCCACCCCCACCCCCTCGCCGTCTCGCTGATCTTGCAGTTGCGGCCCTCGCGGGTGCCGGATTTGCGGCTCTTGTCGGGGCGGCAACTGCAAGATCAACGGGATGGGGGGCGGGGTGTGGGGCGAGTTGCGGCGTTCAGGCGTGCCCCTGGGGTAGCCCCGTACCCGTTCGCCTGGCCGTCGTCGGCTGCATGTCCCGCCGATCGCAGGAGATCTTGGAGCCAAGCGGCCCTCATGGGGGCACTTTCCTTCCAGGATCTCCACGGGTCTCATGGGATGAAACGACCGTCTCGCGAGGTGAACCTCTTTGGAGCGGCGAGGCTGGGCCTCGCGGGGCTCTCGTCCGGGCTGCCCCCGCACCTCGTCGATCTTGGAGTTGTGGCACCTCCCTCAAGCCGCTGAGCGGGCATCTGAGGCGCCCTAACTCCAAGATCGACGAGGGCTGGGCGGGGCGGCAAGGTGGGGAATGTGGTTGACCGCGGGGAAAGGGGTGGGGCCTACTGCCTCGGGGAGCTGGACCGTGGGGTCGGGCTCGGTGGTGGCGGGAGTGGGCGTGAGCGGGATCGACGGGCTGGTCTGGCGGGAGTTCGGCGAGGACGACCTGGCCGCGTTGACCGGGCTGGCGCAGGCGTGCCTCGCCGCCGACGGCGGGTTGCCGCTGTTCGGGCGTACCCCGTTGGCGCGGGCGCGGCTGCTGCAGACGCGTACCCACGGCGCCTGGTCGGACGACGGCCTGGTCGCGGCCGTCGGGGTCGGCACCGGACGGACGCCGGCCACCGCTACCGGCCTGGTGCACCCGGCGTGGCGCGGGCGCGGGCTCGGCGGCGCGCTGCTGGACCGGGCGGAGAAGCAGGCGGGCGACGCGGGCCTGCTGGTCACCACGGAGACGTGGAGCCCCGGCGCAGAGGAGTTGTTCGCGGCACGCGGCTACACGCGGACGTTCCTGGAGTGGGTGCTGCGCCACCACCTCGACGCGCTGCCCGAGGTCGCCGCGCCGGCTGGGGTGACTGTGGAGCCGGCCACGCTGGGCCCGGAGCTGTTCGCCACGTACCGCGCCTCGTTCGCCGACCGGCCCGGCTTCGTGGAGCCGGAGGCCGACGAGTGGCTGGGTGACCTGCGTGACGACGAGGACTTCCGCCCGGAACTGACGCTGCTGGCGCGCGACCCGGACGGCGCGGCGGCCGGCTTCGTCACGGTGCTCGACGACTGGATCGACCAGGTCGGCGTGGTGCCCGGGTGGCGCGGGCGGAGGGTCGGCGCGTACCTGGTGGCGCGCGTGCTGCGCGGCCTCGCCGACGCGGGCGCGGACGCGGCGTGGCTCTGCGTCAACGACGACAACCCGGCCGCCGGACTGTACCGGCGGCTCGGCTTCCGCGACTTCGGCCGCCGCGCCCGCTACCTGCGTGGCTGATCCGACGCGCGAGGCGGTCCTGCGGGCCCTCGCCGAACTGTGGGCGAACGGCTGCCCGGTACCCGCCCCCGAACTCCGCGAACGGCTCGCCGATGTCGGCCTGCGTCGATGGCGCAGCGTCGCGCGCCGGCACCGGGGACGGCGGCTCAGTCCGGACCAGCGCGTCCAAGATCTGGTACGCGGCCTGGTCGCGGCGTTCGAGCCGGACCGCGCGCTGGTCGGGCGACTGGTACGCGACTACGAGTGCGTGGCACGCGCGATCGCCGACGTAGTGACATCGACCGAGGGGTGACTGACGCCTTCGGGGAGCCGGTCGGCGCCGACCGGTTTAATGGTACCGCTTGCGGTACCACGTGTTGTGCCCTCCATTGCCAGGATCGTCGAAGCGATGCGGAAGACCCAGCAGAACGTGGCGTATAACGATCTTTATCGGGTCTGTGAGCACTACTTCGGCAAGCCCAGGCAGTCGGGGACATCCCATGCGGTGTTCAAGACGCCCTGGGCCGGCGATCCGCGGGTCAACATCCAGGACGACAAGGGCAAAGCCAAGGCGTATCAGGTGCGGCAGGTGCTCAAGGCGATCGACAAGAAGGAGGCCATGTGATATCCGAGTTCCGTCCTGAGATCTCGCACTACACCTACCGCGTCACGTGGTCCGCCGACGATCAGGAGTTCGTCGCCACCTGCGCGGAGTTTCCGTCCCTGTCGTGGCTCGCGACCTCACAGATCGAGGCGCTGCAAGGGCTCCAAGAGATGCTGCGTGAGGTGATCGCCGACATGGCGGAACAGGGCGAGCAGATCCCCGAGCCGCTGTCCGAGCGCACTTACTCGGGCAAGTTCAACCTTCGGGTCGGCGAGAGCCTGCACCGCGAGCTGGCGATCCATGCCGCTGAGGAAGGCATGAGCCTCAACCAGTACGTGCTGCGGAAGCTCAGCGCCGCCTGACCTGTCCCAAGGCGGCGTCCCCCGCTGGGGACTGTTGCGGATCCCCGGTGACGTGTTCTTATGGCGGGACGACGACGTCATCGACCCGCAGCTTTGACAACCCCGCGTCGGTACTCCTTTCATGCCTCTCGAAAGGTGCAGCGATGCACAGGAAACCGACGATCCACCTGGCAGTGCTCGTCGCTGCCGCCGCCACCTTCCTGACCGCCGGAGGTCCGGTGGCGGCCACGGCCGCACCCGTGACCGCCGCCGCCGAGTGCGAGCCGGGCGCCGGCGACCACAGCGCCGCCCGGGTACGCGAGGGCGCCACGGCCAAGGAACCGGCGCTCTACTCGACGAACGAGGCCAAGGCGTACGGCGTCATCAAGGACGCGCCGCGCCTGGCGAACGGCAGCGTCACAGTGCCGACGATCTTCCACATGATCTCGGACCACGAGCTGAGCGCGGCCGAGAAGGCCCGCTGGAACACGCTCATCGCGGCGCAGATGACGGTGCTCAACGACTCGTTCGCGGGTCGTACCGCGGCCGACGCGTCGGACACGCCGTTCCGCTTCTCGCTCGTCGACACCACCTGGACCGTGAACAGTGCCTGGTACACGGTGGTGCCGGGCAAGAACGAGCGGGACATGAAGAAGGCGCTCTACACCGGCGACTCCCGCACGCTGAACGTCTACGCGGCGAACATCGGGGACGGGCTGCTCGGCTGGGCGTACTTCCCGAAGGGCTACAACAACGGCCGCGACTACATCGACGGCGTGGTGATGCTCGACGAGTCGATGCCGGGCGGCACGGCCGGCAAGTACGCGCTCGGCGACACGCTCACGCACGAGGTCGGGCACTGGCTGATGCTGGAGCACACGTTCGCCCACGGCTGCTCCGCGTCCGGCGATTTCGTGGCGGACACGCCGCGTGAGGCGGCACCGCAGTTCAACTGCCCGATCGGGGCGGACACCTGCACCGCGCCCGGGCTCGACCCGATCCACAACTTCATGGACTACACGCAGGACTCCTGCATGAACATGTTCACCCCGGGTCAGGCCGACCGGATGAGCGACGCCTGGGTGGCGTTCCGCGCCGGCGGCGCCGGGTAGCCCACTGGAAGTCGGTGCCGGCGGGTCGCTCTACGGCGACCCGCCGGCCCGTCTCGGTGAGCCCGCGCGGGTCGGCCCGACAATCCGTGCGCGGGCCAGCCGGCGAACGGCAGGTGGCATCCCGCTCCCGCACCGGTCACGCCACCACCGACCGGCACTCAGGGGCGGACTCGGTTGCTGGTGGTAGCCGCGCAGCGCCCTGTGCCGCTGGAAGACGTGCTTGAGTGCCCGGCCGCAGGCGGTGTGCACGCCGAGAAACCTGTCGGCCGTGACCGGCCCGTCGATGAAGCTGAACCTCGGGCTGTCGGCGTTGGCCGCGCGGCGCAGCTTGTCGAGAATCCGCTCCTACCGCCCGAGGTCCCGGATGCCGAGTTCGAGTCCGTAGTGGTCCGGCTTGTATGGAAGCGGAGCGATCAGGGCCGGGAGCATACCTTCGGAGCTACCGCTCCTACCTCGGCGTTTCCCGCCGGCCGAGCGTCAGCCGGTCGTACCGGATCGGATGGTCGTGCGCGCACGGTCGCCGCGCGTTCCGCCAAGCCGATCCGCCCGGGAAGCCCGGCACGGTCCCGGCCGGGCGCGGGTAGCCGGCGCAGCCGCGTGCTGACCTCACGGCACCGCGTGGTCGGGCGCCGGAGCGGCCGTGGTCGGCATACCGCCTGCGGACCGGCTGTCGGTTCTGGCGGCTCAAGGGGTGAGCAGGTCGGCAGCCGCCGGTTCGTACGCCGGCGGGGCGTCCAGGCCATCCTCGTCGACCAAGAACGGGGCCGCGGCCCTGCCGAGGGTCTGACGCAGCGTGCAGAAGCGATGCCCAGGTGGAGAAACCCTCTCGGGCGGTTCATACGTATTTGGGCTTAAAACTACGTTTGCCCGGTATTGGGTGCACTCGCCGATATTGTGACTCCTGCGCGTCCTGGGAAGGATCGCGATGCGCCGACCCGTTCCGGTGGAGGGGACATGAGGGAAAAAACGGAACGTAAGCCGCTGGCGAGTCTCAGGCACGTCAAGGCCGCGTCGGGCTTCAGCTCCGTGATGATCATTGCCGGGATGACCACCGGCGTCACCCCCGCTCAGGCGGCCGAGGCGGTTCACAAGGCCCGCGCCGAGCGCAGCTACCAGGGCACGCCCGGGCCGGTCGGACAGGCGCGGGTGTGGCAGCCCGGCGCCACCCTCGTGCGGGACGGCGGCCCCGACGGATGGTCCGATCCGCAGGGTTGGCAGTGGCAGGACCAGGAGCCGGGTCGGCGCCGCCATGATGGCAGCAAGGTGGGTCCGCAGGGTCCGCAAGGTCCGCAGGGCGCCCAGGGCGAACGCGGGCGGCGTGGCCCACGTGGCTTCCAGGGTGCTGCCGGCCCGCAGGGTTTCCAGGGTGAGCAGGGCCCGCAGGGTGTGACGGGCGCGCAGGGTCCGCAGGGTGTGGCCGGCTCGCCCGGTGCGCAGGGTTCACCGGGCCCGCAGGGTCCGCAGGGTTCGCCGGGTCCGCAGGGTTTTCAGGGTGAGCAGGGTCCACAGGGTGCGACCGGCGCGCCTGGTCCGCAGGGCGAGCAGGGGCCGCAGGGCGTGGCCGGCTCGCCGGGTCCGCAGGGTTCACCGGGTCCGCAGGGTTTTCAGGGTGAGCAGGGTCCACAGGGTGCGACCGGCGCGCCTGGTCCGCAGGGCGAGCAGGGGCCGCAGGGCGTGGCCGGCTCGCCCGGTGCGCAGGGCTCGCCGGGTGCGCAGGGCTCGCCGGGTGCGCAGGGCCCGCAGGGTGTGACGGGCGCGCAGGGTCCGCAAGGCTCGTCCGGTCCGCAGGGCCCGCAGGGTTTCCAGGGTGAGCAAGGCCCGCAGGGTGTGACCGGCGCGCCCGGTCCGCAGGGCGAGCAGGGGCCGCAGGGTGCGCAGGGTCCGCAGGGCTTTCAGGGTGACCAGGGCCCACAAGGGTTTCCAGGGTGAGCAAGGCCCGCAGGGGTGTGACCAACGCGCCCGGTCCGCAGGGCGAGCAGGGGCCGCAGGGTGCGCAGGGTGTGACGGGCGCGCCGGTCCGCAAGGCTCGTCCGGTCCGCAGGGCCCGCAGGGTTTCCAGGGTGAGCAAGGCCCGCAGGGTGTGACCGGCGCGCCCGGTCCGCAGGGCGCGACTGGCGCGCAGGGTCCGCAGGGCGCGACTGGCGCGCAGGGTCCGCAGGGTTTCCAGGGTGAGCAAGGCCCACAGGGTGTGACCGGCGCGCAGGGTGCGCAGGGTCCGCAGGGCTTTCAGGGTGACCAGGGCCCACAAGGTGTGACCGGCTCGCCTGGTTCGCAGGGTCCACAGGGTGTGGCCGGCGCGCAGGGTCCGCAGGGCTTTCAGGGTGAGCAGGGTCCGCAGGGTGTGACCGGCGCACAGGGTCCGCAGGGTCCGCAGGGTGCGCAGGGTCCCCAAGGTTTTCAGGGTGAGCAAGGGCCACAGGGTGTGACCGGCGCGCAGGGCCCGAGCGGCCCGCAGGGTGCACAGGGTGCACAGGGTGCACAGGGCGCCCAGGGTGCCCTGTCGGGCGTTCATGTCGTGTCTTCTGATGAGCCTGCCACCGGCTTCCAAACCGTCAGCTGCCCCACCGGCGAAGTGGCGACGGGCGGCGGCTACATCACCAACGGGGCCGTGAACGTGGATGCCCCGCTCGTAGTCGGAGATACGCCGGTCGGATGGCAGGCCCAGTTCCTGGCGCCAGAACCCGGCCTCGTCTACGTCGTCTGCGCGCCCGCCACATCGTGATCGGGGCAAGCACGCCCAGAATGATCGACAGGAAGAGGAAGACAGTGAGAATGCGACAGGTGTTCGGCACACTTGCCTGCGGCTCCGTGCTACTGGCCGGGGTGGGTGCGTGCAGTGACGACAAGACACCCGCAACGAAGGGATCCGGCGGGACCGTCGCTCCAGGGGCCGCCCAGGGGGACCCGAAGGCCCTGCTCCAGGAAGGTATCGAGCAGGGTCAGGCCGGCAAGTCCGACGAGGCGAAGGCAACCTTCGAGAAGGTGGTCGCGCTTCAGGGGGACAACAAGTTCGCCTGGTTCAACCTCGGCTACCTCGCCCAGTCGCGTGACGCAGCCGACGAAGCGGTGGCGGCCTACGACAAGGCGCTGCAGATCGACGGCTCCTACCGGCCCGCCCTCTACAACAAGGCGATCCTGCTGGAGGAGGCGAAGCCGGACGAGGCGGTCGCGCTGTATCGCAAGATCGTCGATGCGGATGAGGGTGCTTCCACGGCGTACCTCCGGCTGGGGTTGATGCTCGTCAGGCAGCACGATCGGACGGGCGCCCGGGAGGCGTTCGCGTCGGCGATCGATGCGGATCCGAAGCTGGCGCCGGCGGTCCCCGAGGAGTTCCGCCCGCAGAAGACAAAGAGGTGATCGCGTGGTGAAGGCGCCACACGTCACGGTCTTCACGGGTAGCAACCGAACCCGCTTCCTGGACGATTGCCTGCAGTCCCTGCTGGCGCAGACGTACGCGGACTGGGAATGGGTGGTCGTTCTCAACCAGGGCACCCGGTGGCGTCCCGAGGCGAACGATCCACGGATCCGCCTCCTGGTGCGGGACGGGCTGTCCGGTGTCGGTGCGGTGAAGCGACAGGCCTGCGCCGAGGCGTACGGGGACATCCTCGTCGAACTCGACGACGACGACCTGCTCAGCAGCGACTGCCTGGCGGAGGTCGTGGCCGCCTTCGACGCGAACCCCGGGGTGGGCTTCGTCTACAGCGACACGGCCCAGATCAGAGAGGACGGCGGCCGGGACGACTCGCGGTTCGCTGCGGCGCACGGGTGGCGCTACCGCGACGAGCGGGTCGACGGGCGTGAGGTGTCGGCCTGCTACTCGCTGGAGCCGACGCCGCACAACGTCAGCTACATCTGGTACGCCCCGAACCACGTCCGGGCGTTCCGACGGGATCTGTACGAGAAGGTGGGCGGCTACAACGAGGAACTCGACGTGGCCGACGACCTCGACCTGATGTGCCGGCTGTACCAGGCGGCCGAGTTCCACCAGATCCCCAAGTGCCTTTACCTGCAACGGATGCACACCCGGAACACCCAGCGCGACCCGGAGGTCAACGCGCGGATCCAGCGGCGGTCCGTGGAGATCTACGATCGCAACATCCAGTTCAACGCGTTGGCCTGGGCGAAACGGCGGGACCTGCTGGCCGTGGACATGGGAGCGGCACACAACAAGCCGGAGGGGTTCCTCGGGCTGGATCGCCGCGCCGGGGACGGCGTGGACATCGTCTGTGACGTCACCAAGGGGATCGACCTGCCGGACGACAGCGTCGGGGTGATCCGGGCGGTCGACTTCCTGGAGCACATCCCGGACAAGATCGGACTCTTCAACGAGTTGTACCGGGTCCTCGCCCCGAACGGGTTGCTGCTGTCCCTGACGCCCAGTACGGACGGACGGGGTGCGTACCAGGACCCGACGCACGTGGCGTTCTACAACGAGAACTCGTTCTGGTATTTCACAAACGACCAGTACGCACGCTTCGTGCCGGAGATCCGCTGCCGATTCCAGGTGTCTCGCCTGGGCACGTACTTCCCGAGCGAGTTCCACCAGGCGAACAACATCCCGTACGTCGTCGCGAACCTGATCGCGGTGAAGGACGAGACCCGCAACGGAGGTCTGCTGACGATCTGAGTCGACCAGGACCCGAGCGGCGCGGTCTCAGTCGACTGTCGGCAGCTTCGGGCCGAGGACGTCGTCGGCGTCGACGATCGTGTACGCGTACCCCTGCTCGGCCAGGAACCGCTGCCGGTGCGCGGCGTACTCGGTGTCGATGGTGTCCCGGGAGACCACCGTGTAGAAGTGCGCCTGCCGACCGTCGGCCTTCGGGCGCAGCACCCGGCCCAGCCGCTGCGCCTCCTCCTGCCGCGAGCCGAACGTGCCGGAGACCTGGATCGCCACCGCCGCCTCCGGCAGGTCGATGGAGAAGTTGCCCACCTTGGAGATGACCAGGGTGCGGATCTCGCCGGAGCGGAACGCGTCGAACAGCCGCTCGCGTTCCTTGTTCGTGGTGGAGCCCTGCACGATCGGCGCGTCCAGGTATTCGCCGAGCTGGTGCAGCTGGTCGAGGAACCCGCCGATGACGAGGACCTGCTCGGACGGGTGCCGGTCCACCAGAGCCCGCACCACGGGCAGCTTCGTGCGGGCGGTGGCCGCCATCCGGTAGCGCTCCTCGGCCTCCGCCGTCGCGTACGCCAGCCGCTCGGCGTCGGTCAGCGTGACCCGTACCTCGGTGCACTCCGCCGGGGCGATCCAGCCCTGCTGCTCGATGTCCTTCCACGGCGCGTCGTACCGCTTCGGGCCGATCAGGCTGAACACGTCGCCCTCGCGGCCGTCCTCGCGTACCAGAGTCGCGGTGAGGCCGAGCCGGCGGCGGGCCTGGAGGTCCGCCGTGAAGCGGAAGATCGGCGCGGGCAGCAGGTGCACCTCGTCGTAGACGACCAGGCCCCAGTCGCGGGCGCCGAACAGGTCCAGGTGGGTGAACGCGCCGCCGCGCCGCGCGGTGAGCACCTGGTACGTGGCGATGGTGACCGGGCGGATCTCCTTGCGCTCGCCCGAGTACTCGCCGATCTCCTCCTCGGTCAGCGACGTGCGGGCGATCAGCTCCCGCTTCCACTGCCGTCCCGCCACCGTGTTGGTGACCAGGATCAGCGTGGTCGCCTTCGCCTCGGCCATGGCCGCCGCGCCGACGAGCGTCTTGCCGGCGCCGCAGGGCAGCACTACCACGCCGGACCCGCCGGCCCAGAACGCCTCGACGGCTTCCCGCTGGTACGACCGCAGCGTCCACGGCTTTCCGCCGTCCTTGCCGGACTCGGCCAGCTCGATCGGGTGCGCCTCGCCGTCCACGTACCCGGCCAGGTCCTCGGCCGGCCAGCCCAGCTTGAGCAGCGCCTGCTTGAGTCGCCCCCGCTCGGACGGGTGCACGGCGATGGTGTCGTCGTCGAGCTTCGCGCCGAGCATGCCGGCGAGCTTCTTGCTCTTTGCGACCTCGATCAGCACCACCCGGTCCAGGGCGCGCAGCACCAGGCCGTGCACCGGGTCGTTGGCGAGCTGGAGGCGGCCGTACCGGTCCATCGTCTCGGCCACGTCGACGAGCAGCCCGTGCGGCACCGGGTAGCGCGAGTACTTGATCAATGAGTCGACCACGCCCTCGGCGTCGTGGCCGGCGGCCCGGGCGTTCCACAGGCCCAGCGGCGTGAGCCGGTAGGTGTGCACGTGCTCGGGGGAGCGTTCCAACTCGGCGAACGGCGCGATCGCCATCCGGCACGCCTGCGCGTCGGGGTGATCCACCTCCAGCAGCAGCGTCTTGTCCGACTGCACGATCAGTGGTCCACCGCTCACGCCAGCGTCCTCTCGCATCGCCCGGAACCCCGGAGCCTCGCGGCCCGGCACCCGTCGCCACCTCGGCTGATCTGCCGCGGGCCGACCATCCAGTGTTGCACGCCGGAGGGTGCCGCAAAAAAGTCTCGCTGGACAGGCAACGTCATACTCGTCCCACACGTCTAGCTAGCGGGACGACTGTCCAGGGAGGGCCCATGCAGCGTGTCCGGTTTCTCGCCCGGGCCACCGCCCTGGCGTTGGTCGTGCTGGTCGGTGTCGGCGCCTGTGCGCTCGATCCGCAGGCGGAAGGCGCCGGGGGGAGCACCCCCGGCCCGGTCGGGCTGACGGAGGGAGCATCGGGGGCGAGCGCGTCGCCCACGCCGGAACAGCCGGTCACGTCCCCGTCGGCGCAGCCGAGCCGGACGGCCTCGCCGAAACCCTCCCGGTCGCCCGAGGCGACCAGGACGACGAAGCCCAAGCCGAAGCCGAGCGCGTCCGCCGGTTGCCCGCAGGGGGAGCACCAGCGGGCCGTGGAGACCTACCTGACCCGGCTGGGCGGCTTCGGGACGCTGACCGTGGACGGCGAGCAGTCCGCCGCCGACTGCGCCGCGATCAAGAAGTTCCAGATCCGGTACGGGATCAGCCCGTCCTCCGGTCGCGCCGGCCCCACCACGTACGACGTGGCGAAGCGGCTCGCCGCCACCGACACCGCGCGCTGCAAGGCCGGTTCCCGGCTCACCTTCTGCGTCGACCTGACCCGGCAGACGGTCTGGGCGATGCGCGGCGGCAAGGTGGTGATGGGCCCGACGGTCACCCGTACCGGCATGTCCGGCTACGCCACCCCGGCCGGCACGTACTCGGTGGGCCGGAAGAACCCGCGCGAGTGGTCCAACCCGTACGAGGTGTGGCTGCCGTACTGGCAGCAGTTCAACGGCGGGATCGGCTTCCACGAGACCACCACCTACCTGCACAACGGCGCGATCGGTTCGCACGGCTGCGTCAACCTGCTGCACCGTGACGCGGTGCGCCTGTGGGAGCTGGGCTCGGTCGGCACCCGCGTGGTCGTGATCGGCCGCCGCCCCGGCACCTGAACCGGCCGGCACGGCAGCCGAGCCCGCCCCTACCCGTGACCGGACCGCCCGGATCAGGGTTTTATCCCCTGTCCGCGTGCTCCGGTTGGTGCAACCCTGGAAGCCGGGTCCATGCCGGGACGGGGAGGGACTGTCATGACCGTTGACCAGGACGTGCTTCCCGAGGACGAGCGGACGCGGCAGCAGGAGGTGCCCACGGCGGTCCTGCTCGCCTACGCGGCCGCCGCCGCGGGGGTGTTCGGCTGGTTCCTGTTCGGGCTGCTGGTGCAGCAGCAGGGCTTCGTCGACTCGGTGGGCGAGTCGGCCGGTGCCGCGTTCGCGTTGCTGCTGGCCGTGTCGGTGATCGGCACGCTGCGCCGCAACGGGGAGTAGCTCACTCCTCCAGCACCGCCGCCGTGATCCGGTGCAGCGCGAAGGTGTGCAGCATCTCCGTCCGGTCGTCCTCGGCGCGCAGGTAGCCGGCGCCGATGGACACCGGCCGGACCAGCCGCGACGCGGTCGCCCCGTGCGCGTCGACGTAGCCCACCCAGACCAGCGCCTTGTCCCGTACCGCCTGCTGGAGCACCGCCAGCGCGTCGCCGTGCCCCGACGCGGACGCGGGCGCGGGACCGGTGGCCGCCGCGCCGCGGACCACCGCCGGGGCGCGCCGTGCCGCCCGCGCCGCCGCCTCGCCCCGGCGGATCTGCTCCACCACGCCGAGCAGGCGGGGCATCGGCAGCTTCGGTGTGGCGAGCGGGTCCACCGCACGGCCGATCGCGGTACGGGCCGGCGCACGCCGGGTCTTCGGCCGTGCCAGCACCGTCGTTCCGCTGGCGTCCTCCGGCACCGGGGCGTACCCGGCGTCGCGCAGCGCGGCGAGCATCCGGTTGACCTGGTACGGGGTGACCAGCACCGTGGGCGCGAGCCGGCGGAACGCCAGCGGTTCCAGTCGCCGGTCCGCCTGCACCTCGGTGAGCAGCGCCTCGTCGTCGCTGCGCACGTACGCGCCGGCCGACCCGACGCGCAGGCCACCGTGCTTGCGGGCCACGTCGTCGACCAGATAGGTCAGGCCCTGCGGGACCGGGGTACGCGACCGGCGGCGGAACAGCGCGTGCAGGTCGTCCGCGGTGTACCCGGCGTCGAGCGCCCGCCGGATGCTCGCCGTGGTGACCCGGTGCACGCTGGCTCCGCCCGCCGACTCGTGCTCGGCCACCACGTCCAGCTCGGCGGCGAGCGCCGGGTCGGGCGGGCCGGGCACCACCACCGACAGGTCGGCCTGCACCAGCACGTGGTCGACCGGTGCGGGCAGCAGCCCGTCCAGCGCCCGTACGGTCGTCGACGCGTCGCCCGACTCGGCGTCGTCGGAGCGCAGCCCGAGCGGGTCGTCACCGCGCTCGTCGGCCTCGGTCAGCTCGGCGAGCAGCAGCCGCCCGTACGAGGTGAGCGCGCCGAGCCCGGTCACGCCCAGCGTGGCGGCCTCGGCCAGCACCTCCCGGTGTGCCGTCTCCCGCCCCCGGGCCCGCCGGGGCACGCGCCAGTCCAGCAGCTCCAGCACCTCGTCGATGGTCGGCGCGGTACCGGGCGGCAGGTCGGCCAGCACGGCCAGCACCGCACGCCGGGCGGCCGGCGCGCCGGCCCGTTCCGCCTCGGCGGAGAGCACCGAGATGGGCCGGTCCCGGTCGTCGCGCTGCCCGATCAGGCCGGCCTGGCGGGGCATCGACATCCAGGCGCGGGCGAGCTGCTCCCAGCGCTGGGCCAGCGACACCGCGCGCCACACCTCGTACCCGCCGGTGGGCAGGATCTGCTGGTCGCCGCCGTACCGGGTGGTGGCCGCGCCGGTCAGCTCCATCTCGCCGGTCAGCCCGGCCGCGTACGCCACCTCGAACAGCAGCGCTGTGGTCGGCTCGTCCAGCCCGAGGCCACGGGCGAGCCGCCGCAGGTCGCGTACGCCGACGCCGCCGGAGCGCAGGACCGGTGCCGGTTCCGCGGTCAGCGCCTCCAGCATCGCCTCGGTGTGCCGGACCACCTCCATGCTCTGCCCGGCCCCGGCCGAGTCGACGGACTTGACCTCGCGCGGCGGCCCGGACACCACCGGCGGGCTGGTGCGCAGCGGGCCGAGCGGACCGGCGTCGCGGCGCAGCACCAGCCCCACCTCCCGGGGCAGCTCGACCGTGCCGTTGCGGCCGCCGGACATCCGCACCAGCAGGCGGTGCTCGACCAGCCAGCGGATCGGGGAGCCGGTCGGCGCGCCGCCGTTCACCAGGTCGGGCGGGAGCACGTCCTCGGCGCCGGTGGCGGGGGCCTCCAGCGCACCGGGGGCCACGGTCCCGACCGGCGGTCCGGCGGCGAGCCGGTCCAGGACCGCCCGGGCCGAGGGCGGCGCGGACAGCAGCGTCCGCCGCAGCTTCGCCGGGTCCGCGCAGAGCGCCGCCGCGCGCGGGTCCAGCTCCGCCGCCGGCCGGCCGAGCCCCGCCGGGTACGGGGACACCTCGTCGATGCCGCCGGCCACGCACAGGTCGTGTTCGGGGCCGTACAGCAGGAACCGGGCCCGGAGCCGGTCGACGGCGGCGCGGACCGCTGTGGGTGCGGGCGGCTGGGGACCGGCGATGGCCATGGCCAGGATCTGGTCGATGGAGGTGGTGCCCTCGGGACCGCGGGTGAGCCGGGCGGCGTCGAGGATCTGGAGGGTGAACTGGTCCAGCCCGTCGAGCGCCCGGGCCACGGAGACCCGGGACTGGGCGCGCAGGGCGAGGGCGGACACGTCGGCCGGCACCGGCACGACGAGGTCCGGCCGCAGCTGGAGCAGGGCGGCAAGCGACTCGTCGGGGAGGGCCCGCAGGTGGTCGGCGAGTGAGGTGGTCATCGTCGTACCACGCTAGCCCGCTGGGTAGGTTCTCGGCATGTCTCCGCTGATGGTCGGCTTCGACCTCGACATGACCCTGGTCGACTCCCGCCCCGGGATCGCCGCCGCGTTCCGGGCGCTCACCGCGCGCACGGGCGTGCACGTGGACGGGGAATTGGCCGTCTCCCGGCTGGGCCCGCCGCTGCGTACCGAGCTGGCGCACTGGTTCCCGCCGGAGCGCCTGGAGGAGGCGGTGACGCTCTACCGGGAGCTGTATCCGGCGTACGCGATCACCCCGACGGTGCCGATGCCGGGTGCGGAGGCCGCGTTGCGCGCGGTGCATGCGCGCGGCGGCCGCACGATGGTGGTGACCGCGAAGATGGGCCGGCTGGCGAAGCTGCACCTGGACCACCTCGGGCTGCCGGTGGACGAGTTGGCCGGGGACGTGTTCGCCGAGCAGAAGGCGGTCGCGTTGCGCGAGCACGGCGCGACGCTGTACGTGGGCGACCACGTGGCCGACATGGCCGCCGCGCGGGCCGCGGGAATCCCGGGCGTGGCAGTGGCGACCGGCCCGTGTTCCGCCGCCGAACTGGCCGAGGCCGGTGCCCGTGTGGTGCTCGATGATCTCGTCGAATTCCCGAGGGCGCTGGACCGGATCATCGGGCTAGCCTTGGAGGGGTAGACGGTTCGAGTGGAGCGGGGTTCAACAGGTGCCGACGGGTCGAGTGAAGTGGTACGACGCCGCCAAGGGGTACGGGTTCGTCACCAGTGACGAGGGTGGCGACGTGTTCCTGCCGAAGGGCGCGCTACCGGCGGGTGTCGCCGACCTGAAGGGTGGCCAGCGGGTCGATTTCAGCGTGGTCGACAGCCGTCGGGGCGCCCAGGCGATGGGGGTCAAGCTGCTGGAGGCGCCGCCGTCCGTGGCGGAGCTGCGCCGCCGGCCGGCCGAGGAACTCCACGGCCTGGTCGAAGACATGATCAAGGTGCTGGAGGCGAAGGTCCAGCCGGACCTGCGCCGCGGTCGCTTCCCGGATCGGAAGACCGCCCAGAAGATCGCTCAGCTGGTCCACGCGGTGGCGCGCGAGCTGGAGGTCTGAGGGACGAGCCCGGCGTCGGCGGCCCGGCCCAGCAGCGCCTCCACGGCGGCGAAGCCGGCCTCTCCCAGGTCGGCGGTGAACTCGTTGACGTAGAGGCCGATGTGCCGGTCCACCACGTCGGGCTCCATCTCCTGCGCGTGCGCGAGGACGTACTCCCGGCTGGCCTCCGGGTCGGCCCACGCCTGGCGTACCGACTCGCGGATCCAGGCGGCGGCCTCGACCGGGTCGACTGCGCCCCGGCGGGCCAGGATCGCGCCGAGCGGGATCGGCAGCCCGGTGTCGCCCTCCCACCACTCGCCCAGGTCGACCAGGGCGGTCAGCCCGTGCCGCGGGTAGGTGAAGCGCGCCTCGTGGATGACCAGGCCCGCGTCGTACCGGCCGGCGGCCACACCCGGCATGATCTCGTGGAACGGCACCACCTCGATGCGCGCCGGGGCCTGGTCGGCCGCCCAGAGGCGGAACAGCAGGTACGCGGTGGTCCGCTCGCCGGGCACCGCCACCGTCGCGCCGGACAGGTCGGTCCGGTCTCCACGCGTCAGCACCAGCGGGCCGCAGCCCCGGCCGAGGGCACCGCCGCAGGGCAGCAGGTGGTAGTCGTCGAGCAGCCAGGGCAGCGCGGCGTAGCTGACCTTCACCAGGTCGAACGCCCCCCGCTCGGCTGCGGTGTTCGTGACGTCGACGTCCGCGTAGGTCACCTCGACCGGCGGCGCGCCCGGCACCCGGCCGTGCACCAGGGCGTCGAAGACGAACGTGTCGTTGGGGCAGGGGGAGATCGCCAGGGAGAGCGCCACGGTCCCACCGTAACCCCGGCGCCCGGGCGGCCCGTCACCCCGTCCGGTGTGACGTCCAGCCGTTCCGGTGCAGCCGCTCGATGCCGTCGAGCAGCAGGTCCAGCGCGAACTCGAACTCGAACTGGTCGTCGCAGCCGGGCCCGACGACGGAGTCGCCGTCGTGGGACGCCGCAGTGGCGATGGCCGCGAGGTGGGAAAACCGGGCGGCCGTCTCCGGCGGCAGGTCGGCCGGCGCCTCGGGCACCGTCGCGCCGGACCGGCCGGCCTGCCGGGAGGCGTCGAACAGTTCCTGGCTGAAGCCCAGCACGCGGCTGCCCAGCGCGTGCATGACGTGGTGGGCCAGGTCGGTGGAGAATCCGCTCGCCCGCAGGGCGCCCACGGTCGAGTCGAGGTACGCGAGGACGGCCGGCGTGGGCGTGGTCCGGGACTCGATCGCCAGCGAGGCCCAGGGGTGGCGGAGCAGCATCTGCCGCGCGGACAGGACGCGCCGGCGGATCGCCTGCTTCCAGTCGCCGGCGGCCGGCGGGTCGATCTCCGCGACGACCATGTCGATCATGCCGTCGAGCAGTTCGTCCTTGTTGGCGACGTGCTTGTAGAGGGCCATCGGCACGACGCCCAGCTCCTGGGCGAGGTTGCGCATGCTGAGCGACTCGATCCCGGTCCGGTCGGCGAGCGCGACGGCCGTACGCAGGACGCGGTCCCTGGTCAGGGGCGCCCGGCGCGCCGTCTCCACCTGCTCAGGCATGTCGTCCCCAGTCCTTCCGGCGGCCGTTGACACAGTAACCGCCTTGACCGGTGTACGGCGTACACCTAGCCTGTCCCCATCAAGGTGTACGCCGTACACCTGGGAGGGAGTGGGTCATGAAGGCGATCGTCCAGGACCGGTACGGCCCCCCGGAGACACTCACGCTCGCCGACGTCGGTACGCCCGAGCCCGGCCCCGGCGACGTCCTCGTGCGGGTCGAGGCCGCCGCAGTGAACGCGTACGACTGGCACGTCATGCGCGGCGACCCCCGGCTGTCGCGGCTGGCGCTCGGCCTCGGGCGGCCCCGGGCCCGCGTCCGTGGCCGCGACTTCGCCGGCCGGGTCGAGGCCGTCGGCTCCCGGGTGCGGCAGGTACGCCCCGGCGACGCCGTCTTCGGCGACCTCGGCGAGGCCGACGGCGCGTTCGCCGAGTACGTGCGCGTGCCCGAGCACCTGGTCGCGCCTCGGCCGGCGAACCTGAGCCCGGCGCAGGCGGCGGCACTGCCGCTCGCCGGTGTCACAGCGCTCCAGGGGCTGCGCGACGCCGGGCAGATCCGGCCCGGTCACCGCATCCTGATCAACGGTGCGTCGGGCGGCGTCGGCACGCTCGCCGTCCAGCTCGCGAAGGCGTTCGGCGCGACGGTGACCGGCGTGTGCAGCACCCGCAACGTCGCGCTGGTCCGCTCACTCGGCGCGGACGAGGTGGTCGACTACACCCGCGACGACTTCACCCGCGCGGGAGACCGCCACGACGTGGTGTTCGACCTGGTCGGCAACCGCTCCCTGGGCGCACTGCGGCGAGCGCTGACGCCTTCCGGGACGCTCGTGCTCTCCGGTGGCGGCGTCTACCGCGGTGGCAGCCTGCTCGGCCCGATCGGGCTGCTGGCGCGGGGACGGCTGACGGCGCCCTTTCTCCGGCAGCGCGTCGTCGTCCTCGCCACGTCACCCGGCCGGGCGCACCTCGACGCGCTCCGCGAGCACGCCGAGGCCGGTCGCCTCACGCCTGTGGTCGACCGCACCTATCCGCTCCACGAGGTGCCCGACGCCATCCGCTACCTCGAAGGCGAGCACGCGCGGGCGAAGGTCGTCATCACGATCTGAGACCGTCCGTCCCCAGGCCGGCGAGTTGTCCACAGGGTTGTCCACAAGTGGACAAGATCAGTGGAGGGCGGCAGCGGCGGCGGTGAGCGCGGCGAACGCCTCGCGCATGCGCCACGCGCTCCGGTCGCGCGGGCCGATCGGGTTGGAGACCGTCCGCAGCTCGGCGAAGGGCACACCGGCCTGCGCGGCGGCGACCCCCACGCCGTACCCCTCCATCGCCTCGGCCACCGCGTCCGGGTGCCGTTGCGCGAGGGCGGCCGTGCTGGCGGCGGTGCCGGTCACCGTGCTGACCGTGAGCACCGTGCCGACCGTGGCCCCCGGCAGCGCGGCGCGCAGACGGGCCAGCAGGCCCGGATCGGCGGGCACGGTCCGGCCGCCGCCCAGCAGCTCGGGAGGCATGCCCAGGTCCTCGACCGGGATGAAACCGGCCGGCGACTCGGCGCCGAGGTCGGCGGCGACGCTGCGGTCGGCGAGCACCGTGCCACCCACCGCGACCCGGCCGGCGAAACCTCCGGCGATGCCGGCGCTGACCACCGCCCGGTACGGCCGTCCGGCCGCCTCGGCCAGCGCCAGCAGCCGCGCCGTGGCGGCACCGGCGACGGCCGGACCGACGCCGACCGGCAGCACCGTGACGTCCGGCGACGCCGTGCCGTCCGGTGCGGCGGGTGCGGTGAGGCCGGCACGGATCGCCTCGGCCTCGGCGGGCACCGCCGTGACCACGAGCAGACCGGTCACGCCACCGGCCCCCGGGGGTCGCGCCGCTCGGTGTCCTCGACGCCGCCGGGACCGCCCACCGAGGAGGACGGCCGGTAGATGTGGAAGCCGGGCGGCGCCAGTCCGTCGTCGTCCGGCGGCCCGGAACGCTGGGGCGCCGGTGACGTGGGCGCCGGATCGTCGAACGAGGTGGCGGCCGGTTCCTCGGCCCGGGTGACCTGCTCCGCCGCCAGCTCCTCGTCGCCGAGCGGCCGGCCGAGCAGGTGCTCACCGCGCAGCTTGCCGGCCACGAGCACCCCGCGTACGGCCACCAGCGCGGCCACCGCGGCGGCGACCGTCACGCCGATCAGGCCGGTGAACGGCACCAGTCCGAGGCCGCCCCCGGCCACGAACGCCAGCATCAGCGCGGTCTCCGAGTGGGCGAACGAGCTGGCGCGCAGCCGCTCCGGGATGCGTTCCTGGATCGAGGCGTCCACCGCGAGCTTGGCGATCCCGCTCATCATCGCGGCCACCAGGCAGAGCAGCGCCACCATGGGCAGCGAGAACTTCAGCGCGGCGAGCACCGCCACACCGGCGACCACTATCGTGCCGCTGGACTGGAGCGCTGTCGGCCGGTGGATGCGCAGGCGGGTGCCGATCGCGGTGGCCAAGAACGTGCCGACCGCCAGCGCGCCGCCGACCAGGCCCAGCGCGCCCTGGGCGCCGAGGTCGCGGCCGAAGAAGTCGGTGGTCAGGTCACCGGCCTTGATCGCGAAGGCCAGGAACAGCAGCAGAAAGCCGTAGAGCCCGCGCAGCGCCGCCGCGCCGATCAGCGTGGCGATCACCAGCCGGCCGCTGGGACGGCCCCGGCCCAGCGGGCGTTCGCCGTCGCGGCGGCGCATCGCGCGCAGCGGGTGCGGCATCCGCTCCGGCGGCTCGGAGTCGGCCTTCGGCGGCAGCCGGAGCGAGATCACCATGCCGATCAGGAAGATCACCGAGGCGACCCGCAGCGGCCACTGCGGCCCGAACCAGAACGCGGCCAGCCCGATCGGCGCGACGAGCGCGCCGGCCACCGTGCCGTAGACGCTCGCGCGCGCCCCGACCTGGGACAGCCCCAACCCTTCGGGGAGCAGCCGGGGGACCGCCGCCGAGCGGGCCACCCCGTACGCCCGGGAGAGCGCGAGCACGCCGAACGCCGCCGGGTAGAGCCCGAAGCCGCCCATGTAGTCGGAGATCAGCCAGGCCAGGAACGCCCGGCCCAGCATGGTGGTGGCCAGCGCGTACCGCCGGCCGTGGCGGAAGTGGTCGAGCAGCGGGCCGACCACGGGGGCGAGCATGGCGAACGGGACCATGGTCACCAGCAGGTAGAGGGCCACCTTGTTGCGCGCCTCGCCCAGCGGCACGTCGAAGAAGATCGTCCCGGCCAGGCCGATCGCGATGAGCGTGTCACCGGCGCAGGAGAGCGCGTGCAGGTCGAACAGGCGGACCATGCCCACCTCGTTGCCGGCACTGCGGGCCCGGGCCGTGCCGGCGCGCCGGGTCATCCAGCGTCCGCCGTGCAGTGAGCCCCGCATCAGCAGCCGAGTGGCGCGGATGCCGGTGCCGACGGTCCGCCCCAGGAAGGAGCGGCCGGAGCGGGAGGACAGCGCCATGCGTCCCATCCTCGCCCATCCGCTCCGCGTGTGCCGCATCACCCGCAGAGAATGACTCCGGGGAGTGCCTGTCGCCCGTGGACGGGCATGGGGAACAATGGTCCGGTGACCAGGCCCGCCTCCGCCCGCGCTCCCCGGCTCGACCAGGTCTGCGCCGCCGCCGTCGAAGTGGCCCGCGACGCGATCACCGAGGTGGAGCCCACCGACATCGGCGATCATCTCCAGGCCGTCGCCGAGGGCGACCGGGTCGTCACCCACTACTTCGAATGCCGGATGGCCGGTTACCGAGGCTGGCGCTGGGCCGTCACGGTGACCCGGGTGCCGCGCAGCCGGCACGTCACCATCTGCGAGACGGTGCTGCTGCCCGGCCCGGACGCGCTGCTCGCCCCGGGCTGGCTGCCCTGGCAGGAGCGGCTCAAGCCGGGCGATCTGGGCCCGGGCGACCTGCTGCCCACCCCGGCCGACGACGAGCGGCTCGCCCCCGGCTACCTGCTCTCCGACGACCCGGCCGTGGAGGAGACCGCCTGGGAGCTGGGCCTGGGCCGGGCCCGGGTGCTGTCCCGGGAGGGCCGCGCCGAGGCCGCTCAGCGCTGGTACGACGGCGACCACGGGCCGGACGCTGCGATCTCGGTCGCCGCGCCGGCCGCCGCCCGCTGCGGCACCTGCGGCTTCTACCTGCCGCTGGCCGGCGCGCTGCGCCTGGCGTTCGGCGCCTGCGGCAACTTCTACGCCCCGGACGACGGCCGGGTGGTGAGCGCCGACCACGGGTGCGGCGCCCACTCGGAGACGATGATCGAAGCGGCCGAGACGTCCGTCGACGAGCTGCCCACCGTCTACGACGACAGCGCGGTCGAGGCGATGACTGTCAGCCGGGCACCGGGTTCGGTGGAGGCGGCCGAGCCGGCGGAGCCGTACGGCCACCCCTGACGGGTCAGCGCTGTCGCTGCGCGGCAGCCGCGCGCCGGCGACGCCGGTTGGCGTCGTGCCGCATCATCACCGCGAGGCCGGGAAAGCCCCACAGGAAACCGGCCAGGCAGGTCCAGAGCCAGTTCTGACGCCCGGATTCGGTGAGCCAGTCCCGGAAGAAGACCAGTAGCACCAGGCCGGCCACCCCCCAGGCGATCAGCCCGGCGACGGCGAACGGCACCATCGGCGGGTCGAGCGGCTCCGGCCGCGGCTGTTGCTCCTGTGACACCGGCCCAGCGTACGTGATCGTCCTTCCCTGCCTGCCAGGTGATCTGGGACGATGCGCGCGACAAAACCCGGCCGATGACCTAGATGAGGAACCGATGTCCATTGCTCCGCCGCCGGATCACGGCACGCCGCCCGATCCCGCGCATCCACGAAACGCCTTCGACCGCTTCTTCCTGATCTCGGCGCGCGGGTCGACGCTGAGCCGGGAGCTGCGCGGCGGCTTCGCCACGTTCTTCACGATGGCGTACATCGTGGTGTTGAACCCGCTGATCCTGGGCAGCGGGAAGGACGGCGACGGCCGTTCGCTGGCCATTCCGGCGCTCGCCGCGGCGACCGCGCTCGTCGCCGGCCTGATGACCATCCTGATGGGCGTGGTGGCCCGGTTCCCGATCGCGCTCGCGGCCGGCCTGGGCGTGAACGCGCTCGTCGCGTACGAGATCGCGCCGCAGATGACCTGGGCGGACGCGATGGGCCTGGTGGTCATCGAGGGTGTGCTGATCGGCATCCTGGTGCTCACCGGACTGCGTACCGCTGTGTTCCGCTCGGTGCCGACGCAGCTCAAGACCGCGATCGGCGTCGGCATCGGTCTGTTCCTGACCATCATCGGCCTGGTCGACGCCGGTTTCGTGCGGCGGATCCCGGACGCCGCGAACTCCACTGTGCCGGTCGGGCTGGGCATCAACGGCAAGATCGTCAGCTGGCCGATGCTCGTCTTCGTGGTGGGCCTGCTGATCACGCTGGTCCTGGTGGTACGCCGGGTCCGGGGCGCGATCCTGATCGGCATCCTGGCCTCCACCGTGCTTGCCATCGTGGTCGAGGCGGTCGCCAACGTCGGCCCGTCCTTCGTCGACGGCAAGCCGAACCCGAAGGGCTGGGCGCTGAACGTGCCCGAGCTGCCCAAACAGATCGTGGACCTGCCCGACCTGTCGTTGCTGGGCCAGTTCAACGTGCTGAACTCCTGGAGCCGGGTCGGCTGGCTGGTGCCGCTGATGTTCATCTTCACGCTGCTGATCACGGACTTCTTCGACACCATGGGCACGATGGTCGCGATCGGCCAGGAAGGGGACATGCTCGACGAGACGGGCACCCCGCCGAAGGCTAAGGAGATCCTGCTCGTCGACTCGATCGCCGCCGCCGCGGGCGGCGCCGCCTCGGTGTCCAGCAACACGTCGTACATCGAGAGCGCCGCAGGCGTCGCGGAGGGTGCCCGGACCGGCGTGGCCAACCTGGTCACCGGCGCGTTGTTCCTGCTCGCCATGTTCCTGGCGCCGCTGTCGCTGATCGTGCCGTTCGAGGCCGCCTCGACGGCGCTGGTGGTGGTCGGCTTCCTGATGATGACGGCGGTCCGCACGATCGACTGGACCGACTACGAGATCGCCATCCCGGCGTTCCTCACCATCGCGCTGATGCCGTTCACCTACTCGATCTCGAACGGCATCGGGGCCGGCGTGATCAGCTTCGTGCTGCTCAAGGTGGCGAAGGGTAAGGCCCGCGAGGTCCACCCGCTGCTGTACGGCGTCGCCGTGCTGTTCATCCTGTACTTCCTGCGCGGGCCGATCGAGTCCGTGTTGCTCTGACGCTGGTGAGCCTGGTCATAACGCATGTCGTTAGCCAGGCTCATTAGTTAAGCTAACTAGTGTGACGGAGCGGACGGTGACGGCGAAACGCGTGCCACCGGCGCAGCTGGCCCCTCAGCTGCGAAATGCGATCACCCGGCTCAACCGGCGGGTCCGACAGGCCCGGCCGGTCGGCGACCTCACGGTCACCCAGCTGTCGGCGCTCACCAGCCTCAATCTGGCGGGCGCCCTCACGCCGCGGGAACTGGCTGATGTCGAACGGGTGCAGCCGCCCACGATGACGAAGATCGTCGCGAAGTTGGAGGAACGCGGCCTCGTGCAGCGTACCCCCCACCCGACCGACGGACGGCAGGTCATCCTGGCGGCGACCGAAGGGGGAAGGGCCGTGCTCGAACAGTTCGATCAGGCCCGTGACGAGTGGCTGGCCACCCGGCTGGCCGCGCTGAGCGAGGACGAACGCGACACGCTACGGCGGGCCGCGGACATCCTCCAGGGCATCGCTCGCGCCTGACACCGCCGCCCGCGGTTCGCTTCGTCAGCTGTGGATGAAGCGTACCGACGCAAGGAGGCGCACCTAGAGTGCAGGCCAAGCTGAGCACGATGTTCCAGTCCCTACGAGTCCGAAACTATCGACTCTTCGCCACCGGACAGCTGATCAAACTGATCGGCGTCTGGATGATGTTCATCGCCCAGGACTGGCTCGTCCTCGAGCTCAGCGACAACTCCGCGACCGCGCTCGGCGTGGTCACCGCGTTGCAGTTCACCCCCGTCCTCCTGCTCACGCTGCTGTCCGGGCGGCTCGCCGACCGCTACGACAAGCGGATGCTGCTCTTCGTCGCCAACGCGTTCTGGACCGTGCTGGCGCTGGCCATGAGCGTCCTGGTCCTCACCGGCCTGGTGCAGCTCTGGCACGTCTTCACGTTCGCCGCCCTGCTCGGCGTGTCCAACGCGGTCGAGACGCCGGTCCGCCAGGCGTTCGTCTCCGAGCTGGTCGGCATGCCGCTGCTGCCGAACGCGCTCTCGCTCAACGCGGCAGTGTTCAACTCCGCCCGGATCGTCGGCCCGGCCGTCGCCGGCCTGGCCATCGCCGTCGTCGACGTCGGCCCGGTCTTCCTGGTCACCGCGCTCAGCTCGATCGCCCCGCTGGTGAACGTGGTCCGGATGCGTACCGACGAACTGCACCGCAAGGACCTGCTGCCGGCCGGCGAGCGGGACCAGGCCCGGGTGGTCGACGGCCTCCGGTACGTGGCGCGACGTCCCGACATCCTGCTGCCGATGGTCCTCATGTCGGTGATCGGGATGAGCCTGTTCAACTTCCAGCTCACCCTCGCCGCGCTCGCGAAGACCGTGTTCAACACCGGCGCCGCCTCGTTCGGCCTGTTCAGCACCGCGCTCGCCGTCGGCGCGCTGGTCGGCGCGCTGGCCGGCACCGGCCGACGCAGCCGTCCCTCGGTCTGGCTGGTGCTCGGCGCCGCGATCGGCTGCGCCGTCTTCGGCACGCTGGTCGGGCTCGCCCCGGCCTACTGGGCGGTGGTGGCGCTGCTGCTGCCCGCCGGGTTCTTCATGGTCTACTTCGCCCAGGCGGCCAACCAGCGGGTGCAGCTCGGTGTCGACGCGTCCTTCCGGGGACGGGTGATGGCCCTGTGGGTGCTGGTGTTCCTGGGCACCAACCCGGTCGGCGCGCCGCTGATCGGCTGGGTCGCCGAGACGTACGGCGCGGGCGCGAGCATCTGGGCCGGCGGCCTGATCTCGCTGACCGCCGCGCTGCTGGCGCTCACCTGGCAGCTGCGCCGCTCCGGCGCCCGGCTGCGGATGCGGGTGCTGCCGATGCCCCGCTTCTACGTGGTGTCGCCCGGCGCCAAGTAGCCCCGATGGCCGGTCGTACCGGCCCGATTACCCAAACGGGTGGCGGGCCGGTGCGGCAGGGCTTAGCGTCGATGTGTGGAAGTGGGGCAGGGACTGCTGCTGGCGCTGGCGATCCTCGCCGTCTGCTGCCTGCCTGCCCTGTTCGCGCTGCTGTTCTGCGCCGACGAGATCATCGACCGGGTCGCATGCGGATGGGCCGATTGGCGGGAGCAGCGCCGGGAACGCCGTACCATCGCGCGGCTCGACCGGGCCATCGAGGCCGAGGCGCTGACCCGCGACATCGACCTCACCGAGTTCGACAAGGACGGCCGCCGTCCGCTGGAACAACTTGCCACCGACCTGCGCCGGCTCGGCGGCCACCGGCTCGCCGCCGCCGACCGCAGCGTGGTGTGGCACGGCGCGGTCATCGAGGCGTACGACGAACGGCTGCGCGCCGCCTGCCACGCGCTCGGCATCGCCGAGCACCTGGCCGAGCTGGACGGCGTCGACCGGGAGATCGAACGGGTACGCGTCGAAGGGCTGCTGCACGCCGCCGGGCTGACCCTGCCGGCCGCCCGCGCCGCGCACCACCAGCGGCACCGCTGACCGGGTGCGTCTCTTCGCGGCGATCTACCCGCCTCCCGTGGCGGTCGCGGACCTGACCGCGCGGATCAAGGGCCTGCGGGTCGCGTCCGCCCGCCACGCCCGCCTCGCCGACCCGGCGAACCTGCACCTCACGCTCGCCTTCCTCGGCGAGGTGCCGGACGTCCGGCTGCCCGATGTGGAGTCCGCACTCGCCTCGGCCGCCCGGTCGGCTCGTTCCCCGCGGCTACGCCTCGCCGGCGGCGGCAGTTTCGGTCAGGGCCGGTCCACAGTGCTCTGGGTGGACGTGCGCGGCGAGGTCGAGGCGCTCGACGCGCTCGCCCGGTCGATCCGTGGCGGGCTGGGCGGGGCCGGGCTGCCCTGCGACGACAAGCCGTTCCGGGCGCACCTGACCATCGCCCGCCCCGGCGACCGGATGCCCGAGGCCGACCTCCGCTCGGACGTGCACACGCTGCACGACTACGCCGGGCCGCAGTGGGCGGCCGGCGAGTTGCTCCTGATCCGCAGTCACCTGGGCCGTACGCCGCGCTACACCCGCGTCGCCGGGTGGGCGCTCGCGGCTGGGGGTTGAGCGCGTGGGCGCTCGCAGCTGGGCGTTAAGAAGGGGCCCCTCCTCTACCTGAGGCGTTAAGAAGGGGCCCTTCCTTACACAGCTACCAGGCCCAGGCCTCGGGGCCGGGGCCGCCGTTGCCCACCGGCGGGAACAGCTCGTCGAGGCGAGTGAGGGTGGGCTCGTCGAGCTGGACGTCGAGGGCGCCCAGGTTGCGGTCGAGCTGGTCCATGGTGCGGGGGCCGACGATCGGGGCGGTCACGCCCGGCCGGGAGAGCAGCCACGCCAGCGCCACGTCGGCCGGGTCGTGGCCCAGGTCGGCGCAGAGCTTCTCGTACGCCTCGATGGTGTTGCGGTGCTCGGCCAGCGCGTCCGCCGAGCGCCCGGTGGTGCCACGCGCCGCGCTGCCCTCGGCCATCTTGCGGATGATGCCGGAGAGCAACCCGCCGTGCAGCGGCGACCAGGGGATGATGCCCAGCCCGTAGTGCTGCGCGGCCGGGACGACCTCCAGTTCGACGTACCGGGTCAGCAGGTTGTAGATGCACTGCTCGGAGACGAGGCCGAGGAAGTTGCGCTTGCCGGCCGCGGCCTGCGCCTGCGCGATGTGCCAGCCGGCGAAGTTGGACGAGCCGACGTAGAGCACCTTGCCCTGGGCGACGAGCGTCTCCATCGCCTGCCAGATCTCCTCCCACGGCGTGGTCCGGGAGATGTGGTGCATCTGGTAGAGGTCGATCGTGTCGGTCTGGAGCCGGCGCAACGAGTCCTCGCAGGCCCGGATGATGTGCCGGGCGCTCAGGCCCTGCTCGTTGGGCCACTCGCCCATCTTGCCGTACACCTTGGTGGCGAGGACGACCTTGTCGCGGCGCCCGCCGCCCTGCGCGAACCAGCGGCCCACGATCTGCTCGGTGACGCCCTCACCGAGCTTCCAGCCGTAGACGTTCGCGGTGTCGAAGAAGTTGATCCCGTGTTCGAGCGCCCGGTCCATGATGGCGAAGCTGTCCGGCTCGTCGGTCTGCGGACCGAAGTTCATCGTGCCGAGGCAGAGTCGGCTCACGGACAGACCGGTGCGTCCCAGGTTCGTGTACTCCATGCCTCCACCCTGGCACGCCGGCACTTCGAGTGCCTCGTCGACGAGCCAGGGTGGAGCGATGGATCAGGATGATTCGCGGGCCGCCGGGCCGGTGCCGAACAGCACGTCGTCCCAGCTCGGCAGCCGCTTGCGCGGCTTGCCGCCGGCGTCGGCGGCCTCGGCGGCCGCACCGCCGGTCGCCGCCGCGGGGCCGGTGCGGCGTGGCCGCAGCACGGCGAGCGAGGGTACGGCGGGGATCTCCTTCGGCGCGTCCGAGTCGTCGTCGAAGGCCGAACCCTGGCCACCACCGAGCAGCGCGGCGGCACCGCCGGCGACCGCCCGCTGACGGGGCGCCTCCTGCCCGGCCAGCGCGGCCGGGGAACGAGTGTCGAGCCCGCGCCCGGACGTGCCGCCGAGCGGCCGGTCCAGCGAGGCGAGCAGCGCGTCCCGGCCGGCACGGATCGGGTCACGCCCCGGACGGGCGTGCTCGGCCGCGGCCGGCAGCCCGTGCCCACCCCGGCTCGGCTCGCCGCGTGACGGGCCGGGCAGCGCGTGGCCGCCCCGCTCCGGCGCCGGCTCCTGACCGAGGATCGGCGTGGGCCGCTCGGCGCACAGGTATTGCGCCATGTCGTCGTGCGGGGCGACGTTCTGCCGGGTCTTGTCCAGATCCCACACCGCCTGCGCGGTGGCCTTGCCGGACGGCCAGGTCGCGATGATCCGCCAGGTGCCGTCGTCGCGGCGGTAGGCGTCCCACGAGATCTTCTCGGTGTCGATGCCGTGCTGGGCCAGCCGGCCGTTGACGACCTCGGCCAGCGGGGTCGGCTTCTCCGCGCCCTTGAGCCGGGTGCGGCGGGCGTGCTGGGCGAGCATGGCCCGCTCCTGGAGCACCGGGCCGGCGTAGCGCAGCACCCGGTCGACCGGCACACCGGCGATGCGGGCGACGTCCTCCGCGGACTCACCGGACCGGATGCGGGCCTGGATGTCGCGTGGGGACAGCGACGGCGTCGGGTCGGTGGCGCTCGGCACCACGGCGAGCGGCGGGGCGCCCGGCTCGGCGTGCAGCGCCGACGCGATCCGCTCGTCGATGGGCAGCGCCAGCAGGCGCCCCACCTCGTCGGCGAGCACCAGGGCCTGGCCGTCCTCGGAGAGGGCGACGAAGCGTACTGGGCGCATGGGCTTGCCTCCGTCCCGCTTCGCTGGCCGTCACGCCACGGGAGCCGGCCACCCGGGCGTCTCGCACCACCGTACGCTCATCTACCCGCCGATGGGGACTGCGACACCCCGGCATGTCGTGACTGAGCTGCGGTAATGATCACGGTGGGTGGCCGTCGGAGCCCCGACGGCCACGCACCGTGATCAAGTGATCAGAGTCGCTCGACCACGTAGTCGATGGACGCGGTGAGCGCCTCGACGTCGGCCGGCTCGACGGCCGGGAACAGCGCCACCCGCAGCTGGTTGCGGCCCAGCTTGCGGTACGGCTCGGTGTCGACGATGCCGTTTGCGCGCAGCGCCTTGGCGATCGCCGTGGCGTCCACCTCGTCGGCGAAGTCGATGGTGGCGACCACGTTGGACCGCAGCGCCGGGTCCGACACGAACGGCGTGGCGAACGACGAGCGCTCGGCCCAGCCGTACACGATGCCGGCGCTCTCGGCGGTGCGCTTGGCCGCCCAGGCCAGCCCGCCCTGGGAGTTCATCCAGTCGGTCTGCTCCGCGGCCAGGAAGATGGTCGCCAGCGCCGGGGTGTTGTACGTCTGCTCCAGCCGCGAGTTGTCGATCGCGGTGACCAGGTCGAGGAAGGCGGGGATGTAGCGGCCCGACTCCTTGACCTCGGTGGCCCGGGCCAGCGCGGCCGGCGACATCAGGGCCAGCCAGAGCCCGCCGTCGGAGCCGAAGCACTTCTGCGGGGCGAAGTAGTAGACGTCGGTCTGGGCGACGTCCACGTCCAGCCCGCCCGCGCCGGAGGTGGCGTCGACGAGCAGCAGCGAGCCCTCGTCGGCGCCCGCGACCCGGCTGATCGGCACCGCGACGCCGGTGGAGGTCTCGTTGTGCGGGGTGGCGTAGACGTCCACGCCGGCCTCGGCCACCAGCGTCGGGGCGCTGCCCGCGTCGGACTTGCGCACGGTCGGCTCGCCGAGGAACGGCGCGTCGGAGACCGACTTGGCGAACTTGGCGCCGAACTCGCCGAAGCTGGCGAACTGGGCCCGGTCGCGGATCAGGCCGAACGTGGCGACCTCCCAGAACGCGGTGGTGCCGCCGTTGCCGAGCACCACCTCGTACCCCTCGGGCAGGGAGAAGAACTCGGCCAGGCCGCGGCGCAGCCGGGCCACCTGGTCGCGGACCGTCTTCTGCCGGTGCGACGTGCCGAGGTAGCTGGTGGCGACGTCGGAGAGGGCGGAGACCGCGGCCGGACGGACCTTGGACGGGCCGCAGCCGAATCGTCCGTCGGCGGGCCTGATCTCGTCGGGAATCCGGATGGTCGGTGCGTCAGCCACGGTTTTCTTGATCCTTCCGCGTGGGCGAGGGCGGGCCCTTCGTGCGGGCGCGGACCGGAGGCCGGGCGTGCGCCGGGCGCACGAGGTGGCCGGGGTCCGAACCCGGCCGGCAGCGCTGCCGGCCTTCATCCTCCCACCCGGGCGGTCCGGACCGACGGCTGGTCCCACGGTCGGCGCTGAGTCGTGCGCCACAGCGGGCGCAGCGCCCAGCGGGCGCGGAGGTGGGCGTCAAGAAGGGGCCCCGCCTCTACCGGAGGCGTTGAGCGGGGCCCCTTCCTTACATCTCAGACGCCGTGCGGGATGGCGTCCCAGCCCTCGACCTGCTGCGGCTTGCGCGGGCCGTGGCCGACGTACGTGGCCGACGGCCGGACCAGCCGCTGGAGCTTCTTCTGCTCCAGGATGTGCGCCGACCAGCCGCCCATCCGGGCGCAGGTGAACATCGAGGTGAACATGTGCGCCGGCACCTCCGCGAAGTCCAGCACCACCGCCGACCAGAACTCGACGTTGGTGGCGAGGACGCGGTCCGGGCGGCGGGCCTGCAGTTCGGCCAGCGCGGCCTTCTCCAGCGCCTCGGCGACCTCGAAGCGCGGCGCGCCGAGCTCCTTGGCGGTACGCCGCAGCACGCGGGCGCGCGGGTCCTCGGCCCGGTAGACCCGGTGGCCGAAGCCCATCAGGCGCTCGCCCCGGTCCAGGACGCCCTTGACGTACCCGTCGGCGTCGCCGCTGCGCTCGACCGCCTCCAGCATGCTGAGCACCCGGGACGGGGCGCCGCCGTGCAGCGGGCCGGAGAGCGCGCCGATGCCGGAGGAGATGCAGGCCGCGGCGTCGGCGCCGGTGGAGGCGACGATCCGGGCGGTGAAGGTGGAGGCGTTCAGGCCGTGCTCGGCGGCCGAGATGAAGTACGCGTCGACTGCCTTGACGTGCCGCGGGTCGGGCTCACCCCGCCAGCGCTTCATGAACCGCTCGACGATGGTCTCCGCCTTGTCGATCTCCTTCTGCGGCACGGCCGGCAGGCCCAGGCCGCGCGCCGACTGGGCGACGAAGGACAGCGCGGTGACCGACACCCGGGCCAGGTCCTCGCGGGCCTGCTCGTCGGAGATGTCGAGAAGCTGGTTGAGCCCCCAGTACGGGGCCAGCATGGCGACCGCGGACTGCACGTCGACGCGGATGTCACCGGAGTGCACCGGCACCGGGAACGGCTCGGCCGGCGGCAGGCCCGGGCCGAAGCGGCCGTCCACCAGCAGCGCCCAGACGTTGCCGAACGAGACCTGGCCGATCAGGTCCTCGATGTCCACGCCCCGGTAGCGCAGTGATCCTCCCGCGCGGTCGGGCTCGGCGATCTCGGTCTCGAAGGCTACGACGCCCTCCAGGCCCGGTTTGAAATCGGACATGTCGTCTCCTGGCTTCGGCTCGGCGCGCCCGGGCGGGCTGATCGAGCCCCGCAGCTCAGGCGACCCTTCAGGGATGTGGTTCGGAACATCTTGCCCGGTGGGTAACAGGCTGCGCGACCCACAGCCACTGTGCGCCACACGACATCCCCGCCGCTGGCCGTCGGTGAGAGAAGGAGAAGACTGGGTACCGGGGCCTGGCCAGCGTCGGGGGACGCCGGCACGCCCGGGAGAGGGACGACCACAGTGACAGGCGACACACCCGCCCCGGCCGGTATGCGTAACGAGTACGCCGCCGACCTGGGCCTGACCGAGACGGACCTGGCACCGGACTGGCACACCCAGTTCGCCCGCTGGTTCGCCGACGCGGTGGCCCACCCGCTGCCAGAGCCGAACGCGATGGTGCTCGGCACGGCCGACGCCGCGGGCCGGCCCAGTGGGCGCACCGTGCTGCTCAAGGGGTACGACCCGGAGGGCTTCGTCTTCTACACCAACCACGGCTCGCGCAAGGGCACCGAGGTGACCGGGAACCCGTGGGCCAGCCTGGTGTTCCCCTGGTTCCCGATGCAGCGGCAGGTGACAGTGACCGGCCGGGTCGAGCAGGTGGACCGCGTCGAGACCGAGGCGTACTTCGCCGGCCGGCCGCGCGGCTCGCAGCTCGGGGCGTGGGCCAGCGCCCAGTCGACGGTGGTGCCGGACCGGACCGCGCTCGACGCGGCGTACCGGGCGGCTGCCGAGCGGTTCGCCGACGTGGACCCGATCCCCGCGCCGCCGTACTGGGGCGGGTTCCGGGTCCGTCCGGAGACTGTCGAGTTCTGGCAGGGCCGGGCCAGCCGGCTGCACGACCGGCTGCGCTTCCGGCGTACCGCAGACGGGGTCTTCGTCGTCGAGCGGCTCGCGCCGTGACCGACGTCACGTCGGCCCGGCGGCGGGGCGCGAGCCGCTGGGCGATCGACCTGCGCCCGCTGCGGGTGCCCGCGTACCGGCGGGTCTGGACCGGCAACGCGATCGCCATGTTCGGCTTCCAGTTCACCGCCGTGGCGGTGCCGGTGGAGATGTTCGACCTGACCGGCGGCTCGCTCTGGGTCGGCCTGCTCGGCATCGCCGGCTTCGTACCGCTGCTGGTCTTCGGGCTCTGGGGCGGCGCGGTCGCCGACGCCCGGGACCGCCGACGCGTGCTGCTCGCCGGCGGCTGCGTGCTCTGGGCCTCGACGCTCGGGCTGCTGGTGCAGTCGCTGGCCGGCGTCCGCAGCCCGCTGCTGCTCCTGCTGCTCGTCGCCCTCCAGTCGACCGCCTTCGCGATCACCTCGCCGGCCCGCAGCGCGATCCTGCCCCGGCTGGTGCCCGCCGAGCTGGTTCCGGCCGCCACCACGCTGAACTTCACCACGTTCACCGCCGCCGCCGTCTTCGGCCCGCTCGCCGCCGGGCTGATCTTCGCCGCCTGGCAGGTCGGGGTGGCGCTGCCCATCGCGTACGCGGCGGACGCGCTGCTGTTCACCGCGTCGCTCTGGGCCACGCTGCGGCTGCCCGCGATGCCGCCCGCGCCGGACCCGGACGGCGGCGTCCGCAAGGCCGGGTTCGCCAGCATCGTCGACGGCTTCCGCTACCTGGCCACCACACGGGTGCTGCTGCTCTCCTTCGCCATCGACCTGATCGCGATGATCCTGGCCATGCCGCGGGCGCTGTTCCCGGAGCTGGCGCAGGAACGCTTCGGCGGCGCCTCGGCGGTGGGCTGGCTCTACAGCTCCATCGCCATCGGCGCGATGCTCGGCGGCCTGACCTCGGGCTGGATCGGCCGGGTGCGCCGGCAGGGCCTCGCGCTCACCGTGGCGGTGGTCGGCTGGGGCGTGGCGATCGCGCTCGCCGGGCTGGCCGGCCAGCTGTGGGTCGCGGTGGTGCTGCTGGGCGTCGCCGGCGCCGCCGACCTGGTCAGCGCCACGCTGCGCCAGTCGATGCTGCTGGTCTACGCGCCGGACCGGATGCGTGGGCGTCTCCAGGGTGTGAACACCGTCGTGGTGGCCGGCGGTCCGCGCCTGGGCGACCTGCGCGCCGGTGCGATGGCCGCCGGTTTCGGCACCGGCTTCGCCATGGTCGGTGGCGGTCTGGCCGCCGCCGTACTCGCGGTGTTGCTGGTGGTGGCGTTCCCGGCGCTGCTGCGCTATCGCTCCACCACCCCCGCCGAGGAGCGCAGCTGACGGTAGGGTCGCCGACATGGGGATCGACGTGCAGCCACCGTCCGGTACACAGTGGACCATCGCGGCCGACGGCCACGAGGCCGTCGTGGTCGAGGTGGGCGGCGGGCTGCGGGCCTACCGCTACGACGGCGTGGACCACCTCGACGGGTACGCCGAGGACGAGGTCTGCCCCGGCTCGGCCGGGCAGGTGCTGGCGCCCTGGCCGAACCGCATCCGGGACGGCGTCTACACGGTCGGGGAGCGGTCGCTGCAGCTCGACCTCACCGAGCCGGAGCGGCACAACGCCCTGCACGGCCTGGTGAACTGGGTGCGGTGGCAGCCGATCGAGCAGTCGGCGGACAGCGTGACCATCGGCTACGACCTGCCGCCGAGCCCCGGCTACCCGTGGGCGCTGCGGCTGCGGGCCCGGTGGAGCGTCGGCCCGGACGGCCTGCGGGCCGAGCACGAGGCGACGAACCTCTCCGACGAGGCGGCGCCGTTCGGCTTCTCCGTGCACCCTTACCTGCAACTGCCGAAGGTCGGCGTGGACGAGCTTCGGCTGCATCTACCGGCCCGGCGCCGGGTGCTGGTGGACAGCCGCCTGCTGCCGGTCGCCGCCGCTGACGTGACCGGCTCCGAGTTCGACTTCACCAGCCCGCGCCCGATCGGCGACCTGGTGCTCGACACCGCGTTCGGTGACGTCGAGCGGGACGCCGACGGCGGCTCGGCGGTGGTGCTGAGCGCGCCGGACGGCTCGTCCGGGCTGCGGATCTGGGCGGACCGCGAGTTCGGCTGGTGGCAGGTGTTCACCGGCGACACCCTCGGCGGGGAACGCCACCGCCGGTCCGTGGCGGTGGAGCCGATGACCTGCCCGCCCGACGCGTTCCGTTCCGGCAAGGACCTGATCATGCTGGAGCCGGGGCAGACCTGGCGGGGCGCCTGGGGCGTCCGCCCGGAGGTCTGAGCGTGGAGTTCGCCGAGGTCGTCCGGCGTCGCCGGATGGTGCGCAACTACGACCCCGACCGGCCGGTGCCGCCGGATGTGGTGGACCGGCTGCTCGACCACGCCGTCCGGGCCCCGTCGGCCGGGTTCTCGCAGGGCTGGGGCTTCCTGGTGCTGGAGGAGCCCGAGGACCGGGAACGGTTCTGGGCCGCGACCACGCCCGGCGGCGGCGGCCGGGAGCGCTGGCTGGCCGGGATGCGCCGGGCTCCCCTGATCGTGGTGCCGCACGCCAACCGCGACGCCTACCTGGACCGTTACGCCGAGGCGGACAAGGGCTGGTCGGACCGCGCCGAGGATCGCTGGCCGGTGCCCTACTGGTACGTGGACACCGGTTTCGCGGCGCTGCTGATGCTGCTCACCGTCGTCGACGAAGGGCTGGGCGCCTGCTTCTTCGGCATTCCGCCGCAACGCATCGGGGCGTACCGGGAGGCGTTCGGGGTACCGCCGGAACTGCACCCGATCGGCGCGATCACAGTAGGTTACCGAGCCGTCGACCACCGGTCACCGTCGCTGCGCCGGGGGCGGCGTCCGGTGCAGGATGTGGTGCGGCGGGGACGGTGGACCTGAGCGGTTAGGCTGACATCCACATTGTCAGCCTGGCCTGGGGAGGAGAGCACGCCGTGATCTTCAGGGCGGTCCGGGACGGGCGTCCCTACCCGGAGCACAACCTCACGCTGAAGCAGTGGGCCGAGATTCCGCCGCGCCCGCTGCGGCTTGACCAGCTCATCACCACCAAGCGCGAACTCGCGCTGGACAAGCTGCTCGCTGAGGACTCCACCTTCTACGGCGACCTCTTTCCGCACGTCGTCCAGTGGAACGGCGGCCTCTACCTGGAGGACGGCCTGCACCGGGCGCTGCGCGCGGCGCTCCAGCAGCGCAACCAGATCCACGCGCGGGTGCTCGTGCTCGGTGACCAGGGCGAGTGACGCCTCTCTGAGTCTTGGTTAAGGTGACGCCATGACTCCTCTGGACCTGCTCGACATCGATGCGTCGCTCAGCGAGGAGGAGCGGCAGATCCGCGCCGTCGTGCGCCGGCTCGTGACGGACCGGGTACGCCCGCACGTCGCCGGCTGGTACGAGGACGGCCAGGTGCCGGCCCGCGAACTGGCTCGCGAGTTCGGCAAGCTCGGCCTGCTCGGGATGCACCTGACCGGGTACGGCTGCGCCGGCTCCTCGGCCGTCGCGTACGGGCTGGCCTGCCTGGAACTGGAGGCCGGCGACTCCGGCGTCCGGTCCCTGGTCTCGGTGCAGGGATCGCTGGCCATGTACGCCATCTGGCGCTACGGCAGCGAGGAGCAGAAGCAGCGCTGGCTGCCCGCGATGGCGGCGGGCGAGGCGATCGGCTGCTTCGGGCTCACCGAACCGGACCACGGCTCCGACCCGGGGTCGATGGCCACCCGGGCCCGCCGCGACGGCGACGACTGGATCCTCAACGGCAGCAAACTGTGGATCACCAACGCGCCGATCGCCGACGTGGGCGTGATCTGGGCGCGTACCGACGAAGGGGTGCGCGGCTTCGCCGTACCCATGGACACGCCGGGGGTGACGGCGCGCGAGATCCGGCACAAGATGTCGCTGCGCGCGTCCCTGACCGGCGAGATCGTGCTCGACGACGTCCGGCTGCCGGCTGACGCGCGACTGCCCGAGGCGATCGGCCTCAAGGCGCCGCTGGGGTGCCTGACCGAGGCCCGGCACGGCATCGTCTGGGGCGCGCTCGGCGCGGCCCGCGACTGCCTGGAGACGGCCCTGGAGTACGCGACCACGCGCACCCAGTTCGGCCGCCCGCTCGCCGGTTTCCAGCTCACCCAGGCCAAGCTCGCCGACATGGCGGTGGAGTGGAACAAGGGGATGCTGCTCGCGCTGCACCTGGGCCGCCTCGCCGACGCGGGCTCGCTGCGGCCCCACCAGGTGAGCGTGGGCAAGCTGAACAACGTCCGCGAGGCGCTCGCCATCGCCCGGCAGTGCCGCACGATCCTCGGCGCGAACGGCGTCTCGGGGGAGTACCCGGTGATGCGGCACGCCAACAACCTGGAGAGCGTGCTCACCTACGAGGGCACCTCCGAGATCCACCAGCTCGTCATCGGCCAGCGGCTGACCGGCGTGTCCGCGTTCGCCTGACCTGCGGTTTCACCCGATCGGGTCGCTCGGCGCGCGACTGTCGCACGGTGGCCGTACCGTCATTGTCAGTCGATGTTTCAGTCGATGTGTCGGACGAGGACGGTGAGGGCGATGGCCCGCGACGGTGACATCAACGAGCCCACCCGGGAGTTCCCGGACTACCCCACCAGCGAGTCCCTTCGCGACCGGGCGGAGGGCTCGCCCGGCCACGACCGCGAGTACGCCCCGGGCGCCCCGGCGTCCGGCGGGGGCCCGGTGCGGGGCCTGCTCTGGGTGCTCGGCGCGGCGGCGCTGGCGGTCGTGGTGCTGCTCGGCGTGCAGGCCACCGGTCTGCTGCCCGACTTCCGCAACCCGTTCGCCAAGGAGCAGACCGACCGCAGCCAGCCGCCGCTGCTCAAGTCGATCCGTGACCTGAGCCGCTACGTCGCCGCCGAGGGCAACTTCCAGGTGGTGGTCGACGTGCAGAACGACAGGCGCAACGTGCCCGACTTCCTGCTCAACGAGCGCACGCTGTTCGTCGGGGCGGGCCGGGTCGAGGCGTACGTCGACTTCGCGAAGATCGCCGACGGTGCCGTCGTGGTCTCCGAGGACGGCAAGTCCGCCGAGATCAAGCTGCCCGCGCCGCAGCTCGGCGAGACCGACCTGGACATGGACAAGAGCTACGTGTTCGCCGAGCAGCGCGGCCTGATCAACCGGCTCAACGACCTGGTGGCCGGCGATCCCAACCGGCAGCAGCAGATCTACAAGCTCGCCGAGGACCGGATCACCACCGCGGCCCGGGACAGCGGGCTCACCGCCCGGGCCCAGGAGAACACCCGCAAGATGCTCGAAGGGCTGCTGCGCTCCCTCGGGTACGAGAAGGTGACAGTCACCTACACCGCGCCCTGACCTTTCCTTACGCCGCGCGCCCGCCCCGATGGTCCGGGGCGGGCGCGTCGCGTGTGTGCCGGCGTCCCGGCTCGTGTCGCGTCAGCGGGTGGCGAGGTAGCGGTCCTCGTTCGGCATCAGGACCCACAGGATCAGGTAGACGATCACCTGCGTGCCGGGCAGGAGCAGCGACAGCAGGAACAGCAGCCGGACCATCCCGGCCGACATGCCGAACCGCTGTCCCAGGCCGGCGCAGACACCGGCGATCATGCGCCCCTGGCGGGGCCGGACCAGTTTGCGACTCATCGTCGTCTCCCACTTCTGCGGCGATCCGCCGCGCTGATTCCACGGTAGAAAGGGGTACGCGCCGCGCCCTCAGCCCGGAGGAGGATCGGCGACCCGGGCACCCGTAGGTGCTTACCCCGGACCCTCCCCACCAACGCCCCCGCCCCGCCCCGCTCATGCTCCCCGCGATCTTGCACTTGCGGCCCCCGTTACGCCCGATTCACGCAGTTGTTTAGCCGCAACTGCAAGATCGCCGGGAATGTTGGGCTGCGTGGGGCGGGAGTCCTGCTCGGCGGGGCTGCGCGTGGAGCGCCTCCCGTCTAGCGAGACAGGTGTTCCGTGCAGTGGGACTGGTAGAGATCTTGGTACCAAAGTGCCCCTATGAGGGCCGTTTGGTGCCAAGATCTCGCCGGGGCGCCGGGCGGGAGGGGGCGCCTGAGGCGGGCATGTGGCGGAGTGGGGGCGGGTATTCACGGGGCGAGGTAGGCTCGCCGGTCGGACGCCCCCACCCCGGGCGCCGGCCGTCTACCCGCCCGGCGGGCGCGGCACCCACGCACCGGCTCGGAACCGCACAACGGGGACGACGGCGAGGAAAGCAGCCAATGATCAGTGTTTTCGATCTTTTCAGCGTCGGTATCGGGCCGTCCAGCTCGCACACAGTCGGGCCGATGCGGGCCGCCCGTACGTTCGTGGCGGGTCTGAAGGCCGACGGGCAGCTCGCCGACGTGGCGCGGGTACGGGCGGAGCTGTTCGGCTCGCTCGGCGCGACCGGTCACGGGCACGGCAGTGACCGGGCGGTGCTGCTGGGGCTGGAGGGCGAGGTCCCGGAGACCGTCGACACCGACTCGGTCGGGCCACGCGTGGAGCGGATCCGCACGCAGCGGCGGCTCGACCTGTTCGGCAGCCAGGGGATCGACTTCGACCCGGACACCGATCTGGTGCTGCACCGCCGGCGCTCGCTGCCGTACCACCCGAACGGGATGACGTTCGCGGCGTACGACGCGGCGGGGAACGAGGTGCGGGCGCGCACGTACTACTCGGTCGGCGGCGGGTTCGTGGTGGACGAGGCGGCGGCCGGAGCGGACCGGATCAAGGCGGACAGCACCCGGGTACGGCATCCGTTTCTCACCGGCGCGGAACTGCTCACCGTCACCTCCGAGACCGGCCTGTCGATCAGCGAGGTCATGCTCGCCAACGAGCTGTCCTGGCGTAGCGAGGCGGACGTACGGGCGGGGCTGCTGGAGATCTGGCGGGTGATGCGTGAGTGCGTGGAGAACGGCTGCACCCGTGACGGCGTACTCCCGGGTGGGTTGAAGGTCCGGCGGCGCGCGGCCGAGATGCGGCGCAGCCTGGAGGCGGAGACCGGCAGCCAGGATCCGCTGCGCGCGATGGACTGGGTGACGCTGTTCGCGCTGGCGGTCAACGAGGAGAACGCGGCCGGCGGGCGGGTGGTCACCGCGCCGACGAACGGCGCCGCCGGCATCATCCCGGCCGTGCTGCACTACTACACCCGGTTCGTGCCCGGCGCCTCCGAGGAGGGCGTGGTGCGGTTCCTGCTCGCGGCCGGGGCGATCGGCGTGCTGTTCAAGGAGAACGCGTCGATCTCCGGGGCCGAGGTCGGCTGCCAGGGCGAGGTGGGTTCGGCGTGCTCGATGGCGGCGGCCGGGCTGGCCGAGGCGCTCGGCGGTACGCCGGAGCAGGTGGAGAACGCCGCCGAGATCGGCATGGAGCACAACCTGGGGCTGACCTGCGACCCGGTGGGTGGCCTGGTGCAGATCCCGTGCATCGAGCGCAACGCCGTGGCGAGCATCAAGGCGATCACCGCGGCCCGGCTGGCGTTGCGCGGCGACGGGGTGCACCACGTGTCGCTGGACAAGGTCATCAAGACCATGCGGGAGACCGGCGCGGACATGAAGGTCAAGTACAAGGAGACCGCGCGGGGCGGGCTCGCCGTCAACGTCATCGAGTGCTGACCCCGTTGGGGTGACCCGGCGCGTGCCCGGGCCGGGGCCGCGACGGACCGAGCGACGATGGCACCGTGACGTCAGGCGTCGCGGCGCTCTGGTCCGCCCGCACCTCGCTGCGCATCCTGGTCCGCCGGGATCTCGCGGTGAAGTACCAGCAGTCGGTGCTGGGCTACTTCTGGTCGCTGATCGAGCCGCTCGGCATGGGCCTGATCTACTGGTTCGTCTTCGGCGTGCTCTACTCCGGCGCGACCCGGCGGCACCTGGGCGAGGCGGCCGGCTCGTACCCGCTGTTCCTGATCACCGGGATCTTCGCCTGGATGTGGGCGAGTTCGGCGCTGACCGAGGCGGCGAACGCGCTCACCGGGCAGTCCCGGCTGATCACCACGATGAACCTGCCCCGGCCGATCTTCCCGATCGGGCGGGTCACCGGCCGGTTCGCCGAGTACCTGGCCGGGCTGCCGATCCTGGTCGCCGTCGCGGCGATCTACGCGAGCCAGGGGAAGATCCGTCCCGGCTGGAGCCTGCTCGCGCTGCCGCTCGCCGTCATGGTGCAGTTCGTGCTGCTTGTCGGCCTGGCGCTGCTGCTGTCGGCGGGCAACGTGCTGATGCGCGACATCGAGCGCACCATGCGGCTGGTCATCCGGCTGCTGTTCTACGCGACGCCGATCATCTACCCGCTCGACCTGGTCCGGGAGTCGGGCATGCCCGGCTGGCTGAAGATCGGGTACGAGCTGAACCCACTGGTCGGGATCTTCCAGCTTCACCACGCGGTCTGGTATCCGGACGAGTTCCCCGATGCCCGGCTGCTCACGATCACGGTGTCCGGCAGCGTGCTGGTGCTGGCGCTCGGCTGGTGGGCGTTCCACCGCCTCGAACCGGCAGTGCTGAAGGAACTCTGAATGGCACCGATCATCGAGGCGGACGGGCTCGGCATCCGGTTCGTCCGCAACCGGCGCCGTCAGCTGCGGCTGCGGGAGCTGATCGTGCACCGGGGCGCACGCGACCCGGACGCGGGCCGGTTCTGGCCGTTGCGCGACCTGTCGTTCCGGATCGAGCCGGGCGAGACGGTGGGCGTGGTGGGGCGTAACGGCACCGGCAAGAGCACGCTGCTGCGGCTGATCGCCGGTGTGCTCATCCCGGACGAGGGCTCGATCCGGGTGCACGGCCGGGTGGCGCCGCTGCTGGAACTGTCCGCCGGGTTCTCCGGCGACCTGACCGGCCGGGAGAACCTGTACCTGGTGGGCGGCCTGCACGGACTCTCGTCGGCGTACCTGCGGGAACACTTCGACGAGATCGTCTCGTTCGCCGGTGAGCAGGTGGAACGCGCCATCGACACGTCGGTGCGGCACTACTCGTCGGGGATGAAGGTGCGGCTGGGCTTCGCTGTGATCGCGCACCTGCCGCACCCGGTGCTGCTTGTGGACGAGGTGACAGCGGTCGGGGACGCGGAGTTCCGCGCGAAGTGCTATGCGACCATCGAGCGACTTCTCGCGGAAGGGCGCACGCTGGTGCTGGTGTCACACAACGACAAGGACCTCACCCGGTTCTGCCGTCGGGGGCTCTACCTCGACGCCGGACGGCTGATCGTCGACGGGACCATCGACGAGGCGCTGACCGCCTACGCCGACGCGGCGAAGCGGTGACGCTCGCGATCGTGCTCGCCGCCGACCCGGCGGCGGGCCACCTCACCGACCGGCTGGCCGGGCAGTGGCGCCGGGCCGGGGCGGACGACGTGCGCATCGCCGCCGGCCTGGCCGAGCTGGCCGACCTGGTGGCCGCCGCGACCGGCCCGGTGCTGGTGAGTGGCGCTGATCTGGTGGCGCACACGGCCGTACTCAAGCACCTCGCGACCAGCCCGGTGGGGCCGACGGTGGCGCTGGTGCTCACCGATCCGCCCGCTCCCGGGCAGGCCACTGTGCGCGAGGAGCGCGGGCAGGTGGTCGAGGTCGGCGCGGCCGACCCGAGCGGCGTGTTCGGCGGCGCGCTGCGGGTGGGCGCGGCCGACCTGCCCGCGCTGGTCGACGCCGCCCGCCGCGCCGCGGGCGGCGGGCCTCTGGGCGCGGTGGACCGGCTCGTGGCCGACCTCACCGCCCGCGGCACGCTGATCTTCGCCCATCGGGTACGTCTGCTCGTGGCGCACCGGGTCGGCGACGAGGCGCAGCGGGAGGCGGCCGAGGCGGCGGTGGCCGCCGTCGACGAGGACCGGGCCGAGCTGAAACTGTCGGTGAAGGAGCGGGACGACTTCTTCACCACGTTCTTCGTCAGCACCTGGTCGCCGTACGTCACGAAGGCGGCGGCCCGGATCGGGATCGGCCCGACCGGGGTCACCATGGTCTCGGTGGCGTTCGCGGTGGCCGCGGCGGTGCTGTTCGGGACCGGTGGGCGGCTCGCGCTGGTGGCCGGCGCGGTCCTGCTCTACCTGGGGTTCGTGCTGGACTGCGTGGACGGGCAGCTCGCCCGCTACACGCGGCACTTCAGCGCCTGGGGCGGCTGGCTGGACACGATGGCCGACCGGTTCAAGGAGTACGTGGTCTACGCCGGTCTCGGCTTCGGCGCCACGCACGCCGGGTTCCGGTACGGCTGGGCGCTGGCGCTCGCCGCGATGACGTTGCAGACCGTGCGGCACATGACCGACACCTGGTACGGCGCGCTGCACGACGAGGCGGCCCGGCGGCCGAAGGTGGTGAGCGCCGACGCGGGCGGAATCGGCGGGAAGCTGAACGCCGCGTCGACGCGGGTGCAGGCGGACACCGGCTCGGTGTCGTACTGGCTGAAGCGCACAGTGGTGTTCCCGATCGGTGAGCGGTGGGCGCTGATCGCGATCGCCGCCGCGCTGTTCGGGCCGCTGGTGGCGCTGGTCGCGGTGCTGGTCTGGGGGACGCTGGCGTTCGCGTACACCGGGGGGTTGCGGACCTTGCGGGCGCGGTGGATGCGGGTGCCGGTGCTGACCACCGTGGACGCGGGTCTGCACCGCGACGACGGCCTGCTGGTGCGGACGCTGCCGACCGCGCGACGGCCGCTGCTGCTGGCGATGCTGGGGGCGCTCGGCGCGGCGGGGACGCTGGTGTGGGCGCTGCTCGCGGTGCACGGCGGCGGCGACCTACCGGTCTTCGTGCCGGTGCTCGCGCTGGTGCTGCTGCTGGGGGCCGCCCAGGGCTCGCGGGCGCCGCACGACGGGTCGCTGGACTGGCTGGTGCCGGCCGCGTTGCGGGCCGCCGAGTACCTGTTCGCCATCGCGGTCGGGGTGGCGGGCCGCGCGCCGGCCTGGCTGATCTTCGGGTACGTCCTGGTGCTCACGCTGCTGCACTACGACCTGACCGCCCGGCTGGAGAAGCGGCAGTCGGCACCGCCGCTGCACGCCGCCACGCTGGGCTGGGTGGCGCGTTCGGTGCTGCTGGCAATCGGGCTGATCGCCGGGTATGCGAGTATCGCCCTGGCTACACTCGGTGCGTACCTTCTCGTGGTTTTTGTCGCGAGCGTGGTCCTCGCCTGGGTGGTCCTGCCGGCCCGCGCCCGTGGGGGTGTGCGCTCGCCGGGCTGACGGAGGGCGGGCCGGGGTGACCTTGATCAGCTTCGTCGTGCCGGCCTTCAAGGTGCAGGGCTACCTGCGGGAATGTCTCGACTCGATACTCGACCAGCCGGTGCGCGACATCGAGGTGATCGGTGTCGACGACGCCTCCCCGGACGGCAGCGGCGAGATCCTGGCCGAGTACGCGCTGCGCGACCCGCGGGTCCGCCCGGTGCGCCTCGCCGAGAACGTCGGGCTCGGTCCGGCCCGCAACATCGGGCTGGACCGGGCCGTCGGCGAGTACGTGTGGTTCGTCGACGGGGACGACTGGCTGGTGCCCGGCTGCCTGCCGCACGTCGCCGACCGGCTCCGCGACACCGCACCGGACGTGCTGATCGTGGACCACGTCCGGGCGCACTGGAACAACATCGGCACCCGCAGCGCGATGCGCGACGTGTTCCCCGTCCCGCCCGGTGCGGCGACGTTCGCGCTGCCGGACCGGCCGGAGACGCTGAAGCTGCTGCACACCGCGTGGAACCGGGTGGTACGCCGGGAGTTCCTGCTCGAACGAGGGCTGCGCTTCGAGCCGGGCTGGTACGAGGACGTCTCGTTCAGCTATCCGGCGCTGATGGCGGCCGGGCGGATCGGCGTACTCGACCGGATCTGCCTGAACTACCGGCAACGCCGCACCGGCGCGATCACGAAGACCCGGGGGGACCGGCACTTCGAGGTCTTCGCGCAGTGGCACCGCGTGTTCGGGCTGATGGACCGCTGGGGGCCGGAGGTGGCCGGGCTGCGGCCGGCGGTCTTCGAGCGGATGATCTGGCACTACCTCACGGTGCTCGGCAACGGCGACCGGATCGCGCCCGAGCTGCGGGCGCCGTTCTTCGCCCAGATGCACGCCGACTACGTGCGGTTCCTGCCGCCCGAGGGTTACCCGGTCCCGCCCGGACCGGAAGGGCTCAAGCACCGGCTGGTGGCGGCCGGCCGCTGGCGGACGTTCAGCGCGTTGCGCGAGGCGCACCAGGCGGGGGAGACGGCCCGCCGGACCGCGCGGCGGGCACGGCGGCGGGTGACGCCGGTGGTGCGGCGTACCGCCCGGCGGGCGCGTGACCTGGCGCTGGGCGAGTACTACCGGGCCGAGCTGCACCGGCCGATCGACCCGACGCTCGCCGTGTACGCGGCCTACTGGTACCGGGGCTACTCGTGCAACCCGGCGGCGATCTACGAAGCGGCCCGCAGGCTCGCGCCGCAGGTGCGCGGCGTGTGGATCGTCAGGCGGGACCGGGTGGCCGCGTTGCCGCCCGGTGTCGAGTACGTGGTGGCCGGCACCCGCGAGTACCACCGCGTGCTGGCCCGCGCCCGCTGGCTGGTCAACAACGTCAACTTCCCGGACTTCGTCCGCAAGCGGCCCGGCTCGGTGCACGTGCAGACCCACCACGGCACGCCGGTGAAGGTGATGGGCCTGGACCAGCAGCGCTACCCGGTGGGCGCGATGGGGATGAACTTCGCCGGCCTGCTGCGCCGGGTCGACCGCTGGGACTACAGCATCACCTCGAACAGCTTCTCCACGCAGATGTGGGAGCGGGCGTACCCGGCGGACTACACCACGCTGGAGGTCGGCTACCCGCGCAACGACCGGCTGGCGCTGGCCACCGCCGAGGACCGCGGCCAGGTCCGCGCCGCGCTGGGCATCGCACCCGACGAGTACGTGGTGCTGTACGCGCCGACGCACCGGGAGCATCTGCCCGGGTGGCGGCCACCGTTCGACCCGGACCGGATGCTCGACGTCCTCGGCCCCCGGGGCCGGCTGCTGATGCGCAGTCACTACTTCCACGACCGGGAGCGGCATCCCCGGGGACCGGCGGCGGACGGCGTGCTGGACGTGAGCGCGTACGACCGGGTGGAGGACCTCTACCTGGCGGCGGACGTGTTGATCAGCGACTATTCGTCGGCGATGTTCGACTACGCGGTGCTGGACCGGCCGATGGTGGTCTACGCGCCGGACTGGGACGCCTACCGGGTGGCCCGGGGCGTCTACTTCGACCTGCTGGCCGAGCCGCCCGGCGCGGTGGCGCGGGACTTCCCCGGGCTGCTCGACGTGTTCCGTTCCGGCGCTGTCGACGACGAGGTCGCCGAGCGGGCCCGGACGGCCTTCCGGTCGCGGTTCTGCGCGCTCGACGACGGGCACGCCGCCGAGCGCGTGGTGCGCCGCGTGTTCCTCGGCGAAACGCCGTAAAGCGGTTACTGGCTGGTCACTTAACCGTGGAGACCGGCGAATACCGCTTAATAGGACTGTCACGAGCCGAACATGGCACGTTTACCCGATGTGCGAATCGGATGATCCTGGTCACAGTCATTCCCGGGTTTGGGGCGAGGAACTGGGGAGGTGGCGGTGGCGACCGTCGCGCTCAAGGATGTCACCAAGGTGTTCCCGGACGGGACAGTTGCGGTCGACACCATCAATCTGGACGTCAACGACGGCGAGTTCATGGTGCTGCTCGGCCCGTCGGGCTGCGGCAAATCGACTGTGCTGCGCATGGTCGCGGGGCTGGAGGACCCGTCCTCCGGCGCGATCCTGCTCGGCGGTGAGCTGGCGAACGACCTGCCACCACGCGACCGGAAGATCGCCATGGTCTTCCAGGACTTCGCGCTCTATCCGCACATGACGGTCGGCGACAACATCGGCTTCCCGCTGCGCCTGAGCGGCGTCGAGCCCGTACCGCGCGGCGAGCGGATCCAGGACGTGGCGAGCGCGCTCGGCATCGGCGACGTGCTCGGGCGCAAGCCCAGCCAGCTCTCCGGCGGCCAGCGGCAGCGGGTCGCGATGGGGCGGGCGATAGTGCGCCGGCCCGGCCTGTTCCTGATGGACGAGCCACTGTCGAACCTGGACAGCGGGTTGCGCGCCGAGCTGCGGGCGGAGATCTCCGGCCTCACCCGCGAGCTGGGCGTCACCACCATCTACGTGACCCACGACCAGGCCGAGGCGCTGACCATGGCCGACCGGGTCGCCATCATGCGCAAGGGCGTGCTCCAGGACGTGGGCACCCCCACCCAGGTGTACGGCCGGCCCGCCACGCTCTACGTCGCCGCGTTCCTGGGCAGCCCGCGGATGAACCTGCTGGAGGCGTCGGTCTACGTCCACCTCGACCGGTACGTCGCGCTGAACCTCGGTGAGCAGGCGCTCTACCTACCCTGGGACGACATCCGCAGCCGGGCGGTGGCGCACTACCACGGTGAGCGGATCGTGGTCGGCATGCGCGCCGAGGCGCTCACCCCGGTCGCCCCGGACACCGCCGGTGACGTGCTGCACGGGCGCATCCGCTACCTGGAGCACCACGGCCACGAGTCCCTCGCGTTCCTCGACATCGGCGCCACCGCGATCGTCGTGGACGAGATGGGCACCCCGGTCGAGCAGGCGGCACCGGGTCAGCGCGGCCTGCGCCGGTTCAACCAGGTGATGCAGCGGCTCACCGGGCGCGCGACGGAGTCGTCGGCTCCGGCTCCGGAGGCGGGCGGGGGCGGTGGCAACCGTACGAGCGTGCTGCCCGACCCGGGCCGCCACCACCGTCGCCCGGCGGAACTGGCGGTGCGGCTCGCGCCGTACCCGCAGGTGTCGCCCGGGCACCCGCTCGCCGTGCAGGTGCGGATGGACGCGCTGCACTTCTTCGACGAGCGAGGCGACCGCATCGACGTCGGCTGGCGGTGAAAGGAAGGGCACCCTGTTAACGCCTCCGGTAGAGGAAGGGCCCCTTATTAACAACCGCCCGCCTGAACGGTGCCGGTCGGACGAGGATGGCGCAGTGAGTGATGTTCCGGATCTCGGTCCCCCACCACGGCGGATCACGGTCGACGTGGAACAGGTGAGTCGTCTCGTCGCCGACCAGTTCCCGCACCTCGCCGACCTGCCGATCGAGCCGGTAGCCGACGGCGGCTGGGACAACTGGACCTTCCACCTCGGTTCGGAGATGCTGGTGCGGCTGCCCAGCGCCGCCGAGTACGCCTTGGCTGTCGACAAGGAACACCTGTGGCTTCCGGCCCTCGCCGCTCAACTGCCGCTGCCCGTTCCCGCCCCGCTGGCGAAAGGCGGGCCGGCTACCGGCTACCCCTATCCGTGGTCGATCTACCGCTGGATCGACGGCGAGCCTGCCGCCGTGGACCGCATCGCCGACCCGGTGCGCTTCGCGCTCGACCTGGCTGAGTTCCTAGCGGCCCTGCAAGGCGTGGACACCGTCGGCGGCCCGCAGCCGGGCGTCCACAACTGGTTCCGCGGCGGCACTCTGCGCACGTACGACGAGAAGGTCGAGCGTGCGCTCGCGACGCTGGGCAGCCACGTCGATGCCGAGCTGGTCCGCGAGATCTGGGCGCGGGCACTCGGGTCCCGCTGGGACGGCACGGACCGCTGGTTCCACGGCGACATCGCTCCGGGAAACCTTCTGCTCGCTCATGGCCGGCTGGCGGCCGTCATCGATTTCGGGACCTGCGGCGTCGGTGACCCGGCCTGCGATCTGGCGGTCGCTTGGACGTTGCTGACCGCCGAGGGCCGGGAGGCGTTTCGTGAGCGGCTGTCGGTGGATGACGGGACGTGGGCGCGCGGACGTGGCTGGGCCCTCTGGAAGACCCTTTCCACCTACTCCCGCTCCTTTGACGACCCCGAGGACATGGAAGGGTCCGCGAACGCGCAACGCGTCCTCGGGGAGATCTTCTCCGAATACGCGGCCGGTGCCGTCGATGTGGCGAACGTCAGCAGGAGCTCATCCGGTCGATCGGAACCGTCAGGCTCGCGCTCAAGACCATCGTGAGCACGGAGGCCGCGAGCCACGGCCAGGGATTCCGGACCCGGCTCCACCGGCCTCCCCAGGCGAGGGCGATGGACAGGCCCGCCGTCAGCAGCATCACCACGCTCAGCAGGAAGAGGACCAGCCTCGCCTGTTGGAAGGAGTCGACCGTGTCGTTCGGACACGGCGCCGTGGGCGCGAGGAACGGCAGGCAACTGAGACAGCCGAGAACGGTGAGCAGCCCCGACAACACGGTGACCACGGTCGCCGCCGCCCTGGCCGCACTTGATCGCATCCTCAGGAGGGTAGGGATCGAAGGTCTCGCGGGCGACACGACCAGGCAACGGCGCCGGCGTCACCCGGCGCCGGCGGTCCGCTTCTCCGGCGCGAACGGCCACTCCTCGAACGACAGGCACCGGCCGTCCTCGGCGAAGCGCATGATCCAGAGGTCGCGCCACTCCTGGTGGACGGGGTCGCCGTACCGGACCTGCACCCGCGCCACAGCGGTGTCGCCGTCGACCGCGACGACCTCCGCTGTCATCTCGAAGACCTCGTCGGGTCCGTCGCGCTCGCTGTCCCACATGCGGGTGATGGCGGGCAGTCCGACGACCGGATCCCGGTACGGCCCCTGCCGGTAGGTCGCGTCGGGGGTGAACATCGTGCCGAGCGCCGCCGTTCCCGGTGTGCGCCACGCCTGCTCGTACGCCGCGATCCAGGCGGCCACCCGAGTCCTGTCCATGGTTCACAGCCTGCCATCCGCGCGTGCCCGGGTCTCCCAGATCGGCCGCGCGGGGTCGTCGTTGTGCACGACGACATGGGCGCGCTCGGCCGGGCGGGCCGTGGCGAAGTAGAGCCGCTGGGCGGGGAGGTAACGCTCCCGCCAGCGCCGTTCGACGTCCGCCCGGGACGACACCCGGCGTTCGCGGGCCACGGCACGATCCACGGTACGGTCCGGCGCGGTCGACACGAAGACGCGCAGCTCCCAGCGGTCGATCAGTTCGGGGCGCAGGAGGAAGACACCGTCGACGATCAGCACGGCGTCCGGCGGGGCGGCCGTGACCGGCGGAGACAGCACCGTATCCGTGGTGTGGTCGTAGACCGCCTGCTGGAAGCGTCGATCTCCGTCCGGGCCGAGCGGATCGAGCAGCACCCGCTTCAGCGACCCGTGGTCGTGGGTGTCGAGGTAGCAGCCCTCGGCCGAGTACTCGCCGCGCCGGTAGCGCCGCGCCCGGGGGAAGAGGAAGTCGTCGACAGTCGCCCGGATGACGCTGCGGCCCCGCGTACGCAAGAGGGAGGCCAGCTCGTCGGCGAGCGTGGTCTTGCCGGCGGCGGGCGGCCCGTCGACGGCGACCCGCGTCGGGTGCGGCACGGTGACGGACCCGACAGCCTCGGCCAGGTGGGCGAGCAACTGATCGCGGCGGGGATAAATGGATTGCCCCGGCGTCGGGCCGGAAGCTTGACTGCCGTCCATGCCGCCTCCCTCACCGGTCTTCGTCGCGGGCACGGGCCGTTCGGGCACGTCGCGGATCGCCGACATCATCGGCCAGCATCCGCTGATCCACCGGATCCCGATGGAGACCAAGTTCATCGTCGAACCCGGTGGCCTGCGGGATCTGGCCGACGCGCTCACCGGCCGGTACGACCCCGTCGTCGGCGAGGACGCCCTGCAGCGGCTGAGCGACTTCCTCACCGTACGCGTGCCCGGGCGGCGTGACGACCGTGGCAAGACCGTGCCCGAGCTGGTCGGCGAGCGGCGCTACCGGGACGCCGTACACCAGCTCTGGCCGCAGGTGATCGCGCACGCCTTCGAGGAGCCCGCGCCCGCGGAGGGGTTCGGCGACGGCGACCGGCCGGCCGGACCGTTCGGGCCGGCCAGTCGCCGGCGGGTCGTTCCGAGGTACTTCCGCGACCGGGGCGAACTGCTCGGCATCCTGCGGGGCCTGGTCGACACCCTGTTCGGCGGGGCGGCGGCCGACGCGGGCAAGCCCACCTGGTGCGAGAAGACGCCGTTCAACCTCTTCTCCATGGACTTCCTCTGGGAACTGGTTCCCGAGGCGACGATCGTGCACATCAAGCGTCACCCGGTCTCGGTGCTCGGCTCCCACATGGCCCAGCCGTGGGCGCCGTCCACTGTCGACGGGGTGCTGGCCTACCTGCTGCCCATCTACCAGCGATGGTTGGCCTGGAAGGACGCGGCCGACCTGACGAGCAGGCGATACGTCGAGGTGAGGGCGGAAGACCTGGCGGCCGACTGGGCCGGGCAGCGGCGCGCCCTGTTCGAACGGCTCGGCGTCGAGGACGCCGTCACTGCGTCGACGTTCCAGGCGGGCAAGCTGGCGCACCGCGACGACCAGTTCGACGCCGACACCCGCGCGTACGTCGAGGAAGCGCTCGGCGGGATCATCCCGGCCATGGGGTACGAGTGACGGCCGAGCGACGTCAGCAGGAGCCGACGCGATCGATCGGGACCATCAGGCCGGCGCTCACCGCGATTCCCAGTACGGCGACCGCCAACCACGGCCAGGGATTCCGGACGTGGGGCCGCGTGCCTACCCGGGCCACGACGACGGAGAGGACCGCCGTCGCCGTCATCGCCAGGACCAGCAGGGCGTACGCATCCCTCGCCGCCTGCGCCGAAGCGTAGGTGTCACCGTCGCACGGCGCCGAGGGCGCCAGGAGCGGGATGCAACTGAGGCAGCTCGCGACGACGAGCAGTGTGCCCAGCACGGTCGCCAGAGTCGCTGCCGCCTTCGCCGCACGGGATCGCAACGACTGGACAGTAGGGCCCGAAGATCTCAAAGGTGACACGGCCGGACAACCGCAGATCAGGTGTCACGCCTTGTGGCGCAGTTCGCGGAGCACGCCGTGGCGGCGGAGCGCCCACCCCAGCCGCCGTGCGCTGGGGTGCCTGATGAACAGCACCGCCGCCCGGCGGATCAGTCCGAACCGGTTGTCGCGCACTTGGTCGTCGACCGCCCGCCAGATCAGCTCGCGTACGCCGGCGCTGTCCAGCATCGCCCGTACCTCGTGGCGTACCCGGGGATCTTCGGCCGCGGACGTGACGGCGGTGACCAGGCCGGGGCGATCGGCGATCGGCTCCACCGCCGCGGCGACGAGCGGCTGGCGTACGGTGTCCCGCTCCAGCAGCAGCAACACCGCTTCCCGGACCTCGGTGCTGTCGAGCCCGGACCGCAGCAGGCCCAGCGCGCTCCGCTCGACCTCGCGGTCGCGGTCCGGAAGGGACAGCGCGGCCAGCAGCACCGTCACCTCGTCGAGGTCGACGAGCTGACGCAGCCCGTCGCGGAACTCCGGCAGCGCCCACGCCACCGTCAGCCCGCGCGCGAGATCGCGGTTCATGGGTCACCCGCTACCCGAAGTCAGCAGCCGTCGAAACGCCGCCGGGCTGATCAACCGGACCAGACAGCGCCGTGACATGGACCGTGGTTACAACCGCTCACCTGAGCCGGTCGAAGCGGCAGCCTCGGTCGCGAGAACGACGGGCATGGCCGGATAGGGGTCGCTGATCGGCTTGCGCTGAGCAAGGACCCGTTCCCGCACCGCCACCAGGGTGGGGCCCGCGACGTAATGCCTTCCCCGCCGCTCACCGCGCGCCTCCAGCAGACCCTGCTCGGCGAGGCTGGCCAGATCCCGGGAGGCGGTCCTGTCCTCGACGTCGGCGAGTTTGACGTACCCGGATCGGCGGATGCGATATCCGAGAACGGCCTCGTAGAGCAGATCGGTCACCCGTTCGGGGAGCCTTCTCTCAGCGATGATCGCGTCCAACTCGGACCAGATGCCGGACGCCTCTTCGAAGCGGCGAGCGACAGTCTGTGCCTGCATGTGATGGGCTCGCAGGTTGAACGACACCCATAGGTGTGCCGAGCCTTCAGGATTCCAGTGGCCACGACCGGTGACCGCCAGCACGCGGTAGTAGTCCTCGGTGTTGCTGCCCAGCCATTCCTCGATGCTGGAGAAGGCAGGCTCGACGATCGCGCGTCGCGAGAGCACCAACGTCTGAAGCGCGCGTGCCATCCGGCCGTTGCCGTCGCGGAACGGATGGATCATCACCAGATTCAGATGCGCCATGGCCGCCTTGACGAGCGGGGAGGCGGTGATGTCCGACCGTAGGTCTTCGGTCAGTTCCTCCATGAGGTGAGGAACGTGGTCGGCGTCCGCGCCCTCGTACACGCGCTTGTCGGTCCGCTCGTCGTGCACATAGATGGGGCCCTTGCGGTACTGTCCCGGACTCTTTCCCAGATCGTGCGAGAGCATCATGTAGTGCATGCTGCGGATCACCGAGGTGTCAGGGCGGAAATACGGATCTCCCGCCGTTTGAAGCACGTATCCCAGAGCCTGTCGGTAGCCTCGAATCTCGGCGAAGGTCCGGTTGTCGGCGCTCAGCGGCTCCTCGCCGTCGAGAGCGGCGGCTGCGTCGTCCTCGGCGACCACGTAGCCCTCGATGCTGTTGGAACCGAGAATCGCGCGCGCCAGCATCGTGCGCCGAAGGCCACCAGTCCATCGGCGAGGAGTGCGCAGGAAGTCGGCGAGGGTGCGGCGCATGTCATGGACGTCGGCCAGCACCGTTTCGTCATGATCGCTGAGTTCGGGCGTTGCATAGATCATCTGGTGTCCTAATGTCTCTTAATAAGAGCCAAAGCTAGCGTCCTGGTGCCTCGATGTCACTTATTTAGCGACATTGGGCCAGAGCCGCCGACCTCCTTGCCGCCTTGGTTACTGGCGAGTAGCGTTCGGGCATGACCATCGACTCTCGCCAGGTGGCGGCCGGTCTCCTCGACGCCGTGCCGTTCGCCCGCACGCTCGGGATCGAGTTCGTCGAGGTGGCGCCCGAGGCCGAGGGCGGGGTCCGCGTCGTGGCCCGGCTCCCCGACATCGCGGAGCACCACAACCACCTCGGCGGACCGCACGCCGGGGCCATGTTCACGCTGGGGGAGAGCGCCTCGGGCGCTGCCGTCCTGGCCGCCTTCGGGCAGGTGCTCGATCGATGCGTACCCCTGCCGGTGACCGCTTCCGTCCACTTCCGCAAGATCGCGATGGGGCCGGTGCTGGCGACCGCGCGGCTCGGCGGCGTCCCCGCCGAGGTGCTGGCCGAGCTGGACGCCGGGCGGCGGCCGGAGTTCCCGGTCGAGGTGGAGGTCCGCACCGAGGACGGCACGCTCACCTCCTCGCTCACCGTGATCTGGACGCTGCGCCCGAACCGCTGAGCCCGGAACGGTGTTTGCCCGGCGCGGGGTCTGGTTAGATTCAAGCGATGCTGGGCCTCCCCGCGCACGTGAGCGCTTGTCTCTTCGATCTGGACGGTGTGCTGACGCAGACCGCCAAGGTGCACAACGCCGCCTGGGCGGAGACGTTCGACGCGTACCTGCGGCGACGGTCCGCCGAAACCGGCGAGCCGTTCCAACCGTTCGACCCCGGACCGGACTACAACCGGTACGTGGACGGCAGACCGCGCGCCGACGGGGTGCGCACATTCCTGGCCTCGCGCGGCATCACGCTGCCCGAGGGATCGCCGGACGACCCGCCCGACGCGGACACCGTCAACGGCCTCGGCAACAGTAAGAACGTCGTCCTGCTCCAGCGGATCGAGCAGCACGGCGTCGAGGTGTACGAGGGTTCGGTGCGCTACCTGGAGGCAGCCACCACAGCCGGACTGCGCCGCGCTGTCGTCTCGGCCAGCGCCAACTGTGCCGCCGTGGTGCACGCCGCCGGGCTGGACCGCTGGCTGGAGGCGCGGGTGGACGGCGTGGTCGCCCGCGCGAGCGGGCTGCGCGGCAAACCGGCCCCGGACACGTTCCTGGAAGGCGCCCGGCTGCTCGGTGTGGAACCGGCGCGGGCCGCCGTCTTCGAGGACGCCCTCGCCGGGGTGGCCGCCGGGCGGGCCGGCGGATTCGGGTACGTGGTGGGCGTCGACCGGGTCGGCCAGGCCGACGAGCTGCTGGCGCACGGCGCCGACGTGGTGGTCACCGACCTCGCCGACCTGCTCGCCCCGGAGCCGGCCGCGTGATCCGGGAACGGGCGTACCCGGTCGAGCCCTGGCACGTCCGGGAGATGCAGCTCGACATGGACGTGCTGGCCCAGTCCGAGTCGGTGTTCGCGCTGTCGAACGGCCACATCGGGTTGCGTGGCAACCTCGACGAGGGTGAGCCGCACGGCCTGCCCGGCACCTACCTGAACTCGTTCTACGAGCTGCGCCCGCTGCCGTACGCGGAGGCCGGCTTCGGTTTCCCCGAGTCGGGGCAGACCGTCGTCAACGTCACGAACGGCAAGCTGATCCGGCTGCTCGTGGACGACGAGCCGCTGGACGTTCGCTACGGCGAGCTGCTCGCCCACGAGCGGGTCCTCGACATGCGCGCCGGCACGCTCCAGCGGGACCTGCACTGGCGTTCCCCGGCCGGCCGCGAGGTGAAGGTCCGCACCACCCGGCTGGTGTCGTTCACCCAGCGCTCGGTGGCCGCCATCCACTACGAGGTGGAGCCGGTCGACGGGCCGCTGCGCCTGATCCTCCAGTCCGAGCTGGTCGCCAACGAGTCGCTGCCGCCGCAGAGCCGCGACCCCCGGGTGGCCGCCGTGCTGGAGTCGCCGTTGCAGGCCGAGGAGGAGCTGACCACCGACGACGGTGGCCAGCTCATCCACCGGACCAAGGTCAGCGGCCTGCGGGTCGCCACCGCGATGGGCCACGACGTCGACGGGCCCGAACGCACCACGATCGAGAGCGAGGGGTACGAGGACTGGGTCCGCACCACCATCGGCTGCGTGCTCAAGCCCGGCCAGAAGCTCCGGGTGGTCAAGTACCTCACGTACGGCTGGTCCAGCCGGCGGTCGCTCCCGGCGCTGCGCGACCAGGTCGGCGCGGCGCTCGCAGCGGCCCGGCTCGACGGCTGGGACGGACTGCGCCGGGCCCAGCGCGAATACCTTGACGCGTTCTGGGACGCCGCGGACGTGCGCGTCGAGGGCGACCCCGAGGTGCAGCAGGCCGTCCGGTTCGGCCTCTTCCACGTCCTCCAGGCCGGCGCCCGCGCGGAACGGCGGCCGATCGCCGCCAAGGGCCTCACCGGCCCGGGGTACGACGGCCACGCGTTCTGGGACACCGAGATGTTCGTGCTGCCGGTGCTCACGTACACGCAGCCCGGAGCGGTACGGGACGCGTTGCAGTGGCGGTACGACACGCTGGCCCAGGCGCAGGAACGCGCCCGCACGCTGAACCTCGAAGGCGCCGCCTTCCCGTGGCGCACCATCGAAGGGCCGGAGTCGTCGGCGTACTGGCCGGCCGGGACCGCCGCGTTCCACATCGCCGCCGACGTCGCCGACGCGCTGCGCCGCTACGTGCTGGTCACCGGCGACGAGACGCTGGAACGGGAGATCGGCCTGGAACTGCTGGTCGAGACCGCCCGGTTGTGGCGTTCGCTCGGCCACCACGACCGGGCCGGACGGTTCCACATCGACGGCGTGACCGGCCCGGACGAGTACACGGCGGTGAAGAACGACAACGTCTACACCAACCTGATGGCCCAGCGGAACCTGCGTACCGCGGCGGACTGCGCGATGCGCTACCGGGACCAGGCGCTCGACCTCGGCGTCACCGAGGAGGAGGCCGCCGCGTGGCGGGACGCCGCGAACGACATGCACGTCCCGTACGACGCGGAGACCGAGGTGCACGAGCAGGTGGAGGGGTTCACCCGCTTCCAGGAGTGGGACTTCGAGCACACGCCGCCGGAGAAGTACCCGCTGCTGCTGCACTACCCGTACTTCGACCTCTACCGCAAGCAGGTCGTCAAGCAGTCCGACCTGGTGCTGGCCATGCACTGGCGGGGCGACGCGTTCAGCGCCGCCGAGAAGCTGCGCAACTTCGTCTACTACGAGCGGCGCACCGTACGCGACTCGTCGCTGAGCGCCTGCACCCAGGCGGTGCTGGCGGCCGAGGTGGGCTACCTCGAACTGGCCCACCGCTACCTGCGCGAGGCCGCGCTGATGGACCTGCACGACCTCAACGAGAACACCCGCGACGGCGTGCACATGGCGTCCCTGGCCGGCGCCTGGATCGCGCTCGTCGCCGGGTTCGGCGGGCTGCGGGACCACGACGGGACGCTCTCCTTCGCGCCCCGGCTCTCCAGCCGCCTCAGCCGCCTGGAGTTCTCGCTCCAGTGGCGCGGGATGCGGCTGCGGGTAGACGTGCGACCGCACCAGACGACGTACTCGCTGCGCAACGGCGGCCCGGACACGGTCGTGGAGCTGCGGCATCACGGTGAGCCGCTGCGGGTCACCTCCGCGCAGCCGGTCACCGTGGCGGTGCCACCGGCACACCCGAGCGGGGCGCAGCCGGAGCAACCGCAGGGCCGCGCGCCGCTTATGCACCTGCCGGAGCGGACGAACTGAACGGTCCCGCCACGAGGGGCGGGACCGCTCGGTACGCGTACCTCAGAACTGGCGGCCGTTGGACGGACGCCCGCCGGCGTCGCGCGGCGCCGCAGCCCGCGGGTCGTCGGCGGTACGCGCCGTGGCGGCGCGGTCGGCCCAGTCCGGCGAGTCCTTCAGCTCCTGCTTACGGCGTTCCTGGTCGGTCAGTTCCTGTTCCCGGGACCTGTCCTGTTTCGCCATGACGATCCTCGCGATCGGTCGGGGTCCGTGGTCACCCGGCGCGTTCCCGCCCGGCGGCGGCTCAACCGTCCACGTGCTGGGCGAAGCTGCGCCGCAGGTGGTCCTTCGGGCGGGAGCCGACGATCGAGCCGACCACCTCGCCGCCCCGGAACACCAGCATGGTCGGCGCGGACATGATCCGGTGGGCGCGCGCGGTGGCCGGGTTCTCGTCGGTGTTGAGTGTGACGAAGCGCAGCGCGTCGCCGAACTCCTCGGCCAGCTCGGCCAGGTGCTTCGACACCACCCGGCACGGCGGGCACCATTCGGCCCAGAAGTCCACCACCACCGGGCGGTCGGCGGCCAGCACCGTCGCCGCGAATGTGTCGTCGGTGACCGGGGTCAGCCGGTCGGTCCCCGTGTCCTGAGGCATGTTTCCTCCCGTTGGGCGATCGCGTGGGCGAGCTGGTCGTGCAGCCGGCGGCGGACGTCGCCGAGCCGGCCGAGGTAGTCGTCCACCTCGGCGAGCTTGCGCCGCAGCACCGCCACCGAATCGGGGCAGACGTCGCCGGAGTCGTTTCCGGCACGCAGGCAGGCGACGAACGGGCGGATGTCGTCCAGGCCGAAGCCGATCGCCAGCAGGGACCGGATCTCGCGGACGACGCGCAGTTCCGCCTCGTCGTAGACCCGGTATCCGTTTGCGGACCGGTTGGGCCGGACCAGCCCGTGGGCCTCGTAGTAGCGCAGAGTGCGGGTGCTCGTACCGGCCCGCTGCGCCAGCTCCCCGATCCGCATCCGCCGCCCTCCCCGTCCCTCTCTGCCGGTTGACGCTAAACCTTGCCGCCGACGTCAACGCAACCCCGCGTTTCCCCGTCGACCATGAAGTTGGCGGCGTTGTGGATCTCGGAAACTGCCGCCAACTTCATGATCGACGCGGTGGGGGCGTGGGTGAGGGGGTATGCGCGGGGGAGAGCGGGGGAGAGCCGGGAGCGGGAGGCGGTGAGGTGGATGCGTGAGGTCTCGGTGCCGGTGGTGGACGGCGGGCTCGTGGGGGACGTGGTGGTGCCTGCCGAGGCGCAGGGGGTGGTGCTGTTCGCGCACGGGAGCGGCAGCTCGCGGCACAGCCCGCGCAACATGGCGGTCGGCCGTGCGCTGAACGGGTGCGGGCTCGGCACGATGCTCGTCGACCTGCTGACGGCCGACGAGGAGGCCCGCGACGAGGTCACCGCCGAACTGCGCTTCGACATCGGCATGCTGGCCGAGCGCCTGGCCGCGATCGTCGACTGGATGGGCGCCGACCCGGAGCTGGGGCGGCTCCCGATCGGGCTGTTCGGCGCCAGCACCGGCGCCGCCGCCGCACTCGTGGCCGCCGCCGCGCGGCCGGACCAGGTGGGCGCTGTGGTCTCCCGAGGCGGCCGGCCCGATCTGGCCGGCAGCTCACTGACTGCGGTACGCGCACCGACGCTGTTGCTCGTCGGCGGCCTCGACGAGCAGGTGATCGTGCTCAACGAGCAGGCCCGGGACGCGCTGGGCGAGGTGGCGGAGCTGCGGATCGTGCCCGGCGCCACGCACCTGTTCGAGGAGCCCGGCACGCTGGAGCAGGTGGCCGACCAGGCAGGTACGTGGTTCACCACGCACCTGCGCCAGCCGCATCCCGCCTGAACGGCGGCGGAGTCAGCCCGCGGCCTCGGCGGCGCGGCCCGGGTCGGTGGTCGGCACGGGTACGTCGGTGCCGCTGCGGTCTGCCGCTCGGTGCCGCTGCACGGTGTCCAGCACCCGCCACAGCACCGCCGCGATCGGCACCGACACGAACGCCCCGGCGACGCCGGCGACCAGCGTGCCGGCGGTGACCACCACCAGGATGACCGCCGGGTGCAGCTGCACCTGCCTCCGCATCACGAGCGGTTCCAGCAGGTTGCCCTCGATCTGCTGGACGGCGATCACGGCGGCCAGGGTCAGCAGCGCTGTGGTGGGACCGTTCGCGGCCAGCGCGACGAGTACCGCCACCGCACCGGCCACCGTGGCGCCGATGATCGGCACGAACCCGCCGAGGAACGTGATCAGGGCGAGCGGCAGGGCCAGCGGGACACGCAGGACGACCAGGGCCAGCCCGATGCCGATGGCGTCGATGGCCGCGATGATCATCGTGCCCCGGCTGTACGCGCCGAGCGTCCGCCACCCCGCCCGTCCCGCCTCGGCGGTCAGCTCCCGGCGCGGGCCGGTCAGCCGGCGCAGCACCCAGCGCCACATCGAGCGGCCGTCCTTGAGCAGGAAGAACAGCAACACCAGGGCGAGCAGCAGGGCGCCCGCGACCTCGGCGACCTTGCGCGCTCCGGCGACCGGATCGGGCGCGCCGCTGCTCAGGCCCTGCCGGACCTGCTCCACGAGCCGGTCGAGCTGCTGGTCGGTGACCGGCAGGCTGGACGTGACGAAGTCGCGGGTACGCTGCAACCCCTCGTCGAGCTGCTGGCTCAGCTCCCCGAACTGGCTCGCGGTGAGGTTCCAGACCAGGACGCCGGCGCCGCCCAGGATGCCGAGCAGCAGCAGGATGCTCAGCAGCGCGGCGAGCCCGGCCGGCACCCGCAGCCGGCGCAGGCGTACCAGCACCGGGTCGAGCAGCGCGGCCAGGAAGAGTGTGCCGGCCAACGCCACCGCCAGCGGCGCGAGCAGCACGGCGATCTGCCCCAGCAGCCACAACCCGGCCGTCACCACCAGCAGGCAGGCGCTCCAGGTGACCGCCGTCCGTACCGGCCAGGGCAGTCCGGCCCAGGTCTGCCGCGGTCCGGCGGCCGGTGCGCGCCCGGGTATTCCAGCGTCGTCGTCCACGTCGCCCTCCTCGATCGTGGCCGTTGGTACCCGACGCGGGTCGATCCGACACCAGGGCAGAGATCGCCCACCCGGTGTTTGTGCCCCCGGCCCCAGGGAAGGCATTCAACGTATCGAAGGGAGATGCGACATGGGTGACTTCATGGACAAGGCCAAGGACTTCGCGGACAAGCACGACAAGCAGGTCGACCAGGGCATCGAGAAGGCGGGTGACGCGGCCGACAAGCGCACCGGCGGCAAGTACGACAACCAGATCGACAAGGGTGTCGACACAGCGCAGCAGCGCACCGGCGAAGGCGACACCGGGCGCTGACGTACACCCGCTCCGGCGCTGGACACGACGGCGGCCCCGCCTCCGGGGAGCGTGGCGCCGCGGCGTCGGGTCAGGACTTCTCGCGCAGCTCCTGCATCGTGGTGGGACGGCCGGAGAGCGCGTCGCGCATCCGGTCCACCAGCCCGGTGCCGGGGGCGAGCAGCCGGTTCGCCGGCGGGCGATCCGGCGCCGCCGGGTGCGGCCGGGTCGGCGCGGACTTCTTCGCCGCCTCCACCTTGCCGGCCAGCTCGACCAGCTCCTCCCGGGCGCAGGCCGCGCGCAGCCGAGGGAACAGGTCGTTCTCCTCATCCTGTACGTGGTGCCGGATGGTCGAGGTGAGGTGTGCCAGCAGTTCGTCGAAGCGCGCCTCCGACGGGTCGAGCGACTCCAGCTCCTTCATGGTCCGCTCGGCGTCGGCGTGCTCGGAGATCTCGTGCTCGGCGATCTGGTCACCGTCGGGCAGCGCCTTGCGGGCGGCCGGGTAGACGTACTGCTCCTCGGCGATGGCGTGGCGCACCAGCTCGGCGATCACCACGTCGGCCAGCTGCCGGCGGTGTTCCGGCGTGCCCTGCCGGCTCTCCAGCTCGACGAAGATCGCCTCGAACTCGTGGTGGTCGGCGGTCAGGACGTCTACCACGTCCTGCTTCACATCGGTCATGTCAGCCCCCAAGCGGTGGGTTGCGGAACGGCTTGTCTGCGCCACTACCCCAGCTCGGAGGGCCGAACCCACCGGACGACGACGGGCCGGTCTCCGCGAAGGAGACCGGCCCGTCGCTGTGGGTCAGGAGCTGTAACCGCGGCCCGCGATCCAGTTGGCCAGCTCGGTCACGTCCATCCAGTACGTCGGCTCGTCCGGCCGGGCCGGGTCGGCGATCAGCACCCGGTCGCCGTCGCCCTCGTACCGCACGACAGTCACGTAGTGGCCGGGGTAGCTGTGCTCCACCCCGTCGATGTCCCGCGCGCCGCCCAGGATGTTCGCCACCACCGGCCGGTCGTCGTCCACTGCGGCACGGATGTCCGCGCGCAGGCGTTCGACCTGCTCCCGGGTGGCCACGTCGTCGCGGATCTCGGTGGTCCGGTACTTGCCTCCGGTGTACTCGTTGAGCACCCGGGTGATGTCGATGGCCGAGTCGGTGCCGTTCTCGGTGGTGCCGAGCTTCGCGGCCAGCTCGTCCTGGCTCACGTCCTTGCCCTCGGCCGACAGCGCGATCCGGGTCGAGGCGGGACCGCAGTAGAAGAAGTTCGGCTGCGCCTGGTACTCGTAGTCGGCGGTGCGGTCACCCTTGCCCTTGACCGGGGCGGCGTGGGCGGCGGCGGCCGGACCGGCGACGGCACCGCCGGCCGCGGCCAGACCGGCGACGGACAGCACACACTTACGGATGATCGGGTTCATGGTCGAGGCTCCATTCGGGGGTCGACGGCTCCGTGCGGGAGACGCGGCACCAGGAGTGGCGCTCGGCGTACGGAGAGTTCAACCGCCCTGCCGCGGCAGCCCATTTCCGGGCGTGACCGGGGCCACCGTGGAACCGGACAGACGCCTCAGCCGGGCAGGCTTCCGAGGAGCCCGGTCACCGCGATCTCGATGACCACCCGCTCCGGATTCGGACGGGGCGTGCGATACCGCTCGGCGTACCGGCGCTCGGCCTCGGCCACCGACTCCGGGTCGCGGCGCAGCACCGCCCGGCCCTCCACGGTCAGCCACCAGCGGCCGTCGACCTGGCACACCGCCACCGGGACGCCGTCCGGCCCGGCCGCCGCCACGTGCCGGGCCTTTGCCGACCCGGCCGAGGTGATCACCCGGGCCAGCCGGGCCGCGGGGTCGAAGGTCACCCCCACGGGTACGACGTGCGGAGTGCCGTCGGCACGCGGTGTGGTGAGCGTGGCGAGGTGCCGGCCCGCGAAGAAACGGGCCACCCGCTCGTCGTGCGGATCCAACCGGTGCCGTGCCGCCATGCCGTCTCCTCGTTCCGTGCCGGTGACGCCTCAGCGGCGGGGTGCCCCGCCGGGCGGCAACGTCGCCACCGGGGACTCCCCGGCGGCCCGCTGTTCGGCGCGGTGCTTGGCGACCAGCCGGCCCAGGTAGAACAGCGCGCCGGCCAGCACGCCCATGTCGTCCAGGTAGATCGGGTCGGGCAGCAGGTCCACCGGCAGGATCGTGTAGATCAGCGCGCCGTAGAACGCGACCTTGCCGCCGGCGCCGAGCGCGCCGAGCATACGGCGGGTGCGCACCACCCGGACGGCGAGCAGCACCGCCCCGGCCAGCATGGCCGCCGCGAGGACGGCGGCGAGGACGACCAGCACCCAGGCTTCACGGGACACGCCACCACGCTAGCGGAGCCGGGCCCGGGCCGCCCGCAACAGTGGCCCCGCGCAGTCGCCGCGGAATTCAGGCCGCCACGGCCGCCCGGCCCCGGGCCACCGGGGTCAGCTCGCGAGTGGTCTCCACGCCCGCACCGGTCGGCAGTTCCCGGGTGGACTCGGGGCCGGCGAACCCGACGATGGACAGTTCCGTCTGCGGCTCGGCGACCGGGTGCAGTGCCGCGAACGCCTCGTCGCGCAGGCTCTGCGCCGCCGCCGCGGCCCGCTCGGCTGCCTGCCAGGCGGCCTGCTCCCGCTGCGTGGCGGCCCGGTGCCGTGCCGCCATGTTGTCCCGGACCAGCCGGCGCAGCAGCAGTTCCTGCTCCACCGGGTGCCGGCTCGGATCCCAGCCGTTGCCGCCGAGGATGTCGCTGAGCTGCCGCACCGTGATCTCGTCGCGCCACTGGGCGTCCATCGCGGCCCGGTGCAGCCAGCGCTCCCGGTCGGCGTACTCGGCCGGGGTCTTGGCGGTCCGGGGCAGCGGCAGCGCCGCGGCGGCGGTCAGGCGCCGGACGTCCTCCTCGGCCGCCTGATAGGCCTGCCAGGCGGCCTCGGCCTCCTCCTGGGCGGTCAGCCACTCGGCGCGGCTCCGCTCGGCGGTCGCCGTCGCCCGGGAGGCTGCCACGGCCACCTCGTCGGCGTAGCGGATCCGCTCCTGGTCCCGTACGCGCGCCCGCTCGGCGCGTTCGATGCTGCTCGGCCGGGCGGCGTCACTGATCCGGTCGACCAGTTCCGAACGGAACCGGGACGGGCGGACGATCAGCGCGGCGACCACTGTCGCGGCCACGGCGAGCAGGACCAGCCAGATCACGGCGGCCGCGGGCATGTCGGGCAGGACGGTGGAGAAGACGGTCTGCATCACCAGCACCTCGGGGTGGAACGAAGGACGATCAACGGTTGTGGCCCGGACATCCGGGCGGGTGCGCGTCGTGACTTCAGACGCGACGGGACGCGCGCGGGGCGCGAGGCGTGCGGCCCGTGGGACCGCGCCGGGGAGGGCGCCCGGTCAGGCGCGCGGCGGACCGCGACGGGCGATGTCCGCCCGGCCGGGGTCGGCGGCGGCGACGACCTCGACGCCGGGAACGCGCCCGGCGGAGTCGGCGGAAGGAGCTTCGGTGACGGCCGGGCCGGTGCCGGGACCGGTGGTCCGCAGCGCGGCGGCCGGGGCGTCGCCCGCCGTCAGTTCGGCGGAACGCGCGGCGCCGGTCGTGACCGTCTGCCGCGTCGCGGCGTGCTCGATCGCCGCGACGTGCTCGGTGGCGACGGCGTGCGAGGCGGTGGCGGCGTGCGGGGCCGCGTCGGCGTGGGCGGGCGCGGCGGCGATGCCCTGGAGACCGACGATCAGCACCAGGCCGGCCACGGCCGTGCGGGCGATCCGGCGCAGCGTCGCCGTCCAGGTGGACGGGGCGAACGCTACGGGCAGCACCGTTTCAACCTATCGGTCGGCGCAGGATCTCGCAGCTCAAGGATCTTGCGGTTTACGTGAGCCACCCCACGGGTCGGTGTGGACGGAGGCCCACGCAGGGCCCGACGCGAGACGGCGCGGCGCCCCAGCCGGGGTGCCGCGCCGTCTCGTGTGCGCCGGGGTCAGTTGCCGCCGAGCACCGGCGGCGGGGCGGCGTCTCCGTCGCCCCAGACCATCTCGTCCTCGGTGAGCCAGGTCAGCCGGCCGTCGGACTCGTCGTCGCCGTGGCCACCGCGCCCGCCCAGCACACCGCCGCGGCCGGCCATCGCGGGCCGCCCGGTGGCGCCGCCGGTGCGCTCGGCGGACTTGCTCCCGCCGTCGACCACGAGGCCACGACCGGAGGTGAGCCGGCCCGTGCCGGCCGCCGAGCGGGTGTCCGCGCCGGGCATGCCGCCGAGGCGGGCCGCCGACGCCGAGTTGGCGCCGGTGCCCGCGAGCGAGCCGGTGCTCAGCACGCCGGGGGCGCCGTAGAGGCTGCCACCGCCTCCGCCGGCACTCATCGTCGTCGGGCCGGAGCCGCCGGGACCGAAGCCCGGGCCGCCCCCGATCGTCGGACCGCCGGCGGTGCTGGTCAGCGGGGCGGCGCCGGCGAGCGAGGTGCCGGTCGGGTCGACGGTGCCGCCGGCCGGCACCGAACCCGGAGCACCGGCGCCCGGCTGGCCGCCCGGGGTGCCCGCACCCGGCGTGCCCTCGCCCGGCGTGCCGGCGGTCGGGGCCGTGTGGTGCACGCCGGACGTGGTGGCGGTGGCGCTCGCGCCCGGGCCGAAGCTGCCCAGGCTCGGGCCGGACGACGGCGTCTTCACCGACGGGCCGTTCTGCAGCGTCGGGTCACCGTTGCCGGTGTGGCCGGGCAGTTCGGTCTCCGGCGGGTCCGGTACGACGATCCGGCCGTACGCCGAGAAGTCGTAGCCCTCGGCGAGCTTCGCCACGACCTGCACCATCCGCTGGTGCGCCTTCTCCTGCTCGGCCTTGTCCTGCTGGTGGCCGACGATCCCGCCGATCACCGCGCCCGGGGCGCCGCCGATCAGGAAGCCCTTGCCGGCACCGGAGAGCAGCTTGTCGTTGTCGTCGGTCTTCTCCGGGCTCTCCGCCTTGGACTGGGCGGCCCGTAGCTCGCTGGACATCATGTCGAGGCCCTGTCGGATACCCGTCATGCCCTCGGCGAGGTTGCCGGAGTAGCGGACGACCATGTCCAGCCGGCGGTGGAACTCCCGTGCGGCGTCGCCGGTCCAGGTCTTCGCCAGCGCCTCCAGGTCGGCGGTCAGGTCGCGGCCGAGATCGTCGAGCGTGCCCTTCAGGGAGGTCCACTGGGCGCTGAGCGCCTCGATCTGCTTCGGGTCGCCGGCGTTGACGCCCTGGTAGAGCTCCTCGTGACTGACGTGTTCGTAGCGACGGGTGTACTCAGACACGCGGGTCCTCCTTCGGCTGCTTCATCGCCTCGTTCAGCCCGGAGAGGGCGGCGGCGATGTCGGCCGCGGCGGCGGCGTTGCGGGCCTCGGCGGTCTTGTAGTTCGTCATGATCTTCTGGGTCGCCTCGCGGGCGGCCAGGATCGCCCGGCGCAGCCGGTCGACGTGGTTGACGTAGCTCTGGTGGGTCTCGGAGTAGCGACGTGCGTTGTCGGTCGCGTCGGTGAACGTGCCGAGGGCCGGCGGGCGGCACTGCATCTGGGTGTTGAGCTTGCGCAACACCGACTCCGCCTCGTGCAGGCGACGCTCGAGCCGCTGGTGAAAGTCCTCCAAGGACAGTACGTCTACTGTCGTGCGCCCCGTCATGGCTGCATCCCCGTAGTCATCGTCGATACCCGTTCGCCGTACTCAGGTTAGTCGAAGCGAGCCACCCCGGGCGACCCGTGACGGAGATCCTCCACTTCGGATCGGCCGGGACCCGCTCAACCGCCCTGGACCTGCGCCGCCGCGCCACCGGCAGTGGGTGTCGCGGTGACCCCCGTGGGCGCCGACGCATCGAAGTAGGTCATCGCATCCTCGCGGGACAGCGTCGGGCCGGTCGGCACCAGCGCCAGCAGCGAGGCGGGTACGGCGAGCGGCGTCACGTCGCCGTACCCGAGCGCGCTCTTCGCGTCACCCCCGGCGGTGCCGAGCGGATGGCGGATGCCCTGGGCGGTGATCAGGTAGACGGTCGAACCGGCCGCCGCCTTGCCGCTCTCCCCGGCCGTGGCCTGCACCAGCACGCCCTTGCCGCCCGGTAGCAGCACGCTCTCGGCGGTGCGTACCGCGTCCCGGGCGCCCTGCCGCGTCGGCATCGCGGTCGCCGAGGTCAGCTCGGCCGGCGGGGAGTCGAAGACCTCAAGCGTGGTGGTCGGCGGCTGACCGGCCGGGCCCTGCCGGTAGGTGGCGCAGAGCACCGTCCGCCCCGGGCGGACCTCGTGCAACGTCGGCAGCCGGGCCGGCAGGCCGTCCGCGTCCAGGCGCTGGTCGGTGAGGAGCCGGCCCGCCTCGTCCGGAGTGATCTGCGTCACCTCGCCGCCGCCGCCGAGCAGCAGCAGCGCGGTGACCTCGCGGACGGTCGCCAGGCCCTGCCGGGTGAGCACGTAGTACTGGCCGGCGGCCTGGTAGACCTGCCCGATCCGGGCCGGCCGGTCGGCCACCGTGAGCCCGCTCGCGCTGCCGTCACCGGCGATCGTCGGCTTGCGCAGCACCGGCCCGACCGGCACCGCGTTCAGCAGTTGCTGCCCGACGGTCAGGTTCGTCGCGCCGGCCATCTTCAACGCCACCAGCGCCTGCTCGTCACCGGCGACCCGCAGCCGGGAACCGCCGGTGAGCAGGTAGCGGGCGTCGCTGGTCCGCACCACCACGGCCCGGTCGGTCAGTGGGGTGCCGCCGGGCAGCGCGCGGTCGATCACCAGGTGCGTGGTGGAGCGCTGCGGGTCGTTCGGATCCGGCACGTCGCACACCGACCAGGGGAGCCCGACCAGCGACTTGCGATCGGGCAGGTCGTCCGGGGCGCCCACGATGCCGACCAGCCGCCCGCGTGGACGGTCCTTGATCGACGCCTGGGACATGGTGCGCGGCTGTGCCGCGGCGTCGTTGACGATCAGCCGCGCCGAGGCGTAGTTGAGCGTCGGGCGCAGCACCCTGTCCTCGCCGAAGTAGTACGTCGCGCCGGTCTCCCGCTCGATCACCAGCGTGTTCGGCTCCAGCGGCGCGGAGTTGCTGGTGAGCTGCCCGTACGCGCCCACGCCGCCGAGCACCACGGCGGCCGCGATGACGCTGCCGAACACCGCCATGCCGAGGCGGCGCATCGGCAGGTCGTTCGTCTCCGGATCACCGGAGAGCAGCGCCGAGACGATGCGGCGGGTGACGAAGCGGTACGCCTGCACCTGATCGCGGCGGGTCCGCATGACTAACCTCCGGCGGGGGTGGGTCCACGGCGACAGGTCCGAACAGCGCCGCGGGCTTCCCTACGATAAGGGGCCGTCGGGGGTGCGCCGGACCCCGTCCGCCGCCCGAACGACCGCACCCGCCCGGCGGATGCCCAGGATGTCCAGAAGGGACGCACACCGATGACGCAGCTCCAGGCGCCACCCGGTCGTACCGCCACCGCTCCCGCCGTGCCGCCGGACCGGCCGGTCACCCCCGCCGACAAGCGCCGCCGGGGCCGGCTCGGCCCGGTCGTGGTCGGGCAGCTCGTGGTGGTGGAGTGCGCGGCGCTCGCGGTCTGGTTCGCCACCGCCGGACCGGCGTGGCTGCTCGGGGTGGTCGCCGTCCTGGCGCTGCTGGCGGTGGTCGCGGCGTTCGCGCGCCGGGGCGGCCGCTGGTGGTACGAGGATCTGATGCTCCGCCGCCGGCTGCGCCGGCGCCGCGACCGGGCCCGGGGCGCGGCGCCCGGTGGTGACCCGAGGCTGGCCGCGCTGGCCCCGGAGCTGACCGTGGTGGAGCTGACCGAGCGCGGCACCCGCCTCGGCATCGGGCAGGACGACCGGGGCTGGTTCGCCGCGCTGGCGCTGACCGGCCGTCCCGGCGCGCCCGCCGGCTCGATCGAGGCGGCGGTGGTGGACCGCGCACTCGCGGTGCTCGCCGACTTCTCCGGCCCGGTCACCCAGACCCAGGTCGTCTCGCACACCCTGGTCTGGTACCCGGCGCCCGGCGCGCCGCCGTCGGCGTACCGGACCGTGTGGGTGGCGCTGCGCCTGTCCGTGTCCGACGCGCGGGCCGAGGCGGTGAGCCGGGGCGGCGGCGTGCGCGGCGTGCACCGCACGGTGGCGGCCGGGGTGGGCCGGCTCGGCAAGGCGCTCAACGCCGCCGGCCTCGCCCACCGGGTGCTCGACCGCAACGAGCTGCACGCCGCGGTGGTGTCCGGAGCCGGGCTCGACCTGGCACCGGAGTCCCCGGTGGAGACGTGGACCAGCCTGCGCGGGGGCGGCTGGACGCAGCGCTGCCTGGCCCTGCGGGTACGCCCCAACGGCTCGCTCGGCGCGCTGGTGGACGCGGTCACCGCCACCTCCGCGCCCTCGCACACGGTCGCCGCGGTGGTGCTCCCCGGCGGCCGGCGGGTGCCGCCGCTGCTGCGGGTGGCAGCCATGGACGGGCACGCCGAGGCGCTGGTGAAGGCGGTCCGGGAGATGGCGCGGCGCGCGGGCGTGCCGGCCCGCCCGCTCGACGGCCAGCACGGCCCCGGCGTCTACGCCACCGCGCCGGTCGGCACCGCGATGGGGACCGTCACGGTCGAAGGTTGACGATCCAGCCGTACGCGCCGCACACCCAGACGGCCAGCGGCACCAGCGCGATGATCAGCAGGATCTCGACGATGTCCAGGGTCCGGCCCCAGACCGGGGAGATCCGCTTGCCGGCCACGGTCAGGCCGTAGACCAGGCTGATCACGGCCAGCACGGCCAGGCCGCCCAGGATCAGCCCGAGGCGTACCGCCAGCGAGCCGGCCGCGAACGTCGCGGCGGCGACCAGCCCCAGGCCGACGGTGCCGGACAGCAGCACCGGCGTGCGCTGGGCGCGGCTGAGGAACGGTCGTGCCCGCAGCAGCGACAGCAGCGCCAGCACCAGGCAGAGCAGGACCGCCGGGAGCCGGCCGTTCCCGGCCAGCACCACCTCGCCGCCGAGCACCAGCAGCGAGACCGTCCAGAGCAGACCGGTGAGGAACGCGTCGGCGCGCTCGCTGTTGCGCAGCACCGACGGCCCGTCCACCGACTCGGTGTCGGTCTTGAGGTCGTCCGGGCCGGTGGGGATGGACGGCACCGGCAGCCGGGCCAGGCGGTAGGCGAGCATCGGCAGCGCGGGCAGCGCGCCGAACGCGACAGTCGCGACCACCGCCGCCGACGCCGCCGCGCCGATGCCGAAGGCCAGGCTGAGCACCGCGCCGAGGCCGACCGCCACGCCCACGCCCACCGCGCCGAGGAACAGCGGCAGGCGGTCGCCGACGGCGAGCGCGGCGACCGCGCCGAAGACCACCACTGCGGTGCCGGCGAGCAGGACGTGCGGACTGGCCAGCTCGCCGAGCGTCCGGTCCCCGGCGAGCACCAGCAGGCCGCCGACGCCCGCGTACCCGATCCCCACCAGGGCCAGCACCGCGCCGGTGCGGCTGTCGCCCGCGGCGCGGGACAGCACCGCGGCGCCGACCAGCAGCGCCACCGCGACCACGAACGCGGCTGCCGCGCCGGGTAGCTGCGGCGGACCGGTGAGCAGCGTCGCCACCGCGCCCGCGGCGAGCGCCGAGGCGGCCAGCAGGACCGCGAACGTCCGCGTGGTGCCGACCTGCCAGGCGCCCGCCCGCTGGGTGGTGGAGGTGGCGACCGCGTCCACCACGTCGTCGAAGACGATCTCGGGGGCGGTCGCGGCACGCGGGTTGAAGTAGAGCACCTCGCCGTCGCGGACGCCGAGCTGCGCGGCGGTCCGGCCGCCGTCGAGCGGCTGACCGCCGAGCCGGGACAGGGCCCAGCCGCCGTGCCGCACGCCCTCGTCGGCCAGGTCCTCGCCCGCGTACCGCAGCAGCGTGGGGAGCAGGTCGGCGAGCGGCACGTCGGACGGCAGCGCCAGATCCATCCTGGTACGCGGCGCCACGATGGTGATCCGGCTCAGCCCACCGGTCGCCGTCTTCGTCGCCACAGTGGCCTCCTCGTGCTCGCATACGATCCGCTGGGCCGTCGGCGTCGCCCACACGGGTCCACGACGCCACCGGGAGATTACCTACGATGGCGGTCGCACAGGTTGCCCACCCGACGCTCACCGGCGGTGGCAGACCACGATCAGGGCCGCTTCTGGGGAGGGGAGAGCCGTGAGTACGGTGGTGTTCCGCCGACTTCCGCGTCAACCGGGGCCCGCGCTGCCGCGCGGCGAGGTGCTGCTGGAATCCCCGCCCGAGCTGCCGGAGCCGCAGGCCAAGGGCATGGGCCAGGTGCTGATGATCCTGCCGATGCTCTGCGGCGTCGGCGCGATGGCGTTCCTCTACGCCGGCCGGGGCGGCGGCATGATGACGTACGTCGCCGGTGGCCTGTTCGGCGTGTCCATGCTGGGCATGGCGATCGGCACGCTCGGCAACGGCGGCAAGGACAAGGCCGAGCTGAACGCCCAGCGGCGCGACTACATGCGTTATCTCGCGCAGATGCGCAAGCGCACCCGGCGCGCGGCCGAGCAGCAGCGCGCGGCGATGACCTGGCGGCACCCGGAGCCGGACGCGCTCTGGTCGATCGCCGCCTCGCGCCGGCTCTGGGAGCGGCGGATCACCGAGGACGACTTCGGCGAGGTGCGGATCGCGCTCGGCCCGCAGCGGCTGGCCGTGGAGATCGTGCCGCCGGAGACCAAGCCGGTGGAGGACCTGGAACCGATGAGCGCGATCGCCCTGCGCCGGTTCGTCCGGGCCCACTCCAGCGTGCCGGACCTGCCGACCGCGCTGTCGCTGCGCGCGTTCAGCCGGATCGCGTTGCGCGGCGACCGGGAGCCGGTGCTCGACCTGACCCGGGCCGCGCTGGGCCAGCTGGTCACGTTCCACGCCCCGGAGGACCTCCTGGTGGTCGTGGTGGCCGCGCCGGACCGGCAGGCGGCCTGGGACTGGGTGAAGTGGCTGCCGCACGCCCAGCACCCGGGGCGTACGGACGCGGCGGGCGCGCGCCGGATGGTGTTCGCCGCGCTGGACGAGGCGGAGACCGCACTGGCCCAGGACCTGGGCGGGCGGCCCCGGTTCGCGCCGGAGGCGAAGCCGCTGACCACCGCGCCGCACGTGGTGGTGGTGCTCGACGGCGGCGAGGTCTCGGCGACGTGTGCGCTGACCGGGCCGGGCCTGCTCGGCACGACCGTGTTCGACCTGTCCGGCGCGGTCCCGCGCGACGCCGGGCGCTGGCTGCTCTGCCTGGACACCGGGGACGGCACCGGGCTCGACCTGGTCCGCGGCACCGCCACCTCGCGGCTCGGCCGGCCGGACCGGCTGTCCCTGAGCGCGGCCGAGGGGCTGGCCCGGCAGATCGCCCCGTTCCGGCTCTCCCAGCAGCAGGGTGCCAGCACCGAGGAGCCGCTGGCCCGCAGCATGGAGCTGCCCGACCTGCTCGGCGTCGGCGACGCCGCCACCGTGGACACCCGGCAGACCTGGCGTCCGCGCAGCCACCGCGACCGGCTGCGCATCCCGCTCGGCCTGGGACCGGACGGCAACGTGGTGGAGCTGGACTTCAAGGAGTCCGCGCACGAGGGCATGGGCCCGCACGGCCTGGTGATCGGCGCGACCGGTTCCGGCAAGAGCGAGCTGCTGCGTACGGTCGTCGCGGCGCTCGCGGTGACGCACTCGTCGGAGGAGCTGAACTTCGTCCTCGTCGACTTCAAGGGCGGCGCCACCTTCGCCTCGCTGGACGCGTTGCCGCACACCAGCGCGGTGATCACCAACCTCTCCGACGAGCTGCCGCTGGTCGACCGCATGCGGGACGCGCTGGCCGGTGAGATGAACCGCCGGCAGGAGGTGCTGCGGGCGGCGGGCAACTACGTCTCCCGGTACGACTACGAGAAGGCGCGGGCCGCGGGTGAGCCGTTGGAGCCGATGCCCAGCCTGCTGATCATCTGTGACGAGTTCTCCGAGCTGCTGGCCGCCAAGCCGGACTTCATCGACCTGTTCGTGATGATCGGCCGGCTCGGCCGGTCGCTCGGCGTGCACCTGCTGCTCGCCTCGCAGCGGCTGGAGGAGGGCAAGCTGCGCGGCCTGGACACGCACCTGTCGTACCGGATCGGTCTGCGCACGTTCTCGGCGGTGGAGAGCCGGATCGTGCTTGGCGTGCCGGACGCGTACGAGCTGCCCAGCGCGCCCGGCCACGGCTACCTGAAGACCGACACGGCGACCATGCTGCGGTTCCGCGCCGCGTACGTGTCCGGCCCGTACCGGGCGCCGGGGCAGGTGCAGCGCTCCACCCGGGCGCAGGTGCAGCGCCGGATCGTCCCGTACGGCATCGACTACGTGCCGGTGCCGGTCCAGCCGAGCCCCGCCGAGGCCGCCCCGGAGCCGGAGCAGAGCGGCGACGGCAAGGCCGTGGCGATGCTCGACGTGCTGATCGACCAGCTCAAGGGCCGGGGACGGCCGGCGCACCAGGTGTGGCTGCCGCCGCTGGCCGAGCCGTCCGGGCTGGCCGAGCTGCTGCCGAAGCTGAGCGTGCATCCGACGTACGGCCTGACCACCGCCGACTGGCCGGGCCGCGGCCGGCTCGCGGTGCCGGTCGGCATCGTGGACCGCCCGTACGAGCAGCGTCGTGACCCGATGATGGTGGACCTGGCCGGGGCCGGCGGCAACGTGGTGATCGTCGGGGCGTCGCTGAGCGGCAAGAGCACCATGCTGCGTTCGATGCTGGCCTCGCTGGCGCTCACCCACACGCCGCGCGAGGTGCAGTTCTTCTGCCTGGACTTCGGCGGCGGCGCGCTGCGCAGCCTGGACGGGCTGCCGCACACCTCGGGTGTCGCGGGCCGGCGGGACGTCGAGGCGGTCCGGCGGACGGTGGCCGAGGTGGTCGCCGTGATCGACGAGCGGGAGAACCGGTTCACCCAGCACGGCATCGACTCGGTGGCGAGCTACCGGCGCCGCCGGGCGGCGGGTGAGTTCGCCGACGACCCGTTCGGTGACGTCTTCCTCGTGGTGGACGGCTGGAACACGCTGCGCCAGGAGTACGAGGAGCTGGAGCAGACGATCACGAACCTGGCGAACCGGGGCCTCGGCTTCGGCGTCCACGTGGTGATCACGGCGGTGCGCTGGGCGGAGATCCGGATCAACATGCGGGATCTGCTCGGCACCAAGCTGGAGCTGCGGCTGGGTGACCCGTCGGAGTCGGAGATCGACCGGCGGGCCGCGCAGAACGTGCCGGTGGGCGCGCCCGGTCGCGGCCTGACGCGGGACAAGCTGCACTTCCTGACCGCGATCTCGCGGATCGACGGCAAGCGCGACATCGAGGACCTGACCGAGGCGTCGGTGGCGCTCGCCGGTCACGTCGCGGCGAACTGGCCGGGGCAGCCGGCGCCGAAGGTCCGGCTGCTGCCGCGCAAGCTGGCGGTCACCGAGCTGGCGAAGGTGGTCGACCGGTCCGCACCGGGCATTCCGATCGGCGTGAACGAGTCGGCGCTGGCCCCGGTCTACCTGGACCTGGCCGGCGAGCCGCACCTGACCGTGTTCGGCGACGCCGAGTGCGGCAAGACCAACCTGCTGCGGCTGATCGCCCGGGGGATCGCCGAGCGGTACACCCCGGCCCAGGCGCGGCTGGTCATCGCCGACTACCGGCGTGGTCTGCTGGGCGCGGTCGAGGGGGATCACCTGCTCGACTACGCGCCGTCGAACCAGGTGTTCAGCCAGGGGCTCGGCTCGATCCGCAGCGCGTTGCAGAACCGGCTGCCCGGCCCGGACGTGACCACCGCTCAGCTGCGCGACCGGAGCTGGTGGAAGGGCCCGGACCTGTACATCCTGGTGGACGACTACGACCTGGTCGCCTCCGGTGGCAGCAACCCGCTGAGCGCGCTGCACGAGCTGCTGCCGCAGGCGCGGGACATCGGCCTGCACCTGATCATCACGCGGCGGGTCGGCGGTGTGGCCCGGGCGCTGTACGAGCCGGTGCTGCAACGCCTGCGCGAGCTGGACTCGCCGGGCCTGCTGATGTCCGGCAGCCGGGAGGAGGGCGCGGTCTTCGGCAACCTGCGGCCGACTCCGCAGCCGCCGGGCCGGGGCACGCTCGTCCGTCGCCGCGACGGCCAGCAGCTGATCCAGACCGCGTGGACGGAACCGGCCTGACGGGACGGACGCCGGGCCGCCGGTCCGGTAGCGTCGGCCCGATCGATCGTCGCGAGTGGAGAGGGGCGCGTCCGTGAGCAGCCCGTCGGGTTTCGGTGCGGCCATGGAGGGCCTGCTGCGGCAGGCGCAGGAACAGCAGCGCCGGCTGGCCGATCTCCAGCGGCAGCGCGCCGAGCTGCGGGTCGCCGGGGAGAGCCCGGACGGGCTGGTGCGGGTGACGGTGGACGGCGACATGAAGGTCGGCGACATCGAGCTGAACGCGCGGGCGATGCGGCTGGACAGCTTCTCGCTGGCCGAGGCGATGCAGGCGGCGATCGACGCGGCCTACGCGGCCTTCGAGGAGCGGCAGCGCGAGATGCTGAGCGAGATGCTCGGCGACTCCGAGATGGTCCGCCGGGCGCAGGACGGCACGCTGACCCCGGAGGACTGGTTCCGCCAGTTCGGGGTGGACCTGTCCGACCCGACCCGCAATCTGCGGCGCTGAGCGAGAGGAAGGCCGAGGATGCCGAACACGGTCGACGTCGACGCGATCCGGAAGGCGGGCCAGCGGCTCGACGCCCCGGACGGCCCGATCCAGTACCTCCGCAACGTCGAGACGTTGCTGGCCGAGGTCAAGCTGCCCGGGGGCGCGCTGAGCTGGTTCGGCACCGGCGCGGTGGAGCGGCACAACGCGGCGGTGGACGGGCACCTGGACAACGTCCGGACGGGCGTGGAGCATCTGCGCAGGGCGGCCGCGCAGCTCGAACAGAGCGCGAAGAACTGGGAGAAGTCGGATCAGCCCTGGGTGGTCAAGTGACCGGCCGGGTCCGTCACGGGAGGGGCGCCTGATGCCACCGGAGATCCTCATCGCCAACGCGTCCGGGACGGTGACCGGCTCGGTGTCGGTCGCGCAGACCACGGCGCCGGTCCGGTCGGCGGCGGCCATCGCCAAGGGCAACCTGGTCTGGATCGCCGCCTCGGCGGCGCTGATCGGCACGATCCTCTACCTGGAGTCGTTCGACAACCAGGAGGTCAACGAGTCGATCAAGAAGTGGGACGAGGCGGCCCGCCTGCTCGGCGCGGACCAGTTCGGCGCGGCCATGGCGGCGGTCCCGCCGGACGCGGCGGAGTGGGACTTCGACGACCGGGACGCGTTCGACCTGTTCCTGCGCAAGCTCGGGGCGGAGATCAACTCGCTGGCCGAGGCGTTCGCCGCCAACCGGGACACGCTCACCGCCGCCCGGGACGCGTACAACGACGCGGTCTCCGGCCTGGCCCAGGCGCTCATGCCGATCCTGGTGGCGGTGATCGCCTCGATCGCGCTCCAGTTCTTCCCCGCGACCACCGCGCTGGCCCAGGCCATCGGCATCGCCGGCCTGGCCGCCACCGCCGCCATCCTGGTCCTGGTCTTCGGCGAGATCAGCGCGTTGTTGCACGCGCTGCTGGCCGCCTTCCACACCGACAACCGGTTCACGTTCACCGCCGACTCCCGGCCCGGTTGGGCGCCGACCGGTTCCGACCCGGACATCAAGGACATCAAGATCGACTGGGTGCGGGACTCGAAGTTCTACGGCTGACGGGAGCGACCCGTGGACACCCTGCTCTTCTCGCTGCTGCTGTACGTCCTGCTGACGATCCCGGTCTTCGTGGTGTTGATGTTGTTCGCCGGGCTGACCCGGTCGGCGCGGCTGCGGCGGGCCGCCGAGGTGGTGTCGCTGAGCACCTGTGCGGCGCTGCTGGTGCTGGCGTTCCAGCGCGCGTTCGAGAAACCGGTGCTGTGGGTCGTGGTGGTGCTGCTGGTCGCGGTGCTGGCCTTCGGGGTGTCGACGATCGTCAAATCGTCACGCGAACGGTCCTGACCTCGGGTTCGACCGTCCAACCCGTACGGAGGGTGCGAGCGGCCGTCTGTCGACAGTGGGATGTCGGAATACGACGATGGCCCAGCAGGGCTGCGCGGGTTGGACATCGTCCGCTACGGTTCGGATGAAGTGTCCGTCGGTGGGGTGTGTACGCCTTGCCGCGGGGGAGGGCGCGGCGGAACCGCCGCCACAAGATGACGGAAGGGTGTGAAGCATGGCGTTCGAGGTCAGTGCAGCGACTCTGCACACCGCCGCGAGTGACGTGCGGTCCACGCGCAGCGACGTCGACGGCGAGCTCAAGAAGCTGTGGAACGTGGTCGACGACCTGGCGATGGCCTGGAAGGGCCAGGCGTCCACGGGCTTCCAGAGCCTGATGACTCGCTGGAACGAGGACACGAACAAGCTGCTGACCGCGATGGACAACATCGCGGACCTGCTCGACAAGTCGGGCACCACGCACCAGGTCAACGACGAAGAGCAGCAGCAGATGCTGGACAAGTTCCACGCTGCTCTCAACCCGTGATCCGCGAAGACAGGCAGAGGAGGAATCGATGAGCATCAAGGTTGATTACGCTGTTCTGGAGAGCAGCAACCAGCAGATGCAGGCCATCTCGCGGACCATCGACGAGAAGCTGGACACGCTGCGGGCGATGCTGACCAAGCTCGAGTGGGAGGGCCAGGACCGGGCCGCCTACCAGCAGCACCAGGCCCAGTGGGACGCCGCCGTGCGGGACATCAACAAGGTCCTGAACGAGATCGGCGGCGCCGTGGGCATCGCGCGCGAGAACTACATGACCACGGAGATGAGCAACTCCAAGGTCTGGGGCAACTGACCCCCGACCGGTCCACGACGGGGCGCAGCGTCAGCAGGACGCCGGCCAGCAGCGCGCCGACGACGGCGACCCAGATCGCGACGGTGCGCTGCCAGGCCAGCGGGTCGACGGGCGGCGCCGGTGGCGGCATAGCGCCCAGCGGCGGGTCCTCCCGGGTGCCCAGCAGGCTGGTGACCGCCCGGTACGGGTTGACCATCCCGAAGCCGACCTCGGCGTTGTGCCCGTCGGGCGGGTTGTCGGCGGTACGGGTCAGCCGGTAGGCGACCTCGTCGGCGCTGATGTCCGGGTGTGCGGCCCGCACCAGCGCGGCCACCCCGGAGACGTACGCGGTGGCGAAGCTCGTCCCGCCCTGCGGCTCGGCGCGGTATCCCGACCCCTGCGGCGCCGGCCCGACGATGTTCAGGCCGGGCCCGGCGATGTCCACATAGTCCCCGCTGACCGAGCTGCCGACGTGCCCGCCCTGCTCGTCGATCCCGGCGACGGCCACGACACCGTCGTACGCCGCCGGGTAGGCCGGCCGGTCCTCCCGGTTCTCCTGCCGGTTGCCGGCGGAGGCGACGACCACCACGTCCTTGCCGAGCGCGTACTGCACAGCGGACTTCAGCGCCGGGTCGTCGAGCGTGACCAGGGACAGGTTGACCACGTCGGCGTCGTGGTCGACCGCCCAGCGGATCGCCTTGCCGATCTCGGCCGGCACGTCCGGGTCGAAGTTCTCCTTGTTCTCGGCCAGCACCCGCAGCGGCAGGATCTTCGCCTCCGGCGCGATGCCGGTGTACGGCGAGCCGGTGCCCTCCCGGCCGGCGATGATGCCCGCGACCATGGTGCCGTGGCCGACCAGGTCGCACTGCCCCTTCAGGCGGACGAGCTGGTTGAAGTCCTCACCCGGCAGCACCCGCCCGCGCAGCAGGGGATGGGCCGGCGACACCCCGGAGTCGATCACCGCGACGGTGATCCCCGCGCCCTTGCCGATCCGCCACGCGGCGGCCGGGTCGAGGCGGCTCAGCGCCCACGGCATCTCCGTCGGCGCGGGACCGCCGGCCGGGCCGCACTTCGGGGCGGCCTGCGCGGGCGCGGGTACCGCCAGCGCGCCGCCGAGGAGGACGGTCGCCGCCGCTCCGGAGAGGACGGACCTGATCCGGTGTCCGGCCCGGACGCGTCCCGTGGTCGCGCCCGGCCGCAAGCTGTCGCGCACGCGGTGAGATTACCCGCCGCGCCCGCCCGCGCGGGCACACGCGGTGCCCGCCCGGTTCACCTGTCGGCGGTGGCGTCCCCGGCCGGCTCGGCGGCGAACAGGGCCAGCAGGGCGCCGACCTGCTGGTCGGCCTCGGCCGGGTGCCGGAAGCGGCCCTTCGGGTTGATCGTGTACTCGTTGCGCCGTCCCACCCGCGTACGCCGCAGGTAGCCCCCGGCCTCCAGGTCGGCGACGATGGCCTGGGCCGCCCGTTCGGTCACGCCCACCTCGTCGGCCACGTCGCGCAGCCGGGCGGTGGGGTTGCGCGCGATCGCGAGCAGTACGTGGCCGTGGTTGGTGAGGAAGGTCCAGTTACGGCGGCTCCCGTCCTCACCTGGTGTGGTCGCCATGGTGGTCATGCTAGGCCCCCTGCGCGGTAGCCCCGACCCGGCGCGGGCCGGCTCGGGAAAGTATGAAATGCGTATCACGAATCTTGACGGGCCCCGAGGTGCGTGTGACCGTGGGTCGCGAGGCCGTTCGGCCTGGTAGTTCCCAGGTAGACGAGGTGAGGGACATGACGCCGAGCACCCCGGAGCAGGCACTGATCGAACTGCGTGCCGGTAACCACCGGTTCGTCACCGGCGCCCCGCAGCATCCGAATCAGGACGCCGGGCACCGGGCGGCGGTCGCCGACGGCCAGCATCCCTTCGCGGTGATCGTCGGCTGTTCCGACTCGCGGCTCGCCGCCGAGATCATCTTCGATCGCGGTCTCGGCGACCTCTTCGTGGTGCGCACGGCCGGGCACACCGCCGGGCCGGAGGTGCTCGGCAGCGTCGAGTACGCCGTCACAGTGCTCGGCACCCCGCTCGTGGTGGTGCTCGGGCACGACTCGTGCGGCGCGGTCCAGGCCGCCCGGGAGGGGTTCCGGACCGGCGCCGCCCAGCTCGGGCACCTGGGCGCGGTGGTGGACGCGGTCTCGCCCAGCCTGCTGCGCGCCGCCCGCCAGGGCGTCGAGGACCTCGACGGCATCGTCGACGTGCACATCGCGCAGACCGTCGAGACGCTGCTGGCCCGGTCCGCCGTCCTGGCCGAGCGGGTGGCTGCGGGGCAGTGCACGGTGGTGGGCATGTCGTACCGGCTCGCCGGCGGCGAGGTGCGGACGGTGGCGCAGGCCCCGGCCCCGCTGCCCGCTCCGGCGGCGCCCGCCGACCCGGCGCTGGCCGGCTGACCCGCAGGGAAGACGGAAAAGGGGCCGCCCGAGGGCGGCCCCTTTCACTGTGTCCGGGTCAGAGCAGCGACATGTGGACGTGGTCGGTGTGGTTCGACGGTCCGCTGTACGAACTCCAGCCGGTGGCCGGGAACCAGATCTGCCGGTTCCAGATGACGTAGTAGATGCCCAGCCGGTCGGCGTTGCGGATGAGGAAGGCGGCGACCTCGTTGCCGTACCGGCGGGTGTCGTTGTTGTGCCAGGGCGCGAAGCCGCTGTTCTGCAACGACCAGTCGCACGCCTTGCCCTTGGGGTGCTCCCACGGCCCGCCGGGCCGGTAGCAGCCCACGAAGCGCTTGAAGCCCGCGCGGCGGACCTCCTTGTACGCGTGCAGCGTGCGCGGGGTGACGCAGCCCGAGGTGGTCGGGTCGTCCTCGCTGCACGACTCGGCCTTCCATCCGCCGTCGGCGGTGCGGCCGGGGGCGATCTTGGCGACCGGTGAGGTGGCGGAGACCAGGCCGCCGGTGAAGCCGAGACCGCCGACGAGCTTCAGCGCGCGCTCGGCCTGCACCTTCTCGCGCTCCATCGCGTTCTTCTGCTTCTCCTGCTCGCGCACCTCGGCGTCGAGCGCGATCTTGGCCTGCTCGGCGCGCGTCTTGACCGCGTTGATGGCGGCCAGGCGCTGCGCGTTGAGGAGGTTCAGCTCGTCCAGGGCGTTGACCCGGCGGACGAACGAGTCGGGCGAGTTGCTCTCCAGCAGCATCGCCATCGCGCCCATCCGGCCGGTCCGGTAGGACTGGGCGGCGAGCTGGTTGACCTGCGGGCTGAGCGCGTCGAGCTCGGCCTGTGCCGTCTTCACCTCGGCCGCCAGCCGCCGCTGGCGGTCCTGCGACTTGGCGAGCTTCGCCTTGGCCTGGAGGAAGTTCCGGTTGGCCGCGTCGATCGCCTCGGTGATCAGCGGCGGTTCGCCGTCCTCCTCGTGGCCCGAGGGGGTGCCGGGGGCCGCCGCGGTGGGTGCCGCGGTCGCCGGGGTCGGCCCGGCCAGCACTGCTAGCGAGGCCAGCACGGCCACCACGGGTGTCAGCCAGCGGCGCAGGGGTGCCGTCACAGTGTTCCCTTCCGTCGGCCGCCGACCGGGTTAGCTGACGGGTTCGGGACGGAAGTGGCCCCTACCGCTGTCGCGGATTCACCCCATGTACCTGGTTCCCCGGCTCGCCCGCGGGCGATTGGGCGGCGGCACCGCTGGCGCCGGTGCGCGCCTTCGGCGGTGACCGGCAGCGAGGTTACCCGACAGCACTCCTGAGGATCTACGTCCGGAAGCCGACCAATAGCGAGATTTCGCCGTGGCGCACCGTGACCAGCGTCGCGTTTGAAATCGATGGTCACGCTGCGGAGTGTCACCATGCGGCCTCCGTGCTCTTCCCGCCGCCGAGCGCCTCCAGCGCGTCGTCCCGTCCGGTCGGCGGCCGGGGCGCGGGCGGCGCCGGCTCCGCGCCGCGCGAGCGCCGTCCGGCGGTGGTCACGACCGCGGCCAGTCCGGTCGTCAGCGGTACGGCGGCGATCAGGCCGAGCGTGGCGACCGCGCTGCGGACGATCTCCTGGGCGAGGAACTCGCTCGTCAGGATCTCGCTCACCGGGCGGGAGTCGGCGACCAGCAGGAGCAGCAGCGGCAGCGAGGCGCCCGCGTACGCCAGCACGATCGTGTTGACGGTGGACGCGATGTGGGCCCGGCCCACCCGGGTCGCCGCCCGGTAGAGCTGCCGGCGGGACAGGCCGGGGTTGGCGTGCGCCAGCTCGGTGACGGTGGCCGCCTGGGTGACCGTGACGTCGTCCAGTACGCCCAGCGAGCCGATGATGATGCCGGCCAGCAGCAGCCCGTGCAGGTCCACGTCGCCCTGGAACATGGACAGCGTGGTGGCGTCCTCGCTGCCGAAGCCGGTCAGGTGGGTGGCGGACGTGGCGAGCAGGCCGAGCACGCCGGTGACCACCAGACTGCCGAGCGTGCCGAGCACCGCCACCGACGTCTGCGCGGTGATCCCGTGGGTCAGGTACAGCACCACGAACATGATCAACGCGGCGCCCACGATCGCCACCAGAAGCGGGGGCTGGCCGGCGCCGATGCCCGGCAGCACGAAGCCGAGCAGGATGGCGAAGCTGGCCACCAGGCCGCCGAGCGCGGCGAGCCCGCGCCAGCGGCCGAACGCCACGATCGCGGCGGCGAAGAGCACCATCAGCCAGATCAGCGGCGTACCGCGCTGGTGCTCGGCGATGTTGTAGGACTTCACCGCCGGGTCGGCCGGGTCGGTCAGTTCGACCAGGACGACCTCGTCGCCGACCGCGACCCGGGGCGCGCCCGGCCCGGCCGGGATCGGCGTCTCGACCTGCCGGCCCGCGTCCGGGCCCTGCTCGGCGGTCACCGTCACGGTGCCGCAGGGGCCACCGCCGCCGTCCGGGGCCTCCGGGGTGGGCGGGCAGGGCTCGGTGACCAGCCGGGTCACGGTGCCGTGGTAGCGGGGGACGTCCGCGCCGCCGACCGGTTCCCGGTCCTGCCGCGGCCAGAGCACCAGCGCCGCGATCACGGTGAGCGCGAACAGCGGCACCACCACGGCGACGAGCAGCCGTCGTACCCCCGGCGGCGCGGCGGGCGCGGGGTGGGTGTGGTCGGCACCCATGGCGTCTCTCCCAACGGTCGCGGCGACGCCTGGTCCGCCGGACCGGTCCGGTCACCGGGCCGGGGCGGACGTGTCGTCCACGTCCGGGGCGTCGCCCGGCCATGGTAGGCAGCCCGGCGGGGCGCTCCCGGACGCCGTGGCCGGTGACACGCGCGGCGCGGGTCAGACCGGCCCGGCCGGTGTCGCCGGTAGGCCGGAGGTCCCCGCTCAGCCGCGCTTCATCAGGCGGCCGACGGCGGCCATCATCTCGGTCGCCATCTCGTCGGCCCGGCCCTCGGCGGCGCCCTCGTGCATGCAGTGCCGGGCGTGCCCGTCGAGCAGGCCCAGCCCGACCTTGTCCAGCGCCGCCTGGATGGCCGAGATCTGCGTCAGCACGTCGATGCAGTAGCGGTCGTCCTCGACCATCTTCTCGATGCCACGGACCTGGCCCTCGATCCGGCGGAGCCGGGCGAGGAGTTGGTCCTTGCTGGCGGTGTAGCCCCGGGTCGGGCTGGACGGCGCGGTCATGAAACCGAGGATAGCGTACCCCTCGGGGGTATGCTAACGTTCCGAACGTACCCCTGGGGGGTATCAGATCGGAGGGCGAGATGGAGACCACCTACCAGGTGAGCGGCATGACCTGCGGGCACTGCGTCAACTCGGTGAGCACCGAGCTGAGCGCGCTGCCGGGCGTCACCGACGTCCAGGTCGACCTGGCCAGCGGCCGGGTCACAGTCACCAGTCAGAACCCGCTGGACGCGGACGCGGTCCGCGCGGCGGTCGACGAGGCCGGCTACGACCTCGTCGGTGCGTGACGGGTCCGACGGACCCGCGACAACCGAGGAGACACCATGAACACGGCGACGAAGCTCAGCGGCTTCGCCCTCGGCCTCGTGGCGGTGTTCGGCGCGGCGTACGGGATCGGCAACCTTGCCGATCCCGTCGCCCCGGCCGCCGAGACCCGCCACGACGACAGCGACAACGACCACGGGGCCGGCGACACCGGCCACGGTGACGAGAGCGGCGCCTCCGCGCACCTGCCCGGCGGGCTGCTCGTCTCCGAACGCGGCTACACCTTCCAGCCCGCCGCCGCCCCGGCCGGGCAGTTCGCCTTCCGGATCACCGGCCCGGACGGCGCACCGGTCACCCGGTTCGAGGTGGCCCACGACAAGCGAATGCACCTGATCGTCGCCCGCCGGGACCTGTCCGGGTTCCGGCACGTCCACCCGGAGATGACCGGCGACGGCACCTGGCGGGTCGCCTCGCCGCTCGGCGGCCCCGGCGTCTGGCGGGCCTTCGCCGACTTCACCCCGGAGGGCGGGGAACCGCTGACCCTCGGCCTGGACGTCACGGTCCCCGGCGACCTGACCGCCCGGCCGCTGCCGGCGCCGGTGACGAGCACCACGGTCGACGGCTACACGGTCACGCTGACCGGAACGCCGGAGCCGGGCCGCACCAGCCGGCTCACGCTCTCCGTCAGTCGCGACGGGCGGCCGGTCACCGACCTTCAGCCCTACCTCGGCGCGTACGGGCACCTGGTGGCGCTGCGGCAGGGCGACCTGGCGTACCTGCACGTGCACCCGGAGGGGACGCCCGGCGACGGCCGCACACCGGCCGGTCCGGCGATCACATTCGCGGCCGAGGTGCCCTCGGCCGGCGCGTACCGTCTCTACCTGGACTTCCGGCACGGCGACGCGGTGCACACCGCCGAGTTCACCGTCCTGGCCGGCGACCAGACCGCGCCGGCGCCCGCCGCGCCGGCATCCACCACCGCACCGACCCCGGACGCCGGACACGGCACCCCGGGGCACGGGCACAGTTGAGCGCCGGAGGTGCCGCGATGACTGCCACGGGAAAGGCGCTGCCCACCGCGCCGAACCTGATCGAACTGGCGATCGGCGGGATGACCTGCGCGTCCTGTGCCGCCCGGATCGAGAAGAAGCTGAACCGGATGGACGGCGTCGAGGCGACTGTGAACTACGCCACCGAGAAGGCCACCGTCCGGTACGCCGACGACATCGCGCCGGCCGACCTGATCGCCACCGTCGAGAAGACCGGCTACACCGCAGTGGTGCCGCCGCCGCCCGAGCAGGCGGAGGCCGCCACGGCCGGGCAGCCGGTGGACGAACTGCGCACCGCGCGTACCCGGCTCTGGGTCTCCGCCGTGCTGACCCTGCCGGTGATCGTGCTCGCCATGGTTCCGGCCTGGCAGTTCGACTACTGGCAGTGGGCCTCGCTCACGCTGGCCGCGCCGGTGGTGGTCTGGGGTGGGCTGCCGTTCCACCGCGCCGCGCTGATGAACCTTCGGCACGGCGCGGCGACGATGGACACGCTCGTCTCGCTCGGCACGCTCGCCGCGTTCGGCTGGTCGCTCTGGGCCCTGTTCCTCGGCGACGCCGGCATGCCCGGGATGAAGCACCCGTTCAGCTTCGACATCACCCGCGGCGACGGCGCCGGCAACATCTACCTGGAGGCAGCCGCCGGGGTGACCGTGTTCATCCTGGCCGGGCGGTACTTCGAGGCCCGGTCCAAGCGCACCGCCGGGTCGGCGCTGCGCGCCCTGCTCGAACTCGGCGCCAAGGACGTGGCGGTGCTGCGCGGCGGGCAGGAGATCCGGATCCCGGTCGGCCGGCTCGCGGTCGGCGACCGGTTCGTGGTCCGGCCCGGCGAGAAGGTCGCCACCGACGGCGTGGTCGAGGAGGGCACGTCGGCTGTCGACGCCAGCATGCTCACCGGCGAGTCGGTGCCGGTCGAGGTGGGGCCCGGCGACGCCGTGGTCGGCGCGACTGTGAACGCCGGCGGCCGGCTGGTGGTCCGTGCCACCCGGGTCGGCGGGGACACCCAGCTCGCCCAGATGGCGCGGCTGGTGGAGCAGGCGCAGACCGGCAAGGCGGCGGTACAGCGGCTCGCCGACCGGATCTCCGGCGTCTTCGTGCCGATCGTGATCGCGCTGGCCGCCGGCACGCTCGGCTGGTGGCTCGGCACCGGCTCCGGGCCGACCGCCGCGTTCACCGCGGCGGTGGCCGTACTGATCATCGCCTGCCCGTGCGCGCTCGGCCTGGCCACGCCGACCGCGCTGCTGGTCGGCACCGGGCGCGGCGCGCAGCTGGGTGTGCTGATCAAGGGACCGGAGGTGCTGGAGTCCACCCGCCGGGTCGACACAGTGGTGCTGGACAAGACCGGCACCGTCACCACCGGCCGGATGGCGCTGGCCGAGGTGCTGCCCGCCGACGGCGAGGACGCCACCGAACTGCTCCGGGTGGCCGGCGCGCTGGAGGCCGCGTCCGAGCACCCGATCGCGCGGGCCGTCGCCGAGGCCGCGGCCGAGGCCGGGACGCTGCCGCCGGTCGGCGAGTTCGCCAACGCCGAAGGGCTGGGCGTGACCGGCACCGTCGACGGCCGGACCGTGGTGGTCGGCCGGGCCCGGCTGCTGCGGGAGCGGGGTCTCGACGTACCCGAGGAGGTCGAGCGGGCGGCGACCGGCGCGGAGGCCGCCGGGCGGACGGCGATCCTGGCCGGCTGGGACGGGCGGGCGCGGGGCGTGCTCGCGGTGGCCGACGCGGTGAAGCCGACCAGCCGGGCGGCCGTCGCCCGGCTGCGTGAGCTGGGCCTCAAGCCGGTGCTGCTCACCGGCGACAACACCACAGTGGCGAAGGCGGTGGCGGCCGAGGTCGGCATCGACGAGGTGATCGCGGAGGTGCTGCCCGCCGACAAGGTCGACGTGGTCGAGCGGCTCCAGCGCGAGGGCCGGGTGGTCGCCATGGTCGGCGACGGGGTGAACGACGCCGCCGCGCTGGCCCGGGCCGACCTCGGGCTGGCCATGGGCACCGGCACCGACGCGGCCATCGAGGCCGCCGACCTGACGCTGGTCCGGGGCGACCTGATGGCCGCGGTGGACGCCATCCGGCTCTCCCGGCGCATGCTGGCGATCATCAAGGGCAACCTGTTCTGGGCGTTCGCCTACAACGTCGCGGCGCTGCCGCTGGCGGCGGCCGGGCTGCTCAACCCGATGCTCGCCGGGGCGGCGATGGCCTTCTCGTCGGTCTTCGTGGTGGGCAACAGCCTGCGGCTGCGGCGCTTCCGCCCGATCGGGTGAGGGGATTGAGCGGACGGCCGGCTGGGTAACCGGTTGTTGTCAGGCAACCGCATCAGTGGAGGTCATCATGGGTCTCGACGACAAGATCGACAACACGTCGCAGGACGCCGCGGGCAAGGTCAAGGAGGGCGTCGGCCGGGCCACGGACAACGAGCGCCTGGAGGCCGAGGGCCGCAACGACCAGGCCGGCGCCAAGCTCAAGCAGGCCGGCGAGAAGATCAAGGACGCCTTCAAGAGCTGAGTACGCGACGCACACACCCACCGGGTCGGCCTTCGGGCCGGCCCGGAGTGCTGTGTACGGACGGTGACGATCCCGAGTGGCGGATCCCACCGTCCACATGGATCCGACGGGACCACCGGGATCGGCGCCGGTACATAGGATGCGAGGCGACCTCGAATGCGGAGGGGCTCCTCGATGGCCGATCCTGCCGACCCGTCCGGCTTCGGCCGGGTGCTGTCCGAAACCAGAGGACTTCCGTTGGCGTTCATCAGTTTCTCCGTCGACGAGTACCGGCTCCCGCTGTTCAACGTGACCGATCAGCGCTACCGGGCTCTCGGCACGTGGCTGATCACAGACGTCTCCGTCTCCTACTCGGCATGCCTTGACGCCCTGCAGATGATCGACGACGTGGCGAACGGCCGTCCGCTCGACGAGGGGTGGGACAGCGACAAGTACGAGGTCGATTTCTCCCCCGCCGGCGTCGAGTTCGTCAACGAGTGGGTCGCGGACGAGCGGGGCCGCTACTCGCTGGACGAGACCCGGGAGGCGGTCGAGTCCTACTGGCGGTTCCTGGCCGGCCGCCCGGAGAACCGCGAACTGATCCGCGAGTACTGGCCCGACCTGCCGCGATGGCAGGCGGAACTGCTCCAGTGGGAGGAGCGGTGGGGCCGGCCGCACCCGTACCGGGGACGGTTGTTCTGACCCGAGGCGGCCCGCGCGGGACTCACCGATCTGCCAGGCGCGCCGCGCGTACCTCCAGGTAACGCCGTTCCGGCAGGCTCGTGGTGGCCCGCGCGGCGGCCAGGTACGCGGCCCGCGCCTCCGCACGGTCACCGGCCATGTCGAGCAGGTGCGCGCGGACGGCGACGAGCCGGTGGTGCCCAGCGGTTCGCTCGTCGGCGTCGAGCGTGGTCAGCAGCGCCAGCCCGGCCCGCGGGCCGTCCACCATGGCCACCGCGACGGCCTGGTTGAGCGTGACCATCGGGTTCGGCGCGACCCGCGCCAGCACCCGGTAGAGCGCGACGATCTGCCGCCAGTCGGTTTCCTCGGCGGTGGGTGCCTCCGCGTGCACAGCGGCGATCGCCGCCTGCACCTGGTACGGCCCCGGCGCCGACCAGGTGAGTGCCTCGGTCACCAGCGCCACCCCTTCGGCGACGGCGTCCCGGTCCCACCGGCTGCGGTCCTGCTCGGCCAGCGGCACCAGCTCGCCGTCCGGCCCGGTACGGGCGGCCCGGTGCGCGTCGGTGAGCAGCATCAGCGCCAGCAACCCGGCCACCTCGCCGTCGTCCGGAAGCAGCCGCCGCAGCTGCCGGGTCAGCCGGACCGCCTCCCCGGTCAGCTCGGCCCGGTGCAGCGCCTCGCCGCTGGACGCGGTGTAGCCCTCGTTGAAGATCAGATAGAGCACGCGCAGCACCGCGCCCAGCCGCTCGTCCCGGTCGGCCGGCGAGGGCAGCGTGAACCGCGCGCCGGCCGCTTCGATTCGCTGCTTCGCCCTGCGGATCCGCTGGCTCATCGTCGCCTCCGGCACCAGGTACGCGCGGGCGATCTCGGCCGTGCTCAACCCGCCCACGGCGCGCAGCGTGAGCGCCACCTGCCCGCTCACCGGCAACGCCGGATGGCAGCAGAGGAACAGCAGCTTCAACGTGTCGTCCCCGCTGGGCGGCTCCTCGTCGGCGGGCGGGGCGACCGCCGCGTACGCGGGCTGCCGGACCGCCACCGCCACCTCGCGTTCCCGGCGGGCGTGCTCGCTGCGCCACTCGTCGGTGAGCCGGCGCGTGGCGACGGTGACCAGCCAGGCGCGGGGGTGGTCGGGCAGGCCCTGTTCCGGCCACTGCACGGCGGCGGCGAGCAGTGCCTCCTGGACGGCGTCCTCGCAGGCGTAGAACTGGCCGTGGCGGCGGACCAGCACGCCGAGGACCTGCGGCGCGAGCGTGCGCAGCAGGTCCTCGACCACAGATGCGGTCACATCTCCGTCCCGGCCTGCTCCATCACCGCGCGCACCTCCAGCACGCCGAAACCGTGCCGTACGTCCGGCCAGCGCGCGGCGATCTCGGCGGCCCGCTCCGGGGTCTCGCAGTCGACAGTCAGGTAGCCGGCGAACTGCTCCTTGCTCTCCATGAACGGCCCGTCGGTGATCTCGACGCCGCCGGCCGCCGGACGGGCCGTGCGGGTCTGCGAGGGGTGGGCGAGCGCCTCGCCGCCGACCAGCTCGCCGGACTCGGTCAGCTCCTTCATGATCTCGTCGGCCTCGCCGAAGATCGCGTTGCGTTCCGCCTCGGACAGTTCCTCCACGAAGCCGGGGCGGTTCCAGATCAGCAGCATGTACTTCACGGTGCACTCCTCGGGTGCGGGCCACCGGCGGTGGCGCCTCGCAGACGGGTCGGAGCCGGTCCGCCCGATCCGACATCATCCCCCGGGAAGTTCAGCGACCACCGCGAAGCGGACGGCGTGCCGGGCGGCCCGGGTCGAGCGAGGCCCGGTCGGCCGCGCTGGTGCCGGAGACCCAGCCCTGCTCGTCGCGCACCTGTAGCCGGTGCCGGGTGGTGCCCGGAAAGAGCTGGTCGACGCGCTCCCGGACGGCGTCGGAGCGGGCCGCGAGCACCGGCAGCAGCCGGTCGTCGTCGAGTTCCTCGGCCGCCGCCGCGCTCGCCTCCCGCAGCCGGTCGCCGATGCGCAGCGCGAACGCGTTGAGGAACGACTCGTCGTAGCCCTTGGTGCGCCGCCCACCGGCCCTGCCTCGCTCACCCCGGCCGCGCAGCATCGCGGCGGTGGCCTGCACGAGCAGCGAGGTGTGCAACAGCTCGACCGCCGCCAGGTCGGCCGGGAAGCCGAGCACCGTGGCGAAACCCAGGTCGTCGGACCACACCGACTCGCACCGGTTCGCCGCCGCCACCTCCTGGATCAGCAGCGCCTTCGCGGCCGCGTACGGGGCGTCGACGCCGATCCGCACGCCGCCCGGGCCGCCCGAGCGTTCGGCTCCGGCGTCGAGCAGCGCCGCGTCGATGCTGTGCCGGGCCATCAGCTCCTGCGCCTTCGCGGTGAACGCCTCCGCCTCGGCCGGGTAGCCGGTCGACTCGGCCTTGGCGAGCAGCGCGCGTACCCGGTCGAGCATCCGGGAACCGCTCGGCGTCGCGGCGGCAAGTGCGGTGCCGGCCGAGCCGGGTGGCGGCCGGAGCGCCGCGATCGGCGGCAGCCCCGCCACCAGGACGACCGCGTCGACCGCGTCCCGCAGCGCGGTGATCCGGTCGCCGTCGGCGCGCCGGTCCAGCCAGCCCGCGTCGTCGTCCCAACGGGCGCCCGTCTCGGTGAGCTGCTCGTCGAACCAGGCGGGAACCGGCCCCGGCAGGGTGCCCCGCTGCGCGGCCATGACGTCGCGCAGCAGCCGGGCGCCGCGCGGGGTGAGCCGCCGGGTGGCGAGCCGGTCCAGGTCGGCGGGCTGCCAGCCACGCGGCCAGAGCCGGCCCACGTCCCGGGTCAGCCGGGCGAGCAGCGCCGCGTCCACGGCCGCGCCGTCGGCCACCACGAGCCCGTCGAGGGCTCGCTCGGCAGCGCGTACGTCGGTGCCGCGTGCGGTCGCGACGGCGGCGTCGAGCAGTCGCTCGGCTGGTGACACGGGTGGCTCTCCCTGGACTCCGACAGGCGGCAGGTCGCCCACCCCGGCACCGACGGTACCCGGCCCGCCCGTTCAACCGTCCGGGCCCGGCGTCCGTACTCCTGCCCGGAGCGGGGCGGGGCGACGGACGGAGATCGACGTGGGCGGGCATGACCGGGGGCTGCACCGGCGACGGCGGAGGTCGCGAACACCGCGGTTCCTGGCGGTGGTCCTGGTCGGCGCCGCGCTCGCCGCCGGCGGGTACGCCGCGCGCCATCCGGACCTGCTGGACCGCATCGAGGTCCGGCGGACCGTGCCGGCGGCGGCATCGAGCGCGCCCGCGCCGGGCGCCCGCCCCACGCCGACTGCCGCGCCGACGCCGGTCCCGGCGGCCGGCCGGGTGGCCCCCGGCATCCGCTACCCGGCCCGGGGCGCCGGCACCTTCCGGACCGCCGACACGGTCGGCGCGGTCGCCGGTAGCTCCGGTGAGCTGCTGCGCTACCGGGTCGCGGTGGAGGACGGCATCCGCAACGTGGACGTGGAACGCTTCGCCCGGGACGTGGCCGCCACTCTCGCCGACCGGCGCGGCTGGACCGGCGACGGCCGGTGGCGGCTGCAACGGGTGGGCCGCGACGACCGGGCCGACTTCACGGTGCTGCTCACCACGCCGGTGACGCGGGGACGGCTCTGCGGCGACCCGGGCGACCGCTACACGTCCTGCCGCAACGGCGACCGGGTCGTGATCAACGTGGCCCGCTGGGTGTACGGGGTGCCGCACGTCAGCGACCTCGACCGGTACCGGCAGTACCTGCTCAACCACGAGGTCGGCCACCGGCTGGGCCGCGGCCACGAGCGCTGCCCCCGCGCCGGCGGCCCGGCGCCGGTGATGGTGCAGCAGACGCTCGGGCTGCACGGCTGCACGCCGAACCCGTGGCCGCTCGTGGGCGGCGAACCGCTGGCCGGCCCGCCCGGCCAGTACGACGACCCGATCCCGGCCGGGGACCGCTGAGGCGGCCCGCCGGGCGGGCCGACGGGTGGCCCGGCCGGGCCGTCAGCGGGAGAAGGCGGACCAGATGTTCTTGGTCTCCTCGGTGGCGTACCAGCCGACGTCGAGCGAGACCGACTGGGCCAGGAACAGACCCCGCCCACCCGAGTCCGTGGGACTGATGTCGGTCAGCTCCGGCACCGAACTCACGTCGTGGTCGGCCACGTCGAGCAGGAACCGGTCGTCGGTGGCGAGCAGCGTGATGATGGTGGGCGGGCGGCCGTGCCGCAGCGCGTTGCTCGCCAGTTCGGTGGCGACCAGCACCACCAGGTGCGGCACCTCGTCGAGGTCCTCACCCTGCACCAGGCCGTGCCGGTTCAGCGCGTCGCGCAGCGAGGCGCGCAGACCGCGCAGATCCTCGGGACTGTCAAGCACCCACCGCTCCAGCTCCGAGGCCTGTGGCGGCGGCGGCGAGGTGCGCAACTGTCCCATGATCTGGCTTTACCCTGCGTAGCCGTTCGCTAAGCAGGTCAGCGCCGCAGCAGCGCGAAGACGCCCCACCCCAGGTACTCGCGCTGGAAGCGGACGAACCGCAGTGGATCCTCGGTGAGTTCCCGGCGCAGTTCCGGGGCCAGTTCGTCGTCCGGGTTGGCGTCCAGCCAGCGGCGCAGGTTCAGCCAGTGCGCCGCGGCGTACCGGTCCCAGCTGTCCTGGTCGGCGAGGACCATCTCGACCAGATCCCAGCCACAGTCGCCGAACGACTCGACCAGGCCGGGCAGATCCTTGAACTCGTCGCGGGACCGGGCGTGCGAGCCGGCGACGGCCTCGTCGTCCGGCGGGTCGCGCCGCCAGTAGGGTTCGCCGACGAGCGCCATGCCGCCCGGCCGCAACGCCCGGTCGAGCAGTTCCAGCGTGCCGGGCACGCCGCCGCCGATCCAGGTCGCGCCGACGCAGGCGGCCACGTCGACCGGCCGCTCCGGGGTGTACGCCGCGGCGTCGCCGTGCACGAACCGGACCCGGTCGGTGACGCCCAGTTCGGCGGCGCGCTCCCGGGCGGCGGCGGTGAAGACGGTGCTGATGTCGACTCCGGTGCCGGTGATCCCGTGGTCGCGGGCCCAGGTGCAGAGCAGTTCCCCCTTGCCGCTGCACAGGTCCAGCAGCTCGTCGTCGGGGCGCAACCGGATCGCGCGGCCCAGCGTGGCCAGCTTGGCCTCGTCGAACGCGTTGAGGATCCGCAGGTCGCCCTCGCGAATGGTGAAGCTGCGTGGCAGGTCCGGTGAGGTCATCCGGAGAGCGTGACGCCGGACGGCCGCCAGTGGCAACCAATTTGCGTCTGTGCTCCTCCGGGCCTGCTGAGGTACCGTCACGGCATGGTGGTCGAGGAACACTGGTGGAACGGCGTCAACAACCCCCGCGGACGGCGTGACGTCTACATCCGCACCGACGGGAGCCAGTGGCAGGTCCAGGCTCAGATCGGCGGGGCATCCGGCCGATCCAAGATCCAGCAGTGCCCGAGCCGCGGCTCGGCGAGCATCCTCGCCGGGGCGTGGCGCGCGAGTGGCTCCGGCTGGCGGGCGATGCCGCGCTGACCGCACGCTCAGTCACGAGGGCCGTGCACCGCGCGGTCGACGAGTGACTCGGCGACCTCGCGCAACTTGCGGTTGGAGTCCTGCGACACCCGGGCCAGGATGGCGAACGCCTCGTCGGCCGAGCAGCGCCGCTGCCCCATGATGATGCCCTTCGCCTGCTCGATCACGGCCCGGTTCTGCATCGCCTCGTGCATCTGCTGCGCCAGCGTGGCCGTGCTCTCGTAGAGGTGGACGTTGGCGAGGGCGATGGCCGCGTACCCGGCCAGTGTCTGCGCCAGCTCGACCTGCTGATCCAGGACGCCTGGTGCGGCGCCGTAGATGTTCAGCGCGCCGACCATCGCCTCCTGGATGGGCAGCCCGATCGACAGCGAACTGGCGGCACCCGCCTCGTGCGCCCGGGCCGCCCACTCCGGCCAGCGGCTCTCCGCCGCCATGTCCGGCACCAGCATGGCGGTGCCGGTGGTGGCCGCGTCCAGGCACGGGCCGCGGCCCTGCGCGTACTGCCACTCGTCGAGGGTCAGCGCCAGCTCACCGGTGTACGCGGCGGTGTACGCCTGCGCGCCCTGGACCAGGGTGACCGACACCTCGGCAGTGCCGGACAGGGTGTCCTTGGCGACCTGGGCGATGGTCGACAGCACCACGTCGAGGTCGACCTCGTCGTACTTGATCCGACCCAGTCTGATCAAGGCTGCGGCGAGATCGGGGTGGGCCTGCGGCATGAGTTGTGACGTCCTCGGGGAAGCGGCGCCGTCGCCCCGGAGGGGCGGACGGCTGGTGTCGGGGTCGGCCCGTGGTGAACGGACCAGCGTCCCGATCCGGACGGATCGGGGCCGGGCGCGCCGCTTCTTGACGCTCGTTCGTGACGCCCGGGACGGGGCGTCGACTACCGGGACAACTCTACGACCCGGCGTGGGTCGGCACGACGGGACGTGCCCAACCGTCGTCGACGGCCGGTGGCGCCGGAGAATCGACAACCTCGAACGCGGTGAGCGTGCCGGTGACGCCGAGGACGCGCCGGACCACCGGGGAGGGCCGGTGCAGGATCAACCGCCGGCCGTGCCGGGTGAGCATCCGCTGCGCCAGCACCAGCGCGTTCGTCCCGTACGCGCCGAAGAAACTGACCGCCGACAGCTCGATCACCACGAGCGGGGCGGACGCCGCGACGGCGGTCTCCACGAGTTCGGTGAGCAGGTGCGCGTTGCTCAGGTCCACCTCGCCGGCCACCGAGATCCGGGTCACGTCGATGCCCGTGTCGCAGCTCAACCACATGATCGGCTCGTCGGGCCGGAACGCGCCCGATGCCGTTGGAACGTGATGACAGCCGAAGACCGGCTGCATGTCGGACATGGCACCCCCACCTCACTGTCCGAGGAGGCTCCCGGCGGGACTCGCCGTGAGCAGGAGGGCACATGTCTTGACCCGTACCCGAAGATACGCCGACCGGGTGGACTTCGCGAGGCGGGACGCGTTCGGACCCGTCCGTCCCGGGTACCGTCATCGGAACGACCACTGCCGATGACCTATGCCAGGACAGGACAAGACAAGACATGGAAGCCCCCCGCATCGACCCCGGCGAAGCCCTCGCGGAGCTGAGCCGGATCCGGCTCGACGAGGTGGCGCTCGACGACGTCCTGGGACGCGTAGCCGAACTGGCGAACCGGGCGGTTCCGGGCAGCGTGGAGGTGTCGGTCTCCCTGGTGCAGGCGGGTGCCAACCGGGCCATCGCCTACACCAGTGACCGGGCGCGCAGGCTCGACGAGTGGCAGTACGAGCACGACGACGGCCCGTGCCTGGACGCCTCGGTCAGCGCGGTGAGCGTCTCGCTGCCCGACCTGAGCGACGAGCCGCGCTGGCCGGAATGGGCCGCGCAGGCCCGGGCGGCGGGCGTGGGGAGTTCCCTGTCGATCGGACTGCCGATCCAGGAGGCGGTGACCGGGGCCCTGAACGTCCACGGCGGCACGCCCCACGCCTTCGACAAGGCGTCCATCGACCTGGCGGAGGAGTTCGCCGCGTACGCCGCGGTGGCGCTCGCGAACGCGCACCTCTACGAGAGCACCGCCACGCTGGCCCGGCAGATGCGCGAGGCGATGCGCAGCCGGGCCGTGATCGAGCAGGCCAAGGGCATCATCATGGGGCAGCGGCGCTGCTCGGCCGACGAGGCGTTCACGCAGCTCGCCAAGCTCTCCCAGGACTCCAACCGCAAGCTGCGCGAGGTGGCCGAGGCGCTCGTCTCGAAGGCCGCCGCCCGCTGACCCGCCCACGTCGTCACGGGGCGTGAAACCGCCGTGAAACCGCGCTGATCCCACCGGCCGTCACGGTTGCGGGTATGACGACGACGAACTCTCCCGGCGCGATGGTCGAGGTGTCCGGGTTGCGCAAGGCGTACCGGAGACAGGTGGTGCTCGACGGTGTCGACCTGCGCGTACCCGAGGCCACTGTCTTCGCCCTGCTCGGCCCGAACGGCGCCGGCAAGACCACCACCGTGCAGATCCTCTCCACGCTGATCCGCCCCGACGCCGGCACCGTCCGGGTCGCCGGCCACGACCTGACCACCGAACCGGACCGGGTACGCGCCGCGATCGGCGTGACCGGTCAGTTCTCCGCCGTGGACGCGCTTCTCACCGGCGCGGAGAACCTGCGGCTGATGACCGACCTGCGGCACCTGGGCCGGGCCGAGGGACGGCGGGTGGTGGACGACCTGCTGGTCCGCTTCGACCTGACCGAGGCGGCGGGCAAGCCGGTGGCGGCGTACTCGGGCGGGATGAAACGGCGGTTGGACCTGGCGATGACGCTCGTCGGCCGCCCCCGGCTGATCTTCCTGGACGAGCCGACGGCCGGCCTGGACCCGCGCAGCCGCCGGGCCATGTGGCAGATCGTCCGGGAGCTGGTGGCCGAGGGCGCCACAGTCTTCCTCACCACGCAGTACCTGGAGGAGGCCGACCACCTGGCCGACCGGGTCGCGCTGCTCGACGGCGGTCGCCTCGTCGCCGAGGGCAGCCCGGCCGAGCTGAAGCGGCTGGTGCCCGGCGGCCACGTACGCCTGCACTTCACCGACGCGGCGCACCTGGCCGCGGCGGCCGGGCTGTTCCCGGCGGCCAGCCGGCACGACGACGACCTCACCCTGCGGGTGCCGGGCGACGGGAGCGTCAGCGGGGTACGGGCGCTGCTCGACCGGCTCGACGACGCCGGTGTCCCCGTCGATTCGCTGAGCCTGCACACCCCCGACCTGGACGACGTCTTCCTGGCCCTCACCGGCCACCCCACCGAGGAGAAGGTGACCGCATGAGCACGCTCGCCCACACCGTCGGGGACTCGGCGACCATGCTGCGCCGCAACCTGAAGCACGCGGTGCGCTACCCGTCGTTGACAGTCATGGTGATCGCCCTGCCGGTGATCTTCCTGCTGCTGTTCGTCTACGTCTTCGGCGGCACGCTCGGCAACGGACTCGGCGGTGTGGCCGGGGGCCGGTCCGCGTACGCCGACTACGTGACACCCGGCATCCTGCTGCTCGCCATGGCCGGTGCGGCACAGGGCACCGCGATCGCGGTGGCCATGGACATGACCGAGGGCATCGTGGCCCGGTTCCGCACCATGTCCATCGCCCGCGCGGCGGTGCTCACCGGCCACGTGGTCGGCGCGGTGGCACAGACGCTGCTGGGGCTGGCGGTGGTGGTCGCCGTGGCGCTGCTGGTCGGCTTCCGGCCGGACGCCGGCCCGGCGCAGTGGCTCGCCGCCACCGGGCTGCTGACCCTGACCGCGTTCGCGATCACCTGGCTGTCGGTCGCGCTGGGCATGGTGCCCAAGAGCGTGGAGAGCGCCAGCAACCTGCCCATGCCGCTGCTGCTGCTGCCGTTCCTGGGCAGCGGGTTCGTGCCGACCGACTCGATGCCCGCGTGGCTCGGCTGGTTCGCCGAGCACCAGCCGTTCACCCCGATCATGGAGACGCTGCGCGGACTGCTCCTGGCCGGCCCGGTCGACGGCGGTGACGCGGTCGCGGCGGTGGCCTGGTGCGCCGGGATCAGCCTGCTCGGCTACCTGTGGGCGCGCCGGCTGTACGACCGGGATCCGTCCCGCTGAGTTCCGCCACGGCGGCGAGCCGCAACTCGTCGTGGTCGAGGGCGGCATACGACGCGCGGGCCGCGTCGTACGCCGCCCCGTCCGCGTCGCGTGCCGCCCGGCGGGCCGCCGCCGAGGACATGGTGGGCTGGAAGTTCCGCAGGTAGCCGAAGCGTTCGGCGAGCGCGACCAGCCGGGCACCGGCGGCCTTGTCGCCGGTGCCGCCCGACCTGTCCAGCTCGACCAGGGCGAGGGCGAGCAGCAGTGCCCCGTGGATCGGCAGCTGCACGAGAAAGCCGGGCGGTTCGGCGATCGGGTCGGCAAGCAGCGTCACGCTGCGGCGGCGCAGCGAGTCGGCGAGCCCCGGCACCAGGTCCAGCCGGCCGTGCCGGGCGTGTGCCGCCAGCGCTGCCGCCCGGATCTCCAGATGCCACGGCGCGTCGCCGGGCGGGCCGGACCAGATGAGCGGGTTCGACGGTTGCCGCAACCCGTCCAGCGCCTCCCGCCAGCCGGCCAGTCCGGCCTCGACATCGCCCCGGGCCAGCGCGAACTCGGCCCGTATGCCGCGTTCGTACGCCCGCATGCCGTACTGGTCGTCCGGCACCGGCGGGGCGTCGTACCGGCTGTCGCAGGCGTCGGTGGTGGCCAGCCGCAGCCAGCGTTCCGCCTCGTCGACGTCGCCCAGCGCCAGGTTGACCAGCACCAGACTCCAGCGGATCTGGAGGCGGTCCCACCACGGGCCGGAGTCGGCCAGCAGGTCCAGCGCGGCGGTGAGGTTGTCCCGGGCCTCCGCCGAGCGCTCGGCCTGCATGCAGAGTTCGCCGACCCGGGAGTGGGCGAGCACCAGCAGCCACCGCAGCGGCCGGTGCGCCACCGCGTCGAGCATCCGCCGGGCCGCGTCGAGCGCGTCGTCAGGCCGCCCGGCCTGCTCCGACAGATAGCTGGCCAGGGCGTCCGCCATCGCGGCGACCAGCGGTTCGCGGTGCGCGCGCAGCGCGGTGAGCACGGCCGGGTCGGCGTCGATCTCGGGGAGCGCGCCCAGCACCACCGCCATCGCACCGGTGACGGTGTCCGGCGGGGGCGGCGGCAGGCGGCGCAGCACCAACAGCGAGCGGGTCGAGCGGCGTCCGGCGATCATCAGGGTGTGCGCCACGCCGAGCACGGCGACGGTACGGACCGGTGCCACGAACTCCGGCGCCGGACGGTAGTGGGAGAGCAGGAAGTCGGTGTCGGCGACCAGCGCGAGCATCCTGGTGTAGCTGGTGTCGAGCGTCCACACCGCCGCCAGCGCGGCGGCGACACCCGCCACTGTCGGCGCGTCGGACCGGGCCAGGGCCAGGCGCAGGGCGGCGACCAGGTTGTCCTGCTCGGCGCGGACCGTCGCGACGGCGGTGAACGGCTCGGCGCCGAGCAGCGCCTCGTGGTGCCCGAGGCCGAACTCGCGGGCCCAGGCGAGGAACGCCGCCAGGACCTGCTCGTCCTCGCCGGCCTCGGTGCGGCGGGCGGCGCCGAATTTCCGCACCGTCTCCAGCATCCGGAACCGGACCGCGTCCGGCGTCTCCTCCACCCGCAGCAGTGACTGGTCGACCAGGTGTTCCAGCACCGGCAGCGCGTCCTCGCCGAGCACCCGGTCCGCCGCCGCCGCGCTGAACCCGTCCGGGAACACCGACAGCGCCCGCAGCGCCGCCCGCCCCTCCGGCCGCAGCAGGTTCCAGCTCCAGTCGACCACCGCGTGCAGCGTGTGGTGGCGCGGCGGCGCGTCCCGGGGGCCGCCGCGCAGCAGCCCGAACCGGTCGCCGAGGCGGCGGGCCAGCTCGGGCACGCTCATCGCCCGCACCCGGGCGGCGGCCAGCTCGATCGCCAGGGGCATCCCGTCCAGGTGCCGGCACACCTCGGCCACCTGGTCGGCGGGCAGCACCACGCCCGGCCGGGCGGCGCGGGCCCGCTGCGTGAACAGCTGCACCGCCGTGTCCAGCGGCAGTTCGGGCAGCGCGTGCACCGCCTCCGAGGTCAACCCCAGCGGGGTACGGCTGGTGGTCAGCACCCGCAGCTCCCTGGTCGCCGCCAGCAGTGCCGCCACCAGCTCGGCGACGCCCCGGACCACCTGCTCGCAGTTGTCCAGCACCAGCAGCACCGGCCCCGTTCCGAGCGCCGCCACGATCGCGGCGACCGGGTCGGCGGGCACCGGTAGCGCGCCGACCGGCCCGGCGACCGGCTCCCCGACACCCAGCGCCGCCGCGACCGCCTCCGGCACGTCGCCGTCGGCGGTGACCGCGCCGAGTGCCACCAGGCGTACGCTGCGCTGCGGCGCGCGCCGGGCCACCGCGTACGCGAGCCGGGTCTTGCCCAGCCCGCCCGGGCCGACGACGGAGACCACACGGGAGCCGGCCAGCAGGGACTCCACCGAGGCCAGGTCGGCGTCGCGGCCCAGCAGCGGGTTCGGCTCGTACGGGATGCCGGGCCGGGCCAGCCGGCTCTCGCCGTCGAGCAGTTCCCGGTGCAGCTCGCGCAACGCCGCTCCCGGCTCGGCGCCCAGCTCGTCGCGGAGCGAGCGGCGGTAGTCCTCGTACCGGGTCAGCGCCGCCGACCGGCTCGTCACAGCTGCCTCGCAGCGGAGCAGTTCGGCCAGCAGCTCCTCGTCCTGCGGACCCCCGGCGGCCAGCGCGGCGAGACCGGGCAGCGCCTCCGCGGGCCGGCCGAGCCGGGACAACGCGAGCGCCCGCGCCCGGGACAGTTCCCGGTACGTGGCGGCCCGGTCCGCGCGCAACGCGGTGAGCGGATCGCCCTCGCCCGGGTCGTCGCCGGGCGGACCGGCCCAGTACGCGAGTCCCGACTCCGCCTCGGCCAGCGCGGCGGCGTGCTCACCCGCGCGGGCGTGCCGCGCCGCCGCCGCGGCACGTAGCAGCACCGCCGCCGCGTCCACCTGCGCGTCGGTGAGCGCCAGCCGGTAACCGGTGGCGGTCCGGACGATCAGGTCGGCACCCAGCTCGGCGCGGGCCCGGGACACCAGGATCTGCAACGCCTTCACCGGATGCCGGGGCGGATCGTCAGGCCAGAGCGCGTCGACGAGCGCGCCGGTGCCGCAGCCCGGCCCGAGCCGGCCGGCCAGGAGCGCCAGCAACCCGCGCAGCCGGGCGCCGCCCACCGGCACACCTCGGCAGACCACGTCCGACAGCAGGGTCAGTTCGGTGGTCACCGCGCCAGCGTAGGCGGCGGACCGGCCCGTCACGGTCCCCGCGCCGACGAGCCGGCGTCTGAGAAGCGGCGGTGCGTGGCGTGACCCGGATCACCGGCCACGGAGGCGGCGTGAAAAGCGCGTCAAGAAACCGCGGCCGCGCGTGATGGTCGCGTCAAAGCCCCTGTCGGCCCGCCGGATACGGCGCTGTGATTGCCCGGCGCGGCCGGGAGGCGGTCGCGAGGACATCTTCCGCTAGGAGAGATCAGCCGTGTCTGACGTGCTGTTCGTGTTGCTGACGGTGGGGCTGTTCGCGGCTCTCGCCCTCGTGGTGAGGGGCGTGGAGAAGCTGTGAGCGCCGTCAACGCCGTCGGCCTGGTGCTGGCGATCGGCCTGGGCGTGTTCCTTGTCGTCGCCCTGCTGTTCCCGGAGCGCTTCTGATGAGCATGACGACAGCCGGCGTGCTCTTCGTCCTGTCGCTGGTGGCGGCGCTCGTCGCCGTGCACCGGCCGTTCGGCGACCACATGTACCGGGTGGTCGCCGGAACCCGGTCGTCCCGGGTCGAGCGGGGGATCTACCGGCTGGTCGGGGTCAACCCGGCGGCCGAGCAGACCTGGGGCGTGTACGCCCGCTCGGTGCTGGCCTTCTCGGCCGTCTCCCTGCTGTTCCTGTACGCGTTCCAGCGCCTGCAGAACCACCTGTGGCTCTCGCTCGGGTTCGACCCGGTGGTGCCGCACGGCGCCTGGAACACCGCCGTGTCGTTCGTGACCAACACGAACTGGCAGTGGTACTCGGGTGAGTCGACGATGGGCCACCTGGTGCAGATGGCCGGCCTGGCGGTGCAGAACTTCGTCTCGGCGGCTGTCGGCATCGCCGTTGCGGTGGCGCTGGTCCGGGGCTTCGCCCGCAGCCGCACCGGCGAGCTGGGCAACTTCTGGGTCGACCTGACCCGGGTCACGCTGCGGATCCTGCTGCCGATCGCGGTGCTCGGCGCAACCGCGCTGATGCTCGGCGGCGTGGTGCAGAACCTCTCCGGCGGCACCGACGTGACCACGCTGACCGGCGGCACCCAGACGATCACCGGCGGGCCGGTGGCGAGCCAGGAGGTCATCAAGGAGCTGGGCACCAACGGTGGCGGCTTCTACAACGCCAACAGCGCCCACCCGTTCGAGAACCCGACCACGTGGACGAACTGGCTGGAGATCTTCCTGATCCTGGTGATCCCGTTCAGCCTGCCCCGGGTCTTCGGCCGGATGGTGGGGCAGAAGCGGCAGGGCTACGCGATCGTCGCCGTGATGGCGGTCCTGGCGCTGGCGAGCATCACCCTCACCAACGTCTTCGAGCTGGCCGGCAACGGCACGGTGCCGCAGGCGGTCGGCGCGGCGCTGGAGGGCAAGGAGGTGCGCTTCGACGTGTCGAACTCGGCCACGTTCGCGGCGGCCACCACGCTCACCTCGACCGGCGCCGTCAACTCGTTCCACGACTCGTACACAGCGCTGGGCGGCATGATGACGCTCGGCAACATGATGCTCGGCGAGGTCGCCCCCGGCGGTGTCGGCGCCGGCCTGTACGGGCTGCTGATCCTCGCGGTGATCACGGTGTTCGTGGCCGGCCTGATGGTCGGGCGCACCCCGGAGTACCTGGGCAAGAAGATCGGCTCGCGCGAGATCAAGTTCGCCTCGATGTACTTCCTGATCACCCCGGCGCTGGTGCTCACCGGCACCGCCGCCGCGTTCGCCACCGGCAACGACTCGACAGCGCTCAACGTCGGGCCGCACGGGCTGTCCGAAGTGCTCTACGCGTTCACCTCGGCCAGCAACAACAACGGCTCCGCGTTCGCCGGCATCACGGTGAGCACGCAGTGGTGGAACACCGCGCTCGGGCTCTGCATGCTGCTCGGCCGGTTCCTGCCGATCATCTTCGTGCTCGCGCTGGCCGGCTCACTGGCCCGCCAGCAACCCGCACCCGCCTCCGAGGGCACCCTGCCGACCCACCGGCCGCTGTTCGTCGGCATGGTCGTCGGCGTCACGGTGGTCCTCGTCGCGCTCACCTTCCTTCCCGCACTCGCGCTCGGCCCGCTGGCCGAAGGGCTGTGACCACCATGAGAGACAAGGACATGACAGCACCTGTGCAGACCGCCGAGGCGCCGGTCACCGGCGACACCGCGGCTCCCGGCACGCCCGACCGCCGGGACGACCGGGTCGGCGGCGGACTGCTCGACCCTCGCCAGCTGATCGCGTCGTTGCCGGACGCGCTGCGCAAGCTCGACCCGCGCACGCTGTGGCGCAACCCGGTGATGCTGATCGTGGAGATCGGCGCGCTGTTCACCACCGTGCTCGCGGTGGCCGACCCGTCGGTCTTCGCGATCGCGATCACCGTCTGGCTCTGGCTCACCGTGATCTTCGCGAACCTGGCCGAGGCGGTCGCCGAGGGGCGCGGCAAGGCACAGGCCGACACGCTGCGACGGGCCAAGCAGGACACCGTCGCCACCCGCCTGGTCGGCTGGACGCCGGGTGCCGCCGCGAACGCGTACCGGGACGAGGCGGTGCCCGCGCCGCAGCTGCGCCAGGGCGACGTCGTCCTGGTCGAGGCCGGGCAGGTCATCCCGGGCGACGGCGACGTGGTCGAGGGCATCGCCAGCGTCGACGAGTCGGCGATCACCGGCGAGTCGGCCCCGGTGATCCGGGAGTCCGGCGGCGACCGCAGCGCGGTCACCGGTGGCACCCGGGTGCTCTCCGACCGGATCGTCGTCCGGATCACGCAGAAGCCCGGCGAGAGCTTCATCGACCGGATGATCGCGCTGGTCGAAGGCGCCAACCGGCAGAAGACGCCGAACGAGATCGCCCTGAACATCCTGCTGGCCGCGCTGACGATCATCTTCCTGCTCGCGGTCGTCACGCTCCAGCCCATGGCGATCTTCGCCAAGGGCTACCAGGCTGCCGCGCCCGACACCGCGGCGATCACCGACTCCGGCGTCACCGGAGTCGTCCTGGTGTCCCTGCTGGTCTGCCTCATCCCGACCACCATCGGCGCGCTGCTGTCCGCGATCGGCATCGCCGGCATGGACCGGCTCGTGCAGCGCAACGTGCTGGCGATGAGCGGCCGGGCGGTCGAGGCGGCGGGCGACGTCAACACGCTGCTGCTGGACAAGACCGGCACGATCACGCTCGGCAACCGGCAGGCCGCCGAGTTCCTGCCGGTGACCGGCGTGGACGCGGCCACCCTCGCCGACGCGGCGCAACTGTCCAGCCTGGCCGACGAGACCCCGGAGGGCCGCTCGGTGGTGGTGCTCGCCAAGAACGAGTACGGGCTGCGCGAGCGCGAGCCCGGCCTCATCCCGCACGCCACGTTCGTACCGTTCACCGCGCAGACCCGGATGAGCGGCGTCGATCTGAACGCCGACGGCGGCGTCCGGCACGTCCGCAAGGGCGCCGCCGCCGCGGTGATGAAGTGGGTACGCGACAACGGCGGCCACCCGACCGAACAGGTCGGTGAACTGGTCGACGCGATCAGCGGCACCGGCGGTACGCCGCTCGTGGTGGCCGAGCACGTGGCCGGGGAACCGGCCCGGGCGCTCGGCGTCATCCACCTCAAGGACGTGGTGAAGGCCGGGATGCGGGAGCGCTTCGACGAGATGCGCCGGATGGGCATCCGCACCGTGATGATCACCGGTGACAACCCGCGTACCGCGAAGGCGATCGCCGACGAGGCGGGAGTGGACGACTTCCTCGCCGAGGCCACGCCGGAGGACAAGCTCGCGCTGATCAAGAAGGAGCAGGAGGGCGGCCGGCTCGTCGCGATGACCGGCGACGGCACCAACGACGCGCCCGCGCTGGCCCAGGCGGACGTGGGCGTCGCCATGAACACCGGCACGTCGGCCGCGAAGGAGGCCGGCAACATGGTCGACCTCGACTCCGACCCGACCAAGCTGATCGAGATCGTGGAGATCGGCAAGCAGCTGCTGATCACCCGTGGCGCGCTGACGACGTTCAGCATCGCCAACGACATCGCGAAGTACTTCGCGATCATCCCGGCCATGTTCGCCGGCATCTACCCGTCGCTGGACCGGCTCAACATCATGCGCCTGGCCAGTCCGGAGTCGGCGATCCTCTCCGCCGTCGTCTTCAACGCGATAGTCATCGTGGCGCTGATCCCGCTGGCCCTGAGCGGCGTGCGTTACCGCCCGGCCAGCGCCTCGACGCTGCTGCGCCGCAACCTGTGGCTCTACGGTCTCGGCGGCATCGTGGTGCCGTTCGCCGGCATCAAGCTCATCGACCTGCTCGTCCAGTTCGTCCCGGGGATCTCGTGATGCGCCTTCCCAGTTGGCTCTCCCAGCACCTGGCCGCCCTGCGCGCGGTGCTCGTCTTCACAGTGCTGCTCGGCCTGGTCTACCCGCTCGCCCTGGTCGCCGTGGGCCGGCTGCCCGGCCTCGACGGCAGGGCGGACGGCTCACTGCTCACCGTCGGCGGCCGTACCGTCGGCAGTTCGCTGATCGGCCAGGCGTTCACCGACGCGGACGGCAATCCCGTCCCGCGCTACTTCCAGTCCCGCCCGTCGGCCGCCGGGGACGGCTACGACCCGACCGCCACAGCGGCCGGCAACCTCGGCCCGGAGAGCGTGGTGGACACGCTCACCGGCGACGAGGAGACCTCGGCGCAGAGCCTGCTAACCCAGGTCTGCGCCCGCAGCAAGGCGGTCGGGGAACTGGACGGCGTGGACGGGCGGCGCCCGTACTGCACCCCGGACGGGGTGGGCGCGGTGCTCGCCGTGTTCCGCGCCTACGGGCTCACCGGTCCGATCACCCGCGTGGTGAGCGTCAACCAGGCCGCGCCTGCGACGCCGTTCGTCACCAGCTGGCAGGGCGTACCGGTGGAGGCGGCGCAGCCCGGCCACGACTACGTGGCCGAGGGCGGCATCGTCACCCCGGTACGCGGCGACGCCCCGGCGCGCCCCGCCGTGCCGGCCGACGCGGTCACCGCCAGCGGCAGCGGCCTCGACCCGCACATCTCCCCGGCGTACGCGGAGATTCAGGTGGCCCGGGTGGCGCGGGAGCGCGGCGCCGACCCGGCGGCGGTGCGGCGGCTGGTCGCCGAGCACACCACCGGCCGGGCGCTCGGCTTCCTGGGCGAGCCGGGCGTGAACGTGCTGGAACTCAACCTTGCGCTGGACGAGGCGTTTCCGGCGCGCTGACGGAAGTGTTAAGAAGGGCCCCCTGCACCTCGCGAGGCGTTAACAGGGGGCCCTTCCTTCCACTCGGAGAGGATGGGGGTTGTGGGCAGGGGTGAACTGCGGATCTATCTCGGGGCCGCCCCGGGCGTCGGGAAGACGTACGCGATGCTCGAGGAGGCCCGGCGCCGGGCCGAGCGCGGCACCGACGTGGTCATCGGCCTGGTCGAGACGCACGGCCGCCGGCACACCGCCGAGATGATCGGCGACCTGGAGGTGGTGCCGCGCCGGGCGATGACCTACCGGGGTGCCGAGTTCACCGAGATGGACCTGGACGCGGTGCTGGCCCGGCGGCCCGAGGTGGCAGTGGTGGACGAACTGGCCCACACGAACGTGCCCGGCTCCCGCCACGACAAGCGCTGGCAGGACGTGCAGGAGCTGCTCGACGCCGGGATCAGCGTGCTCTCCACCGTCAACGTGCAGCACCTGGAGTCGCTGAACGACGTGGTCGCGCAGATCACCGGCACCACCCAGCGGGAGACCGTGCCGGACCAGGTGGTCCGGGCCGCCGAGCAGGTCGAGCTGGTGGACATGACGCCGGAGGCGCTGCGCCGCCGGATGGCGCACGGCAACATCTACCGGCCCGACAAGATCGACGCCGCGCTCGGCAACTACTTCCGGGTCGGCAACCTCACCGCGCTGCGCGAACTGGCGCTGCTCTGGCTGGCCGGCAAGGTCGACGAGCAGCTCGACGCGTACCGCGCCCAGCAGGGCATCTCCGACACCTGGGAGGCGCGGGAACGGGTCGTCGTGGCGCTGACCGGCGGCCCGGAGGGCGAGACGCTGATCCGCCGGGCCGCCCGGATCGCCGCCCGCAGCAAGGGCGCCGACCTGCTCGCCGTGCACGTGGCCCGCAGCGACGGGCTGGCCGGCGCCGACCCGGCCCAGCTGGCGCGGCAGCGGGTGCTGGTGGAGAGCCTCGGCGGCACGTACCACCAGGTGCTCGGCACCGACATCCCGGCGTCGCTGCTCGACTTCGCCCGGGGCGTCAACGCCACCCAGCTCGTGCTCGGCGCGAGCCGCCGGGGCCGGTTCGCGCAGGTGTTCGCCCGCGGCGTCGGGGTGACCACCACCGCGCTGTCCGGCCCGATCGACGTGCACCTGGTCACCCACCCGGAGGCGGGGCGCGGGCGCCGGGCCACGGCGGTGCCCGCCGCGCTGTCCCGGCGGCGACGGCTGATCGGGTACGCGCTCGCGGTGCTCGGCATGCCGCTGCTCACGCTCGTGCTGCGGACGCTGCCCGACCTCACCCTGACCAACGACATCCTGCTGTTCCTCGCCGGTGTGGTGGGCGTGGCGCTGGTCGGGGGGCTGTGGCCGGCGCTGGTCGCCGCGCTCGGCGGCTCGCTGCTGCTCAACTGGTTCTTCACCCCGCCCTACCGGACGCTCACCATCGCCGAGGCGGACAACCTGCTCGCCCTGGGCGTGTTCGTCGGCGTCGCCATCGCGGTGAGCTGGGTGGTCGACGTGGCGGCCCGGCGTACCCGGGAGGCGGCCCGGGCCTCCGCGGACGCGCAGACCCTGGCCACCGTGGCGGGCAGCGTGCTGCGCGGCGAACGGCCGCTGCCCGCGCTGCTGGACCGGCTGCGGGAGACGTTCGGGCTGCGCGCGGTGAGCGTGCTGGAGCCGGCCGACGAGGCCGGCGGACGACCGGCCCGCGCCCGGGAGACGGATGCCTGGCGGGTGGCGGCGAGCGTCGGCGAGCGGCCTCCGGGCAGCCCGAGCGCCGGCGAGACCGTGGTACCGGTCGACGACCGGCTCAGCGTGGTGCTCGCCGGCCGGCGGCTGGAGGCGGCCGACCGCCGGGTCGTCGAGGCGTTCGCCGCGCAGGCCGCCGTCGCGCTGCGCCAGGAACGGCTGGCCGAGGAGGCCGCCACCGCCCGCCCGCTCGCCGCCGCCGACCGGATGCGGACCGCGCTGCTCGCGGCGGTCAGCCACGACCTGCGTACGCCGCTGGCGTCGGCCAAGGCGGCGGTGAGCAGCCTGCGCAGTCACGACGTCGAGTTCGACGCGGACGACCGGGAGGAGCTGCTCGCCACCGCCGACGAGTCGCTGGACCGGCTGGGCCGGCTGGTGGCGAACCTGCTCGACATGAGCCGGTTGCAGGCCGGCGCGCTGGGCGTGAGCACCGCCGCGATCGGGCTGGAGGACGCCGTACCCCGGGCCCTTGACGAACTTGGTGCGGTGGCGGCCGAGGTGACCACCGACATCCCGGCCGACCTGCCGGCGGCGCTGGCCGACCCGGGTCTGCTGGAGCGGGTGCTGGTCAACATCGTTGCGAACGCGCTGCGGCACAGCCCACCGGGCCGGCCGCCGACGATCACCGGCAGCGCGCACGCCGGGCAGGTCGAACTGCGGGTGATCGACACCGGGCCGGGCATCCCGGAGGACCAGTGGGAGCACGTCTTCCTGCCGTTCCAGCGCCTCGGCGACCGGGACAACCAGACCGGCGTCGGCCTGGGACTCGCGCTGTCCCGTGGGCTCGCCGAGGCGATGGGTGGCAGCATCACCCCGGAGACCACGCCCGGTGGCGGTCTCACCATGGTGCTGCGGCTGCCGGCCGCCACCGCGCCGGAGGGGCCGCAGGAATGACCCGGATCCTGGTCGTCGACGACGAGCCGCAGATCCTGCGCGCCCTGCGGATCAACCTGCGGGCGCGGGGCTACGACGTCGAGGTCGCCGACAGCGGCGCCGCCGCGCTCAAGGCCGCCGCCGGGCACCCGCCGGACCTGGTGGTGCTCGACCTCGGCCTGCCCGACCTGGACGGCACCGAGGTCATCCGGGGACTGCGCGGCTGGACCGCCGTGCCGATCATCGTGCTCTCCGGGCGGGCCGGCAGCGAGGACAAGGTCGCCGCGCTCGACGCGGGCGCCGACGACTACGTGACCAAGCCGTTCGGGGTGGACGAGCTGCTCGCCCGCATCCGGGCGGTGACCCGGCGGCTCGCCCCCGCCTCGCCCGCCGTGCCGGCGCTGCGGATCGGCCGCAACACCGTGGACCTGGCCGACCGGACCGTCACCCGGGACGACGGCGTCGAGGTCAAGCTCACCCCCACCCAGTGGGCCGTGCTGGAGAAGCTGCTGCGCAACCCCGGCAAGCTGGTCAGCCAGCGCCAGTTGCTGCACGACGTGTGGGGGCCGGAGTACCACCAGGAGACCAACTACCTGCGGCAGTACATGGCCCAGCTGCGGCGCAAACTGGAGGACGACCCGGCCCGGCCCCGGCACCTGATCACCGAGCCGGGAATGGGCTACCGCTACCGCCCCTGACGTTTGCGGCCGCGTCCGCGGGGGACTCGGCGAGCCGGTCGGGCAGCGGGGGAGGGGCATGGCTGACAACCGGTCCTCGGAGGGGTTCGGCCGGCGCCTGGACGAGCACGCCATCGACGCCGGCGCGGCCGAGCCGGAGCGACCCGACGGGCTGGTCGACAGCGGCGTCTACGTCGGCGGCGTACGCCGGGCGTCGCCGGTGAGCCTCGCCGACACGTACCGCTGCCTGCAACAGCTCGACGACGCGATGGCCTGGATCGGGCTGCGCCGGCCGGGACGCGAGCAGATCGCCTCGCTCGCCGCCGAGTTCCAGCTCCCCGACCTGGCCGTCGAGGACGCGATCAACGCCCACCAGCGCCCCAAGCTGGAGCGGTACGGCGACACCCTGTTCGTGGTGCTGCGCGCCGCCCGCTACCTGGACGAGCGGGACGCGGTCGAGTTCGCCGAGCTGCACCTGTTCCTCGGCCCCGGTTTCGTGATCACCGTCCGGCACGGCGGCACACCGGACCTGGCCGGGGTCCGGCGGCGGCTGGAGGCCGAACCCGAGGTGCTGGCGCTCGGCCCGGAAGCCGTGCTCTACGCCGTGCTCGACCGGGTGGTGGACGGCTACGCGCCGGTGGTCGCCGGGCTGGAGAACGACATCGACGAGATCGAAACCGAGGTGTTCGGCGGCGACCCGAACGCCAGCCGCCGCATCTACGAGCTGAGCCGTGAGGTGATCCAGTTCCAGCGGGCCGCCCGGCCGCTGCTGAAGGTGGTCGACGCGCTCACAGGCGGCTTCGACAGGTACGGAACGGACGAGGAACTGCGCCGCCGGCTGCGCGACGTGGCCGACCACCTGACCCAGGTGGTCGAGCGGGTGGACGGGTTCCGGCATCTGCTCCAGAACATCCTCACCGTCAACGCCACACTGGTCTCGCAGGCGCAGAACGAGGAGATGCGCAGCCTGACCGCAGCGAGCTTCGAGCAGAACGAGGAGATCAAACGGGTCTCCGCGTGGGCGGCGATCCTGTTCGCGCCGACCCTGATCGGCACCGTCTACGGGATGAACTTCAGCCACATGCCGGAGCTGGACTGGCGGTTCGGCTACCTGTTCGCGGTCGCGCTGATGCTGGCCGTCTGCGGCGCGCTCTACCTGCTGTTCAAGCGCCGCGGCTGGCTGTGAGCCGGGCCGGGCACGGCTCGGCCGGAACAGGTCGCCGTCGGTGATCCACTAGAGTGTCCGGGTGGCTACCCCCTGTCGTCCGCGCGTCGTCCGGCTCTCGCGTGCCGGAGGGGAACGCTGATCGGGGACACGGTTCCGGCACCGCGTGGCGGGCGCCGGACCGCCACCGGAAAGCGTGGGCTGGCCGGCCACTGTGCACGGCTCGTCGCGTCCCGGCCGTTCGAGGTGGCCATCGTGGTGCTCATCATGGCCAACGGGGTCGTGCTGGGCATCGAGACGTACCGGGACCTCGGCGCCGCCGGGCCGGTGCTGCGGTGGACGGAGTGGATGTTCCGGGCGGTCTTCGTCGTGGAGATCACCATCCGGGTGCTCGCGTACGGCCGCCGCCCGCAGGACTTCTTCCGGCACGGCTGGAACGTCTTCGACCTGCTGGTCACCGCCGCCATATTCATCCCGGGCCTGCACGGCGACTCCGCGGTGCTGCGGTTCATCCGGGTCGCCCGGGTGCTGCGCCTGGTCCGCTTCTCGCCCGGCCTGCGGACCATCGTCGCGGCGCTGTGGCGCAGCCTGCCCGGCGTCGCCGGTTTCCTCGCGCTCGCCGCCGTCACGCTCTACGTCTACGGCATGGCCGGCTGGCTGATCTTCGGCGACCGCTACCCCGAGCAGTACGGCGACATCGGCCGCTCGCTCGTCACGCTGTTCGTGCTGCTGTCCCTGGAGACGCTGCCGGATCTGCTGGAACAGGGCCTGGCCGTGTCGCCGTGGACGCTGCTCTACTACGTCAGCTTCGTGATGATCGCGGTCAACCTGCTGCTGAACATCCTCATCGCCGTCATCGTCAACTCCATGGAGGAGGCACGCCGGCTGGAGATGACCGAAGGGCTGGCCCCGGACTACGACTCCGACGGCGACGGGATACCGGACGAGGTGGACCGGATCGCGATCAGCCAGCGTCTGGACGACCTCCGCATGGTGATCGCCGAGCTGGAGCGGGAACTGCGCATCGACCGGGAGGAGGCGCCGGGCGGACCTCGCCGCCGCCAGCCCTCGGACCACTGATCAGGGACGGTCATGACAGTTCCATGACGAAAAAAGCTTTCGGGTTTGCCCGAGTGGTTGATCGGGGCAACCAGCGAGGCGTCAACACATCCGACGGAAGGGACGCCTCTCGTGGAGATCACGGGCTTCTTCACCGCGCTCATCATCGGCCTCGTCATCGGCGCGCTCGGGCGCCTGGTGGTGCCGGGCAAGCAGAACATCCCGATCTGGCTGACCCTGCTCATCGGTGTGGTCGCCGCGTTCGTCGGCACCCTGGTGGCCGGCGCGTTCGGCGTCGACGACACCCCCGGCATCGACTGGATCGAGCTGCTGCTCCAGGTCGGCTTCGCCGCTGTCGGTGTCGCCATCTTCGCCGGCGTCTACGGTCGCCGTCGCGTCTGAGACCGAAGGAAGGGCCCCTTCTTATCGCATTCTGCATAAGAAGGGGCCCTTCCTAACACGTGCGCTACTCCCGCCATCCGGTCAGCTCGACGCCCTTGGCCAGCTCCACCCGGAAGCCCAGCGCGATCTCGCCGCTCTCACCCGGCGCCAGCGACAGCCGCCAGGTCAGCTCGCCCAGCTCCGTACGCTCGGCCGGCGGCGGCGTCAGCGCGGTCTCGCGTACCACCACCGCCTCGTCCCGGGACACGGGCAGCTGGTCCCGCACCTCGACGGTGGCCGGTCGGGGCCTGTGGTTCGCCACAGTGATCCGGTACTCCACCTCCCGCCGCCGCGTCGACCCGAGCGTGGCCTTGCTCTCGGTGCGCCGGGACAGCTTCCGCTCCACCCGCACCCGGTCGTCGATCCCGAGCGCCAGCTCCGTCTCCTCGCCCGGCGCCCACGTCGTCAGCCGTGTCGCCGCCACGAAGTCCGCGCCGTGGAAGACCGACGCCGGTCCGGGCAGCAGTGTGTGGTCCGACGCGTTGCGAACCGTGGCCCGCAGGTGCGCCTCGGCGGCGCGCACCGGCACGCTCACGTGGTCGAGCCGGGCCGGCAGCTCCAGCACCGCGATGGTGACCCGGTGCGCGCTGCCGTCGGCCGGCACCGCCACCGGCCGGGCGGGCCGGTAGGTCGCCGCCGTCACGCCCTGCTCGACCTCGGCGACGCTCTCCCGCACCGCCGGCGCCGCGGACCGGGCCGCGCGGGGACGGCCCGCCGGCGCCGCGCCGGGCGCCGGCGGCGGCACCATGCCGCCGAACGACGCGGCCGAGACCGCCATCGGCGGCTCCGGCCGGAGCCGGTCGAGATACCAGGGCGACAATTCGGGTACGCCGCTCGCCGCCGCCGGGCGGGCGGTGGAGAGCTGGAGTTCGCACTCCGGCCAGTCCTCCCCGGTGCCCTGGCTGACCAGCCCGAACCAGGTGACGGTCATGGTGTCCTCGACCAGCCGCAGATCGTAGGAGGGCGTCCAGCGGGCACCGTCCACCAGGTACGTCAGCTCCAGCTCCACCTCGGCGTCGTCGGCGTCGACCGAGACGGACACCTCGGCGGCCAGCCGGTCCGGCTCCCGCTTGCCGCGCGCCGCGTCCAGCTCCCGGTCGACGGCGGCCAGCTCCTCGGCCAGCTCGGTGCGCCGCCGGGCCAGCCCGCGCCGCCGGGCCCGGGAATCGGCGAGCTGACCGGACACCGAATCGGTGAAGGCCGCGACGTCGGCCGGGGCCGCGTCGCCGGCGGCCAGCGCCCGGGCGTACGTGCCACCCGCGCGCTCGGCCAGCCGGGTGAGGAACTCGCCGCGCTGGTCCTCGATGGCGTCGGTGTCACCGACCTCGGCCAGCTCGTCGGCCAGTTCCCGGCGCCGCCGTTCCAGCTCGACCACCTGGGCGTCGGTGCTGCGGGCGTGCCGCCACGCGGCCACGTCCACCCCGAGCACCGTCACCGCGCCCCGGCCGCCCACCCGGATCGAGTCCCGGCGCAGGCCCAGCGGGAGCGGGGCGACGCGTACCCGGTGGTCGCCGGCGGCCAGCCGGACGCCGCCGCGGCGGGTCACCCGGGCGCGGTCCGGGTAGACGGTCACGCCGACGACAGGCGCGTCGATCTCCACTGTGTCCACGGCGGCGAGGGTAGTTCAGGCGCGCCCGCGGCGGGGCTACCGAAGGTGCAGCCGCTCGTCGACGGCGACAGTCGCCAGCTCGCGTGCGGTGAACGGTAGCGGTGACGCGGGCGCCTGCCTGTCGTACGCGCCCTGCGCCACGAAGACCACCACGCCGTCGGGGTGCCGGTAGGCGGCCCACTGGTCGAACCGGTCGTCGGCGCCGGGCCGGACCACCACACCCACAGTCGCTTCGCCGACTGTCATCGGCTGGCATTCGCCCCCCATGCCCCAGAACTCGCGTGCCAGGGCGCACGGTTCGGTCGGCAGCAGGTTCCCCGGTGTGTGCACCTCGGTGAGCAGGCGTCCCTTCCACGTTCCCTTCGCCACGTCGACCGAGGCCATGTAGCTCCACAGCTCGACGCCGTCTGCCCGTCCGCTGAAGTTCGCCTCGTGCGTCCCCAGCGTCTCCTTCCCGGTCTCGGTGGAGACGGTCTTCTCGGCGGTGTACCCGGCGGGCACCACTGTGACGAGCCGGTCGAGCAGCAGGGCGGCCTGGTCGTACCGGGTGCCCGCCCGGGCGGTGCGGTCCTCCTGCGGCTGGCCGTCGGGCCCGGTCGGCATCGGCTCGGCACTGCCGTCCGGCGACGGCGGCGGGGCGGCCTGCGGCAGCGCGGCGGGCGGGCGCCGGTCGCCGCCGTCCGGGGTGGCGAGGGCCACGACACCCACGACCGCGAGAACCGCAGTCGCCGATCCGGCGCACGCCCGGACGGCGCGGCGCTTGTTGCGTGCCCGCCGGGCCGAACGCAGCATGCCTTCGGTGCTGAGTTGCGCCGGCGCGGTGACGCCGAGCATCTCGTCGCGAAGCGCCTCGCGCAGCTGGTCTCCGTTCATCGTTGCCCCTTCTCGCTCGATGAGTGCATGGGTGACAGCAGGCCGCGCAACGTGTCCAGACCGCGGGCGGACTGGCTCTTCACCGTTCCCGGCGAGCAGTTCAGCAGTGCCGCCACCTCGTCGATCGGCAGGTCCTCCCAGTAGCGCAGGACCAGGACGGCCCGTTGCCGGGGCGGTACGGCGGCGAGTGCCTGGAGCACCACGAGTCGGTCCTCGGGCGGACTCGCCGGCACCGGTGAGTCGGTGTCGGGCGTGCCCACCCGCTCCCGCCGCCACCAGCCCCGCCGCCGTTCGTCGAGGAAGGACCGGACGATGATCTGGCGCAGGTAGGAGTCGAGCGCGTCGTGCCGGGCGACCCGGTTCCAGACCAGGTAGAGCTTGGTGAACCCGGTCTGGACCAGGTCCTCCGCCCGGTGCCAGTCACCGCAGAGCAGATACGCGGTGGCGCGCATGGCGTGGTGCCTCGCCGAGAAGTACTCCGCGAACGCCGTGTCGCGATCACTCATTCGGACCTCCGATCGGATACGGGATAGTCACGCCAGGTGTGGCTCCCGGGGTTGCTCGGAGGGGGACGTGAATTCGCGGCGCCGCCGGTCAGCCGCGGAAGCTGCGCGCGAGCAACCGGAGCCCCTCCGGTACGTCGGCGGTGGCGATGGCGCCGTAGCCGAGCACCAGGCCGGCCGGGCCGGCCGGGCCGGGCGGGCCGGCGTGGTAGCCGGCGATCTCGCGTACCGTGACGCCGGCTTCGGCCGCCCGCGCGACGACCGCCGGCAGGTCGACGCCGGCCTCCGGGCGCAGTCGTGCGCACAGGTGCAGGCCCGCCGTGGACGGCACCGGGTGGAGCCATTCGGCGAGGTCGGATCGGAACGCGGCGTCGATCAGCTCGCGTCGCTCGGCGTAGACCCGGGTCGCCTTGCGGATGTGCCGGGGCAGCTCGCCGGAGTCGATGAACCGGGCCAGCGCCGCCTGCGTGGTGTGGTCACCGTGCCAGTCGGTGAGCTGGCGGGCGGCCAGCAGCGCCGGGCGCAGCGACGCCGGGGCGACCAGGAACCCGAGGCGCAGCATGGGCAGCAGGGTCTTGGAGAACGTGCCGACGTAGACCACCTTCCCGGCCCGGTCCAGCGTCTGCAACGGGTCCAGCGGCCGTGCCGAGAAGCGGAACTCGGTGTCGTAGTCGTCCTCGACGACCACCGCGTCCCGAGCCGCCGCCCAGTCCAGCAGCGCCGCCCGGCGCGCCGGCGACATCCGGACGCCCAGCGGGAACTGGTGGGACGGGGTGACGTAGACCAGCCGCGCGTCGCCTGGTAGCGCGCCTACGTCGATGCCCTGGTCGTCGACGGGCACCGGCACGACCCGTGCGCCGTGAGCGGCGAACAGCCGCCGGGCGGGCGGATAGCCGGGATCCTCGACGGCCACCCGGTCGCCCGGTTCGAGCACGACCCGGGCGATCAGGTCCAGCGCCTGCTGCGCGCCCTGGGTGACGACGACGTCGTCGGGCGCGGCCCGTACCGCCCGGGCGAGTCCCACGTACCGGGCGACGGCGGTACGCAGGCCGGGGTGCCCGGCCGGGTCGGCGTAGCCGCTCCGGATCGTCGTGGTGCGCAGCTCACCGGCGACCAGCCGGCGCCAGGTGGCCAGCGGGAACAACCCGGTGTCGGGGGTACCGGCCCGGAAGTCGTGGCCCGGCCGGGGCGCGGCGGTGGGGGCCGGCGCGGCGGACGCCCAGAACGCGCGGGGGCGTACGCCACCGGCCGGTGCCGGACGGGGCCGGGCGCGGGCGACCGGCTCGTCGGCGACGAACGTTCCCGCGCCGACCCGGGCGGTCAGCAGGCCCTCGGCGGTCAGCCGCTCGTAGGCGACGGCAACCGTGTTGCGGGAGACGTCGAGCCGCCGGGCCAGTTCGCGGGTCGGTGGCAGCCGTTCGCCGGGCCGCAGCCGGCCGTCCAGGATCGCCTCCAGCAACTGCCTGTGGATCCGGGTGGCACGGTCGCCGGGCCCGGCCAGGCTGACGTGTACGTCCACGGCGCCGACCCTACATTGGCCCAATCAGATTGCCCGGAATCGGCGCTTCTCCACGCCAATCCCCAGGTCTTGGATGGAGGACGGAGCACGGCGAACGGGGGACGAGCAATGGCCGATGTCGACACCGGCCGCCGGGTCCGGGTGCTGGCCCTGGCCCAGCTCGCGAACTCGGTGGGCGACGGCGCCTTCTACGCCTGCTCGGCGCTGTTCTTCATCCGGGTGGTCGGGTTGTCCCCGGCGCAGGTCGGGATCGCCCTCACCGTGGGCTGGTCGACGGGCATCCTCGCCGGGGTGCCCGCCGGCCAGCTGGCCGACCGGTACGGCGCACGACGGATGACTGGCGTCTTCGCCGTCGCCACCGCCGCCGCGCTCAGCGGCTTCCTCGTGATCCGCTCCTTCCCGCTGTTCGTACTGCTCGCCTGTTGCTACGCCGCCTGCCAGGCCGGGCTCACCGCCAGCCGGCAGGCGCTGCTGGTCGGGCTGATCGGGCCCGCGCGGCGCACCGCCGTACGGGCGCGGTTGCAGTCGGTCTCGAACGCCGGCCTGGCCGCCGGGGCCGGCCTGGGCGCGCTCGTGCTCTGGGCGGACACCCGTCCGGCGTACCTGTCGGCCTTCGCGCTGGACGCGGCGAGCTTCCTGGTCGCCGCCCTGCTGGTGCGCCGGCTGCCCGAGGCGGCGGCGCCGGTTCCGTCCGGACCCGAGCCGGGACGGCTGACCGTGCTGCGCGACCGCCCGTACGCGCTGATCACGCTGCTGAACGCGGTCATGTGCCTGAACATGCCGCTACTCAGCCTGGCGCTGCCACTGTGGATCGCGGAGCGGACCGACGCCCCGGCGCCGATGGGCGCGGTGGTGCTCACCGTCAACATGCTGTGCGTGGTGCTGTGGCAGGTCCGGGTGGCCCGCCGGGTGACCGATCCGGGCACGGCGGCGCGGGCCAGCGGGCACGCCGGCTGGGTGCTGCTGGTCGCCTGCGGCGCGTACGCGGTGTCCGGGATGGTGGGCGGCGCTTGGGTGGCCTCGGCGGTGCTGCTGGGCGCGGCCCTGGTACAGGTGTTCGGCGAGATGGTGCAGGCGGCCAGCGGCTGGGAGGTCGGCTTCACCCTGGCCCGCCCCGACCGGCAGGGGCAGTACCAGGGCTTCTTCGGCATGGCGCCGCAGCTCGCCCGGATGCTCGGTCCGGCGCTGCTGACCTCGCTGCTGCTCGGCTGGGGCACGCCGGGCTGGCTGGTGCTCGGCGGGCTGTTCGTGGTCGCGGGGCTGGCCATGCGGCCGGCGGTACGCCTCGCCGAGCGCCGACGGGCCGCCGCCGAGGTGCGGATCCCCGCTCCGGTGCGGCGGACCGGCACCGAGACGACGGCGTGACCGGCCCGGCGTCAGTCCCCGGTCGAGGGCGCGGTGCCGGCGTCGGTTCCGGCGAGCCGGGACCAGAAGCTGGCGAGGGTGGCGGCGCCGGCGAGCAGCACGTCCACGGCGACGCTCTCGTCGCTGTCGTGCCAGTGGTCCTCGGGCAGCCCGGTGCCGAAGAAGAGCACCGGCGCGTCCAGCTTGCGGGTCAGCAGTTCGGCCGGGCCGCCGCCGGCGTTCGCCATCCGCCCGACGGGAGCGCCGAAGCCGTCGCTCATGGCCGCGTCGAGCACCGCGACGGCGGGATGGTCGGGTGGGGTGCGGTACGGCTCCTGGGCGGTCTCCTCCGAGACCGTCAGCTGGTAGTCGACCCGGTCGCTGATGGTGTCGGCGACCCACCGCCGCAGCTGTTCCGCGACGTCGGCGATGCGCTGGTCCGGCACGGTACGGATGCTCAGGCTGGCGGTGGCGACAGCGGGCACCGCCGCGCGGGAGGCTCCGGTGATGTCACCGGCGGCGACGGTGAGAACCTCGGCGGCGGGCCGGGTCCAGAGCCGTTCCAGCACCGTGTAGCCCTCCTCCCCGCCGATGCTGCGGGTCTCCGATCGGGCCAGCCAGTCCTCGTCGCGGTACGGCAGCGCGGCGAGTGCGGCCCGGAAGCTCTCCGGCGGGTCGACCACGTGGTCGTAGAAGCCGGGCAGGGTGATCCGCCCCTTGTCGTCGTGCAGGGCGGCGAGGAGCTTGCTCAGCTCGACCACGGGGTTCGGGGCCGGCCCGGAGACGGCGCCGCTGTGCACGTCGCGCAGCGGCCCGTACACCTCGATCTGGGCGCTGATCATGCCGCGCAGCCCCATGCAGAGCGCCGGATGCTCCCGGTGCCACAGCAGGGTGTCGGAGAACACCACCAGGTCGGCGGTCGGGCGGTGGGCGTCGAGCAGGTCCGACAGTCCTGCCGAGCCGGTCTCCTCCTCGCCCTCGACGAGCAGTTTGATGTTGACCGAGGGCGCGGTGCGCCCGGTGGCGGCCAGGTGCGCCCGCAGAGCCCACAGGTGCGCGAGAACCTGCCCCTTGGCGTCGGAGGTGCCCCGGCCGTAGACGCGCCCGTCGCGTTCCGCCGGCTCGAACGGCGGCGTCTCCTCCCACTGTTCGTCCTTGGCCGCCCGGACGTCGTGGTGGCTGTAGATCAGCACGGTGGGCGCGCCCGGCGCCTCGCACCATTCCGCGTAGACGGCGGGCGCGCTGTCGCGGTTCCAGACCTGCACCACCGGGAACCCCAGGTCGCGCAGCGTGCCCGCCAGCCAGTTCGCCGACCGCAGGACCTCGACCTCGCGCTCCGGTAGCCCGGCGACCGACCGGATCCGGACCCAGCCGATCAGCTCGGCGACCAGGTCGCGGCGGTGGGCGTCGAGGTAGGCATGAATGTCGGATGTCATCGATACCTCAGCTGGTGTCGTCATCGGGTCAGCCGGACACTGTGCGTTCGGCGAGTTCGTGCAGGAGCGCCGGCAGGCTCCCGGTGCGGCGCAGGGTGCGCCGTTGGCGGGTGGCACCGTTGCCGACCCGGCGCAGCCGGGACAGCTCGGCGCGTACGAAGCCGAGGTCGCCGTGCCGCCGGAGGGTGTCCTCGACTGTGGAGAAGAGGTCTCCGACGAGTTCCCAGGCCGGCCGCGTCGCGCCTCGCCGCAGGTCGGTCAGCGTGCCGTCGAGCCCGCTGTGGGCGGCGTGCCAGTGGGCCGCGGCCACCACGGAGTCCGGGGTCCGGGGGACCGGCACCCCGGCGTACGCCTCGGTGACGGCGGTCGCCACCAGCGCGCGGACCAGCGCGGCCACCAGGACGGTGTCGTCGACGTCGGTGCAGACGTCGCTGACCCGCACCTCGACAGTCGGGTATGTCGTCGAGGGACGGGCATACCAGTAGACCATCGCCTCGTCGAGCATCACCTGTGACCTGACCAGCGCGGCGACCGTCCGGTCGTAGTCGAGGCGCGAGTCGAAGTGGGGTGTCGGCCCGACGCCGGGCCAGCGTTGCAACTGCACCGACCGCCAGCTCGCCTGCCCGGTGTCCCGCCCCGCGTACACGGGCGAGTTGGCAGTCAGGGCCTGCACCACCGGTAGCCACACCCGCAGCCGGTTGCAGACCTCGATCGCCAGGTCCGGGTCCGGTACGCCGACGTGGATGTGGCAGCCGCACACACCGGCATCGGTGGCGACGGGACCGTAGTGTTCGGCCATCGCGTGGTAACGCTGCTGCTCCGGTACGGCCCGGTGCGGATCCCCGACCGGCGTGGCGCCGACCGCCACCAGCCGCGCCCCCGCCGCCGAGGCGGCCTCGCCGGCCGCTCGGCGGTGACGCAGCAGATGGGCGCGGAGCGTGGGCAGGTCGGTGCAGACCGGGGTGACCATCTCCATCATGCTGCGCCGCAGCTCATGCCGGGCCTGGCCGCGCAGCGCCGCCGGGAGCGCGCCGATCACCTCGTCGCCCACCGGCAGGTTGACGCCGTCGACCGGATCGACGAGGAGGAACTCCTCCTCCACGCCCAGTGTCAGGGGGAGATTGCCGGCGGACGTCACGGCGGCTTCACGGGCTAGCGGTGTGGTGACCATGTGGGCAACCCGTCCTCGTGGTGCGCGGCACCGGCGTGACCGGGTCGGTCAGCGATGGCTGGGAAGATCGCCAGGGCGCGGGCCGTGGCGGGGGTGCCGGTGACGCACGGCAGGGCGAGGTGACGGTCACCGGGACGTACCCGGCGTCGCTCCTGGTCCGACATGGCGCCTCCACGGCTCGTCGGCGGCTTGCCCGTGCCGGAAGGAACAGGGCAGCCACCGCGATGGCGGGCGCATGTCTTGACCCGTGAAAGGCCCTACCCCCAGAAACCCGTCGCACACCTGCCGCGGCGATGTGCTTCGGACGGTGACGGGAACAGCACCGATTGTCACCCCCCCCCCCGCCTCGCCGGAGCGACGGTGGCGTGGGCCCCTACGGGAGGCGGATTCGCCGGTGTTCTGGCACGGTGGTACGAGTGGTCCGATCGGTGCGCACGCGGGCCTGTATGCGGTTGAGGGGGAGTGGTGGAGTTCTCGGTGACGACCAGGCAGGGGCGGGTCGGCCCGGTGATCGAGGTCGCGGGTGATCTCGACATGGCCAGCGCACCGCAGTTGCGCGACCGGTTGCTCGAGATGGTGAATTCCGGTGCGGGGACGGTGGTGGTCGACCTGACCCAGGTCGGGTTCGTGGACTCCAGCGGGTTGGGCGCGCTCGTGTTCGCCTACAAGAGCCTGCGGGGGCGCGACGGCTGGATGGGCGTGGCCGGCGTCCGCCAGCCGGTACGCAACGTCTTCTCGATCACCTCGGTGGACCGCGTCATCCCGCTCTTCGACACGGTGCGGGACGCCGAGGACGGCTCGGAGGCGGCGGTGCGCTGAGCGCTACTCGTCGCTGCTGACGCGGCTGCGGTCCGCGCCGGCGGTGCTGTTCCGCGGCCCGTGACTGTTGTACCAGTCGATGACGAGCAAGGTGGCGTCGTCGTCCAGGACCGGCCCGGCGGCTGCCAGTACCGCGTCGGAGAGCGCTCGTACCGCCTCGCGGGGGTGCAGGTGGGCGAGGCGGAGCAGGGCCGCGGGCAGGTCGATGTCGGCGGCGTTGCGTTCCCGCATGCCGTCGGTGACCAGCACCAGCCGGTCGCCGGCCAGCAGGGGCAGTTCCCCGCTGCGGTAGCTCTCGCCGGGGAACATGCCGAGCGGGAAGTTGCCCGGCAACTCCACGGGTGCGACCCGGCCGTCCCGGACCAGCATCGGCGGGACGTGCCCGGCGTTGACCAGCTCGCAGCGTCCGGTGGTCAGGTCGATGCGGCCCAGCACGGCTGTGACGTACGCGCCACGTACGTTCGCGTGCTCCGCGACGGCCCGGTTGGACTCCTCGGCCTGGGCGACGAGGCTGGCGCCGCGCCGACGCGTGTTGCGCAGACTGCCCACTCCGAGGGTGGCGGTGAGCGCGCTCGCCACGCCGTGCCCCATGGCGTCGGTGATGCTGAAGTGCAGCACGTCTCGCGCCAGGCTGTAGTCGAAGGTGTCCCCGCCGACGTTGGCGGCCGGCTCCAGCCAGCCGGAGAGCGTGAAGGCGCCGGCCTCGCAGGTGAACGAGGCGGGCAGCAGCCGGCGTTGGATCTCGGCGGAGAGGCTGAACGGAGTGGTCCGCTGCCCCCACTCGAACAGGTCCGTGTGCCGGCGGTTGGCGATGACGATGAACGCCAGCGCGTGCGCCGTACGGGCGATCCGGGCCACCACGTCGTCGTCCGGCTCGTCGGGCAGATCTATCTCCAGCAGGCCGATCGCTTCTCCCCGCTCGGTGACCGGCGCGAGCACCGTCCATCGGTCGTCACCGGGGATCACCCGGGCGGTCTGCTGGCGTAGGGCCTGCTCGTAGGGCCCGCCGTCGAAGGGGAGGACCTCGGCGACCTCCTCGTCCTGCCGCCGGCCCGCCCCGTCGCCCGCCGGCTGATGGGTCAGCCGGACCAGCGCGCGGCCGCTGAGGTCGGCGATCAGCAGCGAGACGCCGAGCGCGTTCAGGGCAGTGGCGACGGCGCCGGTGACGGCCTCGACCGCCTCCACCGGGGCGCCGCGCTCGGCCGACTGCAGTATGCCCATCAGAGCGGCCCGCTCACTGTCCTTCACCGCCTGAGCATATTCGGCGCGCCCCCCGGCTGCCGCACGAGCGACCCCGGGGCCAGGACCGTCGATGCGCTCCTATTGCATATAGTTGGCAACTACAGAATAGTGGCGGCAATGGGCGGGCGCTCGGCACGCGATGATCAGTCCCAGCCGGAGCGCCCGTCCGGCCGCCACCGGAACGAGTGTTCGAGGAGTTGCCGGTGGCGATCAGGCCCAAGCCCGTACGCGTGGCCGCGGTGCTCGCCGCCGCCCTGCTCGCCGTCGCCGGGTGTTCGTCGCCCACGGCGTCGACCGGGGGCACGACCAACGCCGGCACGGTCGTGGTCGCCACCGCGGGCGAGCCGGACACGCTCAACCCGGTGCTCAACTACGGCGTCGACGGCGCGTCGCTGATCTTCGACGGGCTGGTCGCCCGGGACGCCCGCAACGAGCTGGTGCCCGCCCTGGCCCGCGAGTTGCCTGCCGTCTCGGCGGACGGCAGGACCGTCACGGCCAAGCTGCGCGAGGGCGTGCTGTTCCACGACGGCAGCCCGCTGACCGCGCAGGACGTGGTGTTCACCTACCAGGCGGTACTCGATCCGGCCGTCGACTCGACGCTGCGCTCCGATCTGGACATGCTCGTCTCCGTCACCGCGCCCGACCCCGCGACAGTGGTGTTCACCCTCAAGTACGCGTACCCGCCGTTCCTGCAACGGCTGGCGCTGGGGATCGTCCCGGCGCGGGCGTTCGCCGGGCAGGACGTCAACAAGGCCGGCTTCAACCGCAAGCCGGTCGGCACCGGCCCGTACCGGTTCACGTCCTGGACACCCGGTGACCGGCTCGTGCTCGCGGCGAACGAGACGTACTGGGGCGGCAAGCCGGCGAACCCGGGCGTGGTGGTGGCGTTCGTCGCGGACGACAACGTACGGGCCCAGCGGATGCGGGCCGGCGAGTTCGACGCGGCGGAGCTGGCGCCCAAGCTCGCGTCCGGCTTCGAGAGCCGGGACGGCTACCGGGTGCACAAGGTGCCGACCGCCGACTACCGGGGCGTCATGCTGCCGATGGGCAACCCGGTCACCGCCGACCCCGCGATCCGGAAGGCGCTGAACGTCGCGGTCGACCGGCAGGCCATGGTGACGGGCGTGCTCGGCGGCGCGGGCGAGCCCGCGTTCGGGCCGGTGCCGCCGACGTCGGAGTACGCCGAGCCGTCGATCGCCGGCAAGCCGGCCGCCGACGCCGCCGCGGCGACCGCCGTGCTGGACGCCGGCGGGTGGAAGCCCGGCCCGGACGGCATCCGGGTCAAGGACGGGCGTACGGCCGCGTTCGCGCTCCTGTACCCGGCCACGGACAGCCTGCGCAAGGAACTGGCCCTGGCCGTCGTCGCCGATGCGAAGAAGGTCGGCATCACTGTCACGCCGGAGGGTCTGACCTGGGACGCGATCACCCCGCGGATGGGCCGCGACGCGCTCGTGATGGGCTACGGCACGCCGTACGACCCGGACTTCGTCTCCTACAAGCTGTTCAACTCGGCCTTCGCCGGGCAGGGCTTCTTCAACCCCGGCTCGTACCGCTCGGCGGCCACCGACGCCGCGCTGCAGGCCGGCCGGGACAACGCCGACCCGGCCGCCCGCAAGGCCGCGTACGCCACGTTCCAGAAGCAGCTCGCCGCCGACGTGCCGTGGGTGTTCCTCACCTACCTCCAGCACACCTACGTGCTGAAGGACGCCGTGACCGGGGTGACGCCGCGGGTCGAGCCGCACGAGCACGACGTCGCCAACAGCATCTGGTGGAACGTGCACACGTGGACGAAGACGTCGTGACGGCGTCCGTGACCGGCCGGCGGCGGCTGGCCGGGGCGGGAATGGTGGTCCGGCGGCGGCTGCTGGTCGCCGTACCGGTGCTGGCCGCGACCAGCATGGGCATGTTCGCCCTCGGCGCCGCCTCACCGATCGATCCGGCCCAGCAGTACGCGGGCGCGGCGGCGTTCACCACCAGCGAGGAGAACCTCGCGCAGATCCGCGCCAACTGGGGCGTCGACGATCCGCTGCCGGTGCAGTACGCCCGCTGGATCGGCAACCTGCTGCGCGGCGACCTGGGCTGGTCGACGAGCCGGCACGAGCCGGTCACCTCGGTGCTCGCGGCCCGGGCCGGCTGGACGCTGCTGCTCGTCGGCACCGCGCTCGCCCTGGTGCTGGTGGCGAGCGTGCTGCTCGGCACGCTGGCCGCGTACCGCCGTGGTGGCTGGTTCGACAGGGCGCTGCGCGCCGTCGCGTACGCCGTGCAGTCCATGCCGGTCTTCTGGATCGGCCTCGCGGCGATCGCCGTGTTCGCCCTCAGCCTCGGCTGGCTGCCCGCCGGCGGGCTCACCGACATCACCGCCACCGGCACCGACCCGGGCGACGTGGCGCGGCACCTGGTGCTTCCGGTGACAGTGCTCGCGATCTCGCAGGCGCCGTGGTTCGTCCTGTTCGTCCGGGACGCGGTCGCCGAGAGCCTGCGCGACGACCACGTCCTGGCGGCCCGTGCCCGGGGGCTGCCCGGACGGGTCATCCTGTTCGGGCACGCGCTGCGTACCGCGCTGCTGCCGTTCCTCACCCTGGTCGGCACGCACCTGCCCGAACTCGTCGGCGGCGCGGTCCTGGTGGAGACCGTGTTCTCCCTGCCCGGCCTCGGCGCGGTCACCGTCGCGGCAGCGCTCGGCGCCGACTTCCCGCTGCTCGCGGCCACGACCCTGGCCACCACCGTCGTGGTGCTGACCGCGAACCTGCTCACCGACCTCGCCTACGCCGCCGCCGACCCCCGGGTACGCCTCGATGACTGACCTCGCCCTCCCCGCGCGCGTCCGGCGCCTGCGCCGTCCCAGCAGCGCCGGCACTGTCGCCGCCGTCGTCGTGCTCGCCGGTGTCGTCGCCGCCGCGCTGCTCGCCCCGGTCCTGTGGCCGCTGGACCAGAGCGCCGTCGACCTCTCCCGTACCCGGCTCGCGCCCTCGACCGACCACCTGGCCGGCACCGACGACCTCGGCCGCGACGTGGCCGTGCGCAGCCTCTACGCCCTGCGCGTCTCGCTGCTCGTCGGCGCGGTCGCCGCGCTCGTCGCGGCGGTCATCGGCGGGCTGGTGGGCGCCGTCGCCGGGAGCGTCGGCGGCTGGGTCGACCGGGCCCTCATGCGCGTCGTGGACACCGTCGCGGCGCTGCCGCACCTGCTGCTGGGCATCTTCATCGTGGCGATGCTGCGCCCCAGCCTGGGCGCGGTGATCGCCTCCATCGCGTTGACGCACTGGCTGTCCACCGCCCGGATCGTCCGCTCCGAGCTGCTCAGCCTGCGCAACCGGCCGTTCGTCGACGCCGCGGTCTCCGGCGGCGCCGGGCGCGTCCGGGTGCTCACCCGGCACCTGCTGCCGCACGTGCTGCCGCGCCTGGCGCTGGCGACCACGCTCATGGTGCCGCACGCCGTCTGGCACGAGACCGCGCTGTCGTTCCTCGGTCTCGGCCTGCCGCCGCACCTGGCCTCGATCGGCAACATGATCAACGACGGGCAGCGGTCCCTGCTGACCGGCGCCTGGTGGGCCAGCATCGTCCCCGGCCTCCTGCTCGTGGCGGCCACGCTGGCGCTCGCCGTGCTCACCGGCCGGTGGCGCGACCGCCTCGATCCCCGCGTACGAGCGGAGCTGCACCTGTGACCGCCCCGCCGCTGCTGACAGTCGACGGGCTGACCGTCCGCTTCCGGCTGCGTGACGCCGTCGTGCACGCCGTCACCGACCTGAGCCTCACGCTGCGGCCCGGCGAGCTGCTGGCGGTGGTCGGCGAGTCCGGGTGCGGCAAGTCGGTCCTCGCGCACGCCCTGCTCGGCCTGCTGCCGCGCAACGCCACAGTCACCGGGCGCGCCCGCCTGCACGCGCCGGGACGCGACGAGGCCGACCTGATCGGCGCGGGGGAGCGGCACCTGGCCCGGCACGTACGCGGCCGGGGCGTCGGCCTGGTTCCGCAGAGTCCCGCCACCGCGCTCACCCCGGTGCGTACCGGGCGGAAGCTGCTGGAGGAGACGCTGCGCGCCCACGGGCACAGCCGCCGCGACGCGCCGGCCGCCGCCGACCGGATCGCCGCCGACGTCGGCCTCGACCCGGCCGACCTGAACCGGTACCCGCACGAGTTGTCCGGCGGCATGGCCCAGCGGCTCGCCACAGCGCTCGCGCTCGCGCCCGACCCGCCGGTGCTGCTCGCCGACGAACCCACCACCGGCCTCGACCGGCCGCTCGTCGACCACACGCTGGACCTGCTGCGCCGCCGCTGCGACACCGGTGCCGGCGTCCTGCTCATCACGCACGACCTGGCCGCCGCGCGCCGCGTCGCGGACACCGTCGCCGTGATGTACGCCAGCCGCATCGTCGAGCACCGCCCGGCCGAGGCGCTGTTCGACGGCCCGGCCCACCCGTACACCGCCGGTCTGCTCGACGCGTTGCCCGACCGCGCCTTCGTTCCGGTACCGGGGCACCCGCCCACGCTCACCGACCTGCCCGGCGGCTGCGCCTTCGCCCCGCGCTGCGCCCGCGCCACAGACACCTGCGACACGCTGCCCCGCCTCGCCGCCGACGGAGCGGGCCGGGTCGCCTGCCACCACCCGCTGCGCGAGGAGGTACCGGCATGACGGTCACGGTTCCCGGTGCCACCGACGCCGCCGCCCCGGGCGACGCCCCGGCCGCCGGGCTCGCCGCGCACCAGGTCTGCGTCGCGTACGGCAGGCAGCGCGTCCTCGACCGGGTCGACCTGCACATCGCCCCCGGCGAGACGGTCGGGCTGCGTGGACCCTCGGGCAGCGGCAAGTCCACTCTCGCCCGCGTCCTCGCCCTGCTGCACGCCCCGGACAGCGGTCACGTTGCGATCGACGGGCGACCGCTCGGCGGCGTCCGCCACCGCCTGCCGGCGGAACTGCGCACCCGCGTCGCGATCCTGTTCCAGAGCCCGCGTGCCGCCACCGACCCGCGGCTCAGCCTCGCGGACATCATCGCCGAGCCGCTACGCGCCACCGGCACACCGCGAGAGCAGGCGGCGGCCCGTGCGGCGGAGCTGGCCGACCTGGCCGGACTGACCCCCGACCTGCTCACCCGCCGCCCGCACGCGGTGAGCGACGGGCAACTGCAACGCGCCTGCCTGGCCCGCGCCCTGGTCCACCGGCCCGACTACCTGCTCTGCGACGAGGCCACCGCGATGCTCGACGCCTCCACCCAGGCGCACGTCGCCACCGTCGTCAGCGACTACCAGCGCCGGCAGGGAGCCGGGGTCCTGGTCATCACCCACGACCCGGCGCTGATGGCCCGCTGGGCCACCCGGGTGGTGGACCTGCCGGCGCCGTGACGTCGCGTCACTCCGCGGCCGGACGGCGTACGGCGCCCAGCGCCCCGGCGACGACCGCCCCGAAGCCGACCGCCATGAGCGGCATCCCCATCTCGAACGGCAGCTCACCGACCCAGTTGATGCTGTCGCGCTCCGGCAGCGCGCCCAGGCTCACCGCGACCACCGCACTGGCGAGGAACATCCCGGCCACCGCGGCGCCGACCGCGAGCCTGGCGCACGCCACGCTCCGCCCGGCCCAGAGGCCGGCGAGGACGGCGACCACCAGGGACACCACGACCAGCCAGGTCCAGCCACCCTCGGTCTCCAGGTAGGCCCAGCCCGAGTACGACCACTGGTGCAGGCGGCTGGCGCGGAACCACGGGATCAGGTAACCGAGCAGCGCGGTGGCGCTGCCGACCGTGAGCAGCACGTCGGGGGCCGGGCGGTACCAGCGAGGGGAGTCGTTCATGCGTCCGGAAGCTAGCAGTCGCCGTCACTCGCGCGCACTTCGTGAGCCGGGGTCAGCACCAGCCGTTGATCGGCCCGTTGACGCCGGTGGAGAGGTAGGCGTCGGACACCCAGCTGCCGTCGCTGAGCCGGTCCCACAACGCTGTGGTGCCGTACCGGCCGGTGTGCGAGGTGCCGTTGGCGGAGCAGGAGACGGTGACAGTAGCGCCGTCCGCGACTGATCCGACGGCGCCGTACCCCGTGCCGGGGCCGGAGCGCCGGGTCAACGTGCCGCCGCCGTTGGCGTCGACGACTCCCTGGTTGAAGCCGAGCGCGCCGTAGTTGTAGACGGCGCCGCCCACGCCCGCGAAGGCGGATCCGTGCCGGGCGCCACCCTGGTACTCGCCGGCGCCGCTGACGAAGTCCCACTTGCCGATGCCGTGCCCGGCGATCGGGACGTAGGCGGAGTTCTGCCGCAGCCCGAAGTGGACGTGCCGGCCGGTGGCGGAGCCGCCGCAGGTGACGTCGGTGCCGGTGTAGCCCAGGTACGCGCCCTGGCCGACGGCGGCGCCGTTGACGGAGATGCTGCTCCACAGGTGGTAGTAGTCGGTCGAGTAACCCCGGTCGTGGATGACCCGGATCCATCCGGTGCACATCGTGTACGCCGTGCCGGCCCGCGCGGCCCGGACCACCTGGTCGCCGCCGGCGAGGTCGACGGAACTCCACGGCGCGCCGCCGCCCCAGCCGTGCGGCCCGCCGGTGAGGGTCCACGTCTGCCCGACCGCGAACGGCAGCGCCATGCCGGTGCGGAAGTCGCTCCCCGCGTACATCGGTGTGACGGGAGTGGTGAAGACGGCCTTCTCGTCCTGGTTCACCAGCGGTGACGTGGCTGCGAGGTCGGCGAACGACGCCTCGCCGTCGAAGGCGACGGTCCAGCCCTTGGCGTCGGCGCGGGCCAGGAAGACCGACCCGGTGGGATGCGCGTCCTCGGACCGGTCGGCCAGCAGCACCGCGGTGCCGAAGGCCCACCCGCCGTTGGACCGGGTGACGGTGACCCTGGTGCGTTCCGCGCCGCCGGCCCGCATGGTGGCGGCGTCGGCCTGGCTGAGGAGTTTCGCGGTCACCGCGTCGGTGACGGGTGCCGGTGCCGGGCGGGGTGCGGCCGAGGCGGGTGCCGGCACCACGGCCCAGACGCCGATCGCCGCCAACGTGAAGGAGAGCACGAGCCGTCGCATGGAGCCTCCTATCGACAAGCATCACTGAATGGCGAGGCTATCGAAGGGGATGAAAATTGTCTACGAGTTCTGCATCCTTCGGTGAAGGATCTGTGCGCCAGGGTCTTCCGGTGTCCCGGGTTTATTCGGCGCCGGACGGGTAGCTCACCTGGCATGCGAGTACCGACCCTGGTCAAGACCGCGGCAGCAGTCGCCGCGACCGCCGCCGCGGGCGCCGCCGCCACCTCCACCGGCACCTCGTCGCGCTGGTACCGCCGCCTGCGCAAGCCCACCTGGCAGCCACCGTCGGCCGCGTTCCCACTGGTCTGGACGCCGCTGTACGGGCTCATCGCGGTGGCCGGTGCCCGGGCGCTGGACCGCTCCGAGGGGGCCGAGCGCGCCGCCTTCGCGCGCGGCTACGCGCTCAATCTGGCGCTCAACGCCGGCTGGAGCGCCCTGTTCTTCGGCGCCCGCAAGCCCGGCGCCGCGCTGGCCGGGATCGCCGCGCTCAACGTGTCCAACCTCGTGCTGCTGGGCCGCGCGGCCCGCACCGACCGTCCCGCCGGGGCGGCACTCGCCCCGTATGTCGCGTGGACCCTCTTCGCCACCGCCCTCAACGGCACGATCGTCCGCCTCAACCGGGGACGGTGACCGGCGTCCGCCTGATCAGGCGGACGCCGGGCGGGTCGCCCGCCACGACGCCAGGAGTCGTAGCCGGTCCGCGTCCGGGCTGCCCGGCTCGGCGGTGAAGACGAGCACGACCGGGCCGGGACTGCCCGGCAGCGGATACGTGTCCCAGTCCAGGACGATGTCCCCCAGTCCGGGCACCCGGAACGTCTTGGTGCCGCTCACCGAGGCGCGGACGTCGTGCCGTGCCCACAGCCGCCGGAACTCCGCGCTGCGGATGCTCAGCTCGCCGACGATCGCCGTGGCGCGGGGATGCGCCGGGTCGTCGGCGACGGCGGCGCGCAGCATCCCGATGTAGTCAAGCGCCTGCCGCTCCCAGTCCGGGCAGCTCCGTCCCCCGGTCAGCGCGTCGTCGAACAGCAGCAGGAGCATGTTGAGCCGGCCGGGCGGATGGTCCGCCGGGTCACCGAGCAGCGCCTGCGCCATCGGATTCCAGTCGAGCAGGTCCAGATGCCGGCCGAGGACGACCGCCGGAGTGTCCATCACCCGCAGCAGTCGCCGGGTGCTGTCCGGCACCCGCTCCGGCCCGGGGTCGACGCGGACGGGCATCGGTCGCCGGGCGGCCCGGGCCAGCGTGAACAGGTGCCGGCGTTCGGTGTCGTCCAGGCCGAGGGCGCCGGCGATCGCGTCCAGGACGTCGTCGGAGGGGCGTACCTCCCGGCCCTGTTCCATCCGCTGGTAGTAGTCGGTGCTGAGCCCGGCCAGCAGCGCCAGTTCCTCCCGCCGCAGGCCGGTCACCTTGCGCCGGCCGCCCGGCTCAAGGCCGACGTCGCGCGGGCGCAACCGGCCGCGCCGGGCGCGCAGGAACGCGCCCAGCTCGCGTGCGTACGGATGAGGGCTGCTCATGCCGCCAGTCTGCCGCGACGCCGCCCGCCCAGGGTAGGTCCCGCGGACCTAGGCAACCGCGAACGACCGAGACCCGCCGGAGCGCTCCTAGCGTCAACGCTGAACGCGAAACCGCACCCGAGGAGCAGCAGATGACCGGATGGACCGCCGACCGCATCCCCGACCAGCGCGGCCGGGTCGTCGTCGTGACCGGCGCGAACTCGGGCCTCGGCCTGGTCACCGCCACCGAGCTGGCCCGCCACGGCGCACACGTGGTGCTGGCCGTGCGGAACACCGCCGCCGGCCGGGAGGCCGCCCGCCGCATGGGCGGCGACACCGAGGTACGCGAGCTGGACCTGGCCCGCCTCGATTCGGTACGCGCGTTCGCCGCGAAGCTGACCGCCGACCACCCGACGATCGACCTGCTGGTGAACAACGCCGGTGTGGTGCTGCTCGGCCCGCGCCGTACCTCCGCCGACGGCTTCGAGTTGCAGTTCGCCACGAACATGCTGGGCCCGTACGCGCTCACCGGCCTGCTGCTGGACGCCCTCGCCCGGGCACGTGCGGCGCGGGTGGTGAACCTCAGCTCCCTGACCCACCGCAACGCGCGGCTCGACTTCGGCGACCTGATGTCCGAGCGCGGCTACCGGGCCGCTGCGGCGTACGGCCGCTCGAAGCTCGCCACCACCGTCTTCGGCGTCGAACTGGACCGCCGCCTGCGCGCGGCCGGACTGCCGGTCGTCAGCGCGCTGGCGCATCCCGGTCTCACCCGCAGCAACCTCACGCCGCGTGCCTGGGAACACCGCGGCCGGCTCGGGCGGGTGATCGGGCGGCTCGGCCTGCTCGCCACCCAGCGGGTCGAGCAGGGCGCCCTGCCGCAGTTGCGGGCCGCGACCGACCCCGAGGTACGCGGCGGCCAGTTCTTCGGCCCCTCCCGGTTGTTCGAGACCTGGGGCCCGGTGACGGAGGCGCGGCTGAGCCGGCAGGCCGCCGACCCGGCCGTCGGGGATCGCCTCTGGGCTGCCGCGGCGGAGCTGACGGGGGTCAGATACCTCTGAGCCGGCGGCGCGCAACGCTGCCGCAGAGTGGGATTTTGCACTCCCAGTGCACTTGTCTGGAGTTTCGCGGCTGCCTAGCGTCAGGCCATGGCTGACTCGTGGACGTTCGCTGTGGCCCGTGACGACCTCGCTCGCACCACACTCGTCGACGGCGCCGCGCCCGGCCTCGCCGACGGGGAGGCGCTGCTGCGCGTGGACCGCGTCGGCCTGACCGCCAACAACGTCACCTACGCGGTGCTCGGCGACGCGATGCGCTACTGGGAGTTCTTCCCGCCGGAGCCCCGTGGGCTCGACGGTGGGTGGGGTCTCCCGCCACTGTGGGGATTCGCCGAGGTCGTGGCATCCACAGTGGCCGGCGTCGAGCCGGGGCAGCGGGTCTACGGTTACCTGCCGCCGGCCGGCCACCTGGTGGTACGCCCAAACCGGGTGGACGCCTCCGGCTTCCGCGACGCCAGCGCGCACCGGGTCGGCCTGCCCTCGCCGTACAACGCCTACCGGTCGACCGACGGTGATCCCGCCTACCGGGCGGAGCAGGAGGACCTGCTGATCCTGTTCCGGCCGCTGTTCTTCACCTCGTTCATGCTCGCCGACCAGGTCGTCGACGAGGACGGCTACGGGGCACGGTCGCTGGTGCTGTCGTCGGCGTCGAGCAAGACGGCGTACGCCGCCGCGTTCGAGCTGCACGGCCGGGGCCCGCGCCTGATCGGGCTCACCTCGCGGGGCAACCTCGCCTTCACCCGGTCGCTGGGCTGCTACGACGAGGTCCTCTCCTACGACGACATCGGCGCGCTCGACGCCGTTCCGACCGTCTACCTCGACCTGTCCGGCTCACCCGCGACCCGCGCCGCCCTGCGGGCGCACCTCGGCGACCTGCTCGTCCGGGACATCGCCGTCGGCCTGACCCAGCAGACACCCAATGCCGGCGCCGCCGGGGAGGTCTTCTTCGCACCGGTGCGCATCCGCAAGCGGAGCCAGGACTGGGGCCGGGCCGGTCTCGACGAACGGTTCGCCGACGCCTGGCAGCGGTTTTCCCAGGTGGTGAGCGGCTGGCTCGACGTGCGGGTCGGCACCGGCCCGGAGGCGCTGCGCGACGCGTGGCTCGACGTGCTCGCGGGCCGTACGCCGCCCCGGGTGGGCCACGTCGTGCAGCTCTGAGACGTCGCCGATTCCGGCCGCGACGCGCCCGCCCGGCCGATACGCGCTAGGCTGACGACGCGGGGTACCGATGACTGATCGCCACCCCCTGCTTCTCCCACGGTTTCCCAGCCGCGATGACTGAGTCGAGCGCTGCCGTGCAGATTTCCTTGGAGCACCACGTGCCCGACAACATGTTCGCCCTGAACCCCTTCCGCGTGGACGGGCTCGGGGCCACCGACGACGAGCGCAGTCCGATCGCGGACATCAGCGCCGAATCAATGACCCGCCTGCGGAGCCCGTTCACCGCGGCGCGCCCGGCTCGCGAGTCGGCCGGCGCGCCCGCCCGGCGCTAGGCCCGCAACCGGGCGTGCCCCGGTGGTCAGCGGTTGACGTAGGCGGCGAGGCCGCCGAGTTCCTCGTTGGCGATGAAGACCGAACGGACGTTGATGATCGCCTCCTCGACGTGGACCGGGCAGCCCCACGCCGAGTCGCCCCACGAGTCGGCGATCTTGATCTCGGCGGGTGCCGTGCAGCCGTCGCTGCCGCCGAGCTGACACCGCTCGGGGCGGGGAGTGGCGGCCTGCGCGGCGGCCGCGGTGCGCAGCCGGGCGGTGAGTTCCGCGGCGGCGGCGGCGCGCTGTTCCGCCTCGGCCCGCAGCTCCCGTTCCGCCCGCACCACCCGGGCCAGCTCGTCGTGGGCCGCTCGCGCGCGGGCGTCCGCGGCGGCCTTCTCCTCCTCGATGTGGTGGCGTTCGATGGCCAGGGCGGCGGTGCCGGTGAAGACCCGGGCGAGGGCCAGGTCGGTGTCGCGCGGGACGCGCGGGGTGCGGTGGTACATGGCGAAGGTGCCGAGCAGGCTGCCGTCACGGGCCAGGATCGGCGTGGACCAGCAGGCGGCTAGCCCCGCCCGCTCGGCCAGATCGCGGAAGTCGGCCCAGAACGGGTCGGTGGCGATGTCGGTGACGATCACCGGCTCCCGCCGGTGCGCGGCGGTGCCGCACGATCCGACACCTTCCCCGGTGGCGATCCCGTCGATGGCCTCGTTGTAGAAGTCGGGCAGGCTCGGCGCGGCGCCATGGCGCAGGTGCCGGCCGTCGGCGTCGGCGAGCAGGACGGAGACGAGCACCTCCTGCGGCGCGAGGTTCTCGATGCAGCGCGCCATCCCGTCGAGCACCTCGGCCAGGGGCGCCCGGCGGGCGATCTGCTCCAGCATCGCGCGGTGTTCGGCCATCAGCCGTTGCGCCTGCTTGACCTGTGTGGTCTCCACCCCGATCACCCGGATCCCGGTCACCGTGCCGGCGCCGTCGCGGCGTGCCTCGTAGGTGAAGTCGAAGAACGCCTCCCGCGCCTGCGATCCGGTGCCCAGCATGATCCGGGCGTCATGGCCGGTGTAGGGCTCGCCCGTGCGGTAGACCTCGTCCAGCAGGGCGATGAAGCCCTGGCCGTCCAGTTCCGGCATCAACTCGGCGAGCGGAACTCCGGTACGTGCGCGCTCCTCACCGATGGCGGCGAAGAACGCCGGGTTCGCCGCCTCCACCACGTGCGTCGGCCCGGCGAGCGCCGCGAAGACGGCGATGGACTGCCCGAACAGTGTCCGCAGGTCCTCGTCGGCAGCCCGCCCGGCCGCCGGCGAATCCACAGCGGTCGGACGCTGGCCTGGTAGCGCCGTCATTCCTGGTCTTCCTCCCACGCCGGCTCGTCGGTCGCCTGGCGGGCCTTCGCCCGGTGATCGCCCCAGATTACGGGGCAGTGGCCGGCGTTCACATCTTGGCATCGACGCCCGCCTCCGTTACCGTCGTGGGAACGCTCCCATGAACTTAGATACGTCTATGTGATCAGGAGGAAACACGACGTGGCTATCCTCTCGTCCCGCCGCAGTTCAGCGGCCATCAGCGTGGCCGCGGTCGCGGGGCTCGCCGCGGCCGGCGTCGGTCTCGCCGTCGGCGGCGCGTCCGCCGGCACCGTGTCCGGATCGCTCTACCGCGATCCGTCCTCGGCGGTCGTCCGCTGGGTCGCCGCCAACCCCGGCGACTCGCGTGCCGCAGTCATCCGCGACAAGATCGCGAGTCAGCCGCAGGCCCGCTGGTTCGCCAATTTCAACCCGTCGACCATCGAGTCCGAGGTCTCCGGGTTCATCAGCGCCGCCAACGCGGCACAGCAGATCCCGGTGTTGTCGGTGTACGAGATCACCAACCGGGACTGCGGCGGCGCCAGCGCCGGTGGGGCACCGGACCTCAACCAGTACCAGACCTGGGTGTCCAACTTCTCCAGAGGACTCGGCAACCAGACCGTCCTTATCATCCTGGAGACCGACTCGCTCGCGCTCCAGACGTGCCTGAGCACCAGCGAGCTCAACGCCCGCAACCAGGCGCTCACCACGGCGACCCAGACCATCAAGTCGGCCAACCCCAACGCCAAGGTGTACCTCGACGGCGGCCACTCGACCTGGAACAGCGCCAACGACACGGCCAACCGGCTCCGGGCGGCCGGCGTGCAGTACGCCGACGGCTTCTTCACCAACGTGTCGAACTTCAACCCCACCTCCAGCGAGGCGAACTTCGGCCGGGCGGTCATCTCCGCGCTCAACGGCATGGGCATCTCCGGCAAGCGCCAGGTCATCGACACCAGCCGCAACGGCGGAGCCGCCGGGGACTGGTGCGCCGACGACAACACCGACCGGCGCATCGGGCAGTACCCGACGACGAACACCGGCGACGCCAATATCGACGCGTACCTCTGGGTGAAGCCGCCGGGTGAGGCGGACGGCTGCCGCTACACGGCCGGTTCGTTCCAGCCGGACCTGGCCTTCAGCCTGGCCAACGGCGCGCCGAACCCGCCCACCACCGCGCCGCCGACGACCAACCCGCCGACGACCGCGCCGCCGACCACCGCGCCGCCGACGACCGCTCCGCCCACCACGGCGCCTCCGACCACGCCGCCGCCGACCGGTAACGGCTGCTCCGCGTCGGTCGCGATCAACCAGTGGAACGGCGGCTTCACCGCCAGCGTGAACGTCACCGCCGGCTCCGCGGCCATCAACGGCTGGACCGTGACCGTCGCGCTGCCCGGCGGCGCCGCGATCACCGGCACCTGGAACGCCCAGGCCAGCGGCACCAGCGGCACCGTCCGGTTCACGAACGTGGGCTACAACGGGCAGGTCGGCGCCGGCCAGACGACCAACTTCGGCTTCCAGGGCAGCGGCACCGGCCAGGGCGCGACCGCGACCTGCGCAGCCTGACCGGACCCGACGCCAGGGCCCGGCGCGGAGGATCGCTCTCCGCGCCGGGCCTCTCACTTCCCCGCTGCTGTCCGCGACGGAGTGACGAACCGCCGCGCCCTCCTCAGGTTGAGCGCCAGCTCCTCGCGGTTCTGGTGTGCGTGGCGGATCCACGCCGGCTGGCCCGGGCCGGTGCGCCAGGACTCGCTCAGCGGACTGTTGTCCACGGTGTCGAAGCCGAACCGGTCGTACAGCCGCGTGACCAGTTCGACCGCCTCCGGGTGGTCACTGGAGACGGACAGCGCCAGCCGGTCCGGCGCGCCGGCGGGCCGGGCCGAGGTGAGCAACCGGGGCGCCTGGATGTGGGTGAACGCCTTGGCGACCTTCGACGTGGGGAGCTGTTCCTGGCGCAGCTCGTGGACCGTCTTCTCACCCGAGTCGAGGACCGGGATGTTCCCGTCCCGCCAGACCATGTAGTTGTTCGTGTCCAGCACGACCTTGCCGGCCAGCTCCTCGACCGGCATGTCGTTCACGACCTTGAGCGGTACGGCGACGATCGCGAAGTCGCCCGCTGCCGCCGCCTCCGGCGCGTACGCCGCCCGCGCCGACGGCCTGAGTTCGGCCACCAGATCCGTCAGCGTGTGCGGCCCTCGCGAGTTGGCGATCACGACCGTGTACCCGGCCGCTACTGCCGCGCGGGCGAGCTGGCTGCCGACCTCACCCGCGCCGATGATGCCGATGGTGGTCATCGTCGGTGTCCCTCAGCGGGCGGCGGTGAGCTGCCGGAGCATCTCGGCCGAGTCGTGCAGGGCGGTCATCTGCACGAACCGCCCGTCGCTGACCTTGTAGATGGCGTACTCGACGATCTCGAACGAGGCGCCGGAGGGCGGTACGCCCAGCCACTCCTTGACGGGGGTGCCGTAGTTGATCGCACGTACGGCGATCCGGTCGCGGTCGAACAGCAGTTCCTCGACCTCCCAGCGGAGGTCCGGAACGGCGTCCACGTCGTGCTTCTGCACCGCGATGACGTCGTCCCGGGTGCCGGGCTCGCCGTTCAGCATCACCGTGTCGTTGATGAACTCGTCCATGCCGTCGAACTCGTGGGCGTTGAGCGCGGCGACGTAGCGCAGGTACCAGTCGCGAAGATCGTGCTGAGTCATGTCACTATTCCTCTGATGTGCGGATGAGGTGCGGACCCGGCCGGGTCCGCGGTCGGTGCGGGCGGCTACCAGCTCAGGAGCCCGGAGTCGTCCTGGAGGGTTCCGGTCGGGCCGTCGGGGGGAAGCGTCGCCAGGCGTACGACGGTCCGGGCGCTCTCCGCCGGGGTCCTGCCGCCGCCGATCGTGGCGGTCAGGTCGGTGGCGGTGTAGCCCGGCTCGACCGCGTTGAACCTGATCCCCGGCTGGGACTTGGCGTACTGGAGGGTGATCATCGTGGCGGCGGACTTCGACGCCGAGTAGAGCGGTGACGTCAGGTGGTACTCCGGCCGGTCGGGGTTGGTGACCGCCCAGAAGGAGCCGGCGCTGCTCGACACCGTGACCACGGTGGGGTTGGACGACCGGCGCAGCAACGGCAGTGCCGCCTCCGTGACGCGGACGATCCCGACCACGTTGGTGTCGAAGACGCGCAGGGCGGTCGGCCCGTCGACGACACCGTTCTCGGCGATCCCGGCGTTGTGGACGAGGACGTCCAGCCGCCCTTCGTCGGCGTCGATGGTCGCGAGCGCCTTGGTCACCGAGTCGTCGTCGGTTACGTCGAGCGGTACGAATCGTGCCCCCAGGGCCGAGGCGGCCTCCTCGCCTCGCCCGGTGTCGCGCGCTCCGACGTAGACGACGTGCCCCAGATCGAGAAGCTGTCTGGCGGTCGCGAAACCGATGCCCTTGTTCGCGCCGGTGATCAACGTGACGGTCATGCTCTTCCCTCGTGTTCCCAGTTTTGTACTGATCGGTTCACGGATCACCGTAGCAGCTTTCTGTACCGATCGGTTCGTGGCTTGGGTCACTTCTGTACCGAGCGGTATATTCGAGGTATGGGCACTGAGACTCCGACCCCGGGACGGCCGCGGGCCTTCGACGAGCAGACGGTCCTCGACCGGGCCGCCGAGGTCTTCTGGCAGCAGGGCTACGAGGGCGCGTCGCTGAGCTCACTCACCAGGGCGATGGGCATCAACCGTCCGAGCCTGTACGCCGCGTTCGGCAGCAAGGAGGAGCTGTTCAAGCGGGCCTTCGACCGCTACCAGGAAACCAACCTCGCGAACGTGCGCGCCGCCCTCGAACAACCGACCGCGTACACCGCGATCGAAGCCTTCCTGCGTGCCAGCGCCGACAACCTGACCGCGGGCGGCCACCCCGCCGGCTGCCTCTCCATCCAGGGCGGCCTGGCCTGCTCCCCGGAGAACGCCCGCATCTCCGAGATCCTCGCCGCCGGCCGAGGGGCCACCGAGGCCGCGCTCGAAGAGCGGCTGGCCCGCGCGGCGAAGGAGGGGGACCTCCCGGACGGCCTGGACAGCCGGGCGCTCGCGCGTTTCGTGATGGCGCTCAGCGAGGGTCACGCCGTCCACGCCGCGGCCGGCGCGAGCCGCGAGGAGCTGCAAGCCTCCGTCGACGTCGCCATGCGAGCCGTCGCGGCACTCCACCCCGGTTCCGGAGAGTAGCGTGCGGGCTTCACCAGCTGCTTCTCAGGCGGCGTTGGTGGCTTCCCCGCTCGATGGCTTCCATCATGGACGCCGTTGATCCCGTGGCGGCCGGGAGATCCCTCCGGATCGCCGGGCGTCGGCTCCGACCGGTGTGATTGGTTTCGGACGCTTCCGGGCAAGGGCTCGTCGGACCTGTGTCAGCGGCCCGCCGGGGCGCTGGCACACTGACCACCCAAACCGTGGCGTACGACGAGGGGAAACAGCCGATGGCGGCGGAGGGCAGCACCAAGGCCGTGGTGACGGCGCTGGTCGCGAACCTGGGTATCGCGGTGAGCAAGTTCGTGGCCGCCGGCATCACCGGTTCGGCGTCGATGCTCGCCGAGGGGGTGCACTCGGTAGCGGACTCCACGAACCAGGCCCTGCTGCTGGTCGGCGGCAAGCGCGCCCGCCGCGCCCCGACCGCGCTGCACCCCTTCGGGTACGCCCGCGAGCGCTACGTCTACTCGTTCATCGTCGCGATCATCCTGTTCACCCTCGGTGGTCTGTACGCCCTCTACGAGGGCTACCACAAGATCAGCGACCCGCACGAGCTGTCCTCACCGCTGATCGCCGTCGCCGTCCTGGTGATCGCGATCGCCCTGGAGGGCTTCGCCCTGCGGACCGCGGTGAAGGAGGCGAACAAGGTACGCGGCAAGCGGAGCTGGGTCTCCTTCGTCCGCCACGCCCGCGCCCCGGAACTGCCGGTGATCCTCCTGGAGGACGCCGGCGCCCTGCTCGGCCTGCTGTTCGCCCTGTCCGGCGTGGGCCTGAGCGTGCTCACCGGGAACGCCCTGTTCGACGGCATCGGCACCCTGTGCATCGGCGTCCTGCTGGTCGTCATCGCCGTCGTCCTCGCCGTCGAGACCAAGAGCCTGCTCATCGGCGAGGCCGCGCTGCCCGAAGAGGTCACCGCGATCCACACCGAACTGGTCTCCACCCCCGGCGTCGACCGGGTCATCCACCTGCGCACCCTGCACCTGGGGCCGGAGGAACTCCTGGTCGCGGCGAAGATCGCCATCAGCACGTCCGACCGGGGAGCCGACGTCGCCGCCACCATCGACGACGCCGAGGCGCGGATCCGCCGAGCGCTGCCCATCGCCACGGCGATCTACCTCGAACCAGACATCGACCGGCAGCCCGCCCGCACCAGCGCCACCTGACCCGGAGGTTCGGGCCCGTGCCGCGGGCCGCCGACGTCCGTGTAGCGGCGGGGACTGCACTGCCTTTGCGCGCTGACGGCGGAGCGGGTCAGTCGGCCCGGGCCGGCGTGTCCGGCGTGGACCCGGGGCGGCGCTTGCGTGGTGCGGCCGAGCGGGGCGGCAGCGCGCGCATGTGGTCGCGTACCCGGGTCATGATGTCGCCGAGGTGGCGCACGTCGTCGTCGGAGAGCGGGTTGAACAGCAGCAGCCGCGACACCTCGATGTGGCCGGGCAGGATCCGGCGGAACAGGGCGGCGCCCGCGTCGGTCAGGGCGACGAGGGTGGCTCGTTCGTCGCCGGGAGAGCTGCTGCGAGTGATCAGGCCGGCCTTCTCCAGCAGGCCGGCCTGATATGTCAGCCCGCTGCGGCTGTAGACGACGCCGTCGGCGAGCTGGGTCATGGTCAGCGGCGTCTCGGACCGCGCGAGGTTGGCCAGCAGTTGGAACTGCACGTAGCTGATGCCGCCCTCGATGCGTAGCTGCTGCTCGACGTGGTGTTGCAGCAGGCTGACGGCCTCCAGGAGCGCGAAGTAGGTCTGCAGCTGTTCGGGGTGCAGCGGCGGCACCCCGTCGTCGCTGCCGTCCCCCGCCGTGCGGGTGGATGTCATGTGCGCACCTTACCTGCTTCGAACTCGCAGCATTGTGAGTGGTGTCACGCCTCGTTCGGCTTTGCTTCGAACTCGAAGCGACCTAAGGTCGAGTCATGCTTCGAGTTCGAAGCGATCACCCGAGGAGGACATCATGAAGGCAGTGCGCTACCACTCCCACGGCGGCAGCGACGTGCTCACCTACGAGGACGCCGAACGGCCGGTGGCGGGAGCCGGAGAGGTGGTCGTCCAGGTGGCCGGCACCTCGTTCAACCCGGTGGACGTGGCGATCCGCGCCGGCTACCTGCGGGACGTCTTCCCGCTGACCTTCCCCCACACGCCGAACTTCGACGTCGCCGGAACCATCACCGAGGTAGGCGAGGGCGCCGGCAACTGGAACGTCGGTGACGCGGTCCTGGCGTTTCTGCCGATGGCCGCTCCGGGAGCGGCCGCCGAGTACGCGGTCGTCCCCGCCGATGCGCTTGCCGCCGCGCCGCGTACCGGCGAACTGGCCGACGCCGCGGCCCTGCCCTCCGCCGGCCTGACGGCCTGGCAGTCGCTGTTCGAGCACGCCGGCCTGACCAGCGGGCAGCGCATCGTCGTCAACGGTGCGGGTGGCGCGGTCGGCGGATACGCCGTCCAGTTGGCCAAGCAGGCCGGTGCCGAGGTGACCGCAACCGCCAGCGCGCGCAGCCGCGACCGGCTGCTCTCCTACCGTGCCGACCGGATCGTCGACCACACCACCACCGCGCTCACCGACGTCGTGGCGGGCGAACGGTTCGACGTGGTGCTGAACCTGGCGCCCATCACTCCCGAACAGTGCGTCGAGCTCGTCAACCTGGTCGCCGACGGCGGCACCTTCGTGAGCACCACCGCTCCGGGCCCGGAGCAGCCCGGACGCGGCATCCGCACGGTACGGGTGTTCGTCCGCAGCGACGCCGCCCAACTCGCCCAGCTGGTGGCCCGCGTCGATGCCGGTGACCTGCACATCGACGTCGGCCAGCGGCGGGCCCTGCGCGAGTTGGCCGCCGTGCACGACGAGTCCGAGGCCGGTCGGCTGGCCGGCAAGACCGTCCTCATTCCCTGAGTCACCCGCCCCTTCGCGGGGCGTCTGCCACAACCCACCCCCGCACGGAGGACAGATCACGATGACGACCGCATTCGAACCCGTCAGCCTCGCCGGCACCGAGCTGAGCAACCGGATCGCGATGGCGCCGATGACCCGCAGCCGCGCCTACGGCCCGGGCGCCACGCCGACCGCCGGCACCGCCACCTACTACGCCCAGCGCGCCTCCGCCGGTCTGATCATCACCGAGGGCATCCAGCCCTCGGTGATCGGCCAGGGCTACCCGAGTACGCCAGGCCTGCACAGTGCCGAACAGGTCGCGGCGTGGCGTCAGGTCACCGGTGCCGTCCACGCCCAGGGCGGGGTCATCTTCGCCCAGCTCATGCACACCGGCCGGATCGGTCACCCCAGCCTGCTGCCCGAGGGCCTCGTCCCGGTCGGTGCGTCACCGGTCGCCGCCGCCGGAAAGGTGTTCACCGCGCAGGGTCCACAGGACTTCGTCACCCCTCGCGAGCTGACCGACGCGGAGATCCTCACGACCATCGGCGATTTCGCCGCCGCTGCCCGCAACGCCGTTGCCGCCGGGTTCGACGGCGTGGAGGTGCACGGCGCCAACGGCTACCTGCTGCACCAGTTCCTCTCCACCAACGCCAACCAGCGCAGCGACCGCTGGGGCGGCACGGCCACCGGCCGAATGCGGCTGACCGTCGAAGTCGTCCGCGCGGTCGCCGACGCGATCGGCGCCCACCGGACCGCACTGAGGATCTCTCCCGCCAACCCGTTCAACGACATCATCGAGGACGAACACCAGCACACCTACACCGCGCTGGCCGACACTCTCAACCCGCTCGGCCTGGCCTACCTGCACATCGCCGAGGCCGACGACCGCGACCTCACCCGTGAGCTGCGCCGCCGGTGGGACGGCATGCTGATCCTCAATCCGTTCACGCCCGGAACGGTCACCGGCCCCGAGCAGCTCGCGCTGATCGAGGACGGCGCCGCCGACCTGATCAGCTTCGGCGGCCTGTTCCTCGCCAACCCCGACCTGCCCGCGCGGCTCGCCGCCGGCGGGCCCTACAACACACCCGATCCGGCCACCTTCTACGGCGGCGACACCCGCGGCTACATCGACTATCCCACGCTCGACGGCAGCCCGAGCGCGGTGAGCTGACCACCGCCGCCCGCAAGGCCTGCCCCGCCGGACGATGCGGGCAGGCCTTGCCCGCAGCGACATCGGCCGGCTACCGCACCAGCGGACCGACCTGCTGTGCGGTGAACCGAACGAAGCCCTCGAGGTCGGGTTCGTCAGCGGTGGGCTGCAGGATCACGGCGTCGGCTCCGGCGTCCCGATAGCGGTTCACGACAGCGGCAATGGCGGCTGCGTCGCCGGTCGCTGTGGCGTCCCAGCCGTCCGACTCGTCCCAGGACTCCAGCTCGCGTGCCATGCGTGCCTCAGCGTCGGGGCCGGTCGCCGCATGGACGTACACGGTGACGGCCCTGGCCGTCGACCTGACGGCGGCCACCTCCTGCGGAGGCGTGCCGGCGGTCAGCAGGATCCCGTCGGCGACCTCGCAGGCGAGAGCACGCGTCTTCGGCCCGGTCGCGCCGGCGTAGATCCGGGCCGGGCCCACCGGCGGATAGTCCAGCTTGACCTTGTCGAGCTTGACGTACCGACCGGACGTCGTGACCGTCTCGCCGGCCAACAGGGCCTTCAACGCCTCCACGTGCTCGCGCAGCAGCGTCAGCGGCGAACCCACCCGGGCGCCGACCTGCTCCATCCAGTCCTGGACGCCGTGGCCCACGGTGAGCAGCACCCGGTCGGGGAAGAGCCGGTGCAGCGTGGCGGCCTCCATGGCGAGTGCCGCGACGTTGCGGAACGGCACCGGCAGCAGCCCGATGCCCACCGCCAGCCGGTCGGTCCAGGCCAGGGCCGCGGCGGCGGTGGCGATGCCGCTTTCGAGGAAACAGTCCTCCCAGAGCCACAACTGGTCGAGGCCGGCTTCGTCGGCGGCGCGTGCGACGGAGCGGAGGCGTTCGGGTGGATTCTGGGGCCGGAACACCACACCGAGAGTCGTCATGACAGCCAAGCCTAGCCGCGGAGTGGCCCCGCCACCGATGCTCTGTCCGTCCGGGCGACCCGCTCAGCGTGGGCCGCCCGGCCCGACCAGGCCCGTTTCGTAGGCGACGATGACAAGTTGAGCCCGGTCACGTACCGCCAGCTTGGTCAGCAACCGCCCGACGTGCGTCTTCACGGTAGCCAGGCTGAGACCGAGGTGCCCGGCCAACTCCACATTGGACAGGCCCCGGCCGATCAGCGTGAGCACTTCCCGTTCCCGCTCGGTCACCCCGTCCAGCCGTCGCGGCAGCGGCCGGGCCGGCTCGGGCCGACGTGCGAACTCGTCGATCAGCCGGCGGGTCACCGTCGGCGCGAGCAGCCCTTCGCCCGCGGCCACCACCCGGATGCCGGCCAGCAGGTCCGCCGGCGGGGTGTCCTTGAGCAGGAACCCGCTGGCTCCGGCGCGCAGCGCCCCGTAGACGTACTCGTCCAGGTCGAACGTGGTCAGGATGACGACCCGGGTGCCGGCGGTGGCGGGGTCGCCGCAGATCCGCCGGGTCGCCTCGATGCCGTCCATCTCCGGCATCCGCACGTCCATCAGCACCACGTCCGGCCGGTGCTCGGCGGTCAGCGCCACAGCCTCCACGCCGGTGCCCGCCTCACCGACAGTGGTGAAGTCCGGGGTCGAATCGACCAACAGCCGGAAGCTGCCACGCAGCAGCGCCTGGTCGTCGGCGATCAGCACCCGGATCACGCGGCCCCCCGGTAGGGCAGCGTGGCCGTCACCATGTAGCCGCCGCCGGAGCGCGGCCCGGCGTGGAACTCGCCCCCGTGCAACGTCACCCGTTCCCGCATGCCGATCAGCCCGTGCCCCGTCCCGTTGCTCAGGACCGGCCGGCGGCCGTCGTCGGTCACTTCGACCCTGACCTCGCAAGGCGTGACGGTCACCGTCGCCCGGCACGCGGCCGGCCCCGCGTGTTTCACCACGTTGGTCACCGCCTCCTGCACGATCCGGTAAACCGTCAGTCCCACCGACTCCGGCACCGCGCCGGACGGTTCCTCCCGCCGTACGTCGAGCCGTACGTCGACCCCGCCGATCGCCGCCTGCCGGGCGAGCGCGGGCAGTTCGTCGAGCCCGGGCGCCGGGGCGTACGGGGCGTCCTCGCGCAGTGCGCCGAGCACCCGGCGTACGTCGGTCAGCGCGTTGCGGCCGGTCTCCTCGATCATCCGCAACGCGGCCCCCGCCTCGCGGGGGTCGGTCTCGGCGACGTGGTTGGCGACGGCCGCCTTCACCACGATGAGGCTCAGGGTGTGGGCGACCACGTCGTGCAGCTCTCGCGTCACCCGCAACCGCTCCTCGGCGGCGGCTTGACGGACCAGGTGCTCGCCCTGCCGGGCGGCGAGGGCGCGTCGCTCGCGGACCAGCCAGCCGATCGCCCAGGCGGGCGCGATCATGACGGCGCCGTAGACGACGGCACCCGTCCGCGACCACAGGTCACCCCCGGTCAGCGCCAGCGCGACGCTCACCAGAGCGAGACAACCGGCGGCACTGGGCAGCGACCGGCGGGTGGTCGTCGACACGGCCACCGTGTAGAAGGACAGACCGACGGCGAGTCCCGGCGCGGCGGCGGCGTAGTTGGGGATCACGCCGGTGATCAGGGCGACTGTGGCGACGGAGCTGATCACGGCGGCGACGGTGATCGGCCACCGGCGCCGGACGGCCAGCGGCAGCCCGAGGGCGAACCCGACCAGCACCGACACCCAGAGCGGCTCGCGTACGCCACCGTGCAGCGGCGACTCCAGCGCCGCATACGGGCCGAGCAGCCCGCCGACCGCCACGGCGAGCACGGCGTCCACGATGTACAGCTCCACCGGCCGCAGTCGCCGGGTCAGCAGGGGAGCGGTCACCTGCACGACGGTATCGGCTGGCCGGGCCGGACGCGTCCACCCGCGGGTCGTCATCCCGGAGGACGACGTACCGGCGATCACGGGCCTTCGCCTCCGACCGGGGAAGGGCCGGAAAGTGTCCGCGCCGGCACGACGCGCGGCACCCCCCACGCCGGGCACCGTGGCAGTCATGACCACACAGACGGTGACTCTGACGGGGCTGCGCGCGGTGTACGGCACCGGGACCCGGCGGGTGACGGCGCTCGACGGCGTGACGACCGGCTTCGCGAGCGGCACGTTCACTGCGGTGATGGGTCCTTCGGGCTCGGGCAAGTCCACCCTGCTGCACTGCGCGGCGGGACTGGACCGCCCGACCGAGGGGACCGTCACGATCGACGGCACCCGCCTCGACGACCTGGGTGAGGACGAACTGACCCGGCTGCGTCGGGATCGGATCGGGTTCGTGTTCCAGGCGTTCAACCTGGTGTCCACGCTGACCGCGGCGCAGAACGTCGAGTTGCCGCTGCGGCTGGCCGACCGCCGCCCACCGGCTCGGGACGTCGCCGCCGCGCTCGACGCGGTGGGGTTGGCCGACCGGGCCGAGCACCGGCCGAGTGAGCTGTCCGGTGGCGAGCAGCAGCGCGTCGCCGTCGCCCGAGCGTTGATCACCCGCCCGGCGGTGGTCTTCGCCGACGAGCCGACCGGCGCGCTGGACAGCGCGGCCTCCCGGCAGGTGCTCCGACTGCTGCGCGCACTCGTCGACGACCACGGGCAGACCGTCGTGCTGGTGACCCACGATCCCGCCGCCGCCGCGTACGCCGATCGGGTCCTGCTGCTCGCCGACGGCCGCGTCGTCGACGAGTTCGACGGCGGGATCACCGCAGCGGTGGTCGCCGCCCGGATCGCCGAGCGCGAGGCCGTCCCGTCCCAGCACGCGGTGACGCCTGCGGGGCCGTCGTGCTGAGCATCCGGCGGTCGCTGAGCGCGTTCGTGGCCGTGGCCATCGGGGTCACGCTGGTAGCGGCGGCCACGCTGCTTCTCGCCTCCGGGCGCCCCCAGGTGCCGGATCGGCTCGCGCGGGCGGCGGTCGTGGTGCAGAGCCCAGAAGCGGGCGCTTCGGCCGACTCGTTCGTGCCGACGCGGCCCTGGTCCGCGACCACGACGGCGGAGCTCGTCCGCCGCCTGGCCGCCCTGCCCGGTGTCGCGGCGGCCGTGCCGGACCGGACCTTCTACGCGCAGCCGCTCGTCGACGGCCGCCCCGCGGGCACCGATGGCCGGCGGGAGGACGCCCACCAGGGGCACGGCTGGTCCAGCGCCCGGCTCGGTGGACTGCGCCTCACCGACGGCGAGTCGCCCCGCAGGCCCGGCGAGGTGGTCGTGGACCGTGCACTCGGGCTGCGCGCCGGCGTGCCGGTGACCCTGCTGACGGCGGCCGGCCCGCAGCCGTACACCGTCACCGGTCTGGTCGACGGGCCTGGCGTCCATGTCGCCGACGACGTGGCCGCCACCCTCGCGCCCGGCGTCCGGGCCATCGGGCTGCTGCTCGCGACGGGCGCCCACCCCGAGCAGGTCGCCACGGCGGCTCGCGGAATCGTCGGCGCGGACGGATCGGTTCTGACCGGCGACGCGCGTGGCGCGCTGGAGCCCCGCAACGACGCCCGCACCCGCTGGATCGGCATGCAGGTGCTCACCGCCACGGCGGCCCTCGCCGGCTTCGTCACGGTGTTCGTCGTGGCCTCCACCTTCGCGTTCACCGTCGCGCAGCGCCGCCGTGAGCTGGGCCTGCTGCGCGCCGTCGGCGCCACCGGCCGCCAGGTCCGCCGCATGGTGTACGGCGAGGCGCTCGTCGTCGGCACCGCGGGCGGGATCGCCGGCCTCCTGGTGGGCGGAGGACTCGCGCCGCTGCTGGGCCGGCTTCTCGTCGACGCCGGATTCGAACCGTCGACCTTCCGGGTCGGGTACGAACACTGGCCGGTCGCGCTCTCGCTCGTCGCCGGCCCGGTGATCTCGCTGCTGGCCGTCTGGTCGGCCTCGCGCCGGGCGGCACGGATCCGACCGTTGGAGGCGTTACGCGAAGCGGCGGTCGAGCAGCGACCGATCGGACGGCTGCGCATCGCCACCGGTGCGCTGCTCGTCGCGGTGGGGGTCGCGCTCAGCGTCGGGACGGCGACCGCCGACGAGGCCCGCGTCGCGGCGCAGTACGCCCTGTACGCGGTGATGGCGCTGGTGGCCGGTGCCACAGTGCTGGCCCCTGCGGCCGTCGGCCCGCTGGTGCGGATGCTGCGGTGGCCGGTGCGTCGGCCGGGTGGCGCGATCGGGATGCTGGTCCGGGCCGGAGCGTCGACCGCGACCCGGCGGACGGCTTCGATCGCCGCCCCGGTGCTGCTCACTGTCGCGTTCGCGGTGCTGGTCGCCGGAATGGTGCGCACCACCACGGCTGCCTACGCGGCGGGCCGGGCCGACAACGTCAACGCCGGCTGGATCGTCGTGCCCGACCGCGCACCGGGCCTGTCGGACCAGGCCGTCGCGGCGACCGGGGGAACGGCCCTCCTCCCGACGACGGTCTTCGAGAACGACCCGAACTCGTCGCCGGCGAACCGGCCACTGACCGCGCTCGGCGTGGACCCGGCGGGCTTCGCCGCCGCGAACCGGGCGCTCACCGTCGTCGCCGGCTCACTGGACGACCTGAGCGGCGATGACACGGTGGTCCTTCCCGCCTCGGCGAACCGGCGGCCGACCGAGCCGTACGCGCTGGTCTTCGCCGACGGGGAGGTGGTGTCCCTGCGCGTCGTCGCGGTCGTCACCGACGACTCGATCCCCGGCGACCTGCTCCTACCCCGATCCGTGGTGCGGGCGCACGACCCCTCGGCGCTCACCTCCGCGGTGTACGTCCAGGACCGGATCGACCCCCCGCTCGGCGGGAGGATCGTCGACGTGGCCGGGTGGGCGGCCGAGGCGGACCGTGCCGAGGATCGCCTCGTCTGGCTCTTCACGCTGCTACTGATCGGTGTCTCGGCCGGCTACGGGGCTGTCGCGGTGGCGAACACGTTGCTGATGGCCGCCGCCGGCCGGGTGGCCGACCTGCGGCTGATCCGGTTGGCCGGTGCCACCCGGAGGCAGGTCGTCTGGCTGGTCACGGCCGAGTCCGCCCTGGTGGTGCTGATCGGCGCGCTGCTCGGCGGAGCTGTCGCCTTCGTCGGTCTGCTGAGCATCCGCGCCGGCCTCGCCGAGCAGGCCGGCGTACCGGTCGACCTGGTGGTGCCGTGGTGGGTGGTCGGCGGGGTGGTGGGGCTCTGCCTGCTGCTGGCGGTGCCGGCGAGCGTGCTGCCGACCTGGCGGGCGCTGCGCCACGGCACAGCGCGGTCTGCCGGCCCGGGGTGAACCCGTACCGCCCCCGGGCGGCCAACTGGGCCGGCCGCCCGGGGTTCGACGGCGACGACGCCCCACCTGCTGCGGACGCGGGATCCGCGCAGCGACACGCGACGGTGGCGCGGGACGTCACCAGGGCGCACGCCAGCAACCGGTGGGCCGTGCCGACGTCGCCGGCGTCGACGATCCAAGCCCGGACATCGCGCCCGGATACCGACTGTCGTTGATCGCCGGGATCCGGGGGCGCGCCGGGAAGTCTGGTCGGCAGTCGTGCGGACCCCCGTCGGGAGGGGCACCCGTGCTGCTGTGGCGCGGATGTCGTCCCGGATCGGGCGGGACGTCGCCGCAGCCCATGGTGACGATTACGTCGGAGGACTCGGCGGCGTACGCGAGGATCAGATCTCGGCCGAGAGGTTGATTGAGGCGGCAGCGGTGCTCAGCCTGCAGGGCGGTGGTCGAGTTTGTTCCGTAGCGTGGCGGCGAAGCCCTCGGCCGTCGCGAGTTGGTCACGGAGGGCGGTGACGCGAGTGGTGGCGGCGGCATGGAACATGCCGAGCCGGTCGAGCAATTCGGCGCGGTCGGCGCCGGTGGCGGTGTCGAGTGCGTCGAGGACGGCCAGCAGGTCGCGCATCTCGTCGAGGGTGAACCCGAGGGGTTTCATGCGTTTGACGACGGCGAGGCGGTCGAGGTCGGGCCCGGTGTAGAGGCGGAACCCGCCCTCGCTGCGCGCGGACGGGACGATCAGGCCGGCTTCCTCGTAGTGGCGGATGGTGCGAATGCTGAGACCGACCCGTTCGGCGGCTTCGCCGATCTGCATGAGACGGCCGGTGGCCGGGCCGCAGCCGTGTTGCTCCGGCCCGGCGTCCCGGCTGGTGGCGGCCATCAGTGGCCGACGCCGAGCCGGCCGGCGAGCGTGTCGTGGATGCGGGCGCTTGGCTTGTTCAGCTCGATGATCTCGACGGTCTTGCCGCGGGCGGCGTACTTGGTGGTGACGGCGTCGAGGGCGGCGACGGAGGAGGCGTCCCAGACGTGGGCGTGGGTCATGTCGATGACCACCGTGTCGGGGTCGCGCGCGTAGTCGAACTGGCCGACGAGGTCGTTGCTGGAGGCGAAGAACAGCTCACCGTGCACGGAGTAGATCCGGGTGGTGCTGTCCGGGTCGAGCACGCTGGTGACCTCGACCAGGTGGGCCACCCGGCGCGCGAAGATCACCATGGCGGTGAGCACACCGACGACGACGCCGATGGCCAGGTTGTGGGTGGCCAGGGTGGTCGCGACGGTGGCCAGCATGACGATCGTCTCGCCGTACGGCATCCGCTTGAGGGTGGCCGGGGCGATGGAGTGCCAGTCGAACGTCGACACCGCGACGATGATCATCACGGCGACCAGGGCAGCCATCGGGATCACCGCGACCACGTCACCGAGCGTCACGACCAGGACCAGCAGGAACACACCGGCCAGGAACGTCGAGAGCCGGGTACGGGCGCCGGACGCCTTCACGTTGATCATCGTCTGGCCGATCATGGCGCAGCCGCCCATCCCGCCGAAGAACCCGGTGACGATGTTGGCCACGCCCTGGCCCCAGGATTCGCGGGTCTTGCTGGAGGGGGTGTCGGTGATGTCGTCGACCAGCTTGGCGGTCATCAGCGACTCCATCAGCCCGACCAGCGCGATCCCCAGGGCGTACGGGGCGATCAGGGTGAGGGTGTCCGTCGTCCAGGGGATCTGTGGCAGGCCGAGGGTGGGCAGGCTGTCCGGCAGGGCGCCTTGGTCGCCGACGGTCGGTACCCCCACGCCGGCGAGGACGGTGACCAGGGTCAGCATCACGATCGCCACCAGCGGCGCCGGGACGGCGCGGGTGAGCCGGGGCAGCCCGACCATGATCGCCAGAGCGACGGCGACGAGGGGGTAGACCAGCCACGGCACCCCGAGCAGGTGCGGCACCTGCGCGGCGAAGATGAGAATCGCCAGGGCGTTGACGAAGCCGACCATGACGCTGCGCGGGATGAACCGCATCAGCTTCGCCACCCCGAGCACCGCGAGCAGCACCTGGATCGCGCCACCGAGGATCACCGCCGCGATCAGGTAGTCGAGCCCGTGCTCCTACGCCAGTGGCGCCACCACGAGGGCGATCGCTCCGGTGGCGGCGGAGATCATGGCCGGCCGGCCCCCGCAGATCGCGATCGTGACCGCCATCGTGAACGAGGCGAACAAGCCCACCCGGGGGTCGACTCCGGCCAGGATCGAGAACGAGATCGCCTCCGGGATCAACGCCAGGGCGACGACCAGGCCGGCGAGGACCTCGGTGCGGAACACCTTCGGGGACAGCCAGGACGGACGGGACAGGCGGGGCCGGACGACTGCGGACAGCTCAGAAGGCATGTATTCATTTCCACTCAGGCGTCCCGTGGACGCGCACAGTTTCCGGCGCCGAATCAGAGGCGCAGCCTCGACGGCAGCCACCGAACCTACTCTCTCGTCAGAGGAGGGTTGGTCGGACGTGGTGATCATCACCGCGCTGCTTCGGGTTCCGCTCCCCGGGGCGCGGTGAGGTCGACGCGGGCGGCGTCAGGCGTGTCAGGTGGTGGGGCGTAGCTCGGTGAGGAGCTTCTCCACCCGGGTACGGATCTCGTCGCGGATCGGGCGGACGGCGTCGACGCCCTTGCCGGCGGGGTCGTCGAGCTTCCAGTCCTCGTAGCGCTTACCCGGGAAGACGGGGCACGCGTCACCGCAGCCCATGGTGACGATCACGTCGGACGACTCTGCCGTCTCGTACTCGAGGAGCTTGGGGGTCTGGTCGGTGATGTCGATGCCGACCTCGCGCATGGCCTCGACGGCGGCGGGGTTGACGGTCCCGGCGGGCGCGGAGCCGGCGGAGCGAACCTCCACCGTGTCGCCGGCGAGGTGGCGCAGCCAGCCGGCGGCCATCTGGGAACGGCCGGCGTTGTGCACGCAGACGAAGAGGACGCTGGGCTTGTCGCTCACGATGGTCTCCAGGATTCAGATGGTTGCCGCGCGGTCGCGCCGCAGTCGAGGCACCTCATGCTCTTGACGCCGGGATGGGGAACAGTCGGCGGCGGGCCCACAGCGAGACATAGACCAGGCCGACGAGGACGGGCACCTCGATCAGGGGGCCGACGACTCCCGCGAGGGCCTGGCCGGAGGTGACGCCGAACGTGCCGATCGCGACCGCGATGGCCAACTCGAAGTTGTTGCCCGCCGCGGTGAAGGCCAGAGTGGTGGTGCGTTCGTAGTTCAGGCCGATGGCCCGGCCCAGCAGGTAGGACCCGGCCCACATGAGGGCGAAGTAGGCCAGCAGCGGCAGGGCGATGCGGGCGACGTCCACCGGCCGGTCGGTGATGGCTTCGCCCTGCAGGGCGAAGAGGACGACGATGGTGAACAGCAGCCCGTACAGGGCGACCGGTCCGACCTTGGGCAGGAACCGCTGCTCGTACCAGTCGCGGCCCTTGGTCCGCTCGCCGAGGCGGCGGGAGAGATAGCCGGCGAGCAGGGGGATGCCGAGGAAGACGAGTACGTTGCCGGCGATGGCCCAGCCGGACACCTGCAGCGCGGCGCCGTCGAGTCCCAGCCAGCCGGGCAGCACCGACAGGTAGAACCAGCCGAGCAGGCCGAAGGCCACTACCTGGAACACGGAGTTGAGGGCGACGAGGACTGCGGCGGCCTCCCGGTCGCCGCAGGCGAGGTCGTTCCAGATGATCACCATGGCGATGCAGCGGGCCAGGCCGACGATGATCAGGCCGGTGCGGTACTCCGGCTGGTCGGCCAGGAACGTCCAGGCCAGGGCGAACATGAGGGCGGGGCCGAGGATCCAGTTGAGGATCAGCGACGAGATCAGTAGGCGCCGGTCGCCGGTGACGGTGTCGAGGCGGTCGTAGCGGACCTTGGCCAGCACCGGATACATCATGATCAGTAGGCCGAGGGCGATGGGGAGGGAGATGCCGCCGATCTTGACGGCGTCGAGGGCGGCGTCCAGCCCGGGAACGATCCGGCCGAGCAGCAGGCCGGCGGCCATGGCCAGGCCGATCCAGACCGGCAGGAAGCGGTCGAGGCGTGACAGGCGTGCCCCCACCGGCGCGGCGTGATCGGCCCTGGTGGCGGTGCTCATGGACATTCTCGTGGGTTGTCGGTGCTGGCCTGTGCGCGCCGAGCGAGGTCGCTCAGGTGGTGGGCGGCTTCGTCGAGCGCTCGCGGATCGAGGCGGTAGTAGGTGTAGCGGCCGCGAGGCTCGGCGGTGACCAGCCCGGCTTCCCGCAGGGCGCGCAGGTGGTTGGAGATGTTGGACTGGCGGGCCCCCGTGTCCTCGACCAGGTGACAGGTGCAGGCGGGCCCGTCCGCGAGCAGATCGACGATGCGGGCCCGGAGCGGATCGGCCAGCAACCTGATCACATCAGTTGCGCGTGATATCAGCACACGATGATGTTAATCCATGACGGGGCTGCGACCGCCGCCTGTGTGCCGGGATGCCTCGTCGGCCCAGAGCGTCCTCGCCGCCGTTGTTGCTACGGCGCGGTGGGGTCGACGGCGAGCAGGGACGCCAGTTGGCGAAGAATCCCCGGCCGGGCGCGGTAGTAGACCCAGGTGCCCCGCCGCTCGGCGTCCACCAGGCCGGCCTCGCGCAAAGTCCGGAGATGGTGGGAGATCGTCGGGCCGGTCAGCTCGAACGCCGGCGTGAGGTCGCAGACGCAGATCTCGCCGCCCTCGGCGGAGGCGATCATCGACATCAGCTGCAGGCGGACCGGGTCTCCGAGCGCCTTGAACGCCGCCGCGAAGGCCCCGGCCGCCTGCGCGGGCACCGGCCGCTGGGTCAACGGCGTGCAGCAGGGGGTCGCCGCGTTCAGGTCGATGGTGACGAGCGGCGCCGACTGCTTAGACATGCCTCTAGGTTGACATCCTTCTAATCACCGTGCAACTCTCTGATTTGATGGACGTCGAGACAGGTGTGGCGGGGGTGGAGGATCACGTGTCCCGCCTGAGCCCGCCGTCACCTGGCCCCTCTCGGTCTCGCTCGCCGAGGCCCTCGCCCGCCCACCTGATTCGACAGTTGTCAATGCATAGGAGTTGCCTGATGAGCGCCCTGGACGCCCTTCCGGTCGTGGTGATCGGCGCCGGCCCAGTCGGCCTGGCCGCCGCCGCCCACCTGCACGAGCGCGCCCTGCCGTTCCTCGTCCTCGAGGCCGGCGACACCGCGGGCGCGGCGGTGCGCCAATGGGGCCACGTGCGGGTGTTCTCCCCGTGGCGCTACAACATCGACCCCGCCGCGCGGCGGCTGCTCGACGACGCCGGCTGGGTCACCCCCGACCCCGACGCCCTGCCCACCGGCGCCGAACTGGCCGCCGACTACCTTCAACCCCTCGCCGAACTGCCGGCGCTCAAGCCGCACCTGCGCTACGGCGCCCGGGTTGAGGCGATCGGCCGGCTGGGCCTGGACCGGCTCCGCACCGCCGGCCGCGACACCACCCCCTTCCTGGTCCGCCTCGCCGATGGTCAGGAGGTGCTCGCCCGCGCGGTGATCGACGCGTCCGGCACCTGGCGCACCCCGAACGTCCTCGGCGCCTCCGGTTTGCCCGCCCTCGGCGAGGCCGACGTCACCGCGTACATCGAGCACGCGCTGCCCGACGTGCTCGGCGCCGACCGCGACCGCTTCGCCGGCCGCCACACCCTCGTCGTCGGCGCCGGCCACTCCGCCGCCAACACCCTGCTCTCCCTGGCCGACCTCGCCGCCCAGGCGCCGGGCACAGAAGTCACCTGGGCGATCCGCACCACCTCACCGGCGCGCACCTACGGCGGCGGCGACGCCGACGCCCTGCCCGCCCGCGGGGCGCTGGGCTCCCGGCTGCGCGCCCACGTCGACGCCGGCCGGATCCGGCTGCTCACCGGCTTCTCCGTGCACGCCCTCGCCGCGACCGGTGACGACCGGGTGAGCGTCGTGGTGCGGCACGGCAACGGCACCGACGAATCCATCACCGTCGACCGCATCGTCGCCGCCACCGGCTTCCGGCCCGACCACAGCATCGCCGCCGAACTGCGCCTGGACCTCGACCCGGTCATGGGCGCCACCCGCGCCCTCGCCCCGCTCATCGACCCCAACGAGCACTCCTGCGGCACCGTCCCCCCGCACGGCGTCGACGAACTCGCCCACCCCGAGGTCGGCTACTACGCCGTCGGCATGAAGAGCTACGGCCGCGCCCCGACGTTCCTCATGGCCACCGGCTACGAGCAGGTCCGCTCCGTTGTCGCCGCCCTCGCCGGTGACTGGACCGCCGCCCGCGACGTCCAGCTCGACCTCCCGGAGACCGGGGTGTGCAACAGCAACCCCGCCGACTCCGCAGCCGCCGACACCTGCTGCGGCCCCGCACCGGTAACCGAACCGGCGGGACGCGGGCTGGCCACGGGCGTCACCGGTGGACTGCTCGCCGCGCCGCTGACCCTCGTCACGCTCGACGCCGCAACCACCGACAGCCAGGTTGGCGGCTGCTGCGGCAGCTGATGCCCAGCGCCACGACAGTGCCCGCCGACCCCGCCGTCGGCGGGCACTGCCGTCGGCACATCGTCGCGCCGTCACGACAGCCGGTGACGACGTCGCCGTCCGCGCCTCCGCCTTCTGCCGGCCGCACCGTACGCGCACCGGACCGGATGGAGTCGGACGCCGACGCGAAACGCCACCCGGGCCGGTTGCGTGGTGACCGGGTGGCGGCGTGGTTCGAAAGATCAGCCGTGGCGCGCGGCGCGACTTCGGCCTCGGCCGGGCCGCGATCACCGGGTGACCGATGGCGAGCACGACCACATGGGGCCAGGCGGGCGTGCCTGGGACCAGGTCCGTGCGCTGGGCAGGTCTACAGTGCGTCCTTGCTGTGGCGGGCTTCGTCGCTGAGGTGCCGAGCAGCTTGGCTGCCCTGGTCGCGTACTTCGGCCACGCCGCTGGTGGCGGTGTTCTTGATGGCGTCGGTGGCCTGGTGCGCGGGCCCGCGCAGGTTGTCCTGCGCCTGGTGGGCGATGTCCGCAGCCTGTTCCTTGATTGGCCCGGAGTGTGCTTGGGCTTGTTGTTTGAGGCGTCCGGCTACCTGCTGTTCGGTGTTGCTGGACGGTAGTAGGGACGAGGCGAGCAGTCCCGCTCCGAAGGCGATCAGGCCGGCGGCGAGAGGGTTGCCTTGGGTGTGTTGCCTCGATGTCTGGGGCAGGGCCCGGGCGTGTTGTCCGGCGGCGGACAGCGCGTCGGCGGTGTGGTGAGCCGCTTCCGAGGCCTGTTGGGTGCCCGTTTCGCGGGCGTGCCGTGTGGTTCCCATGATGGTGTCGAGGGCGCGGCCCAGGCGTCCGCGGGCCTTGCTCATCGGCGCGGTCACCGCCCTCTTCGGGTTGGCCTTGTGGGCCAGGGCGTCGACGTTGCTGCTCAAGTCACCTCTGGTGGCATCGATCTCGGCGCGGATCTGGTCGGGATCGCTGGTCATGCCGGTCCACCTCCTGCTTTCTCAGCGGCCCCGCAGGGCGTCAGGAATCTCGTGGGCGGTCTGCTTCGTCTTCGGCAGGGTGCGAATCGCGCTGAGCTGCTTGCGCGCCCGGAGGGCGAGAAAGATGCCGACGGCGGCCCACAGCACGGCGACGATCAGTGCCGCCCAGCCCTGGTCCATGACGTTGGACAGGCCCCACCACAGAGCGTGGGACAGGAACAGCAAGGTCAGTAGCGCAGCGACTGCGGCGGCGAGGGCCATGCCCCCGACGGTGCCCGCGGTTCGGGCCTCCTGCCGTAGCTCGGCCTTGGCCAGCTGCACCTCTTGGCGTAGGAGGCTGGACAGATCCCGGCTGGCGTCGGCGAGAAGTTGGCCGATGGAGTGCTGGGTCTTGTCGTCGCCGTCACCCCGGGGCGGCGGTGGTGTGGTCATGGTCCCACCTCATGGCCCGTCGGCCCTTGCCGGACGTAGGGCCTTGCGCCGGCAGAAGGTGGAGCGTGCAGTGCGTCGTCGGGATGCTCCTGCGGTGGGCCGGGCTGCTGGCTGGAGGAACCGTTCTGCCCGCCGGAGAGCGCGCGGGTCAAGCGGCCAGCGAGCAGTCCGGCGACTGCGGCGCCGGCGAGGAAGGTTCCTGGATGGCTGCGGCCGTAGTTGCGAATCTCGTCGAGCAGGTCGCCGGGCTGGCGGTTGTCGAGCCATCCGGCCGCCTGCTGGGCGGCGTCGGCGCCGCGGCGAACCAGGTCGGCCGCGATGCCCTCCTGGTGACCGTCGTCGGCCATCGACCGCAACTGCCCGCCGAGGGCCCGGAGACCGTCGGCCGCCCGGCGCTGCTGTTGTTCGGCCTGCTGCCGGGCCTGAGCGGCGGCTTCCTCGACGAGGTTGCGCGCCTGCCGGCTGGTTTCGGCAACCACCTCACGGCCCTGGTCCAGCGCCTGGTGCGACAGTTGGGCACCGGCTTGCTTCGCGTCGCGGCCGACGCCGACGGCAGCATCGCGGGCCTGCCCGGCCTTGTCGCCCGGTGGATGTGATGATCCGCTGGTCATCCGGTCCCCCTCGTCGATCGGGCGCCATGAACTCTGTGAGGGCGTCTACCCGGGTCAACCGGCCTCACACCTCGCCCGCCCTGTTCCTGTCCCTGCAGGCCAGCAGCTCGTTACGGTCACTGATCAGCAGGTGCGTTTGCTGTACGGCCAGGAGGTCCAGGACCGGTCGGGTGCCACGTCGGGCGGGTCGGCCAGGTGTGGATCGACAACGATGCAGACCGCCACCCGACCGGCCGCCCCTCATCTCCCTCAGGGCGAGACGGCCACGGCGTCGGACGACCACGCCGACGCCTCGTGCCGACTGTCAGCCGTGCGTGGCCGCCGCCATACTTGACGACGAGCCCGAAGGGGCGTTGATTTTCCCGCCGAGGGGCGGGGCAACGGCCTCGCCCAGCGGCCCGACGACATGCTCCCGGAAGGGGCCGCGAACGTCCTCCTCGAACGTGCCCGCGTCGCCGCCGCGGCGGCGCAGGGTCAGCATGCTCACCGCGCCGGTCACCGCCCCTGCCGAGAAGGCAAGGGCCAGCGCCCGCCGACCGACGGAGCTTCTCTTGCGTGCCATGGTGACTCCCTGAATCCGACCTGTCTTCATAGCCCTGATTGTCGGACTCAAACAGCGCATGTCGTATCTAAATCGGCGGAAATCACCGGAGCAAGCGTTCGATCCGGAGGCGCTCGGCGCCTCGTCTGCGGAGGCTGGCGTGGCGGAGTCCGTTCGTGGTTCGCGGGATCCGACGTCGTGCAGATGGCGTAGCGCCTCCGCCCAGGAGCCGCCCAGGCTGGGTGCGTGATAGTCGAGTCGTGCTCGGCGCAGAACCGCCGGATCAGCGGTCGGGCGCGGCGCAGGTTGGGGCGCCCTGCCTCGCCGCCTTCAATCTGACCCGACCGCTGGGCCGGCCGAGGCCGAACGCGGCGATTGCGTGCCGGTGCGACCGAGGCACGCTCGACGGGGGATGGAACCCCCATGGGGCATTCGCGCCGGCCACTTCTTCCGCGTCGACCGTGCCTGGCTCTACCTCACACGAGGATGGGTCCGACTGGTCTATTCCCGCCGCGTCGCCAACGACGAAGCCACCCTGCTTGCAGTCATGGCCGAGGTGGCGACACTCGGCCGTCCGGTCTGCCGGGCGGTCGACGTCGCCACCGGCCTGTCCGCCCTGCTGCTATCCCTGCTCTGGCGGCGGCAGGTCGAGGTCCACTACGTCTCCGGCACCGTCTCGTTCCACGCCGAAGGAGAGAACCATCGCCAAGCCATACTCGCCCTCGCCCGACGACGCACCCGGAGTCACATGGAGACTCCGGGTGTGGTCCTGCGCTGGGACAACGGCGGTTCGGGGAACGTGGCTGAGGGTGAGCCAGTCCCTGCCACCCCAGGTGAACCCCCGGTCGCTAGACTGGGCCCTCGCGCCCTCGTAGCTCAGGGGATAGAGCATCGGTTTCCTAAACCGTGTGTCGCAGGTTCGAATCCTGCCGGGGGCACCTCGATACGCAGCAGAAACGCTATCTGAGCTGGCAATACACACGCCGCTCAATTAGAACAGGTGTGCAGCCGTAGGTCACCGGAAGTCGCCGTTTGTCGTAGGTCGCGGAACAGACGCGGAATGACCTTGAAGTCATCTACCCAGGTCAGCCGACACGATCGGGGCAAGATCCGGAACGGCGACCATCATACGGGCCATGCCACCCCGGTCAGAGCCTCAGAGATCCGGTCGTTGACGGTGGCCTCCGCGCCGTCGATGCACTTGGCGTAGACCTTCAGCAATACGTCAACGGAGTGTCCGGCCCGGTCGGCTACCTCGGTCGCCGGCACACCGGCGTTGAGCCACAGCGACACGGCGGCGTGCCGCAGGTCGTACGGGCGACCAGCCAGCGGAGAGTCAACCTGGCGCGGCGCCAACGCCAGTCGACGCGCCTCATCCCAGATGCGCGAGTACGTCGAGGCCGCTACGACGTTGCCCCGCTCGCTCTGGAACAGCCGGCCGTCCTTGGCGACCCCGAACCGCTCGATGTGTGCGCGCAGGATCGCCACGAGCGCGGGCGGGATCGGCACGCTGCGCGGCTCATCCTCGGCTCGATGCTTCAGCCCTCGATCGTCGTGAACCTCGCCGCTGTCGGTCCACCGCTTGCCCGCCTGGGGTCGACTCTTGGCCAGCGTCAGCCGCCCCCATCCCTTCTCGGGTAGGTCGCAGTCCTGCTCACGTAGCGCCAACGCCTCTGCCGGACGGAGCGCGGCGAAGTACAGGCAGGCGAAGAACGCGACCAGGCGCTCACCACGCTTGGCCCTCCGACCTCGCTGGCCGACGTAGGTGACAGCGATCAGCAGTTCCAACGCCTGCCGCTGGTTGACGACCACCCGGCGATCGACGACCTCGGCAATCTTCTTCCGCTGCGACCGCACCCGAAGCTTGTCGATCGGGTTGAACTCCAACTCTTCCAGCTCGACCGCGTACTGAAGCGCGTTGTAGAACACCGACCGCTTTCGACGCGCGGTGGTCGCGGCGGCCGGCTTGCCGTCGAGCTTCACCACCAGGACGTCGAGAGCACTCCGAACGATCCCCGCCTCCCGGAGATCAGGCAGCGGCAGGGAAGCGTGGCGTAGCCAGCGCACCGCGTCGGCGATGTCCGGCGGCATGTCCAGGCCACGAACTGGCGGCGGCAGCACGTGATTGCGCAGCGCTTGGCGAAGCAGCTCGACCGGCGGCCGGCCGGCGGCGTCCTTGACGAGTGCCGCTGTGACGGCGGCGAGCGCTTCGGTCATGCTGTCGCGGGACTTGGCCGCCGCGCCCGCCCACTTCATGTCGACGTACTTCTTGGCGAAGTCCAGCCAGGTCGTAGCCGCCGGGGTTTCCGTCAGCGAGTCCGGTAGTCCGGTGTCCGTGTCGAAGCCCTCGCCCTGGTTGGCCGCCTGCATCAGGTCCGAGCGGAAACTGTCGGCCAGGGCCCGGGTGACGAACGTGCGGGACTTCTCGCGGCCAGCCACCACCCACCGGACGGTGTATGACCGCTTGGCCTTCTTCGACCCACCAGGCGCGGCAGTGTTGGCTTTGATCGCCCAGATACGGACGCGATGGGACTTCACGCCGCCACCTCGCGCCGCTGCTCCAGCCAGATCCGGAGGTCTTTCCTCGAAATCCGAAGCTCTCCGTTGGGAAGCCGGATGCAGGCCGGGGCGATGCCGAGTTCACGCCACCGGTAGAACGTCCGGCGGGACACGTTGTTGAGCGCGGCGAGCACCTCCGGAACGGTCATCAGGTCGTCATCCACGGTCGGGGTCCTTCCTCCTGTCGAGTCAAGCGGCGACCGGCGTGGAGCCGGCCGGGGTGGTGCCGAGTTCGTGGGCGATTTCCTCGCGGCCGGTGGCGTGCCGCTCGCGGGCAAGAGCGGCGGCGGTGTTGGCGAGCAGGGCGTCACCGGTGGTGTGCCAGCCGACGCCGGCGAAGGTGAGGGTGCCGACGATGAGGGTGGTGTCGTCGAGGTGTTCGACGGCCTGGATGGGTTTGCCGGCGCCCTGGTCGTGGTCCTCGCTGCGGCGGTAGGTGACGCGGGTGTCGCGCAGGAGTTGGAAGGTCACCGAGTAGCGGCGGGCTTTGGTGAGGAAGTGGCCGCCGAAGCCGAGCATGTGCGCCCACCGCCGTAGGCGGGTGTACGGGTTGCCGCTGGCCGGTTTCGACGGTTCGGCGTCAAGGGCGGCTTGACGGTCGGCGACGCAAACAGGACAGGCCGAGTAGCGGCTGTGGGTGCCGCAATCGGGGCACTCCCAGGGGTCGACAAAGCCGGGGCGTGGCCGTGGGTCGCGGGGCCGCTCGGACATGGGCACGGGGGTGCCGGTGGGACGGCCGATGCGCCAACAGGCGTCGATGAGGCGGGCAATGTGGTCGCCGTCGGGGTCGGCGTAGTCGCCGATGGTGTCGACGGTCAGACGGGTGGAGCGGTGCCCGGTGGCCTCGGTGCTCTTGGTGGCGTACTTGGCAAGGTAGCCGGCGACCATGCTGTCAGTGACTTCACCACGTCCGCTCAGCGTGATGGCGCGAATGTCGAGCTGGGTGCCCCAGACGATGCGCCAGCCGGCAGGCCGATCGGGATGCTCAGGGGTGGTGTAGTCGACGCGGGTTGCGGCGTGGCGAATCGCGTCGTCAAGGTCGACGGTAGTGAACCCGGCCGGTGGCGGCACGACGGCGGTGAGGTCGTGCGGGTCGACGCCGTCCAGGCGCACGAGGGCGTGAAAGTGGACCGCGCCGCGTGCTTGGAACTCAGCGGCTTTGCCGTGCGACAACCGGACCGGCGGGACCTTGCGGACCTTCCCCGAGGGAGTGACCACCTCCACCAGAGGGACGCCGCGGCGTCGGGCGAGTTGGGCAAGGTAGCGCTCCGCGGCTTGCTTGGTGCGGTGCCACAGCTTCCCGGCGAACAGATTCCACACGACCTGGTGGTCATGGTCGTAGCAGTCCAGGCAGAGCGGTTGACCGAGGGCGGTGTCGTCGGGTTCGTGGCGTGCCCAGCAGACGGCAGGCCGGCCGTGGGCGCAGACGCCGACGTCGCGGCGAGCATGGCAAGGGTCGGGCCGGCAGTCGCAGCGTTTGCGGTTGGCGCAGGTGTGTCTCTTGACCGACCGGTTGTGCACGGGGCCGAAGGACGGCGCGGTGAAGGTCGGAAACACGGCCGGGTGCCGCGACACCGTCTCGGGTACGCCTTTGCCGCCGACGAGGCCGGCGCGCAGGAGTTGGAAGGCGTCGCGCTGGTAGGTCTGGGCGCAGGCGGGGCAGACGGTGGCACGGCGGTTGCCGCACGCCTTGTAGATGGCGGCGTCGGGCATGGCGTCGGTGTGCCGGGAGTCGAGGATCCGGCCGGTGGCGGGTTCGACGGTGTAGAGGCTGCCCGCGAGCCGGATGGGGCGGGTGCAGCCGGCGGCGGCGCGGACGTGTTCGATCCAGCCGAAGTAGTCCGGCTGGGTCGCGCGTTGGAAGGCGGAGCCGGCGGCGGTGTAGCCGTAGATGGTGGCGGTGGGGTCGGCGTTCGAGCCCACCCCCCGGGCCGAAGCGCGGGGGGTGAGGTCCAGCGTCGACGCCATCAGGCGGCGTCCTTGCGGGGACGAGTGTTGTCGGGGCCGTAGTGGCCCATGAAGACCTCGGTGATGCGTCGGGTGGTGACGATGAGCCGGCAGGCGCCGCACTGGCGGTCGGCCGGCTCGTGTCGGTGGCACGCAATGGTGGTGGTCACCTGGCCGCAGCGGATGGTGACCGGGGTCCGGCAGGGTCCGCCGGGGGTGATGTCGACGATGGTGCGTCGGGTGTCGTAGGGATGCGGCTCGTCCGGCCAGGCCGGGCAGGTGTGAGTGAAGTGCTGGATGTCGACGACGTAGATGGTCATCGGGCACCACCGGCGACGGGGGTGCCGTTCACGGCCGTGTTGTGGCCGTTGATGGAGTGCAGCAGTTCCCGGGCGATACCGGGGGTGACGGTGAGCAGGGCGGCGAGTTCGTCGGCGGTGATGGGTCGGCCGTTGGTCTGCTCGTGCTGGCGGATGGCGAAGCGGGCGGTGGGCACCAGGTGCGCGGGGATCTCCGGCCGGGCGGCCGGGATCGGGGTGAGCGCGGGTGCCTCGATGACGGCCGGCGGGGTGTCGACGACGGCGGTGGTGTCGACGGCCGGCGCGGTGGTGTCCGGCGGTTCGGTTGGCTGCTCGGGGGTGGCCGTCAGGTTGCGGGCGGCGGTGAGCAGGGCGGCGGCTTCGGCTTCGATGGCGGCGAAGTCGGGGCGGATGCGTCCGGCGACGAGTTCCACACCGATGACGAGGACGACGACCAGGGCGAAGACCAGGCGTAGGCCGAGGCTGCCGGGGGAAGCGAAGTTGATGGTTGCCGACAGCAGCGCGGCGCAGGCGAACACGACGAGTGCTCCGCGCTTGGCGTCCTTGGCGATGCCGGAGGTGCGGACGACGGTCAGCATCGACACCATGGCGGCGTCGAAGATCAGCGGGACGAGGTAGGCGAAGTAGCCGGCGTTCTGGGTCCAGAGGTAGTGGGCTTGGTGCAGGTAGCTGGTCAGCAGTGCACCGAGCAGAACGAAGCGGTTGTAGCGCTTGATGGAGCCGATCGCCTTGAGCATGGCGGGTACGGCGTTGCGGGCGTACTCGGCGGCGAACTCCTGGGTGAAGGTGTTCGGGTCAGTGCTCGACATGGGGAGTCACCTCCGGTGCCGGGATGCTGTCGAGGGGGATGAGGTCGACCACGCCGGAGCAGTGGGCGCACATGATCGGGGCCAGGCCCTGGGCGGCGAGCTGCTGCCGGAAGCAGGGCAGGCAGGTGAAGTCGGCGGGGAACAGTCCGTCGCCCTCGCACAGGGCGCAGACCCCGAGGCAGACGGGGCAGGGCTTGTAGGCCGGGCCGAGGATGTCGTGGATGCCGGCGGGGCTGCTGCCCTCGATGCACCACAGGCACGGGTCAGAAAGCTGGAAACTCATCGCACGCCTCCCATGTAGGCCATGGCGATGCCGATGAGCAGGACGACGGCGAACGTGATCAGGACAGCCATCAGTGGCCTCCGGTGCAGTCGAGGCAGGAGCCGGTACGGCGGGGGATGTAGTAGGGCTGCACGACGCCGCAGTGACGGCAGGTGCGACGGGCGCGAAGCGCCTTGGCGATAGCGGTTCGCTGGGCGGGGGTGGCGGTGCGCTTGGGCGCGGCCAGGTCGAGGCGGTAGAGGTAGGCGACCCGGCGCTGTTTGCGGTGCCGCCAGTAGATCTGCGCGATCGGGTTCTGCCCGTTGGGGCGAAGGCCGGCGGCGCGGAGCTGCCGCACGGTGGCCAGGCCGTCCGGGGCGGCGTGGTAAGGGAAGGTGGGGAACCCGTAGCGGGTGCCGTCCGGGTCGTAGAACTCGACCCGGATGCCAGTGCGCTCGGCCAGGGCGTCGAGGTCGCTGCTGCGCACGTCGGTCACGGCTTCTCACCGCCCCATCGCTGTTGGGCGGCTTGCTTGGAGATGCCGAGCCGGGTGCCGATCTCGGACCAGGAGTAGCCGAAGGCGCGAAGGCCGACCACGGCCTCTCCGATGGCTTCGTCGATGTTGGCCGACAGGGCGGCCAGGTCGCGGAGTGCTTCGACGTCGCCGGCGGCGACGCGGCGGCCGTGGGCGCGGATGATGCGCCGGGCGAACGCGGCGAACTCGTCGTTCTCGACGACGTCCCGGCGACGCTGCGACGGGATGCGCGGCGTCAAGGGCTTCTTGACGGTGGTCATCGGTTCCCGCCTTCCTGGGTGTGGAGGCGGTCCCACTCGTCGGCAGCCGCGTTGAGGGCGGTGATGACCTGCTCGGCGGTGCGGGCCGGGTCGTCGTTCCAGGAGTAGGGGGAGGTGTGTTCGTCGAGGAGGTAGCCGTCTTCGTCGATGTGGAAGACCGGCGCGAAGTTGTCGAGGTAGTCGACGAACGTGGCCATGGCGGCGAGGTAGTCGGCGAGGGTGTCGGGGTCGAGCTGGGAGAAGTGCTCGACGCGGTGGCCGGCGCTGGCGATGCCGATGGCCCCGGCGGCGCAGGCCGGCGGGGTGAGGAAGTCGGCGGGGAACAGGTTGTTGTAGTAGGTGCCCTGGTGCCAGCCGTGCCGGCGCAGGTAGAGGGCAGCCATCCGGAGCAGGTCAGCGGGTGTGACCTGGACTCCGGTGGTCGGGTGTTGGGTAGCCTTCATGGCAGCCACGTCCTTTCAGATGGGCTTGGTGGGTGGCCGGCAGGACCGGTGTGCTTGCGAGGCCGATCCGGTCCTGTCGGCCGATTCAGGTGGTGCGCAGCCGCAGGTAGCGGCGCTGGCGGGTGTCGTCGCCGCCCATCGAGCGCGGGGCGGACAGGTAGACGAGTCGGCCGCTGGCCGAGGCGACCTGGACCATGGCGGCGATGTCCTCGGGACGCCCGACGATCCACAGTTCGGTGAACTGGGCGGCCCGCTGGTTGTTGGCACGCGCGTAGGCGTGCTCGCGGGTGGTCACGCCGCCTCCCTCAGGTCGACCCGGCTCAGGTCGGGGATCACGGTGGGAAGGGGCTGCCGGCGGCGGGTCCAGGCGGCGTAGTCGGCGATGTTGTAGATGTCGGTGTCGGTGAGGTAGGCCGCCTTGATGCGGCGGGGAACGCCGCCCTCGGCCAGGAGGTAGGCCGCGCCCTGGTTGGTGGGGGCGATGTCGGAGGCGGTGTAGCCCTGCTCGGCCCAGCCCTGGCCGAGGATGATGTTCGAGCTGTTCAGCGAGGTGCACCGGAACGCGGCCCGGTAGCCGAACAGGTCCCGCAGGCTGGCGGGGATGATGTCCCACGACGGTCGCTGCGTCGCGGCGACCACCGGCATGCCGCAGGCGCGGCCCAACGAGACGAGGCCGCGCAGCAGGGTGGAGAACTCTTCCTGCTGGGCTTTGGTGCCGAGCACCGTGGAGAACATGGCGAGTTCGTCGATGACGGTGAGGATGACCGACATGCCGTCGCCCTCGGCGAGCTTGCGGCGCCGGTTGGCGAGCAGCCAGGTGTAGCGGTTGGTGGCCACGACCAGCAGGCGGCGCAGCACGTCGATGCCCTGATCGATGTCGGGACCGATGAACGCGTCGGCCAGGTCGCGCCAGGGGCCGAGTTCGACGAGCTTGGCGTCGAACAGCACGAGGCGGGTGTTGTCGCACAGGACGCCGTGGCCGCAGATGTTGTTGACCAGGCCGGACTTCCCGCCGCCGGGCTCACCGGCAGCAAGGAGGTTGTGATAGACGACGTCGAGGTAGACGGGCTGACCGAACTCGTCGATCCCGATGAACACCGGGTCGAACATCGACAGGCCAGCACCCACCGGCACCGCAGCAGCGGGAGCGGGGGTCGAGGTGGTCATGAGAGTGCCCTCCCGGGGCGATGTGGGCGCGGGAAGCCACACGAGCGAGCCGGTAATGGCTCCCCGCGTCCGAGGTGGGTTGGAGTCAGATCCAGTCGGCGGTGTCGTCGTCCGGCAGGGACGACGCGGAGGAAGCCGCGGGCTTGCTGCCGTTGGCGGTCGTGGCCGGCTTGCGCGCCGGCTTGCCCTGGGTCGGAAGGGTGATCGTCGGGGTGTCGACGTCCGGCAGGTCCAGGGCGGTGGGCACCGTCAGCGGCGACGCCGACACGGGCGCGTTGCGGTCGATGGCGTCGACCAGCGGGGAGCCCACCCGGGCGTTGAGCACCTCGCGGCGCTTGATGTCGAACCGCAGGTACGCGGCGTTGCTCTCCCCGGCCCGCTCGATGAGCACGGTGGAGGCGTGGCAGGTCACGGCGATCTTGTCGAGCCGCGATTCCAGGTCCTTGGCCGACAGGCCCGGGCGCAGGTACACCCAGACCCGCTCACCGACCGGCGTGGGACGAGCCCACAGGATCAGCGGCAGCGAGCCGGACTGGTTGGCGATGATGAACTGCGCGAAGCACACGCGCAGCCGGTGGCGCACCACCAGGCACCATCCCCACGCCTTGACCTGGCGGCGGACCGGGCCGATGGCGGCCGGAACGCCGACGACCAGGGCGACCACGATCAGGGTCACCACGGTCGAGGTGTGGTTGGCCAGCTGCACCCAGCCGGTCAGCAGCCCGGCACTCAGCAGGGTTTCCGGGGTCCACCACCACAGCAGCCGGATCACCGGCCACACCCGCACGAGCAGCCACACGAGGCCGCCGGCCGGAACGCCGATCAGGGCACCGACGAACAGGGCCACGATCGGGTGCCAGTAGGCGGCGGCCACCACGGCCGACAGGACGCCGACGATGACGGCGGTGAGGATGAACGCCATGCGGGCGTTACGCGCGGAGGAACGGTGAACCTTGGCCTCGATGACCGTCACCGTTCCGGTTGACTTGCCGCCAAAGCGGCGAGGGCTAGACTTGGACACGACGAGTCCTCCCAATGCCAGTTGGGTCGGATGAGTGGCGGCACCGGGGTCGGCAGATGTAGGAGTCAGTACCGACCCCGGGCCATTTCCTTGGGGTTGTCACCACTGCCAGGTGGTGACCGGACCGGGAATGTAGGAGTCAGGAACACTCCCGGAACCGTCTTCGAGATGGGTTCAGCGGACCATCAGGCCGCTTGCGCGGTGGCCACGGACACCAGTGGCACACACAGCACGTCGTGCGAAGTGACCTACTTGGCCGCGGAACCGTTCTTCGGCTTCAGGGACACCGCCCGGAACGCGACGCCGTTACGCCCGTTGGTCGCCCACGGGATGGCCTCCAACTGCTCGACCGCCAGGAAGTCGCCCACCTTCACGTTCGGCTTCTCACCCGCCGTGGTGATGGTGATGACCTCCCCGCCCGTCTCGTCGAGCACGAAGACCTGGGTGGACCACATCAGCCGGCCCGTGTTCTTCTCGGACTTCTGGTTGCCGTTCTGGTCGTTCTTCGGCTCCGGGTCCTTCGACGCCGTCACCTGCTTGCTCGTGGTGTCCACGTACAGCTTCACAACAGACCTCCTGTAGTTGAGCGCGTCCCCAGTGGACGACTGCTCTTGTGCGGCTTTGCTCGCACCTCAAGGAGACATCGAAGGAGGTGACGTCGGAACGGCTTTACGGGGACGCTTGGGACGTTTACAGTGATAGAAACGTCCCCGCCGTGAGGAGCGACGATGGCAAACGAGCGATTGCGAGACGCTCTTGAGCGCTCCCGGATATCTCTCGCCGAGCTGGCACTGTTCACAGAGTGCGACGTCAAAACCGTCAGTCGCTGGCTCGGCGGCAGAGTCCCGCACCCTCGTACTCGCTTCAAAATCGCGAAGCGGCTGAAGGAAGACGAAGAGTTCCTGTGGCCAGGAGCCCGAAGAGCCGCTGACGACACATCGAACTCGGCGGGGATGGTGCAGTTCTACCCGACTCGCGGAGCGGTCCCCCCCAACCTCTGGGACAGACTCTTGGATGAGGCAACGGAGGACGTCGGCATTCTTGTTTACGTCGGGATGTTCCTCACGGAGAAGCCTGATCTGTTGGACCGCCTTCGTGGGAAGGCAAACGCCGGCGCAAGGATCCGAATCCTGCTAGGTGACCGAGACAGTAGCGCCGTAAAACAACGAAGCATCGAGGAGGGAATCGGACGCGAGACGATCTCGGCGAAGATCGACCACGCCAACGCCTTCTTCCGACCGCTGCGCGGCGTGGCAGGGGTCGAGGTGAGAAGGCACTCAACTGTCCTCTACAACTCGATCTACCGTTTCGATAGGGAAATGATCGTCAACCCGCATGTCTACGGCAAGACAGCGCCCATGGCGCCGGCGATGCACCTACGGAAGACTGCAACCTACGGCCTCTTCGATACCTACGCCGCTAGCTTCGAGGCAGTCTGGGAGTCGTCGATGCCACCAGAAGGCGGGCTCTAGCAAATGCCAAAGACCGACTACCTCAACGATCCGCGAGCGCCGCGAGCCAACTCACTGGTGGTAGCTGTGACTGTCTTCGTACAAGATGACGTCGGCCGCGTACTCCTCATCCGGCGCTCTGACAACCGCCTCTGGGCTCTGCCAGGAGGAGCGCAAGATCTGGGAGAGTCGACGGCACAAGCAGCCAGACGAGAAGTCGAGGAAGAAACAGGGCTGCGCGTCGAGCTAACCGGCGTTTCCGGTATCTACTCCGACCCGGGGCATGTCATCGCATACGACAACGGCGAGGTGCGGCAGGAGTTTGCGATCTGCTTTCGTGCCCGGCCAATCGGCGGCGCGCTACGAACCAGTGACGAATCGCCAGAGGTGAAGTGGGTCGAGCCGGAGGCCATCGAGATGCTTCCTATCCACCCGTCCATGCTCCTTCGAATCCGACACGGCTTGAAGGACGCCGCGCCGTACCTTGGCTAGCCGGCCACGGCTTGGAGCCGGCTGCTTGTTCTTGATATCGCGTCGGCTAGGTCCTGCTGGGCGCTGTCGATGAAGGCCGTAACCAGGTCGCCGGGACCATACCGCTTCTTAATCTCGGCAACTCTGCTCGCAAAGTCCGTAGGCTCTCCGTCGGGGGTCGTGGTGAGGTCGCACATCCAAAGCGCATCTCTCACCGGACCTTCTTCGTCGTGGAAGGCAGCTAGCTCTCTGTCAAGCCCACGTAGACGAGCCTCCCTAACAGCACAGGAGTGATGCGCTACCAGGTGGACCAGGCGATCGGGTGCGTCCAAGTCTCGAAGATAGATCGCACCATCCAGCGGATGAAAGCCTGTCGTAGCTAGGTGAGGCGCGTAGCCGACATCGTGAAGAATCGCGGCTGCCTCCAACAAAGGTCCGTCGTCACCGACAGCCGCAGTAAGAGTCCGGGCCTTTAGGGCAACACCCTGAACGTGAGCCCACCGGCGAGGCAGCGTGCCTGAAAGGTTCTGGCGAGAGACCTCGTAGGCCCACGAGACGAGCGACATGTACAGACGATAGCGCCGGCCACGGCTCACCAAAACCGCCTGTCCGGCCAGCTGCCGGCGATGTGGTGCAAAGTTTCTGTACGTCTTCAAGGCGGCCCGACAAGCGGGCCGCACGCGCCGCCGCCAGGGCGCGTGGCCCGGCCCCTCTGCGTTGCGCCAGGGCCGGACCACGCCGAACGCCCGGCGGCTGACGCGGAAAGCGGGAAGCCCGAGCGGGCCGCAGCGGAACGACAGACCGTTGACCGGTGAGGGGTGGGCCGGCAGCCGGCCGGGCCGCGCGGCCACAAGCCCGCCCGGCGTAGGGGAGCGCACGCCGGCCGCGTCGGCGAGCTGACGGCGGTCGCGGGGTTGCGGTTACTGCGCCTCCGGCGGGGGCACTCCGGCTCCAGGATGGCCGGGCTCCGCCGGCGTGTCACTGTCCGTGGGGGTGGCGGTAGGCCATCCCGCCTGCCATCGACCCGGGCGAGCCAAGCAGGCCACCGCCCGACCCGCCAACGTCCGAACCTGTGTCAATGTCCGCTTTACATGGCGGGCCGGGCGGCGGCCCGCTCCCCAGGAGGGCGGGTCGACGGCAGACGGGATGGTGGGACCGGAGTCCCAGTGAGCTAATTACCTACGCGTATTCCCGGGGGAAGCTTGTGGGACGGGAGCAATCCTGTGAGCCATCATCGCGGACGGCGCAGACGGTGACTCGTACCCGCATCACTGCCTTCAACCCGTCTGGGTCGCCGATGCTGAAGTTGTAGTCAAGCCGCGCACTGTTGTTCTGGCCGGACGCGGTCCGGGTAGTCGAGGTCATCTTGACGCTCTTTCCGTCATAGACCTCGAAGTACACCGTAGTGTGGTTGACATTGTCGTCGGGAATCAGAGTCGATGTCTGGACATATCCCTGGATGCCAACGGATCGGTTATACCAGGTGACGGTGCCGCCGGCGTCATCTTGGTAGGCGGTGGGGGCGAGAACGTAGTAGGGGGTAGTGGGGTAGGCCGCCTGGGCTGGCGCTGCGAAGGTTAGGGAAGCCGCTGCGGCCGCTAGAGCTGAAGCACCAACCTTCGCCAACTTGCTGTGGCGAAGTATCGTCATGGTCACGTGGTTCCTCCCGTTGATCGTTGTCGCTATAGCCCGCGCCCAATCCAAGGGATCGAGTACCGCTACTAGCTTCCGGGGAGAGTCTACTTGACCTTGTACGCACCCACTGCCTCTCGGTCGAGACTGGACTCAGCGGCTAGGGCTGAGTGCAGAACGGGAAGTTCTATACCAAACCCGGCTTGCCGGGCCGGACCCGATGGCCCCGAAGGCCTCTGGTACGGAGTGGAAGAACCAGACGCTGGACCGGTTCCTCGACGCGCTGTCCGCGTGGATCGCCGCCGCGCCAGGCTGGTACCGCAACTTCGGGCAGGAGCTTCCTGCCCAGGGTGACTGAGTGTTCCTTGCCCAGGCGCTCGCGGCGGCGGTCGTGTACGAATAAGACACAGACGGCAAGATCCGGAACATGCGCGGAATGATCAACCGTAAGGCCGGGGAGCAGCGTGTGTCTGCCCTGCTAGGAAGCCCGAGCGCCCGGCAGGCGCAATTGCCTTCCTAAACCGTGTGTCGCAGGTTCGAATCCTGCCGGGGGCACCTCGAAGATCAGCCAAAACGTCATCTGAGCAGCGGATACGCTCCCGCGTCGATCGGTCGACCTGTGCAGTCGAATGCCACCCGGAGCCGCCGTTTGCAGCCCTCCGTACAAGATTCGTGCAATGATCTTGGACGCTTGAGCGGCCTTGTTTCCCCAGCTCAGGATCGCTACAACGCGGAGGGGCCGCAGCGTCGCCACGGCCCCTCGCATCCCAGCGGTGATCATCATCGGCTCAACGCCGCCTCGATCCGCTCGTTCATCCTGCTGCTGTCCCCGTCGAGGCACTTCGCGTACACCTTGAGCAGCACGTCGACCGAGTGCCCGGCCCGCTGTGCGACCTCGGGCGCCGGCAGCCCGGCGTTCAGCCAGAGCGACACCCCGGCGTGCCGCAGGTGGTAGGGACGCCCGGCCAGGGGAGACGCGACCCGGTCCGGGGCCAGGCTCAGCGTCCGCGCCTCTTCCCAGACGCGGGAGTGCGTCGACGACGACACCACGTTGCCCCGCTCGCTGCGGAACAGGCGCCCGTCGGCGCCGACGCCGAAGCGGTCGATGTGCGCCCGAAGGATCGCCACCAGTTCCGGCGGGATCGGCACCTCCCGCGCCTCCGTGTCGCCCCGGTGCCAATCGACGAGGACTTCCGGCCTCTCGGTGACTGAAGACTGCTGTAGCTGCTGTAGCTGCACGATTGCCGAAACCCTCTCTTGTAAATCAAGGCGCCGCGCAAGCGCGGCGCACCGCAGCCAGCCGCGCCCGCCTGCTGGCGGCCTCCGGCCGGCATCGGCCGGCGGGGCTGGCTGCGGCACGGGTCGATCTCGGGGCTCGACTACTCCTAGATGCAGGCAGCCCGAAGGATGTCTGCTACCAGCGACCAGGTGGGCTGCTCAGGCAGCTCTCGGCCCTGGTTGCGTGCCCAGCCATCCATGCTGCCGATCCAGCGGGACGCGGCTTCGAGGTACCGGGGCAGGTCGAGGTTCTCCCAGTAGTCCGGAGGCGTAGCCGACTCCTCGGCGAGCGCCCGAACGTAGGCCGCCAGATCCTCGCGGCTCTTCACCGCGCCGGTGTCGTTGAGATCCATCAGCGGATGATTGCTTACCTGTCAAAAGGCCCGCAGTGGCCCTCCGAGGCACTCTCGCAAGGCTGTGACGATCGCGGGATCCCCGAGCACCGCCGAGGGCGGAGCGGTGATCCGTATGCCGCCGGACGACCGCCCGCCAATGCGCAGCCGTGCCAGCTGCATGCCAGCAGCCGGCGTCCCAGACGATCTGCCGAAAGACGACTGCATACATGTCAACCCGTCAGCGGCCCGGGAGAGAATCGTCCGGTGACGATCGTCGAGCCGCCGCAGGTAGTTACAGAGCAGGCCGTCTTGCAGCTCCTGCACCTGGCCTTCCTGGAGATCCGGTTCTACACGGCTCCGGTAGACGACGACCAGTCGCTGGAGACCGTGCTGAAGCGGCGTAAGCAGATCAACGAACTCGCCGACTTGTGCCATGGGTTACCCGGTTGTGTCGCTCCGGAGCGGCGGCATTTGGTGAGCGACAGCTTGAGGTACCTGTGGCGTACCTCCTCTGCCCGGAAGCAGGGCTGGATGCGTTCTCGCTGGGATCACCTCGGCTACGACCATCGCTGGCTTACGGACCCGAGTACGGCAGGTCGGGCGGACGCAGCAGTCGAAGACGCCGGTTCGGGGGCCGTGCAGAGTACGTGCAATGATCTTGATTCGTCCGGCACGTGACCGAAGCGGACGTCCAGGTCAAGGGCACACACGAGCCTGCCTCAGTTGCCTTCCTAAACCGTGTGTCGCAGGTTCGAATCCTGCCGGGGGCACCAGATCCCGCCTACGGGCTGACCGTTCCCGACATGTTGCTGACCCGGCCCATCGGGTCGAAGTCGACGCGCAGCACCGAGCCGCCCCGATCCTGCGCGGTCACCGACATCGGCGCCCGATCCAACCGCCATCCCTGCTGGTGCAGGAACGCTTCGACGGCGACGCGGTGTTCCACCGGGAAGGACTGAAGCACCTGCGTCAGGACGGTGAGCGCCCGCTCGGGCTGGACCGGCGCGGTGATCTGCGGCGGTGCGTCGTCGAGGTGGAAGAAGACGGCACCGCCGTCGTACGGCCCGCGGTAGTAGCAGCGGCCGGTCAGACCGGATGCGAGCAGGGCGAGGCGGTGGCCGTCGGCGCGCTGGAGCGGGAACGTGGGCTCGGTGAGTTCGGCGACCCCTTGGCGGTGCCCGTATTCGCGCAGCCAGCCGGCCAGGTGCAGCACCGCCGGTGGCAGGTTGCTGGCCGCGTTGGCCCATGCCCACAGCCAGGTGCCGTCGTCGTGGCTCTCGGTGCCGAGGAGCTGGACGCGGTACCGCAGGTCGGTTCCGAACGTCACGATGCCGTCGCGCACGTCGAGCTGCCAGTCCCGTTCGCCGAGCAGGTCGGCCAGCGCCAGCTGACGGGCCAGGGCGGTGCCGACATGTTCGGCGAAAAGTCGATCAAACGTCGGCATCGCCGCAGTGTGCCAGACCTTTCCGGACGGGACGGCCCCGCGTCCGGCCGGAGCCGGAGCGCGGGGCCGGCGGGTCAGCGGACCAGCGCTGCCACCAGCGTCCCGATGCAGGCGACGACGGCGGCGATGATCGGACTGAGCGTCTTGATGTACGCCAGGATGAGCCGGTGCCGGTCGGTCGGCTCGGCAACGGTTTCGTCCTCGTCCTCTGGTGTCTCGAAGTCTGACCCGTGAGGGATTACAGTCAACGTGACTCCTTCCGTTGCAGCGGTGGAGTCGAATGCGGCGTCCGGTGGCAGCCGGGCGCCGCCCTCTGTGTGAGGCGACGCAGTGCCGTTCGACGGTTCGAGCATCCTCCCGGCGGACAGCTAGCACAAGAGTGGGCAATTCACTGTCGGGTACCTGACAAGCAGATGCATCGCATCGAGAAAATTTCGGTGCCATCTCTTGCCAAATGCAATTTTCCGTGAAGCAGTTCAACCGAGCGTGACCACCCAAGAGCACATGGTGAGCAGGCGTGTGGTCAGGCCCGGTGGAGCCGGCGGACTACGAGACGAGGAAGCCGGTGGACGGGCGGGTCAGGACGCCGGTCATCGGAAAGCGGCTGGAGCCGTTCCACCAGTGCCACACCACGCGCTCGCTGCCGTCGGCGGTGGCGAAGACGTCCATCCCGCCGGGGCCCTGGTGGTTGCCGGGCAGGCCGCTGATCGGGTTGAGTCCGGCGCTGCCGGTGTAGCCGAAGAAGGGGCGCGACACGCCTTCGCGAATGGGGGTGCAGCGGGAGCCGGGCAGGGGACTGGCGCCGCAGCGGGCGATGCCGGTGGCGTAGCGCGCGCTGTCCCAGTTGTTGCCCGAGTACATGAGATACCAGTCCCCGTCGGCGGCCTTCCACATCGACGGGTTCTCGACCACGTGCGTACCGCCGCTGGTCTTGGCGGTGTCCCAGGTGATGTCGGTGCTCTTGAGCATGTCCCGGCGGGTGTCCCAGATCGCGCGGCCCTCGGCGTCGGTGCGGACGGTGGAGATGCCGGTCTCGGCGCCGGAGGCGATGGCGTCGTCCCGGTAGGTCACGTACAGGTTCCCGCCCGCCACGAAGGGGTTGGCGTCTAGCGCCCACCGGCCGGCGTCCGGGCAGGCCCATTCGCCCTGGTTCTGGAAGGGGCCGCGGGCGCTGTCGGAGACGGCGCGTCCGATGCACTTCTGGCCGGTGCCCTTGCGGGAGGCGGTGTAGAACATGAAGAACCGGCTGCCGAAGCGGGCGACGCCCGGTGCCCAGACCGCGCCGCCGGGCTCGGCCCAGGCGCCCGGACCGGACGGCAGGGCGTCGTGCGAGGCGCAGTTCGCCATGCCCACGCTGTTGCCGGAGCCGTGGACGAGCACCGGTACGTACAGCCTGCCGGTCGCGCCGCAGCGCGCGCCGGTCCCGGCGCCGACCGTGGTGCCGTATGTGACGTAGGAGCCGTCCTTCGCCAGCAGGGTGTCCGGGTCGGCCAGCGGGAAGGTCGACGAGCTCGCCAGCGCGGAAATGTCCTCGGCGGGCTCGGCGGCGGCGGGCGCCGACGCTGCCGTGGTGGCTACCAGGGCGGTCGCGACGAGGGTGACGAGCCCTCCGCGCGTTCGAAGGAATCTCACCGGCACTCCTCCATTGATGAAAGTAATTATCGGCCGAACGCTATCGACGGTCGGCGATCCCGTCAACGGGGGAGCGCTGACGCCGCGAGCGGGAAGCGGGGCCGCCCGGAGGCCTGGCCGCGTTACCCTCCGTCGAGGGGGCGTGTCACCCGCCGGGCCCTCAGGCCGGTGCCAGGACCCGTCGGTACCCTGGCAGATCCTGGCCTGTCCGCGACGACATGAGGTATTCGTGAACGATCTTCGAGTGGTGGCGTTCGATCTCGACGACACCCTGGCGATTTCCAAGTCCCAGATCGATCGTCGGATGGCGGAGTTGCTCGGCCACCTGCTCACCGAGGTGGACGTACTGGTCATCTCCGGTGGCCGGTTCGAGCAGTTCCAGTCGCAGGTGCTCGCCCACCTCGACCTCACCGAGGAGCAGCGCGACCGGCTGCACCTGATGCCGACCTGCGGCACCCGCTACTACCGCTGGTCCGACGGGGACTGGCGGCAGGTCTACGCGGAGGACCTGAGCGAGGCCGACAAGGCCCGCGTCGTCACCGCGCTCACCGAGTCGGCGCAGGCGCTGGGCCTCTGGGAGGCGAAGACCTGGGGCGACATCATCGAGGACCGGGGCAGTCAGATCACGTTCTCCGCGCTGGGCCAGTCCGCCCCGCCGGCCGAGAAGTACGGCTGGGATCCGGACGGCGACAAGAAACGGCGGCTGCGGGACGCGGTCGCGGCGAAGCTGCCCGACCTGGAGGTCCGCGGCGGCGGCTCGACCTCGATCGACGTGACCCGCAAGGGCGTGGACAAGGCGTACGGCATGCGGAAGCTGCTGGAACACCTGGACCTCAAGATCGACAACGTGCTCTTCGTGGGTGACCGCCTGGACGTGGGCGGCAACGACTACCCGGTCAAGGCGATGGGCATCCGCTGCGTCGCGGTCACCCGCTGGGAGGAGACCGCCGACTACGTCGAGAAGCTCGTCGACGACCTGGTGAAGCAGCGCGCCGAGCGCGCCTGAGCAGAGCCCGACCCAGAGCCCGCCGGTTCCGGAACCGGCGGGCTCTGGCGGTATCGACGGTGATGAGGTAGGAACAGCCGAGAGAGCGCTCTCCCGTCCCATCACCGAACAGGCAGGCAGATGCGATCACCCGACCCCTCCCGCCGCCGTTTCCTCACGCTCACCGCCTCCGCGGCCTCGCTCACCGCCCTCGGTCTCCCGGCCGGCGCAGCAGCCGCGTCCCCGGCCGCGCGCCCCGCCCGCGAGCCCGACTTCGGCCCCAACGTCTTCGTGTACGACCCCAGCACGCCGGTCGAGGAGATCCAGTCCACGCTGGACCGGCTGTTCACCGCCCAGGAACGCAACGAGATGGGCTTCGACAGGTACGCCGTGCTGTTCAAGCCCGGCCGCTACGAGGTGGACGCCCGGCTCGGCTACTACACGACAGTCGCCGGTCTCGGCGCGCACCCGGACGACGTGGAGATCCACGGCGCGGTACGGGTGGTCGGGCAGCCGGACCCGAACTCGCCCGCCGGCATCTCCGCGCTCACCAACTTCTGGCGCTCGGCGGAGAACCTCGCGATCACCCCGACCGACTGGTCGAACCAATGGGCCGTCTCCCAGGCGTCACCGATGCGGCGCGTGCACGTCAAGGGCGTGCTGTGGCTGGAACCCGGCAACGGCGGCTACTCCAGCGGCGGCTACATCGCCGACTCCAAGGTGGACGGCATCACCATCAACGGCTCCCAGCAGCAGTGGCTCACCCGGGACAGCGAACTCGGCGGCGAGTGGACAAACGGCGTGTGGAACCAGGTCTTCTCCGGCGTGATCGGCGCACCCGCGCAGGGCTTCCCCGACCCGCCGTACACCACGCTGCCCACCAGCCCGGTGACCCGGGAGAAGCCGTACCTGTTCGTCGACGCCCGGGGCGCCTGGCGGGTGGCGGTACCGCGCCTGCGTCGCGACACCGCCGGCACCACCTGGGCCACCGGCGGCGCGCCGGTGCCGTCGCTGCCGCTGTCCGCGTTCTACCTCGCCCGGCCCACCGACTCGGCCAAGCGGATCAACGCCGAACTGGCCCGGGGCCGGCACCTGCTGCTCACCCCCGGCGTCTACCACCTCGACCGGGCCCTGCGGGTACGCCGTCCGGACACCGTCGTGCTCGGTCTCGGCATGCCGAGCCTGGTGCCGGACCGCGGGGACGCGGCGCTGCGGATCGAGGACGTGGACGGGGTCCGCATCGCCGGGGTGCTCGTGGACGCCGGGCCGGTCGAGTCGCCGGTGCTGGTCGAGGTCGGTACGCGGCACTGCCACCGGTCGCACGCCACGAACCCGATCTCGCTCCAGGACGTCTTCTTCCGCATCGGCGGCCCGTACGCCGGGCGGGCGGTGACCAGCCTGGTGGTCAACAGCCGGCACACGCTCATCGACAACATCTGGGCCTGGCGCGGCGACCACGGCCGGGCCGGCACGATCGGCTGGACCGTGAACACGGCCGCCACCGGCGTGGTCGTCAACGGCGACGACGTGACCGCGTACGGGCTGTTCGTCGAGCACTACCAGCGCTGGCAGACGATCTGGAACGGCGATCGCGGCCGGACCGTGTTCTACCAGAGCGAGCTGCCCTACGACCCGCCGAGCCAGGCGGCCTGGCGCAGCCCGACCGGCAACGGCTGGGCCTCGTACAAGGTGGCCGACCACGTCCGCACGCACGAGGCGTGGGGACTGGGCGTGTACTCGTACTTCAACCAGGGCGTGGACATCCGCTGCGACCGGGGGATCGAGGCGCCGCGCCGGGCCGGGGTGCGGTTCCACGACGCGATCACCGTGTTCCTGGACGGCAGCGGCGGTATCGAGCGCACGATCAACGAGATTGGCACGCCTGTCGTCGGGTCGTACGGCACCAGCACGGTGATCAGCTACCCCTGACGCGAGGGCGGCCCGGCCGGTGCGGGACCGGCCGGGCCGCGCCCGCTCACGCCGCGAGCTGGTCGACGCGGGTGAGCACCTGGTCGACGAGGCCGTACTCGCGGGCCTGCTCGGCGGTGAACCAGCGGTCGCGGTCCCAGTCGCGCTGGATCTCCTCCAGCGTCCGCCCGCTGTGCCGGGCGATCAGCTCCTGCATGGTGCGCTTCACGTGCAGCATGTTCTCGGCCTGGATGGTGATGTCCGCTGCGGTGCCGCCCATCCCGCCGGACGGCTGGTGCATCATGATCCGCGAGTGCGGCAACGCGAACCGCTTGCCGGCCGCGCCGGCGCAGAGCAGGAACTGCCCCATCGACCCGGCCATCCCGAGCGCCAGCGTCGCCACGTCGTTCTTGACGTACCGCATGGTGTCGTAGACGGCCATGCCGGCGCTGACCGAGCCGCCGGGCGAGTTGATGTAGAGGAAGATGTCGCGCTCGGCGTCCTCGGCCGCGAGGAGCAGGATCTGCGCGCAGATCTGGTTTGCCGACGCGTCGGTGACCTCGGTGCCGAGGAAGATGATCCGTTCCTTCAGCAGCCGTTCGAAGACCCGGTCGCCGAACGCCGGCTGCCCCTCGTCGAGCATCCAGATGCCACTCATCGCCGCCCACCTCCGTGCCGCCGGTGGGCGGGGGACCGCCCGGGAACCCGGCGGTCTCCAGCGTCCGCCGGGGGCACCCGCGCGGCCCAGGCTTTCTGCCCGGGGCAGATTCGCCCTGGGCAGAAGCTACGCGGCGACCGCCCGCCGCCGGCCGGTGCGGGCCCGCCGCCGGGCGACGGTGACTGAGGTACGCGGACGGGGGCGGGCGGCCGGGGCGGAGGGGGTCGGCCAGATCCGGATGCCGCCGGCGAACCCGATCGGCGTGGCGGCGTCGAGGGCCGGCCCGAGCGGCGCGGGTCCGAGGTCCACGGGCCGCAGCACGCCGCCCAGTAGCGGCATGGCGGTGACCGGGCGACGGGCGACATGCGGCCGGAGCGAGACGGCGGGCCGGCGGGTCACCGGCGGCCGGGGTGACACGGCCGGGCGGCGCGTGACGGACAGCCGGGGCGGGCCGACCCGCAGGTGTGGCCCGGTGCGGGCGGACGGGACCCGCTCGAACCGGGCCGCCGAGATGCCGGGGCCGACCGGGGTCGGGCGCTCCCGGCGCAGCTCGTCGCGGGCCTCTTCGAGCAGGTCGGCGAGGTGGATCCCGAGCGCGCGGCAGATCGCGGCCAGCACCTCGGAGGAGGCCTCCTTGCGCCCGCGTTCGACCTCGGAGAGGTAGGGCAGGGACACGCCGGCGGCCTGGGCCACCTCGCGCAGCGTGCGGCCCTGGCGCAGGCGGATGCGCCGGAGCACCCCGCCGATCACGCGTCGCAGCAACGACATGCCGGCCTCCTCGCGGTCGCCGTCCCGACGTCCCCATCATGCCCTGTCCACGTCGCCGGCAGCGGCCCCGGCGGGTTCCGATCGTCACCCGGCGGGCCGGATCCCGGCGTACCCGTTATCTTGTGGGCGTGCAGGTGGCGGAGCAGGACCGACGGTGATCCATTTTCCCGCGCAACGGCGGGGGCCGCTGAGCGCGCTGAGTCTGCGCCTGCTCGCCGCCCTCGGCCTGGTCTTCGCCACCGTGGCGGTGGTCTGGCTGGACCGCGACGGCTACCGCGACGTGGACGAGAGCGGCCTGACCCTGCTCGACTGCTTCTACTACGTGGTGGTCTCGCTCTCCACCACCGGGTACGGCGACATCACCCCGGTCAGTTCGTCGGCGCGCCTGGCGAACGTCCTGTTCATCACCCCCGCCCGGGTGCTGTTCCTGATCATCCTGGTCGGCACCACCCTGGAAGTCCTGACCGAGCAGTACCGCACCGGCCGTCGCCTGTCGCGGTGGAGGAGAACCGTGAAGGACCACGTCATCATCTGCGGCTACGGCACCAAGGGCCGCAGTGCGGTCTCCGCCCTGCTGGAGAACGGCACGGACAAGTCCAAGATCGTGGTGGTCGAGCGGAGCGGGCCGGCGCTGCGGCAGGCCACGTCCAACGGGCTGGTGACGATCGAGGGGTCGGCGACCCGCTCGTCGGTGCTGGAGCAGGCGCACGTGCGTACCGCCAAGGCGGTCATCATCGCGACCGACAGCGACGACGCCTCGGTGCTGGTGGCGCTCACGGTCCGGCAGCTCACCGCCGGTCAGGTACGCATCATCGCGGCGGTCCGGGAGGCGGAGAACGCGCCGCTGCTCAAGCAGAGCGGGGCGCACCACGTGATCGTCTCGTCGGCCACGGCCGGGCGGCTGCTCGGCCTGTCCACCTCGGCCCCGCCCCTGATCGACGTGGTGGAGGACCTGCTCACCCCGGGCCAGGGCATGGCGCTGGCCATGCGGTCGGCCGAGCGCGACGAGGTGGGCCGCTCGCCGCGTGAGCTGGAGTCGCTCGTCATCGCGCTGGTCCGCCGGGGCAAGGTGGTCACGCTCAACGACCGTGCGGGCGCGGTGATCGAGACCGGCGACATGCTCGTCCACGTGCGGGACGACCGGCCGCAGGCCACCACAGCGATCTGACCCGGCCCGGCCGGGCCGCACGCGGTCAGCAGGCGTCCGGGTCGCCCTCGGCGATCACTTCGCCGCAGGTCGACGACCGGCCCTGGGTGGCCCGTCGCAGCAGGTCGTAGAGCAGGTCCCGCTCGCCCGGCGCCAGCGCGCCGAGGACCTCCTCCTCCGCGCCGGCGAGCGCGCACTCGGCCTCGCGCAGGCGCTTCGTGCCCGCCTCGGTGAGGCGTACCTCGTGCCGGCGGCGGTCCTCCGGGGAGCGGCGGCGCTCGGCCAGGCCGTCCGCCTCCAGGTCGTTCAGCAGCCCGACCACGTTCGTGCTGTCGATCTGGAGCGTGCCGGCCAGCGCCTGCTGGCTGATACCGCCGGCGTCGCGCAGCACTGTGAGCGCCACCAGGTGGCGGGGGCGCAGCCCCAGCGGGGCCAGCACGGACTCCGAGCGCAGCCGCATCCGCCGGGCCAGGTGGTCGAGCAGGGGCCCGGAGCGGCGCTCGGACTCCTCGACCGGGGTGGCGGACATGTGACCCAGTTTACGCGCTCCGAGGAACATCGACCTGCTATAAATAGTTGGTTCTACACGAACGATCATCGGAGGAGGAATTACCAATGGCACACCTACTGCACATCGACTCCAGCATCACCGGGGAGCGGTCGATCAGCCGGCGGCTCACCGCCCGCGCCGCCGCCGCCTGGCGCGCCGCCCACCCGGACGGCACCGTCACCTACCGCGACCTGGGTCAGAACCCGCTGCCGCACCTGAACACCGCGAGCGGCCTCGCGCGCATGGTGCCGCCGGATCAGCACACCCCCGAGCAGCAGGCGTCATGGCAGCTGACCCAGGAGGTGGTGGCCGAGGTGAAGCAGGCCGACACGGTCCTGCTCGGGCTCCCGCTCTACAACTACGGCCCGCCCAGCAGCGTGAAGTCCTGGGTCGACCACCTGATCGCCCCCGGCGTCGCGTACGACCCGGTCACGAACGCCGGGCTGCTCGGTGACCGCCAGTTCGTCGTCCTGGTCAGCCGCGGCGGCGGGTACGGCCCGGGCACCCCGCGGGAGGGCTGGGACCACGCCGAGCCGTGGCTGCCGCACGGCCTCTCCCTGACCGGGCTGGAGCCGCGGTTCATCTGTGCCGAGCTGACCCTGGCCCCGGTCAACCCGGCGATGGCCGAGCTGATCCCGCTGTTCGAGCAGAGCCTCGCCGCGGCCGAGCGAGCCGTCGACGAGCTGTGGGTGCCCGCCCCGGCGGCCGCCTGACCGGGCCGGATCACACGCGAAGGGCGGGCCGTTCCGCGGGGGAACGGCCCGCCCTTCGGCGTACGGGTCAGCGGCGGATCAGAGGATCGTCCAGGTGTCGCCGCTGCCGAGCAGCGCCGCGAGCTGCTGCTCCGGGGTCTGGTCGACAGTGGCCCGGGCCGCCGCGACCTGCTCCTGCACCACGCTGTCGTACGAGGGGCGGTCCACCGACCGGAACACCCCGATCGGGGTGTTGCTCAGGTCCAGCCCGGGCAGCCGGGACAGCGCGAACGCGTACGCCGGGTCGGCCACGCCCGCGTCGTGCACGACGATCTCCTCGGCCGGCGTGTTCGCGGTCTCCCGAACCTCCAGCCCGAAGCCACCAGGCGGGTGGACGACGCAGAACTGCCCGTCCTTGCCGAACGTGATCGGCTGCCCGTGCTCCAGCCGGATCAGGAAGTCGTCCCGGGTGGCCGGCTCCTTCAGCGGGTCGAACGCGCCGTCGTTGAAGATGTTGCAGTTCTGGTAGATCTCCACGAACGCGGAACCCTCGTGCTGGGCGGCGGCCCGCAGCACCGACTGGAGGTGCTTGCGGTCCGAGTCGATCGTCCGGGCCACGAACGTGGCCTCGGCGCCGAGCGCCAGCGACAGCGGGTTGAAGGGGGCGTCCGCCGAGCCGACCGGAGTCGACTTGGTGATCTTGCCGACCTCGGAGGTCGGCGAGTACTGGCCCTTGGTCAGCCCGTAGATCCGGTTGTTGAACAGCAGGATCTTCAGGTTCACGTTGCGGCGCAGCGCGTGGATCAGGTGGTTGCCGCCGATGGAGAGCGCGTCGCCGTCACCGGTGACCACCCAGACCGACAGGTCCGGCCGGGACACCGACAGGCCGGTGGCGATCGCCGGGGCGCGGCCGTGGATCGAGTGCATGCCGTACGTGTTCATGTAGTACGGGAAGCGCGACGAGCAGCCGATGCCCGAGACGAAGACGATGTTCTCCCGGGGGATGTTCAGCTCCGGCATGAAGCCCTGCACGGCCGCCAGGATGGCGTAGTCGCCGCAACCGGGGCACCAGCGCACCTCCTGGTCGGACTTGAAGTCCTTGGCGGTGAGCTTGAGGGCGACGGGCTCAGACATTCTTCAGGACCTCTTCCAGCATCGTCTCCAGCTCCGCGGCGGTGAACGGCAGGCCGCGGACCTGGTTGTAGCCGATCGCGTCGACCAGGTACTTCGCCCGGATCACGTGGGCGAGCTGGCCGAGGTTCATCTCCGGCACGACCACCTTGTCGTAGCGGCCCAGCACCTCGCCGAGGTTCGCCGGCATCGGGGCCAGGTGCCGCAGGTGCGCCTGGGCCACCGAGAGCCCGCGCTGGCGCAGGCCACGGCAGGCAGCCCCGATCGGCCCGTACGTCGAGCCCCAGCCGAGCACCAGCACCCGGGCGTCGCCGTCCGGGTCCTCCACCTCGACGGCCGGCACCGGGATGGTCTCGATGCGGGCCGCCCGGGTCCGCACCATGAAGTCGTGGTTGGCCGGGTCGTACGAGATGTCGCCCGTCTTGTCGGCCTTCTCCAGGCCGCCGATCCGGTGCTCCAGGCCCGGCGTGCCGGGCACCGCCCACGGGCGGGCCAGCGTCTGCGGATCCCGCAGGTACGGCAGGAACGTGGTGCCGTCCTCGCCGTTGGGCTGCGTGGCGAACTCGACCCGCAGGTCGGGCAGCGACTCCACGTCCGGCAGCAGCCACGGCTCGGAGCCGTTGGCGACGTAGTTGTCCGACAGCAGGATCACCGGAGTGCGGTAGGTGAGCGCGATCCGGGCCGCCTCCAGCGCCGCGTGGAAGCAGTCCGACGGCGACTTCGGTGCGATCACCGCGACCGGCGCCTCGCCGTGCCGGCCGTACAGCGCCATGTTCAGGTCGGCCTGCTCGGTCTTGGTGGGCATACCTGTCGAGGGCCCGGCCCGCTGCACGTCGACGATGACCAGCGGCAGCTCCAGCGCCACCGCCAGGGAGATCGTCTCGCTCTTGAGCGCCACGCCCGGGCCGCTGGTGGTGGTGATGCCGAGCGCGCCGCCGTACGAGGCGCCCAGCGCCGCGCCGACCGCGGCGATCTCGTCCTCGGCCTGCATGGTGACCACGCCGAACTTCTTGTGCTTGCTCAGCTCGTGCAGGATGTCCGAGGCCGGCGTGATCGGATACGCGCCGAGGAACACCGGCAGCCCGGAACGCACCCCGGCGGCCACCAGGCCCAGCGACAGCGCCGCGTTGCCGGTGATGTTCCGGTAGGTGCCTGGCAGCATCTTGGCGGGCTTGACCTCGTACCGGACGGAGAAGTCCTCGGTGGTCTCGCCGAAGTTCCAGCCGGCCCGGAACGCGGCCACGTTCGCCGCCACCAGCTCGGGACGGGCCGCGAACTTGCGCTCCAGGAAGCGCAGCGTGGACTCGTAGGGGCGGGAGTACATCCAGCTCAGCAGCCCGAGCGCGAACATGTTCTTGGCCCGCTCGGCGTCCTTCTTGGACACGTCGAGCTCGGCCAGCGCGCCGATGGTCATCGAGGTGAGCGCCACCGGGTGCACCGCGTACCCGGCGAGCGAGTCGTCGTCGAGCGGGCTGGCCGCGTAGCCGACCTTGGCCAGGTTGCGCCGGGTGAACTCGTCGGTGTTGACGATGATGTCCGCCCCACGCGGCAGGTCGGCAAGGTTGGCCTTCAGCGCGGCCGGGTTCATCGCCACCAGCACGTTCGGCGCGTCACCCGGCGTCAGGATGTCGTAGTCGGCGAAGTGCACCTGGAAGCTCGACACGCCGGGCAGGGTGCCGGCGGGAGCGCGGATCTCGGCGGGGAAGTTGGGCAACGTCGAGATGTCGTTGCCCAGTTGCGCCGTCTCCGAGGTGAACCGGTCGCCGGTGAGCTGCATGCCGTCGCCGGAGTCACCGGCGAACCGGATGACCACCCGGTCCAGCTGACGGATCTGCTTGGTCACGCCCGCACCTCGCTTAACTGAGCGCCGTCGCCCTCGCCGGCCCGGCCCGCTCCGATTCTCACGTCAGAGCCTACGTCGCCACGTTAGGGCTGCCTTGGTCGAGGTCCGACGTATGGGACTGGATCGGGCCGCTGTATGCCCTGCTTTGCAGCGTTTAGTACCTGCGCCCGTAACCCAGATCACCACATATCCATGATCACCGGTCGGTGATCGGGCGCTCCGGCACCGTGATGTCGCTGCGGCGGCGCAGCGAACGGGTGGCCAGCGTCAGCGCGAGAACGACCAGGAGACCGGACACGGCGATCAACGCGATGGCCGTCCCCCGGACCGAGGTGCCGTCGCTGTCCCGTTCGCCGGCGGCCACGAGCACGCCCTGCGAGCCGGTCGGGGCCGGCGCCCCGCCGGGCGGGACGGTGTCCGCCGCCGCCGCGCTGATCCGGAAGCTCATCTGCACCTGCCGGTCCCGCCCGCTACGCGGATCCAGCCGGCCGATCACCGCGCCGGACAGGGGCGCCCGCCGCTGGGCCTCCGCCGAGGCGGCGAGCGTCAGCCGTACGGTCGCGGTCCGCCCGGCCGCCAGCGTGCCCAGTTCGCAGCGGGTCCGGTCGGGGGAGGCCGGGGCGCAGCCGCTCTCGGTGCCGGCCACGGTCACCCCTTCGGGCAGGAGCACCTCGATCCGGCCCGCGGCGTCGACCTTGCCGGTGTTGCCGAGCCGGACGGTGAGCGTGCTGGGCGCGCCGCTGATGTCGAACAGCACCTCGTCCGCGCGCAGCGAGATGCCGGGGACCGGCGGCCCGGGCGGGAACAGCACCGCGAAGCCCTCGTCGTCGTACGCCGCGCCCGTCACACCGGGCGCGACGGCGGTGACCTGGACCGATCCGGCCAGCGGCATGGTCCGCCAGGCGTCGCCGTCGACCCGGACCCGGATGGTCGCGCTGAACCGGGCGCCCGGCTCCGCGTCCCACCCGACGCAGCTGTGGTTGCCGCCGCCGGCCGGCTCGCAGCCCGGGGTGCCCGCGTCGGTCAGCCCGGGCGGCAGCGTGTAGCCCAGGCTGATCCGCTCCGCCCGCCCGCCGGTGTTCGTCACAGTCACCCGCAGCGTGGCCACCGTGGCGTCGGCGTTCCAGTAGGCCGGCGTGAGGACCACGTCCTCGGTGTTGACGCGTACCCCCAGGGGCCCGCCGGCCGGCTGCGCCGGCGGTGGCGGCGGGGTCTTGACCGGCGGCACGACCGGCGGGGGCGCCGGTGCCGTGGTGGCCGGCGCGGCGGTGGTCGGCGCGGGTTCGGCGGGCGCGCTCGTGGGCGGCGGGGCCGGCGGGGTGGTGACCGGTGCCGGGGGTTCGGTCGGGGGCGGCGGCGGCTCGGTGGGCGGCGGGGCCGTCGCCGTGGTCGTGGGCTCGCCGGTGGGCGCGGGCTCGGTCGGCTCGCCGCCGGGGTCGCCGCCCGGCTCCACCGGCTCGATCACCCGGAGTGCGGCGGCCGGCCCCGGGTGTGCGACGGCCCCGGCCGGCGCCACCGCCACCAGCGCCGCGACGAGCGCGGGCGCCAGCAGCGCGAGGGTACGGCGGAGCGCGACCCGCCGAACGGGCGCAACGCGGGGGCGGGCCATCTGTCCTCCGGACGATCAACGAGATCCCATTATTCGGTGATACTTGCCATCAAGCACTAGTCCTGCGAGGAAACAAATTCGTAACGTGTCCGGGACGTCTGGACGGGACCGGTACGCTCCGGTCGTGACCGGATATCTCGGCTCGTACGCCACGCTCGGTCTGCTGCTTCTCGCCGCCGTGCTCTTCTTCGTGACGGCGTTCTCCGCGAACCGGGTGTTACGTCCGAGTCGGCCGGCCGAGCCGTGGGGCAAGCGGGCCACCTACGAGTGCGGTCTCGACCCGGTCGGCGGCGACTGGGCCCAGATGCAGATCCGTTACTACGTCTACGCGTATCTCTACGTGCTCTTCGCGGTCGAGGCGGTCTTCCTGTTCCCCTGGGCGCTGGTCTTCGACCGGCCCGGCTTCGGCGCCACCACAGTCGTGGAGATGGGCGTCTTCGTGGCGATCGTCGCGCTCGGCATCCTCTACGCCTGGCGGCGCGGCGTCCTGCGCTGGACCTGACCGGCGGCCCGGCCGCTCGGGCCTCGGCCCGCTAGGCCAGCCCGCGCCGGGTCGCCGCGGGCGGCCGGTCGCCCCGGATCGACGCCACCATGTCCAGTACCCGTCGGGTCTCGCGGACCTGGTGGGCGCGGAACACCCGGGCGCCCAGCCAGGCCGAGACCGCTGTGGCGGCGAGCGTCCCCTCCAGGCGCTCGGGCACCGGCAGGTCGAGCGTCTCGCCGATGAAGTCCTTGTTCGACAGCGCCACCAGCAGCGGCCAGCCGGTGCCGGTCAGCTCCGCCAGCCGCCGGGTGATCTCCAGCGAGTGCCGGGTGTTCTTGCCGAAGTCGTGCGCCGGGTCGATCAGGATGCCGTCCCGGCGCACACCCAGCTCGACCGCGCGTTCGGCCAGCCCGGTGACGGTGCCGAGCACGTCGGCCACCACGTCGTCGAAGGCGGCCCGGTGCGGCCGGGTACGCGGGGCGAGCCCGCCCGCGTGCGAGCAGACCAGCCCGGCGCCGGTCGCCGCGGCGACCCGGGCCAGCGCCGGGTCCGCCCCCGACCAGGTGTCGTTGAGCAGGTCCGCGCCGGCCGCGACCGCTTCCACGGCCACCTCGGCACGCCAGGTGTCGATGGAGACCACCACGTCGGGGAAGGCGGACCGGACCGCCGCGATGGTGTCCACCGTCCGCCGGATCTCCTCGGCCACGTCCACCTCGTCGCCCGGCCCGGCCTTCACCCCGCCGATGTCGATGATCTCGGCGCCCTCGTTCACCGCGCGTTCCACCGCGCGCAACGCGCTGTCCTGGGCGAAGGTGGCGCCCCGGTCGAAGAACGAATCCGGCGTGCGGTTCACGATGGCCATCACCACCAGCTCACCGGGGCCGAACGTCCGTCCGCCCAGCCGCAACGCCCCGGTCATGCCCGCCTCCTCGCCGCCGGACCGCACCGGCCGGTCCGACGCTATCCGGTCCCGCCCGCGCCGCCCGTGCCGGTCCCGTGCGCCGGACGCATTTACCGACCGGACGTCGTGGAGGGCTCGCCCGATCCCGGCCCGCATGCCACGATCTGTGCATGGGTGAGGTTCTGCTCCTCTTGGTCGTCGCGCTGACCGTCGCGGCTGTGGTGTTCGGCGTGACGGTGCTCGTCTCCGGCAAGGATCCGGGCCTCACGCCGGCCGAGCCGGACGGACGGGCCGTGCCGCTGCCCGGCAGCCGTCCGCTCGACGAGTCGGACGTGTCCGACGTCCGCTTCGACACGGCACTGCGCGGCTACCGGATGAGCCAGGTCGACGCGGCGCTGCGCCGGGCGGCGTACGACATCGGCTACAAGACCGAGCTGATCGGCGTCCTGGAGGCGGAGAACGCGGCCCTGCGGGACGGGCGTACCGAGGACGCCGACGCGCTGCGCCGGGCGCGCGAGGAGGCCGCCGCGACCCGCCCCGAGACCGAGCAGGCGTCCGAGCCGTCCGCCCCGGAGCCGGCAGTGATCGACCTGTCCGCGCCGGAGCAGCCGGCCCGGACCGACAGCGACCGGCAGCCGGCCCGGACCGACAGCGACCGGCAGCCGGCCCGGACCGACAGCGACCGGCAGCCGGGGCGCGCGCCGGCCGAGGCGGGCGTGGCGGAGGCCCCCGCCGCCGCGGCGACCGAGGACACCGTCGACCCGGCGAACGGGATCGCGGCCGGGCCGGCCGACGACGACCGCGAGCGCGGTTCGGTGGTCCGCTCGGAGTCGGCGTGACCGGCGCCGACCGGCCGGCCGACGACTTCACCGAGGCGTCCCGGCGCGGCGCCGCCGAGGTCACCGCCACGGTGATCGTCGAGGCCCCGGCCGACCGGGTGTTCGCCGCGCTCACCGCGTGGGAGCGGCAGTCGGACTGGATCCCGCTGACCCGGGTCCGGGTGGTCGAGGGCGACGGCGGCGAGGGCAGCCTGGTCGAGGCGGTCACCGCGCTCGGTCCGGCCGTGCTCCGCGACGAGATGCGTGTGGTCCGGGTCGACGCGCCGTACGAGGTCGGCGTGGTGCACTGCGGCAAGCTGCTGCGCGGCCCCGGCGTGCTGCGCTGCACCCCGATGGACCGCGACCGCACGCAGGTGGTCTGGCACGAGTGGTTCCACCTGCCGGGCGGAAAGGCCGGCCGGGTGGCCTGGCCGGTCCTCTGGCCCGGCTCGAAGTTCAGCCTCACCCAGGCGTTGAAGAAGTTCGCCCGGCTGGTCGAGCAGGGCCGCCTGCCCTGACCGGGGTTGTCGGTGGGTCGGCCTACCGTGGACACCGTGACTGACCTGGTGACCGGCGCCGACGGGCTGCCGCGCTGCGCGTGGGGAGCGAGCACCCCCGACTATGCCGTCTACCACGACGAGGAGTGGGGCCGGCCGCTGCGCGGCGACGACGCGCTCTACGAGCGGCTGACGCTGGAGGCGTTCCAGTCCGGCCTGTCCTGGCTGACCATCCTGCGCAAGCGGCAGGCGTTCCGGGACGCCTTCGCCGGCTTCCGGATCGACGCGGTGTCCCGCTACGGCGAGGCCGACGTGACCCGGCTGATGGCCGACGCCGGGATCGTCCGCAACCGGGCCAAGATCGAGGCGGCGATCGCGAACGCCCGGGCCGCGTCGGAGCTGCCCGAGGGCCTCTCCGCGCTGCTCTGGTCCTTCGCGCCGCCGCCCCGGGCCGCGCGTCCCCGGTCCTTCGCCGAGGTGCCGGCCACCAGCCCGGAGTCGGTGGCGATGGCCAAGGCGCTCAAGAAGCGGGGCTTCCGGTTCGTCGGCCCCACGACCGCCTACGCCCTGATGCAGGCCACCGGCATGGTCGACGACCACCTCGCGGACTGCCACGTGAGCGGTGACCGGGCCGGGGTGTGACGGAGCGCTCCACCTCCGGCGTGATGGGATTGGGGCATGACCGACACCGAGCCGCGCACGAGCGGGACGACAGACGGTGCGACCACGACCGGAGCCTGGGCGGTGCTGCTGCCCGCCGAGCGCTTCGAGGCCGAGCGGCTGGTGCACCACGACGCGCTGGATCTGACCGGGCTGCCCGAGGCGGTCCGCCCCCGGCCCGGTGACCGGGTGGCAGTGCTCGTCGACGAGCCGCTGCGCCTGGTCGCCCTGGGCCGGGTCGCGCTCGCGTCGTCCGAGACCCGGGAGGACCCGGACGATCCGCAGTCCGACGCGGTGGCGGGGTCGCTCGTGGTCGCGTACACCCGGCGGGTGCTCGACGAGCCGGTGCCGGTCGACGGCCCGGCGCCGGACGGCCCGGTCGTGGCGCTCGACCCGGCCCGCTGGCGGTCGCTGGCCGACCGGCTCGGCCCGCCGCCCGCCCGCAGCACCTGGCTGGTCAGCCTGGACCTGCCGATCGAGGCCGCGTCGCGCGCCGAGGCGGTACGGATCTTCTGGTCCTACGTGCAGGAGCTGGGCCCGCGGGAGCTGCCTGCGTTCGTCTCGCCCTACGGCGACGAGCTGGCCATGCAGGCGTTCGTGCTCGGCGTCGAGGCCAACCAGGATCCGGAAGAGGACGACTGACCGGGGCGGTCAGCGGCCCTCGAAGACCGGCTTCTGCTTGTCGACGAACGCCTTCGTGGCGGCCCGGTGGTCGGCGGTGGCGCCGCAGATAGCCTGGGCCTGCGCCTCGGCGGCCAGCGCGTCGGCGAGCGTGCCCGCGTCGGCGATGGAGAGCTGGCGCTTGATCGCCCCGTACGCGACGGTCGGGCCGGCGGCGAGCCGGGCGGCCAGTTCCTGCGCGGTGGGGAGCACCTGCTCGTCGTCGTCCACCAGCCTGGTCAGCAGGCCCAGCCGGCAGGCCTCCTCGGCGCCGACCGGCTCGGCGAGCATCAGCAGCTCGACGGCCTTGGCGTGACCGACCAGCCGGGGCAGCGTCCAGGAGGCGCCGGTGTCAGCGGCGAGGCCCACCCCGGCGAACGCCATCAGGAACCGGGTCTTCGGGCCGCCGATGCGGAAGTCGGCCAGGAACGCCAGCGAGGCGCCCGCCCCGGCGGCCATCCCGCGCACCGCGGCGACCACCGGCTTGGGCAGGTTGGCCAGCCGGGCGGCGATCGGGTTGTAGTGCGCCCGCACCGTGCCCAGCGGGTCGGCGTCCGAGGTCTCCAGCGTCCGCACGTGCTCGCGCAGGTCCTGCCCGGCGCTGAACGAGCCGCCCGCGCCCGCGAGCACGACCGCCCGGCAGGACCGGTCGGTCTCCAGCTCGGCCAGCGTGTCCCGGAGCGCCTCCTTGAGCGCCACGTCGAGCGAGTTCATCGCCGTCGGGCGGTTCAGCGTCAGGGTGACGACGGCGTCGGTGCGGTCGACGAGCAGCGGCTCGGTCACGTTCTAACGACCCTTCTGTCGGGCGAGGCGGTTGCCGGCGTCGAGGCACTGCTCGACGTACCGGTCGGCGGCCGGACGGAGCCGGGCCGCGTGCCGGTCGAAGAAACTGGCCGCGCTGGTGCCCGGCCAGCGCTCGGGCAGCAGCGCCGGGGGCAGTTGCGGATCCCGGAACAGGAACGTACGCCATGCGTGCACGAGCCGGAACCGGGCCGCGTACGCGTCCTCGTCGCTGCTGCGCACCGTGACGCCGGAGAGCAGTGGCTTCTGCTCGGCGACGAAACGCTCGTACGCCCGGCCGATCTCGGCCAGGTCCCAGGCGCGGCGGACCACACCCATCGCACCGGGGGTGCCGGCCGCGTGCGCCGCGGTGAACCGCTCGTAGCGCACGCCCGCCTCGTCGAGCAGCAGGTCGACGTCCTCACCCGGGCGGGTGGCCACCCAGGTGCAGTCGTCGAGCGTGCCGTAGCCGAGGAAGGCGAGGTTCGCGGCGAGCCGCTGCCGGTCCCGGCGGGAGGAGGGCGCGGTGAGCACCAGGAGATCGAACCGCCCGTCCCAGCTGTGCCGCCCGGTCCGGTAGATCCGGGACGCCGCCTCGTCGAGTCGACGGGCCGCCTTCGGGGTGATCGAATATCCCGGTCCGGACGCGAGCCGGAGTGGTTCCAGCCAGCCCTGGCGGACCATCCGGGAGACCGCGGTGCGTACCGCCGGAGGGGCGATCCCGAGCGGGGCGAGCAGCTTGACCAGGGCGGCGACCGGTGCGCGGCCACCCCGGGCCCGGAGGTGGTCGCCGTACAGGTCGAAGAGTGCCGACCGTGCCTGCATGACCGCACATTGTGACAGGCCTATCCAAGATAAGCTAGATGCTGTTACATCAATGCTGCTTCGGTTTGGGTCCGGCGGTGTTCATCAGGGAAAATCGTTGGTCGAGCCTTCCGCGACGGTTGCGGATGGCGATGGCGAAGTGGCTGTGGGGCAACTCACCGACCCTGGTGTAGGTCTGAGGGGAGACAACATGGCGGCGATGAAGCCGCGGACGGGCGACGGTCCGCTGGAAGTCACCAAGGAGGGCCGGGGCATCGTCATGCGAGTCCCGCTGGAGGGTGGTGGCCGGCTCGTCGTCGAGATGACTCCCGACGAGGCCACCGCGCTCGGTGACGCGCTGAAGGCGGCCGCGGGCTGATTCGAGGAGTGTCCCGCGCGGCGTCCGCCGCGCGGGCGGTTCGTCCTACCCTGAGCCACCGGGATCCCCGGTGGCTCAGGGTCTTTCCTCGACGGCCGAGTCGGGAAATGTGCCCGTTCAACCCATTTCGGAGGTACGGTCCAGCGTGCTGGTCATTCGCCTGGTGAGTGGGCCCACGGGGCCCGACGCTCTCGTCCTGCCCGTCCGTCCCGGAGGACCGGACTCACCGGACTTCCTGGCGTCGCCGGACTCCTCGGCTTCCACGGGCTCCTCGGCCGAACTGGTCCCCACCGCCGTGCCGACCGGCGACGAAATCCGGGCCGAGGCTGCCGCCGTGCTGCCGGCCACCCGGCTCACCGGCGCGACCGGTGAGGTGCGCGAGCACCTGCGTCCCGGTGGAACCCCGGCGCGACTGTGGCTGCTGGGCGTCGGCGAGGGCGGCGAGCACGACTGGCGCTCCGCCGGAGCGGCGCTGGCGCGCGCGGCGAAGGATGAGACGCAGATCACCATCGCGCTTCCCGCCGAGGCGACGGCGGCGCTGCGTGGCCTCGCCGAGGGGCTGCTGCTCGGTTCGTACCGCTTCCGCCTCACCGAGGCCGGCAAGCGGTCCGCCCTGGCCGAGGTGGCGGTGCTCGTCGACGACCCGGACGCTCTCGCCGGCACGCTCGACGCCGCCCGGGCCACCGCCGAGGCGACCCGGCTCGCCCGGGACCTGACCAACATGCCCTCGTCCACCAAGAACCCGGAGTGGTTCGCCGCGCAGGTGGCGCAGGCCGCGTCCGGGCACCCCGACCTGCACCTGCGGGTACGCGGCCCGGAGGAGCTGACGGCCGAGGGCTTCGGCGGTCTGCTGGCCGTCGGCGGCGGCTCCGCGACCGGCCCCCGCCTGGTGGAGCTGGACTGGCGGCCGGAGGGCGCGCGCACCCACGTGGTGCTCGTCGGCAAGGGCATCACGTTCGACACCGGCGGCATCTCGATCAAGCCGGTGCCGGCCATGAAGCTGATGCGCAAGGACATGGGCGGTGCCGCCGCGGTGATCGCCGCGACGCTCGGCGCCGCCGAACTGCGCCTGCCGGTACGCGTCACCACGCTCGCGCCGCTCGCCGAGAACATGGTCAGCGGCTCGGCGTTCCGCCCCGGCGACGTGATCCGGCACTACGGCGGGCTGACGAGCGAGAGCACCAACTCCGACGCCGAGGGCCGGCTCGTGCTCGCCGACGCGCTGGCGTACGCGGCCCGCGAGCTGAAGCCCGACCTGCTGATCGACCTGGCGACGCTCACCGGCGCGAACGCCGTCGCCCTGGGCAAACGGCACGCCGCGCTCTACAGCGAGAACGACACGCTCGCGACCGGCCTGCTCGACGCGATCACCGCGGCCGGCGAGCGGGCCTGGCGGATGCCGCTCGCCGACGACTACGTCGAATACCTGGCCAGCGAGATCGCCGACCTGCACAGCTCCCCGGCGCAGGGCGCCGGCTCGGTGGTCGCCGCGCTGTTCCTGCGGGAGTTCACCGGCGACCTGCGGGGCCGGTGGGCACACCTGGACATGTCCGCACCGTCGTGGTCCGACGACACCCACGGCGAGCTGGTCAAGGGCGCGACCGGCTGGGGTGTGCGCGGGCTGCTGCGCTGGCTGGCGACGCTGGGCTGATCTCAGGCGTGCAGCGGCACGCTGGGCTGACCTCAGGCCTTCACGGCGGCCAGCAGGCCGTGGCCGACCGGCAGCAGCGCGGGCACCCAGTGCTCCGACTCGCGGATCGCCTTGATCGTCTCCCGCACGGTGACCGTCTCGACGTCCCGCGCGGCCGGGTCACCGATCCGGCCGGCCGCCAGCGCGCCGTTGAGCGCGAGCACGCCGCCGGGGCGCAGCAGCCGAAGCGCCGCGTCCACGTACGCGGCGAAGCCGGTCGACACCGCGTCCACGAAGACCAGGTCGTAGGCGCCGTCCGCGAGCCTCGGCAGCACGTCGAGGGCCCGGCCGGTGATGATCCGGGTACGCCCCGACGGAAAGCCCGCCTCCTGGAACAGCCGCCGGGCGATGCGCTGGTATTCGACCTCGACGTCGATCGTGGTGAGCACACCGTCGGGGCGCATGCCGCGCAGCAGCCACACGCCGCTCACCCCGGTGCCGGTGCCGATCTCCACCACCGCCCGGGCGTTGCCTGCGGCGGCGAGCAGCCGCAGCGCGGCACCCGACCCGGGCGTGACCGCCTCCACCCCCACCTCGTGGGCGAGGGCGCGGGCCGTGCGCAGCACGAGATCCTCGGTGACGAAAGACTCGGCGAAGTGGAGCGCCTGGGCCGTCGAACTGCCGTGACCGGCGACCGTGGCGATGGGACACCTCCGAGGGGCGGACTGGTGCGAGGGGCGGTATGCACTGTGAGCGTAGAGGCGGGCCGGTACCGGCGCAGCCGCGAGTCCGCCGTCGAGTGCTCACGGAGGGCAACCCCTGACCCCGTTCGCGCCATCCGTGTAATCCTGGATGTGTCCCGCGCGTCACTGTCGTCCGGCTCCGCCGGCCGCCGGCGCGGGGCCAGCGGGACTAAGTGGGAGGCACCGACGTGACCGACGGCTGGGACTGGCGGCGGCCCGGCGGATCGCCGGCACCGGGTGGGCCGGCGTCCGGACGACCGCCGCAGGACGCCCCCGGTCAGGCGACGTCGCCGTGGTGGTCCGACGCTCTGGCCGACCCGTGGCGCGACCCGTACGCGCCCGCTGCCGTGGTGGTCCCGGCGGCGCCGGCACCGGGGGCGGGGGAGCCGGAGCCGGTCACCGACCCGGACCTGCCGACCCGGCCGGGGCTGCGCCAGGTGGTGCTGATCTCCCTGGTCACGGCGTTGCTGGCCGGTTCCCTGGGCAGTGCCCTGACGTACGCCTTCCTGCGCGGCGGTGACGTGCCGACGATCGGCGCGCAGACCGGTCAGGCCCCGGCGCTGGCCCAGCGCAAGCCCGAGTCGCTGGCCGGGGTGGCCGAGCGGGTCCTGCCCAGCGTGGTCACGATCCGGGTGGTCGGCCTCGGCGGCACCAGCGAGGGCTCCGGCTTCGTGGTGACCGGCGAGGGCCACATCGTCACCAACGACCACGTGGTCGCCGACGGCCCCGGCAAGGCCACTGTCGTGTTCAACGACGGCAGCACCGCCGCCGGCACCGTGGTGGGGCAGGACCCGGAGTCGGACCTCGCCGTGATCAAGGTCTCGCGCAGCGGACTGACCCCGGTGCAGTTCGGCGACTCCGACGCGCTCGCCGTCGGTGACCCGGTGCTCGCCATCGGGTCGCCGTTGTCGCTCGCCAACACGGTCACCGCCGGCATCGTGAGCGCGCTGGACCGGACCATGCAGGCCGGCGAGCCGGGCGGGCCGACCCGCTACTACGCGGCGATCCAGACCGACGCCGCCGTCAACCACGGCAACTCGGGCGGCCCGCTGGTGGACGGCGCCGGGCGGGTGGTCGGAGTGAACTCGACGATCAAGTCGCTGGTGGCCGACGGGCAGGAGGCCGGCAACATCGGCCTCGCGTTCGCCATCCCGATCAACCAGGCGAAGCGGATCACCGAGGACATCATCGGCACCGGCAAGGCCCGGCGTACGGTGATCGGCGCCCAGGTGGGCGGCACCGGCGCCACCGGCGGCGGGGTACGCCTCAACGCGGTCGAGCCGGCCGGCCCGGCGGCGGCGGCCGGACTGCGTACCGGGGACGTGGTGCTGCGGCTGGACGGCCGTCCGATGACCGATCCGACCGACCTGGTGGCCCTGGTGCGCAAGTACGCGCCCGGCTCGGTGGTGACGGTCGAGTACCGGCGCGGGTCGTCGCGGCAGAACGCGTCGGTGACGCTCGCCGCGGATGCGAAGTGAGGACCCGTCACCCCCTCCCCGACGGTCACCTGACGTGCGTAGTCTTGCCCTGACACGGACGAGGAGGCCGCGGTGTTCGAGAACCTGAACTGGTGGGAGATCGGCGTCCTGCTGCTCCTGGCGCTGTTGATCTTCGGCGATCGGCTGCCGAACGTGATCAGCGACGGCCTCCGGATGGTCCGCAACCTGCGCAACATGGCGCGCAACGCGACCGGCGACCTGAGTCGCGAGCTGGGCACAGACATCCAGCTGGAGGATCTGCACCCCAAGGCGTTCATCCGCAAGCACCTGCTGAGCGAGGACGACGAGCAGGCGATCCGCAAGCCGCTCCAGAGCATGTACGACAACCTGCGCTCGGACGTCACAGGCGTGCACGACGAGCTGAAGGACGTGGCCAAGGCCGCCGATCTGCGTACCCCGAGCGTCGCGACGAGCACCCCCACCCCCACGCCGCCGGCCCCCCGCCCGTCCTACGACGACGCCACCTGACGGCACGCCCTCTCCTGCGCCGACGCCTGGAAAGGAACCGCCCCCTCCTGCGCGCGGTGCGGCGGGAAGGGGCGGTGGGGAGCGGCGGGAGCGGGTGAGGGTCAGCGGCCTGCCGGCTTGAGGCCCAGGGGCTTGCCGAGGAGGGACTCGCGGCGGACCGCGAGGCGGTCGGCGACCTGGAACAGTGCCTTCGCGGCCGGGGCGTCCGGCTGCGCCAGCACGATCGGCTGACCGGCGTCGCCGCCCTCGCGTACCCGGGTGTCCAGCGGGATCTGCCCCAGCACCGGCACCTGCGCGCCGATCGTACGGGTCAGCGACTCGGCCACCGCCGCGCCGCCGCCGGCCCCGAAGACCTCCATCCGGGAGCCGTCCGGCATCTCCAGCCAGGACATGTTCTCGATCACGCCGACGACCCGCTGGTGGGTCTGCAGCGAGATCGCGCCGGCCCGCTCGGCCACCTCGGCGGCGGCCGCCTGCGGCGTGGTGACGACCAGGATCTCCGCGTTCGGCAGCAACTGGGCCACCGAGATCGCGATGTCGCCGGTGCCCGGCGGCAGGTCGAGCAGGAGGACGTCCAGGTCACCCCAGTAGACGTCGGCGAGGAACTGCTGAAGCGCCCGGTGCAGCATCGGCCCGCGCCAGACCACGGCGGCGTTGCCGGGGGTGAACATGCCGATCGAGATGACCTTCACGCCGTGCGACTGCGGCGGCATGATCATGTCCTCGACGCGGGTCGGCGCGCCGTCGGCGCCGAGCATCCGGGGCACCGAGTGGCCGTAGATGTCCGCGTCCACCACACCCACCGACAGACCACGGGACGCGAGCGCGGCGGCCAGGTTGACGGTGACGCTGGACTTGCCGACGCCGCCCTTGCCGCTGGCGACCGCGTAGACCCGGGTCCGCGAGCCCGGCTGGGCGAACGGGATCACCGGCTCGGCGGTGGCGCCGCCACCGCGCAGCTTCGACTGCAGCTCCTGGCGCTGCTCCGGGCTCATCACACCGAAGACGATCTCGACACCGCTCACGCCGGGTACCGCGCCCACGGCGGCGGTGATGTCACTGCGCAGCTTGTCCTTCAGCGGGCAGCCGGCCACGGTGAGCAGCAGCTCCACCCGGACCACGCCGTCCTCGCCGCGCTCGGCGGACTGGACCATGCCGAGTTCGGTGATCGGCCGGCGGATCTCCGGGTCGTTGACGGTGGCCAGGGCGGCCTGGATCGCGTCGGAGACGGTGCTGACGGGTGCTGACATGCCCGCAATGCTACGTCGCGGGTCATCGGCCACCGCCGCTGGCGGGGGCGGTGTGAGCGATTCGATGGCCGGGGTCAGCCCTCGTAGCGGCCGTCCCGCACGTAGTCGCCGTCCAGCTCGTCCCGGGGCTCGTCCAGCCGCTCTCCGCCGCCCGTCCGGCGGCCCTCGCGCTCCTGCTGCCGCCGCTCCAGCTTGCGCCGCCGCTCGGCCGCCTCGTCCAGCTCCTCACCCAGCCGGGTCAGCTCCGAGCGCAGGAAGTCCCGGGTCGCCACGTCGCCCATCGCGATCCGCAGCGCGGCGATCTCCCGCGCCAGGTACTCCGTGTCGGCCTTCTGGAGCGTGGCCCGCCGCCGGTCCTCGTCCAGCGCGATCCGGTCCCGGTCCGCCTGCCGGTTCTGCGCGAGCAGGATCAGCGGCGCCGCGTACGACGCCTGCAACGACAGGACCAAGGTCAAGAACGTGAAGGTGTACGGGTCGAAGCGCAGATTCGCCGGCGCCAGCGTGTTCCACAGGAACCAGGCCACCAGGATCAGCGTCATGTAGACGAGGAAGTTCGCCGTACCCATGCCCCGGGCGATGCCCTCGGCCCAGCGGCCGAACGTCTCCGCGTCGACCCGGCGCAGGCGCAGGCTCCGCGGGGTGCGTGGCTGGTCCAGCCGCTCGCCCCGTCGCTGATCACTCATCGTCGCCGTCCAGGATGCCGTCGTGGGTGGCGGACGAGGGGGATGCCGCGTCCCGGTCCCGCCAGTCCCGCGGCAGGGAGTGGTCGAGCACGTCGTCCACTGTCACCGCGCCGACCAGGCGGTTGTTCCGGTCCACCACCGGCATGCTGACCATGTCGTACGTCGCCATCCGGCGGGTGATCTCGGGCAGCGGCGTCGACGTGCGCAACGGGTCGATGTCGTTGACCACGATGCCGCCGAGCAGATCGGCCGGAGGTTCCCGGAGCAACCGCTGGAAGTGCACCATACCCAGGTAGCGGCCGGTGGGCGTGGTCAGTGGGGCACGGGTCACGAAGACCTGGGCGGCCACCGCGGGCGAGAGCTGCGGTTCCCGGATCCGGGCCAGCGCCTCGGCCACCGTGGCGTCCGGCGGCAGGATCACCGGCTCCGAGGTCATCACGCTGCCGGCGGTGCCGGAGGCGTAGCGCAGCAACTGGCGTACCGGGTCGGCCTCGTCCGGCTCCATCAGGTCGAGCAGCACGTCCTGCTCCGGCGGGGGCAGCTCGTTGAGCAGGTCGGCGGCGTCGTCCGGCTCCATCTCCTCCAGCACGTCGGCGGCCCGCTGGCGGTCCAGCGCGGCCAGGATCTCCACCTGGTCGTGCTCGGGCAACTCGCCGAGCACGTCGGCCAGGCGTTCGTCGTCGAGGGCGGCGGCCACCTCGTTGCGCCGGGCGTCGGGCAGGTCCTGGAGGGCGTTTGCGAGGTCGGCCGGGCGCATGTCCTCGAGGACGGCGAGCAGGTTCGCCGTACCCCTGTTGTCGCCGACCGCGCCGAGGCCCTGCACCCGGTCCCAGTCCACCTGGTGGAGGTGGCCGCGCCGGGTGAGCCGGCCGGTGTGCTCGCGGACGGCGACCCGGCCCAGCGTCCACTCGCCGCCGCGGCTGCACTCCATCGCCACGTCGACCACGGAGCCGGCCTGCCCGCCCTCGATCTGCACGCGGCGGTCGAGCAGCTCCTGGAGCACCAGCAGCTCGTTCGGGCGCTTCTCGAAGCGGCGCAGGTTGAGCGTGCCGCTGCCGAGCACCACCGCGTCCGGATCGATGGAGGTGATCCGGTTGATGGACAGGAAGATGCGCCGCCGCATCGGCATCTCGGCGACCAGGCCGACCACCTCCGGCGGCCGCTGGGTCGCGCGCATCCGGGCCACCGCGTCCCGGACGCGGCCGACCTGATCGCCGTTCGGGTCGAAAACGGCGACTCCGGCGAGTCGAGCGAGGTAGACCCGGTTCGGCGTGCTCACAGCCACCAGCCTAAGGGCCTACTCTCTAACAACATGTCGACCTTGGGCTACGAGATCGTGGACGTCTTCACCGACCGCCCGTTCGCCGGCAACCCGCTGGCCGTGGTGTTCGGCGCGGAAGGGCTGGCCACCGAGCAGATGCAGGCGCTCGCGCTGGAGTTCAACCTGTCCGAGACGGTCTTCGTGCTGCCGCCGACCCAGGTGGGCGCCACCTACCGGGCCCGGATCTTCACCCCGGCCGACGAGCTGCCCTTCGCCGGGCACCCGAGCGTCGGCGCCGCGGTGACCGCGAGCCGGCGCGGCGTCTTCGGCGCGGGCCGGGTCACCCAGGAGTGCGGCGCCGGCGTCCTGCCGATCGAGGTGACCGCCACCGGCGCGACGCTCACCGGCGGCACGCCCACGCTCGGCCCGGAACTCGACCCGGAGCCGCTGCTGGAGATGGTCGGCCTCACCGGCCCCGACCACGTCGGCCCGCCACCGCGGGTCGCCGGGTGCGGCCTCGAATTCCCCTATCTTCCGGTACGCCCGGACGCGGTGGCCCGGGCACGGTTGAACACGACGGCGGCGCAGCGGTACGGAGTGGAGCACGTCAGCCTCTTCTCCTGGGAGCCCGGTTCGCAAACCGCGCACGCCCGGGTCTTCGTGCCGGGACTCGGCGTACCGGAGGACCCGGCGACCGGCTCGGCCGCCCTGGGACTGGGCGTGTGGCTGGTCGCCAGCGGCCTGCTCCCCGGTGACGGACGCTCCACGTACACGGTCCGGCAGGGCATCGAGATCAACCGGCCGTCGACGCTCGACTGCACGGTGACCGCGTCCGGCGGCCTGGCGGTGGGCGCGACCGTGTCCGGCCAGGTCATGCCGGTGGCCCGGGGCGAGATCACCGTCCCCCCGTTCATCGGCTGACCCGGCCGGCCCTCGACGGCCTGGCGCGGGGTGGGGCGGGCCGGGGTGGGGATGGGGGAGGATGGCGGGGTGAGTGACGAGGTGGACGAGCGGGTGACGCCGCCCCTGGTGGACGAGGCGGTGAAGAAGGCCGCCGTGTGCTGGGTCAGCACCGGCGGCGGTCCGGCGTACGCGCTGTGGTGCCTGCCGCTGGAGGGCACCCTGCTCGTGGTCACCGGCCCCGGCGAGCAGACCGCACCCGGGCTGGCCGACAGCGACACGGCCGACGTGACGCTGCGCGGCGACCACGGCGGGCGGATCGTCACCTGGCCGGCGCGGGTGACCCGGCTGCGACCGGGCACCGAGGAGTGGGACACCGTCGCGCCGCTGGTAGCGGCGAAGCGGCTCAACGCCTCCGGCTCCGCGGGCGAGCTGGTGGAGCGGTGGGCGGCGCAGGGGTGCGCGCTCAACCGGCTCGCGCCCGGCGACGCCGCCGTGACCGGCGCCGACCTGCCGGACGGCTCGCTGAGCGAGCAGCCCCGGCCGGCCCCCGTGGTACGGGCCGTCCGCAAGCCGTTCCGCCTGCACCGCGTCCGCCGCCGCTGACTGCGAACCCGCCGACGGGCCGGGTCAGGCCACGGGGACCGGGTCGAGCAGGTCGAGCACGCCCGTCAACGAGGTGAGCGACGGCCCGTCGAAGCCGTGGTCGGCGTTGAGGACCATGTGGTCGGCCAGATCCGGCGCGGCCAGCCGGACCGCGCTCAGCCCCGCCCGCTCCGCGCCGGTGAGTTCCTGGCTGTCGCCGTCCCCGACGTAGAGGCAGTCGGCCGGTGCCTGGCCGAGCCGGTAGCACGCGGCCAGGTAGAGCGCCGGGTCCGGCTTGCAGCGGCCGAGGCGTATCGAGAAGACATGGGCGTCGAGCAGCGGCGCGACGGCGAGCTGCGGCAGGAACGCGGGTAGTTCGTGCGTGCAGTCGCTGACCAGCCCGGTGCGCACGCCCCGGTGGCGCAACGCGGCCATCACCGGCACCGCCTCGGCACGTAGGCGGATGTCGGCGCGTACGGCCCGGTGCCGGGTGGCGACGGCGGCGCGTACCGCCGCGTCGGACGGGTGGACGCCGAGCCGGGCGCACACCCAGCGCATCGTCGACTCGGCGTTGCCGAAGGTGCCGCTCGCCCGTTCGTAGAAGCTGCTGTTCAGCACCTCCACCAGCGCCTCGGCGGAACAGCCGAGCATGTCGGCGGTGGCGCGGTGGGCGGCGCCGCGCCGCACACAGTGGGTGAGGGTGCCGAAGAAGTCGAACAGCACCGCCTGGAACCTGGGCATGAGGGAACGCCTCCGGACGTCGAGGGGAGGATCGCCGGGACGCGCATGATCGTAACGGAGTGCTGACTTTCCGTGTCGATCGGGTGCCCGTGTGAGGATTACCGTTCGTGCCGACCGTTTCGCATCGCCCGCCGCTCGACGCGTTGACGGTGGGCGCGCTCGCCCTGGCCGTCGCCTCGGTCTCGTCCTCGGCGCCGCTCGTGGCGTTCGCCGCCGCGTCGGCGCTGGCGGTGGCGTTCTGGCGTACCGCGTTGTCGGTGGCGGTCCTCGGCCCGGTCGCGTTGACCAGGCGGCGCGCCGAACTCCGCGCGCTGACCGTCGGGCCCGGCCGGCGCGAGGGGCTCTACTGCGTACTCTCCGGTGTCGCCCTGGCCGCCCACTTCGCGACCTGGATGCCGAGCGCGCAGCTCACCTCGGTGGCGGCCGCGACCGCGCTGGGCGCGACGCAGCCGGTGTGGCAGGGGCTGATCGCCCGCGGGCAGGGACGGCGGCTGCCGGCGGCGGTGTGGGCCGGCATCGCGGTGGCGGTGGCCGGCGCGGTGCTCGCCACCGGCGCCGACTTCGGCGTCTCCGGCCGCGCGTTCGCCGGTGACCTCCTCGCGGTGGTCGGTGGCCTGTTCGCGGCCGTCTACACCGCGTTCGGCGAGCGGGCCCGGGCCAGCATCAGCACCACCACCTACACCACCGTCTGCTACGGCGTCTGCGCGGCGATCCTGCTCGTGGTGTGCCTGGTCGGCGGCGTACGCCTGCACGGCTTCGAAGGCGCGACCTGGCTGGCGATCCTCGGCCTGGTGGCGGGCGCCCAGCTGCTCGGCCACTCGATGTTCAACTACGCGCTGCACCGGGTCTCCGCGACCACCGTCAGCGTGCTGATCCTGCTGGAGGCGCCGGGCGCGGCGCTGATCGGCTGGGTGTGGCTGGGGCAGTTGCCCCGGCCGTTGGCGCTGCCGGGCCTGGCGCTGCTGCTGGCCGGCGTGGCAGTGGTGGTGCTCGGCGGGGCACGCGCCGGTCGTCGCGCCGCGCCGGTCGCGGCACCGGCCGACCCGACGCCGCTCGGCGACTGAACGGCGCGGCCCTCGCGTGTGAGCGCGGCCCTCGCGTGTGAGCGCGGCCGTCGAGCACGAGCGGGCCGCCGCGCCGGTCGGGGCGAAGTCGCGCCGTTCCGGCCACCGGGCCGTCCGGTTTGCACGAAAGTGCTCAGGGTGGGGTCGGACCGGGACGAAGCGGCGGAGGCGGGCACCGTCGTCACGCCCTCGGCCGAGTTCCCGCCGCTCGGCGACGAGGAACGGGCCGCGCTCGGCCGGATCGGTGAGCGCTGGCGCGGCCCGCGCCGCGCCGACGACCTGCCGGTCGACCCGACGCTCGGGCGGCGCGACCACCAACCGGCGCCCACCCGGTTCGGGCGGCTGGCGCCGATCGACATGTTCACAGTGGCGCAGCCGGACGAACTGGTCGCCACCGGTGCGGCAGACCTGCCCGCCGGCCGGGCCGGCCGGGCCGCCACCCGGCTGCGCCGGGCGCTGGTCGGGCCGCCGCTGTCCAGCGCGTCGATGCTGTACGAGCGGATGCGCAAGCTGGTCGCGCTGCCGGTGCTCTCCTCGGACCTGCTCAGTTCCGTGGCGTACGGGCCGGAGGCGATGCTCGTGGTGCTGGTGCTGGCCGGGAGCGCCGCGCTCGGGCTGGCCCTGCCGCTCGCCGCCGTGCTGGTGGTGTTGATGGTCGCGGTCGGCCTCTCCTACCGGCAGACCATCCCGGCCTACCCGCACGGCGCCGGCTCCTACATCGTCGCGGGGGACAACCTCGGGCGTACGCCGGGACTCGCCGCCGCGGCCGGGCTGATGCTCGACTACGTGCTGACCGTGTCCGTGTCGGTGGCGGCCGGGGTGCACGCGGTCACCTCGGCGCTGCCCGGGCTCAGCGCGTGGGCGGTGCCGCTCGGGGTGCTGGTGATCGTCGTGCTGCTCGCCGGAAACCTGCGCGGCGTACGCACCGCCGGGAACATCTTCGTGCTGCCCACGTACGCCTTCGTGGTGGTGCTGGTCGCGGTGCTGGTCGTCGGGTACGCGAAGGCCGCGGCGCGGGGTTTCGCGCCCGTGCCGCCGCCCTCGGTGCCCGCCGCCGAGGGCCTGGGCCTGCTGCTGGTGCTGCGGGCGTTCTCCTCCGGCGCGGTGTCGATGACCGGCATCGAGGCGGTCTCGAACGCGGTGCCCGCGTTCCGCCCGACCGAGTGGCGCAACGCCCGCACCACGCTCGGCTGGATGGTCGCCATGCTGGTGGCGCTGTTCACCGGCCTGGTCGGGCTGATCCACCTCGACGGTCTGGTGCCCCGGGCGGACGAGACGCTGCTGTCCCAGCTCGGCCGGGTGACGTTCCCGAGCGGGCCCTGGTACGCGATCCTGCAGGCCACCACCGCGCTGATCCTGCTGCTGGCCGCGAACACGGCGTTCAACGGCTTCCCCCGGCTGCTGTTCTTCATGGCCCGGGACGGGCACGCGCCGCGCCGGTTCCTGCACATGGGCGACCGGCTGGCGTTCAGCAACGGGCTGGTGGCGCTGGCGCTGACCGCCGCGGTGGTGTTCGTGGCGTTCGGCGGACACACCGAGCGGCTGATCCCGCTCTACGCGGTGGGTGTGTTCCTCGCCTTCACGCTGTCCCAGACCGGGATGGTGGTGCACTGGCGGCGCCGCCGGGGGCCGGGATGGCGTCGCCGGCTCGCCGTCAACGCGGTCGGTGCGGCGCTGTCCGGGCTGGTGCTGCTGACCGCGGCGGTCGCCAAGTTCACCGAGGGCGCCTGGGTGGTGGTGCTCGCCGTACCGCTGCTGGTGCTGCTGTTCCGCCGGATCCACAGCCACTACGACCGGCTGCACCGCGCGCTGGCGCTGCACCCGCCGCCACCCGCGCACCCGCCGCCGCCCGCCGAGGGCGACGAACTGCCCCAACAGGTACGCCACCTGGTGGTCGTGCCGGTGGCGCGGCTGAACCGGGCGTCGCTGCGTGCGCTGGCGTACGCGACGTCACTCGGCCGGCCGACGCTCGCCGTGCACCTCGCTCCCGAGGAGGCCGAGGCGGACCGGTTCCGGGACCAGTGGCGGGCCTGGGGCGACCACCTGCGGCTGGAGACGATCGTGTCGCCGTACCGGTCGGTGATCGGGCCGCTGGCGCACTACCTGGAGGCGCTGCACGCCGCGAGCCCGGACCTGACGCTCACCGTGATCGTGCCGGAGGTGGTGCTGCGCCGGCGGCGGTACCGGCTGCTGCACAGCCGCGCCGAGCAGCGGCTGCGGGCCGCGTTGCGCGCGCTGCCGGGCGTGGTGGTCACGAGCGTCCCGGTGCACGTGTCGTGACCTCAGACGTCGTGGACCTCCAGCACCCGGGTGGTCGGGGCGGCGTCACCCAGCCCTTCCCGCAGCGCGGCGCGCTCCGGGTCGGCGAGGAACGCGTCCAGCCCGGCGCGGGCGGCGAACCGGATCACGTGCACCTCGGTCTGCCCGTCGCCGGTCCGCAGCCGCCGTTGCAACTCGCCGCCGTGCCGGCCGAGCAGCGCGAGCACCGCGTCCTCGTACCGCCGCCCGGCGTCCGCGTCGGCGCTCAGGTCGACCAGCGCGACCAGCACGACCTCGTTCCCCGTCGTCATGGCGTCGAGTGTCCCAGCGGCCCGGCGATCGCGGTGACCCTCAGGCGTCGATGCCGACCGCCTTAGCGCTGGCCGTCCAGAGCCGGGCGGCCAGCGCCGGGTCGGCCGCCTTGGGGCGGGGCCGGTGCGGCTTGCGGTCGGCGTAGTAGCCGCCGTCGGTCAACCGGGACGGGTCCTGACAGGCGAGCCAGACCAGCGTCTCCGCGCCCTTCTCCGGGCTGCGGAACGGCAGCAGCCGCATGCCGAGCGCCACGATCCGGCTCTCGTTGCCGAAGCGGGTGCGCACCACGCCGGGGTGGAACGCGTGCGCCGGCACCTCCGGCCAGCGCCGCGCCGCCTCGGCGGTGAACAGGATGTTCGCCTGCTTGCTGGTGCCGTACGCGCGGAACGGCCGGTACGAGCGCAGCGCGGCGTTGAGGTCGTCCGGGTCGAGCACGCCGCTGCGGTGGGCGTCCGAGGCGGTGACCACCATCCGCCGGATCCGGTCGGCCAGCAGGTTGCTGAGCAGGAACGGGGCGAGGTGGTTGGCCTGCATGCTCAGCTCGAAACCGTCGACGGTGGTGATCGGTTCCAGCACGATCGCGCCCGCGTTGTTGGCGAGTACGTCGATCCGGTCGTACCGCTCGCGGAGCCGTTCGGCGAGCCCGCGTACGTCGTCGAGCACCGCGAAGTCGGCGCGGAACAGCTCCGGCTGCTCGCCGCAGCACTCGCGGATCCGCTCGCCCGCCGCGCGCAGCCGGGCCGGGTCGCGGCCGACCAGCACCACCTGGTCACCGCGGCGCGCCAGCTCCTCCGCGGCGGCCAGGCCGATGCCGGAGCTGGCGCCGGTCAGCACGACGATCCGACGCTCAGTGAGATCTTCCACAGGTCCATTCACCCCGGTCACGGGACGAGGTTACCGTGGCGTCACCACGGCCTTTGGGATCGTTAAGTTCTCGAAATCCACCGCTGCGCCGGCACCCGCGCCGGACGCTGGAAGGAGCGCATCCATGACCGCTGTCGGTCGTCCCCGCCGATCGTGCCTGGCGGTACCCGGCTCCAGCGTCAAAATGCTCGGCAAGGCCCAGGGCCTCCCCGCCGACCAGGTCTTCCTGGACCTGGAGGACGCGGTCGCGCCACTTGCCAAGCCGGACGCGCGCAAGAACATCGTGGCGACGCTGAACGAGGGCGACTGGGCCGGCAAGACCCGCGTGGTCCGGGTGAACGACCTGACCACGCCGTGGACCTACCGGGACGTCATCGAGGTGGTCGAGGGCGCCGGGGCGAACCTGGACTGCATCATGCTGCCGAAGGTGCAGAACGCCGAGCAGGTGCACTGGCTGGACCTGCTGCTCACCCAGATCGAGAAGACGCTCGGCCTGGAGGTCGGTCGGATCGGCATCGAGGCGCAGATCGAGAACGCGGCCGGGCTGGTGAACGTGGACGCCATCGCGGGCGCCTCGCCCCGGGTCGAGACGATCATCTTCGGCCCGGCCGACTTCATGGCCTCGATCAACATGAAGTCGCTAGTGGTCGGCGCGCTGATCCCGGACTACCCGGGCGACCCGTACCACTACATCCTGATGCGCATCCTGATGGCCGCGCGGATGCACGACAAGCAGGCCATCGACGGCCCGTTCCTGCAGATCCGGGACGTGGACGGGTTCCGCGAGGTGGCGAAGCGCTCGGCGGCGCTGGGCTTCGACGGCAAGTGGGTGCTGCACCCCGGCCAGATCGACGCCGCGAACGAGGTCTACTCGCCGGCGCAGGCCGACTACGACCACGCCGAGCTGATTCTCGACGCGTACGACTACTACACCTCTGAGGCGGGCGGGAAGCTCGGCGCGGTGATGCTCGGCGACGAGATGATCGACGAGGCGTCCCGCAAGATGGCGCTCGTGATCGCCGCGAAGGGCCGGGCCGCCGGCATGTCCCGTACCTCCTCGTTCACGCCGCCCTCGCAGTGACCGGCCCGGGCCGCCCCGAGTTCGCGGGGCGGCCCACTGGGTTCAGTAGGTGGTGCTGTCGTAGCCGGACGAGTCCTGGTTGGCCGCCCACACGATGAAGATCACGATGGCGGCGGTGGCCAGCACGGCCACAACGGTGGAGATCCAGCCGACGATGACGCCTGCGGTGGCGAAGCCCTCGCCGCCCTCGCCGCGTTCCCTGATCTGCTTACGGGACACGTGGCCGAGGATCGCGCCCACCACGCCGACGTAGCCGCCGAGGCCGTAAGCGCAGAGGCCGAGCGCGCCGATGATCGAAACGATCATCGCGGCGATGGCCAGGCCGTTCTGCTTCGGTGCGGCGGGATACCCGTATCCGGGATAACCAGCCGGAGGCGGGTACGCGCCCTGCTGCGGATAGGCGCCCGGCGGGTAACCGGCCGCCGCGTACGGGTCGGCGGACTTCATGCCGGCGTACGGGTCGGCGGACGCGTACGGGTCCGCCGATGTGGGCTGGGCCGGGATGGGACTGCCGGCGGCCGGCTGCATCGGGTCGGCCGGTGGGCTCGACTGCGGCCCGGCCGCGAAGGGGTCCTGCCAGCCACCGGACGGTGGGGGATAGGTCATCTGATCATCTCCAGGTACGTGGTCGCGCTCAGGGTAGCCATCTCGTGCGCGACACGTACGTCCCCTTTCCGGCCAGCGCGTTGCCCGTGCGGTCGGCACCGGGCAGGATCCTCGGCATGGCACTTGACGCGCGTGGGGGTCGGTCGCGACGGGACATGAGCCGGCCGGGGTCGGTGCGGCGCCCGCGCGGCGGCGAACCGGTGGGCGCCGCCGACTCCGAACGGCCGGCGCCGCTGCCGGAACCGGCCACCATGCGCCTGGACGGCCGGGTCGCGCTGGTGACCGGCGCGGGCAGTCCGGACGGCATCGGGTACGCGACCGCGCGCCGGCTGTCCGACCTGGGCGCCCGGGTGGCGATCGTATCCACCACCCGGCGCATCCACGACCGCGCGGGCGAGCTGGGTGTCACCGGTTTCGTCGCCGACCTCACCGACGAGTCGGAGGTGGGCGCGCTCGCCGACGCGGTGTCCGAGCAGCTCGGCGACGTCGAGGTGCTGGTGAACAACGCGGGCCTGGCCAGCCGCGCCAGCCCGGAGGTGCTGCGGCCGGTGGCGCAGCTGACGTACGACGAGTGGCGCGGCGAGATCGACCGCAACCTGACCACCGCGTTCCTGTGCAGCCGCGCGTTCATCGGCGGCATGGCCGAGCGGGGCTGGGGCCGGATCGTCAACCTGGCCGCCACCGCCGGGCCGGTCAACGCGCTGCCCACCGAGGCCGCCTACGCGGCGGCCAAGGCCGGCGTGGTGGGGCTGACCCGGGCGCTGGCGATGGAGATGATCGCCGACGGGGTCACCGTGAACGCGGTGGCGCCGGGCATCATCCACACCGCGGCGTCCACCATGGCCGAGATCAAGCAAGGGCTGGGTACGCCGGTCGGGCGGCCCGGCACGCCGGACGAGGTGGCGGCGGCGATCGCGTTCCTCTGTTCGCCCGCCGCGTCGTACATCACCGGGCAGATGCTCGTGGTCGACGGCGGCAACAGCGTCCGGGAGGCGCAGTTCCGCTGACCGTCAGTACGTGCTGTTGTCGGAGTTGGCCCAGATCGTCAGTCCGATCCAGCCGCAGCAGACCAGCACACCGACCGCGGTGAAGATGTAGCTGAGGATCAGCCCCCAGTTGGCGAGCTGGTCGCCGTCCTCGCCGGTCTGACGGATCTGCCGCTTGGCCAGGTGGCCGCAGACGATGCCGGCGGGCGGGAAGACGAACGCGAAGACGAGCGACAGGATGGCGAGCACGTTCGTGGCACGGGGGCCTGGTCCCTGGCCGGGTGGGCCGTACTGGCCGTAGGGCGGCTGCGGTGCGTACGGCGGCTGCTGGCCCCACTGGGGGTGCTGCTGGCCGTACTGCGGTTGCCCGTACGGCTGGCCGTGCGGCGGCGGCTCGTACGGCGACGGCGGCTGCTCGTCGGTCACGGACGCCCCTTCCCCCAGGTCAACGGCCCTCTCTCTTGCGGACGCTACCCGCAGCGGTGAACCTTTTCACAGCGGTTGTATGGACTGGTCACCTTGGCGCGGCCGGTCCCGGGACCGATACTGACCGAGCGTTCAGTTACCCATGAGTAAGGCGCCGACCCCGGAGGCTGAGATGGCCCGACTCGCCCAGACACCCGGACTGACCGACGTGCAGCGGTCGATCCTGGAAACCGTCCGGGAGTTCGCCGACAAGGAGATCATCCCGCACGCGCAGCGGCTGGAGCACGCCGACGAGTACCCGAGCGACATCCTCGACGGCATGCGCGAGATGGGGCTGTTCGGCCTCACCATCGACGAGGAGTACGGCGGCCTGGGCGAGTCCCTGCTGACCTACGCCCTGGTGGTCGAGGAGCTGTCCCGGGGCTGGATGTCGATCTCCGGCATCGTCAACACGCACTTCATCGTGGCGTACCTGATCTCGCAGCACGGTTCCGCCGACCAGAAGGCCCGGCTGCTGCCCCGGATGGCCACCGGCGAGGTGCGCGGCGCGTTCTCGATGTCGGAGCCGGAGTGCGGCTCGGACGTCTCGGCGATCAAGTCGAAGGCCGTCCGCGACGGCGACAACTACGTCCTCAACGGCCAGAAGATGTGGCTGACCAACGGGGCGTACTCCTCGGTGGTGGCCACCCTGGTCAAGACCGACACCGGGGCCGACTCGGTCTACGGCAACATGAGCACCTTCCTGCTGGAGAAGGAGCCCGGCTTCGGCGAGACCGCGCCCGGCCTCACCATCCCCGGCAAGATCGACAAGATGGGCTACAAGGGCGTCGAGACCACCGAGATGGTGCTCGACGGCGTCACAGTGCCCGCCTCCGCCGTCCTCGGCGGCGAGGAGAGGGTCGGCCGCGGCTTCTACCAGATGATGGACGGCATCGAGGTCGGCCGGGTCAACGTCGCCGCGCGCGCCTGCGGCATCTCGATCCGGGCGTTCGAGCTGGCCGTCGCGTACGCCCAGCAGCGCCACACCTTCGGCCAGCCGCTCGCCAAGCACCAGGCCGTCGCGTTCAAGCTCGCCGAGATGGGTACGAAGATCGAGGCGGCGCACGCGCTCATGGTCAACGCGGCCCGGCTCAAGGACGCCGGCCAGCGCAACGACGTCGAGGCGGGCATGGCGAAGCTGCTGGCGTCCGAGTACTGCGCCGAGGTGGTCCAGGAGGCGTTCCGGATCCACGGCGGCTACGGCTACTCCAAGGAGTACGAGATCGAGCGCCTGATGCGCGAGGCGCCGTTCCTGCTGATCGGCGAGGGCACCTCGGAGATCCAGAAGACGATCATCTCGCGTGGCCTGCTCAAGCAGTACAAGCAGTAAGGGCCCTGCTCACCGCTCGGGCCGGCGCGCGGCCTGCTCGGCGGCGGGCAGGTGCCGCCGCGCGTGCTCGACCAGCGCCGTCGGGTCGTCGGCATACAGCCGGATCTCCCGCACCGGCTCGCTCGGCCCCTTCGGCAGCCGCACCGACAACGGCTCGCGCAGCACCACGTCGACCGCCGTCTGGCTGCCGACGCCGAGGTTGAGCACCGCCGGGTCGTCCGCGTCGTACTGGACGGCCCGGCTGGACGGTAGCGACCGGTGGCGGACCGCCACCCGGGCGACCGTGTCCCACGGGACCATGACGTCGACCGAGGTGCCGTTGCGCACCCGCAGGCCGGCGTCGTCGACTACGTGCGGATGGATCCGGAGGCTGGCCAGCAGCCCGATCATCCATAGCACACCCCAGATCCCGAGCGCGATCGCCGTGTGCCGCACCGTCGGCTGGTCGACGGTGTGCCGCAGGATCACGTCGAGGACCGGGATCTCGATCGTGGACAGCGCGATGAAGGCCAGCAGGATCGGCTGCACGCCGCCGACATAGGCGTACGTCTCCGCGCCGGCGGCGACCGGATACGGGCGGCGCAGGATCCACCGGGTGAGGCTGCGCCACATGCCCCACTCGTATGCCACAGCACGCCGCGCCAGCCGGATGGCCCGTCCCATCGCGCACCCCCTTTTTCCAATACAACTGCAATGTAAAGTGCGCGCCGGCAACATGTCAATGCAGTCGTATTGTGAAACCATGGGGGCATGCCGAAGCGGGTCGACCACCGGGAGCGTCGCGCGCTGATCGCCGACGCGCTGATGCGGGTCGCGGCCGAGCAGGGGCTGGAGGCGGTCAGCCTGCGCCACGTGGCCGCGGCGGCCGAGGTCAGCCCCGGGATGGTGCAGCACTACTTCCGTACCCGGGACGAGATGATGGTCTTCGCGCTGGCCGTGGTGCGCGAGCGCAACGAGACCCGGGTCCGGAAGGCGATCGAGCCGCTCGGCGCGACGCCGGCGCCCCGCGCGCTGCTGCGGGCCATGCTGGCCGAGCTGCTGCCGCTGGACGAGGACCGGCAGGCGGACGGACGGGTGGCCCTGGCCTTCCTCGCGTACACCGCCGTCCGGCCGGCCGTGGCCGCCGCGCTGCACGACGAGACGGCCGCGCTGCTGGCGTTCGTGGCCGGGCAGATCGCCGCCGGCTCACCGCTGGTGGCGGACGGCCGGGTGGACCCGGAACGGGCGGCGGTCGGACTGCTCGCCGTGATGGAGGGTCTCGGCATCTACGTGCTCGGGGGCCACTATCCCCCGGAGACCGCGCTGGCGGCGCTCGACGCCCAGCTCGACCTGATCTTCGGGCCGGAACCGGTGCCCGGCGTGGTCAGCCGCGACGAGTCAGGCCGGCGGCGGCCCGCTCGACGATGAGGCACTTGTCCTCGACGTAGTCGAGGCCGGCCTCCTCGGCGATCCGGCGCGCCTCGTCCGAGAAGATCCCGAGCTGCAACCACACCGCCGGGGCGCCGATCGCCACCGCCTGCCGGACCACGTCGACCGCGTCGCGGGCCGGCCGGAACACGTCGACCAGGTCGACCGGGTGCGGGATGTCGGCGAGCGTCGGGTACGCCTTCTCGCCGAACAACTCGTCCACGGTCGGGTTGACCGGGATGATCCGCCAGCCGTGCCGCTGCATCTCCAGCGGTACGCGGTGCGCGGCCTTGCCCGGATCACGGGAGGCGCCCACGACGGCGATCACGGCGGAGTCGGCGAGGATCTGCTGAGCGGAACGCATCCCCCGAGACTAGCCCCGCCGGCGCGGGTTCCCGGTTCGCTAGAGCAGGGAGAGCTGTTCGGCGGCCGGGGCGGGCGGCGGGGTCTGCGGCAGCCGCCTGTTGTCGCCGGTCTCGCCGCGGTGCAGCCCGTGCCGGCGTGCCGCCATCCGAACCCGCGCGGTCACCTCCCGCTGGTACGCCTGCGGCGCGTACGAGCCGGCCTGGTAGAGCTGCCGGTAGCGGGGCACCAGGTGGGGGAACTCCCGGGCCAGCCAGCGGGCGTACCACTCACGGGCACCGGGCCGCAGGTGCAGCGGCAGCGGCGTCACGCTCGCCGCGCCGGAGGCGGCAATGGCCGCGACCGTGGCGTCTATCGACTCCTCGTCGTCGCTGAGGCCGGGCAGGATCGGCGCCATCAGGACGCCGACGGAGAAACCGGCGTCGGTGAGCCGGCGCACCGCGTCCAGTCGGCGGCGCGGGCTCGGCGTACCGGGCTCGGCCGCCCGCCAGAGCGCCTCGTCCACGAATCCCACCGAGTACGACAACCCGACCCGGGTCACCTCGGCGGCCTGCCGCAACAGGGGCAGGTCGCGCAGCAGCAGCGTGCCCTTGGTCAGGATGGAGAACGGGTTCGCGAAGTCGCGCAGCGCCTCGATGATCGGCGGCATCAGGCGGTAGCGGCCCTCGGCCCGCTGGTAACAGTCCACGTTGGTGCCCATGGCGACGTGCGCGCCGCGCCAGCGTGGGGCGGCCAGCTCGCGCCGGACCAGCTCGCCCGCGTTGACCTTGACGATCACCTTGCGGTCGAAGTCGGCGCCCGCGTCCAGGTCGAGGTAGGTGTGGGTGTTGCGGGCGAAGCAGTTGTGGCTGACCACGCCGTTGGCGATGAAGTCGCCCGTGCCGGTGGTGATGTCCCACAGTGGAAGCTCCAGCCCGAGGTCCTCGACGGCTGTCACCTGGAGTCGCGCCGCGCACTTGAGCGCCATGCCCTCGATCGAGCGCCGGGCGGTGACGGCCGGGTCGGTGAGGTGGAAGAAGCGCAGCCGCTCCGGCAGCCCGCCGGTCAGCCGGAGCTGACTCGCCGCACCCGGGGCGCCCGGCACGTCGAGCGCCCACCGGAAGTCGAAACGGTCCAGCGCGCCGGCCGCGCGGGCCCGGCTCCCGTCGTCGGCGACGCTGATCCGGAACACGCCCCGGTGACAGGTGCCGGCGGCGTCGAACATGCCGGCCAGGTAGCCCAGCGTCCAGTCGTCGGTCGTCTCGTCGGGTGGCTCGAACAGCCCGGTGACGGCCTCGGCCGGGCCGGCCGTGCGTACCACTGTGGTCGTCGTCCGGCGGCCGACCCGGGCGACTGTGGCCCGCTCGATGGTGACGCCCGCATCGGTCAGGTAGCGCTCGGCCCGGTCCAGCGCCTCGGCCTCGGCGGTGGCCAGCCGGAACCGGGTGCCGCGACGGTCGCCTGCGGGGCCGTCGTCGCGGAGCAGGGCGTGCAGGTAGCCACGGCGGTAGTCGGCCGAGCGCTTCGGCGCCACCGCGAACCGGCCGGTGCCCAGCAGGCGGTTGCGGGTGGTCAGGTGGGGACGGCGCCCGCCGCCGCGCATGGCCCCGGTGACGTGCTTCCAGCCGCGTTCGGTAAGGAACCGGTGGTCGCCGCTGGCGACGAGCGTGGTGCCGTCGGCCAGGGTGACCCGGTAGGCCCGCTTCACGGTGGACCACTTGTCGAGCACAGTGGTGACGACGTAGTGGCGGTAGGCGCCGCGCCGCCGGGTGCCGTAGATGCGGTCGCCGGGCTCCAGCTCGCTGATCGCCTTGGTGCGGCCGTCGGCCATCAGGATCGGTGTGTCGCCGCCCAGGCAGTAGACGCAGGCGTGCGAGCAGCCCCGGTAGGGGTTGATCGTCCACTCGAACGGCACACGCGACTGGCCGGGCACCCGGTTGATGATCGACTTGGCCTGGACCTCGTAGAAGGTCATGCCGGCGAAGTCCGGGGTGTCGAACGTGCGGGCGACGGCGCCGGGCAGCGCCAGCGGCAGGGGTGGAGCCGCCGGCGCCGCCCGATCGGGAGTCCCCTCGTCCGGGGGAGCGGAGAGGTTGTCCCAGCGCATGGAGTTCATTCGAACACGTGTACGAACAAAGCGCAAGTGAGCCGCGCCGGTACGGCAAACGCCGCCGGCCGGTGCCCCCTCGGGCACCGGCCGGCGGCGTGTGGAACGTCAGTGGTTGTGCTCGGCCAGCTTCTTGCGGACGTCGTCCATGTCCAGCGCCTGGACCTGCTCGATGAGGTTCTCCAGCGCCGACTCCGGCAGCGCGCCCGGCTGGGCGAAGACGATCACGCCGTCACGGATCGCCATGATCGTCGGAATGGAGCTGATGTTGAACTTCACCGCCAGCTCCTGCTGCGCCTCGGTGTCGACCTTGCCGAAGGCGATGTCCGGGTGCTTCTCCGAGGAGCGCTCGTAGACCGGGGCGAAGCGCTTGCACGGGCCGCACCAGTCCGCCCAGAAGTCGAGCAGGACGATCCCGTCGCGCCCGGTCACCTCGTCAAAGTTGGCCGTGGTCAGCTCAACCGTTGCCATTGCTCTCTCCGATCACCGCGGATTGTCGTACGTCCGGTGGAACCAGGGTCAGTCCGTCCGAATTCCCGCCGCGCGGGTGACGAAACGCTGAGCGCCCGGACGGTGACCCTGGGCACATCGAACACCATCTGTTCGGCCCGGTCGTGCTGAACGCAAATGCACGTCGCACTTGCGTGACGGCACGTGATGGGAGCGTTTCCAAGGAGATCACGCTCAGTTGCGGCTACGTATCGGTAACTTTGGGCTTGACGAGCATCTATCCGGCCTGCGGAGATCGCTTACCGACCGCCTGTCGGTTACTTTTAGTAGTGTTACGAAAAGATAAATGTGATCTCCGTCTCTGTTGGCGGCGGGTGTTCGTACGGCAGAATTCTTCGCATCAGAGCGTGGGCGGCGGGTGCCGGGGAGGGCCCCGCCGCTCATTGCGTCCGGACCTCGGTGGCCCCGGTGTGACATTTCCGCCGGCCGAGCGCCCCGCTCCTCGCCTTAACAAGCGGTAAGGCATGCTGTGCCGAACTCCATCGCCGCCCGTGAAGGGGACAAGGATGCAGTTCGGCCGCTACTACGAGGAGTTCGAGGTCGGCGCGGTCTACCGGCACTGGCCGGGCAAGACGGTCACCGAGTACGACGACCACCTCTTCTGCCTGCTCACCATGAACCACCACCCGCTGCACATGGACGCGCACTACGCCGAGTCCGCCTCGCAGTTCAAGCGCAACGTGGTGGTCGGCAACTACATCTACTCGCTGCTGCTGGGCATGTCCGTACCGGACGTCAGCGGCAAGGCGATCGCCAACCTGGAGATCGAGTCGCTGCGGCACGTCGCGCCGACGTTCCACGGCGACACCATCTACGGCGAGACGACGGTGCTGGACAAGCGGGAGTCGGCCTCGAAGCCCGACCGCGGCGTGGTCGCGGTCGAGACCCGCGGCTACAACCAGGACGGCACGCTCGTCTGCGTGTTCCGCCGCAAGGTCATGGTCCCCAAGAAGGAGTACGCGGCCGCCGCCGTCCCGGACGGCGTCGACCCGGAGCGTCCCAGCTTCCCCGAGCCGCGCTGACCTGAACATCTCGGGCCACCGGGCCTCGTTCTCCGTTCGGCGGGGACGGGGCCCGGACCTCGTCCGGGGGCATATGCTCGGGCTGGAGGTGCCCATGAGCCACTCCGTAGCCGGAGAGCCGCCTTCCGCCGGTCGCCGCGCCGCACCGCTCACCACCGCCGCCTACTCGGCGGCGGAGTGGGACCTGCTGACCGACCTGCCGGGCCGCGTCCTCGTCGCCGCGGCCTCACCCGGGCCCGGGCACCCGCCGCGCGGCGTCGCCGCCGGCCTGGCCGGCCTGGACGCGGTGGCCGCCGGCCGGGCCTTCGACAGCGATCTCGTCCGCGCCGTGGTGGCCGCGATCTACGCCCGCCACGACGGGGCCACCGAGCGGGACGAGCGCCTGACGGACCTGGTCGACCTGCTGGCGGCCGCCCGGGCCGCGGTACGGGTGCTGCACCGCCGGGCCGACCCGGCCGACTCGGCGGCGTACCGGCAGTGGGTGGAGTCGGTCGCCGCCCGGGTGTGCCGGGCCGGGCAGACCACGCCGAGCCCCGCCGACACGCGTTTCCTCGACCGGCTGGGCGGCGCGCTCGACCTGCGCTGACCGGGGACGCCGCCGGGCCGTACCCTCTGCAGACCGTGACCGACGACCAGTTCGACGTGGGTGTGGGGCCGTGGCCCGGTGACCCGCCGGACGACCCGCGCTACGACCCGGAGCTGCTCGCGACCGGGGACCGGCGCAACGTGGTGGACCGCTACCGCTACTGGCGGCGCGAGGCGGTGGTGGCCGACCTGGACCGGCGCCGGCACGACTTCCACGTGGCGATCGAGAACTGGCAGCACGACTTCAACATCGGCACCGTGGTCCGCAACGCCAACGCCTTCCTCGCCGCCGAGGTGCACATCGTCGGACGGCGGCGGTGGAACCGGCGGGGCGCCATGGTGACCGACCGCTACCAGCACGTCCGGCACCACCCGACGATCGAGGAGTTCGTCGCGTGGGCGCGCGACGAGCGGCTGCCGGTGGTCGGCATCGACAACCTGCCCGGCTCCCGGCCGATGGAGACGGCGGTGCTGCCGCGCCGCTGCGTGCTCCTGTTCGGCCAGGAGGGGCCGGGGCTGTCGGCGGTGGCCCGGTCGGCCTGCGACGCGTTGTTCTCCATCGCCCAGTACGGCTCGACCCGGTCCATCAACGCGGGTGTGGCCAGCGGCATCGCCATGCACGCCTGGATCCGGTCGTACGCCGGGCCGCCGCCGGACTGAAACGCCGCGTGGGTCCACCACCGGACGGAAATCCCACGCTCGTCCGCCCGCCCCGCTTGACGCCTCGCGGGTCCGGGGCGACGGTGAGAGTGTGACTGTCGCGGTGAGTTGTCCGAGATGTGCGGGCCCGGTACGCGAGCCGGACCTGATGCACGCCGAGCACCGGTGCGTACGCTGCGGCCCGGTCGCGCCGCTGCACGTGCCGGAGCACATCAGCGCCGAGATCATGGCCAGCGTGGTGGACCGGATGGCCGCCGACCCCGACCCGGCCGACCGGCTCCGGATGCCGTTGTGGTGCCCGTGGCCGCTCCCGCCGGGTTGGACGCTCACCGGCGTGGCGTGGGCGGGTGACGACCGCTCGGGCGTACGGGCCACGCTGGTCGCCTGCGCCGGACCGGCCCCCCTGGACGGTGGACCGGCCGACCTGATCTTCGTCGCCGAGGAACCCGGCGTCGGTCTCGGATCCCGCTTCGCGGGACTGCCCGGACCCGACCCCGGACCGCAGGTGGAGGAGGCGCTCACCGATCCCGGCCCTGGTCATCCCGAACGGCTGCCGCACGCGAAGATCCGGGTGGGCGGTCACCCGACTCCACTGTGGCTCGTCCGCTCCGAAACGGATCGAAGCGCGTACGCCGGCGAGGCTCGGGGAATGTGGCTCCATGCGATAGCCTGGCCGGCGAGTGCGGGTCACCTCCTCGCGGAAGAAGTCGTGCTGCACGACCTCACCGAGTGGACACCGCCCGAACTCGTGTACGGCGCACCATCTCCGTACCTGCACGGGCGGGCCTGACCGGCTCGCCACGGCGAGTCGGGGAGCGGACGCAGATATTCACGGTAAGACACCATGCTGATACTCTGGGTGCCGCTGCGGTAAACGGACCCGGCGCCGCGCGAGAGGATGGCCCGCTATGGTCAAGAAGGTCCTCACCTGGGCCGGCATCGCATTCTTGATCTTCTTCGTTGCGTACCGGCCCAACTCCGCCGCCGACGTCTTCAAGTCTCTCGGCGGCGGCATCATGGACATCGCGCAGGGCTTCGGCGACTTCTTCACCAACCTCGTCGCCTAGCCGCCCATGGGAAGCCCCTCCGGTCCACCCTTCGACCCGGACGACCCCGACCGGGCACGCCGGGAGCGCGACACCGAGCCGATCCCCCGGATCGACCCGGACGACCCGGCGGGTTATGGCCCCGGCCCGTACGCGGACGCGGACGACGCCGGCTACGGCGGCGCGTACGCCGGTGAGGGCCGGTCCGGCCGGGCCTGGGCGCGGGACCCGGACGGTTTCCCGGACCAGCCGATCTCCGAGGACGAACTGGCCGGGCTGCGGTCCGACGCCTCCGGCATGGCACCCCGCCGGGTGCTGCCGCTGGAGGACGAGCCCAGCTCGCTCGTGGCGCGCTACCTCTTCCCCACCGAGCGCTACCGGGGCGAGTGGAAGCGGCACTGGATCCACCTCACCACCCCGATCATCGTCGGCGTGGCGGCCACGTTCGTGCTCGGCTACCTCTCCGGCTTCCTCGCCGGGCGGGACGTCGGCGCGTTGACCACAGTCGCCGTGCTGCTCTGGTTCGCCGTGATGGGCTGGGTCGCCTGGAAGGTCGCCGACTGGTGGTACGACCGGTTCATCCTGACCAACAAGCGGGTGATGGTGGTCAACGGGATCATCACCCGGCAGGTCGCGATGATGCCGCTCACCCGGGTCACCGACATGAAGTACGAGCAGAGCCCGACCGGCCGCGCCCTCAACTACGGCACGTTCGTGCTGGAGTCCGCCGGCCAGGAACAGGCGCTCCGGGTGATCAAGAACCTGCCCAACCCGAACGAGCTCTACCTGCGTGTGGTCGAGGAGATGTACGAGCCGCAGGCGGTCGAGGCGCGGCTGGGCAAGGAGGCCGACGAGGCCAAGGCCGACGACGGAGCCTGAAACTTTTCGTCCGAACATCGGATGAACTGCACACCTTCCGCCATCGACCCGACCGGCCCGGCCGTGGCATTCTGCCAGGCAGGACGGGGGGAGATGAGCGTGGTGAGCAGAGATCCGCTGGAGGAGGAGTTCCGCGAATTCGTCGCGGCCCGGTCCGGCGCGCTGCTGCGCACCGCGTACCTGCTCGCCGGTGACTGGGCCACCGCCGAGGACCTGCTCCAGACCGCGCTGACGAAGACCTACCTCGCCTGGAAGCGGCTCGGCGGGATCGACGCCATCGAGCCGTACGCCCGCCGCGTCATGGTCAACACGTCCACCAGCTGGTGGCGGCGCCGCTGGCACGGCGAGCGCCCCACCGAGGTGCTGCCGGAGCGCGCCGGCGTCGACGAGATCGAGCAGCAACTCGACCGGGACGCGCTCTGGCGGCACCTCCAGGCGCTGCCGGCCCGGCAGCGGGCGGTGCTGGTGCTGCGCTTCTACGAGGACATGTCCGAGGCGCAGACCGCCGCGCTGCTGGAGATCTCCCCGGGCACGGTCAAGAGCCAGACCTCCCGGGCGCTGAACACGCTGCGCCGCCGGCTCGGCTCCGAGGCGGCCCTGAGCCTGCCCACGCTGGCCGACGCGCCCGCGGCGAACCCGTCCGCCCCGACCGCGCCCGCCGCGGGCGGCCGGTCCGTCCCGCCGGCCCGGGGCACCGAGCCGGCCCGTACCCCGGCGCGGCGGTCCGCCGCCCGGGTGCCGCGACCGGCCCCACCCGCGGCTCCGGTACGCCCCGCGGTCCCGATCCCGGCGAAGAGCCGATGAGCGGCACCCGGCAGCACGGTGACAACCGGACGGGCAGCCCGGAGCGTCCATTCCCCGTGAGCGACGACGAGCTGGAGCGGGCGCTGCGGGAGACGCTGACCCGCCGCGTCGCGACGTCCCGCCCGCTGCCCGCCGACCCGGCCGGGGAGATCCTGCGCCGGGCGCGGCGCACGGGCCGGCGGCGTACGCTCACCGGCCTGGCCCTGGCCGGGGTCGCCACCGTGTTCATCACGACCGGGGTGGCGCAGTTCAGCGCGTCGGGCGGCAACGGCGGCACGCCCACTGTGGTGCTCGGCGACCCGCCCGTCCTCTTTCCGTCCCCGGAGCCCTCCGGGCCGTCCTCGATCACCCGTTTCGGGCCGGTCCGCGCCGAGCTCGACCTGCTCGTCGGTGACCGGCTGGACACCAGCGGCGGCGAACGGCGGCGGCTGCCCGGTGTGAGCGGCGTCGAACGGGCGCAGCGGATCCACGACCAGGAGGGCTGGCTGCTCACCTCGGCGGCCACCGTCGCCGGCCGTACCCTCTGGTGGGTGCCGGTCGGTGGCACCGCGCCGCAGGTCATGCTCGCCGCCGCGGACGCGGTGGCGGTCTCCGCGGACGGCCGCCAGGTGGCCTGGCGGGACGGCACGGACGTGATTGCCGCCGGTGTGGTCGCCGGCCAGCTCATCGCGCCGGTCCGGACCACCGCGCCGGACGGTGCCGTGCCGGTCGGCTTCGCCGGTGACTCCGTGCTGATCCAGCAGCCCGCCGACGGCGGGATGCGCGTCTGGGACCGCGCGCTGGGCGGGCAGCCGGGCCCGGTGAACCCGGACGTACGCGCGGTCTACGGCACCCGGCCCGACGGCCGGGTGGTGGCCCTGGTCGCCGCCGGCCGGGATCAGCAGCGCTGTCTGGCCCTGCTCGACCCGGCCCGTGACCTCGCCCCGGTGCGTACCGGATGCGGCCTGAAGCTGGCCGCCGACGGACTCGGCGCCGTCTCCTCCGACGGCCGGTGGCTGCTCGCGAACGGCACCTCGCGCACCGCCCTCCTGGTGGACCTGGCCGACCCGGCCCGCCCGGTCACCCACCCGGCCGGCCCGGTGCTGGCCGCCGGCGTGGCCTGGACCCGGGGCGGCGTGGCGCTGCACGTGGACGCGAGCGGCGGGCTGGTCCGGGTCAAGCCCGAGCGGGTGCTGGCCGGTGACCGGCCCACGGCCTCGAAGGTCGAAGGGCTGGCGCCGGAGGACCACCCGGTGGTGGTGGCCGACGTCCCGACGGTGCCCGACGGGGCGTAGCGTCGGGCGGGTGAGCGTCCCCGCCCGCATCGACCTGCACACCCACTCCACCGCCAGCGACGGCACCCTGACCCCCGCCGAACTGGTCCGGGCCGCCGCCGACGCCGGGCTCGACGTGGTGGCACTCACCGACCACGACACCACGGCGGGCTGGGCGCCCGCCGTCGCCGCCCTGCCGCCCGGCCTCACCCTGATCCGCGGCGCGGAGATCTCCTGCCGCTGGTTCGGCGCCGAACCGGCGATCCCGCTGCACCTCCTCGCCTACCTGTTCGACCCGGCCGAGCCGCACCTGGCCGCGGAGCTGGCCCGGGTCCGGCAGGCCCGCGAGGTTCGCGGCGAGCGCATCGTCCGGCTGCTCCAGGCCGACGGCGTCCCGGTGAGCTGGACGGAGATCCTGGCCGGCGCGGGCGGCGGAACCGTCGGCCGCCCGCACATAGCGCAGGCGCTGATCCGGGCCGGTCTGGTCGCCACCACCACCGAGGCGTTCGGTCCGGACTGGCTCGGCGAGCGCTACCGGCTGCCGAAGGACGACATCGAGGTGTTCCAGGCGGTAGCGCTGGTGCGGGCGGCCGGCGGCGTGCCCGTCTTCGCCCACCCGAAGGCCAGCCGGCGCGGCCGGATCGTGCCGGACGAGCTGATCGCGGACCTGGCGGCGGCCGGCCTGGCCGGGCTGGAGGCCGACCACGAGGACCACGACCCGGCCGAGCGGGAGCACGTCCGCGGGCTCGCCGCCGACCTGGGACTGCTGGTCACCGGCTCGTCCGACTTCCACGGCACCCACAAGACCGTCCGGCTCGGCGCGCACACCACCGGACCCGAGGCGTACGAGCGGATCGTCGCGCTGGCCCGCGGGGTGACCCCTGTCGCTTCGAGCTGAAGCGATCCGACGGCACGGCTACCGTGTCCGCGTGGATCTCAAGCTCTTCGGCGAGGTCTTCGTGACCCTGCTGGTGATCGTCGACCCGCCCGGAATGATGCCCATCTTCCTCGCGCTGACCGGGCCGCTGCCCGCGCGCGACCGGAACCGGGCCGCCTGGCAGGCCGTGGCGCTGGCGCTCGGGGTCATCGTGATCTTCGCGGTGGCGGGGCAGACGATCCTGGCGTACCTGCACGTCGACCTGCCCGCGCTCCAGGCGGCGGGCGGCCTACTGCTGATCCTGGTCGCGCTGGAGCTGCTGACCGGCAAGTCGGACGACCCGAGCCAGCAGGTCACCTCCAACATCGCGTTGGTGCCGCTCGGCACCCCGCTGCTGGCCGGGCCGGGCGCCATCGTGGCGACCATGCTGTTCGTGCAGCAGGCCGGCGGCCCGGTCGACTACCTCGCCATCGGGCTCGCCATCATCGCGGTGATGGTCACCGTCTGGGTGGTGCTGCGGTTCTCCGGCGGGATCGTCAAGGTGCTGCGGCCCGGCGGCATCGAGGTGCTGACCCGGATCGCCGGCCTGCTGCTGGCCGCCATCGCCGTGCAGCTCATCGCCGACGCGATCGCCGCGTTCGTGACCCAGTACCTCAACAACGCCTGAGCGGGTTCGCCCGCTGTCGTACCGGGATGGCAGGATTCTCGGGGTGCGACGACCGTCAGCAGCCGGCCCCACCGGCTCCCGGGCTCCCCGACCCCGCACCGAGCAGTCCGAGCAGCTCGGCTTCGAGGGCATGCCGGAACGCCTGTTCGTCTGCACCCCCAGCAAGCTCGGCGCGTACGCGGACTGTCCCCGCCGCTACCGCTACGCCTACGTGGACCGGCCCGCGCCGCCGAAGGGCCCGCCGTGGGCGCACAACTCGCTGGGCGCGAGCGTCCACACCGCGCTGAAGAACTGGTACGCGCTGGCCGCCGACCGCCGCCGTCCCGAGGTGCTCGGCACGCTGCTCAAGGGCACCTGGGTCCGCGAGGGCTACCGCGACGACGAGCAGGAACGCGACGCCTTCCGGCGGGCACTGACCTGGCTGGAGAGCTACGTGGCGGGCCTCGACCCGGCCGACGAGCCGGTCGGTGTGGAACGGGTCGTCGCGGTGAAGACCGCTGTGCTCGCGTTCAACGGCCGCACCGACCGGATCGACTCGCGTCCCGGCCCGGACGGGCGGACCGAGCTGGTCATCGTCGACTACAAGACCGGCCGCACCGGGCTCGACGCCGACGACGCGCGCGGCTCCCAGGCGCTCGCGCTCTACGCGTACGCGGCCGAGCGGGTGTTCCGCAAGCCGTGCCGCCGGGTCGAGCTGCACCACCTGCCCACCGGCACCGTCGCCGCCCACGAGCACACGCCGGAGTCCCTGCACCGGCAGCTCACCCGCGCGGAGGACACCGCCCGCGACATCATGGCCGCCGAGCGCGCGGTGGCCGACGGCGCCGACCCCGACGCGGCGTTCCCCACCGAGCCGGGTCCGCGGTGCGGCTGGTGCGACTACCGGCGCACCTGCCCGACCGGCGCGCAGACCCCGGGCAAGGAGCCCTGGTCCGCGGTCGAGCGGTTCGCCGACCCGGAGTGAGTGCGCGGCGCCGTCAGGCCGCGGCCAGGCGGGCGGCGCGTTCCTTCGCGGCCTGCTGCAACGGGCCCTCCCGGTAGCGCCGGGGCACCGCCGCCAGCGCCAGTCGCAGCGCCCGCGCGCTCAGGTCCGCCGACAGGGCGGTGGTGGGCAGGCCCAGCCCGCCGTAGAGCCGCAACGCCCACGGCGGCAGCATCCCCAGCGCGGTGGCGGCGATCCCGAAGTACGCCCAGCGCGGCGGCCCCAGGTTCAGGCCGACCCGCGCCGGCAGGCTGACCTTCCACGGAATCGGCGGCGCGGTCAGGAACAACGCGGTCTCGGCCGCCTCCCGGGTCATCCGCAACTGCGGGCGTACGTCCCGGTAGTAGTCGGCCACCTCGGCGGCGGTCCCCGGTACGTCGTCCGGGTCCAGCCCGACCAGTGCCGCCGACCGGCGCTGCTCGGTGTAGTAGCCGTCCACCTCGTCGTCGGTGAGCGCCAGACCGGCCCGCCGGGCGGTGCTCACGAACGACTCCACCTCGGTGACGTGCACCCAGCGCAGCAGCTCCGGATCGTCGACGCGGAACTCCTCACCGGTGAACGGGTCGGTAGCGCGCATCCGGGCGTGCCGCGTACGCAGCCGTCGCCCGGCCGCCTCCGCCTCGGCCGTCGTGCCGTAGATCGTCGTCGCCACGTAGGTCGCCGTGCGGACCAGCCGCCCCCAGGCGTCGGTGCGGTAGTTGCTGTTCTGCGCGACGCCGGCCATCGCGCGCGGGTGCAGCGCCTGGAGGTAGAGCGAGCGCAGGCCGGCGACGATCAGGATCGGTTCCTCGTGCACCTTCCACGTGACCGATCCCGGACCGAAGAGGCCGAGATCCTCGGTGTCCACCGATCAAGAGTGCCACGCGCCGTCGCCGGGCGTCCCCGGTGCGGGACGTCAGTCGTCGGCGGAGCGGCGGGACTGGCAGGACGGGCAGAGGCCCCAGAAGGTCACTTCCGCCTCGTCCAGCTCGAAGCCGTGCGCCACGTTCGGGTCCAGGCAGGGGGCGCTGCCGACCGCGCAGTCCACGTCGGCGATCTCACCGCAGCCCCGGCACACCACGTGGTGGTGGTTGTCGCCGACCCGGGCCTCGTACCGCGCGGGACTGCCGGCCGGCTCGATCCGGCGGGACAGCCCGGCCCGGGACAGGGCGCCGAGCACGTCGTAGACGGCCTGGGTGGAGACCGAGTCGATCCGCTGGCGGACCCGCCGGGTGATCTCGTCGACCTCCAGGTGACCGCCGGCGGAGAGCACGTCCAGCACGGCGAGACGCGGCCGGGTGACCCGTAGGCCCCTCGACCGGAGCAGCTCCTCACCTGTGGACATGGATCCATGACAGCACGGGGCAGGCGGGTCGACAAGCGAGCGTTGTTCACCCGTGGCCGGGGCCACAGGTGAACCGGCGTCGCCGCGCTCGCGTGTATCGAGGCAGACGGCGCCACGCCGTACGCTGAGCGCGCCAAACCACCCACTCGCCGGAGGTGTCGGTGTTCAGGGAAATCAACGGTCTGCCGGTCCATGTGCTCGTCATCCACGCGGCGGTGGTGCTGGTGCCGCTGCTGGCACTGCTCGCCGTCGGGTACGGGGTGCTGCCCCGCTGGCGGCACCGCCTCGACTGGGCGGTCGCGGCGCTCGCCGTGGTCACCCCGATCGTCGCCTGGGTGGCGACCGAGTCCGGCGAGGAACTGGAGGAGGCCCTGCGCGCGAAGGGCTACCCGCCGGACCGGCTCCAGCAGATCAGCGAGCACGCCGAGTACGGCGACACGCTGTTCTGGTTCGCGCTCGGGCTCGGCGTCGCGGCCCTGCTGCTCGTGCTGTCGACGAGCCGTCTCGTCGCGGGCCGGAACCTGCCCCGCTGGCTTCCCGTGGTGCTCACCGTCGTGGTGGCGGTGCTCGCTGTCTTCGCGCTCGTGTACGTCTACTGGACCGGGGACAGCGGCGCCAAGATGGTCTGGGACGGCGTCGTCTGACTCAGAACAGCACCCGCGAGCACAGCAGGCAGGTGAGCAGCACCAGCACCACGGCGACGGCTGCCCCGATGCCGTAGGTGAGCCGCTGGGCGCGCTGCTCCGCCTGGTCCATCGCGGCCATGTCCTGCGGCGGGAGCCGGCGGGGCGGTGGCGGCTGCACGTGTACCGGTGGGCGCCATCCGGGCGGTGGAGGCGTGCTCGGCGGCGGTCCCGCGTACCCGGAGGGAGGCGGGCCACCGGGCGTGCCCGGCCACGCGCCGCCGGCCACCGTCCAGCCGCCCGCCGCCTCCGGCCGGGCCCACGGGCTCTCGGTGGCCGCCTCACGTGACCACGGGCTGGCGTCCCCGGCGGCCTCCGGCGTGTCCGGTCCTCCGGCGGTGCCGGGGGCTGCCCCGGCGGTGTCGATCCCGGCCGCGGCCGGGTCTGCTGCGGGGGTGCTCGGCTCGGGCTGCCCGGCGGTCCCGGCCGGTTCGTCGATGCGGTCCGGGTCGTCAGGCCCGTCCCCGGCTGTGGCCGGTTGCTCCGGGCGTCGCCAGGTCTCGTCGTCGGGGCTGCCACCGCTCGGCGTCGTCACGCCGTCCGACGCTACCAACGCACCGGCCGGTCGGCCGCCCGACGCGTCGATCACCGCCACCCCGGCCCGCACGCCCGGTGGGTGGCGTTCCGGCGGCTTCCGGACCGGTAGCGCCGGGCTCGGGCCGGTCCGGCCGGTCCCGCGGATCGAGCCGGCGGGCCGTTCGGCGGTATCGTTGCTGCTCGTGACCGACCCCGCCATCCGGGCACCGCGCGACGACGACCGCGTGGTCGACCTCAGCGACGACTTCGTGGTGCTGCCCGAACAGACCAGCGACGACACCGACCGCGGCTGGGGTGAGCGCCCCGGCGGCAACGACGACTGGCTGCTCGCCGAGCGGCCCCCGCACTGGGGCTGATCGGCGCGGCCCCGCGCCGATCCCGCCGCGCCGGGGCTGAGCCGGGCTCACGTCAGCCGCGTACCACCACGGCGAAGCGACTGCCCTCCGGCAACCCGACCGCCCGCCGGGCCTGCTCCGGCGGCAGCGCCAGGTAGAGCGCCGAGGAACCGTCGACAGCGCCGGTGGCGCCGACCACGTCGAGCACCAGCGCGCGCGGAGCCAGCAGCGTCGGGTCGGGCGAACCGCCGGCCGGCACGACGAGCAGGTCGACCCGGGCACCCGGGCGCAGCACCGCGAGGGCGGCCGGCTCGGCCAGCCGGATCGGCACGCCCACCGCACCGGCCGGCAGGGCGCGGATGCCGCCGGACGGCGACGTGGTCGCCGGGGCGGACGGCAACGCGCGAGGTGGTGGGCAGGACGGCGGCGTCTGGAGCACCGCCGCGGCCAGGCCCAGCAGCACCGCGACGAGCGTCACCCGCAGCAGCGTCCGGCGCCGGGGCAGCCCGCGCCAGCGGACCGGCCGCAACGTCGCCTCGCCATCCGTCATCGCTGCCTCCCGCCGCCGGCCGAGCATCCGACCCGCAGGCTAGGACCGGGTTCGCGGCTCCCGCCGCCCCACCGCTCGTCCCTGTGGATAACCCGCCGGCTTGTGGAAACCGCTCCCCGGGAGGCCCGTCGTCACCAGCGCGGAGGTCCGGTGCGGCCGGGACGCCAGCTCGGGGAGGTTGCTGCTTCGGGACCGGCTGATTCAGCAACCTCGCCGAGCCGGCGAGCATCCACCGCGAACGGAACGTGGCCGCCCCCGAACGGGGACGGCCACGTGACGCGCGAGAAGCGCGAGGCTGAATCAGGACGAGCTGGACGCCGCCGGTGCCTTGCTCGCCGTCGATCCCGACCCGGAACCGGACGAGGAGGACGATCCGGACGAGGAGGACGACGAGGACGAGGAGTCCGACGACGACGCGGACGACTCGGTCTTGGCCGGCTTGCTCGTGGTCGAGGCGGCGTTGTCCGAGCCGGACGAGCGGGAGTCCGTGCGGTAGAAGCCGGAGCCCTTGAACACGATGCCCACCGAGTTGAAGAGCTTTCGCAGCCGCCCCTCACACGCCGGGCACTCGGTCAGCGGGTCGTCCGAGAAGGACTGCACCGCCTCGAGCTGGTGGCCGCACGCGGTGCAGGCGTACTGGTACGTGGGCACGTTCTCCTCCGGATCTTCGGCACGGCCGGTTGGCACTCCTGGTCTTCGAGTGCCAATGGTGCGTCATGACCCCCGGGTTCGTCCAGCGGAAGCGCCCGGGCCCACACCCGGGACCGCCACCAGCCCGTCCGCCGGAGTGATCACGCAGTGCACCGGGCGGTCGTGCGGCAGGGCGGGCACCGCCTCGACCAGCTCGCCGTCGTGCAGCAGCGCCACTGTCGGTACCGTGGCGGGCACCCGGGCCAGCGCGCGGTCGTACGAGCCGCCGCCCCGGCCCAGCCGCACGCCCCGGCGGTCCACCGCGACCGCCGGCACCACGACCAGGGCGGCTCCGGCCACCGCGGCACGCCCCCGGGGCGGCGCTGTCGGCTCGCGCAGACCCCGGCCGGCGGCACGCAACGACTCCGGGCCGGTGTACGGGGCCCAGTCCAGGTCCAAGTCGTCCCGGAGCACCGGCAGCAGCAGTTCGGCGTCGGGCGGCAGCGCGGCGCGCAGCACGTCCGGCAGGTCGTCCCCACCGGGCTCGGAGGCGACCGGCATGTACGCGCTCATCCTGGCCGGCCGCAGCCGGCGTACCAACGTCACCAGCTCGGCCTGGACGGCGGCCGCAGCCACCGCGCGGTCGGCCGCGGACAGCGACCGGCGCGCGGCGAGTAGCGCGATGCGCATCTCCCGCTTCGCATCGTGCGCTTCATCCGAAAATTCCGGCACGCAACACTCCTGACGCAACGCTTGCCTAATGGTCGCTCTGTGTCAGCATCGCACCAAGGGAGCGGAACTTCCGGGGGGAAGATTGACGCTACGCGGGCGGTTGACGGCGGCTTTCCTCGCGGTGGTGCTCGGCCCCGTCCTGCTCGGTGCGTTCTTCGTCGGGGCCACCCTCAGCGCCGTCGACCACAGCCGCGCCACCGAGCGGCTGGGCCTGGCCGCAGCCGGTGTCCGTACCTCGATCGACGCGCTCTGCCAGCAACTACGCGCGGCGGCCGACGCGGTCGCGCTGGTCGGCGACCCGGCCGCCCGGTCGCGCGCGGCCGAGCAGGTGGTCACCCGGGGCCTGGCCGCCGCCGTGCGGATCGCCGACGCCGCCGGCCGCACCACCTACGCCACTGCGGGCGGGCCGGCCGGGCGCTGGCAGGACTGCGCCGGCGCGTCCGCCACCCCCGCCGGGGCGCTGTCCGCCCGGGTCGGGCTCCGCGACCCGGCCGGCACCGACCTGGGCGCGGTCGCCGCCGCCCAGCCCGTCGACAGGGCCTTCGTGGCGCGACTCGCCGCCGTGACGGGCGTCGGGGTCACCCTCCTCGACGACCCCGGCGGCATCACCCACACGACCGAGGACCAGGGGGTACGCGCAGCGGTGCTGGCCGCCGCCGGCAAGGCGGGCGGGAACCGGGTGACCGGCACCGGCGACGGCCGGTACGTGCGGCGCGTCGGTCCGTCTCCCGGTCAGCCGCTGCCGCTGGTGCTGTCGGTGCCGGGGGAACGCGCGCCCGGCCTGTACGGAGCGTTGATCGCCGCCGTCGCGCTCGCCGCCCTGCTGGCGGTGCTCGCGGCCTGGCGGCTGGCCCGGGTGACCACCCGGCCGCTCGGTGAACTGGCCGGCGCGGTGGACCGGGTGGCGCGCGGCGACCTGAGCGCCCGGGTGCCGGTACGCAGCCGCGACGAGATCGGGCGGCTGGCCAGCGCGTTCAACCGGATGACCCGGGAGACCGGCAGCTACGTGACGGCGCTGACCAGCAGCCGCGACCAGCTTCGCAACCACCTCGCGGTGCTCGGCGACACGCTCGCCAGCACGCACGACCTGCAACGCATCCTGCGGGTGATCCTGGACAGCGCGATCGCCGCCACCGGCGCCCGGGCCGGCGCGGTGCTGCTGGTCGACGGCGACGGCGTCCTCGTCGGCCGGTGCGTGGAGGGGCTGACCGGCCGCCGGCCGACGGGCGACCCGGCCGACCCGGCGACGCTGCGGGTGCCGGTCGGCGCCGGGGTGCTCGGCGCGGTGGCCGCCACCGGCGAACCGCTGCGCGGACGGTGGACGCCACCGGACACGCCGACCGGGGAGCCGTCCTGCGAGACGTACGTGGCGGTGCCGTTCGCCACCCCCGGTGCCGCCGAGCCGCGCGGCCCGGACCGGCCCGGCCACCCGCCCGCCGACGGCGACCCGCCCGGCTCGGCCTGCGCGGCGCTCGGCGTGCTCGTGCTCTACGACCGGCTCGGCGGGCACGAGTTCCACGACGACGACGTGGTCACGCTGCGGACGTTCGCCGGGCACGCGGCGGTCGCCGTGGAGAACGTCCGGGTGCACGAGGAGGCGCAGCGGCTCTCCCTGACCGACCCCCTGACCGGGCTGTGGAACTACCGCTACCTGCGCGAGTCGATCCGCCGCGAGGTGGAACGGGCGAACCGGTTCGGCCGGATGCTCAGCGTCCTCGCGCTCGACCTGGACCGGTTCAAGAACGTCAACGACACCTGGGGGCACGCCGCCGGGGACGCCGTGCTGGTCGAGTTCGCGCGCCGGGTACGCGGCGTGATCCGCGAGGTGGACCTGGCGTTCCGGCAGGGCGGCGAGGAGTTCGTGGTGCTGCTGCCGGAGACCGACGCCCGGGGCGCCACGATCGTCGCCGAGCGGCTCGGCGCGGTGGTACGCGACCAGCCGGTGGTGGTCGAGGGGAGCGGCGACGAGCCGGTCCGGGTGCCGGTGAGCGTCTCCATCGGCATCGCCGTCTACCCGGATCACGCCGCCGACGGCCAGCAGGTGCTCGACGCCGCCGACGACGCGTTGTACGCGGCGAAGGCCGCCGGACGCGACGGCTACCGGCTCGCCCCGGCGCCCGATCCGGTGCCCACCCAGGAGATCCCGGTGGTGGCCGCCGGTGTCAGCCCGCCGGACGGGCTGCCCCGGGCCGGCGCGGCGGACCCGGCGGGCACCGTCCAGGGCGGCGCGTCTTCCGGTCCTCACCCGCCGCGGCAGAGCCGTGGCCGATAGTCTCGCGACATGTCGGAGCACTCAGCGAACCCCTCAGCGGCCCCCGGTCGCTCCCGTGCGGTCAAGGCCGTGATCCCGGCCGCCGGCCTGGCCACCCGGTTCCTGCCGGCCACCAAGGCGGTTCCCAAGGAACTGCTGCCGGTCGTCGACCGGCCGGTGCTGCAGTACATCGTCGAGGAGGCCGCGCAGGCCGGCATCGACGACATCCTGCTGATCACCGGTCGCGGCAAGACCTCGATGGTGGACCACTTCGACCGCCGGCCGGACCTGGAGGAACGGCTCGCCAAGAAGCCGGAGCTGCTGGCCGAGGTCAAGCGCACCGAGGAGCTGGCCGCGATCTACACGGTCCGCCAGCCGGAACAGCTCGGCCTCGGCCATGCCGTCGGGTACGCCGAATCGCACGTCGGCGACGCGCCCTTCGCGGTGCTGCTCGGCGACGAGTTCGTCAAGCCGTCCGAGCCGCTGCTGCCGGCCATGCTGGAACTCCAGGCCCGCACCGGCGGCGTGGTGCTCGCGTTCTTCGAGGTCGACCCGGCCGAGACCAGCCGCTACGGCATCGCGTCGGTCGAGCCCGCCGAGTCGGAATACGCCGACATCGCCGAGGTCGTCAAGGTCACCGGCATGGTGGAGAAGCCCAGCCCCGAGGACGCCCCCAGCAACCTCGCCGTCCTCGGCCGGTACGTGCTTCCCGGGAAGATCTTCGACGCGATCCGGCGTACCGAGCCGGGCAGCGGCGGCGAGATCCAGCTGACCGACGCGATGGAGCTGCTGCGTACCGAGGGGGTGCCCGTGCACGCCATCGTCTACCGGGGCACCCGCTACGACACCGGCATGCCGCTGGGCTACCTCCAGACCGTGGTGCAGATCGCCGCCGAGCGGGAGGACCTGGGCGCCGAGTTCCGCAAGTGGCTGGCCGAGTTCGTCAACAACGGCGACGAGACGGTCACCGCCGCGGTCCTCAACGGCATCCGCGACGCGTCCGGCGGTGCCGATACATGACCGCGACGGCCGACGCCGAGGCGGCCGCGAACGAGTTGACGCCGCTCGCCGACTACCTGGGCAGTGTGCTGCGCAGGTTACGCGCGCTGCCTCCACTCGACCTCGACCTGACCCAGGCGTACGGCAACGTGCTCGCCGAGGACGTGGTCGCCCCGCACTCGTACCCCGCCTTCGACCAGGCGGCGGTGGACGGGTACGCCGCGCGCTGGGAGGACATCTCCGGTGGGAGTCGGGGGCCGGGCTACGTCCCGGCCCCCTCCGGTATGCCCGGCGGCCGCAGTATCCGCCTCAACGTGGTGGGTGACCTGGGCGCGGCGAGCTGGCGGCCGGTGCGGCTCACCCCCGGCGCCTGCTTCTCGGTGGCGGCGGGCGCGCCGCTGCCGATCGGCGCGGACGTGGTCGTCCCGGTGGAGTGGACCGACCAGGGCATGGCCGCCGTCGAGATCTTCCGCGCCCCCAAACGGGGGTACGGCCTGCGCCGCGCGGGGGAGGAACTCGTCGCGGGCACGCTGCTCGCCCGCGCCGGCGCGTACGTCTCACCGGCCCTGGTCGCGGTGTTCGCCGCCACCGGCATCGGGCACGTAGTGGTGCGGCCCAGCCCGCGCGTGGTCATCGTGGCCACCGGCGACGAGCTGGTGGACGTGGGCCGGGGCAGCCAGCCCGGTCAGGTGGTGGACACCAACTCGCACGCGCTGACCGCGGCGGCGGCCGAGGCGGGCGCGCTCGCGTACCGGGTGGGGATCTGCGACGACGACCCGGAGGCGCTGCGCGGCCTGCTGGAGGACCAGACCCTGCGCGCCGACCTGATCATCACCACCGGCGGCACCGGCACCGGCCCGGGTGACATGGTCCGCCGCATCCTGTCCCGCCGCGACGGCGGCCGGGCCGGGCCGGTCACCTTCACAGAGGTGGCCCTCTATCCCGGAACGGCCCTCGGGTTCGGTACGGTCGGCGCCGAGGAGGTGCCGGTGGTGTGTCTTCCCGGTGAGCCCGGCGCGGCGCTGATCGGCTTCGAGGTGCTGGCCCGCCCGGCCATCCAGCTGCTGGCCGGGGCCGAGCCGGTGTTCCGGCCGAGCGTCCGCGCGCACCTGCTGGAGACGGTCTCGTCCCCGGTGGGGCTGCGCGAGTTCCGGCCCGCGCACGTGGCCGAGCGGCGCGGTGGCGGGTACACGGTGCAGCCGCTGGCCGGTGGCCCGTACACGCTCTCCGGCCTGGCCGAGGCCAACGGCCTGCTGGTGCTCGGCGAGCGGGTCACCACCGCCGCTGCGGGGTCTACCGTGGACGTGTTGTTGCTGGACCGGCGCCGGTGAGCGCGAGGAGTGAGCTTGCGAGCCCCGCAGTCGCGAGCGAAAGGCTGACTCCGTGAGGTTCCGGCGGGCGCCGGGGTGGCCGGCGGTGCTGGTGGACGGTCCGGTGGTGCTGCGGCCGTACCGGCGTTCGGACGCCGTCGCCTGGTCGGAGATCCGGCGCGCCAACCGGGATTGGCTGGCGCCGTGGGAGTCCCATGTGCCCGGCGGCTGGTACGAGACGAACTCGCCCGCCGCGTTCCGCCTGGTGCACGCCGACCAGCGCAAGTCCGCGCGTACCGGTGAGGGCATGCCGTTCGCGGTCTGCCTGCGCGAGAACGGGCAGGAGCGGCTGGTCGGTCACGTCAACATCGGCAGCATCGTGCGGCGGGCGTTCTGTTCCGGGTACGTGGGCTACTGGGTGGACTCCAGGGTGGCCGGTCGCGGTGTGATCCCGACAGCTGTGGCGCTCGCCGTGGACCACGCGTTCGGGCCGGGCGGCCTGCACCGGATCGAGGTGAACATCCGGCCGGAGAACACGCCGTCCCGGCGGGTGGTGGAGAAGCTCGGCTTCCGCGAGGAGGCCTATCACGTGCGCTACATGCACATCGACGGCGCGTGGCGCGACCACATCGGATACGCGATGACCGGCGAGGAAGTAGTAGCCGAGGGCGGACTACTGGCGCGGTGGCACCGCGTACGTGACAACCGCCGCTGAGGCGGACGCCCGGCGCGGCGCACTGTGAACCGGGTCGGCGGCCCGTAACCTCAAGTAACTGCAAGCTGTGGCAAGCGCTGCCCGCCCGCACGAAGTGCGCCGTAAACGACGGTCGACGGAAGAAGTTGCGGCGGTGTGACGCTCGCCCCGAACTTTGGTGACGGGAGGGGTGAGGGTGCCCACGTCGGTGCTCCTCGCCGTCCTCGCCGCCGCCGGTCTGCTCGCCCTCGCTCCGGCGCTGGTCCGCCGGTACGACGCCACCGAGCGGCTGGTGGCGGAGCGGGCGCAGTCGACGGCGCGGGTGCTCCAGCGCCAGCGTCGGCGGCGCACCGTGCCCGGGCGGCGACCGCTGCACCCGCCGCGCTCCCTCGTCGTGACCCTCAGTGAAGACTCGGACACTGGCAGTCTCGCCCGCCCGGTCTCCGCGCCACCGCTGCGTCGTCGCTCCGGGCGGCTCCGGCCCGTCTCCGCGGTCCCGGCCCAGTCCCGCCGACGGCACCCGCCCCGGCGACGGCACACCCCGGCGATCTACCGCCGGCGTCGAGTGCTGGCCGCGCTGCTGCTGCTCAACCTGGTCGAGCTGGGCGGCGTGGTGCTCGTCGGGCCCGGGTTCTGGATCAGCGTCTCGGTCACCGGCGCACTGCTCGTGGCGTACGTCGTACACCTGCGGCAGCGCGCCCTGGCCGAGCGCCGGCGGCGGCGCGCGGACGCCCGCGAGGCGGCCTGGCTGGCCGCCCGCCAGGCCGAGGTGCGCCGCGAGCAGGCCCGGCGCGCGGCGGCCCGGCGGGAGGCGCAGCGCCGGCTGGCCGCCCAGCGCGAGGCGGTCCGGCGTACGGCGATGGGGCTGGACCGCCCGGCGGACCTGCCACCGGCGGCGAGCGGCGGCTCGGTGTCCTACCGGCGGGCCGGCGGCTTGCGCGGCCGCCCCTACCAGTCCGGCCGAGGCGCCTGAGGCTCCCGTTCCGTGCTCGCCGGGGCGCTTCCGCCCTTGTCCGCGTGATCCCACTCATGCGGTTCGCGTCGCCCGTGGGAGCGATCTTGGAAGAACTGGGCCCTCCAGGGGCGGCTTTCTTCCAAGATCTACGTGGGCGGTGGGGCGGTTCGCGTCGTGGGGGCGCGACCTGTTAGCCTTGTCGCCGGCCCACCCGGTGAAAGCTGGGTGGGACCGACGCTGGTTCGCCAGCGGAGGGGCTGTGGCGCAGACCGGTAGCGCACCTCGTTCGCATCGAGGGGGTCAGGGGTTCAAATCCCCTCAGCTCCACCCAGATCAAAGGCCGTCTCCCTTCGAGGGGGACGGCCTTTTTCGATCTTGTACAGCAGCTACAGGGACTGCTCGCGCAACCCGTCCGGCGTCAGTCGAAAAGCCGGTCCAGCGCTTCCTGTTCGAGGTCGCGCCAGCGCTGGGCGTCCTTCAGCGCCTTGGCGATCTCCTTTTCGTCGAGGTGGTGCGCACCCTCCTCGCGGATGCACGCGACGCTGAACGGCCCGCCGACCGACGGTGAGGTCCGCTCCAGCGCCTCCAGCACCCGTACCACGCCCACCACGCCGTACTCGACGGTCCGCGTGGTCATCCGGAAGTGGGACAGCAGCGCGCCGGCCTGCTGGGCCATGGGTGCGCCGGAGCCGATGGCGTGGAAGCCCACGTCCTCGTAGCGGCCGATGAGCCCGTTGGGGTTGATCTCCACGATCCACGGGCCGCCTTGGCTGTAACCGGCCGCGAGCAGGTACGCCGACACCCCGCCGCCGCTGCCCTCGCCGGGCACGTCCGGAATGTAGTTCTCGTAGTGCTTCTTGAAGACCGGCAGAACGCGCTCCTGCAACTCGTCGCCGATGTCCGGTGCTTCGAGGATGGCGGTGGCCGAGTCCTGGAGGAGGGGACGCAGGTCGTTGAGAACTCCCCGCGCGCCACTGCCGCCCCAAGCCGCGCAGTCCCCCAGCGGGTGCAGCTTCTGGGCGGGAAAGCTCAGACCGCGGTCGCTCTCGGTGATCTGGGAGTCCGCGCCGATCACCACCCCGTCGCTGCAGACAACGGCGAGTACGACAGTCATAGGGGCCTCCTGAGCAGGGGTAAGGGGTAGGGCGCGAGGTACCCGACCTGCCGCCTGCCTACACCCCGACACGTGCCAGCTCACTCACTGCCCGGACGGCCGTGTCACGAAGTGCAGTAAGGAGCGTGGGCTCGTCCGTGGAGTCGGTTCATTGTCTTCGAGGTATCGGGGCGGTACCGCACACGTACGTCGCCGACTCGAGAAGCTCTGGAGTCAGTCGGACCCCGGTGAGGTGCTCAGCAAGGGCAAACGCCGCCTCGGTGTTGACCGAGTAGTCGGCGTCGTCATCCTCGCTGAGGTCGAAACCGACCTGCCGCATCGCCTCCACCAGGCCGTCGGGGTCGCTGCCGTCCCGGTGCGCAGGGAACAGCGGCTCGAAATGCAGTCGAAGGACTCCGTCGTCGAGCCAGAAGAAGTGATCGACCGCGTTGACGTTGCGGAAGTGGGACACCAGGCGAGTGCCTCGGGAGAGCGGGACGATCACCTCGTCGAGGGTGCCGAGGTAGCCGTTGGGTTCGACGGCGAGTGCCCAGTCACCGACAGCGGTCACGCCGACGAACCCCCGCTCACCGTCGTGGTCGTCCCAGGCGTCGTACGCGGGGTCCAGCAGCTCTGTAGTGCCTCGCACACGGGACTCCTGCCGCGCGCCCAGTCTGTCCAGCAGCCCGTCCGGCGTCAGTCCCTCGACCAGCGTCAAGCAGTAGGCCTCCATCAGGCCCGGGAAGCGGTCAGTCAACCAGGCGTAGTCCGACGCGGTAGCGCTCACGTCCGAATCATCGCAGGCGCCACCGACACCCCCCGAGGACCGCGGCCCAGCGGGTTGGCCGGCGTCCGTCTCAGGTGACGGTGGCCGCGGTGAGGAAGAACGTGACCGCGTAGGTGAAGCGGCCCGCGTCGACGGCCTGGTCGAACTGGCCTTCGAACGCGCGAGCTTCGGCGGGTTCGAGTACGCCGCGCTGAGCCGCTGTGGCAGCCCAGCTGCGCAGGCCCAGAACGTTGTCGGCGGCGGCCGGGTCGCGAACCAGCAGCGTTCGGGTCTCGACGGTGACCTCGGCCAGGCCGAGCGTGGCCAGAATGCCGGCATGCTGGTGGGCCAGGGTGCCGTTGCGGAGGAGGACGTCCGCCCGGAACCGCAGCACACGTCGCGCCAGATCCTGGTCGGCGACGTCGAGCACCTGCGTGTCGTAGTCGGGGTCCGCGAGGACGATGCGGCCACCCGGCCGGACGACCCTGACGAGTTCCCCGATCGCGGCGTGGGGGTCGGCGAGGTGTTGCACGGTGCGGTCGGCCCAGGCGCCGTCGAAGGAGTCGTCGCCGAACGGCAGCCGATGGGCGTCGGCGACGGCGCACTCGGTCAAGCCACGCGCCCGCATGGCCGTAGCCATGGTCACGGCACGGTCCACTGTCACCACGCCGGCGTCGTGTTCGTCTCTGAGGCGGAGCGCGCTCGCCCCGGTGCCCGCACCGACCTCGACGTAGCGCCGGCCGGGCACCGGACGGAGCAGCTCGCGGACCCGATGCTGATACGCCTGGTAGAAGGGCTCGTCGATGAGGCGGTCGAGCACGCCGACCCACGAGGCCGGGTCTGACTGCCGGTCGACGTCGGTGAACCCGTGCACGATCCGGAGCCTAGTGCGCTGTCGCCGGCTGATCCGGCAACGGCGTGGGGTGCATCGTGAGGTGGATCAGCCCGTGCTCCTCATGCACCGTGCAGCTCAGTTCGTAGGGATCGGGGGCGCCGACGTGGAAGACGAGCGTGACTCGATCCCGTACGAATCTCTCCGTGTCGGTGGGCTCGCCGAAGACGCCGATGATGTCCTGTTGATCCAGCCCTGCCCGGAGGGGGAGTCCGAGCGCGTTGATCATTTTCTGAGCCGCCGGCTCCGGCAGGGCCGCTAGGTCGATCGCTACCGAACGCGTCACCCCGGGAGCCGACTCAAGACGAAGCCACTCGGTGAAGCCCGACGCCTCCCCGACCCAGCGACGCCCCAGGTACTCCCAGTCGCGGAGCTCCTCCAGGTCTTCCATCGCCAGGAAGTGGGCGAGGCGAAGCTCGCCGAAGGCGTCATGCGAGATCCTCAACTGGTCCACCCCGGCGCTCCGAACCGATCAAAGTTTCGTGAACAAGTGTGCCGAGGGCCGCCAAGACTCAGCGCTATCTGGCCTCGTCGAACAGGCCGGCGTAGCGGTCCAGGTACAGCGGCCAGCCCTGGTCGTTGCCGACGCCGTCACGCACCGACTCCCAGCCCGGACCGTGCCGGTCCAGGTTGCGGTGCTCCAACTCGACCCGGGTCCGCTGCGGTGTCTCGGCGACGAACCGGACCTCGACCTCGCTGGCGTTGTCCAGATCCTGTTCGAGCTGCCATGCCGGGCTGATGTCCCAGCTGAAGACGAGCCGGTCCGGCGGCTCGAAGACGAGGATTCGCGCCCAGGCGCACGCACTGCCGTCCTCGGCGCGGTCGTAGATGTGTCCGCCGACCTTCGGCTCGAACACCGTCTCCGCGATCGGCGACGACAGCAGGTTGTGCTCCTTCGGCTTGAAGTCGCCGAACCGCTCCGTGAACACCGCGAAGGCACGCTCGACCGGTGCGTCGACCACGATCTGCCGCCGCACCACCGCATCCGTTCCACTCATGATTCCTCCTCGTCAGGGTGCTCGGCGACGTCCTTGAAGCCGTCCAACGCGCGGCTCCAGTAGGTGTCGAGCTGATCTCGTAGGGCGGCCACGCCGGCGGGATTGAGCCGGTAGACACGCTTCGTACCCGCCGTGCGGTCCGTCACGAGGCCGGCGTCCTTCAGCACCCGCAGATGCTGCGACACCGCCGGCCGGCTGACCGGCAGCACCGCGGCCAGCTCGCCGACCGCCCGCGGCTGCTCCGCGAGACACGCGATGATCGCCCGCCGCGTCGGGTCGCCCAGGGCGTCCCACCCGTCCTCAGTTCGGTAAGTGCCCACGAACGGTAAGCTACGACTTACGATTGACGTTCGTCAAGCCCTGAAGAGCAGGTCACTGTTGCCACAGGACCGCCGCCGTCGAGCATGGCCGGCGGCGACGATCATCTCCCCCGACTCGCCGAAGCCGCGCTCCGCAGCTACCAGACGACCGGACCCTGAACGCCCTCGGGCGATCGGCGGCGGCTCACCGCGTCGCGCTACCGAACCACCTGAGCAGCGCATCCTCCAGTGTCTGCTGATCCTCGCCGACCCAGGCCACGTGCCCGTCCGGCCGCAACAGCACCGCCGGCACGTCCAGCTCGTCGCCGGTGCCGGCGACGAGCTCGACCCGGTCGGCCCAGCCGTCCACCGACAGCTTCCCGGTCCCGTCGAGCAACAACCCGCCGCCGGTACGCATCAGCTCGTACAGGCGTCCCTGCGGCAGTGGTACGTCGCGCAGCCGCCGCCCGAGCAGGGCGTGCCCCTCGCCGACGTCGTACCGGACGCCGATCGCGGTGACCTTCTCGATCAGGAAGCGGTTGACCTCGTCGAAGTCCATGAGTTGCGTCAGCACCTCCCGCACGGCCTGCGGGCCGGGGTCGTTGCTGGTCAGCAGCATCTGGGCGCGGGTGTTGGTCAGCACGTCGGCGGCGACCGGGCGCCGCTCGGACGCGTAGGTGTCCAGCAGCCCGTCCGGAGCCCACCCGTTGACGGCCGCCGCCAGCTTCCAGCCCAGGTTGAACGCGTCCTGGATGCCGAGGTTGAGTCCCTGCCCGCCCAGCGGCGGGTGGATGTGCGCGGCGTCGCCGGCCAGGAGCACCCGCCCGACCCGGTAGCGCTCGGCCAGCCGGGTCGCGTCGCCGAACCGGGACAGCCAGCGGGGGGAGTGCACGCCGAAGTCGGTGCCCGCGTACGCGGTCAGTTGCCGCTTGAAGTCGTCGAGCGTCGGCGGCACCGAAGTCACGTCAGCCGCCGGTACTACCACCCGGAACACACCGGGCCTGCCGGACGGGCCGAGCCCGAACCGCTTCTCGGTCCGGCGTACCTCGGTCATGATCGTGGTGATCTCGTCGGGGGAGGCGGTCACCTCCATCTCGCCCAGCAGCGTGTCGACCGTGGACGGCTCGCCGGGGAATCCGACGCCGAGCAGCTTGCGGACGGTGCTGCGCCCACCGTCGCAGCCGACCACGAACCGCGCCCGCAGCGGCGGCGCGCTCTCGTCGTCCAGGTGGACAGTCACGCCGTCGTCGTCCTGTTCCAGCCCGGTCACCGCACGGCCGCGCCGGATCTCGGCACCGACCTCGGCGGCGTGCTCGGCGAGCAGCCGGTCGGTGAGCGTCTGCGGGATGCCGAGGACGTACGGGTGTGCGGTGTCCAGGTCGGCGGGCGCGGGCTTGTCGATGCCGGCGAAGAATCCCCGGATCGGGTGCGTGCCACCGTGTTCCAGGAACCGCTCCAACAGCCCGCGCTGGTCCATCACCTCGATGCTGCGGACGTGCAGGCCGAGTGACCGCACGTACGGCGGCGGCTCGGCGTCCCGCTCCAGCACGAGCACGCCGACGCCGTGAAGGCGCAGTTCGCTCGCCAGCATCATCCCGGTCGGCCCGCCGCCGACGACGATCACGTCAAACACACATGCCCCCGTGCCTCAGGTCAGGTGATCGTCGACTTGTCCGGTACGACGCCCCCGGACAGCGACCGGATGCGCGCCACCAGCCCAGGGACGATCGGCCGTTGGTCGAACCGACCATATCCGCCGCCGTGACGGAAGGCCCGTGCCTCGAAGAACAGGCAGGCGCGCAACTCGTCGACGTCGTCGCCGAGTTCGCCGGTCCGCTCCCAGCGCTCGCGTACGGCCCGCGCGGTGGCGGCGAGCGCATCGAAGCTGCCCCGCAACTCGTAGCCGTTGTACGTGTGCGCGAAGCTGAAGAATTCGCTGCCGGCGCCGTCGTCCGGCACACGTACCTGCTCCGCCATGGTCTGCTCCGGTGGTCCGAGGGGCGAGTCGGAGGCCGAGGCTACAACCGCCGGGCAAGGTCAGGTCGCGCGGCGCCCGGCGAGCTTTGTCAGCAGTACGAGGGCGCCACCGCCGACGACGAGACCGACGACGGCGAAGGCGAGCGTTTGGAGCAGCCAGTGGGCACCACTGAGCAGCGACGTCGCCAGCCACACGCAGAGCAGGCCGGTCGGCATCGAGAGGGCCAGGGCCACCACGACGGCTGTCGTCCACTGCCCGGTCGTGGCCTCCGGGTAGGTGTTCCACCAGCGCTGCTTCGACCCCGTGCTCGGATCCATGGTGGACTTTCTACCCGGGCCGGTGCGCGGGCAATCGGGTCAGCCTCGGCGGAACGTCCGGCGGTAGGTGTCCGGGGGCACGCCCACTGTGCGTTGGAAGTGGCGGCGCAGCGTCGTCGCCGTACCCATGCCTGACGCCTCGGCGACGGCGTCGATGCTGTCGTCGGTGTTCTCCAGCAGTTCCTGCGCCCGGCGGATGCGCTGCGTGGCCAGCCACTGCGACGGCGTGGCGCCGGTCGCGGCGGTGAAGTGGCGGACCAGGTTGCGGGTGCTCATGTTCGCCTGGCGCGCGAGGCCGGCGACTGTGAGCGGGCGGTCCAGCCGCGCCATCGCCCAGGGGAGCAGCGCGGCGAGCGGGTGGTCCTCGCGGGCAGGGACCGGGGTGGTGACGTACTGGGCCTGGCCGCCCGCGCGGTGCGGCGGCACGACCAGGCGGCGGGCGACGGCGTTGGCGACTGTGGAGCCGTGGTCGCGGCGGATCAGGTGCAGGCACAGGTCGATCGCGGCGGCCTTGCCGGCGGAGGCGAGCACGTCGCCGTTGTCCACGTAGAGCACGTCCGGGTCGACCTGGACGCGCGGGTAGCGGGCGGCGAGCGCGTCGGTGTGCGCCCAGTGGGTGGTGGCGCGCAGCCCGTCGAGGATGCCGGCGGCGGCGAGCACGAACGCGCCGGTGCAGAACGAGACCATACGGGCGCCCGCCTCGTGCGCGGCGCGGACCGCGTCGACCAGATCGGGCGGCGGCTCGGCGTCGGTGTCCTCGATCGCCGGGACGATCACCGTGTCGGCGCGGGCGAGGTGGTCCAGCCCGTGGTCGGGCGTGACGGCGAAGCGGCCGACGCCGACCGGGCCGGGACCGCAGACCACCAGGTCGTACCAGGGGTCGGCCAGGCCGGTCGGGTCGCGGACGAAGATCTCGCAGGCCGCTGCCAGCTCGAAGTGCAGCATCCCGTCGGTGGCGGCGAGCGCGATCAGGGTCATGTCCGAAACTGTACGGGCGTTGGCGTTTGCGACACTGGCCCGGCCCCCGGATCCCGGCGAGGATCATTCCAGTCGATCTTCGAGGGGGAGCATCATGCAGGTGGCGGTGTTCGGGGCGTACGGGCACACCGGGCGGTTCGTGGTGGCGGAGCTGCGGGAGCGGGGTTACGAGCCGCTGCCGATCGGGCGCGACGCGGGCAAGCTGTCGGCCGCGTTCCCGGGGGCGGAGCACCGGGTGGCGTCGGTGGACGACCCGGCCTCGCTGGGTCGGGCGCTTGCCGGGGCGGCGGCGGTGGTCAACTGCGCCGGTCCGTTCGCCTCGACCGCCGGACCGCTGATCGAGGCGGCGTTGCGGGCCGGGATCCCCTACGTCGACGTGGCGGCCGAGATCGAGGCGAACCGGGACACGTTCGCCCACTACGCCGCGCGCGCCGAGGCCGCGGGTGTGGCGGTCGTGCCGGCCATGGCGTTCTTCGGCGGGCTCGGTGACCTGCTGGTCACCACCGCGATGGGGGACTGGACGGCGGCCGACGAGGCGCACGTGGCGTACGGGCTGAGCAGCTGGCACCCGACGGCCGGGACGGTCGCCTCCGGCGTCGTCTCGCGCGAGCGCCGCGACGGCCGGCGGGTCCGCTTCACCGACGGGCGTCTGGTGTACGCCGACGGCGACCTGCCCCGGCTGGACTGGGAGTTCCTGGCGCCGCTCGGTGTCCGGCCGGTGCTGGGCGAGTTCACCATGGCCGACGTGGTGACGGTGCCGAGCCACCTGGACATCCCCGAGGTGTGCACGTACATGACCGTGAACGCGGCAGGGGACCTGGCCGCGGGGGACGCCCCGGCGGCTGTGGACGAGCGCGGCCGGTCGGCGCAGACGTTCACGGTCGACGTGGTGGTGCGCGCGGGTGACGTGCGGCGGCGGGTGGTGGCCCACGGGCGGGACATCTACGCGATCAGCGCGCCGCTGGCGGTCGAGGCGGTGCACCGCCTGCTGACCGGGCGGACGCGGGCGACCGGTGTCGCCTCGGCCGGCCGGATCTTCGACGCGCCGGACTTCCTGCGCGCGTTGTCGGCGCACCTCACGGTCGAGCCGCTGCCGGCCGTCTGATGCGCCCGCCGACCTTCCACATCCACGACTGCCGATTGACAATGTTTGGAATCCAAACTTACTCTCGCGCTGGGCGGGTGCGCGCCCCGCCTTCCCCGTCCACGCGCCCCACCCACCACGAAGGAACCACCATGTTCCGCTCTCCCCGTACCGCCCGATTGCGGGTCGGCCTGGTCGCGGCGACCGCCGCCACGCTCGTGACCGGCACCGCCGTGATGGCGACGAACGCCCAGGCGGCGGCCGGCTGCCGCGTCACCTACACGACCGCGAGCCAGTGGCCCGGCGGTTTCACCGCGAACGTCGACGTGACCAACCTCGGTGACCCGATAAACGGCTGGAACCTGCGCTGGACGTTCCCGTCCGGCCAGCGGGTCACCCAGGCCTGGAGCGCCACGGTCACCTCCTCCGGCGCCGACGTCACCGCCACGAACGTCGGCTACAACGGCGCCATCGCCACGAACGGCACCGTCTCGTTCGGCTTCAACGGCTCCTGGACCGGCACCAACACCGCGCCCACGGCGTTCTCGCTGAACGGGGTCGCCTGCACCGGCGGTGTCGTCGGGACCACCGCGCCGGCCACCACGCCCCCGGTGACCACGCCGCCGCCCACGACTCCGCCGCCCACCACCCCGCCGCCCACGACCCCGCCGCCCGCAGGCAACGCCATGGCCGCTGTCGCCGCCATGCAGCCCGGCTGGAACCTGGGCAACTCCTTCGACGCGGTCGGCGCGGACGAGACCGCCTGGGGCAACCCGCGGGTCACCGAGGCACTGCTCGACAACGTCCGGGCGCAGGGCTTCAACAGCATCCGCATCCCGGTGACCTGGAGCAACCACCACGGCGCCGCGCCGAACTACACGATCGACGCGGCGTGGCTGAACCGGGTACGCGAGGTGGTCGGCTGGGCGCTCGCCGACGGCTTCTACGTGGTGCTCAACATCCACCACGACTCGTGGCAGTGGATCAACACGATGCCCACCGACCGCACAAACGTGCTGAACCGCTACAACGCGCTCTGGACGCAGATCGCCGCCGCGTTCAAGGACTCCTCGCCGAAGCTGACCTTCGAGAGCGTCAACGAGCCGCAGTTCACCGGCAGCTCCGGTGACGCGCAGAACGCCACGCTGCTCAACGAGCTGAACACCTCGTTCCACCGCATCGTCCGTCAGTCCGGCGGGAACAACGCCAGCCGGCTGCTCGTCCTGCCGACCCTGCACACCTCCGCCGAGCAGGCCCGGGTCGACGAGCTGGTCAGCACGTTCAACGCGCTCAACGACCCGAACCTGATCGCCACCGTGCACTTCTACGGGTACTGGCCGTTCAGCGTGAACGTCGCCGGGGGCACCCGGTTCGACGCGACCGTGCAGCAGGACCTGACCGACCAGTTCGACCGCGTCTACAACGCCTTCGTCACCCGCAACATCCCGGTGATCATCGGGGAGTACGGGCTGCTCGGCTTCGACCGCCACACCGGCACCATCGAGCAGGGCGAGAAGCTCAAGTTCTTCGAGTTCCTCGGGCACTACGCGCGCAGCCGCAAGCTGACCACCCAGCTCTGGGACAACGGCCAGCACTTCGACCGGACGTCCTTCGTCTGGAAGGACCCCGAGCTGTTCGCGCAGATCAAGTCGAGCTGGACCACCCGCTCCGGCACCGCGTCCAGCGACCAGGTGTACGTGCCGCGTACCGGCTCGATCACCGCCAAGAGCCTGACGCTCAACCTGAACGGCACCACGTTCCAGGGGCTGCGCCAGGGCACCACCGACCTCGTGAACGGCACCGACTACACGGTCTCCGGCAGCACCCTGACGCTCACCGCGTCGGCGCTGACCCGGCTGGTCGGCTCCCGCGCGTACGGGGTGAACGCCAACCTCCAGGCCCGCTTCTCCGCGGGCGTGCCGTGGCGGATCAGCATCATCACGTACGACCCGCCGGTGCTCTCCAACGCGACGGGCACCACCGCCGCGTTCACGCTCCCGGCGCAGTTCCGCGGCGACCAGCTCGCCACGATGGAGGCGAAGTACGCCGACGGCAGCAACGCCGGGCCGCACAACTGGACCTCGTACAAGGAGTTCGACGTGACGTTCGCGCCGGACTACACCGGCAACACGATCGCGTTGAAGCCGGAGTTCTTCGCCGAGGTCAACGACGGCCAGCGGGTCACGCTGACGTTCCACTTCTGGAGCGGCACGAAGCTGACCTACTACGTCACCAAGTCCGGCAGCACCGTCACCGGCACGGTGAGCTGACCGCGACGGCACGAGTTTCCGCCGGACCGATGATTTTCCCGGCCGGCGCCGGTCGACACAGGCATGAAGACGCTCACTCTCCAGACGCCCGAGGTCGACCTGGTCTACGACGTCCACGCCCCCACGGCGGCCGAGACCGGGCACCGCCCCTTGTTCATGATCGGCCAGCCCATGTGCGCCGACGGCTTCACCACGCTCGCGTCGTACTTCCCGGACCGCACTGTCATCACGTACGACCCGCGCGGGCTCGGCCGGAGCGTCCGCAAGGACGGCCGGAACGACTCGCTGCCCGAGGTCCAGGCCCGGGACGTACGCGACATCGTCGACGCCCTCGGCGTGGGCCCGGTCGACATGTTCGCCAGCAGCGGCGGCGCGGTGACAGCGCTCGCCCTGGTGGCCGCGTACCCGGACGTGGTGACCACGCTGGTGGCGCACGAGCCGCCACTGACCACGCTGCTCCCGGACGCCGAGGCGGCCGGCCGGGCCATGGCCGCCTGCCAGGAGGCGTACCGGAAGAACGGCTGGGGCGCCGGCATGGCGGCGTTCATCGTCATGACGTCGTGGCGGGGCGAGTTCACCGACGACTACTTCGCCCAGCCCGCGCCGGACCCGGCCGCGTTCGGGATGCCGGCCGAGGACGACGGCACCCGGGACGATCCGCTGCTCTCCGACCGGTCCGCGGCGGTCACCGTCTACCGGCCCGACGCCGACGCACTGCGCGCCGCGCAGACCCGCGTGGTGATCGGCGTGGGCGAGGAGTCGGCGGACACGCTCACCGCGCGCACGTCGGTGGCCACCGCCGAGCTGCTCGGCGGGCAGCCCGCGGTCTTCCCGAGCCACCACGGCGGCTTCCTCGGCGAGGAGATGGGCCACGCCGGGCAGCCGGAGGCTTTCGCCCGCCGGCTGCGGGAGATCCTCGACGCCTGACCGCAGCGGCGAGGCATGTCGCCGCTGCCCGCGACGGCTCAGGCGCGGCGCAGGTCGGTGACCATTGCGGGGTAGGGCCCGGCCGGGGTGCCGGGCCCGGCCTGGTCCGCGGGGACGACGTTCTCCATCCGCAGCCGCAGAAGGGCCGGGTCGGCGGTGTCGAGGACGATCCGCCACCCCCAGCCGCCGCCGTACTCGGCGCTGAGTTCGACAGCCGACGCCCCGCCCGCCGCACCGGTGAGCGTCATCGGGGTCGGCTGCTGGTGCCACGAATCGCCCCACCAGGCGACGAGCGAGCCCGGCCGGTCGCCCGCGGCGATCACGAGCAGGCCGTCCTGCGGGCCGTCGTCGGGGTGGTCCCACGAGTACGACACGGTGGTCAGGTGCCCGCCGGCCGCGGTGGCGACTGTGAGCGCGGCCGGCGACTCGGCGAGCGGGTCGGCGGGCATCAGCCGGAAGCCGTTGATGCCTACCCAGGACCCGGTGACGTCGGTGAGAACCATCGCCAAAGGATAGGAACCACCCCCGACAGTCACGCTCGCCGATCGTGCGGCCCGACCGGCCTCAGATCTCCGGCGGCACAGGGTCAGGCGGAGAAGTTGTCGTCGGCGTCGCGGGCGTCCGCCTGGATGTGCTCACCGGGGCGCTTGCCCCGGATTTCGTCCTGTTCGCGTACCCGGTCCGCTTCGGCGTGTTCGTCCTGGTTCAGGTCACCGAGCCGCGCCCGGGCCGGGCCGGCCAGGTCCTCCAGGTCGTTCTTCGCGCGCTCGACGCTCATGCCGCCTCCCCGGATCGTCGCGTGGCGGCCCTCGCCGCCTACCGCGCCGCGTCCCCGCTGACCCAGCCGGCAAACCGCCGCCACCGGCCCGGCTCCGCCGCGCGGCTACGCGGGCGGGATGCTCGCGGTCAGGTCTTCGGCGTGCCGCAGCGTGTCGGCCAGCGCATCGCGCGAACTGTCGTCCAGCGGGATCGAGCGGGCCCGCCGCACCAGTTCCCGCGCGGACTCCGGCTCGCCGAGTCGCAGCGCCAGTTCCGCCCGGTAGACCAGCGCCTCCACCTGGACGGCCGGGTCGTCGGCGGCCTCCGGGCGGGCCAGCGCGCCGTCGAGGATCCGCGCGGCCTGGGCGGGGTTGTCGCGCGAGTCGGCCTGCACCACCGCGTTGCCCAGCGTGCGGGCCAGGCCGCCCCGGTCGTCGGCCTCCGGCGGCTCGGCCCGGCCGACGAACCGGATCCAGTTGCCGCCGGGGTCGACGATGCTGAACCCGAAATGGCCCTCCTGGTTGCGGCGGGGCCGGGGCCGCGTCATCCGGGGCACGCCGGAGACGAGCACCCTGCCGTACGTGGCGCGCATGCCGTCGGCGAAGGCGCGGTGGATGGCGACCAGGTCGTCCACCACCACCAGGCAGGAGCCGTACGAGTCGGCGGGATCGAACTCCGGCATCCCGAAGAAGTGCAGATGCAGGTCCTCCCGCCGCAGCGTCAGGTACGGGTTCGGGCGCTCCTGCCGGTACGTGACCTCGAAGCCGAGGGCCTGGTAGAAGGGCGCCACGTCGTCCAGGGAGCGGCACGGAAGCAGCGGGATCGTGGTCTCGTTCGCCATGCTCCGAGCCTGGCGACCGGGGGCCGGCACGCGCACATGGAAATGCCCGATCGGCTGCCGGCGTCACCCGAACGGACACGGGGGCCGGTCCCCAGTGGACCGGCCCCCGTACGGGGTTCGCGTGGGTCAGGGCTTCCAGGACCCGGCGGAACGGAAGCGGTGCTTGTATTCGACGACGCCGTTCTGGTCCTTCACGTCGAAGATGAGCTGCCCGCTGCGCTTGGAACCCTCGGGCAGGTTGTTGCCCGAGGTCATCAGCTTGCCGCAACCGGAGAAGGCGCCGCCGATGCCGCTCTCCTCGGTGCCGTCCGCGGCCACCCAGGTGAAGTAGAACGGATTGATCGAGCCGGTGCCCTTGGTGATCTCGGCGGTCACGTCGGCGATCAGGAACATGCCGTTCTTGGGGCCGGGCATGATCTCGTTGCAGGCGTCGTTCCGGGTCCGGAAGTTGCCGACAGTGATCTCGATGGTGCCGCTGTCGTCGTTGATGACCAGCTTGTCGCCGGCCGGCATGTTGAACGTCTTGTCGTCGGTGTTGCCCGGCCGCGGCGTGCCGGTGGGAGCGCCCGTCGGGGTGTCACCTGTGGGCTGACCGTAGGTGACGCCCGGGGTGGGCAGCGAGTCGATCGCCTCCTGGGTCTTCTTCGCGCCGCTGTAGATGGCGAGGATGCCGCCACCGCAGCACAGCAGCAGCAGGACCACCGCGACGATGCCGACCGTGATCCAGACGTTCTTGTTCGACTTCTTCGCCGGCGGCCCGAACGGCGCTCCGGGCGGCGGCGGGTACGCGCCACCACCCGGCGGCGGGTAACCGCCCGGGGGCGGATAGGCGCCCGGCGGCTGGTACGCCCCACCCGCCTGCGGGTACTCGCCGCCCGGCGGCTGATACGCGGCACCCGGCGGCTGGTACTCCGACCCCGGCGGCTGGTACGCGGCACCCGGGGGCTGGTACTCGAACCCCGGCGGCTGGTACGCCCCGGCCGAGGGCTGGTATTCGCTGCCCGGCGGCGGATAGGGCGCGCCCGAGGTGGGCGGCGCCGGCGGGAACGCCGTGGTGGGAGCGGGCGCGGGCGGGTACTGCTCACCCGGATCCGGCTGCGGTGGGTAGGGCGCCCCGGAAGTCGGCGGCTGCGGCGGACCGGAGACGGGCGGCGCACCCGAGACGGGCGGCTGCGGCGCGTCCGAAGGCGGCGGGGAGGGCGCACCCGAGGTCGGAGCGGGCGGCGGCGCGTACGGGCTGCCCGGCGCCAGCGGCATCGGGGCGGTGGGGAACGCCTGCGTCGGCGGTTCCTGCGGCTGCTGGTTCGGGTCCGGTGACCCGGACGGAGGCTGAGGGTGGCTCACCGTACTCCTTGGGCGCCTTCGGGATTTTCAGTCGGAACGACGGTACAAGCCGGGCACAACCCGCCCGGCAGTGCCTCATCGACAGGGCAGGACGGCCGCGGTGCGGACCAGGTCGTCGTCCACCGCAAACCGTCCGGTCACCGCCGACGGTGGATCGGGCACCGGGGCGGCGGCGAGCCGGGCCGGCGCGATCTCCGCGTGGAAGGTGCCCGCCTCCGGGTCGAGCACGACGCGCGCGTCGGCGAAGCCCAGCCACGTTCCGACCAGCGGGTGCCAGACCTTGTAGACGGTCTCCTTCGCACTGAACAGCACTGTGGGCCAGGGCGCGCCGGCCGGCAGCCGGGCCAGGTCCGCCTCCTCGTCGGGGCGGCACACCTTTCGGCGTACCCCCGGGGACAGCGGCCGGTAGCGTTCGGCGTCGATGCCGACGGCGCGCACGTCGGTGGCGCGGGCGGCGGCTGCCGCGCAGTAGTCGCGGGTGTGGGTGATCGCGCCGACCACGCCGGGCGGCCAGATCGGGGCCCGGTCGGCGCCGGCCGGTACCGGCGTGGCGGGCAGGCCGAGCGCGCCGAGCGCCCGGCGGGCGCAGACGCGCCCGGCGGTGAAGTCGCGGCGACGGCCGGGCACCGCACGCTCATCGAGGGCGGCCAGTTCGGCCGGGAGCAGGTCACCGGCCCAGTCGGCCGGGCCGGCCACCGCCACGGCGACCTCGGCCGGAAGCAGATCACGCACGAGAGGTGGATGACGGGGACACGCGGTGAACGTACCGTAACGCTTGGGCGTGCCGTGGCGCTGAAGGATCGTTGCGGGGAGGCAAACCGGTGCATCACCACCCATTCCTGGCTCGGAAGGAGCGGCCGATGACGCCTGGCGCGGAGGTTTCCGGGAGCACCGGCGGCGAGCACGTGCCGGTGACCCCCCACTGGACCTGCGGCTCGTGCGGTGACGACTGGCCCTGCGCCACGAAACGTCATCACCTGCTGCACGAGTACCAGGTGGACCGGGCGTCGTTGAGCGTCTACCTCGGCTCCTGCCTCGCCGCGGCGACGCAGGATCTGCGCTCCGTGCCGGTCACCGCGCTCCAGGACCGGTTCATCGGCTGGGTGCCGCGCGGCCCGCGTACCGCCGAGGCTTGAGCGCGTCCGGTGGCCGCCGCGTCGGGTTCGCGGCGGCCACCGGCTGCGGTCCTCAGGGGCGGCGGGGCCGCCGGGTGAGCCCGAAGCCGACCACGCCGGCCACTGCGGCGAGCACGCCGCCCACTGTGGTCCACACCCAGCGCGATCCGGCCTCGGGGAGCCACCCGGTCAGGTCGACGTCCTCGTCGGCCACCGGCTCGGGCGTCGGCTCGGCGGTGAGCACCGTGCCGGCCCTGGTGTTAGGCACCAGCGGCGCGGCCAGTTCGCCGTCGTCGCCGGACGCGCCGCCCTCGTCGGTCGCGCCGACGAGCATCTCCACGTCGATCGGCAGACCGAGGTCGGGCTCGGGCAGGTCGGTGACGGAGAGCCGGATGTAGTAGGTGCCGGGCAGCGGGTCGCCCGACCAGGGCTCGGCCCACGGCCGTACCCGGCGCAGCGTGCAGCCCAGCGCGACGCTCGTCGCCGACGCGTCAGCGGTCGAGGTCTGCGCGCCCGCGGTGCACGCCTGCCGGCGGCGCAGCCCGTCGAAGACGTCGACGGTCCAGGTGGACGCGCCGCTGCGTGACTTCGGGAACGTGACGGTGGCGGTCACCTCGTGCACCTGCCCGGCGTCGGCGCGGAACGACCAGTACAGGTGGTCGCCGGTCGACGCGCCCACCTGCACCGGCTGACCGGCGGTGACCGTCGTGGCGGTGAGGAACGAGGTGCCGGCCTTGGTCACAGTGGTCGCGCCCGGTGACGGGCTGGGCGCGGCCAGGGCCGCCGCCGGGGTGAGGGAGATTCCGGCGGCGATCGTCGCCGCCGCGGCGCGGATCAGCGTACGCATGCTCAGTTCGTCCTCCACGTGTGCACCCACCAGCGGGTGAGCAGTCCGGCGAGCAGCCCGGTGAGCAGTCCGGCGAGCGTGAGCAGGAGCAGCAGCACCCAGCCGCGGCCGAGGTCCGGCCCGTCCGGGGCGGGGGAGGCGGCCACCACGTCGACGGTCAGCTCGACCGGCATGCCGGGACGGGCCTGGGTGCCGGGCTTGGCCGCGAACGAGTTGCTGACCACCAGGCAGACGGTCCGTACCGCCTGCTCGGCGCCCGGCGTCGGCTCGGCGCTCGGGCCGTCCTCCTCCTCGTCGGCCGCCGACCAGCGCAGCCCGGCGGAGACCACGTCGGTACGCCCGCTGCCGGCGTCGACGCCCCGGACCAGTTCCCGCCCGTCCGGCGCGGTGGCGCGCAGCAGCACGCCGTAGTCCGGGTTGACCGGCCGGTCCAGCGCGACGCTCACCGAGGCGCGCAGCTCCTGCCCGGGACGCACCGGCACCCGGTACCAGCGGTGCTCGGAGAACGCCTCGCGGTCGCTGTAGACGCCGGGGGCGAGCAGCGGCGCGCCCTCGCAGGCCGTGCCGCCGCCGACCACCGCGGGGGCGGCCGTGTACGTGTCCCGGGCGCGGTCGACCAGTTGCTTGATCCGGCCGGTCAGCTCATCGGCGCTCTGCGCTGCGGTGTAGGTGCCACCGGTCGCGCCCGCGATGCACAGCAACTGCTTGCGTACCTTCTCGTCCGGCGCCAGGCCGAGCGTGTCGACCACGAGCCGGGTGCCCTGGGCGGCCAGCTCGCGGGCCACCTCGCACGGGTCGGGCGGTGCGCAGGTGTCCTCACCGTCGGTGATCAGCACGATCCGGCGGGCGGTGCTGCCGGTGCCCAGATCCTGCGCGGCGGAGCGCAGCGCCAGCCCGACCGGTGTGAAACCGGTCGGGCGCAGCCCGGCGACGGCGGCCTTGGCCTGGGTGCGGTCCACCGGGCCGACCGGCACGATCTGCTGGGTGTCCAGGCAGCCCTGCTTCTTGTCCTTGCCCCGGTAGGTGGCCCCCAGCACCCGGATGCCGAGCTGTGTCTCGTCCGGCAGGGCGTCGACCACCTCGTTGAACGCCTGCTGGGCGACGGAGATCCGGCTGCGCCCGTCGATGTCGCGGGCCCGCATCGACCCGCTGACGTCGAGGACCAGCTCGACCTTCGGTGGTTCGGCGACGGGTTCGGTGGTCTCGTCGTCGGCCCCGGCGGGGCTCGGCCCGATCATCGCGGCCGCCGCCAGCAGTCCGATGAGGACGGCCGTCGATCGTCTCTTGTTGATCACCGGGCGAAGTGTAGTGAGATCCACTTTGGAAGATCATCCGGGTCGGAGGTGCCCGGCGGGGGATCTTTCCGGTGCCTGCCGGACCCGTCACGATCGCGCGCCGCGACCCACCGTCAGCTGCACCATGTAAACCTTTCGGCCGGTGGTGCACTCGTCGGAAATCTGACCGCCCCGCACCCGTTGTGCGGTTGCCGGAGTGTGGTTAAGCTCTGTCTTGCGCGCCCCAATCGCCCGCTTCCCCCGTGGCAGGCGATCGGGGCGCGCTTCTCTGTGCCCGGCGCCGCGCAGTGCCGGCGCCCGCCTCAGATCCAGCGGCCGTCCAGCCACATCCGCGCCGACCAGTCCGCGTACGGCAGCACCCGGCCCACGAAGATCGGGTAGAAGTACGCGAAACAGAGCGCCACGAGCAACACGTACGCCCCCGCGATGATCCCGCCCACCAGTCGGCGGTCGTGCACCTGTTGCGGGTCCGGTGGCGCGGCCGTGTTCGTCACCGGCGCCGGGGTGGCGATCGCGCCGAGCACGTAGACCACCGCGAGCACCAGGAACGGCACCGCCGGCGCGGCGTAGAAGGAGAACATCGTCCGGCCGTCGAGGGCGAACCAGAACCAGGGCAGCAGGCCGGCGGCGACACTGAGCAGGATCGCGCCCGCCCGCCAGTCACGCCGGGCCAGGCCGAGCCAGGCGGTCGCGACGATCGCCGGCAGGAACGACCACCACAGCAGCGGCGTGCCCAGCAGCAGCACCTCCGAGGCGCAGCTCGGCGCGCCGCAACTGCCGTCCCCGGACCAGTGGAACGCCACCGGGCGGCCGAGAAGCAGCCACTGCCAGGGCCAGGACTGGTACTTGTGCGGGTCGTCGAGCTGGGTGTGGAAGCCGTACGCGGCCTTGTGGTACTCCCACAGGTTGATCAGCGCCCCGACGAACGGGGTGTCGCTCAGCTCCGGGTTGTTCGGGTAGCGCTCCGCCAGGCGGTAGTAGCCGTCCTCCCCGAGCAGCCAGCCGGACCAGGTCGCGACGTAGGTCACGAGCATCAGCACACCGGCGGCGAGCAGCCACGGCAGCTCGTCGAGCACGGCGTCGCGCCACGGCCGGCGTACGCCCGACGAGCGGCGGACGCCCACCTCCCAGAGCAGCACCAGCAACGCGAACGCCGGCACGAAGTAGAGCGCGCTCCACTTCACCGAGCAGGCGCAGCCGAGCAGCACCCCGGCCGCCAGCCGCCACCACGGCCAGTCCCGCCAGCCCGACGACGGCCGCCCGGCCCTGCCTGGCTGGGTCGGGTCGAGCCCGCCCTCCAGCGCCCGGGCCCAGCGCCGCCGCCGGGCGTCCCGGTCGAGCACCAGCGCGCCGAACGCGGCGAGCACGAACAGCAGCAGGAAGATGTCGAGGATGGCCGTGCGGGACAGCACCAGGTGGTAGCCGTCGAGCGCGAGCAGCAGGCCCGCCGCGCAGCCGAGCACCGTGGAGCGGAACATCCGCCGCCCGATCCGGATCAGCAGCAGCACCGACAGCGTGCCGGCCACCGCCGCGCCGAACCGCCAGCCGAACTCCGGCGAGGTGGTCATCAGGTGGCCCGGCACCGAGACGCCGCTGTCCGCGTCCTGGTAGCCGAAGGCCCACTCGCCGATCCCGATCATCCACTTGCCCAGCGGTGGATGCACCACGTACGAGGGGCCGTTGTCCTTGTAGTTCCACTCGACGCCGCGGTCGATCAGCCCGTACGCGTCCTTGGCGTAGTAGGTCTCGTCGAAGATCTTCCCGGGCGGGAAACCGAGCCCGACGAAACGCAGGATGGCGGCGATGGCCACCACCACGGCTGTCGCCAGCCACGCCTGCCCCCGGCCGATGCGGTCGTCGACGGTGGCGAGCCGGCGCCGCACGGCGGCGGGCAGCCCGCCCCCGTCGCCGTCGCCCCGCTCGGCGGTGGAAGGGTCCGGGTTCGCGCTCTGTGCTGTCGACGCACTCGTCACCCGGCGATCGTAGGCTGCGAGGGTGCCCGGTGGCGTCCATCGTCTCCGAAATTGGTACGACCGTCGATGAAGGAGCGCACGCCGTGGGGGAAATGTCCGAGGTAGGACGGCTGGTGTTGCTCGGCGCGCCGCTGGGCAACCCGGCCGACGCGTCCGCCCGGTTCCGGGAGGTGCTGGCCGCCGCCGACGTGGTCGCCGCCGAGGACACCCGGCGGCTCACCCGGCTCGCCCGCGACCTGGACGTGACTGTGCCCGGCCGGATCGTCTCGTACTTCGAGGGCAACGAGGAGCGGCGCACCCCGGAACTGGCCGAGGTGCTCGTCGCCGGCTACACGGTCGCGCTGGTCACCGACGGCGGCATGCCGAGCGTCTCCGACCCCGGATACCGGCTGGTCCGGGCCGCGCTGGACGCCGGGGTGCCGGTCACCGCGGCCCCCGGGCCGAGCGCGGTCACCACCGCGCTGGCGCTGTCGGGGCTGCCCTGCGACAGGTTCTGCTTCGAGGGCTTCCTGCCCCGTACCCCCGGCGCCCGCCGCTCCCGGCTGCGCGCGCTCGCCGCCGAGGAGCGCACGCTGGTGTTCTTCGAGGCGCCGCACCGCATCGCCGGGGCACTGGCCGACCTGGCCGAGGCGTTCGGCCCGGAGCGGCCCGCCGCGCTCTGCCGCGAGCTGACCAAGACCTACGAGGAGGTCGTCCGCCGGCCGCTCGGCGAGCTGGCCGAGTGGGCCGCCGAGGGCGACCCCCGGGGCGAGATCACGCTCGTCGTGGCCGGCGCACCGGCCACGCCGGCGGTCCGGCCGGACGACGAGACGTTGCGCGCCGCGGTGGCCGAACGCGAGGCGGGCGGGCTGTCTCGCCGGGACGCGATCACCGAGGTCGCCACCGCGTACGGGCTGCGGCGGCGCGAGGTGTACGCGGTGGTGCACAGCTGAAAGGAAGGGCCCCCTCTTAACGCCTCCGGTAGAGGAAGGGCCCCCGCTTAACACCTCACCAGGCGGCGGCGAGGAAGCCGATCGTGATCAACGCCGGCCCGGCCAGCGCCAGGCCGACCGCCCAGCGCCGTTGCCGTTCGTCAGCGAGCCGGGTCGCCCCGGTCCACCTGGCGATCCCGGCGGCGCAGCCGACCACCAGGGCCAGCCCCAGCAGCCAGCGCAGGTGCCGTCCCGCGCCGGTGTCCGCGTAGGCGGTGGACCCGTCCGGCCCGGTCATCCGCGCGCGCAGCGAACTGCCGGTGTCGGTGCGTCCGGCTGGTACGCCGCTGACCCGTACCCCGTGGGCCTGGAACCGGTCGCCGTCGGCGGAGAAGATGCCCCGGCAGCGCTGGGTGAGCCCGGTGCCCGCGCACTCGGTGATCATCACGGTCCCGCCGGTCGAGTGTCCGACCGCCAGCCAGAACGGCCCGGCGCTCACCCAGGCGAAGAACGCGGCGAGCAGGCTCAGCGTCAGCAGCACGGCCAGCCCGGCGGGCGGACTCGGCGGCGCGACCGGGCGGGCACGTTCCCGCCGCGCCGGGGGCCGGCCGGGACCCGGGCGTGGCTCGTCGCGCAGCGGCGTGCCGTCCCAGTGCACCTCCTCGATCGGCGCCCAGCCGCCGGACGTGGCGGCCTCGCGCTGCCAGCGCGGCTGGCGTACCGGCACCCGGTTCGGCACCGCGTCCACCGGCGCGCCGGTGGTCGGCTCCACCTCCACCGGCGGGTCCGCCGGGTCGAGCCGGGGCTGCGGGGCGACTGGCCCGCCGGGCGGCGTGGGCCGCGCCGCCCGCCGGGTGGCGGCCGCCGACGGCTCGGGCGCCGCTGGTCTGCTGGTCACGATGTTCATTTCACACCGGTACGTCCGGCTTGTCGGGCAGCTCACGCCGCGTGTCGGCGACAAATCGGACGTACGGTCGGAGCGCGCACCCCATTGGTTCGCGGCCCACCCACGGCAATCACTAGGCTTGCTGCTCATGAGTCACGTTCTCGCCGCGGTCGCCTGGCCCTACGCCAACGGCCCGCGCCACATCGGCCACGTATCCGGATTCGGCGTTCCCTCCGACGTCTTCTCCCGGTACATGCGGATGGCCGGTCACGACGTGCTCATGGTCTCCGGCACCGACGAACACGGCACCCCGATCCAGGTGCAGGCCGACGCCGAGGGGGTCACCCCGCGCGAGCTGGCCGACCGCTACAACCGGGTGATCGCCGAGGACCTACGGGCGCTGGGCCTGTCGTACGACCTGTTCACCCGCACCACCACGCGCAACCACTACGCGGTGGTGCAGGAACTGTTCACCGGCCTGCACCGCAACGGCTACATCGTCCCCAAGGTCACCACCGGGGCGATCTCCCCGTCCACCGGCCGGACGCTGCCCGACCGCTACATCGAGGGCACCTGCCCGATCTGCGGCTACGACAGCGCGCGCGGCGACCAGTGCGACAACTGCGGCAACCAGCTCGACCCGATCGACCTGATCGACCCCAAGTCGAAGATCAACGGGGAGACGCCGGAGTTCGTCGAGACCGAGCACTTCTTCCTCGACCTGCCCGCCCTGGCCGACGCGCTGCGGCAGTGGCTGGACACCCGCGAGGGCTGGCGCCCCAACGTGCTGCGGTTCTCCCGCAACCTGCTCGACGACCTCCAGCCCCGGGCCATCACCCGCGACCTGGAGTGGGGCGTGCCGATCCCGCTCGACGACTGGCGTGACCGCCCGGACAAGCGGATCTACGTCTGGTTCGACGCGGTCATCGGCTACCTGTCCGCGTCCATCGAGTGGGCCCGCCGCACCGGGGACCCGGAGGCGTGGCGCAAGTGGTGGTCCGCCGACGCCGAAGGGAAGGACTCCCGCTCCTACTACTTCATGGGCAAGGACAACATCGTCTTCCACTCGGTGATCTGGCCGGCGCTGCTCGGCGGCTACTCCGGTGCGGGCGCCCGCGACGGCGAGCCGGGCGAGCTGGGCCGGCTCAACCTGCCCACCGAGGTCGTCTCCAGCGAATACCTGACCATGGAGGGGCGGAAGTTCTCCTCCTCCCGCAAGGTGGTCATCTACGTCCGGGACTTCCTGGAGCGCTACGACGCCGACGCGCTGCGCTACTTCATCGCGGTGGCCGGGCCGGAGAGCAACGACACCGACTTCACCTGGGCCGAGTTCCTGCGCCGCAACAACGACGAGCTGGTCGCCGGCTGGGGCAACCTGGTCAACCGGTCCGTGTCGATGGCGGCGAAGAACTTCGGCGCGATTCCGCCGGTCGACCCGGCCGGGCTCACCGAGGCCGACCAGGCGCTGCTGGACACCGCGAAGGCCGGCTTCGCCACCGTCGGCGACCTGATCGCCCGGCACCGGCAGAAGCAGGCCATCGGCGAGGCCATGAAGGTCGTCGCCGAGGCCAACAAGTACCTCTCCGAGCAGGCGCCGTGGAAGCTCAAGGGCGAGGACGACAAGCCCCGCATGGGCACCATCCTGCACGTCGCGCTCCAGGTGGTCAGCGACGCCAACACGCTGCTGACCCCGTTCCTGCCGCACTCCGCGCAGAAGATCCACGAGCTGCTCGGCGGCACCGGCGTGCACGCGCCCATGCCGGTGATCGAGGAGGTCGACGACCTCGACGGCGGGCCGTCGTACCCGGTGCTGACCGGTGACTACACGGTCGGGGCGCGCTGGGAGTCCGTACCCCTGGAGGTGGGCCGGCCGCTCGCGGCGCCGAAGCCGGTGTTCCGCAAGCTCGACCCGTCCGTCGTCGAGGAGGAGCTGGCCCGCCTGGCCGGCTGACCACGCACGCGTGACCGCGGCCCCGGGGATCTCCCCGGGGCCGCGGTCGTCCGCCAGGTCAGGCGGTCGCCATGCTCGGCTTGCCGATGAACTCCATGATGGCCTTGTTGACCTCGGTGGGATGGGTCCACGGCGTGCCGTGCGGCGGCCCTTCAGCGTGACCAGCTTGGCGTCGGACAGCATGTTCACCAGCCGCTGGCCCGTCACCGGGTACGGCAGCACGTTGTCCTTGTCGCCCTGGATGATCAGCACCGGCACGTCGATGTTCGGCAGGTCACCGCGGAAGTCGGTCTGCCAGGCGTCCACCGAGTCGTGGGTGCCCTTGGCCGACGCCTGCGCGCCGATCTGCCAGTGCGCGTGGTACGCCTCGTCGCTGACCAGCGTCCCCCGGTTCTCGCTGGCGTTGAAGAACGCGTCGCAGAACTGGGTCAGGTAGGCAAACCGGTCCTGGATGATCGCCTTCTGGAACCCCTCAAACATGCCCTTGTCGACGCCCTCCGGGTCGTCGGGCGCCTTCAGCAAGTACGGCGCCAACGGGGCCATCAGGACCGCCCGATCCACCCGGTCCGACCCGTACGCGCCCAGATAGCGGGTCACCTCACCAGTGCCCATGGAGTGCCCGACCAGGATCGCGTTGCGCAGGTCCAGCTCGGTCATCAGCACGTCCAGGTCCGCGGCGAACGTGTCGTAGTCGTAGCCGCTGGCCGGCTGCGCGGAGTTGCCGAACCCACGCCGGTCGTACGTGATCACCCGGTACCCGGCGTTCAGCAGCGGACCGCTCATCTTCTCCCAGGTCGCCCCGTTGAACGGGAAACCGTGGATCAGCACGATCGGCTGACCGGAACCGTGATCCTCGTAGTACAGGTCGATGGGTGCGGAGTTCTCCGTACCGACGGTGACGAAAGGCATGTCGGGATTCCCCCTCGCGCGGGCTTCTCGGACCCCCCACGCCTTCCCGACCTGCCCCCGTCTATTCGTGGCGGGCCGGGTAGGGCAGGTCCACCACCCGGTCGTCGGTCAGCTCGCCGCATGTGGGGCACGTGAACAGCCGGTGGCGGTCCGGGAACGCCGCACCGGGCCGGTGTGTGATGCTGGCCGACGATGACCGAGCAGACCGAGACCCGCAAGCAGCGCGCCGCCCGCCGGGCCGGGGAGTTCCCGCCCGCCCCCGAGCCGCTGCCCGTACCCGTGCTGGACAGCCACACCCACCTCGACATCACCGTCGGCGAGTTCGGCACGCCCGCGGGCGGCGCCCCCGGCGACGACCCGGTGGCCGCCGCCATCGACGTCGCCGCCCGGGCCGGCGTGGACCGGCTCGTCCAGGTCGGGGTGGACGTCGACTCGTCCCGGTGGGGCGCCGACGTCGCCGACCGGTACGCCCCGGTGCTCGCCACAGTCGCGCTGCACCCGAACGAGGCGCCCCGGCTGGCCGACCTGGACGAGGCGCTGCGCGAGATCGAGACGCTCGCCGGCCGGGACCGCGTCCGGGGCGTCGGCGAAACCGGCATGGACTTCTTCCGTACCGGCGACGAGGGGCGGGCCGCGCAGGAGGAGAGCTTCCGGGCGCACATCGCCATCGCCAAGCGGCACGGCAAGGCGCTCGTCATCCACGACCGGGACGCGCACGCCGACGTGCTGCGCATCGTCGACGACGAGGGCGCCCCGGAGACGGTGGTCATGCACTGCTTCTCCGGCGACGCCGACTTCGCCCGCGAGTGCGTCCGGCGCGGCTTCCTGCTCAGCTTCGCCGGCACCGTCACGTTCGGCAGCGCCGCCGCGTTGCGCGAGGCCGCCGCCGTCACCCCGCCCGCGCAGATGCTCGTCGAGACCGACGCGCCCTACCTCACCCCGATGCCGTACCGGGGACGGCCCAACGCGTCGTACCTGATCCCGCTGACGGTCCGCTTCCTCGCCGAGACCACCGGCACCGACCTGGACGCCCTCTGCGCCGCCATCTCCACGAACGGTGAGCGCGCGTTCGGGCCGTGGCGTTAGGAAGGGGCCCTTCCATATCGCGAGGCGTTAAGAAGGGGCCCTTCCTTCCCCTCGGGCGAGGGCGCTTACGCTACTGGGCGTGACCGGACTCCTCGGCCCGGCGGAGATCCGGGAACTCGCCGCGCGCCTCGGCGTCACGCCGACCAAGAAGCTCGGCCAGAACTTCGTGCACGACCCGAACACGGTGCGCCGGATCGTCACCACCGCCGGGCTCACCCCGGACGACGTGGCGCTGGAGGTCGGCCCCGGGCTCGGCTCGCTCACGCTCGCCCTGCTGCCGGTCGCCGCGCACGTGCACGCCGTGGAACTCGACCCGGCGCTCGCCGCAGCGCTGCCCGAGACCGCCGCCCGCTTCGCCGGGACGGCCGCCGAGCGGCTCACCGTCCACCCGGCCGACGCGCTGCGGATCACCGCCGCCGACCTGGCCGGCCCGGCGCCCACAGCGCTGGTGGCGAACCTGCCCTACAACGTCGCCGTGCCGGTCGTGCTGCACCTGCTCGCCGAACTGCCCACACTGCGCCACGGCCTGGTGATGGTGCAGAAGGAGGTCGCCGACCGGCTCGTCGCCGGTCCCGGCTCCAAGGTGTACGGCATCCCGTCGGTCAAACTCGCCTGGTACGCCCGCTCCCGCGCCGCCGGCAAGGTCCCGCCGAACGTGTTCTGGCCGGTGCCCAACGTCGACTCGGGGCTGGTCGCGTTCACCCGGCGCGAACCGCCCCGGCCGGACGTACCCCGGCGGGCCGTCTTCGCGGTCGTCGACGCCGCGTTCGCGCAGCGCCGCAAGACGCTGCGCGCCGCCCTGGCCGGCTGGGCCGGCGGTGCCGACCGGGCCGCCGCCGCGCTCACCGCCGCCGGCGTGGATCCGGGCGCGCGGGGCGAATCGCTCACCGTCGAGCAGTTCGCCGCCATCGCCGCGTCGGCCCCGGACGCCCCCGGCGGCGAGCAGTAGGCTGGCGCCGTTGCCCGACCCCTCGCCGAGGAGCTGACAGTGCCGAAGCCGCTCGACATCCGCCCACGTCCGGTGGAGTCCACCCGGTGACCGAGGCATGGCGACCGGGGGACGAGGACGGGCAGCGGCGCGGGTCCAGCGGCCCGGTCAAGGTGCGGGTGCCCGCCAAGGTCAACCTGCATCTCGGGGTCGGACCACTGCGGCGTGACGGCTACCACGAGCTGAACACCGTCTACCACGCGATCTCCATCTACGACGAGCTGACCGCCCGCCGCGGCGACACGCTGACCCTCACCATGGAGGGCGAGGGCGCCGGCGAGCTGGCGCTGGACGACACCAACCTGGCGCTGCGCGCCGCGCACGCGCTGGCCGGCTACGCGGGCGTCGCCCCGCACGCCCGGCTGCACCTGCGCAAGCAGATCCCGCTCGCCGGCGGGCTCGCCGGCGGCAGCGCCGACGCCGCCGCCGCGCTGGTCGCCTGCGACACGCTCTGGGGCACCGGGCTGTCCCGCGACGAACTCGCCGGCATCGCCGCCGACCTCGGCTCCGACGTGCCGTTCCTGATCCACGGCGGCACCGCGCTCGGCACCGGCCGGGGCGAGGCGGTCAGCCCGGTGCTGGCCCGTCCCACCTCCTGGCACTGGGTGGTGGCGATCGCCGACGGCGGCCTGTCCACCCCGGCCGCCTACCGGGAACTGGACCGGCTGCGCGACGCCGGAGCCGCCGGAACGCCGCTGGGCAGCACCGACGCGCTGCTCGCCGCGCTGCGCCAGCGCGACCCGCGGGTGCTCGCCGCCACACTCGGCAACGACCTCCAGGACGCCGCGCTGACCATGCGCCCCTCACTGGCCGAGACGCTCAAGGCGGGCGAGGCGGCCGGCGCGCTCGCCGGCATCGTCTCCGGCTCCGGACCAACCTGCGTCTTCCTCGCCGCAGGCGAGGCCGACGCGCTCCGGATCGCCGCCGAGATCACCGCCGCCGGGGTGTGCCGGGAGGCCCGCGTCGCGCACGGTCCGGTCGCCGGCGCCCGCGTCGTCTGACGCCCCGTACCCTTGACTCAGGCGTCCCGGGCCCCCGGGACGCCTGAGTCGTGAAGGGTGGGTCAGTGGCCAACATCGTCAACCTGGACCGGGTGTCCAAGGGGTACGGCGCCGCCGGGCCGCTGCTCACCGACGTCTCGCTCGGCCTCAACGACGCCGACCGGGTCGGTGTGGTCGGCCTCAACGGCGCCGGGAAGTCGACGCTGCTGCGGCTGCTCACCCGCACCGAGGAGCCCGACGACGGCCGCGTCACCCACCGCCGCGACCTGCGGGTGGCCTGGTTGCCGCAGCGCCTGGACCTGGCCCCCGAGCTGACCGTGCGGGACGTCGTGCTCGGCACCGCCTGGCTCGGCGAGAGCATGGGCGCCGAGCACGAGTGGGCCGGCGACGCGGGGGTGCGCGCCATCCTCGACGGCCTCGGCATGCCCCACCTCGGCCTGGACACGCCGATCGGCCCGATGTCCGGCGGGGAACGCCGCCGCGTCGCGCTCGCCGCGCTGCTGGTCCGCGACGTCGACCTGCTCGTCCTCGACGAGCCCACCAACCACCTCGACGTCGGCGGCGTCGACTGGCTCGCCCGGCACCTCGTCACCCGCAAGGGCGCGCTCGTCGTGGTCACCCACGACCGCTGGTTCCTGGACGCCGTCTGCACCACCACCTGGGAGGTCGCCGACCAGACCGTCCGGGCGTACGAGGGCGGCTTCGCCGCGTGGACGCTCGCCCGCGTCGAGCGGCAACGCGTCGCCGCCGCCACCGAGGCCCGCCGCCAGAACCTGCTCCGCAAGGAGATCGCCTGGCTGCGCCGGGGCGCACCGGCACGCACCTCCAAGCCCAAGTTCCGCATCGACGCGGCGAACGCGCTCATCGCCGACGTGCCGGAACCCCGCGACACCATGTCGCTGCAACGGCTCGCCACCGCCCGCCTCGGCAAGCAGGTGTACGACCTCGAACACGTCCGGCTGAACGCCGGCCCGAAGGAGATCCTGCACGACACCACCTGGCAGGTCGGCCCCGGCGACCGGGTCGCGATCCTCGGCCGCAACGGCGCCGGCAAGACCACCCTGCTGCGGATGCTCGCCGGGGTGACGAACCCCGACGGCGGGCGCTTCGCCGCCGGGCAGACCGTCCGGCCGGCGTTCCTGTCCCAGGAACTCGCCGAACTCCCCGGGCACCTGCGCGTGCTGGAAGCCGTCGAGGAGGTGGCCCGTCGGGTGCAGTTCGGCGACCGGGAGATCAGCGCCGCCCAGCTCGCCGAGATCTTCGGCTTCGACGACAAGCGGCTCTGGACCCCGGTGAGCGACCTGTCGGGTGGCGAGCGCCGCCGCCTGCAGATGCTGCGGCTGCTCGCCGGGGAGCCGAACGTGCTGCTCCTCGACGAGCCCACCAACGACCTGGACACCGATACGCTCGCCGCACTGGAGGACCTGCTCGACTCGTGGCCCGGCACGATCGTCGTGGCCAGCCACGACCGTTACCTGATCGAGCGGGTCACCGACGTCGCGTACGGCATGTTCGGTGACGGCCGGCTGGTGCACCTGCCCGGCGGCGTCGACGAGTACCTGGCGCGCGCCGCCGCGGCCGGCGGCCCGGCGCCCGCCGACCTCACCCCGGCCACGGCGGCGCCGCCGCGCGAGGGCATGTCAGCAGCAGAGGTACGCGTCGCGAAGAAGGAACTCAACCGGCTGGAACGGCAGATCGCCAAGCTCGAACAGAAGGAGGCGGGCCTGCACGAGCAACTCGCCGCGAACGCCACCGACTACGCCCGGGTCGCCGAGCTGGACGCCCAGCTCAAGGAGGTACGGGCCGAGCGGGACCGCACCGAGGAGACCTGGCTGGCTCTCGCCGAGGAGCTTCCGGCCGGCTGACCTGCCGCCGGGGTGGGGGGTGTGCGGCGTCACTGACCGGCGTACGGGACAATCACCGGTGGAACCCTCGTCCGAACGGTCTTTTGGAGACGCAGAGATGGCCCACACCCCCGTCAACCACCCCGCGCGGCCGATCTACCGGGCGATCGGCGGGCTCGTTGGTCTGTACTTCGTCGTCTTCGGCGGCCTCGGCATCATCGCCAGCGCCGGCAACGACTTCCTCGCCCAGGACGACACCAAGGTCCTCGGCCAGGGCACCAACATGGCGTTCTCGCTGCTGTCGGTGCTGTTCGGCGTCGTGATCCTGGTCGGCACCGCGATCGGCCGCAACCTGGACGTGGCGATCAACCAGTGGCTGGCGTACACGCTGATGGTGATCGGCCTGGCCGCGCTGGCGTTCCTCCAGACCGACGCCAACATCTTCAACTTCTCGATCATGACCGACGTCGTGGTCCTGACCCTGTCGCTGGTGCTCCTGATGGTCGGCATGTACGGCAAGGTCGGCTCCGACGACGAGCACGAGGCCTGGCAGAAGGCCCGCCTGGTGCTCTGATCCCGCCTGACACCGAAGGCCCGGCGCGCTGCGCCGGGCCTTCGGTGTTTTCCGGACGTGAGCGGACACCCCGCGCGACAATTGCCCCGAATCAGTCAGACGACTGGAGGGCATCATGGCGCACTTCCCGGTGAACCACCCCGCGCGGCCGCTCTACCGGGTGCTGTCCGGGCTGATCGGCCTCTACATCCTGGTCTTCGGCGTCTTCGGCGTCTTCCAGACCTGGGGCGAGGGACTGTTCGGCAGGGACAGCGACTGGGCGCTCGGCCTGCGCACCAACCTGGCCTTCTCGCTGGTCTCAGTGGTCTTCGGCGCGGTCCTGCTGGTCGGCGCGTCCCGCCGGGACAACCTCGGCCACTACATGAACCTCACCGCCGGGGTGGTCTTCCTGGTCACCGGCATCCTGATGATGTCGGTGCTCCAGACCTCGGCGAACTTCCTGAACTTCTCGATGTCGACAGTCATCGTGTCGCTGCTGTTCGGGCTGATCCTGCTCGCCACCGGCCTCTACGACACGGTCGGCACACCGGAGCGCGCCGAGGAGGAGCGGCAGCGCCGCTACCACCCGGTCTCCGACAACCACCGCTGACGGGTCAGCCCCGGGGGATCGGGCCCGGCTTCGACTCCAGGTGCGACAACCCGTTCCACGCCAGGTTCACCAGGTGCGCCGCCACCGTCTCCTTGCGCGGCTTGCGCACCTCCAGCCACCAGCGGCCGGTCAGCGCCACCATGCCCACCAGCGCCTGGGAGTAGAGCTCCGCCAGCTTCGGGTCGTACCCCCGGATGGAGAACTCGCCCGCCAGGATGTGCTCCACCTGGTGCGCGACGTCGTTCATCACGCTGCTGAAGTTGCCGGTCGCCGACATCAGCGGCGACTCGCGCACCAGCACCCGGAACCCGCTGGTCTCCTCCTCGATGTAGGTCAGCAGCGTCAGCGCGGCCTGCTCCAGCAGCTCCCGCGGATTGCCCGCGGTCAGCGCCGTGGTGATCCGGTCCAGCAGGGCGCGGACCTCCCGGTCCACCACCACCGCGTAGAGGCCCTCCTTGCCGCCAAAGTGCTCGTAGACCACCGGCTTGGAGACCTTGGCGCGCGCCGCCACCTCCTCGATCGAGGTCGCGTCGAAGCCGCGCTCGGCGAAGATCTGCCGGGCGATCGAGATCAGCTGCTCGCGCCGCTGGGTCGCGGACATCCGCACCCGGGAGGGCTTCGCCGCCGGCGCGGGCCGCCGACTGGCGCGTTCGCTGCCGGAAACGTCGGTCACCCGTCCATCCTGCCAGGCGCGACGCCCGCGGTCAGACCGGTCGCTGTCGTACGCAGGTTCTAATCTGCGCCGGTGACCGACCCCCTCGCCGCCGAGGCGCGGCGCCTGCGCGTGGACGAGCAGCTCTCCGTCGCCGCGATCCGGGCCCGCCTGGGCATCGGCCGCGACCGGGTGTACGCGCTGCTGCGCGGCATCCCGCCACCGGAGTGGACCCGCCGGCCACGTGCCCGGGACGACACCCGTGGCGAGGCCCTGCGGCTGCGGGCGGCGGGCCGGTCGGTCAACCAGATCGCGGCGCAGCTCGGGGTGGCGAAGTCGACCGCATACCAGTGGGTGCGGCACCTGCCGCTGGACCCGGACGACGCGACCGCGCAGCGGCGCCGCGAGCACTCGAAGGCGATGACAGAGGCGCGCTGGAGTGCGTACCGGGAGGCGCGGGACGCCGCCCGGGCCGCGGAGCAGGCCCGCGCCGCCGATGTGGTCGGCGGTCTCGGCGAGCGGGATCTGCTGATGCTGGGCGCGGCGATCTACTGGTGCGAGGGAGCCAAGTCCAAGCCCTGGCGTCGGGCGGTGACGATCCAGTTCGTCAACACCGATCCGGGGTTGCTGGCGGTGTTCCTCCGATTCCTGGAGGTCTGCGGCGTGGACCGGACGGTGCCGACCTATCGCGTGAGCATCCACGAGTCGGCGGACGCCGAGGCCGCGGCGCGCTGGTGGGTGCGGCGACTGCGATTGCCCGCGGAGAGGTTTCGCCGCACGGTGCTCAAGCGGCACAACCCGACGACGGTGCGGCGGAACACCGGCGACACCTATCACGGCTGCCTCGTGATCACCGTGCCCCGCAGCCGCGAGCTCTACTGGCGGATCGAAGGTATGATCGCCGAGCTGTTCCGGATCGCGGACGAGGCGCAGGAGAAAGATGTCAGTCCGTAGGTCTTGACATGGCGATGGGGTGTGGGGTAACGGCAACCCGCAGGCCTTTGGAGCCTTGAGCTCCTGGTTCGAATCCAGGCACCCCAGCTCATTCGTCGGATCGCTCGCGGGCGAACGGCGTTTGTGTGGCCGGATGCGAATTGTGGCGAGCCGCGTGGTTAGCATGACCGCGAGACTGTCGCCGTCCCGACGGGAGCCACGTCGTGTCCCAGCCCCACCTCCGCACCGTTGTCGTGCTCGCCGCCGGTGAGGGCAAGCGGATGAAGTCGTCCCTGCCCAAGGTGCTGCACCCGCTGCTCGGCCGTACCCTGCTCGGTCACGTCCTCGCCGCGGCCGGTCCGCTGGGCGCGGACCGCACGGTGGTCGTGGTCGGCCACGGTGCCGACCAGGTCCGGGAGCACCTGTCCGAGGTCGCCCCCGGTGCCACGCCGGTGCTCCAGGAGCGTCAGCTCGGCACCGGCCACGCGGTCCGCATCGCGCTGGACGCGGTGCCGGACGCGACCGGCACCGTCGTGGTGATCAACGGGGACGTGCCACTGCTGCGGCCGGAGACGGTCCAGGCGCTCGTCGAGGCGCACGAGGACGCCGCCGCGGCGGCGACCGTGCTGGCGGCCGAGGTGCCGGACCCGACCGGGCTGGGCCGGATCGTGCGGGACGTGCAGGGGCAGCTGGAGCAGATCGTCGAGGAGCGCGACGCCACCCCCCAGCAGCGCGCGCTGCGGGAGATCAACGCGGGCATCTACGCGTTCGACGCGGCCCGGCTGCGGGAGGCGCTGGGCAAGCTCTCCACCGACAACGACCAGGGCGAGGAGTACCTGACCGACGTCTTCGCGCTGCTGCGCGACGCCGGCGAGCCGGTGGCTGTGCACTGCGCCGCCGACCACGTGGAGACGCTCGGCTGCAACGACCGGGTCGAGCTGGCCGCACTGCGCCGGCTGCTGCGGGACCGGGTCAACGAGGGCTGGATGCGTACCGGGGTCAGCATCCTCGACCCCCACACCACCTGGATCGACGTGACGGTGACCGTCGAGCGGGACGCGGTGATCGACCAGAACACGCAGCTCCAGGGCGCCACGACGGTCGGCGAGGGCGCGCTCGTCGGCCCGGACACCACGCTCGTCGACACGGTGGTGGGCGCGGGCGCGAGCATCGTGCGCAGCCACGCGCTCGGCGCCGAGGTGGGCCCGCAGGCGAGTGTCGGCCCGTACGCGTACCTGCGGCCGGAGTCGCGGCTGGGCCGCAAGGCGAAGGTCGGCACGTTCGTGGAGACCAAGAAGGCGTCGATCGGTGACGGGTCGAAGGTGCCGCACCTGTCGTACGTGGGCGACGCGACGATCGGCGAGCACAGCAACATCGGCGCGGCGACCGTCTTCGTCAACTACGACGGGGTACGCAAGCACCACACGACCATCGGCAGTCACGCCCGTACCGGAGCGGACAACATGTTCGTGGCGCCGGTGCGGGTGGGCGACGGCGCGTACACCGCCGCGGGTTCGGTGATCACCGGGGACGTGCCGCCGGGCGCGATGGCGGTGGCGCGCGGTCAGCAGCGCAACGTGGAGGGCTGGGTGCTGCGCAAGCGGGCCGGCACGGACGCCGCGGAGGCGGCGCGGCGGGCCGGTGAGGGTGCGTCGGACACGGGCGGCGCCGCAAGCGAAGGTGACTGACTCCACGGCGATCGCCGGGCCGTGGGTGGATCGCTGAACCGGGGGCATACTGCAACCGAACAGTCCCCGGCCCACCGCCGCCGGGTACCACCGACATACGGGAGCAGACGGGCCCATGGGCAGCATCGTCGCCGAAAACCGCAAGAGCCTGATGCTCTTCTCCGGGAGGGGTTTTCCGGAGCTGGCCAAGGAGATCGGTGAGGTGCTCGGCGTCGCGCCGACGCCGGCCGACGCGTACGACTTCGCAAACGGCGAGATCTTCGTACGGTACAAGGATTCGGTCCGTGGTTCGGACGCCTTCGTGGTGCAGTCCGTGACGCACGGCGTGAACACCTGGGTCATGGAGACCCTGATCATGGTCGACGCGTTGAAGCGTGGCTCGGCCAAGCGGATCACAGTGGTGCTGCCGTTCTACCCGTACTCGCGGCAGGACAAGAAGCACCGCGGCCGGGAGCCGATCTCGGCGCGGCTGATCGCCGATCTGCTGAAGACCGCCGGTGCGAACCGGATCCTGACCGTGGACCTGCACACCGCGCAGATCCAGGGCTTCTTCGACGGCCCGGTGGACCACCTGTTCGCGATGGACGTGCTGGCCGAGTACGTGGAGCACAAGTACGCGGGCCGGCCGATGACAGTGGTCGCGCCGGACTCGGGCCGGGTGCGCGTGGCCGAGCGGTGGACCGACCGGCTGGGCGGCTGCCCGCTGGCCTTCATCCACAAGACCCGCGATCCGCTCAAGCCGAACCAGGTGGTGGCGAACCGGGTGGTCGGTGAGGTCGAGGGCCGGGTGTGCCTGATCGTGGACGACATGATCGACACCGGTGGCACGATCACCAAGGCGGCGGACATCCTCAAGGAACAGGGCGCGGCGGAGATCGTGGTCGCCTCGACCCACGCGCTGCTGTCCGACCCGGCGACGGAGCGTCTGAAGAACAGCCCGATCAGCGAGGTCGTGGTGACCAACACGCTGCCGCTGCCGTCGGAGAAGCAGCTGGACAAGCTGACCGTGCTGTCGATCGCCCCGCTGCTGGCCCGGGCGATCCGGGAGGTCTTCGACGACGGTTCGGTGACCACCCTGTTCGGTGGCCTGAGCTGAGCACGCCGGTCCGGTCGCCGGGGAGTCTCCGGCGACCGGGCCGATGCCCTGCGGAGCCGGCCGGGCGGTGATATGGGGGACTGCCGGAGAGCCGGGAATTCCCTCGGGTAGACTGGTGCGGTTGCCACGGCGAGGGTGCCCGGCGGGCTGCTGACAAGCACCGCACGGAGGCGCCGTCATCGACGCGGTGCTCCGGGCGGTCGTTCATGACCCTAGCCCCAGCGAGCCCCTCGCCCCAGCACCGCCAGACGACAAGCCGCCGCAGCGAAGCATCAGGAGTTTCCCCGTGTCCGAGGTAAAGATCAGCGCCGAGCCCCGTACCGAGTTCGGCAAGGGTGGTGCCCGTCGTACCCGCCGGGCCGGCAAGGTGCCCGCCGTGCTGTACGGCCACGGCGAGAAGCCCAAGCACATCGCGCTTCCGTCGCGGGAGTTCGCCGCCGCGATCCGCAAGGGTGGCGCGAACCAGCTGTTCGCGATCGAGGTCAGCGACGGCACCCAGGTGCTGGCGCTGCCGAAGGCGATCCAGCGTGACCCGATCAAGGACACCTTCGAGCACGTGGACCTGCTGCTGGTCCGCCGGGGCGAGAAGGTCACCGTCGAGGTGCCGATCCAGCTGACCGGCGAGGCCGCGAAGGACACCCTGATCGTGCACGACAACGACACGCTGTCGGTGACCGCGGACGCCACCAAGGTGCCGGACCACCTGGAGGCGTCGATCGAGGGCGCCGAGGCCGGCACCCAGATCACCGCCGCCGACGTCCAGCTGCCGGCCGGTGTCGAGCTGGCCGCGGACGCGGACATGCAGGTCGCCTCCGTGACCGCCGCTCCGACCGCCGAGGAGCTCGAGGCCACCCTCCCCGAGGTCGAGGAGGCCACCGAGGAGGCCGAGGCCGAGGCCGGCGAGGAGACCGCCGAGGGTGCCGAGGGCGCTCCGGCCGCCGAGGGCGAGGAGGCTCCGGCCGAGGCGAAGACCGAGGCCTGACCGGTCCGCAAGGCTGTGCGACAGGCGTCCCCGGTTCCCGGGGGCGCCTGTCGGCGTATCGGGACGGCTGGTCGGGCAGGCGAGCGGGAAGGGGCGTCGGGTGACGGACGAGGCGGGACCGTGGCTGGTGGTCGGCCTGGGCAACCCCGGCCGGGAGTACGCGAACAACCGGCACAACGTCGGGTTCATGGTGGCGGACCTGCTGGCGGCCCGGGTGGGCGCGAAGTTCGGGCGGCACAAGCGCGCCATTGCCGAGGCCGCCGAGGGGCGGCTGGGCTTCGGCGGTCCGAAGCTGGTGCTGTTGAAGCCGTTGACCTACATGAACCTCTCCGGTGGTCCGGTGGCGGGGCTGGCGCAGTTCCACAAGATTCCGCCGGCGCACGTGATCGCGGTGCACGACGAGCTGGACATCCCGTACGGGCAGGTGCGGGTGAAGTGCGGCGGCGGCGAGGGCGGGCACAACGGCCTGCGGTCGATGTCGAAGTCGCTCGGCACCAAGGACTACGTGCGGGTGCGGTTCGGCATCGGCCGGCCGCCGGGCCGGCAGGACCCGGCTGACTACGTACTCTCGGATTTCTCCTCGGCGGAGCGCAAGGAGCTGGAGTTCCTGGTGGACCGCGCGGCGGACGTGGTGGAGTCGGTGGTTCTCAAGGGCGTGGAGCCGACGCAGAACCTGTACCACGGGGGTTGACCGGCGGGGCGGAGCCCGGCCGGTAGCCTCGGGGCGGCGGGAGCGAAGGCGGGTGACGGGAGCATCATGGGCAGTCCTCCGATGATCGACGGCGGGTTCGCCCGGTGGCTGGCGTCGCGGGCCGGTCAGGCGCTGACGGCCCTGCGCGCGGAGATGGGCTTCGCCGACGCGGGCGCGCTCCGGTCGGCCGGCGACAAGGTCTCGCACGACCTGATCCGGACCGAGCTGGCGAAGTGGCGGCCGGCGGACGCGGTGCTGTCGGAGGAGGACGAGGGTTCGCGGCTGGGCTGGACGGCGGAGGTGACAGACGCGGCGCTGTCCCGCCTGACCGCGGACCGGGTCTGGATCGTCGACCCGCTCGACGGCACCCGGGAGTACGCGGAGGAGGGGCGCGCGGACTGGGCGGTGCACGTGGCGCTCTGGTCGCGTAACGCGTCGACGCCGCACGGTCTGGTGGCGGGCGCGGTGGCCCTGCCCGCCCAGCACCGGGTGCTCGGCACCGACCATCCGCCGGCGTACCCGCCGATGACTGTGGAGGCGGCCACCGGGGGCGGCGCGCGGGTCATCCGGTTGGCGGCCAGCCGTAGCCGTCCGCCGGTTTTCCTGACCGACCTGGCAGAGGACGTCGGCGCTCATCTGGTTCCGATGGGCTCGGCGGGCGCGAAGATCGCCGCCGTGGTCACCGGTGAGGTCGACGCGTACATCCACGCGGGCGGTCAGTACGAGTGGGATTCGGCCGCTCCGGTCGCTGTGGCGACGGCCACCGGTCTGCATGCTTCCCGGATCGACGGTTCTGCGCTGAAATACAACGGGGCCGACCCGCGTCTACCGGATCTGCTGGTCTGCCGCAAGGATCTCGCGAGTCGGTTGCTTGCAGCGTTGCAGCGGCATTCCGGGTAACCTGAGCGTTCTTCTTCACGAGTCCGACCTGAAAGGTCTGGAATCCGATGTACGGATCCGTGCGAATCGAGTTCGTGTCATGACGTCCCCCGCCGCGTACCAGGTGTCGCACCTCGACGCGCTCGAGGCGGAGAGCATCTTCGTGATGCGCGAGGTCGTCGCCGAGATGGAACGGCCGGTGCTGCTGTTCTCCGGCGGCAAGGACTCGATCGTGATGCTCCGGTTGGCCCAGAAGGCGTTCGCGCCGGCCAACATCCCCTTCCCGGTGATGCACGTGGACACCGGGCACAACTTCCCCGAGGTGCTCGACTACCGCGACCAGCGGGTGGCCGACCTGGGCCTGCAGCTCATCGTGGCGAGCGTGCCGGAGGCGCTGAACAAGGGCCTGGTCCGCGAGTCGGCCGACGGCATGCGCAACCGGATCCAGACCCCGGTGCTGCTGGAGGCGGTGGAGAAGCACCGCTTCGACGCGCTGTTCGGCGGCGCCCGGCGCGACGAGGAGAAGGCGCGGGCCAAGGAGCGGGTGTTCAGCTTCCGCGACGAGTTCGGCCAGTGGGATCCGAAGAACCAGCGTCCGGAGCTGTGGGCGCTCTACAACGGCCGGCACCACCCGGGCGAGTCGATCCGGGTGTTCCCGCTGTCGAACTGGACCGAGCTGGACGTCTGGCACTACATCGCGCGGGAGCAGATCCCGCTGCCGTCGATCTACTACGCGCACGAGCGTGAGGTGATCGAGCGCGACGGCATGCTCTACGCGGTGAACGAGTTCTTCCGGGCCCGCGCCGGTGAGCAGCCGTTCAAGGCCCAGGTGCGGTACCGGACCGTCGGTGACGCCTCCTGCACCGCGGCGGTCCGCTCGGACGCCGACACGGTGGAGAAGGTGATCGAGGAGGTGGCCGCCACGCGGATCACCGAGCGCGGCGCGACCCGCGGTGACGACCGGGTCAGCGAGGCCGCCATGGAGGACCGCAAGCGAGAGGGCTACTTCTGATGAGCGTCGAGACCCTGGCGCCGGCCGAGAGCGAGACCGCACGGCCGATGGACCTGCTGCGGTTCGCCACCGCGGGCAGCGTCGACGACGGCAAGTCGACGTTGATCGGCCGTCTGCTCTACGACACGAAGTCGCTGTTCAGCGACCAGCTCGCCGCCGTCGAGGCGGTCAGCGCCGCCCGGGGTGACGAGTACACGAACCTGGCGCTGCTCACCGACGGCCTGCGCGCCGAGCGGGAGCAGGGCATCACCATCGACGTGGCGTACCGCTACTTCGCCACGCCGCGGCGGAAGTTCATCATCGCCGACACCCCGGGGCACATCCAGTACACCCGGAACATGGTCACCGGCGCCTCCACCGCCGACCTGGCGCTGATCCTGGTGGACGCGCGCAAGGGCCTGGTGGAGCAGTCCCGCCGGCACGCGTTCCTCTGCTCGCTGCTGCGGGTGCCGCACCTGGTCCTGTGTGTGAACAAGATGGACCTGGTGGACTGGTCGCAGGAGGTCTACGAGCGGATCGCGGACGAGTTCACCGCGTTCGCCGCGAAGCTCGACGTGCCGGACCTGACAGTGGTGCCGGTCTCCGCGCTGCAGGGCGACAACATCGTCACCCGCTCGGAGAACATGCCCTGGTACGAAGGCCCGTCGCTGCTGCACCACCTGGAGCGGGTGCACATCGCGTCGGACCGCAACCTGGTCGACGTCCGGTTCCCGGTGCAGTACGTGATCCGGCCGCAGTCCACCACCGTCACCGACTACCGGGGGTACGCCGGTCAGGTGGCGTCGGGCGTGCTCAAGCCGGGCGACGAGGTGATGGTGCTGCCGTCGGGCTTCACCAGCCGGATCGCCGCGGTGGAGACCGCCGACGGCCCGGTGGACGAGGCGTTCCCGCCGATGTCGGTGACGGTCCGGCTGACCGACGAGCTGGACATCTCCCGCGGCGACATGATCTGCCGGCCGAACAACGCCCCGATGGCCGTGCAGGACATCGAGGCGATGGTCTGCTGGATGGACGAGACCAGCCCGTTGCGGGTCGGCGGCAAGTACGCGATCAAGCACACGACCCGTTCGGCGCGGGCGATCGTGCGCGGGCTGCACTACCGGCTGGACATCAACTCGCTGCACCGCGACGAGACGGCCGCCGAGCTGAAGCTCAACGAGATCGGCCGGGTCCGGCTGCGGACCACGGTTCCGCTGCTCGCCGACGAGTACCGCCGTAACCGCACCACCGGCGGTTTCGTGATCATCGACGAGTCGACGAACCGTACGGTCGGCGCCGGCATGATCGTCGAGGCCGGCTGACCCCTGCGTGTAAGGAAGGGCCCCTTGTTAACAGTGAGTTGTTAACAAGGGGCCCTTCCTCTACCGCAGGCGTTAATAAGGGGCCCTTCCTTACACCCTCACCCCAGGCGGGTGACGCCGCCGGCCGGGAGCACCGTGAGCGTGCCGGGGGCGGTGAGGCCGTCCCGGGCGTACGCCTCGGTGACGGCGTCGGCCACCGCGTCGGCGGCGCCGGCGTCGACCAGGGCGAGCACGCAGCCGCCGAAGCCGCCACCGGTCATCCGCGCGCCGTACGCCCCGGCGGACAGCGCCGCCTCCACCGCGGTGTCGATCTCCGGCACGGTGATCTCGAAGTCGTCGCGCATGGAGGCGTGCGAGGCGGTCAGCAGCGGGCCGGTGTCGCGGACCCGCCCGGCGCGCAGCAGCGCGACGGTGTCGAGCACCCGCTGGTTCTCGGTCACCACGTGCCGTACCCGGCGGCGGGTCTCGTCGTCGTCGAGGCGGGCCAGCGCGGCGTCCAGGTCGGCGACGTCGACGTCGCGCAGCGCGGTCACCCCGAGCGTCGCGGCGGCCCGCTCACAGCTGCGGCGGCGGGCTGCGTACTCGCCGTCCGCGTGCCGGTGCGGTGCCCGGCTGTCGATCACCAGCACGGCCAGCCCGGCGCCGTCGAGGTCGAACGGGATCTGCTCGACCTCCTCGGTGCGGCAGTCGAGGAACAGCGCGTGCCCGGCCCGGCCGCGGATGACCGCGGACTGGTCCATGATCCCGGTGGGCGCGCCGACGTAGTCGTTCTCGGCCCGCTGGGCGAGCCGCGGCCACCGTCCGGCGGGCAGGCCGAGGCCGCCGAGGTCGACCAGTGCGGCCAGCACCGCCGATTCGATGGCGGCCGACGAGGAGAGCCCGGAGCCGACGGGCACGTCGGAGGCGACGGCGAGCCGCGCGCCGGGGACGTCGTGGCCGTCGGCGCGCAGCGCCCACACCACCCCGGCCACGTAGGCGGCCCAGCCGTCGACCCGGCCGGGTTCGTCGGCCTCCGCCGGGCCGAACTCGACCGGCTCGTCGTCCAGCTCCGACCAGACGGTCCAGCGTCCGTCGGGGGCGGGCGCGGCGGCGACCACGGTACGCAGCGGCAGCGCGAAGGGCAGCACGAAGCCGTCGTTGTAGTCGGTGTGCTCGCCGATCAGGTTGACCCGGCCGGGAGCCGCCCAGCGGCCCGCGGGCTCGGCACCGTACCGCTGCCGGAAGCCGGCCGTGGCGCGGTCGGCGACGTTCATGAGTGCTGTCCCCCGGCGACGTGTTCGCGGTAGAACGCCCAGGCGTCGCCGACCATGTCGTGCAGGGTCGGCTTGGCCGGCGTCCAGCCCAGCTCGTCGCGGGCCAGCGCGGAGGACGCGACCAGCTCGGCCGGGTCGCCCTCGCGGCGGGCGGCCACCTCGACCGGCACCGGGTGCCCGGTGACCTCGCGGACCACGTCGACGACCTGCCGGTTGGTGAAGCCGTTGCCGTTGCCCAGGTTGTAGATCCGGTGCCGGCCGGGCGTGGCCGCGTCCAGCGCGAGCAGGTGGGCGCGGGCCAGGTCCTCGACGTGGATGTAGTCGCGGACGCAGGTGCCGTCGACGGTGGGGTAGTCGTCGCCGAAGAGCTGCAGCTTGTCCCGCCGCCCGGCGGCCACGTCGAGCGCGATCGGGATGAGGTGGGTCTCCGGGTCGTGCCGCTCGCCGATGGCCAGCCCGTCGCGCAGGTACGCCCCGGCGACGTTGAAGTAGCGCAGCGAGACGGCGGCCAGGTCGTGCGCGATCGCCTCGGAGGTGAGCACCATGTCGACGGCCAGCTTGGTGGCGCCGTAGGTGCTGGTGGGGGCCTTGACGGCGGTCTCCGGGATGGGCAGCTCGGTGGGGTTGCCGTAGACGGCGGCGGTGGAGGAGAAGACCATCCGCGGCACCCGGGCGGCGCGGACCGCGTCGATGAGCGCGATCGAGCCGACCGTGTTCGTGTGCCAGTACAGCTCGGGGCGGATCATCGACTCGCCGGCGGCGATCAGGGCGGCGAAGTGCAGCACACCGTCGAACCCGGCGTCGGGGGTGAGCACCCGGGCGGCCTCGTGCACGGGCAACTCGACGTGGGTGGCGTCGGGGGCGAGGGCTTCCCGGTGACCGGTGCGCAGGTCGTCCAGCACGGTCACCTGGTGGCCGTGGTCGAGCAGCATCCGGGTCACCACGCTGCCGATGTAGCCGGCGCCGCCGGTGACGAGCAGTTTCACGTCGGTCCTCCTGCCTGGGCCGCGTCCCGCGGCGGCCGTCCCGCGATCACCCTACGGCCGAGGGCCGGGTCGCGGCTGTCGAGTTGAGCCCGCCTCCATTCCATCATAATCCTTCACGATTGAACAGATCCGAACATCGGCCCGAGTGCGGGGTAGTCGCTGTCTACCATCGCCTCATGCGGGAGGGTGGTGGTCCCGGGCCCCGGCGGCGACCGTCGGGGCGGCCCCGACGCGAACCCGGCCCGCTGGCCCGCACCGTGGCCCGTCTCGTGGTGCGCGGCGCCGACGGCGCCACCCGCCTGGTCACCGCGCTGCTCGGGGCCAGCCCCACCGCCGGGCGGGAACGGATCAGCGAGGCCGAACTGCGTGACCTGGTCGCCGCGAACACGCTGCTCGACCCGGACGAACGGCGGATCATCGACGAGGTGCTGGTCGCCGGTGCCCGGCTCGTCCGCGAGGTGATGGTGCCCCGCACCGAGGTGGTCTTCCTCAGCGCGGCGCTCCCGCTGGCCAAGGCCCAGCGGCTGGTCCGGGCCGACCCGCACACCCGCTACCCCGTGGTCGACGGCACCCACGACGACGTGGTCGGCATGGTGCACCTGCGGGACGTGCTGCTGCGCCCGGAAGCGGACCGGCCGCTGCTCGTCGGCGACCTGATCCGGGAGGTGAAGCGCCTGCCGGACAGCAAACGCGTGCTGGCGGCGCTCACCGAGATGCGCCGGGAGGGCCACCACCTGGCCGTCGTCGTCGACGAGTACGGCGGCACCGCCGGCATCGTCACCTGCGAGGACCTGGTCGAGGAACTGGTCGGTGAGATCCGGGACGACGAGCACGGCCCGCTCGAACCGGAACCCGCCGGCCTGCCCGCAGTCGTCGACGGCCGGCTCAACCTGACCGACTTCGCCGAGCGCACCGGGGTGCCGCTGCCCGCCGGGCCGTACGAGACGGTGGGCGGGTTCGTGATGGCCGCCCTGGGCCGGCTGCCGGTGGCCGGCGACGAGGTGCCGGTGGCTGTCGACCCGGCCACCGGATCGGTCCCCGCCGATCCGGCCGGCTGGCTGCTGCGGGTGCTCACACTCGACGGCCGGCGGGTGTCCCGCCTGGCGGTCTCCGCGGCACGGCTGCCCGAGCCCCGACGTGAGGTGAACGGTCCGCTTCCGCCCGTACCCGCCCGATCCACCGGCCCGTCATGACGGACGCCGGGGCTTGCTGACAGAATTGCCGCCATGTCCGACGTACCCGCCCGCCCGCGCGTCTTCTCCGGCATCCAGCCGACGGCCGACTCGTTCCACCTCGGCAACTACCTGGGCGCGCTGCGGCACTGGGTGGCGTTGCAGGACAGCCATGACGCCTACTACTGCGTGGTCGACCTGCACGCGATCACCGCGGGGCACGACCCGAAGGTGCTCAAGCGCCGTAGCCGGGTGGCCGCCGCGCAGTTGTTCGCGCTCGGCCTGGACCCGGAGCGCAGCACGCTGTTCGTGCAGTCGCAGGTGCCCGAGCACTCGCAACTGGCATGGGTGCTCGGCTGCATCACCGGTTTCGGCGAGGCCGGCCGGATGACCCAGTTCAAGGACAAGTCGCAGAAGCAGGGCAGCGAGCGGGCCAGCGTCGGCCTGTTCACGTACCCGATCCTCCAGGCCGCCGACATCCTGCTCTACCAGGCGAACGCGGTGCCGGTCGGCGAGGACCAGCGGCAGCACCTCGAACTCTCCCGCGACCTCGCGCAGCGGTTCAACTCGCTGTTCGGCCGCACCTTCACCGTGCCCTCCCCGCACATCGTGAAGGACACCGCGAAGATCACCGACCTCCAGGATCCGACGGCCAAGATGTCGAAGTCGTCGTCCTCCCCGGCCGGCATCATCGACCTGCTGGAGGATCCCGCCCGCTCGGCCAAGAAGATCCGCTCGGCGGTCACCGACACCGGCCGCGAGATCGTCTTCGACGCCGAGGGCAAGCCGGGCATCACCAACCTGCTCACGATCTACTCCGCGCTCTCCGGCCGGAGCATCGACGACCTGGTCGCCGCGTACGACGGCAAGGGCTACGGCGACCTGAAGAAGGACCTCGCCGAGGTGGTGCGGGAGTTCGTCACGCCGATCCAGGAACGCACCAACGCCTACCTGAACGACCCGGCCCAGCTCGACAAGCTGCTCGTGCGGGGCGCCGAGAAGGCCCGGGCGGTGGCCGCCCGGACGCTGCGGGACGCGTACGAGCGGGTCGGCTTCTTCCCGCCGGTGCGGTTCGAGTAACGGCCCGGACGGGCGGGAACGGGTGACGCAGCCGGTGGCCGGAGGGATGGCGCGACGTGGCGGGCAGTGACACGGCGCCGGGCGGCGCGGACACGATCCAGATCGGGATCGCGGTCGACGTCCCCGAGCCCTGGGGCGGGATGCTCACCCGCCGCCGGGTCGAGGCCGGCGACCCGCTCGCCGTCCCCGCGCACGTCACCCTCCTCGGGCCCACCGAGATCCCGGTACGCGCGCTGCCCGCCGTCGAGGAGCACCTCGCCCGGGTCGCCGCCGCGCACCTGCCGTTCACGCTGCACCTGCGCGGCACCGGCACGTTCCGCCCGGTCACCCAGGTGGTGTTCGTGGCGGTGGCGGCCGGGATCAGCGAGTGCGAACTGCTGGCCGCCGCGATCAACTCGGCCCCCGAGCTGCGGCGCGAGCTCCGCTTCCCGTACCACCCGCACGTCACCGTGGCGCAGGACGTGCCGCCCGAGGTGCTCGACAAGGCGTACGAGGACCTGGCCGACTTCTCCGCGTTGTTCCAGGTGGAGGCGTTCACGCTGTTCTCGCACAGCGGGGCGACCCGGTGGCAGCCCCGCCGCGACTTCCGGCTCGGCGGCCGGAGCTGAACATCCGACCGGCCGGGCCACCTCCACCACGGGCGGAGATCGGCGAGGATGACGGGGTGAACGTCTTCGGCCGGATCGAGGCGGCGGTGGGGCGCCGCATCGACGCGGCCCGGGGCCGCTCGTCGGCCTTCGACCACGTATGGCTGGCCGGGACGCTCTACGCCGACCTGCTCGCCGGGCGGCTCGCCGCCGCCATCGCGTACTACGGCTTCTTCGCCGTGTTCGCGCTCGCGCTCGTCGCGTACTGGGTCTTCGGCGCGGTGCTGCGCGACAACGAGGAGGTCAGCCGCGCGGCGGCCGACTTCCTGGAGGAGAACCTGCCCTTCCTCGACCCGGCGCTGATCGCCGAGAGCAGTGGCACAGTCGGCGTGATCGGCCTGGTCATCCTGGTCTTCACCGGCATCGCCTGGGTGGAGGCGATCCGCTCCTCGCAACGGCTGATGTACGGCTTCAACCAGCAGCCGGGCAACCTGGTGGTGCGGCGCCTGGTCGACCTGGGCGTGCTGGTCGCGGTCTTCGTGCTGCTGTTCGTCTCGGTCGCCGCCGTGGACGCGCTGGAGTCGCTGCTGCGCTTCCTGCTGCGCAGCACCGGCTCGGTGGGCCTGACCACCGTCAGCGCGGTGCTGAGCGTGCTCGTCAACGCCGTGCTCGCCTCCGCGCTGCTGCTCGCAGTGCCGCGGCTGCGGATGAGCCGGCGCCGGCTGCGCCCGGCGGTGCTGACCGTCGCCGTCGGGATCACCCTGCTCAACACCGTCGGGCGCTACTACGTGGTACGCACCGAGCGGAACCCCGCGTACACGGTGGTCGCCACCGCCGTGGGCCTGCTGCTCTACCTCTACCTGCTCAACCAGCTGGTGCTCTTCGGCGCCGCGCTGGCCGCCACCAGCCGGTACGGCCGGGTGGTGGACCTGGCCGAGGGCGGTGCCCGGGAGGTGGACGTGGAGGCGGACGTGCTCGACGAGGAGACCGAACCGGGAACACCGGGGGGAGCGGGATGAACGCGCGGATCCGGATCGACGCGGAGTCGGCGGTGCCGCCGTACGAGCAGGTGCGGGCGCAGTTCGCCGCACGTATCGGTGACGGGCGGCTGCCGGTGGGCACCCGGCTTCCGGCGGTGCGGCAGCTCGCCGCCGACCTGGGGCTGGCGGTGAACACGGTGGCGCGGGCGTACCGGGAGCTGGAGGGCGCCGGGCTGGTGGAGACGCGCGGCCGGCACGGCACAGTGGTGGCCCCCGGCCGGGACGACGCCACCGACCGGCTGCAGCGGGCCGCGGCCGAGTACGCCGCCGAGGCGCGTCGCCTGGGCGTCCCGGCGGAGCGGGCGGTCGCGCTGGTCCGTGCGGCGCTGGACGCCGGTACGCGTGGCTGAGCGTGGTCCCCGAAGCGGGGAGAGTCCGATGTTTGCGTTCCCCGGGCCGGCGCGCGACGACAATGATGTGCCTGTGGGCGCACTCGTGACTCTGGACCTGCCGGACGACTCCCCGATCCGGGGCCTGCCGTGGATCATCACGTTCGGCCCGCTCGGCGCCGAGGACGACTGGGAGCCGGTGGTCTGCGGCCCGTACGAGCGACCGCACGCGCTGGCGCTGGCCGAAGCGGTGGTGGCCGACGAGCACCTGATGGCGGTGGTGGAGCCGCTGCTGCCGGCGCTCACGCCCGAGGAGATCCGCAGCGAGATCGCCGCCGCGCAGATCGCCGCCGAGGACGAGGCGGCGCAGGCCGACCAGGCGGATCTCTACGGCGACTTCGAGGACGTCATCGACGAGGAGCTGGAACTGGCCGCCGAGCGCGAGCCGGAGCCCGAGCCGGCGAAGGCGCCCGACCGGGAGGAGATCCGGGCCGGGTTCGCCCGGATCGCCGCGCTGCTCACCGCCAAGGGCGGCTGAGGACGCTCAGCGCGGCGGCCCGTCGAGCACGCAGAACTCGTTGTCCTCCGGGTCGACGAGCACCACGAAGCCCTCCGCGCCGGTCTGCCCGACGTCGGCGCGTCGCGCCCCGAGTCCGAGCAGCCGGTCGACCTCGGCGGCCTGGCCGCCGTCGGCGACCAGATCCAGGTGTAGCCGGTTCTTGCCGGGCTTCGGTGTGCCGCAGCCCTGCAACCAGACGGTCGGTCCGGGCCGGTCCGGCGGTGGATAGAGCTTCGCGTTGCCGTCGTCGCCCTGGGAGACGGTGTAGCCGAGGGCGGCCGACCAGAACCGCGCCATCAGGTCCAGGTCGGTGACGTCGAGGGTGTATTGCGCCACGTGTGCGGTCATCCCCCGGTGGTACCCCGTGCTCCCCGATGGACACCGGCCCCCCGGGAGCGCAGTCCCGAGGGGCCGGGGCACCTCACCCCCCACCACAAGGGGTCGGCAGCCCAGCCGCCCGTCGGCGCGGGGCACAACGGACGGCCAGGTCGTTGGCGGGTTACCCGGCTCAGCGCCGTTCGAACCACGCAGCCGCGTCCACCGGCAGGACGTACCCGTCGCCCCGCTCGGTGAGGTCGGCGCTGGCGACGAGCGGGCGGCCGTAGCCGCTCACCGTCACGTCGGCGCCGCTGATGTTCACCACGCAGGTCACCTGGGCGTCGCCGGCGGTGCGGCGGAACGCCAGGACGCCGGGCTCGGTCTCCAGCCAGGTGATGCCGTCCAGGCCGGCCAGCGCCGGGTGCTCGTGCCGGATGCGCAGCGCCGTCCGGTACAGCTCCAGCGTCGACCCGGCCGCACCGGTCTGGGCGGCCACCGACAACGACCGCCAGGTCGCCGGCGCCGGCAGCCAGCTCAGCTCGCTGCCGTCCGGCCCGAAGCCGTACGGGGGCAGCTCGCCGCCCCACGGGATCGGCACGCGGCAGCCGTCCCGGCTCTCCCCGGTACGCCGGAACGCGGGGTCCTGACGCAGCTCGTCGGGGAGGTCCAGCACCTCCGGCAGGCCCAGTTCCTCGCCCTGGTAGACGTACGCGCAGCCGGGCAGCGCGAACATCAGCAGCGCGGCGGCGCGGGCGCGGCGCAGACCGACCTCGCCGTCGCCGTACCGGGTGACGTGCCGCTGCCGGTCGTGGTTGGAGAGCACCCAGGTGGTCGGCGCGCCCACGATCGTGGACTCGGCCAGCGCGGTGTCGATCACCTTGCGGAACGAGTCGGCCGACCAGGTGGCGTCGAGGAAGTCGAAGCTGAACGCCTGGTGCAGCTCGTCCGGGCCGATGTAGCGGGCGAGCCGCTGCGGGGTCTCGGCCCACGCCTCGGCGACCGCCATCCGGCCACCGGGGTAGCTGTCCAGGATCGGCCGCCAGGCGCGGTAGATGTCGTGCACCTCGTCCTGGTCGAAGTACGGCAGCCGGCCCTTGCCCAGCAGCTCGGACTGGCGCTGGCCGGTGGTCATCGAGTTGAAGCCGACGTCCGGCAGGCCCTCGGCCTTGATCATCCCGTGCGCCACGTCGATCCGGAAGCCGTCCACGCCCCGGTCCAGCCAGAAGCGCAGCACGTCCTCGAACTCGGCCCGCACCTCCGGGTGGCGCCAGTTCAGGTCGGGCTGGGCCGGGTCGAACAGGTGCAGGTACCACTGGCCGTCGACCACGCGCGTCCATGCCGGGCCGCCGAAGATGCTCTCCCAGTCGTTCGGCGGCAGCTCGCCCTGCTCGCCCTTGCCGTCGGCGAACAGGTAGCGCTCACGCTCCGGCGAACCGGGTCCGGCGGCGAGCGCCGCGGTGAACCACGGGTGCGCGCTGGAGGTGTGGTTCGGCACCATGTCGACGATGATGCGCAGGCCGAGCGCGTGCGCGTCGGTGATCATCTCGTCGAAGTCGGTCAGGTTGCCGAACAGCGGGTCGACATCGCGGTAGTCAGCCACGTCGTAGCCGGCGTCGACCTGCGGCGAGGTGTAGAACGGCGTCAGCCAGAGCGCGTCCACGCCGAGGTCGCGCAGGTACGGCAGGCGCTGCCGGATGCCCTGGAGGTCACCCACACCGTCGGCGTTCGCGTCGGCGAAGCTGCGGACGTACACCTGGTAGACGACAGCGGACCGCCACCAGTCGTCGTCGGTGGTGCGTGGGGTGGTGCTGGGGGCGGAGGTCATCGCTGTCGATCCCGTTCTGTGGCGGCTTCTGGTGCGGCGCAGGGTGTCTGAGCAGAATGCCGCCCTTGCACTGCAAGAGTCAAGCATTCCTTGCGCAAGAAATGACAGCCATCACCCGCCGCCACCCGGCACTCTCCTCCCGAATCCCGGGAAACCCCACCCGCGCCGCGTCGAGGGCCGGCCTGACCCGGGGCGGTGATCAAGGGGTTTGTGTCCGGGAGGGAGATCGACTTGGACGCGAACTCCTTGATCAACCCGGGTAGGGGCCGGAGGGGGCCGGGAAGGGCCAGGGAGAAGGGAGGGCGCCGGGGGGTCAGGCGGGGATGGGGAGGGACGGGGTGGGGGTGGCGGGGCGCTGGCGGGTGGGGGGAGCCGCGGGCTTCGCCACCGCTGTCGAGCCGCGTACCACCAGCTCCGGGCGGAACAGGTACTCGGAGTTCGGGGAGGGGTGGCCGTTGATCTCGTCGACCAGGGCCCGGACCGCGGCCACGGCCATGGCGGCGACCGGCTGGCGCACCGTGGTCAGCGGCGGATCGGTGAACGCCATCAGCGGGGAGTCGTCGTACCCGACCACGGAGATGTCGCCGGGGACCGACAGCCCGCGTTGGCGGGCGGCCCGGATCGCGCCGAGCGCCATCAGGTCGGAGCCGCAGACCAGTCCGGTGACGCCACGCTCGATGAGCCGGCCGGCGGCGGCCTCGCCGCCCTCCACGCCGAACAGGGACAGCTCGGTCAGGTCGGCCAGCTCGGCGGAGGTGATGTCGGTCAGGCGCCCCATCGCCGCCTTGTATCCGGCGACCTTGCGCTGCACCGGCACGAACCGGTCCGGGCCGGTGATCAGGCCGATCCGGCGGTGTCCGAGCGCGACCAGGTGGGCGACCGCGAGTTCGGCGGACTCCCTGTCGTCGCAGGAGACGAACGGCGCGGGGATGCCGGGCGCGTACCCGTTGATCATGACGATCGGCAGCGGCCGGGCCAGCAGCGTGCGGTAGCGGTCGTGGTCCGCGGCGGTGTCGGCGTGCAGGCCGGAGACGAAGACGATGCCGGAGACCTGCCGGTCCAGCAGCATCTCCACGTACTCGTCCTCGCGTACGCCACCAGGGGTCTGCGTGCAGAGCACCGGTGTGTAGCCGGTGGGGGCGAGCGCGGACTCGATGATCTGGGCGAACGCCGGGAAGATCGGGTTGTCCAGCTCCGGCACGACCAGGCCGACCAGTCCGGCGCTGCGCTTGCGCAGCCGGGCGGGGCGCTCGTAGCCGAGCACATCGAGGGCGGTGAGGACGGCCTGGCGGGTTTCGGGGGCCACACCGGGGCGGTCGTTGAGCACCCGCGACACCGTGGCCTCGCTGACTTCAGCCTGTTGGGCGATGTCGGACAGTCGAGCGCGCATGTGCGGCACTTTAGCCCAACGGCAAAGTCTTGCGTACACTTCTGCAAGCCCTTCCATTCTCTGCAACCTCTTGCTAACGTCCCCGCAACATGCGAGAGCAGCGGCGCAGCATCTCGGCGCCGGTCAGCAAGAACTTTCAGAGGTTCCCACTGGCGGGCCGCCCTTCCCCCGGCGGGCCGCCATGACGACAGGAGTACCGATGCGCATCCGTACCGCGGGTGTGGTCGCCGTCCTCGGCCTGGCGCTCGCCGCCTCCGGCTGTGGTGACAGCGGCAGCGACAAGCCGGCCGCCGACGAGTCCGCCAAGGCGACCGGCGGCAAGCTGGTGATCTGGGCCGACGACAAGCGCACGGCCGCCCTCAAGCCGTTCGCCGAGGAGTTCGGCAAGGAGAACGGCGTGACCGTCGAGGTCCAGGCCGTCTCCAAGGACCTGCAGACCAACTTCGTCACCGCCTCGCAGCAGGGCAGCGGCCCGGACGTCGTGGTTGGCGCGCACGACTGGATCGGCAACCTGGTCCAGAACGGCGCCATCGACCCGGTGCAGCTCCCGGCCGAGCAGAAGGCCGGCTTCAACGAGACCGCCATCAAGGCCGTCACGTTCAACGGCCAGCTCTACGGCGTGCCCTACGCCACCGAGAACGTCGCGCTGATCCGCAACACCGAGCTGGCCCCCGAGGCGCCGAAGACGATCGAGGACCTGGTCGCCACCGGCAAGAAGCTCAAGGCCGAGAAGAAGGCCAGCGAGATCCTGTGCCTGCAGTCCGGCCAGAACGGCGACGCGTACCACATCTACCCGCTCTACACCTCCGGCGGCGGCTACCTGTTCGGCACCACTGCGAACGGCGACTACGACCCGAAGGACCTGGGCGTGGGCAAGCCGGAGTCGATCGCTGCCTTCCAGAAGATCGCCAAGCTGGGTGAGAAGGGCGAGGGTGCGCTGAAGCGCTCCATCACCGGCGAGAACTCGATCGCCACCTTCACCGGCAAGAAGTGCGCGTTCCTGGTCTCCGGCCCGTGGGCCGTGGCCGACGCCAAGAAGGCCAACATCTCCTACGACATCTCCCCGGTCCCCGGCTTCGCCGGCGGCCAGGAGGCCCAGCCGTTCGTGGGCGTCCAGGCGTTCTACGTGGCCGCCAAGGGCAAGAACAAGGCCCTGGCCCAGGAGTTCGTCACCAACTACGTGACCAAGCCCGAGCTGGCCGTCGCGCTGTACAAGGCCGAGCCGCGCCCGCCGGCGCTGACCGCCGCCTTCGACCAGGTCAAGGGCGAGGACGCGGACCTGGCCAAGTTCTCCGAGGCCGGCAAGAACGGCCAGGTGCTCCCGGCGATCCCGGCCATGGCCGCGATCTGGGACCCGTTCGGCAAGGCCGAGGCCGCCATCATCGGCGGCGCCGACCCGGCCAAGACGATCACGGCCGCCGGCAAGACCATCCAGGGTCAGATCAAGTAATGAGCGCGCCGCTGTCCGGCCCGGGGTCTGCACCGCAGGCCCCGGGCCGGGAGCCCGTACGCCGTGGGCTCCCGCGCACGTCCCGTACCGCGCGGCAACACGCGCCGATCACCGCGACCGGCCTCGTCGTCAAGGTGGTCCTGCTCGGCCTGGTGGCCGGGATCGCGATCTGGGCGGCCTTCCCGCTCATCGAGGCCGAACACTGGATCGCGCTGGGCGTCCTGGCGGTCACCACCGCCGGCCTGTTCTACCTCTACCTGAGCCGCCGGCACATCCCGGCCAAGTACCTGGTCCCCGGCACGCTCTTCCTGATCGCGTTCCAGGTCTTCCCGGTGCTCTACACCGCGAGCACCGCGTTCACGAACTTCGGCGACGGCCACCGTGGCAGCAAGGACGACGCGATCGTCGCCGTGCAGACCTCCTCGGTGAAGCAGGTGCCCGGCTCGACCGAGTACAACCTCACCATCGCCACCACCGGCGACCCGGCGACCGGCTCCCTGACCTTCCTGCTCAGCGACCCGAAGACCAAGGAGGTCTTCGCCGGGGACGCGGACGGGCTGCGCAAGCTCGACCCCGCCGACGTCACGGTCAGCAGCCTCAGCGGCAAGATCACCGACGCCGACGGCTACACAGTGCTGAACATCGGGCAGGCCAGCGGCAGAAGCGACGCGGTCACCGCGCTCATCGTGCCCACCGACGACGGCGCCATCCGCTCCAACGGCCTGACCCGCGCGTACGAGGGCAAGGCGATCCGGGCGTACGACGCGGGGTGCGACTGCGTCAAGGACAGCGAGACCGGCAAGACGTGGACCGCCGACGAGGAGTCCGGCTCCTTCGTCGCCGCCGACGGCGAGCGCCTCGCCCAGGGCTGGAAGGTAAACGTCGGGCTGAAGAACTTCGCCACGGTGCTCACCGACCCGAACATCTCCGGCCCGTTCTTCGGCACGCTGGCCTGGAACTTCGCGTTCGCGATCGGCTCCACCGGGCTGACGTTCCTGCTCGGCATGGCCATCGCGCTCGCGCTGCACTCACCCCGGATGCGCGGCACGAACCTCTACCGGGTGCTGCTGATCCTGCCGTACGCCATGCCGTCGTTCGCCATGCTGCTGATCTGGCGGGACATGTTCAACACCGACTTCGGCCTGCTCAACAACCTGTTCGGGCTGGACGTCGACTGGTTCGGGGGTAACTGGTCGGCCCGCATCGCGGTGATCCTGGTGCAGCTCTGGCTCGGCTACCCGTACATGTTCCTGGTCGCCACCGGCGCGTTGCAGGCCATCCCGCGGGAGCTGACCGAGGCCACCTCGGTCGACGGCGCGTCGCCCTGGCAGTCGTTCCGTGCGGTCACCCTGCCGCTGCTGCTGGTGGCGCTGTCGCCGCTGCTGATCGCGTCGTTCGCGTTCAACTTCAACAACGTCAACGCGATCCTGTTCACCACCGAGGGCGGCCCCTTCGCGCCGGACAACCCGACGAACGGTGCCACGGACCTGCTGATCACCTACACGTACCGGCTCGCGTTCGGCGCGCAGGGCGCCGAGTTCGGCCTGGCCGCCACCGTCTCGATCTTCATCTTCGCGATCGTGGCGACGGTGTCGGCGATCAGCTTCCGCCGGACCCGCAAGCAGGAGGAGGTGTACTCGTGACCACCCTCGCGGAGACGCCCACGCCCACGGCCACCCGCAAGCCGGCCCGCCGCTCGCGCGGCCGCTGGTTCGCGCAGGTGGGCTGGCGGCACGTGGTGGGAGTGCTGGCGGTGGCGTTCAGCCTCTTCCCGATCCTGTTCGTGATCTCGGCGGCGTTCAACCCGCTCGGCACGCTCTCCTCCACCGAGCTGCTGCCGACCGGGATGTCGCTGGAGAACTTCACCAACCTGTTCGACAAGACCGCGTTCGGCCACTGGTTCCTCAACTCGCTGCTGCTCGCCGGCGTGGCCAGCTTCGCGTCGATCTTCCTGTCGTCGCTGGCGGCGTACGCGTTCTCCCGGATGCGCTTCGCCGGACGCCGGGTCGGCCTGCTCGCGCTGCTACTGATCCAGATGTTCCCGCAGTTCCTGGCGATCGTGGCGATCTTCCTGATCTTCACCACGCTCACCGACCTCTACCCGGCGATCGGGTTCAACACCCCGTGGGGCCTGTTCCTGCTCTACATGGGTGGCGCGCTGGGCGCGAACACCTGGCTGATGAAGGGCTTCTTCGACACGCTGCCGAAGGAGCTGGACGAGTCGGCGACCATGGACGGCGCGTCGCACGTACAGGTCTTCTTCCGGATCATGTTGCCGCTGGTGGCGCCGATCCTGGCGGTGACCGGCCTGCTCGCGTTCATCGGGTCGATCAACGAGTTCATCATCGCCAACGTGTTCCTCACCGAACCCGAGGCGAAGACGCTCGCGGTCGGCATGTACGGCCTGGTAGCGGGCGAGCGCAACAACAACTTCGGGATGTTCGCGGCGGGCACGCTGCTCACCGCGATCCCGACGGTGCTGGTGTTCCAACTGCTCCAGCGCTACATCGTCTCCGGACTCACCTCCGGAGCGGTAAAGGGCTGAGCCTCCTCGGCTCACGCTGCGGCAAGGGCGTCGTGTCGGCGTACACCGGAGCGGTTTCCGGGCGGACCGCCGCGGTCGGGTGAACCGGCCGCGGCGGGTGCCCGCCCCCTCTCCCTGTCGGTACGACGCGAAAGGCAGCACCATGTCTCTTCAGCCGCACCACGACGGCTCCGCCACCTATGTCCCGGAGCAGGAGCCCGCGCTCGGGCAGACCGTCCCCGTCTTCGTCCGGGTGCCGGCCGGATCCGGCGTCTCCCAGGTGCACGTGCGCACCACCGGCGACGGCGAGCCGCGCTTCGCCGAGGCGCGGATCGACCGCACCGACGGCGGCGACGTGTGGTGGCGGGCCGACGTCGAGGTCCGCAACCCGGTCAGCAACTACCGCTTCCTGCTCGACGGCGAACGCGGCACCAGCTGGCTCAACGCGGCCGGGCTGTCCGGCCACGACGTGCCGGACAACGGCGACTTCAAGCTGGTCGGCTACGCCCCGCCGCCGGCCTGGGCGCGCGACGCCGTGATCTATCAGATCTTCCCGGACCGGTTCGCCCGCTCGGCCGCCGCGGACGGCCGGACCGCGCCGGACTGGGCGATCCCGTGCGACTGGGACACCCCGGTCATCGGGCGCGGCCCGGAGACGCCCCGCCAGTTCTACGGCGGCGACCTCGACGGCGTCACCGAGCGCCTGGACCACCTGGACCGGCTCGGCGTCAACACCGTCTACCTCACGCCGGTCTTCCCGGCGCGCTCCAACCACAGGTATGACGCGTCGAGCTTCGACACAGTCGATCCGCTGCTCGGCGGCGACGCGGCGCTGGCCCGGCTCGCCGACGCGGTGCACGCCCGCGGCTGGCGGCTGCTCGGCGACATCACCAGCAACCACACCGGCGACGCCCACCACTGGTTCACCGCCGCCGTCTCGGACGTGAACGCGCCGGAACGCGAGCTGTACTACTTCGACCTGCCCGGCTCGGACTACGAGTCGTGGAACGGGGTGAAGTCGCTGCCGAAGCTGAACTGGGGCAGCGCGGAGCTGCGCCGCCGGTTCGCCACCGCCGAGGACTCGCTGCTGCGCCGCTGGCTGCGCCCGCCGTACGGGCTGGACGGCTGGCGGGTCGACGTGGCGAACATGACCGGACGGCGCGGTGCGGACGCGTACACCCACGAGGTGGCGCGGCTGCTGCGCGAGGTGGTCGCCGAAACCCGCCCGGACGGGCTGCTGCTCGCCGAGCACGGCCACGACCACACCGGTGACCTGGACCGCGACGGCTGGCACGGGACGATGAACTACGTCGGCTTCACCGACCCGGTCTGGTCCTGGCTGCGTCACGGCGACGACCCGGTGCCGAACTTCCTCGGCACCCCGGGCGGGGTACGGCGGCGCGACGCGGCCGCGGTGCTCGCCACCATGAACGCGTACCGGTCGTTGGTGTCCTGGCGGTCGTACACGCACTCGTGGCAGCTGCTCGGCTCGCACGACTCGGCCCGGATCCGCACGGTGGTCGGCGACGCGGCCCGGCAGGAGGTGGCGGCCGGACTGCTCGCCACCATGCCCGGCACGCCGGTGGTCTTCGCCGGGGACGAGCTGGGCCTGACCGGTACGAACGGGGAGGGCTCGCGTACGCCGATGCCGTGGCACCGGCCGGAGAGCTGGGACCGGCGCACGTTCGACGCGTACCGGTCGTTGCTGACGTTGCGCCGCGACGAGCCCGCGTTGCGGCACGGCGGCCTGCGGTGGGTGCACGCGGACGCGGACACGCTGGTCTTCCTGCGCGAGGCGCCCACCTCGACGGTGCTGGTGCTGGCGCGACGCGCCCCCGGCTCCCCGGTCCGCCTGACCGGCGTGGGCGCCGGAGACAACGTCTACGGCGACGCCCCCGCCCTCCGCCCAGACGCCGACGGCACGGTCATCCTCCCCGCGGACGGCCCCACGTTCCAGGTCTGGCACCTGCGCTGACCTCGCCCTCCCCGCGATCTTGCGGTTCCGGCCCGTGTCGCGCGGCATTCGTCGCGGATGCCGGGGCGGTAACTGCAAGATCGCGGGGGAGGGGGCGGAAGGGCGGGTCACGGTATGACGGCAGGTCGGCGGGGTGACTACTACGTTGCGTCGTTGATGGGGGAGGATGGGGCGCGTGGAAGCTCTTCGACTGATCCTTCTCTACGTCCATCTGATCGGCTTCGCGCTGCTGCTCGGTGGTGCGATCGCCCAGTACGTCACCGGCCGGCTGCGGATCAACGCGGCCATGCTCTGGGGCGCGATCATCCAGATCCTCACCGGCATCGGGCTGTCCGCTCCGCTGCGGGACGGGGACGAGCCGGCCCCGGCGAAACTTGTTACCAAGTTGGTGCTCGCGCTGCTCATCTTCGTCATGGTCTTCTTCTCCCGGAAGCGGGAGACCGTCAACCGTGGCCACTTCCTCGCGATCGTCGGGTTGACGCTGGTCAACGCGGCCGTCGCGGTGTTCTGGCGTTAGTTCGCCGGAAGTCGGGGAAGCTCGGGAAAACGGACGTTCGCGACACTGCCGCGCACGCCTACCGGCCGGATAAGTGACGTGCCCCACGCAAGGGTTACACCGGGGTAACGGACGCTCAACAGTCGTGCACGATTGTCGGCCGGTGGGTGGGCGCGGGCGTACGCTCCCGTCCGTAACGTGGGACGCCGGCCGCACATCGCAGGCCGGCGAAGGGCTGCACGCCGCGCACGACGCGGTGTGCAAGGGGAAGGAGACGTCTTGCGCTCTGTGCGTGGGATGCGGATCGCCTCCGTCATTGCGGCGGGTGGACTCGTGCTGGGCGCTGCCGCATGTGGTGAGGCTCCGGACGATGACAACAACGCCGGCGGCGACGGCGGCAAGAAGTTCAGCGCCTGCATGGTGACCGACGTCGGCGGCGTCGACGACAAGTCCTTCAACGCCTCGGCCTGGAAGGGCCTGCAGGAGGCGAAGAAGGAGAACGACAAGATCGACATCAAGTACGTCCAGTCGAAGGCCGAGGCGGACTACGAGGTCAACCTGACCGGGTTCGTCAACCAGAAGTGCGACTTCATCCTGGCCGTCGGTGGCCTGATGTCGGACGCCACCAAGGCGGCGGCTGAGAAGAACCCGAACCAGCAGTTCGCCATCGTCGACGCCAACCCGGGTGTGTCGAACGTCTACCCGATGCAGTTCGACACCGCGCAGGCGGGGTTCCAGGCCGGCTACCTGGCCGCCGGGATGAGCAAGGCCGGCAAGGTCGGCACCTACGGCGGCCTGCCGATCCCGCCGGTCACCATCTTCATGGACGGCTTCGCCGACGGCGTGGCGTACTACAACAAGGCCAAGAGCAAGAACGTCCAGGTCCTGGGCTGGGACAAGGCCGCCCAGAAGGGCTCCTTCGCCAACTCGTTCGAGAAGCAGGACGAGGGCAAGAAGGTCTCCGACGCGCTCGTCGCGCAGGGCGCCGACATCGTGATGCCGGTCGCCGGTGGCGCCGGTCTCGGCACCACCTCCGCGGCCAAGGCCTCGGGTGGCAAGTACTCGGTCGTCTGGGTGGACATCGACGGCTGCGAGAGCACCCCGGACTGCTCGGCGATCCTGACCACCGTGGTCAAGAACATCCCGGACGCCGTCAAGGAGGCCGCGCTGAAGGCCGCCGGTGGCGAGAAGCTCGAGGCCACCCCGGGCTTCGTGGGCACGCTGGCCAACGACGGCGTCTCGATCGCCCCGTACCACGACTTCGACAGCAAGGTCCCGGCGGACCTGAAGGCCGAGGTCGACAAGATCAAGGCGGACATCGCCGCCGGCACCATCACCGTCACCTCGAAGGCCCAGCCGACCAAGTGACGGTTCCGCCGGCCGCCGCGGTGTCATCATCGGCAGCGGGGGCCGGCGGGCACCAGGTTTGACGATCCGGCCGTCCCGGCGCAACGGGGAAGGTACCCCCGGCGCCGGGGCGGCCGATCACCTTGAATCCCCCGAAACATCCCCACCCGGCGTGGTGGCGGCGCGGCAGGTCGCTACGCTGCACCATCGCTCGCACTCCAGGAGGTTGCGCTGAGACTCGAACTGCGCGGCATCACCAAACGGTTCGGTGATCTGGTCGCCAACGACCACATCGACCTGACGGTGGAGCCTGGAGAGATCCACGCCCTGCTCGGCGAGAACGGCGCCGGCAAGTCGACCCTGATGAACGTGCTCTACGGCCTCTACCAGCCGGACGAGGGCGAGATCCTGGTCGACGGCAAGCCGCTGAAGCTGAAGGGCCCGTCGGACGCGATCGCCGCCGGGATCGGGATGGTGCACCAGCACTTCATGCTGGTGCCGGTCTTCACCGTGGCCGAGAACGTGATGCTCGGCGCCGAGCAGGTCAAGGGGCCCTTCGCCGGCATCCTCGACCGGCGGCGTGCCCGGCGCGAGGTCGCGGAGGTCTCCGAGCGGTACAACCTGCGGGTCGACCCGGACGCGGTGATCGAGGACCTGCCGGTCGGCATCCAGCAGCGGGTGGAGATCGTCAAGGCCCTCACCCGCGACGTCGACCTGCTGATCCTCGACGAGCCCACGGCCGTGCTCACGCCGCAGGAGACCGAGGAACTACTCACCGTCATGCGGTCGCTCAAGGCCGCCGGCAAGTCGATCGTGTTCATCACCCACAAGCTGGGCGAGGTGAAGGCCATCGCCGACCGGATCACCGTGATCCGGCGTGGCCGGACGGTCGGCACCGCCGAGCCGAGCGCCAGCCGGGACGAGCTGGCCGCGCTGATGGTGGGTCGCAGCGTCCGGCTGACCGTGGACAAGAAGCCGGCCACCCCCGGCAAGCCGATCCTTGAGGTCTCCGGCCTGGTCGTGGACGACGACCGGCAGGTACGCGCGGTCGACGGCGTCGACCTGACCGTGCACGCCGGCGAGGTGCTCGGCGTGGCGGGCGTGCAGGGCAACGGCCAGACGGAGCTGATCGAGGCGATCATGGGCCTGCGCCCGGTGCTCGCCGGCACGATCAACCTCGACGGCGAGCCGACGCACGGCTGGTCGACCAAGAAGGTGCTCCGCGCCGGTGTCGGCTACGTGCCGGAGGACCGCAGCGTGGACGGCCTGGTCAAGGAGTTCTCCGTGGCGGAGAACCTGGTGCTGGACATCTACGACCGGCCGCCCTTCGGCAAGGGCCTGTCGCTCAAGCCCGACGCCATCGCCAAGTCGGCGCGGGAGCGGATCGAGCAGTTCGACGTCCGTACCTCCTCGGCCGACGCGGCGGTCGGCACGCTCTCCGGCGGCAACCAGCAGAAGGTGATCGTGGCCCGGGAGCTGTCCCGGCCGCTGAAGCTCTTCATCGCCGCCCAGCCCACCCGGGGTGTGGACGTCGGCTCGATCGAGTTCATCCACAGCCGGGTCATCCGCGAGCGGGACATCGGCACCGCGGTCATGGTGGTCTCCAGCGAACTGGACGAGGTGATCGGCCTGGCCGACCGGATCGCGGTCATGTACCGCGGCCGGATCATCGGCATCGTCGGCCCGGACACCCCGCGCGAGGAGATCGGCCTGCTGATGGCCGGCATCACCCCGGACGCCGCCACCCCGGACGCCGCCACCGCGACCGAGGACGGCCCTGGCAACGAGGACGAGGCATGACCAACCCGAACCCCGTCTCGGGCTCGCCGGACAAGGAGCCGGCGACCGAGGCGCAGGAGTCGCTGAGCGAGGCCCGGGAGACGCCGACGCAGCCGGCCGGTGACACCGAGCAGACGGTGCCAGCCACCGCGACCGCGAAGAAGCCGGCTCCGGGCACGGACAACCGCCCCGGCATGGGCCGGCTCTTCCTGGACAACCTCTGGGCGGCGAACACGTTCACCGTGACAGTGCTCGCGGTGCTGCTGGCGATGGTGGTCGGCGCGGTGCTGATCATCGTGTCCGACCCGGAGGTGCTCGCCACCTACGGCTACATCACCGCCCGGCCCGCCGACGCGCTGAACGCCAGCTGGACGGTGGTCAGCGAGGCGTACGCGAACCTGTTCAAGGGCGCGATCTTCGACCCGGACGCGGTCGGCTTCACCGCCGCCCTGAGCCCGATCTCGGAGACGCTCACCTACGCCGCGCCGCTCGTCTTCACCGGCCTGTCGGTGGCGCTCGCCTTCCGCGGTGGCCTGTTCAACATCGGCGCCCAGGGCCAGGCGACGATTGCCGTCATCCTGGCCGCCGTGGCCGGCTTCGCGCTGCCGCTGCCGCCCGTCGTGCACCTGCTGGTGGCGCTGATCGCCGGCGCGCTCGGCGGCGCGCTCTGGGGCTTCATCCCCGGCATCCTGAAGGCACGGGCCGGCGCGCACGAGGTGATCAACACGATCATGCTCAACTACGTGGCGGTCTACTTCCTGTCCTGGATCATCGTCCAGAACGGGGTGCAGAACCCGAACCGGTCGGACGCGATCAGCAAGCCGGTCGAGTCCTCCGCGCAGCTGCCCCGCCTGCTCGGCGACGACCTGCGGGTGCACGCCGGCATCCTGCTCGCGGTGGCGGCGACCTGGTTCATCGCCTGGCTGCTCAACCGCTCCACGCTCGGCTTCGAGCTGCGGGCCGTGGGCGCGAACCCGGACGCGGCCCGCACCGCCGGCATCAGCGTGACCAAGACCTACGTGCTGGTGATGGTGCTCGCGGGCATGCTGGCCGGCCTCGGCGGCTCGACCATGGTGCTCGGCACCACGGCGACCGCGCTGACCCCGCTGGTGATCGCGCAGATCGGCTTCGACGGCATCCTGGTCGCGCTGCTCGGCCGCGTGAAGCCGTGGGGCGTGCTGCTGGCCGCGCTGCTGTTCGGCGCGCTCCAAGCCGGCGGCAACCGGATGCAGTCGTACTCCGGCATCTCGCTGGAACTGGTCACCGTGCTCCAGGCGCTCATCGTCATCTTCATCGCCGCGCCTGCCCTGGTGAAGACGATCTTCCAGCTCCGGGCGGCCCGCGCCGCCCGGTTGCAGACGAGCCTCGCGAAGGGCTGGTGAGCATGTCCACCACCGCTGTCCCCGAGGTCGCCGTCACCGCGGTCGACGAGGGTTTCTGGACCCGTAACCGGAAGATCGGCGTGGTCCTGCTGGCGCTCGGCGTGCTCGCGGCGGTGCTGTTCGGCGCGCTCGCGACCGACCAGCACGCGCGGTTCACGCTCAGCGAGACCGAGGGCGGGGCCGCCCTGGAGATCAACGGCACGGTCGGCGCGATCCTGTTCGGGCTGATCACCGCCGCGGCCGGAGGCGCCCTGCTGGCCGGTGTGCCGAAGCGCTGGTTCACGCTGCTGCTCGGCGCCGGGCTGGTCGCCTTCGTGCTGAGCTTCCTGTGCTGGCAGGTCTCCGCCGCGCCCGAGGGCCGCAACTTCATGCCGCTGGTGAACGTCGTCCGCGGCACGTTCATCCTGGCCCTGCCGCTGATCTTCGGTGCGCTCGCCGGTGTGCTCTGCGAGCGTTCCGGCGTGGTGAACGTGGCGATCGAGGGCCAGCTCCTGATGGGCGCCTTCTCCGGCGCGCTGTTCGGCAGCATGTCCGGCAGCGTCTGGGTCGGCCTGGTGGCCGCCGCGATCGGCGGCGCGTTCATCTCGCTGCTGCTGGCCGTGTTCTCCATCCGCTACCTGGTCGACCAGGTGGTCATGGGCATCGTGCTCAACCTGCTCGCGGTCGGCATCACCGGCTTCCTCTACGAGCGGCTGATGCAGACCGATGCGGCGAAGTACAACAGCGCGCCCCGGTTCAGCAACTGGGAGATCCCGCTGCTGTCCGACATCCCGCTGATCGGCCCGGCGCTGTTCCGGGGCAACATCTTCCTCTACGTCGGCCTGCTGCTGGTGCTCGTCATCCACCTGGCGCTGTTCCGTACCCGGTGGGGCCTGCGGACCCGTTCGGTCGGCGAGCACCCGACCGCCGCGGACACGCTGGGCGTGAAGGTGCTGCGGCTGCGCTACCGCAACGTGATCCTGGCCGGTCTGGTGGCCGGTGTCGGCGGCGCCTCGTACACGCTGGCGCTCTACTCGTTCACCAAGAACATGATCGGCGGTAAGGGCTTCATCGCCCTGGCCGCGCTGATCTTCGGCCGGTGGAGCCCGACCGGCGCGCTGCTCGCGGCGCTGTTCTTCGGCTTCGCCGACCAGCTCGCCACCTACCTGGGCGCGATCGGCAGCAGCATCCCGAGCCAGTTCCTGGCGATGCTGCCGTACCTGGCGACGATCCTGGCCGTGGCCGGGCTGGTCGGCAAGGTCCGGGCGCCGGCCGCCGACGGCAAGCCGTACATCAAGGGCTGACCGCCCGCTGCGACACAGTGCCCGGCGGGGCGACCCGCCGGGCATCGTCGTCTCCGGCCGTGCCCGCGACCGATCGGCGTTAATTGGGCAGAATGGGAGTCGTGATGGAGATCGACTGGGAGCGGTTGCGTACCGCCGCCACCGAGGTCATGCGGCACGCCTACGTGCCGTACTCGAAGTTCCCGGTGGGTGCCGCCGCGCTCGTCGACGACGGCCGGGTCGTGGTCGGCTGCAACGTGGAGAACGCCGGCTACGGCGTCACGCTCTGCGCCGAGTGCGGCGTGGTCTCGCAGCTGCACGCGACCGGCGGCGGACGGATCGTGGCGCTGTCCTGCGTCGACGCCACAGGTGAGCCGCTGATGCCGTGCGGCCGCTGCCGGCAGCTGCTCTGGGAGCAGGGCGGGCCGGAGTGCCTGGTCGAGGCGAAGGGCGGGCCGCTGCGGATGGCCGAGCTGCTGCCGCACGCCTTCGACGTGGCCGACATCGAGGCGGTGACCGGCGAGCATCCGGTGCCTGTGGTGCCGGACCGGCTGGCCGCCTGGCGGGGCCGGGGCACCGTGTTCGTGCACCCCGACCTGTCCGCCGGGCAGCAGGTCTGGACGGCGTACTGGGAGCGGTCGTCCGGTCGGACCACCGATGCCGAGACCGGCGTGCTGGAGGAGGGCTCGACCTGGGACGACCCGGCCGAGGCGATCGAGTGGGGGCTGGCGCGGACGCCGCGCGTGGTCGTGGTGGACGCCTCGGGGACGATCTTCTGGGCTGGTGAGGGTGAGCCTCCGTCGGAGATTCCGGTTCGCTGGGGTTGAGTCGGTTGACGTGGGGTTGAGCTGGGGGAATCGGGCCGACCGTGCCCGGCTCCGGGCGGTCAGGCTTGATCCCTCCGCCGGTCACGGTCGGCCCGATTCCTCGACAGTCACCGTTCGCGGTCGGTGCGGCCACGCGCGATCAAATTGATTGGATCTTGAGAAGTGAGTGCTTTTACGGCGGTTGACGTCATCCGGGCCAAGCGGGACGGGGGTGTGCTGAGCGACGGGCAGATCGACTGGGTGGTCGACGCGTACACCAAGGGTGTGGTCGCCGACGAGCAGATGTCGGCGTTGGCCATGGCGATCCTGCTGCGCGGCATGACCGCGCCGGAGATCGCCCGGTGGACCGCCGCCATGATCGCCAGCGGCGAGCGGCTCGACCTGTCGCCGGTGTCCCGGCCGACTGTGGACAAGCACTCCACCGGCGGCGTCGGCGACAAGATCACCCTGCCGCTGACCCCGCTGGTGGCCGCGTGCGGCGCGGCCGTGCCGCAGTTGTCCGGCCGGGGTCTGGGCCACACCGGCGGCACGCTGGACAAGCTGGAGTCGATCCCGGGCTGGCGGGCCGCGCTCACCAACGACGAGTTCATCGCCCAGCTCCGCGACGTGGGCGCGGTGATCTGCGCGGCCGGCGACGGGCTCGCCCCGGCCGACCGCAAGCTGTACGCGCTGCGCGACGTCACCGGCACGGTCGAGGCGATCCCGCTGATCGCCAGCTCGATCATGAGTAAGAAGATCGCCGAGGGGACCGGCGCGCTGGTGCTCGACGTGAAGGTCGGCTCCGGCGCGTTCATGAAGAACGTCGACGACGCCCGCGAGCTGGCCCGCACCATGGTCGAGCTGGGCGGCGCGCACGGCGTACGGACGGTCGCCCTGCTCACCGACATGTCCACCCCGCTCGGCCTGGCGGTGGGCAACGCGGTCGAGGTGACCGAGTCGGTGGAGGTGCTCGCCGGTGGTGGTCCGGCCGACGTGGTGGAGCTGACGCTGGCGCTGGCCCGGGAGATGCTCGACGCGGCCGGCCTGCCGGACGCCGACCCGGCAGCGGCGCTGCGGGACGGCCGGGCGATGGACTCCTGGCGCACGATGATCCGGGCGCAGGGCGGTGACCCGGACGCCCCGATGCCGGTCGCGAACGAGGTCGAGGTGGTCACCGCGACCGAGGACGGCTGGGTCGCCGAGGTCGACGCGTACGCGATCGGGGTGGCCGCCTGGCGGCTGGGCGCGGGCCGGGCCCGCAAGGAGGACCCGGTGAGCATCCCGGCCGGCGTGGTGCTGCACCGGCGTCCGGGCGACCGGGTGCGCGCCGGTGACCCGCTGTTCGAGCTGCGCGCCGAGCACGCCGAGCGGATCCCGGCCGCGCTGGACGAGGCGCGCCGGGCGGTTCGGATCGCGCCGGACGCGCCGGACGCGACGCCGCTGGTCGTCGAGCGGATCGGCTGACCGGGACCGGCCATGGTGCCGGCCCGGCCGGAGCCGCTATCCTCCCAGGCCAGGGGGGATCGGCCGGCGACGAGCCGAGGTGAGCAGACAGGGGCTTGACCGTGCGCGTACCCGCTCCCGATCCCCGGGCCGTCCGGGAGGCGAGCCTGGACGAGTTGTCCCGGCTGGGTCTTCCGCTGCCGCCGCCGCAGTTCCCGCTGGTGTGGGAGCCGGGCGACGAGATCGAACTGCGTCCCACCCCGGAGATCGAGGCGCGGATCGCGGTGCTGCACGTGATCCTGGCCCGCTGCTTCGGGATGCCCGCGCAGGCGGCGATGGGCTGGCTGCTGGAGTCGCACCTGGTCGACTCGGTGACGCCGCCGGAGTGGCAGTTCGTGATGGGCGGCCGGGGCGACCACAGGTCGTTCGTGCTGCATCACGACGCGCTGTTCGCACTGGCCTGGGTGCTCGGACTCGCAAAGGAGCTGGACCCGACGGTGCCGGTGGACGAGCGGCTGGTCGAGCGGATGCCGAATCTGGTCGCGGGGGAGACGTTCGGTCAGTGGCGGGCCCGGATCCTGGCCGCGCCGCAACATCCCGGTGACGCCGCGGCCCTGCTCGACCTGCACTACTGCCTCGACTGGGCGTACCTGGAGACCGAGAAGGCCGGCCGCGCGCTGCCGGGGCTGGTGGACGCGAACGCGATCGGGCAGCGCCGGTGGGCGCTGGAGTGGGCGGTGGTGCTGCGCGGGCCGTACCACGACGAGCCGCCGGGCTGGGAAGAGGTCGACCTCTCCACCTGAGCCGGGTCAGCGCGGGCGGTGCACGCCGAGCCGGACCGAGAGCGTGACCGCGACCGGCTCGGGCAGCGCGGCGATGCGCGCGGCGAGCCGTTGCGGGTCGGCGTGCCAGGCGCTCGGTCCCATCCCGACGAGCGTGGTGACCTCGGCGCGGGTCAGCACGAGCCGGGCCCGGTGCCCGGTCGCGGACTCCTCGGTGAAGTGGGCGCCGAGGCTGCCGGCGACGCGGTCGGCCTTGTCCGGGTCCACCCGCAGCAGGTCCAGCGCGTCGACGAGTTCGGTGAGGTGGTCGGCGGCGGGGGTGACCACCAGCAGTGCGCCGCCCGGGTCGAGCACCCGGTGGAACTCCGGGCCGTTGCGCGGCGCGAACACGTTCAGCAGCACGGCGGTGGACCGGTCGGCCAGCGGCAGCCGCTGCCAGGTGTCGGCCAGCGCGGCGGCGGCCCGCGGGTGGGCCCGGGCCGCGCGGCGCAGCGCCGGCTTGGAGACGTCCAGGGCCAGGCCGGCGGCGTCCGGCAGCGCCGCCAGCACCGCCGCGAGGTAGTGCCCGGTCCCGGCGCCGGCATCGACCACCAGGGGGTACGGGCCGGAGCCCGCGACGCGTACCGCTGTGGTCGCCAGCGCGGCGGCGACGGCGTCGTAGTGGCCGGCGGCGAGGAAGCCGGCGCGGGCGGCGACCATCTCGGCGCTGTCCCCGGTGTGCGGGGCGCGGCCGGCGAGCAGGTTGACGTATCCCTGGCGGGCGATGTCGAAGCTGTGCCCGCGCGGGCAGCGCAGGGCGCGTGCGGTGCCGGCGGTGGTCTCGGCGAGCGGTTCGGCGCAGACCGGGCAGCGCAGCCGGGACAGGACGTGGTCGTCCACGGCTCAGCCCTCCGTTTCCGGGCGGCCGGTGGGGCGGCCGGTAAGGTGGCCGACCACCCGCTGGCTGAGCGTGCCGAGCACGGCCACCTCGGCCGGGGTGAGCAGGTCGATCAGGTGCCGGCGGACGGCCGCCACGTGGCCCGGCGCGGCGGCCTCGATGGCCTGGCGCCCGGCCGGGGTGAGGACGACGACCGAGCCGCGGCCGTCGGTGGCGCACTCCTCCCGGGTGACCAGGCCGCGTTGCTGCATCCGGGAGATGTGGTGGGACAGGCGGCTGCGGGACCAGAGCATCCGGTCGGCGAGTTCGCTGAGCCGTAGTCGTTGTTCAGGCGTCTCGGACAGGTCGCTCAGGACGTCGTAGTCGGGCTCGGACAGACCGGCGTCCTGCATCAGCTCCCGGGCCAGCTCCAGGTCGAGCAGGCGGCGCATGCGGCGGTAGCCGCGCCACGCGCGGTTCTCCTGCTCGTCCAGCCAGCGCGGTTCGTCCATGTGCCGATCCTACCGGTGTTGTTGACATGTCACCAAGTTGCGGCCTAGGTTGATGACATGTCAACCAAACTGCCGTCCCGGCTGGTGCGACTGTTCACCGGCCTGGCTCTCTTCGGCGTCAGCGTCGCGCTGATGGTCCGCGCCGACCTCGGGCTCGCGTCCTGGGACGTGCTGCACCAGGGCCTCGCCGACCGCACCGGCCTGCCGATGGGCCTGCTGGTCAACGGCGTGGCGCTGCTGGTGCTGCTGCTGTGGATCCCGCTGCGGCAGCGCCCGGGCGTCGGCACCGTGGCGAACGTCGCGCTCGTCGGCCTGGCCCTCGACGCGACGCTGGCAGTGCTGCCGCCAGTCGGTCCGCTCGCCGGCCGGATCGGCCTGCTGGTCGCGGGCGTCCTGCTCAACGGCCTCGCCACCGCGCTCTACCTCGGTGCCCGGCTCGGCCCCGGCCCGCGGGACGGGCTGATGACCGGTCTGGCCGCCCGCGGCCTGCCGCTCGGCCCCGCCCGCACCGGGATCGAGGTGACGGTGCTGGCGGCCGGCTGGCTGCTCGGCGGCGCCGTCGGCCCCGGCACCCTGCTCTACGCAATCGGCATCGGGCCGATCGTCGCCTGGTTCGTTCCCCGACTCACCACGCCGGCCCCGGCCGCCGCCCCGACAGGAGTGACCTCACCATGCCCCGCCTGAACGTCGTCGTCGCCAGCACCCGCCCCGGCCGGGTCGGCCGTCGCATCGGTGACTGGTTCACCGCGGCCGCCGTCCGGCACGCCGGCTTCGACGAGGTACGCCTCCTCGACCTGGCCGAGATCGGGTTGCCCTTCCACGACGAGCCGCACCACCCGTCCGAGCGGGTCTACCTGCACGAGCACACCCGCGCCTGGAGCGCCGAGATCGACGCCGCGGACGCCTTCGTCCTGGTGATGCCGGAGTACAACTACGGCTTCAGCGCGCCGCTGAAGAACGCGATCGACTACCTCTACCACGAGTGGCAGCACAAGCCGGTGGGCTTCGTCAGCTACGGCATGACCTCCGGCGGTCTGCGCGCCGTGCAGATGATCAAGCAGGTGGTCACCACGCTGAACATGACCCCGGTCAACGACCAGGTCGTGGTCTTCCTGCGGCAGGCGCTGGACGAGTCCGGCGAACTGCGACCCGACCCGGGCCGGGAGGAGGCCGCCGCGCTCATGCTGGATCAGCTCGCCCGGCTGGCCGCCGCGCTCGCGCCGCTGCGGGTGAACGCATGAACGCGCGGCTCTGGGAGCTGTTCGGCGAGCGCGGGCGCGGGGTGCTCGTCACGCTGCGCCGAGACGGCCGGCCCCAGCTGTCCAACCTCGACTACCTGGCCGAGCCGGGCCTGATCCGCTGCTCCACCACAGGTGACCGGGCCAAGGTGCGCAACCTGCGCCGCGACCCGCGGGCCAGCTTCCACGTGACCACCGCCGACGGCGGGGCGTACGCGGTCGCCGAGGGCACTGTGACGCTCACCCCACCGGCCGCCGCCACCGACGACGCGACCGTCGACGAGCTGGTCGAGGTGTACCGGCGGATCCGCGGCGAGCACCCGGACTGGGCCGCCTACCGGGCCGCCATGGTGGCCGACGGACGGGTGGTCCTGCGGCTCGCGGTGGAGCGGGTGTACGGCTGGCGGCCCTGACCGGCCCGGTCCACCGCCGCGGCCGTACCGGGGGTGACTAGGGTCTGAGCATGGTCGCAATCTCGTACGAGGACATCGTCAAGGTCCCGAAGGCGCTGCTGCACGATCACCTCGACGGCGGCCTGCGGCCCGCGACGATCGTCGAGCTGGCCGCCGAGATCGGCCACGAACTGCCCACCACCGATCCGGCGGCGCTCGGCGTCTGGTTCACCGAGGCGGCGAACTCCGGCTCGCTGGAGCGCTACCTGGAGACGTTCGCGCACACGGTGGCGGTCATGCAGACCGCCACCGCGTTGCGCCGGGTCGCCCGCGAGTGCGCGCTGGACCTGGCCGCCGACGGTGTGGTCTACGCCGAGGTGCGGTTCGCGCCGGAGCAGCACCTGGAGCAGAACCTGACCCTGGACCAGGTGGTCGACGCGGTGGTCACCGGGTTCCGGGAGGGCAGCGCGCTGGCCGCCGAGGCGGGCACCCCGATCCGGATCGGCACGCTGCTGACCGCGATGCGGCACGCGGCCCGCTCGCAGGAGATCGCCGAGCTGGCCGTACGGCACCGGGACACCGGGGTGGTCGGCTTCGACATCGCCGGCGCCGAGGCGGGCTTCCCGCCCACCCGGCACCTGGACGCGTTCGAGTACCTCCAGCGGGAGAACTTCCACTTCACCATCCACGCCGGTGAGGCGTTCGGCCTGCCGTCCATCTGGCAGGCGATCCAGTGGTGCGGCGCCGACCGGCTCGGCCACGGCGTACGCATCGTCGACGACATCACCCCGGGCAACCCGCCGGTGCTGGGCCGGCTGGCCGCGTACGTGCGGGACAAGCGCATCCCGCTGGAGCTGTGCCCGTCGTCGAACGTGCAGACCGGTGCGGCGGCCTCGATCGCCGACCACCCGATCGGGCTGCTGCGGGACCTGCGGTTCCGGGTGACGGTGAACACCGACAACCGGCTGATGAGCGGCACCTCGATGTCGCGGGAGATGGCGCTGCTGGTGGAGGCCTTCGGCTACGGCTGGAAGGAACTCCAGTGGTTCACCATCAACGCGATGAAGAGCGCGTTCATCCCGTTCGACGAGCGGCTGCGGATCATCGACGAGGTGATCAAGCCGGCGTACGCCGAGATGATCGGCTGATCACGACTGGCGGGGGTGGCCGGAGAGCAGCGCGGCCACCCCGCGCAGCACCTGCCCGGCGCGGGCCGCCTCGGCGCCCAGCCCGGTCTGCCGGCGCAGCACGGCCGGCTCGGCGCGCAGCAGCGCGACCCCGCGCCGGAGCAGCACCCGGGGCGCCTTGCGCTGCTCGGCGAGATCCCGGGCGAGGCGGCGCAGGAACGTCGCGCCGCGCGGGCGGCGCAGCGCGTACGCCCCGGCGAGCAGCCCGAGCCGCCGGCACTCGGCCACGATCTCGGCCGCGAAGATCCCCTCGGCTACGAAGATTGGCGATCCGTCGACATCGAATGGCCGGGTGGCTACCCGACGGTCTGCGCCGATCGCATAAACCGGCACTTCGGCCTTGCCCTCTCGGGCCAGTCGGGCGATTGTTTGCACCGCCGTGTCCGCATCCCAGGACAAGGGGGACTCCCAATCCACCTGTCCGTTTCGGCGCGGGCACGTAGGGTCATCGCCGTCCTTGTAGAAGTCGTCCAGGCAGAGCACCGGAAGTCCGGTTCGCTGGGCTATGTATGACTTTCCCGACCCGGAGGGGCCGGCGAGCAAGACGACGCGGTGCGGGTGTTCCATTACCTTCAGTGACTCCGGCCAGACGGATTGCTATCAAATTGCATCAACATCTCATCACACCTCCGGTGAGGGACAACCTGGTCTTTCTCTTTGCGGAGCGGCGTGATGGAATCTCGGAGGTCCGACCCGCCGGGTCGGACGCTCGGCGTTGCCCTCAGGGTGGCGCGGAGCGCGGTAATGCGAGGGCGGTGACGTGAGCAAACGGCCAACGACGGCGGGCTCCTTCCTGTCGCGGCTGCGCCGGCCGATGAGTCGGCTGCGCGACATGCCGATCTGGTCCAAGCTCGGTCTGATCATGATCGTGCCGACCATCGCCACGGTCGTGGTGGGCACCAGTGGTCTGGTCGACCACCTGGAGACGCTCAACAATGCCAACCGGGCGGGGGATCTGGCCAACCTGATCGGCTACTCGGGTGACCTGGTCGACACCGTGCAGGACGAGCGGGTCGGCGCCGTGCTCTTCCTCGGCGCGAAGGAGTTCCAGACCCGGGCGCAGTACCAGGAGGGCTACAACCGCGCCAACCAGCGGGTGGACCAGGCGAAGTCGCCCTACCTGCGGCAGCGTGGCGAGATCGACGACCTGCCCCGCAACTTCGTCGGGCTGCTGGACACGATCGACACCCAGCTCAAGGACCTGCCGGCGACCCGCAGCCAGGTGCTGAACGGCAAGCTCAAGATCAATGACGCCGACCAGGCGTACCGGCAGCTCATCGAGGACCTGCTCGCCATCCGCGACTCGGCCACCCAGCTCGCCGGCAACAACGACCTGAGCGACCGGATGCGCGCGGCGGCCGCCGTGGCCCGGCAGAAGGAATACCTGACCCAGCGCCGGGTCGTCGTCCACCAGGCGCTCACCCAGAACCAGTACACCGCCGCGCTGCGCGAGCAGTTCATCGCCAGTGGCACCGGGCAGTCGCAGTCGCTGGCGACCTTCCAGGCCGTCGCCACCGAGCCCGACAAGCTGTTCTACGAGCAGACCGTCTCCGGGCCCGACCTGCGCAAGGCCGACCGCTTCACCAGCTTCATCTCGGGCAACAACAACGGCTCGATGGAGAACGCCCCGTTCGGGTCGGACCAGTGGGACCAGACGATGGTCGCCAACGCCAAGCTGATCCGGACCGTGGAGGGCCGGCTCGACGGCAACGTGGTCCGGCAGGCCGACGCGCTGCGTTCGGACACCCAGCGCCAGGTGTTCCTGGAGACCGGTCTCCTGCTCACCATGCTGCTGCTGGCCATCCTGTTCGCGTACCTGGTGGCCCGCTCGATGGCCCGCTCGCTGCGCGACCTGCGCCAGGGCGCCCTGGCGGTGGCCCAGTACGGGCTGCCACAGGCGGTCGCCCGGCTGCGCGACCCGCAGGTGACCGGCCAGCTCTCCCCGGTGCAACTGGCGAACCAGATCGCCGAGCCGCTGCCGGTGCGCAGCAAGGACGAGTTCGGCCAGGTGACCGAGGCGTTCAACGCCGTCCACCTGGAGGCCGTCCGGACCGCCGCCGAGCAGGCCGCCCTGCGGGCGTCGGTCGCGACCATGTTCGTCAACCTGGCCCGCCGCTCGCAGATCCTGGTCGACCGGCTGATCGGCCACCTCGACCGGCTGGAGCGCGGCGAGGAGGACCCGGACCGCCTGGCCGAGCTGTTCCAGCTCGACCACCTGGCCACCCGGATGCGCCGCAACGACGAGAACCTGCTGGTCCTCGCCGGCGCGGACTCCACCCGTGTGCAGCGCGAGCCCGCCGCCCTGATCGACGTGCTCCGCGCCGCCCAGTCCGAGGTCGAGCACTACACCCGGATCGAGTTCGGCGTCATCGACCGGGACATCGAGGTCGCCGCCCACGCGGTCAACGACCTGGTGCACCTGGTCGCCGAGCTGTTCGACAACGCCACCGCCTTCTCCCCGCCGGACTCGCAGGTCATGGTGGAGGCCCGGCGGGTCGGCGACCGCGCCTCCCTCTACGTGGAGGACCGCGGCATCGGCATCAGCCCGGAGCAGCTCCGTGACCTCAACGAGCGGCTGGCCACGCCGCCGCAGGTGGACGTCGCTGTCTCCCGGATGATGGGCCTGGTCGTGGTCGCCCGGCTGGCCGCCCGGCACGGTGTCCGGGTCGAGCTGCGACCGGGCGCCGACCGGGGCACCGTCGCCGACGTGACGCTGCCGACCTCGGTCCTGGTCCCGCGTGCCCTGGCCGGCCGTGGTCCGGGCGCGCCGGCCCTGCCGCCCGCCGCCCCGCAGCAGAGCGGACCGACGCCCGCCTTCGGCGCCCTGGCGGCCTTCGGCAACAACAACCCGCCGGGCCTGCCGCCGGCGCCGCACCCGGGCTCCTCGGGCAACCAGGTCACGCTCGGCGGACGTGCCTTCGACCCGGCGCCGCGCAACGGCTCGGGCACCCCGGCGAACGCCGGTGGCGGCCGGGCCATGCCGGCCTGGTCCGACCTCACCGGCGCCAACCCGTCCGGTGGGGACGGCGGATTCGGCTCCCGGCCGTCGAACGGCCAGGGATTCGAGCCGCTGCCGCAGCGGCGCAACCCGGGCGAGGGTGACCCGGGCACCAGCGGCCAGCAGCCGGCGATCCCGCGCCAGCTGCCGAGCAGCCCGGAGGCGCGGCCCTACAGCCCGCCGCCGGTCTCCGCGCCACCGGTCCCGCCGGTGTCCGCGCCGCCGCTGCCCCCGGTCTCCGGCGCACCGGCCTCCGGCAACCCGCTGCCGTACCGCCCGGTCTCGGCCGCGCCGGTCTCCGGCGACCCGTTCTCGGGCCGTCCGGTCTCCGCTGCGCCGGTCTCCGGCGACCCGCTGCCGTACCGTCCGGTCTCGGCCGCGCCGGTCTCCGGGCACCCCGTGTCGGCCGCTCCGGTCTCCGGACAGCCCGCCGCCGGTCACCCGGCCTCCGCGCCGCCGGCGAACCAGCCGCAGGCGCGCCCGATGCCCGCTCCGGGTGTCAGCGCGCCGCCGGTCTGGCCTCCGGTCGCGCCGACGCCCGCCCCGGCGCCGGAACGGCCGGCGAGCGGCATGGACATGACCACCGAGCTGCCCCGGGTGCCGCGCACGGAAATGCCGGCCACCCCGCAGCCGACGGCCGGCCAGCCGTCCGCCGCCCCGGCCGCGAGCCGGCCGTCCGAGGCCCGGCCCGCCACCCCGGCGGCGCCGGTGTCGCGGCCGGCCACCCCGCAGCAGGCGGGCAACCGCCAGCGGTACGCGGACGAGACGATGGAGCTGCCGATCTTCCGGGAGCTGGAGTCGGCGTGGTTCCGCACCCGCCGGCCCGGGCCCAACGAGGAGTCGGCGGCACCGGCCGCGACGACGAACGGTGGTGCCGCCACCCAGCAGTTCGCCAAGGTGGACACGGCCGGCCGGCCCGTGCCGCAGACGACACCCGCAACGACAGGTAACACACCGATGGCACACACTCCGACGGCCGGCGGAGCACCGCGTGACAACGGCGCGGCGAACGGGAACACCCGTCCCGCGTACACCGGCGGGTTGCCCACCCGGCAGCCGGCCGCGTCGCCGCAGTCCTCCTCCCCGTGGCAGACGGCGGCCGACGACGGCTGGCGCGCCGCCTCGGCGGCCACCGAGGTCCCGGTTGCGGAGACCACCCGGAAGGGCCTGCCGAAGCGGACGCCGATGGCGCAGCTCGTGCCGGGCAGCATCGACAAGCCTTCTGCGTCGGTGCAGCGGCGTACACCGGAGGGGGTCCGGGGCCTGCTCTCGGCCTACCATCGGGGCGTGCAGCGCGGGCGTAACACCGACAGCAACACGACCGGCCCGGAGGGCACTCCGGGCGGGCAGCAGTCCTCGCAGTCTGACTCAGGCCCGGTGGCCGGGAGCGGGCAGAAGGAGCAACAAGGATGACTACTACGCAGGATCTCGGATGGCTGCTCGCCAACTTCGCCGACCGGGTGCCCGGTGTGGCGCACGCGGTCGCGGTCTCGGCCGACGGCCTGCTTCTCGCCTCGTCCCGTGACCTTCCGCGGGACCGCGCCGACCAGCTCGCCGCGATCGCGTCCGGTCTGGTCAGCCTCACCCAGGGCGCGGCCCGCTGCTTCGAGGGCGGAGCGGTGTTGCAGACAGTCGTCGAGATGGACAACGGCTTCCTGTTCCTGATGTCCATCTCGGACGGTTCGTCGTTCGCGGTGCTGGCGGCGCGGAGCTGCGACGTGGGTCAGGTCGGGTACGAGATGGCCCTGCTCGTGGACCGGGTGGGCGATGCCCTGACACCGCAGCCGCGCACGGCTGTGGGGATGATGGGCTGAATGACGCGCTGGCCGGTGGGTCAGGTGCGGGAACAACTACGACAGCGACGAATGTCACCGGGGCGAGCCGGTGCCGGGTACGAGGGAGGTGAGCGGCGACATGGTGGATCGTGACGAGCCGACCGGCGCGTTGGTCCGGCCGTACGCCGTCACCCGCGGTCGTACCCGTCCCCGGCTCGACATCGCCCTGGAGGCACTCGTCGAGACGACGGTGCGCGGCCGAGCGGTTGCCACTGGCAATGGTGGCCACGGTCGTGAACACCAGTACATCGCCGCGTTGTGTGACGGACGTGTGCAGTCGCTCGCCGAGATCGCGGCGCGGATGCAGCTTCCGCTCGGCGTGGCCCGGGTGCTCATCGCCGACATGGCGACGGACGGCCTGGTCGCGGTCCACGAGCCGACCATTTTGGACGACTCCGACGACGCGGTGGGCACTGAACTGCTGGAGAGGGTGCTGAGTGGACTTCGCAGGCTCTGACATGTCGCACCGGCCGCCGGCCCCGAGCGGCCGAGTGACGTCGGCGAAGATCGTTATCGCCGGTGGGTTCGGCGTCGGCAAGACGACGCTGGTCGGCTCGGTCTCCGAGATCACGCCGCTTACCACGGAGGCGATCATGACCTCCGCCGGTGTCGGCGTCGACGACACCCGGCAGGTGCCGGGTAAGACGACGACCACGGTGGCGATGGACTTCGGTCGTATTTCGATCGACCGGGATCTGATCCTGTACCTGTTCGGTACGCCGGGTCAGACGCGGTTCTGGTTCATGTGGGACGAGTTGGTCCGGGGTGCGATCGGCGCGGTGGTGCTCGTCGACACCCGGCGGCTCGCCGACTGCTTCGCCGCCATCGACTTCTTCGAGCACCGGCGGCTGCCGTACCTGGTGGCCATCAACTGCTTCGACGGCATGCAGTACCACGATCCGCAGGACGTCCGGGACGCGCTGGCGATCTCCCGCGACGTGCCGGTGGTGCCGTGCGACGCCCGTAACCGGGAGTCCACGAAGCACGTGCTGATCTCGCTGGTCGAGTACGTGCTCACCATGCGGCGCTCGCGGGCCGTCGCGCCCGCCTGACCGACGCGCGGAAGCGCCCGGCGGCCTCAGGGCCACCGGGCGCTTCCTGCCGTCCGGGGTCGGACACGGTACGCGACCACCCGGTGACCGTCCAGCGGGACGGTCACCGGGTGATGTTGGAAATCAGGCGTAGCGGGTCCAGGTGCCCCGGAACACCTGGTACACGGAGAGCGAGTCGGGTTCCATGCCGCCGTGCCGGTCGGCGCGGAACGCGTACCCGCCGGCGATGCCCTCGACCGTCTGCGCCTGGAGGAGGGCCCGCAGCCGGCCCCGGTCGAGGCTCGTCGCCATCCGCGCCGACGTGGCGACGAGCTGGAGCGCGTCCGAGGCGTACGGGGCGAAGTCCGGGCTGACGCCGTGCCGCTGCGTGTAGCGGTTGACGAAGTCCCGGCGGGCCAGCTGCGCCGTCGTGGTGGCGGTGGCCGCGGAGATGTCCAGGCAGGCCGGGTGGACCGCGTACGCGCCCTCCACGGCGGCGGCGTTCGCCCCCTGGACGGTGTCGTCGGCGACCGCGCCGGCGTCGAAGAAGATCGGGCCGCGGTGGCCGGCGGCGCGTAGCTCCCGCGCCGCCACACCGGAGTCGGGTGCGGTACCCCACACCACCACGCCGTCCCGCTGGCTACCGGCGACGCGCTCGGCGGCGGCACGGAAGCGGCGGCCGGTCGCCGGCAGGCGTACCGTGCGGTCCAGGTCGGTGGTGCTGTCGGCGAGTGCCTCCCGCATCGCCCGCACACCCGAGTCGCCGTGCAGGCCGTCGGCGGCGAGCACCGACACCCGCCGGATCCGCTTGGACTCGAACAGCTCCACCAGGCGGCTCGCCATGTCGACGGCGTCCGGGGTGAGCTTGTAGGTGAACGTGCGCTCGTCCAGCGGCAGCGCGATGCGGTCGCCGTAGCCGAGCGACAGGAAGGGCGTCTTGACCCGCTGGGCGGCCGCCGCGAGGGCCATCGAGGTCTCGCCGAGTACGCCGCCGATGAGCGCCTGCGCGCCGGCCCGGGTGAGGTCGGCGGCGTGGCGGGCGGCAACCGCGGGATTGCTGCCGTTGTCCAGGATCTGGAGCCGGACCGACCGGACCAGGTTCCCGACCGGTACGCCGGTGCGGTTCAGCGAGTCGGCGGTGAGCTGGAGGGCCTGCCGCTGGGCGACGCCGAGCAGCGACCCGGAGCCGGTCAGCTCCAGACTCGCGCCGACGATCAGATCCTGGTCGCTCGGCGCGCTGCTGGACGGGCCGTCGTCCGGCCGCTGGCCCTGCGGCGCGCAACCGGCGAGCAGCAGGCTCCCGGCAGCGGCGGCGAGGACGCCCCGCCGGGTGAGCACAGTGGAGTCGAACGCCGGTGTCGCCAATGGAATCGCCTTCCCACCCCGGCGAACAGGCGCCGCCGCTGGTCCGCCGGGTATGTTCCCGGCCGGTCCAGCCCAGCGTCAAATCGTCCCGGTGTGGGATGTAACACCCCGGGCGGGCCGGTCAGGAACGGTAGCCCGCCGAGCGGTACTCGTACTCCCGGTCGTCGTCGCGGTCACCGGTGTCGCGGGTGAAGTCCCAGCCGCCGGCCGCTTCACGGCCCGGACGGCCGCCCACGGCGAAGCCGCCGATCTCCTGGCCGCGCCGCCAGCCCCGGAAGTATCCGGTGGTGTTCTCGGCGAGGCTCGCCGCGTTCCGGACGATCCGCAGCGGACGCTCCTCGCGCAGCGGGGAGCCCGGCACCAGGTTGGCCTGCGGCACGCGCTTCGGCAGCCCGGCCTTGGTCTCCGCGCCGACGGCCGGGCGGGCCGCCTGCTCGGCCGCCTGCCAGCCGGTGTCGGCGGTGGTCGACCAGTCCAGGTCGGCCTCGTCGCCGTGCCCGACGAACCAGGCGGACTTGGCCTGCGCGAAGATCAGCAGGTCGCCGTCACCCTCGTCGGAGACCGGCGGCGGCCGGTGCTCCTTCGGGGCGGGACGCCGCTCGGGCGCGGCGGGCAGCGGGACGCGGCCAGGGTCGCCCTGGTCGACCAGACGCAGCGGGGGCGTCTCCAAGCCGGGGTCGGCCGGCCGGCCCATCTCGTCGCGCAGCGCGCGGTCGGCGAGCGGCGGCGGCTCCACCAGCCGCAGCATCGGCGGCTCCTGCGGCAGGTCGTCGGCGAGCCACGGCGGCGTGACCCGGCCGGGGTCACTCGGTGCGTCCACGCCCCGCCCGTACGAGTAGGTGGTGCCCTCCCGCTCCCGCGCGGTGTCGTCCTCGTTGTTCACCAGCGGCCAGTTCGCCCGGGAGCCCGGCGGCGCCTCCGGCGCGGGCGGACGCGGGGCCGGCACCGGGATGCTCAGGTCGGTGGCGCTGAACCCACCGGTCGGCGGTTCCGGGCTCTGGTTCGTCTTGGGCCGGGGCGGGATGACTGTGCGCTGGCGCTCGGCCCGCGCCTTGTTGATCGCCGCGGTGGTGAGCGTCGGGCGGAACGGCTCGCCGGCCTCGGCCGGCGGCACGGCGCCGCGCGGTGACGGGGCGATAGGCGTGATCCCGGGTGGCGGCGGGGGCGGCGCGGAGATCGGCCGGTTGGTGGGGCCGTCCACCCGCGACGGCAGCGGCGCGCCGGTCGGCTCGGGCCGCGCCGGGGGAGCCGAGGGCGGCCGGCCCAGTGCGGCCGCCGGGGCGACAGGCGTGACCGGGGCCGGGGCGACCGGCGGCGGCGTCACCGGCGGGGGTGCGACCGGTGGCGGGCCGAGCGGCCGGGGCGACGTCGTGGCGGCCGCACCGGACACCGGTTCCGGACGGCTGCGCCGCCCACCGGGGACCGGCTCGGGACGACCGCGACGGCCGGCCGGCTCGGGTGCGCCGGCCGGTTCGGGGCGTCCGCGGTGGGGCTCGGCGATCGGCTCCGGCTGGATCGAGCGCACCGGACGCAGGTCGGCCGCCGACGTCGAGGCCAGCTCGTCGACCTGCTCCCCCCGTCGGGCGGCGGCCCGGCGGCCGGTCGCGGGGGCGGGAGCGGTGCGTTCGGCGAGCGCGCCGACGAGCGCGTCGCAGCCGGCGTCGCAGGTCCGGACCGAGGCGACGGCCTGGCGTACGGTCTCGGCGACGGCCGCGGTGAGCGTGCGGTTGACTGTGGCCCGCCGGGGCGTCTCGGAGATGGCGACGCGCAGCGCGGTCACCGCGTCGGAGACGGCGTCGGCGTCGGCCACGCCCTCGCCGGCCAGTTGGGCGACGACCGCGTCGGCGGCCAGCGCGCCGTCCCGGCCACCACGGCCCGCGTGGCCGGTGAGCATCCCCGGCTCGGGCAGCGCGTCGAGGACGGCCAGGGCGACCCGGTCGGCAGGATCCGGGTAGGCCCGCAGCGCGGCCGGGTAGAGCTCGCGGAGCACCTCGCGCAGCGTCACCGCGGCGGAGTGCCGGCCGCTCGCCAGTGCCGCGTGCGCGGCCAGGACCTGCGTGTATCCGGCAAGTTCACGCGGCGCCGGGAGGGTCACCGCGGAGAGCGCGCCGGCCTGGAGCGCGCGGGCCAGCCCGACCGCGCGACGCTCGGCGGGCGGGGAGTTCATCTCCTCCAGGGAGTCGTCGTCGGCGAAGCGCTCGGCGAAGTCGTCCACCGAGTCGTCGTCCGCGATCGCCAGCGGCCGGCCGGCGGCGCTGAGCAGCGAGGTGACGATGTGGTCGTCGCTGTCCGCGGCGATGGCCGCGCCGCTCGGACCGCCGGACCGTTCCACCAGCAGCGCGACCAGCCGGGCGTAACCGGCGGGATCGTCACCGATCTCGCAGACGTGCAGCAGACGGCCTGCGTCGTCGACCACAGCGGACGTCAGCGTCGTTCCGGCCGAAGCCGTTCGGTCGGCCGGATCTGCCGAGGCCAGACCGCAGTACACGCGCACGAGCGCCACGGCGTCGTCCTCCTCCCGGGACACAGGTCTTGCTCTGCCAGAGACTGATGCTCCCCGCTCCGGGTCAGTCGCGCCAGTCCACAACCGCAGAGATCTTGCCGACAATGGTGCGCCAACCCAAACTTGCGGTTTGTGCCCCGATTTTCTTCAGCCGGCGCCGACCCAGGAAACCGCCGACGCCACCGTTTACCGAAGCGCGCAGCGCCTCGTCCAGGTCGTCCAGGCTGGAGCCGGCGGAGAGCATGTCCAGCACGGCGGGTAGCCGCAGGGCGTACGCCAGGTCACGGGCGATCTCGCCGGCTTCGATGAGCAGCTCGTGGTCCCACGCGTCGTGGCCGCCGCGCAGGTTCTCCACCACCAGGTCGAGCTCGTACGTGTCCTCGTCCAGCGGGGCGATGTCGGCCGGCTCCAGCCGTTCGGACAGTTCATTCCAACTGTCCAGCTGGGACAGGTCGTTGGGCGCACCGGAACGGATGAAAGTGACCAATGACTCCGGGGTCTTGAACAGCAGGAGCCGGCCCTTGTGGGTGAGGAAGACCGGCACCTCCTCGTCGCCCGCCTCGTCCTCGTCCTCGTCGTCCTCGGCCTCGTCGTCGGCCTCGGCCTCGGCCTTCTCGTCCTCCGAGGCGCCGGCCTTGCCCTTGCGGCGGGACTTGGCGTCCTTCTCCTCGTCCTCGTCGTCCTCCTCGGCGGAGAGGGCAGCGAACTCCTCGTCGAGGATCACCACCTCCTCGTCGTCCTCGGTCTCGACGACCTGGCGGCGGGCCAGGAACGGGTCGTCCTGGTCGCGCTCGGCGACGTCGGTCGGAGTCAGCTCGCGCGCCTGCCGGTACGCCCGCAGCGTGAAGCCGGTGCCGGCGGGCAGGGCGATCTCCACCGGGTCGATCCGCACCTCGTCCCAGAGCGCGCGGTCGGCCGGCGGGCGGTCCTCCTCGACCTCGTCGGCCGCGGCGGCGGCGTCGGTGTCGTCGAGCTCGGGCTCGTCGGCGTCGGGCCGTTGGGGCGACTGGCGGGCCACGCTGACCTCCGTGTGCGTTCGGGTTGCCCACCCGACGGCGTCGCGCCGCCGAGTGACTCTGCGCACATACCCTAGTGGGCGACGGTTCCGACCGGGAGTCGCACCCCTTGGCGTCGCGGTGACGCGACAAGTAGCGTTGCTACGCATGAAGGCGCAGGCGCTGCACGGACACCTGGACGCGCTGCTGCTCGCCGTGCTGGAACGGGGCGCGCTGCACGGCTACGCGATCATCGAGGCGTTGCGTGCCCGCAGCGGCGGCACGCTGGATCTGCCCACCGGCACCATCTATCCGGCGCTGCGCCGGCTGGAGCGGGCCGGGCTGGTGGCGAGCACCTGGAGCACTGTGAACGGCCGGGAGCGCCGCACCTACGAGCTGACCGATGCCGGCGGTCGCGCGCTCGCCGGGGAGCGGGCCGGCTGGCACGAGTTCAGCGCCACCGTCGGGCGGTTCCTCGGCGCGGACGAGCCACCCACCGCGCCGGCCTGACGGGCTCGCCTCGGCAGCCGAGGCGAGCCGCTCAGGCGGCCAGTCGGCGGTCGGCGAGCACCCAGCAGCGGGCCGCCCGGGCCAGGGCGAACCAGGCAGCCGAGACCACCACCATCCCGATGATCAGGGGAGGCCAGGTGAGCGCCGCGTCCCACAGCCCGATCGACCAGCCGAACAGCGCGCCCCCGGCGACCGCGCCGAGCAGCAGGCTGCCGGTCAGACCGAAACCGATCAGCCGCGCCGAGCGGACGAGCCGCGGTGATCTCCACCGGCCGGCGAGCGGGCCGACCAGCAGCGCGACCAGCGCCAACGCGGCGACCACGCCCCAGATGCCGTTCAGCGAGGCGGAGAGCAGCAGGTAGCTCTGCGGTGGCGGCGGACCGCCGCTCCAGCTCGAACCCTGCCAGGTCAGGTCACCGGCGGCGATGAGCACCACCGCCACCACGAGCGTGCGCAGCGCCAGCCCGCGCAGCGCGCCGACGGCCAGCTCGGCCTGGAAACCCGGCACGAGCTGGGCGTCGCTGCCGAACTCGGCGACCGCCCGCCGCTGCGCCTCCGCCCGCGGCAGGCCCCCTTCCCGGTACGCCTCGACGGCGTCCTCCAGCGCGTGCCGCGCCTCGGTCAGCAGGTCGGCCTTGAGCCGGTTCGGCCCGTGCAACCGCGCGGACAGTTCGTGCAGCCGGCGGTCGACCACTGCCTCCTCATGCACCAACATGCGGCCAAGCCTGCCACCGACGGGCGACACCCGCGTCAGGGAAAACCCCGATCGGCCGGGCCTCAGGGCGTGATCGCCAGGTAGCCGCGCTCGGCCGCCTCCTGGCGCAGCCACTGCTCCCGGTACCAGCCGGGGCGTGCGACCAGCTCGTCGTGCCGGCCGCGCTGCACGACCCGGCCGCCTTCGAGCACCACGATCTCGCCCAGCCCGGCGAGACCGCTGAGCCGGTGGCTGATCAGCAGCACCGAGTGCCCGGCCGGGGTGGCGGCGAGCGTCGAGTTCAGCACCGCGTCGGCGGCGGCCGGGTCGAGCCCTTCGGTCGGTTCGTCGAGCACCAGCACCGGCGGGGCGGCCAGCAGCGCGCGGGCCAGCGCGAGGCGCTGCCGTTGCCCGCCGGAGAGCTGCCCGCCCTGCTCGCCGACCACCGTGTCCCAGCCGTCGGGCTGCTCGCGCACCCAGTCGAGCAGGCCGGCCGCCCGGGTGGCGGCGACCAGGTCCGCCTCGGTGGCGTCCGGACGGCCGAGGAGCAGGTTCTCCTTGACCGTGGCGTGGAAGACGTACGCCTCGGCGAGCAGGCCGCCGACCACCCGGGGCAGGTGCTCGGCCGGGATCTCGGACACCGGCACGCCGCCGGCGCTGACCCGGCCGGTGTCGGGGCGTACCGCGCCGGTGAGCACCGCGGCGAGTGTGCTCTTGCCGGCGCCGCTCGGCCCCACCACCGCCACCCGGCGGCCGGCGGGCAGGTCGAGGTCGAAGCCGGCCAGGGCGGGGGCGGCACCGGCCCGGTAGCGGACCGTGACGTCGGCGAACCGGACGTCGTGGCCGTCGATCACGGGCTCCGGCGCGCCCGTCGGCGTCGCCGTGGCGGGCTCGGTGAGCACGTCGGCGACGCGGGCCAGCCCGGCCCGCAACTGGGTGCGCTGGCGGGCCGCCGCGACGAGTGCGAGCGCCACCTCCACGGCGGCGAGCGAGCCGACCGCGAGGACGCCGACCAGCACGCCGCCGACCTCGGCGCGCAACGCCACGACCACGACTGCGGCGGCGGTGAGGCCACCGACGAGGACGCCGAGCGCGTCCACCGCGAAGCCGGTCGCGGCGAGCCGGCGTTCCAGCCGGGCCAACCGTCCGGCCCGCTCGTCGGCGGCGGCGAGCGCGGTGCCGGTCGCCCCGAACGCGGCCAGGTCGGCGGCGCCGTGGGTGAGGTCGACCGCGTCCACGGCGAGCGCGCCCCGCAGCGGCGCCACCTCGTCGGCGGCGCGGCGGGTGATCCGGGTGGCGAGCGCTGGGAGCACCACGCCGGCCACGAGCAGGCCGATGGCGAGCACCCCGGCGGCCGGCGGTGAGATCAGCGCGGCGACGCCGACCGCGAGCACGCTGACCAGTGCCGCCGCCGCTCCCGGCACGAGGACGCGCAGGAGCAGGTCCTGCGCCGCCTCCACGTCGGAGACCAGGCGGCTCAGCGCGTCCCCGGTACGCCGGCCGGTCTCGCGCCGGGCGGCGAGCGTGGCGAAGACGCGGGCCCGCACGTCGGTGATCATGCGCAGCACGGCGTCGTGCCCGGCGAGCCGTTCGGTGTACCGGAACACGCCGCGGCTGACCGCCAGCGCCCGGACCGCGACGATCGCCACCGTCAGCCGGTCCAGCGGAGGCCGGCCGGCGGCGCTCATCAGCAGCCAGGTGGCGGTGGCCATCAGCGCGAGGCCGGCGAACTCGGTCGCGGCGGCGAGCAGTCCGGCGCCGAGCAGCCGGTTCAGGTACGGCCGGGCCAGGCGCAGCACCGCGCGTTCCGCACCGGGGCGGGCGGGCACGGGCGGCTCCGGTGAGCCGGAGGGCGTCACGGGAACCCCTGTGGGTCCGGCCGGTTCGCGGCCCACCGGCGTCACGCCGTCGGCGGCGGTCACCGGGCCACCACCGGGCAGGCGGGGGACACGGGGCTCATCGGGGCACTCCCGGTCCGGCGGCGGTGGGGTGCAGCTCGGTGACCCGGCCGTCCTCGACGCGCAGGATCCGGTCGGCGTCGGCGAGCAGTGCGGGCCGGTGCGCGACGAGCAGCGCGGTACGTCCGGCGACCAGCCGCCGGGTCGCGTCCAGCACCACCGCCTCGCTGGCGCTGTCCAGCCGCGCGGTCGGCTCGTCGAGGAGCACGATCGGGGCGTCCCGGAGGAACGCGCGAGCCAGCGCGACGCGCTGCCGCTGCCCGCTGGACAGGCCGTGGCCGCGCTCGCCGAGGCGGGTGTCCAGCCCGTCGGGCAGGGCGTCGATCACCTCGTCCAGCGCGGCGCCGGTGACCGCCGCGGCGAGCGCGGCATCCGGCGTGTCCGGTGCGCCGAGGCGGATGTTGTCGGCGAGCGACCCGGCGAACAGGTGCGCCCGCTGCGGCACCCAGGCCAGCTCGCGCCGCCACGCGTCGAGGTCGACCCCGGCCAGGTCCGCCCCGTCGACTGTGACCCGGCCGGAGGTCGGTGCGACGAAGCCGAGCAGCAGGTTGAGCAGCGTGCTCTTGCCCGCGCCGCTGGGCCCGATGATCGCCACGCGGTCGCCGGGCCGGATGGTCAGCGTGACGTCGCGCAGCGCCGTGGTCCGGTCGTACGCGACTGTGACGCCCTCGAAGCGGATCTCACCCCGGCCGCCCGGCGCCGGACGGCGGGGCCCGGCTGTCGTTGCGGACGCGTCGGGGGCGGAGAGCGTGAGCGCCTCGTCCAGCGCGGTGAGCCCTTCCATGCTGGCGTGGAACCGGCTGCCCGCGGCGCGCAGCGGCAGGTACGCCTCCGGGGTGAGCAGCAGCACCAGCAGCGCGGTGGAGAGCGTGAGGCCGCCGCCGAGCAGCCGGATGCCGACCGGCACCGCGACCAGCGCGACCGACAGCGTGGCGACCAGTTCCAGCACCAGCGCGGACAGGAACGCGATCCGCAGCGTCTTCATGGTGGCCTGGCGGTGGCCGTCGGCCATCCGGCGTACCACGTCGACCTGCCCCCGGGACCGGCCGAACGCGCGCAGCGTGGGCAGCCCGGCCACCATGTCGAGGAAGTGCCCGCCGAGCAGCGACAGCCGCCGCCACTGCCGTTCGGTGGCGGCCTGTGCCTGCCAGCCGAGCAGCGCGCCGAAGATCGGGATGAGCGGGATGGTGAGCGCGATGATCAGCGCCGAGCTCCAGTCGGCGAACACGATCCGGGCGAGCACCGCGACCGGCACGGTGACGCTGAGCACGAGCTGCGGCAGGTAGCCGGTGAAGTAGGGGTCCAGCGCGTCCAGGCCCCGCCCGGCCAGGGTGGCGAGCTGCCCGGCCCGCTGCCCGGCGACCCAGGTGGGGCCGTGCCGGCCGACCGCGCCGAGCAGGTCGGCGCGCAGCGCCGCCTTTACCGTCGCGGCGGCCCGCGCCGCGACGGTGCCCTGCGCCCAGCTCACCAGCGCCCGCCCGGCCACGGCGGCCACGAAACCGGCCAGCGCCGGGCGGTGCAGCCGCCCGTCGAACGCCGTGGCCAGCAGCGTCGCCAGCGCGGTGGCCTGGGCGATCACCAGCAGTGCGGTGAGCCCGCCCAGCACCGCGAGCACGGCGAGGTCGCGCCGGGCCGCGGGGACCCGACGCAGCAGACGCGGGTCGAACGGGCGGCGGTTCACCAGTACACCGGTGCCCTGCCGTCGATCCGTCCCCGGAAAACCCACCAGCACATCGCCTGAAAGCCTAGTAGGGCCGGCAGGAGCGGTAACGCGAGCCATCCCAACAGGGCCAGCGTCGGGCGGCTCGCGGCCGCCTCGGCCACCGTCAACGACGCCGCCGGGTCCGCCGTGGAGACCAGGATCCGGGGCCAGAGCGCGGCCCCGATCAGCGGCGCCGGAAGCGCCAGCGCCGTCGCGGTCGCCGCGAAGGCCACACCGGCCCGGCCCCGCCGCAGCGCCGCGCGGGCCGCCAGCAGCGCCGCCACGAGCGCCAACGGCAGGAGTACGGCCACCGCCGGGCGCGCCACCGCGGCGCGTACCCGATCGGAGAGCACGCCCAGGACGGTGGCCGCGGCGACGGCGACGAGCGCGGCGGGCACCAGGCCGCTCGCCAGCCGGGCGAGCGCCGGGGCCTCGGCGGCGGGCAGCCGGAGCGTGAGGAACGTCGCACCGTGCACGGCGACCAGCGCGAGCAGCGCCAGCCCGGCGGCGGCGACGAACGGGGTGGCGAGATGACCGACACCGACCACGTGGCCGTCCGCGCCGAGCGGCACGCCCTGGAGCAGCCCGGCGAGCAGCGCGCCCCAGCCCAGCGCGGCGAGCACGCAGCCGGTCACCACCACCCGGTCCCAGCGGGCGCGAGCGGTGGCGGCGGCCGGGCGGCTGCGCAACTGCACCCCGGCGGTCACCAGCACCACCCCGGCCAGCGCGGCGAGCACGGCCGGGTAGAAGCCGGAGAGCAGCTCGCCCTCCAGCCGGGGGAACGCGCCGAACAGGATGCCGACGGCGGCGACCAGCCAGACCTCGTTGCCGAGGAAGAACGGCCCGAGCGCGGTGAGCGTGGCCCGGCTGCCCGGTGCCGGGCCGCGCCGGGCCAGCAGCAGGCCGACACCGTAGTCGTAGCCGCCGAGCACGAGGTAGGTGGCGAAGAAGAGGCCGAGCAGGGCGTACCAGGCGAGTTCCACGGCGGCTCCCTCAGACGAACACGGGCTGGTGGTGGGCGTCGGTGTCGGGCGCTGGCGGACGGCCGAGCGCGGGGTCGTGCGCGCCCCGGGCGGCGTGCCGGGCCATCAGCGTCCAGTTGGTCACCGCGAGCGCGCCGAGCAGCAGGCTGAACCCGATCAGCGAGGTGAGCATCAGCCCGGGAGAGACCGGCGAGACGGCCTGCGCGGTGGGCAGCAGCCCGTACGCGGCCCAGGGCTGGCGGCCGACCTCGCGGGCGAGCCAGCCGAGCAGCATCGCCACGAAGGGCAGCGGCAGGCCGAGCAGGATCAGCCAGAGTGGCACCTTCAGCCGGATGATCCAGTCCCGCCAGAGCAGCGGCAGCAGGAGCCAGAGGGCGCCGAGCGTGAAGCCGATCAGGATCATGAAGCCGAGGCCCACGTCGGAGAGCACCGGTGGTTCCCAGTCGCCGGGGCCGAACCGCGCGGTCCAGTCGGCGACGAGCGCGTCGCGGTCGGGGCCGCCGCCGAACTTGGTGGGCTGCAGCTGGGCGACCGGGCCGAACTGGGCGAAGCCGAAACCCTGGAGCATGCTGACCGCTAGGGCCGCGGTGACCAGGCCGAGCCGCAGCGAGGTGCGGAAGAGCGCGTAGTCGCTGGTGCGCCGCAGCAGGTGCCAGGCGCTCACCGCGGCCATCAGCAGGCCGCCGGTGACCAGGCTCGCCGAGACGACGTGGCCGAACGCCATGCCGAACGTGGGATTGGTGAGCAGGGCGCCGAAGTCGGTGAGGTGGGCGACGCCGTCGCGGACCTCGTACCCGACCGGGTTCTGGAGCCAGGCGTTCGCCACCATGATCCAGAACGCCGAGGCGTACGCGGTGATCGCCACGCCCCAGAGCAGCGCCAGGTGCACGCCGCGCCGCAGCCGGTGCCACCCGAAGATCCACATGCCGAGGAACGTGGACTCCAGGAAGAACGCCACGAGCGTCTCGATGGCCAGCGGCGCGCCGAACACGTTTCCCACGTAGCGCGACAGACCGCTCCAGTTCAGCCCGAACTGGAACTCCATGACGATGCCGGTGGCGATGCCGAGCACGTAGTTGATCACGTAGAGCTGGCCCCAGAACCGGGTCAGCCGCTCGTACACCGGCTTGCCGGTCAGGTAGCCGGCCGTCTGCAACCCGACCAGCAGCGTGACCAGGCCGAGCGTGACCGCCACGAAGAGGAAGTGGATCGAGGTGGTGGTGGCGAACTGGAGGCGGGCGAGGAGCAGCGGGTCCACTGTCGTCCTCCCATGGGTTGGCTCTCTTGTCGTAGCCAACCTACACGTAGCCTCACTACCTATACGGGTGCGCGAACCCGGAGAAGTCCCGTAGGGGACGAGGTCAGCTCAGGAACAGGGCGAACGGCAGGGAGACGAGCGTGCCGGCGACGGCCAGCGCCATCGCGCCGAGCACCCGCGGCGGGCGGTCCGCGACGAGCAGCCGCTGCACGCGTACGTCGAGGTCGCGGTCGCCGAGTCCGAGCGTGCCGGCCGGCTGCACCCGGTGCTCGGCGGCGGCGAACCGGCGCAGCGCACCGGCCAGCGGCGCGTCCGCGTGCAACTCCCGGGCCTTGTCGTCGGCGCGCATCTCGACCAGCAGCGCCACCCGCGCGTGCGCGTCCCGCACCCACCGGAACCAGGGCAGCGCCCGGCACAACGCGGTGAACGGCAGCAGCACCAGGTCGTGCCGCTCCTGGGCGTGCGCGCGCTCGTGGGTGAGCACCGCCGCCAGTTCGGCCGGGTCGAGCAGGTCGAGCGTGCCGGCGCTCACCACCACGCGAGGACGCACGCCGGGCAGGCAGTACGCCGCGGCGCTCGGGTGGTCGAGCACCAGCGCTCCGGGCACCGTGGGGTCACGCCGGGCCACCAGGTGCAGCAGCTCCCGGTGCCGGCGCTGCGCCCGGACCGCGCCGTGCAGGCTGCGTACCGTCGTGGTGAGCAGCACCGCGCCGATGCCGAGACCGACCCCGACCAGGCTGAGGTGCACCGCGCCCAGCCCGGCGGGCAGCGTGCCGTGGGCCAGGTCGTCGGCCAGGGCCACCAGCGCGTGCCCCGTCGCCCGGTCGTACGCGTCGAGCCCCAGCGCCATCGGCAGCCCCATGGCGGACAGGCCGAGCGCCAGCCCGACCGCCTGCCAGCAGACGATCGCCACTCGGGGCGCCCGCCAGGTCCAGCGCGCGGCGGCGAGGACCTGCGCGGTCAGCCAGCAGGCCAGGATGATCGCGGCGAAGTGCAGGGCGTACGCCACGGCAGCCGCCCTACCGGTCCGTCGCCTCGTCGAGCGCCGGTCGGCCGGATCGGGGGTTCTCGACCCGGCCGGCCGGTCCGTCCTCGACCGTCGCCCCGGCCTCGGCGCCGAGCGCGGCGCGGAGCACGTCCGCCTCCGTGCCGGTCACCGAGCGGGCGAAGCGCACGAGTGCGGCGTCCCGGCTGCCGCCGAGATCGAGGGCTTCGAGCATGAGCTGGGCGATGTGCGCCTCGCGGGTGGCGGCCGGGCGGTAACGCCAGGCGCGCCCCTCCCGCTCGCGCTGCACCATGCCCTTGCCGGCGAGCCGGTCGAGCACTGTCATGACCGTGGTGTAGGCGAGTTCGCGGCCGTCCAGGGCGTCGGCGACCTCGCGCACAGTCACGCCACCCGACGAGGCGGGAGCCGCGTCCCACAGCACGTCCATCACGGCACGCTCAAGGTCCCCCAGCCGAGTCACCCGTCAATCCTACCCCCGGTAGTAGATCCCTTCCGACCCCCGGGGAGCCGCCGGGGTCAGACGCCCTTCGGGTGCCAGACCGTCTTGGTCTCCAGCAGCGTGGTCATCCGGGTGATGCCGGGATCGGCGTACCAGTCGTGGTCGGCCGGGGCCGGCCGCAGCACCCGCTTGAGGTTCTCCGCGGCCTTGATCTCCAGGTCCGCCGCCAGCTCGGCGTCGGCGACGCCGGTCAGGTCGATCGCGTTGACGTCCATGTGCGCGGCGAGCGTCGGCACGGTCTCGGTCAGCCGGCCGGTGAGGATGTTGACCACCCCGCCGGGCAGGTCGGAGGTCGCGAGCACCTCGGCCAGCGTCACCGCCGCCAGCGGCGCCGCCGGGGAGGCGGCCACCACCACCGTGTTGCCGGTGACGATCGCCGGGGCGATCACGCTCACCAGGCCGAGCAGCGCGGGCTCCTCGGGGGCCACCACCGCGACCACGCCCGTGGGCTCCGGCGCGGACAGGTTGAAGTACGGGCCGGCCACCGGGTTCGCGCCGCCGTACACCTGGGGCAGCTTGTCGGACCATCCGGCGTACCAGACCCAGCGGTCGATCGCCGCGTCCACCTCGTCGGCCGGGACGCCCAGGGCGACGAACTGCTCGCGCCGGCCCTCCAGCATCTCGGCGACCCGGTAGAGGATCTGACCCCTGTTGTACGCGGTCGCCCCGGCCCAGCCCTTCACCGCGGCGCGGGCGGCCACTACCGCGTCCCGCGCGTCCTTCCGGGAGGCAAGAGACACGTTCGCGGATTGCACGAGATACGACCGTCCCGACTCGCTGCGCGGGAACTTCCCGCCGATGAAGAGCTTGTACGTCTTGCGTACCGCGACCCGCTCAGACATTGAGGTACCCCTCCAGCCCGTGCCGGCCGCCCTCGCGACCGTAGCCCGACTCCTTGTAGCCGCCGAACGGCGAGGTCGGGTCGAACTTGTTGAACGTGTTGGCCCACACCACGCCCGCGCGCAGCCGGTCGGCCAGCCACAGGATCCGGGAACCCTTGTCGGTCCAGATCCCGGCCGACAGCCCGTACGGCGTGTTGTTGGCCTTCTCGACCGCCTCCGCCGGGGTGCGGAACGTCAGCACGGACAGCACCGGGCCGAAGATCTCCTCGCGGGCGATCCGATGAGCCTGGGTGACGCCGGTGAAGATGGTCGGCGCGAACCAGAAGCCGCGCTCGGGCAGCTCGCACGGCGGCGACCAGCGCTCCGCGCCCTCGGCGGACCCGGCGTCGGACAGCTCCCGGATGCGGGCCAGCTGCTCGGCCGAGTTGATCGCACCGATGTCGGTGTTCTTGTCCAGCGGGTCACCGACGCGGAGCTGGGCCATCCGGCGCTTGAGCGACTCCAGCACCCGGTCCGCCACCGACTCCTGGACCAGCAGCCGCGAGCCGGCGCAGCAGACGTGCCCCTGGTTGAAGAAGATGCCGTTGACGATGCCCTCGACGGCCTGGTCGATCGGGGCGTCGTCGAAGACGATGTTCGCGGCCTTGCCGCCCAGCTCCAGCGTCAGCTTCTTGCGGGTGCCCGCGACCGCGCGGGCGATGGCCCGGCCGACCTCGGTGGAGCCGGTGAACGCGACCTTGTCCACGCCCGGGTGCTCGACCAGCGCCCGGCCGGTGTCGCCCGCGCCGGTGACGATGTTCACCACGCCGGCCGGCAGGTCGGCCTGCTGGCAGATCTCGGCGAACAGCAGCGCGGTGAGGGGAGTGGTCTCGGCCGGCTTGAGCACCACAGTGTTGCCGGCCGCCAGCGCCGGGGCGATCTTCCACGCCAGCATGAGCAGCGGGAAGTTCCACGGGATGACCTGCGCGGCCACACCGAGCGGCTTCGGGTCGGGGCCGAAGCCCGCGTGGGGGAGCTTGTCCGCCCAGCCCGCGTAGTAGAAGAAGTGCGCGGCGACCAGCGGCAGGTCGACGTCGCGCGACTCCTTGATCGGCTTGCCGTTGTCCAGCGACTCCAGCACCGCCAGCTCGCGCGAGCGCTCCTGGATGAGCCGGGCGATCCGGAACAGGTACTTGGCCCGGTCCCGGCCCGGCATCGGACCCCAGACCTTCTCGTACGCGTTGCGGGCGGCGCGGACCGCACGGTCCACGTCGTCGGCGCCCGCCTCGGCGATCTCGGCCAGCACCTCCTCGGAGGCCGGGTTCACCGACTTGAAGCTGCCGCCGGAGGCCGGGTCGACGAACGCGCCGTCGACGAAGAGCCCGTACGAGGGCTTGATGCCCACCACCGAGCGGGACTCGGGGGCGGGAGCGTATTCGAACATCGCGTTCAGTCCAGGGTGAAGTAGTCGGGGCCGGCGTAGACGCCGGTCGTCAGCTTGGTGCGCTGCATGAGCAGGTCGTTGAGCAGGCTCGACGCGCCGAACCGGAACCAGTCCGGGCTCAGCCAGTCGGCGCCGACCGTCTCGTTGACCATGACCAGGTACTTGATCGCGTCCTTGGTGGTCTTGATGCCGCCGGCCGGCTTCACGCCGACCTGACGCCCGGTGGCGGCACGGAAGTCGCGCACCGCCTCCAGCATCACCAGAGTCACCGGCAGGGTGGCCGCGACCGGGACCTTGCCGGTGGAGGTCTTGATGAAGTCGCCGCCGGCCAGCATGGCGAGCCAGGACGCGCGGCGCACGTTGTCGTACGTGGCCAGCTCACCGGTCTCCAGGATCACCTTGAGGTGGGCGTCCCCGCACGCCTCCTTGGTGGCCACGATCTCGTCGTAGACCTCCTGGTAGCGCCCGGCCAGGAACGCACCCCGGTTGATCACCATGTCGATCTCGTCGGCGCCCGCCTCGACCGCCGCGCGCACGTCGGCGAGCTTGATCTCCAGCGGCGCCTGACCGGACGGGAACGCGGTCGCCACGCTGGCCAGGTGCACGCCGCTGCCGCGCAGCACCTCGGCCACGTACGGAACCATCGACGGGTAGACGCAGACGGCGCCGACGTGCGGGCAGCTCGGGTCGGCCGGGTCGGGGCGCAGCGCCTTGGCCGCCAGCGCCCGCACCTTGCCCGGCGTGTCCGCCCCTTCCAGGGTGGTCAGGTCGACCATCCGGATCGCCAGGTCGATCGCCTCGGCCTTCGCGGTGGTCTTGATGGAGCGGGTGCCGAGTTGTGCCGCCCGCTGCTCCGCGCCGACCTGGTCCACGCCGGGCAGGCCGTGCAGGAAGGTCCGCAGAGCGGTCTCGGATCGTCCCAGCTCGGTGAGGTCCGACCGGGCCGACGTCGTTGTCGCCGTCATGCCCCGAATAGTACGCACCCGCGAGTCGAGTGATCTTGCTCACGAACGACCGGTAGTGAGCGTCATACGTGAGCGGAGTCGCTGGTCGTACCGCACCCGCCCGGTGCCGCGCCGGCAAACGGTAGGTTGAGCGATCGTGGACGTACACGTCATTGACCATCCGCTCGCCCAGACGCGGCTGACCGCCATGCGGGACGCCCGGACCGACTCGTCGTCGTTCCGGGCGGCGCTGCGCGAACTCACCACCATGCTGGTGTACGAGGCCGCGCGCTCCTTCCCGGTCGAGAAGTACTCGATCCAGACCCCGGTCACCGCCACCGAGGGCAGCCGGCTGGCGAACCCGCCGCTGCTGGTGCCGGTGCTGCGGGCCGGTCTCGGCATGGCCGACGCCGCGCTCGGCCTGCTGCCCGAGTCGTCGATGGGCTTCGTCGGCCTGGCCCGCGACGAGGAGACGTACGAGCCCCGCGCGTACATGGAGTCGCTGCCGCGCGACCTCGCCGGCCTGCCGGTGCTGGTGCTCGACCCGATGCTCGCCACCGGCGGCTCGCTGGAGCACTGCTGCCGGCTGCTCGCCGACCGCGGGTGCACCGACATCACGGTGCTGTGCGTGCTGGCCGCCCCGGTCGGCATCGAGCGGCTGGAGCGCTCCGGCCTGCCGCTGCGCCTGGTCACCGCCTCGATCGACGAGGGACTGAACGACTCGAAGTTCATCGTCCCCGGCCTGGGTGACGCCGGCGACCGCCAGTTCGGCGGCATGCCCCGCTTCTGATCCGGCCGTCCGGGGGTGCCGGTTCCGACCCCGGCGACCCTTCGGCGATCCCGGCGATGCCGATGATCGGGGCGATCCGGCTATTCGGTGAAGAGGGCCCTTTCCCGCTGGGAAAGGGCCCTCTCGGTGTGAATCGGGCGGCCCCGGCGAGTCGATGCGCGGGGGTGCGGGGAGGCGCTAGCGTTCCGGGCCATGACTGGTGTTGCGCTCGCCGAGGAGCTGCTGCTCCTCGCGTATGACGACGAAACCGGCAAGGCCACCATGCCGCGGATCAGCCTGGACCTGGGCATGGCCGCCGCCGTACTGGTCGAGCTGGCCCTGGCCGGACGGGTCGCGTACGCGGACGGGAACCTGGCGGTGGTCGACCCGGCCCCGACCGGCGAGCCGATCGCGGACGCCGTACTCGCCAAGATCGCCGCGGACACCCCGCACACGCCGTCCTCGTGGGTGCAGCGACTGCGGCACGGGCTGCGCGACCGGATCCTCTCCGACCTCTGCGGCCGGGGCGTGGTGCGGGACGTGGACGAGACCGAGCTGGGCTTCATCCACGTGCACCGCTACCCGGTGGCCGACGCCTCGGTCGAGGCGGACATCCGGCGGCGGCTGGCGGACGCGCTGACCAGCGGGCAGATCCCGGACGAGCGGACCGCCGCGCTGGCCACGCTCGTCGCGGTGCTGCGGATGGAACCGGCGCTGGGGCTGACCGGCCCGGCCGCCGAGGACGCCGGCCGGCGCCTGGAGGAGATCGCCGCCGGGGCCGGGTTCTCCGGCACTGTCAGCCTGGACGACAGCGTGGTGCGCCCGTCGATCAGCCTGGTCATCGCCGCGCTGGGCCAGGCCGTCGACGCCGCCCTGGGCAAGCGGTAAGGAAGGGCCCCCTCTTAACGCCTCCGGTAGAGGAAGGGCCCCTTCTTAACGCCAGGCGTTAAGAAGGGGCCCTTCCTTACATCCATGGCTAGAGGCCGAGGGCGGCGGCGATCTCGTTGCGCAGCTCGGTGACCGCTGCACGCGCGCGCTGCCGGGCCGCCGGCACGTCGCCGCCGCTCACCGGCTCCACCACCTCCAGGTACGCCTTGAGCTTCGGCTCGGTGCCGGACGGCCGGATCACCACCCGGGCCGCGCCGGTACGCAGGATCACCACGTCCGCGTCGGGGAGCAGGTCGGACGCCTCGGTCACCGGCTGCCCGAGCAGCGTGGTCGGGGTGGCCGCCCGGATCCGCGCCATCGAGTCCGCGATCACCCGCAGGTCCTCCACCCGGACCGAGAGCTGCTCGGTGTGGTGCACGCCGAACTCGGCGGCCAGCTCGTCCAGCCGGTCCAGGAGCGTACGGCCCTCGGCCTTGAGACCGGCGGCCAGCTCGGCGACCGTCAGCGCGGCGGTGATGCCGTCCTTGTCGCGGACGTGACCCGGCGCGACGCAGTAGCCCAGCGCCTCCTCGTAGCCGTACACCAGCGGCTCCCGGCCGCCGCCGGCCCGGACGATCCACTTGAACCCGGTCAGCGTCTCGTCGTAGGGCAGGCCCCGGGCCGCCGCCATCGCCCGCAGCAGCGCCGACGACACGATCGTGGTGGCGTACAGGCCGGTCACCCCGCGCCGCATCAGGTGGTCGGCGAGCAGGGCGCCCACCTCGTCGCCGCGCAGCATCCGCCAGGACCCGGCGTCGCGTACCGCCACCGCGCAGCGGTCCGCGTCCGGGTCGTTGGCGATGGCGAGGTCCGCGCCGGTGCGGTCGGCGAGCGCGACCAGCAGGTCCACCGCGCCCGGCTCCTCCGGGTTGGGGAAGCTGACGGTCGGGAACGCCGGGTCCGGCTCGGCCTGTTCGGGCACCACGCCGGGAACGCCGAAACCGGCGCGCGCGAACGCGGCGGTCAGCACCGCGGCGCCCACCCCGTGCAGCGGCGTGTACGCCACCTTCAGGTCCCGTGGTCCGGCCGGGTCCACCACGGCGGCGGCCTGCTCGACGTACGCGGTCACCAGGTCGTCGCCGAGCACCTGACCGGCCGGGCCGAGCGGCACCGCCGCGAGCGGACCGACCGCCCGGATGGCCGCCTCGATGCCGGCGTCGGCGGGCGGCACGATCTGCGCGCCGGCGCCCAGCTCACCGCCGAGCTGCGCGCCCAGGTAGACCTTGTAGCCGTTGTCCTGCGGCGGGTTGTGACTGGCGGTGACCATCACCCCGGCGACCGCGCCGAGCTGCCGGACCGCGAACGCCAGCACGGGCGTGGGCAGCGGCCGGGGCAGCAGCAGCGCCGGGCGGCCCGCACCGGTGGCCACCTGCGCGGTGCGCTCGGCGAACGCACGGGAGCCGCGCCGGGCGTCGTACCCGATCACCAGCGGGCCCTCGCCGCCCTGGGCGGCGAGCCAGCCGACCAGCCCGGCGGCGGCCTGGGTGACCACGGCGAGGTTCATGCCGTTCGGCCCGGCCCGCAGCGGGCCGCGCAGCCCGGCGGTGCCGAAGGTCAGCGGACCGGCGAACCGGTCGGCCAGGTCGGCCGCCGTGCCGGGCAGCCCGTCGAGGACCGCGCGCAGCTCGACGCGGCCCTCCGGGTCCGGGTCGTCGGCGAGCCAGCGCTCGGCGCGTACGCGAAGGTCGTCAAGGTCAGTGGTATCCGCCGCCATTGCCTCATGAAAGCACGGCGGCGGATCACCACTGGCCGTCGGCCTCGACTCAGTTGGCCGCCGTGAGCTGGAACGAGTCGACCATCGCGTCGAAGATCGGCTTGCTCTCGGCGAATCGTGCGTCGGTCGTGGAGAGGTAGAACGAGTAGACCTTGCCGTCCTTGACCAGGCCCCGCCAGATGCCGTGCCGCATGGCCTCGCCCTCGCCGCAGGTGTATTCGAGCTGGCCCGCGGTCTGGCCGGCGAGTGGCTGCTCGGAGACTGACAACTCGGTGTAGGGGGCCGGGCAGGTCTTGCTGTTCGCGGTCTTGCTCTTCAGGTTCCGCGAGGCGAACTCGGCCCAGCTGATCGAGGTGCCGCCCCACTTCTCGGCGATGACCCGCACCTTGCGGCCCTCGTCGTTCGGGTCGACGTAGTCGACGAAGAGGCCGCCGGTCTGCCGTTGCCAGCCCTTCGGCACCTGGATGGTCACGCCCTTGACGGTCTGCTCCTGCATCTCCGGCGCGGCGGCGGCCGAGTTCGACGGCAGCGCGCCCACGATCGGCGGGGGAGCGTCGTCGCCGCCGCTGGTCAGCGCGATCACGCTCACCAGCAGCACCACGGCGAGGCCGCCGGCGGCAGCGAGCTGGACCTTGCGCGGCCACGCCTTCACCCGGCCGAGCAGGCCCTTGGCGCTGCCGAGCGCGCCGCCACCACCACCGGCGGCGGCCGGCGCGGTGGCCGGTGTGGTCCACGCCTGGCCGGTGCCGGGCACCGACCACTGGTTGCCGCCGCCGTACACCGGCTGCGTGGCGTCGGCGGTGCGGCCGTAAGCGGTGGGCACCGCCTGGGTCGCGTCCGCTCCGGCGCCCTGGCCGAGCCGGACCGTGGCGTCGGGCGAGATGCGCTGGGTGGCCTCCGGCGTGCCCGGCCCGGACATCGCGCCGGTCGGCGTGTGCAGCGGGCCGGCCAGCGCGTCGGCGCTGGTCTCGTCGAGCGCCGCGGCACCCGCAGCGGTCTTCTCGGCCTGGGGCCGCTCGCCGCGGCGCAGCGCGGCGAGCCGGTCGGTGAGCGACTCGTCCTTGCCGATCATCGCGCGACCGCCGATCTGCCCGCTCGGCTTCGGCTCCGCCACGATGGCCGGCGGCGTCGTCGGGCGCGGCACCGGCACCACCGCGTACGGGTCGGTGACCGAGTTGACGGCGGTGGCGGTGCTGGTCAGCGGACCGGCGAGCAGTTCGCGCAGGTTGGCCCGGGCCCGGTGCACGTCCATCCGGCGGGCCGGGTCCTTCTCCAGCAGCCCCATCAGCACGCCGGTCAGCGGGCCGCTGCGCTGCGGGGTGGCGGGCGGGTCCTCGACCACCGCGTGCATGGTCTCGATCGGGTCGCCCTTGTCGAACGGTGGCCGGCCCTCGACCGCGGTGTAGAGCGTCACGCCGAGCGAGAACAGGTCGCTCGGCGGCCCGAACTCCTGGCCCATGGCCCGCTCGGGCGAGATGAAGTGCGGCGAGCCGAGCACCATGCCGGGCGTGGTGAGCTGCACGTCGGTGGGCATCCGGGCGACGCCGAAGTCGGTCAGCACGCAGCGGCCGTCGGTGCAGATCAGCACGTTCGCCGGCTTGACGTCGCGGTGCAGCACGCCGATGGCGTGCGCCACCTCCAGCGCGCCGAGCAGCGCAATTCCGATCTTGGCGACGGCGCGCGGTGCGACCGGCCCGTCCTCGATCACCATGTCCGCGAGGCTGCGGGCGTCCAGCAGCTCCATCACGATCCACGGGCGACCACCCTCGGTGACCACGTCGTAGACCTGCACCACCGCCGGGTGCTGGATCGCGGCGGCGGCGCGGGCCTCCCGCAGCGTCCGTTCGTAGAGCGCATCCCGGTCGCTCGGGGCGAGCCCCGGCGGGAGGACGACCTCCTTGACCGCCACATCGCGGCGCAGCAACGTGTCTGTGGCCCGCCAGACCGTGCCCATGCCTCCGTTGCCCACCGGGGAGCGCAGCGAGTAGCGACCACCGATGGTGGTGCCGGGCGCCGCGCGTCCAGTGGGGGGACTGGCCGGTCCGCCGCTCCACGTCGGAATCTGAGTCACAGAAAAGCCACCGGGGGATATCGAGGGGGCTGGGACACAACCCCTCTATCTTGCTGGTTCCGACGCCCGATGCGAAACCCGACGCGGCGGGCGTTTACCTACTCGACGGTATGTGGTCGGCCGCTCACCTCCGGTGGGTCGCCGCCGTGAGGTGTGCGGTATCCCTCACCCACCTGGCGGTCTGCGCGTCCTACCATCCGGTAATGAGCGATGCGCGGTCAAGCGAGTCGGGTTTCCCGATCCAGGGCGTCTACACGGCGGCAGACCTTCCGGCGGACCTGGACGCCCGGCTGGGCGAGCCGGGCGAGTTCCCGTACACCCGCGGGGTCTACCCGACGATGTACACGTCCCGGCCCTGGACCATGCGACAGTACGCCGGGTTCGGCACGGCGACCGAGAGCAACGCGCGCTACCACCAGCTGCTGCGCGCCGGCACCATGGGCCTGTCCGTCGCGTTCGACCTGCCCACCCAGATGGGGTACGACTCGGACGACCCGATCGCGCACGGCGAGGTGGGCAAGGTCGGTGTCGCCATCGACTCCATCGAGGACATGCGCACGCTGTTCGGCGGCATCCCGCTGGACAAGGTCTCCACCTCGATGACCATCAATGCGCCCGGCTCGGTGCTGCTGCTGCTCTACCAGCTCGTGGCCGAGGAGAACGGCGTGCCCGGCGCGGCGCTCAACGGCACGATCCAGAACGACATCCTCAAGGAGTACATCGCCCGGGGGACGTACATCTTCCCGCCGAAGCCCTCGCTGCGGCTGGTCGCCGACACCTTCGCCTACTGCCGGGCCGAGGTGCCGAAGTGGAACACCATCTCCATCTCCGGCTACCACATGGCCGAGGCCGGCGCGTCGCCCGCGCAGGAGGTCGCGTTCACGCTCGCCAACGGCGTGGAGTACGTCCGCGCGGCGCTCGCCGCCGGGCTGGCCGTCGACGACTTCGCGCCCCGCCTGTCGTTCTTCTTCGTGGCCCGCACCACGCTGCTGGAGGAGGTCGCCAAGTTCCGGGCGGCCCGGCGGATCTGGGCCCGGCTGATGCGCGACGAGTTCGGCGCGAAGAACCCGAAGTCGATGATGCTGCGGTTCCACACCCAGACCGCGGGCGTGCAGCTCACCGCCCAGCAGCCGGAGGTGAACCTGGTCCGGGTCGCGGTGCAGGGTCTCGGCGCGGTGCTCGGCGGCACCCAGTCGCTGCACACCAACAGCTTCGACGAGGCCATCGCGCTGCCCACCGAGAAGGCGGCCCGGCTGGCGCTGCGGACCCAGCAGGTGCTGGCGTACGAGACGGACCTGACCGCCACCGTCGACCCGTTCGCCGGGTCGTACGTGGTGGAGGCGATGACCGCCGAGGTGGAGGCGGCCGCCACCGAGCTGATGGACCGGGTCTTCGACCACGGTTCGGCGGTGGACGCGATCGAGGCCGGGTTCCAGAAGCGGGAGATCGAGCAGTCCGCGTACCGGATCGCCCAGGAGATCGACTCGGGCGAGCGCGTGGTGGTCGGGCTCAACCGGTTCCAGATCGACGAGGAGGAGCCGTACGAGCCGCTGCGGGTGGACCCGGCGATCGAGGCGGCACAGGGGGAGCGGCTGGCCCGGCTGCGCGCCGAGCGGGACTCGGGCGCGGTCGAGCGGGCCCTGGCCGAGCTGCGTGCCGCCGCCGAGGGGGACGCCAACGTGCTCTACCCGATGAAGGAGGCGCTGCGCGCCCGCGCCACGGTCGGCGAGGTCTGCGGGACGCTGCGCGAGGTGTGGGGGATCTACCGGCCCAGCGACCGGTTCTGACCTGTCCGGAGGCGGCCCCGCCGTGCACCCTCGGTGTGCGGCGCGGGCCGCCTTCGCGTGTGCGATTCGGCGTTTCGGGTAACCCGATCGGGTGAACGGGACGGACAGCGTGTGCGGTCGGGGGTCGGGCGCCCGTGTCACCGTCGGGAGTCTTCCGGCAGCCGACAGTTGTCGTGCAATTGTCGGAGCGGCAGTTAATTGCCGCGACTAATGCGACAATTCGGAACGACGGGCCGGTATTTGTGGCCGTTGAAACGGTTACGCGTTGTAGGAGGTGGGAGGCGGATGACGGCGTTCGACCGCGATCTACCTGCTGTCCCGCAGATATTCGAGCCCTCTCACCAGGGCATTCGTGACGCTGCGCGGTCCGACCGCTACGCGAAAGATGTTGCGCAGCGTCACCGTCGGAGGTCTAGGCTGTCTGCTGTCCGCCCCGAAGATCCATCCACTTCTAGTGATCGAGAATTCGACGTGACGAGTGCGTTGACGCTGCCTTCCGGCGGCCTGCTGTCGTCGTCCCGGCCCGAGGCGCCGACCGGTTACCAGCCCCTGCCCTTCGAGCTCGACCATCTGCTCGCGCTGCGCGTACCCGGCCTCATCGCCACCCGCCGTCACATCCACTCCCACCCGGAGCTGTCCGGCGAGGAGTTCGAGACGGCCGCCCTGGTACACCGAGAGCTTTCCCTCGCCGGTCTCAAGCCGCGCCTGCTGCCGAAGGGCAACGGCGTCATCTGCGACATCGACGGCCGCCCGGACGGGCCGGTGATCGCGCTCCGCGCCGACATCGACGCGCTGCCGCTGAGCGACCCGAAGGACGTGCCGTACCGCTCGACGGTGGAGGGCGTCTGCCACGCCTGCGGCCACGACGTGCACACGTCGGTGATGCTCGGCGTCGGCATGCTGCTCGCCCAGCTCGCCGACACGGGCCGACTCGACGGCCGGGTCCGGCTGATCTTCCAGCCCGCCGAGGAGATCCTGCCCTGCGGCTCGCTGGAGGTCATCGAGGCCGGCGGCCTGGACGACGTGGTGCAGATCTTCGCGCTGCACTGCGACCCGAACCTGCCGGTGGGCAAGGTCGGCCTGCGGGTCGGCCCGATCACCGCCGCCGCCGACAACGTCACCGTCCGGCTCACCGGGCCGGGCGGGCACACCGCCCGCCCGCACCTGACCGTCGACCTGGTGGACGCGCTCGGCCGCCTGGTCACCGAGGTGCCGACGCTGATCAGCCGCCGGGTGCCGGCCAACAGCGGACTGCTGCTGGTGTTCGGCCACGCCTCGGCCGGCACCCGTTACAACGTCATCCCGTCCGAGGCGTGCGCGGCCGGCACGCTGCGGGTGATGGACCGCGACACCTGGGACCAGGCGCCCAAGATCGTGGCTCAGGTGGTACGGGACGTGCTCGCCCCCACCGGCGCCACGGTCGACCTGGAATACCTGCGTGGCCGGCCCCCGGTGACGAACGACGCCGGAGCCATCGGTGTGCTCACCGCGGCCACCGCAGCGGCGCTCGGCCCCGACGGCATCGCCGAGACGCCGCAGAGCATGGGCGGTGAGGACTTCTCCTGGTACCTGGAGCACGTGCCGGGCGCGCTCGCCCGCCTCGGCGTCGGCCGCAGCGGGCCCAACGTGGACCTGCACCGGGCGTCGTTCGACGTGGACGAGCGCGCCATCGAGGCCGGCGTACGCCTCATGGTCCAGACCGCGCTGCGGGCAGTGGCGGCGGCGCGCTGACCGGACCGCCGGCCGGTCCGGTCGGCATCGGCGCCGCCGGGTCCGGGTCGGGCGGCGGCGTCCGCCGGGCCCGCACCCGGCGTCGCCACAGGAGCAGCAACCACAGCGGTACGCCGATCACCACCGCGAACGGCAGCACCGCGCCGAGCACTGTGAGCAGGACCCGGGCCGACGCCAGGAACGCCGACCAGCCGCCACCCAGCCCGGCCAGGAAGCCGAGGTCGGCCTCCTCCTCGGCGGTGCTGGCGTCCTGACCGAGGAACGTCACGGTGATGGTGGAGAGCGAGGTGAGGTCCGCCAGCCGCCGCTTGCGGGCCTCCAGCGCGGCCAGGTCCGCCTGCCGGGTGCCCACCTCGTTCTCCAGCCGCACCAACTCGTCCACCGAGGTGGCCCGGGCGAGCAACTTGCGGGAACTCTCCACCCGCGCCCGCTGGGTGGCGATCCGGGCGTCCAGGTCGACCACCTGCTCGGTGACGTCCTCGGTGCGGATCTCCCGGCGCTCCTGCCGGCCGAGTCCGGCGAGCCGGTCGATCACCGCTGTGAACCGGTCCGCCGGCACGCGCAGCGTCAGCGCCGCCCGCGCCTCGGCGGCCCGGCTCGACCGGCGGTCCGCGCCGACGAATCCGCCGGCCGCTGTCACAGCCGTGGTCGCCTCCCGCGCGGCGGCCTCCACATCGTCCACCCGGACCTGCATGGTCCCGGTGTAGATGATGGACCTCTGGTCGACCCGCAGGTCCGCGCCGCCGGTGCCGCCGGGAGCGGCCTGCCCGCCGTCCGCGCCGCCCTCGGCGTCCTGGTCGCGTCCCGCGCCTCCGTCGGCCGCCGGCGCGGCCGAGTCGCTGCCGCCGTCACCGACCGCGCCACAGGCACCCACACTCAGCGCCGCTATCAGACTCACAGCCACCAGGGCCACGCCCCGGAATCGTCGTCCGCCCATTCCCCGTACTCCGATCGTCGACGGCCCCGCACCGGGACCGATACCTCGGACGTGACGCGTCATTGCGCCGGTTCCGGCAGACTGCGCTGAGGACATCACGATTCGGTATTCGAGGAGTCACGATGCAGGTGACCAAATACGCCCACTCCTGTCTCCGGCTGGAGCACGACGGTGCGGTGCTCGTCGTCGACCCGGGTGTCTTCAGCGATCCGGCGGCGCTCGACGGGGCGGACGCGGTGCTGATCACCCACGAACACCCGGACCATGTGGACGTCGGCACGCTGACCCGGGCGCTGGAGCGGCGGCCGGTGCCGGTGCACGGCCCCGCCTCGCTGGCCGGGGTGCTCGGCGACGCCGCCGAGGCGCTGGTGACCGTCGAGCCGGGACAGTCGTTCACAGTCGCCGGGGTGCCGGTGCGGGCGTACGGCGGGCAGCACGCGGTCATCCACCCGGACATCCCGGTGATCCAGAACATCGGCTACCTCTTCGCCGACGTGGTCTACCACCCGGGCGACGCGTTGTTCGTGCCCGACGACGTGCAGGTGGACACGCTGTTCGCCCCGATCCACGCGCCCTGGTCGAAGTTCTCCGAGGTGGTCGACTTCATCCGCGCGGTCGCACCGCGCCGGGCGTACGCGCTGCACGACGGGCTGCTGAACGACAACGGCCTCGGCGTGCTGAACCGGCAGTACACGGCGCTGTCCAAGACCGACTACCGCCGTCTGGAGCCGGGCACCCGGATCGACGCCTGAACATGGCCGAGGTGCCCGCGGAGGTGATCCGGCAGCTCTACGCCACGCCGCCGGACCGGTTCGTCGCGGCCCGGGACGCCGCCGTCGCGCAGGCACGGCAGTCCGGCGACCCGCGTACCGCCCGGGAGATCGGCAGGCTGCGCCGCCCCACAGTGGCGGCCTGGCTGGTCAACCTGCTGGCGATCCGTCGGCCCGAGCTGGTCGCCGACCTGACCCAGCTCGCCGAGTCGCTGCGCGCCGCACAGCGCGACCTGCGCGGTGGCAAGCTGCGGGAACTCTCCGCGCAGCGGCGCGCCGTCGTGAGCGCGCTGGTGGCGGAGGTACGCCGGCTCGCCGCCGCCGAACCCGCCGCGCCCCCGGCCGGGAAGCTGCCGCTGGGCGAGGTGGAGGCGACGCTCAACGCCGCGCTGTCCGACACCGAGGTGGCCGAGCAGGTACGCGCCGGACGCCTGCTGCGGGCCAGCCACTACGCGGGGTTCGGCGAGGTGCCCCGCCCCCAGCTGCGGCTCGTGACAGGGGGCGAGGAGAAGCCGGTCGTACCGGACCGGGCGGCCGAGCGGGCCGACGCGCGCCGGGCCCGCGACGAGCGGGCGGCGCGGGCCGAACGGGCCGGGCGGCGGCGGACCGCGACCCGGGAGCTGACCCGGGCCCGCGCGGACCTGGACCGGGCCGAGAAGGAGCTGGCGACCGCCGACGCGGCCGAGCGGGACGGCGCCGCGACGCTCGACCGGATCGAGACCGAACTGGCCGAGTTGGAGCGTCGCCGGGCCGTGGCCGAGCAGGACCTGAGCCGGGCCCGGCTGGCCCGCCGGGGCGCGGAACGGGCGGTCACCGCGGCCCGGCGTCGGGCCGGAGAGGTGGAGGCCGTGTTGGAGGCGCTCGACGCCGAAGAGGGGGATGCCGACACCGGTGACCACGCGGCAGACTGAGCGTGATGAATGGCTTCGGTGGAGTGACGGCGACGGGCGGCCGATGACTCCGGAACAGCTCGCCGCCGCCTGCAAACCGCTGGTGCTCGAACTCGGGGAGGCGTTCGCCCGCTGCCCGTCCACGCTGCGCCGGGCGCGGCTGCTGGGCATCTCCGGGTGGGCCTTCTACATCACCGGGCGGGCCGGTGCGCTCGGTGACGTCCGCGCCGAGACCGTGGCCGCGGCGCTCGGCTTCATCGCACCGGAGGCGGTCACCGACGGCTGGGACGCCGCCGCGCGGACCGTCCCGCCGCTGGAGGTGGCCGCCGCCAACCTGGCCGAGTGCTGCCGGTGGGGCACCGCCCGGCTGGGCGACGGCGCCGAGTCGTCACGGCTCGCCGCGCTGCTGGGCCGGGCGGTCGACGCGGCGGACGGCAGCGGCATGCCGCTGTTCGCCGCCTGGCGCGCCATGCCGGTGCCCGATCCGTCGCCCGGTGCACGGGCGGCTGTGGGCATGCTGCTGCTGCGTGAGCACTTCGCCGGGGCGTACCTGCTGGCGGTGCGCGCGGCCGGGCTGACGCCGCTGGAGGCGGTGCTGGCCGGGCCGGAGGGCGAGACGGGCGCGGCCGCGTGCGGCTGGGTGCCCCCGTACCCGCCGGTCGGGCCGCTCGTGCGGCGCCGGTTGTGGGCCGAGGCGGTGACCGACCGGCTGGCGTCGGCGGCGTTCCGCGCGTTGAGCACCGCCGAGGGCGCCGAGCTGCTGACTCTGCTCGGCGCCGCGCGGCAGCGCGCCCGCGGCGGATAAATGGGAGGCGAGGCGGCCGGTCCGGCTGCCACGATCTGGCCCGTGACGCTCCCCGCCGGCTGGTCGGCCCGCCGCCCGACCCTCGACGACGTGCCCGCGATCCTGGCGGTGGTGCATGCCTCCGACACGTTCGCCGTGGGCTACCCCGACTTCGACGAAGAGGACGTGCGGTCCGCGCTGACCGCGCCGTTCGTCGACCCGGCCCGGGACTCCTGGCTGGTCACCGACCCGGACGGCACGGCGGTGGCCTGGTCGATCCTGGCCAACCCGAGCGGTGTGGGCCGGGAGTGGGTGGACGTCCTCGTCGACCCCGACCGCGGCGCCGACCTGCGCGCGCCACTGCTGGCGCGGCTGCTGGAACGCGTCGCCGAACGGGCCGCCGAGCGCGGCCTGCCCGCGCTGACCGCCCGCACCGGCGTGTACGCGCCGGAGACCCGCTGGGCCGGTGAGCTGACCGAGGCCGGGTTCACCCGGGTCAAGCGCTACATCCGGATGAGCCGCTCGCTCGCCGACCTGCCCGCCGAGCCGCCGCCCCCGCCCGGGGTGACAGTCCGGCCCCTGCGCGCCGACGACGAGAGCGACCTGCGGCTGTTCCACCGGATCTACGACACCGCGTTCCGGGACACCCCCGACCACGACCCGCTCGACTTCGAGCGGTGGCGGGACCTGCTGCCGTCGTACGGCAAGGTCTGGGACGAGTGGTTCCTGGCCGAGGTCGACGGCGAGCCGGCCGGCGCGCTCCAGTCCTCCGACCAGGCACTCGACCAGGACCTGGGGTGGGTGCGGACGCTGTCGGTGCTGCCCGCGTACCGGCGTCGGGGGGTGGGTGCTGCGCTGCTGCGCCGGGCCTTCGCGGTCTACGCGGCGAAGGGCCGCGCCGGGGCCGGGCTGGGCGTCGACCTGGCCAACCCGACCGCGCCGGTCACGCTCTACCGCTCCGTCGGGCTGGTGGAGGAACGCTGGACCGACATGTACGAGCGGAGCGTGCCCGCCTCGCGGGTGTGACCCGGCACCCGCGGACCGGGGTCGCCGAGCGGCCGGACGGCTGTCCGGCGCACACTGTTCGCTGTGGGAGACGCGCTACGCGGACGCGGTGCCGGTGGGGCGGGACCGCAGCTCGGTGACGTAGTCGTCCGGCGCGCCCGCCTTCTCCGCGGCGTTCGCGATCTCCGAGAGGTACCAGGCTGTGGGCAGCCCGCCCTCGTACCCGTCGAACACGTAGACCCACGCGGTCACGTCGCCGTCGAGCGTCGAGACGCGGACGGTCAGCCTGCGGTACGTCTCGGCGGTCACGCCCTCGATCTCGTCGAGCTGCGCGGCGTCGTACGGGTGGATGTCGTAGAGCGCCACGAACACCCGGTCGCCGGGGGACTCGACGACGGTGCTGACCGAGCCCTCCCACCCGATGACGTCCTCGCCGGCGAAGGTGAGCCGCCACCCCTCAAGCCAGCCGGTGCCCACCATCGGCGAGTGCGGGCAGTAGGCGCGCATGCGGGCGGGGTCCAGGTTCGAGCCGTAAGCAGCGTAGAGACGCACGGCGACGACGATAGCCCGGCTGGCGGGTGGGGGAGAATACGACAGTGCGTGTCGAACCCGACGGGGAGAAGAAAGTCACTGTGAGCACAGACGAGGGGCAATTGCTGTGAGCGCGAGGAGTGCAGCGGAGCGGAGCCCCGCAGTCGCGAACGAAGGGACGGCTCTGTGAGCCAGATCGTGATCATCGGCGGCGGGCCGGCCGGGTACGAGGCGGCTCTGGTCGCCGCGCAGTTGGACGCCGATGTCACAGTGGTCGAGGCGGAGGGCGCCGGTGGCGCCTGCGTGCTCTCCGACTGCGTGCCCTCCAAGACGTTCATCGCCAGCTCCGAGGTGGTCACCGGCTACCGGGACACCGAGGAGTTCGGGGTGCACTCCGACGGCCTGGAGGCGGTCACCGTCGACGCCCCGGCGGTGCACGAGCGGGTCAAGCGGCTCGCGCTGGCCCAGTCCGCCGACATCCACACCAAGCTGGTGAAGGCCGGCGTCGAGTTCGTCGCCGGCACCGCCCGGCTGGGCGAGGACACGCTCGGCCACACCCACCGGGTGATCGTCACCCCGGCCGGCGGCGGCGAGGAGTACTCCATCGCCGCGTCGACCGTGCTCGTCGCGACCGGCGCGACCCCCCGCCAGTTGCCCACCGCCGTACCGGACGGCGAGCGCATCCTGACCTGGCGCCAGGTGTACGACCTGCCCGAGCTGCCCGAGCACCTGATCGTGGTCGGCTCCGGCGTCACCGGGGCCGAGTTCGCCAGCGCGTACCTGGCCATGGGCGTCAAGGTCACGCTCGTGTCCAGCCGCGACCGGGTCATGCCGCACGAGGACGCCGACGCCGCGATGGCGATCGAGCGGGTGTTCCGCAACCGGGGCATGAGCATCCTGAACAACTCCCGCGCCGAGGCGGTCCGCCGCGTCGGCGACGGCGTGGAGGTGGTGCTCTCCGACGGCCGGCAGGTCACCGGCTCGCACGCGCTGATCGCGGTCGGCTCGATCCCGAACACCGCCGACCTGGGCCTGGCCGAGTACGGCGTGGAACTGGCCCGGGGCGGTTACGTGACGGTGGACCGGGTCTCCCGTACCAATGTGCCGGGCATCTACGCGGCGGGTGACTGCACCGGCGTGCTGCCGCTCGCGAGCGTCGCGGCCATGCAGGGCCGGATCGCCATGTGGCACGCGCTGGGCGAGGCCGTCCGGCCGCTGCGGCTGCGTACCGTCGCGGCGAACGTCTTCACCGACCCGGAGCTGGCCACCGTCGGCGTCTCCCAGGACGAGGTGGACGCGGGCAAGACTCCGGCCCGCCAGGTGATGCTGCCGCTGTCCGGCAACGCGCGGGCGAAGATGGACGACCTGGCCGACGGCTTCGTCAAGCTGTTCTGCCGGCCGGCGAGCGGCCAGGTGATCGGCGGCGTGGTGGTGGCGCCGAAGGCGAGCGAGCTGATCCTGCCGATCACGATGGCGGTGGAGAACAACCTCACCGTGAACGAGCTGGCCCACACCATCACCATCTACCCGAGCCTGTCCGGCTCCATCACCGAGGCCGCCCGCCAGCTCATGCTCCACGAGCTGGAGTAACCCGGCCCCCCTTGTTCTGCTCGGGTCAGGGGGCGGAGGGTGAGGTGCAGTGCCAGGGTGGCCAGCAGGGCTGTCTCGGTGAGGATGAGCGCGCGTTCGATCAGGCCCAGCAGGGCTCGGTCGCCGGGGTAGGCGGACCAGATCATCGTGGCCGCCAGCACCAGGCTGGCCAGGGTCAGCCCGCGCAGCCAGGCGGCCGCGCCGGCGACCGGGTGACGGGCCAGCAGCCAGCCGGCCACCGGCAGGGCCAGGAACGACAGCACCGAGGCGTACCTGTGCACGTACGCGGCGGTGTCCATGGGCGTACCCGGCTCGTTCGTGGGCACCAAGGCCGCGGCCAGCAACCCGGCCGACCAGGCGGTCAGCAGCGCGAGCGGCACGCGGCCCGCACCTGCCCGGCGCAGCGCCGGCAGCAGCACCAGGCTGGCCGCCGCCAGCACCGCCATCGCGGTGTCGATGACGCCGCCCCGGTCGGAGACGGCGAAGTCGCTGACGGTCAGCGACCAGGGATCCAGGTCGTCGCTCACCTCGAGGTGACCGATCAGCGCGAGCACCGCCGCCAGGACGATCCCGCCGAGGGCCAGCAGGCCGCTTCTCCGCGTTCCAGGCATACGGCCAGCCTGTCGCCGGAACCGCCCCAGACGGATCGGGGACCACCACCCACTTCGCTACCCGGGTCGTCCCCTACCGGACCCCCGAGAACGCATCAGTTGCCGGCTGAGTCGGCGGTGGCCTTGGGGCGGGTCTGCCGGGTGCTGCTGATCCAGGTCATCGCCCAACCGGCCAGCGCGAACCCGGCCGCCGCCACCCCGCCGATCAACAGCAGCCGCCACGCCGAGTGGGTCAGCGCCGTACCGCCCAGGTGGCCGACGAGAGTGCCGTAGCCGGCCCAGGCGAGCGCCGCCGCCGCCTCGTAGGGCAGGAACAGGCGGTACGGGTAGCGGCTGCGCCCGGCCGAGAAGCAGGCCGCCATCCGGCCGCCTGGTACGAAACGGCAGAGCAGGATCACCAGCGGCCCCGGTTCGCGCAGCCCACGGGTGACCCGGGTGACCGCCCGGCGTGCCCGTCCGGGTGGCGTGGCGCGTGCCGCGCGGCGGGTCGGCGTGCTGCGTCCGATCAGGTAGCAGGCCAGGTCGCCGATGAACACACCGGCCGCGCCGACCGCGATGGTCAGCGGCAGGTTGAGCCCCCCGTACACGGTCAGCGCCCCGCTGGTGATCATGACGAGCTGGGTCGGCACCACCGGGACGAAGGCGTCGGCGATCAGCAGGATCAGCAGCAGCGCGTACGCCCACATGGGCGACGCGACGTCAGAGATGAGTTCGGCCACGACCGCCACCTCGCCGGGGTTCTCCGTTCGACCGGATCGAGCCTGACGCCGTGTCCGGCGTCACCACCACCGGCCCCACCGCGCGTTGACAGCCGACACCGGCAGGCCGTAGATGTGAAACGAGGCGGCCCGCCCGCGAGTGACGGGTCACCGGGGCACACGAGCCGGGGCGGGGCGGCGCTTCGTCGATTCCCGGCGTACCGTTGGTCGGACGCGGCACCGGAGTCGTCGGGTCCCCCGTTCCTGACGACCGGGCCGCCGCGGGTCGCCGGCAGGTCCCGTGCCGGCGACCCGCACCCGCTCTCCGAAACTCAGGTGCGCCGTCGATGTCCGCGCGCCTACCGTCAGGGCATGCGCAGCGCGGTAGTGACCACGACGCCGGGTGTTCCCGGCGCGCCGCACTGACGTTTCCGTCGACGAGGCCCCGGGGCGATCCGCTCCGGGGCCTCGCGGCATTCCGGGCCTGCTCGCCTCCGGGTCGTACCCGATCAAGGAGAGCGACATGATCGACCACCGCAGGCTCGGCCGGGACCTGGAGCTGTTCGTCTCCGACCCGCTCGCGGGCGCCGGGCTGCCGATCTGGCTGCCGGCCGGCGCCGCCGCCCGGCACACCGTCGAGGAGTACGTCCGGGAGCTGGAGCGCCGGGCCGGCTACCGGCACGTCTACTCCCCGCCGCTGGGGAAGCGGGAGCTGTTCGAGCTGTCCGGGCACCTGGGCTACTTCGCCGACGACATGTTCCCGCCGATGCGGCTGAGCGCCGACGACGAGTTCGTGCTGCGCCCGGCGCTCTGCCCGCACCACGCGCTGGTGTTCCGCGCCCGCGGCCGCTCCTACCGGGAGCTGCCGCTGCGGGTCGCCGAGCTGGGCGGGATGTACCGGGCGGAGCGTTCCGGGGTGCTCGGCGGGCTGTCCCGCGTGCGGGCCATCTCGCTCAACGACGCGCACAACTTCTGCGCGCTGGAGCAGGTCGGCGACGAGGTCCGCGAGATCCTGCGGCTGATCGGCGAGGCGCACGCCGCGCTCGGCGTCCGTCCCGCCGGGTTCCGGTTGTCGCTGCGCGGGGCGGGCCATCGGTACGTGGGCGACGACGCCGGCTGGGCGCGGGCCGAGGAACTGCTCCGCGCCGCGCTCGACGGGGTGGACGTCGTCGAGGCGCCGGGCGAGGCCGCGTTCTACGGACCGAAGATCGACATCCAGATCGTGGACGCGGCCGGCCGGGAGTCGACCATCTCCACCGTCCAGCTCGACTTCGACAAGCCGGAGCGGTTCGACCTGTCGTACACCGACTCGGACGGCCGCCGGAAACGGCCGGTGATGGTGCACCGCAGCCTGGTCGGCAGCATGGAGCGGCTGTTCGCGTACCTGATCGAGGTGCACGAGGGCGCGTTCCCCGCCTGGTACGCCCCGGTGCAGCTGCTGCTGCTCCCGGTGGACGCGGCGTCTGCCGACGCGGCCGTCGGGCTGGCCCGCCGGGCCGAGGCGGCCGGGCTGCGGGCCGAGGTGGACCACGCCGGTTCCCTGGGTGCCCGGATCCGGGACGCGTCCCGCCGCCGCGTCCCGTACACCGGGGTGGTCGGCCCCCGGGAGGCGGCCGACGGTTCGGTGTCGCTGCGCCTGCGCGACGGCCGGGTGCTCGACCCGATGCCCGCCGAGCAGGCGCTGGGCCTGGTCGGCGCGGTGGTCGCGAGCCGGTCGGCGGGGCTGCTCCCGCCTGCTTGACTCCGGCCCGTCCGGGTGCCGGGAAGGCACCCGGACGGGGGCCGGTGTCGGACCTGTGGCCGGGTCCATGTCAGTTCCCGACCGGCGTGCCGGTGCCGGCACGCATTCCCGGCGGACCGGCCGGGGCGGGCGCCGGCACCTCGTCGGAGATCACCGCGCCGCTGAACTGCGCCCGGTAGAGCCGGGCGTACGCGCCACCGGCGGCGACGAGCTGCTCGTGCGTGCCCTGCTCGACGATCCGGCCGCGCTCCATCATCAGGATCAGGTCGGCGTCGCGGATGGTGGAGAGCCGGTGCGCGATGACGAAGCTCGTCCGGTCCGAGCGCAGCGCCGCCATGGCGCGCTGGAGCAGCACCTCGGTCCGGGTGTCCACCGAGCTGGTCGCCTCGTCGAGGATCAGCAGCGACGGCTCGGCCAGGAACGCCCGGGCGATGGTGATGAGCTGCTTCTCCCCGGCGCTGACGTTGCTGCCCTCCTCGTCGATCACCGTGTCGTAGCCGTCCGGCAGGCTGCGGACGAACCGGTCCACGAACGTCGCCCGGGCCGCGGCGAGGATCTCCTCCTCGGTGGCGTCCGGCCGGCCGTAGGCGATGTTGTCGCGGATGGTGCCGCCGAACAGCCAGGTGTCCTGGAGCACCATGCCGATCCGGCCGCGCAGGTCGTCGCGGCGCATCGTGGAGATGTCCACCCCGTCCAGCGTGATCCGCCCGGCGTCCAGCTCGTAGAACCGCATGACCAGGTTGACCAGCGTGGTCTTGCCGGCGCCGGTGGGACCGACGATGGCGACCGTGTGACCCGGCTCGGCGACCAGCGACAGGTCGTCGATGAGCGGCTTCTCCGGGTCGTACCGGAAGGAGACGTGCTCGAACTCGACGCGCCCGTGCGGGTCGGCGACCCGGGCCGGCTCGGCCGGGTCGGGGCTCTGCTCGTCGGCGTCGAGCACGGCGAAGACACGCTCGGCCGAGGCCACCCCGGACTGCAGCAGGTTGGCCATCGACGCGACCTGGGTGAGCGGCTGGGTGAACTGCCGCGAGTACTGGATGAACGCCTGCACGTCACCGAGACTCATCGAGCCCGACGCCACCCGCAGGCCGCCGACCACGGCGATCGCGACGTAGCTGAGGTTCCCGATGAAGAACATCGCCGGCATGATCAGGCCGGAGACGAACTGCGCGCCGAAACCGGCCCGGAACAGTTCCTCGTTCTTGGCGTGGAAGGCGGCCTCGACCTCCTTCTGCCGGCCGAAGACCTTCACCAGCTCGTGCCCGGTGTACGCCTCCTCGATCTGGCCGTTCAGCTCGCCGGTGTGCTTCCACTGGGCGATGAACTTGCCCTGCGACCGCTTGGCGATCTGGCCGGTGACCACCACCGACAGCGGCACCGCGACGAGCGCGACGACAGCCAGCAGCGGCGAGATCCAGAACATCATCGCGAGTACGCCGACGACTGTGAGCAGCGACGTGAGCAACTGGCTCAGCGTCTGCTGGAGGGTCTGCGACACGTTGTCGATGTCGTTCGTGACCCGGCTCAGCAGCTCACCGCGCGGCTGCTTGTCGAAGTAGGGCAGCGGCAGCCGGTTGAGCTTGTCCTCCACGTCGGCGCGCAGCCTCAGCACTGTGCGCTGCACCACCCCGTTGAGCACCCAGCCCTGCGCCCACTGGAGCATGCTCGCGCCGACGTAGAGCACGACCGCGAACGCCAGCACCCGGCCCAGCGCGTCGAAGTCGATGCCGGCGCCCGGAATCACGTCCATCCGGGCCAGCATGTCGGCGAAGTTGCCGTTGCCCTCGGCGCGGGCCGCCTCCGCCGCCGCCTCGGTGGTGGTGCCGGGTGGGAGCTGCCGCCCGATCACACCGCTGAAGATGATGTCGGTGGCGTGGCCGAGCACCTTCGGCCCGATGACGCTGAGCCCGACGCTGGCCAGGGCCAGCGCGAGCACGCCGGTGAGCTGGAGCCGGTACGGCCGCAGCCGCCCCAGCAGCCGCCGTGCCGACGGCCCGAAGTTCATCGCCTTCTCGGCCGGCATGCCCATGCTCATGTGCGGCGGGCCACCGCCGGGACGCCGCCCGGCCGGAGGCAGCCGCGTCGGCTCGTTCTTCTGCTGCGGTACCGACGGCGTCCCGCCGTTCCTCTCGCTCACGCTGTGCCCCCGTTCGTTCGCGACTGCGGGGCTCGCAACCCCGGCTCACTCCTCGCGCTCACGCTGTGCCCCCGTTCGTTCGCGACTGCGGGGCTCGCAACCCCGGCTCACTCCTCGCGCTCACGCTGTGCCCCCGTTCGTTCGCGACTGCGGGGCTCGCAACCCCGGCTCACTCCTCGCGCTCACGCTGTGCCCCCGTTCGTTCGCGACTGCGGGGCTCGCAACCCCGGCTCACTCCTCGCGCTCACGCTGTGCCCCCGTTCGTTCGCGACTGCGGGGCTCGCAACCCCGGCTCACTCCTCGCGCTCACGCTGTGCCCCCGTTCGTTCGCGACTGCGGGGCTCGCAACCCCGGCTCACTCCTCGCGCTCACGCCGCAACCTCCGCCGTCTGCTGCGACGCGACGATCTCGGCGTACGTGGGGCAGCTCTCCAGCAGTTCCTCATGTCGTCCCATCCCGACGACACCCCCGTCCTCGAGCACGATGATCTGGTCGGCGTCGACGATCGTGGAGACCCGCTGGGCCACGATCACCACCGCCGCGTCCGCGGTGACCGGCTTGAGAGCGGCCCGCAGCCGGGCGTCCGTGCCGAGGTCGAGCGCGGAGAAGGAGTCGTCGAAGAGGTAGATCTCCGGTTTGCGGACGAGCGCGCGGGCGATGGCCAGGCGTTGCCGCTGGCCGCCGGAGACGTTCGTGCCGCCCTGCGCGATCGGCGCCTCCAGGCCGCCGGGCATCTCGGCGACGAAGTCGCGCGCCTGGGCGATCTCCAGCGCGGCCCACAGGTCGGCGTCGGTCGCGTCCGGGTTGCCGTAGCGCAGGTTGCTGGCGACGGTGCCGGTGAACAGGTACGGCCGCTGGGGCACCAGCCCGATCCGCCGCCACAGTTCGTCCGGGGCCAGGTCCCGTACGCCCACGCCGTCCACCAGGACCGCGCCGGCGGTCGGGTCGACCAGCCGGGGGATGAGCGTCAGCAGCGTGGTCTTGCCGGCGCCTGTGGAACCGATGATCGCCGTGGTCCGGCCCGGCTCGGCGCGGAACGAGATGTCGTGCAGCACCGGTGCGCTCGCGCCCGGGTACTGGAATCCGGCGCCGCGCAGTTCCAGCTCGCCCCGGCCGGTGACCTCGGTGACCGGGTCGGGCGACGGCACCACCGACGAGTCGGTGTCCAGCACCTCCTCGATGCGCTCGGCGCAGACGGCGGCCCGGGGCACCATCATCAGCATGAAGGTGGCCATCATGACCGCCATCAGGATCTGCATCAGGTACTGCAGGAACGCGGTGAGCGCGCCGACCTGGATCTGACCGGCGTCGACCCGCGCGGCGCCGAACCAGAGGACCGCGACGCTGGAGACGTTCAGCACCAGCATCACGATCGGGAAGATCAGCGCCTGGAGCCGCCCGATCCGCAGCGCGGTGGTGGTCAGGTCGGTGTTGGCGACCCGGAACCGGTCGGTCTCGTACGGCTCGCGGACGAACGCCCGGACCACCCGGATGCCGGTGATCTGCTCGCGCAGCACCCGGTTGACCGTGTCGATCCGGGTCTGCATGAGCCGGAAGCCCGGCACCATCCGGCGGATGATCAGGCCCAGCGCGACTGCGAGCACCGGTACGCAGACCAGCATCAGCCAGGAGAGCCCGACGTCCTCGCGCAGCGCCATCACCACGCCGCCGACGCTCATGATCGGCGCGGCCACCAGCATGGTGCAGCTCAGCAGCACCAGCATCTGCACCTGCTGGACGTCGTTGGTGTTACGGGTGATCAGGGACGGCGCCCCAAACCGGGCGACCTCGCGGGCGGAGAAGGTGTTGACGCGCCGGAAGATCGAGCCGCGTACGTCGCGGCCGAACGCCATCGCGGTCTTCGCACCGAAGTAGACCGCGGCGATCGAGCAGGCGATCTGGAGCAGGCTGACCACCAGCATCCATCCGCCCGTACGCAGGATCTGGTCGGTGTCGCCGACGGCGACGCCCCGGTCGATGATGTCGGCGTTGAGGCTCGGCAGGTAGAGCGAGGCGATGGTGCCGACGAACTGGAACGCCACCACGGCGGCCAGCCATCGTCGGTACGGGCGCAGATGGGTGCGGAGCAGGCGGATCAACACGGATGGCTCCCCGTTGGCGGCTCGGTGTCGGACTCGCTGTCCCGGTTCAACCGACGGAGGTCCCCGTCGGACATGCCGGTGATGATTTCGATCAGGAACTCGCGGATCACCGCCCGCTTGGCCGGGTCGGCGTCGACCGACGTCAACGGCCGGTCGCTGTGGATCATGTCGATGATGGCGCGGGCGTGCTCGCCGCCCTTGTCGGTCAGGGTGAGCCGGACCGTGCGCCGGTCCTCCGGGGCGCGACGGCGGCTGACGAAGCCGTCGCGTTCCAGCGTGTCGACGATGCCGGTGAGCGTGGCGGGCCGGACGAAGCACAGCTCCGCCATTTCCCGGTGGCTCACGTCGCCGGAGCGGAGGAGGATCATCAGGACCCGCATGCCCGCGGACGTGAGTCCGTGGTGTTCGGCGAGGTATCGCCCCCAGTGCTGCTCGACGACGTGACCGGCGATCGAGATCAGCCGGCCGAGTGGCGCGTGGTGCAACGCGTCGGGGAAGCGGACGAGCGGGCCCATGTTCACGAGCGTCAGATTAGCTCCCGAATCATCAGGGCCCAAACTATTTCTGAGAATCTCCTCAGCCGCGGTCGGCGCGTGCCCGGGACGGCTCGTCCGGGGCGGTGGCGACGTACTCCCGCATCACCTCGGTGACCTCGCGCAGGAACGCCGAGGTGGCCTCGGCCTGCTCGGGAGTGAGCCGGGCGACCGCCCGGTCGATGCCGACGAGCATCGGGCGCAGCGCCTCCAGCACCTCGCCGACGGCGCTCTCGGTCACCTGGAGGCTGAGCCGCCGCCTGTCGTACGGGTGCGGAGTCCGGGCGACGTGACCGGCCTGCACGAGCCGGTCCACGAGCGTGGTCGCCGAGGCGGACCGGATGCCGAGCCGGTTGCCCAGCTCGACCGGGCCCAGCGGCTCCGGGCTGGAGACGAGGTGGTCGATCGCCGCGGCGTCGGTCGCGTTCAGGCCCAGGCGGCGGGCCAGCGCGGCCCGGGTGTCGCCGGCGATCCGCAGCACGTCGCGCAGCGCACGGGCGGCCTCGCTGCTCGGCGGCGGCCCCGGCTCGGGCCCTCCGGTTGACGGCACCCCCTGCATGGGATAAAGCTAGCATCTCGGGTAGCTAGAAAATCTAGCTAAAGGGAGGACGCCATGCGCGGCGACGGGCGCGGACGCTGGTTCGGGCTGCTGGCCATCAGCCTCGGCGTAGCGATGATCATCGTGGACGCCACGATCGTGAACGTCGCGGTGCCGCAGATCATCCGGGACCTCGACATCACCTCCACCGACGCGCAGTGGGTGCAGGAGGCGTACACCCTGGTCTTCGCCGCGTTGCTGCTGGTCGCCGGCCGCTTCGCCGACCGGTCCGGGCGGCGGCGGATGTTCCTCGTCGGCGTCACCGTGTTCGTGGTCGCCAGCGTGCTCGCGGCGCTCGCCGGCTCCGGCGAGACGCTCATCGCCTCCCGGGTGCTCCAGGGCGTCGGCGGGGCGATGATGCTGCCCACCTCGCTCTCCCTGCTCAACGCCAACTTCACCGGCCGGGAGAAGGGCATCGCGTTCGCCGTCTGGGGCTCCACGATCGGCGGCGCGGCGGCGCTCGGGCCGCTGCTCGGCGGCTGGCTCACCACCACGTACTCCTGGCGGTGGGCCTTCGGCATCAACGTCCCGGTCAGCCTGGCCGTGATCGTGGCGACGCTCGTGCTCGTGGCCGAGTCCCGCGACGAGCGGGCCGAGCGCGGCCTGGACCTGCTCGGCGCGCTGCTCTCGGTGATCGGCATGACCGGCGTGGTCTTCGCGCTGATCGAGGGCCGCACGTACGGCTGGTGGGAGCGGGAGCGGCCGTTCAGCCTGTTCGGGCTGGACTGGACCGCGTCGATCTCGCCGGTGCCGGTGGCCGCCCTGGTCGGCCTCGTCGCGCTCGGGATCTTCCTGGCCCAGCAGGTACGCCGCAACCGGGCCGGCCGACCGGCGCTGCTCGACCTGTCGCTGTTCGGCATCGGCTCGTTCCGCAACGGCATCCTGGCCGCCGCGATCGTCAGCCTGGGCGAGTTCGGCCTGCTGTTCGCGCTGCCGCTGTGGTTCCAGAACGTGCTCGGCTACAGCGCGTTCCGGACCGGCCTTGCGCTGCTGCCGCTGGCCGTCGGCAGCTTCCTGGCCAGCGGCATCGGCGCGCCGCTCACCCAGCGCTGGGGCGCGGCCCGGGTGGTCCAGCTCGGCGTCGCGGCCGAACTGGTCGGCGTGGCCGGGCTCGGGTTCGTGGTCGCGCCGGACACCAGCTGGTGGGCGCCGCTGGGCTTCCTGTTCGTGTACGGCGTCGGCGTCGGGCTCGCCACCGCGCAGCTCACCGGCGTCTCGCTGTCGCAGGTGCCGGTACGCCGCAGCGGCCAGGGTTCGGGCCTGCAGAGCACCGCCCGGCAGGTCGGCTCCGCGCTCGGCATCGCGGTGCTCGGCACCGTGCTCTTCGCCGGCCTCGGCGGAATCCTCGCCGACCGGCTGGCCGACCAGCCCGGACTCACCCCCGCCCAGCGGGACCAGGTGGTGAGCGCGGTCAAGGAGAGCGCCGGCGCGGCGATCGGCGGGCTGGAGGCGGACCCGCGTACCGCACCGATCGCCGCGGAGGCGAAGGCGGCGTTCTCCGACGCCACCCGGTACGCGGCCTTCGCGGGCGCCGGGTTCCTGCTGATCGGCCTGGTCGCCTGCCTGCGCCTGCCGACGGTACGCGCCGACGAGACCGGCGACGGCCCGCCGGCCGAGGCGGAGCCGGCCCGCGCTTGAGCGGACGCCCGTCCCGGTCGGCCCGCCGGTCCTCGTTCCGGCGGACCGGGCCGGGCAGGCCCGCCGGGTCGGCCGCTCATCCGCCGAGGGCCACCGCCAGCGCCGCGCCCACGAAGACGACCTGGAGCGCCGTACGCACGCCGAGTGGCGTGACCGGGCGGCCGGCGAGCGTGAGGCGCCGCCGCGCGGCCGACACGTTCGCCGGAAACATGGCGAGCATCAGCAGCACCAGCCCGGCCGCCGCCCAGCGCGCGGTGGCCGGGAACAGCAGCGCGAGCGCGCCGGCCAGTTCCAGCACGCCGGTGACGGTGACCAGCAGGTCGGGCCGGGGCAGCGACGGCGGGACCATCGCGATCAGGTCGGCCCGGCGGGACGCGAAGTGGGCCATGCCGGTGAGCACGAACATCAGCGCCAGCCCGACCCGCAGCGCCGGGTGCCACCCGTCCAGGGCGTCCACGCCGAGCAGGCCGGCGATCCGGGCCAGCGCGGTCCCGGCGAGAAGTGCGATCAGGGGTGCCATGGTCAGTCCCTCCGACTCCAGTCATCTTGTCGATGACAAGATTGCGTCCACGGATGCCATCTTGTCAATGACAAGTTAGGGTGACGGCATGGCCTCGTATCACCACGGCGACCTCCGCCGCGTCCTGCTGAGCGCCGCGGCCGAGGCGATCGCTGAGTCCGGGCCGGCCGCGCTGAGCCTGCGTGAGCTGGCCCGGCGCGCCGGGGTATCGCACGCCGCGCCCGCGCACCACTTCGGCGACAAGGCCGGACTGCTCACCGCGCTCGCCACCCAGGGCTTCGACCTGCTCGCCGACGCCCTGCGGCAGGCCGGGGACGACCTGCTCGACTCCGGAGTGGCCTACGTCGGGTTCGCGGTGCGACACCGGGCGCACTTCGACGTCATGTTCCGGCCCGAGCTGTACCGGGCCGACGACCCGGAACTGGTCGCCGCCCGCGCGCGGTCGGGGGAACTGCTGCGCGGCGGCGTCGCCCGGCACACCGGGCGGGAACCGGACGTCGACGCGCTGGCCGCCTGGTCGATAGTGCACGGCTTCGCCACGCTCTGGCTCTCCGGCGCGCTGCCGCCCCGGGTGGGCGACGACCCGGAGGCCGCCGCCCGTACCGTGATCAAGCGGTTGTTCAACTGAGCCGGTGGCGCGTCACCAGCTGGTGGGCAGCGGCATCCCCTCGGTGTACCCGGCGGCGCTCTGCACGCCGACGAGCGCCCGCTCGTGGAACTCCTCCAGGCTGCGCGCCCCCGCGTACGTGAACGCGCTGCGCACCCCCGAGATGATCTCGTCGATCAGGTCCTCGACGCCGGGCCGGTTCGGGTCCAGATACATCCGGGCCGAGGAGATGCCCTCCTCGAAGATCGCCTTCCGGGCCCTGTCGAACGCGCTGTCCTCGGCCGTACGGGCGCTCACCGCGCGCGACGACGCCATGCCGAAGCTCTCCTTGTAGCGCCGCCCGTCGGCGTCGGTGTAGAGATCGCCGGGGGACTCGTAGGTACCGGCGAACCAGGAGCCGATCATCACGTTCGAGGCGCCCGCGGCCAGCGCCAGCGCCACGTCGCGCGGGTGGCGTACGCCGCCGTCGGCCCAGACGTGCCGCCCCAGCGAACGGGCCGCCGCGGCGCAGTCGAGCACCGCTGAGAACTGCGGGCGGCCCACGCCGGTCATCATCCGGGTGGTGCACATCGCGCCCGGACCGACGCCCACCTTCACGATGTCCGCGCCCGCGTCGACCAGGTCGCGTACACCCTCAGCCGTCACCACGTTCCCGGCCGCCACCGGGACCGGCGGGTCCAGCCGGCGGACCGCCCGCAGCGCCTGGAGCATCCGCTCCTGGTGCCCGTGCGCGGTGTCCACGACGAGCGTGTCCACCCCCGCCTCCAGCAGCGCGGCGGCCTTGCCGGTAACGTCGCCGTTGATGCCCACGGCGGCCGCGATCCGCAGCCGTCCCCGGTCGTCCACGGCCGGGCTGTAGAGCGTGGCGCGCAGCGCGCCCTGCCGGGTCAGCACCCCGACCAGGCGGCCTTCGCCGTCCACCACCGGCGCGAGCCGCCGCCGGCCCGCCGACAGCCGGTCGAATCCGGTACGCGGGTCCGCGTCCGCCGGAACGGTGTGCAGCTCGGTCGACATCACGTGCCGGAGCTGGGCGAAGCGGTCCACCCCGACGGTGTCCGCCTCGGTCACCACGCCCATCGGGCGCCCGTCCGCGTCGACCACGACCACCGCGCCGTGCGAACGCTTCGGCAGCAGGTGGATGGCGTCGCCGACGGTGTCGGTCGGGCCGAGCGTGATCGCCGTGTCGTGCACCAGGTGCCGCTGCTTGACCCAGCCGACCACGTTGGCGACGACCTCGATCGGGATGTCCTGCGGGATCACCGCCACCGCGCCGCGCCGGGCCACGGTCTCGGCCATCCGCCGGCCCGCGACCGCTGTCATGTTCGCCACCACAAGCGGGATCGTGGTGCCGGTCCCGTCGGTGGTGGACAGGTCGACGTCGAGCCGGGAGCCCACCTCGGAACGGTTGGGCGCCATGAAGACGTCGTTGTAGGTCAGGTCGTGCGCGGGGACCGCGCCGTGAAGGAACCGCACCCGGCCATCATTCCCGCCCGGCGGCGCCCTCGCCCCCGGTGGTGGCTCAGACCACCCGGCCCCGCGCTGTTAAGAAGGGGCCCCTTCTCTACCGCACGCGTTAACAAGGGGCCCTTCCTTACACCTCAGGCGATGGTGCAGATCGCGGCACCGGCGGTGATCACCGCGCCGACCTCGGCGGCGAGCCCGCTCACCTTGCCGGCCTTGTGCGCGTGCAGCGGCTGCTCCATCTTCATCGCCTCCAGCACCACGACCAGGTCGCCCTCGGCCACCTCGTCGCCGTCGGCGACGGCGATCTTCACGATCGTGCCCTGCATGGGGGAGGTGAGCGTGTCACCGCTGACCGCGGCGCCCGCCTTGCCGCCGCCACCCCGGCGGGCCGGCTTCTTCGCGGCGGGCGCGGCTGCCGCCGTACCCGCGCCGAGCCCGGCGGGGAGGACGACCTCCAGCCGCTTGCCGCCCACCTCGACCACGACGGTCTCGCGCTCGGCCGGCTCGTCAGCCGCGCCCGGGACGGCGGTGAAGGCCGGTACGGTGTTGTCCCACTCGGTCTCGATCCAGCGCGTGTGCACTGTGAACGGCTCGGCGGTGAACGCCTCGTCGCGGATCACCAGGCGGTGGAAGGGCAGCGCGGTGGCCATGCCGTCGACCACCATCTCGTCGAGCGCGCGGCGGGCCCGCTCCAGCGCCTCGGTACGCGTCTCGCCGACGATGATCACCTTGGCCAGCAGCGAGTCGAAGTTGCCGCCGATCACGTCGCCGGCCGAGATGCCGGTGTCCACCCGCACGCCCGGTCCGGAGGGCAGGCGCAGGGCGGTGACGGTGCCCGGTGCGGGCAGGAAGTTGCGGCCCGGGTCCTCGCCGTTGATCCGGAACTCGATGGCGTGCCCGCGCGGCGTCGGGTCCTCGGTGAAGCGCAGCTTCTCCCCGTCGGCGATGCGGAACTGCTCGCGCACCAGGTCGATGCCGGCGGTCTCCTCGGTCACCGGGTGCTCGACCTGGAGCCGGGTGTTGACCTCCAGGAACGAGATCGTGCCGTCCGCGCCGACCAGGTATTCGACGGTGCCGGCGCCGTGGTAGCCGGCCTCCCGGCAGATGGCCTTGGCGCTGTCGTGGATCTGGGCGCGCTGGGCGTCGGTGAGGAACGGCGCGGGCGCCTCCTCGACCAGCTTCTGGTGCCGGCGCTGCAACGAGCAGTCCCGGGTGCCCACCACGATCACGTTGCCGTGCTGGTCGGCCAGCACCTGCGCCTCGACGTGGCGCGGCTTGTCCAGGTAACGCTCGACGAAGCACTCGCCCCGGCCGAACGCGGCGACCGCCTCGCGGGTGGCCGACTCGAACAGGTGCGGGATCTCCTCCATGGTGCGGGCGACCTTGAGGCCGCGCCCGCCACCGCCGAAGGCGGCCTTGATGGCGACCGGCAGGCCGTGGTCGACGGCGAACGCCATCACCTCGTCCGCGTTGCCCACCGGGTCCGGGGTGCCGGGCACCAGCGGCGCGCCGGCGCGCTGCGCGATGTGCCGGGCGGTCACCTTGTCGCCGAGGTCGCGGATCGCCTGCGGGGTGGGGCCGACCCAGGTCAGCCCGGCGTCGATGACGGCCTGGGCGAAGTCGGCGTTCTCGGAGAGGAAGCCGTAGCCGGGGTGCACCGCGTCCGCGCCGGAGCGGGCCGCCACGTCGATCAGCTTGTCGATGCGCAGGTAGCTGTCGGCGGCGGTGTCGCCGCCGAGGGCGTACGCCTCGTCGGCGAGCGTGGCGTGCAGGGCGTCCCGGTCGGAGTCCGCGTAGACGGCGACGCTGGCCAGCCCGGCGTCGCGGCAGGCGCGGATGACGCGGACGGCGATCTCGCCGCGGTTGGCGATGAGAACCTTGCGCACCTTGTGGCTCCTCCCGGGAGGTCGTTGCCGGGAGTTTAGCGGCCGAGCTGCGGGGCCTAACGATCGCTCAGTGTGGGATGCCGCACTGTAGTCAAACTTGGTTATTACGCTTGTCCCGTGTCGGCAACGCGGATGATGATCCTTGGTCTGGTCAGGTGGATGCAGCCGGTGCACGGCTACGACGTGCGCCGTGAGCTGCTGAGCTGGAGTGCGGACAAGTGGGCCAACGTGCAGCCCGGTTCGATCTACCACGCGCTGCGCAAACTCACCGACGAGGGCCTGCTCCGGACCGTCTCGGTCGAGCAGGTGGGCGCCCGTCCGGCGCGCACCACGTACGAGGTGACAGCGAAGGGGGAGGACGAGTTCGAGACGTTGCTGCGGGCGCAGTGGTGGCAGCTCCACGAGCCGCCGGACCCCTTCGTGGCGGCGTTCTCGTTCCTGCCGGCGATGCCGCGCGAGGAGGCCGCCGCGGCGCTGCGCAACCGGGCGAACCTGCTCCGGGCCGGGGTCGAGTCGATGCGCGCCTCGCTGGACTCGGACTGGGTGCGCACCCGCAAGCCGGTGCACGTCGGGTGGATGTTCGAGCTGTGGCTGGCCCGCGCCGAGGCGGAGTCGGCCTGGTGCGAGCGGATCGCGGAGCGGATCGAGTCGGGAGTGTCGTACCTGCCCGATGGGATGGAGCGGGCCGAGGGCTGGTCGGGGTGGTCCGACGGATCGCGGTGACACGACATAATCAACGTTGACCAAAAGAGCTATATCGCGTTAGCCTCGACGGGAATCGCGGGGGATTCGTGCGTCCTCGCGGACGATCGGCGGCCGCTCAGGCCCGCCCGGACGACCAGGAGCAGAAATGATCGAGACCAGGGGGTTGCGGAAGTCGTACCGCTCCCGCGCGGGTCGCGAGACGAAGACAGTGGACGCGGTCCGCGGCGTCGACCTCGACGTCGCGGCGGGGGAGATCTTCGGCTTCCTCGGGCCCAACGGCGCCGGCAAGACCACCACGCTGCGGATGCTCGCCACGCTCATCGAGCCGGACGGCGGCGAGGCCACTGTGGCCGGCGCCGACCTGCGCAAGGATCCGGCCGAGGTGCGCCGCCGGATCGGGTACGTGGCCCAGGGCGGCAGCACCTGGGACGAGTCGAGCGCCCGCGAGGAGCTGGTGCTCCAGGCCCGCCTCTACGGCATCGGCAAGGCCGACGCGCACCGCCGTGCCGAGCGCGCGCTCGAAGCGTTCCAGCTCACCGAGTACGCCGACCGCAAGTGCAAGACCTACTCCGGCGGCCAGCGCCGGCGCGTCGAGATCGCGCTCGGCATCATCCACGAGCCGAAGATCGTCTTCCTGGACGAGCCGACCACCGGTCTCGACCCGCAGAGCCGCGCGCACATGTGGGACGAGATCCGCCGGCTGCGTACCGAGGGGATGACCGTCTTCATCACCACGCACTACCTGGACGAGGCGGACGCGCTCTGCGACCGCATCGCGATCATGGATCACGGCGAGGTGGTCGCCGAGGGCACACCGGCCGAACTGAAGCGGGAGATCTCCGGCGAGGTCGTGATCGTCGGCCTGGACGCCCCGACCACCCCGCGCGCCGCCGAGCTGCTCGACACCGAGGCCTACGTGAGCAAGCTGGAGACCGTCGACGAGGGCGGCCTGCGCCTCTACGTCGACGAGGGCGCCACAGCCATCCCGCAGGTGCTGCGCCGCCTCGACCACGCCGGGCTGGACCTGCGCTCGATCGAGCTGCACCGTCCCAGCCTCGACGACGTCTTCCTCACCAAGACCGGCCGCTCGCTGCGCGAGTCCTGACCCCCGGAGAAGCTGTCATGAAACTCGCCCGCGACACCTGGCTGATCTTCCAGCGCCAGACGCAACTGCTGCTGCGCAACCCGGTATGGATCTTCGTCGGCGTCTTCCAGCCGGTGATGTACCTGCTCCTGTTCGCCCCGCTGCTCAAGCCGGCGCTGAACGCGCCCACCCAGGCCGAGGCGTACAAGATCTTCGTGCCCGGCCTGCTCGTGCTGCTCGCCATCTTCGGCGGCCTGTTCCAGGGCTTCGGCCTGATCGCCGAGCTGCGCGCCGGCGTGATCGAGCGCTCCCGCGTCACCCCGGTCAGCCGGCTCGCACTGCTGCTCGGCCGTTCGCTGCGCGACGTGGTCTCGCTGATCGCGCAGGCGATCATCATCACGCTGCTGGCGCTCGCGTTCGACCTGCGCGTGTTCATCGGCAACCTGCTGCTGGCGTACCTGATGCTCGCCCTCATCGCACTGATGACCTCGGCCGTCTCCTACGGCATCGCGCTCAAGGTCAAGAGCGAGGACGCGCTCGCCCCGCTGATGAACACAGTCGCTCAGCCGGTGCTGCTGCTCTCCGGCATCCTGCTGCCGCTCACCTTCGCCCCCGGCTGGCTCCAGGGCGTGGCCAAGTGGAACCCGTTCTCCTGGGCGGTCGAGGGCACCCGCGCGCTGTTCAACGGCGACCTCGGCAACGACCGCGTCTGGCAGGGCCTCGGCATCATCGCGGTGCTCGCCGCCGCGGGCGTGTTCTGGGCCGCCCGCCAGTTCGCCCGGAGCGTGCGCTGAGCAGGGGAGACCTACCTCTCAGCAAGGGCGGGGCACCGGCCGCGCGCGCGTAGCGTAAGGCCGGTGCCCCGCCTCACCCGTGACCGGATCACCTGGCTGACCTACGCCCAGCTCGGCTTGTGGGGCTTCTTCCTCTACGGGTTCGGCCCGGTCGTACCCCTGCTCCGCGACGAACAGGGCACCAGCGCCGCAGTCGCCGGCCTGCACAGCACCGGCATCGCCGTGGGCGCGCTCGCCGGCGGCGCGTTGTTCGCCCCGGTCGCCCGCCGCCTCGGCCGCGGCCCGGCCATCTGGCTCGGCCTCGCCGGCGTCGCCGCCGGCGTCACCGCGCTCGGCCTGCTCCACCCGCTACCCGCCACGCTCGCCGCCGTAGCGGTCATCGCCACCTTCGGCATGATGGTCGTCAGCGGCGTCAGCGTGGTGCTGACCGCACGGCACGGACCCGCCGCCCCCGCCGCGCTCACCGAGGCGAACGCGGCCTGCGCCGGCATGGGCATCCTGGCGCCGTTGACCATCGGCGCCACAGTCGACGCCGGTCTCGGCTGGCGACCGCTGATGGCCGTCGAGGTCGGGCTGATCGCGCTGGTCGCGCTCGCCGCCCTGACTTTCCGGGTACGCGTGCCGCAACGCGCCCCCGCTGTCGCGGCTGCCGGCGCCCCGGTCCCCGTCGCCGCCCCCACCCGGGTGCCCGCCGTCCCCGCTTCCGGGGCGGCCGAGGCCGCTGTGTCCTCTTCGGCCGTCGCGGCATTGGCGGTCCCTGCCTCCGGGGCGTCCGAGGCCGCAGTGTCCGCACCCCCGGTCTCCGCTTCGGCGCTCCCTGCTTCGGGTGTCCCTGCTTCGGGTGGCTCCGCTTCGGGCATTTCCGCTTCGGGCGGCTCCGTCTCCGCCTCCGGTTCGGCGGGGCGGCTGCCGCGTGCGTACTGGATCGCCTGGGTCCCGATGTCCGTCACCGGGTCGATCGAGGTGTGCCTGTCGTTGTGGACCGCCGACGTGCTGCGGACCCACGCGGGGCTGAGCGCGGGCGGGGCGTCGGCCGCGGTGGCCGCGATCGTCTGCGGCATGTTCGCCGGCCGGCTCGCCGGTGGCCGGGCCGCGTTGCGCTGGGCGCCGGTGCCGCTGCTGCTCGGCGCGCTCACCGTCTCGCTGGCCGGGTTCGTGCTGTTCTGGGGCAGTACGGTCGGCTGGCTCGCGGTCACCGGGCTGGTCGTGCTCGGGCTCGGCAACGCGCTGCACTACCCGTTGGCGATCTCGATCGCGCTGGCCGTGGCCGGTCCGGCCGCGGACAAGGCGGCGGGCTGGTCCGCGTACTCGATGGGTGTGGGTTTCGGGATCGCGCCGGTGGCGCTCGGGTGGGTGGCCGACGGCGTCGGCCCGCACCCGGCGTTCCTGCTGCTGCCCGCGTTCATCGCGGTCGCGGTGCTGCTGACGGTGCGGCTGGGCCGCGCCCTGCCCGCGCCGGTCCGCGCGGCTTGATCGACTCCACTTCGGCGAGGTGGCGGCATCCGGCGCTCGGGCATACCGCCACCACGGCGAGGTTGTGTTCGGCCGGCTCAGAGCACCCGGGCGAGCGTGACCCCGTCGGCGATCGGCAGCATGACCGCCTCCACGCGGACATCCGCGATCACCGCGTCGTTGAACGCGGCGATGGCCCGGTCGTCGGCGTTGCGCGGGGCGAGCACGCGGCCGTCGCGCAGCGTGTTGTCGACGGCGATCACCGCGCCGGGACGCATGCGGGGCACCAGCTCGTCCCAGTAGATCGGGTAGCCGACCTTGTCCGCGTCGATGAACGCGAAGTCCAGGTAACGCTCGCGGGGCAGTTCGCGCAGCTTCTGGGCGGCCGGGCCGATGCGCAGCTCGATGCGGTCCTGCACACCGGCGCGCTGCCAGTAGCGCCGGGCCACGCCCGTGTACTCCTCGGAGATGTCGAAGCAGGTCAGCCGCCCGCCCTCGGCCAGCCCTCGGGCGATCGCCAGCGAGGAGAGACCGGTGAACGTGCCGACCTCGACCGCCTGCCGTACGCCGAGCAGCCGGGTGAGGAACGTCAGGAACGCGGCCTGTTCCGGCGCCACCTGCATGACCGCCTCGGAGGGCAGGGCCGCCCGGGTCTCCTCGGCCAGCTCCCGGACGATCTCGTCCGGGGCGGACCCGTGGGCCACCAGGTAGGCGTGCAGTTCCGGGGTGAGCGGCAGCGGCTTCGTGGTCATGTCCGGACGTTAGCCGAGATGTTCGATCTCCTGGCCCCCGGGCGCGACCTTCGTCCACAGGTCGACGATGCTCAGGTCCACCTCGGCGAGCAGCCGGCGCAGCAACGGCAGGGACAATCCCACCACTGTGCCCGGGTCGCCCTCGATCCCGGTCAGGAACGCACCGCCCAACCCGTCGATGGTGAAGGCGCCGGCCACGGCCAGCGGCTCGCCGGTCGCCACGTACGCGGCGATCTCGTCGTCGCTGATGTCGGCGAAGTGCACGGTGGTCGAGGCGACCGCTTCGGCCCGCGACTCGTGGGTCACGTCGATCAGGCAGTGCCCGGTGTGCAGGACGCCGCTGCGCCCACGCATCCGCTGCCACCGCCGGGTCGCGTCCGCCGCGTCGTCAGGCTTGCCGAGGATCTCGCCGTCGAAGGCGAGCACCGAGTCGCAGCCGAGCACCAGCGTGCGCTCGTCCGGCGACGGCCGCAGCCGATCGCGTACGGCCTGCGCCTTCAGCCGGGCCAGTTCCAGGCACAGATCCTCGGCCCGATCGGTCACCACCTGCGACTCGTCCACGCCACTGACCAGCACGTCGGGCTCGATCCCGGCGGCCTGGAGCAGCTTGCGGCGGGCGGGGGACTGCGAGGCGAGCACGAGGCGCACAGGTACGGAGGTCGACACCCCGCCGACGCTACCGGCTGATCCTCGGCGGCGGGTCGTCGGCACGTCGGCGGCGCCGCCAGAACAGGTACCCGCCACCCGCCGCCACCAGCACACCCAGGGTGGCGAGCCCGCGTACCGTGCCGGCGCTGTCACCCTTCTCGGGTGCTGCCTCGGCCGATGCCGGTGGCGTGACGTTGGAGGACTCGAAGCCGAGCGGGGGTACGTCGGCGGTGAGCGCGGCGACCAGATCGATGACCCCGTAGCCGTACTGGTCGTCGCGACCGGGTGGCCCCTTGTCGACGGCGGTGGCGGTCAGCCGGTGGGCGACTTCCTGGGCGGGGAGGTTGGGGTACTTGGAGCGGATGAGAGCAGCAGCCCCGGCAACGATCGCAGTCGCGCTGGAAGTCCCGGTGCCCTTCGAGTACTTGCCGTCGTAGCTGGTGCTGTAGATATCGACAGCAGGAGCAACCACATCGATCTCAGGACCAGTGGCTGAGATTGGGGCGTGGAGCCCGGACTTGTCAATGCCACCCACACCGATAACGCCGGGCTCAGACGCGGGGTAGCCGACAGTCGGATCCTCTGGTTGATTGCCGGCCGCAGCAACTACGACGATCTCCGCTTCTAGCGCTGATCGAATAGCGCCCTGCAGGCGGCTGGTTGCCCCTGCTGCTGCCGAGATGCTGATTACGTCAGCGTGGTTGGCAACCGCCCATTCCACGCTCGCCGCCAGATCATCTGGGCTTCCTCTGCCGTTGACGAGTCGGGTGCGGATTGGCAGCAGCTCAGCCCTTGGCGCCACGCCGAGGGCACCACTGTTGTCAGGCCGCCCGTGCGCCGCAATTAGACCAGCCATAGAGGTGCCGTGTCCGTCTTGGTCTTGCCGACCATCCCCTTCGTTCGAAAGGTCGGTACCGGCAAGCAGGTTTTCCCTCAAGTCCGGATGCGGGTCGATCCCCGTGTCCGGGACTGCAACGGTTACTCCCTCACCCTGATTAATTGCGTGAGCTGCCGCTGCATTGAGGAATTTAAGGTGCCACTGGTCCTGACGAACATTTGGAGCCGTTGCTGCCGTTGGTGCGGCCAAGACGGAGCTGGCTAGGCAGGCGGATGCTAAGCGAACTATCAGGGAACGGCTCATTATCGATCGAGGCCGATTGCGGGTCCTGGATCTGAGGGGCGGTCATCAGGTGGGCGCATGACAGGATCGACGCCCTCGGTGACTTGCCAAGGATTGTCGGGATCCCACGTCCTCTCATCATCGGTTGCGGCATGAGGTTTGGCCCTCGTCGTGGGCGTATTGAAGCTCGCCGGGCCAAAAGCTGCCGAACCAGGGCCTCCTCCCAGAGGCATGGCGCCCGGAGTGCCGGAAGACGGCAATCTCCCCGTGCCCGGTCGAGAACCGGCACCTCCAGTTGGGGCAGTTCCCGCCCCTCCTCCACCAATCACGCCACCCACCGGATTGACTCGTCGTCCACCCGTGCCGCCATTCGCAGGTGGAAGCCCAGCTGCTGCGCTTCCGCCGATGACGCCACCGATGGGCGCTGACTTGGGCGGAGGGGGTGGCGATCCACCCGAGACTCGTCCCGGCGGGATGCCCCCGGGTGTGGTGGGCGTTGGCGGTTTCAGGGTCGAACCGGTGATCGGAGCGATTGGCGGGGTGAAGGCTCCGCCGCCGGTAGGCCCAACGGAACTCGGGTGCGGCGGTAGGCCGGGTACGGCGCTAGGTGTTTGAGGGGCGACGCCGGTGCCGGTGCCGCCGAGGAGAGGTCCCCTGTTCCCTTCGGTTGAAATGGCTGTAGGACGAGTCGCGGGCTTGGTGCGGTGTTGAGGATTAACGGAGAAGGATGTCGGCACCGGAACTACAGGGGGAATTATTGGTGCCGGAGCAGCGTAAGTGTCTGGGTCCTCAGTCTGGCGCGGAAGCTTTGGCCTAGGTGGCGGCTGGCGCAGCATGACCTGGGCCTGCTGGAGTTCGCCGCTCAACCCCGTCATCAACCCGCGCGCCCGTACGTTCAACTGCTCCAGGTCGTCGTCGGTCACCGGGGGCCGGTCCGGCAACCGGCTGCCCGCCACCGCCTTCGGGTCGGCAATCGTCGCCTCGTACGCCTGCTTCTGCCGCAGCTTCTTCGCGTACTCCTCGTGCAACGGTTGCAGCTCGGCCCGCGCGCTGCCGATGGCGCGGGCGGCGGCTGCCAGCGCGTCGTAGTTCGCGGCGGCGGCGTCGTGCGTGCGCTGCACGCGGTCGATGAGCTGGTCGAGTTCGGCGATGTACGCCCGCGCGGCGGTGTTGGTCTCGGGTGGCCACGCCTCGGCCAGGCCGCGCCGGTATTCGCGCAGGCGGCTCATGTGGGCCAAGGCGAGGTCGCACACCTTGCGCCAGCCGGCGACCTGCTTCCACTGGCCGGCGGTGTCCTGGTCCTGCACGCACGCCCACATGCTGAGGACGTCCATCAGCCGCCAGTCGGTCAGCCCGGAGGTGCGTCCGCTGCCCCGTTCGATCACGGCAGGATCACCCGGCTCTGTTCGGGGGCGGTGGGGTCGGCCAGTGGCGGCATCGGGCGGGCGACTGTGGCGGAGGGGCCGGCGAGCGCCCGTTCGACGTCGGCCACTCGGGCGGAGGAGAACGCGTCGGCGTCGCCGTAGCGTGCGGCGATCCGCCCGGCGGCGTCGGCGAGGCGGCCGGTCGCCGGTGCCAGATCCCACACCGCGCTCACCGCCGCCGTCTGGGTGTCGTGGTGTGCCTGGAGGAACTGGACCAGCTCGATGAAGGCGTCGGCCGGGTTGGGCACCGGCGCCTTCATGTCGTCGGCGATGTAGGACAGGTGCGGCGCGTAGTTGCGCGTCACCTCGTCCTGGAGGCGGTCGGCGAACTCACGCATCTGCCGGATGTCGGCCTCGATGCCGCCGTAGCCGCGCAGCCAGCCGGCTGGCTGGTTGTCCTCCGGGATCATCGGAGCCTCCTGCCCGTCACCACACGGTTTCCCTGAGTGAGGTTAATGGCTCGACGTGGATCCCGGCAGCCCCGCCCGGCGGCGCGGGCGGGAGGAGACGTCAGCGGGGCAGGCCGGAGGCCCGCCACGCGCCGGGGCCGGCGATCGGCCCGACCGGGGCGGGACGCGCGCTGCGCGCCCACTGCGACACGGGGGCCGGCGCGGCGGCCTGGGCCGGGCGGGTGCGCACCATGATCGCGCCGACCAGAGCGGCCAGCTCCTCGGCGGTGGGCACGCCACGGACGATCCGGAACAGCGGCTCCTCGGCAGACATGACCCAAGGGTACGCGTCGCGAATTCGACCTTCGCCGTACAGTGGCGTGCCGACGGTGTGAGCGTCGCAGCGGCCGGGTACGGTTCTCTGCGATGTCGAACGCGCTCCCCCAACTCGTCGCCGACCGGTACCGGCTTCTCACGCCGCTCGGTCAAGGCGGCATGGGCCGCGTCTGGAAGGCGCGGGACGAGGTGCTGCACCGGGACGTGGCCATCAAGGAACTGGTCCCGCCCCCCGGCCTCACGCCGGAGGAGCGCCGCGAGATGCGCGAGCGCTCGCTGCGTGAGGCGCGGGCGATCGCCCGGCTCAACAACGTCAACGTGGTCCGCATCTTCGACGTGCTGCGCACCGACGGCGATCCGTGGATCGTCATGGAGTACGTGGCGTCGAAGTCGTTGCAGGACACCATCGCCGAGGACGGCCCGGTCTCCCCGGGCAAGGCGGTCGAGATCGGCCTCGGCGTGCTGAACGCGTTGAAGGCCGCGCACAAGGCCGGCATCATGCATCGCGACGTCAAGCCGGGCAACGTGCTGCTCGGCGAGGACGGCCGCGTGGTGCTCACCGACTTCGGCCTGGCCACCATCCCCGGCGACCCCAACGTGACGCGCACCGGCATGGTGCTGGGCTCGCCCGCGTACATCTCGCCGGAGCGCGCCCGCGACGGCACGGCCGGCCCGGAGGCGGACCTCTGGTCGCTCGGCGCCACGCTCTACGCGGCCGTCGAGGGCAAGTCGCCGTACGCGCGCCCGTCGGCGATCGCCACACTCGCCGCGCTCGCCACCGAGCCGATGCCGCCGCCGCGCAACGCCGGGCCGCTCAAGCCGGTGCTCCAGGGCCTGCTGCGCAAGGACCCGGACGAGCGGATCACCGCCGAGGTGGCGGAGCGCATGCTGCGCAAGGCCGCCGGCCGGCGGGCCAAGAGCATCTCGCTGCTGGACGGCGTACGACGGCCGGGGCCGAACGGTCCGCGCGTGCCGCGACCGCCGCTGGTGCCCGCGCCGCGCCCGGCCGACCAGGCCGAACGCGCCGCGAGCGCGGCGTCCGGGGTCGCCGCAACCGGGGGTACGGCGGCCGCCGCCGACCCGGCGGCGAAGGTGCCGGCGCCCACCTCGGACGCCGGTCCCACAGCGAAGGTGCCCCCGCCGCCCGCCGATCCGACGGCGAAGCTCGACCCGGCGCCCTCGGCCGACGAGACCCTTGTGGACGACGAGGCCCGGGTGGACGGCGTCGACCCGGCGCTGGACGAGACGCGGCTCGACGGCGAGCCCGTCACCGACACCCCGGCACCGGTCAGCCCGGCCGTGACCGGCTCCGCGCCGGTCAGCCCGGCTCCGGCGCAGGAGGCGCCGTCGACCGGCCGGGCCACGGTGCTGCCGGTCGAGAAGTCCGCGCCCAACCGGCGCAACCTGCTGATCGGCGCGCTGGTCCTGCTGCTGCTCGTCGGCCTGGTGGTGGCCGTGCCGCTGCTGAACAACGGTGACGAGGGCGACGGCGGTGAGCCGACAGCCGGCACCTCGGCGTCGGCGGCGCCGCCGCCCCCGCCGAGCGAGAGCACGTCGCCGAGTGCCCCGGCCACGAGTGCGTCGGCCAGCCCCACGCCGTCGGCCAGCCCGTCGGCCTCGGGGTTCACGCTGCCGGCCGGATGGCGTCTCTACACCGGCCCGAACGGCTTCAAGGTGCCGATCCCGGAGAACTTCCGGGCCCGGGTCGGCAAGGACGACGTCGTTCTCTACGAGGTCGGCGGCAGCCGGCGGGTGCTCTACGTCCAGTGGACGTCGGACCCGAAGGACGACGCGTACGCCGACTGGAAGGGCCAGGAGCCGTACCGCGCTTCCCGCGTCGGGAACTACAAGCTGGTCGGCATCACCAAGTGCGACCCCTACTTCCGCACCTGTGCCGACTGGGACTGGCTGGAGACGCGCGACGACGGCACCCGCTTCCACGTGCGTAACCGGGGTGTGGCGACGGCCAGCAACCGGGGCTTCGCGCTGCGCTGGGAGGTCCCGGCGAAGGACTGGGACGCCAACCTGGCGAACTGGGAGATCATCACCAAGGGCTTCGTGCCGGACCGTAAGAACTGAGCGGGAATCCCGCCGGTCACGAAACTCGCTCGCATGGCTTCCCGCCCTCGGGGGTATGAATCCCTTCGACGACGGAAGGAGGCGCGACATGGGTTACCGACGGAGGGACACCGGCCCGCGGCTGGCACTGTGGATGCTCGTTGCGCTCGGCGACGTCGTACTGCTCCTGATCAGCGCCGGCCTGTCCGCGCCGGTCGCGGTCCTCGGCGTGCTGACGCTCACGGTCCTGGGCGTCGCAGCGTGGCGGCTGACGCGCCGCACGCCGGTGCCCGTCCCGGCCACCGCGCGCCGCAGAGCCTGATTCCGGTACGACGACAGCGGGACCGCCTCGTGAGGAGGCGGTCCCACTCGTGTCACACGTACGTCAGGTGTTGTTCGCCAGCGCGATCAGCCGGCTGCGGTCACCGTTCCAGTAGTTGCGGTCGACGTTGCCGCTGATCCCGGAGACGGCGCCGGTGCTGGTGTACTGCCAGAAGCTCCAGAACGGAGCGCCGGCCGGCAGCGTGCCGGGCGCGCTGGCCCAGCGGGCGAGCCACAGCGGGTGGTTGGCCCACGGGCCGGTCCAGCTGCCCGTGCACTGGTTCCACCAGCTCGTGGTGGTGTAGATGACCGCGTACCGGCCGGTGCGGGAGCGGTAGGTGTTCAGGAAGTCCTGGATCCAGTTGCGCATGCCGGTCGTGCTCAGGCCGTAGCAGTAGCCGCCGCTGTACGGGTTGCCCTCGATGTCCAGCGCGGCGGGAAGCGTACGGCTGTCCGCCGACCAGGCGCCACCGTTGCTGGCCAGGTAGTTGGCCTGGGTGGAGCCGGCGGAGATGTTCGGCCGGGCGAAGTGGTACGCCCCGCGGATCACCCCGGCGTTGTACGCGTTGACGTAGTTCGCGTTGAAGTTCGGGTCCTTGTAGCTCGTACCCTCGGTGGCCTTGATGAAGGCGAACTGGATGCCCGCGTTGCGCACGCTCGTCCAGTTGATGCTGCCCTGGTAGCGGGAGACGTCGATCCCGGGCGTGGTCGCGGCGGCGGCCGGTCCGGCGGTCGCCACGAGGGCCGCGGCCGCGGTGGCGGCGGCGGCCAGGCCGGCGGCGAGAAGCCGGCGTACGGAGAGTCTGGTGCTGGGCATGGTTGCCTCCAGAGGGACGTCCGTTTATTGACGCCCATCTTTGGAGCTTAGTGCCCTAGATCGCAATAGGAAGAAAGGAAATTTTCATCGACGGCTGTCGTTCGCCCAGGTGGCGCGACACTTGCGGATCAGCGCAGGTCGCTCGGGTCCATCGCCCAGCGGAACGGCTCGGTGACGCTGAGCGTCTCACCCGCCTTGGCGATGGCATCCTCGACGTAGTGCGCGCCGTCGAGCCGGTGCAGCCGTAGCGAGTGGCTGTCACCGTCCTGCTCGACGAGCAGATACCACGGAATCCGGGCGATCGCGTAGAGCTGCATCTTGACCAGCCGGTCGGCAGCGGCATTGCCGGGCGAGACGATCTCGCCGACAAGCGCCACGCGATCGGCGTCGAGGATCACGCCGTCGTCGTCGGCGTCAGTGACGACGAGGTCCGGGATCACGATTCGGTCCACGCCCAGCCGCACATTGATGGCGTCGTAGACGAACAGGCCGGACGGCTCGGCCGCCAGCTCCACGGAGTTCGCCAGTCGTCGCGCCACCCGCTGGTGCCGTCGGCTCGGGGCAGGGCTCCCGATCAGGCTCCCGTCGAGCAGTTCGATGCGGTCGTGGCTGTCGCCCAACGCGAGGTAGTCGGCCTCGGTCCACGGACCGACGTGCGAGCTGTAGGGCTCCAAGGGAGCTGCGCTCACCGACCTCACCTCCGCTCCTGCACCTCGTCCGATCAGTCTCACACTCTATGAGACTCGGCCGGTCGAACGACACGGCTCGGGGCGGTAGGCTCCCCGCCCATGCCCCTGATCGACGGTCTCACCACGCTCTGGGACACGCTGACCAGCGCCCAGCCGGACCCGCCGCCGCTGCTCGTGGTGGTCACCGCCGTGGTCGCGCTCGCGGTGGTCGTGGCCCGGCTGCCCTGGCGGATCGCCCGTAACGCGGTGACCATCGCGCACGAGGGCGGCCACGCGCTCGTCGCGCTGCTCACCGGCCGGCGGCTGCACGGCATCCGGCTGCACTCGGACACCTCCGGGCTGACGCTGTCCGCCGGCCGTCCCACCGGGCCCGGCATGATCCTCACGCTGCTCGCCGGGTACGTCGCGCCGTCGCTGCTCGGCCTCGGCGGCGCGTGGCTGCTGGCCGGGAACCGGATCACGCTGCTGCTCTGGCTCGCGGTGGCGCTGCTGCTGGGCATGCTGGTGATGATCCGCAACCTGTTCGGCGTACTGTCGCTGCTGGTCACCGGCGGTGTGGTGCTCGCCGTCTCCTGGTACACCTCGCCGGAGGTGCAGGCCGCGTTCGCCTGGACGTCGGTGTGGTTCCTGCTGATCGGCGGCGTACGGCCGGTGTTCGAGCTGCACCGGCAACGCGCCCGGGGCCGGATGCCGCAGTCCGACGCCGACCAGCTCGCCCGGATCACGCCGTTCCCGGCACTGTTCTGGGTGGGCGTGTTCCTGCTGGTGTGCGTGGGCGCGCTGGCCGCCGGCGCGCTGCTGCTGGCCGGTCCGATCCTGGCCGACGCGGGGCTCACCGGCTGATCGCGCCGAGCCGCGCAGCCGCGCCGAGCCGGCCCGCAGCGCGCCGCATCGCGTCGCGGAGCGGGCCGCCTCGCGGCAGGGCAGAATCGGACCGTGCGATACGTGATCATCGGAGCGGGCGCGGTCGGCGGCACCATCGGCGTACTCCTGGCCGACGCGGGCCACGACGTGACGCTCGTGGCCCGTGGCGCGCACCTGGACGCGCTGCGGGAGCGGGGTCTGACGCTGCGCACGCCGGACCGCGACGTGACCGGCCGGCTCCCCGCCGTGGCCGGGCCGGACGGGCCGCCGCTGCCGGCGGACACCGTGCTGGTCCTCACCGTGAAGTCGCAGGACACCGTGGCGGCGCTCGACACCTGGGCGGACGCCCCGGTCGAGGGCGGCGGGACGGCGGGCGAACGGCTGCCGGTCGTGCTGGCCCAGAACGGCGTGGCGAACGAGCCGGCCGCGCTGCGCCGCTTCGCCCGCGTACACCCGGTGTGCGTGTGGCTGCCCGCCACCCACCTGGAGCCGGGCGTGGTGGTCGCCAACGGCCATCCGCATCCGGGCATGCTGCACATCGGCCGGTACCCGAGCGGCGCCGACGACACCAGCCGTGCGGTCGCCGCCGACCTGACCGCCGCCGGGTTCGTCGCGCCGGTCCGCGACGACGTGATGCGCTGGAAGTACGGCAAGCTGCTCGCCAACCTCGGCAACGGCCTTCAGGCACTGCTCGGCCGGGACGTGCCGGAGTCGCTGTCGAAGCGGGTACGCGCCGAGGGGGAGGCGGCGCTCGCGGCGGCCGGCATCGCCCACACCACAGTCGAGGAGGAGGCCGCCGAACGGGGTGACCTGGTGTCGCACCGGCCGGTCGGCGGCGAGGAGCGCTCCGGCGGCTCCACCTGGCAGAGCCTGGCCCGTGGTGCGGGCTCGGTCGAGACCGACCACCTCAACGGCGAGATCGTGCTGCTCGGGCGCCTGCACGGCGTGCCGACGCCGGCCAACGCGGCGGTGCAGACCGCGGTACGCCGGGCGGTCCGCGACCGGATCCCGGCCGGTGGCTTCCCGCTCGGCGAACTGGAGAAATTGATCGGCTGAGCGGGCAACCGCGCCGGGTACGCCAGGCGTCTCTCCTGCGACCGTCACTCGGGAGGTAGCAGGTGCCGGACGTCGACGGGTTCGACGAGTTCTACCGGGGCAGCCGACAGCGGCTGCTCGGCTTCGTCTTCGTGCTCACCGGTGACCTCGCCGAGGCTCAGGACGCCGTGCAGGAGGCGTACATCCGGGCCTGGCAGCGGTGGTCCACAGTGCGGGGGTACGACGATCCGGAGGCATGGGTGCGGGTGGTGGCCAGCCGGATCGCGGTGAGCCGCTGGCGCAGCCTGCGCAGCCGGGCCCGCGCCTACCTGCGACACGGCGCCGAGGAGAGCATGCCGGCGCCGAGCACCGACACGGTCGAGGTGGTGGCGGCGTTGCGGCGGCTGCCCGAGGAACAACGTGTCGCCCTCGCGCTGTACTACCTGCTCGGCATGCCGGTCGCCGAGGTCGCCCGGGAGACCGACGCGCCGGTCGGCACGGTCAAGGCACGGCTGTCCCGGGGCCGTGCCGCCCTGGCCGAACTGCTCGCGGTCGTGGATCTGGAGGAGCCCGCCGATGCGTGACGACGACCTGGCGTTCATCGACTCCATGCAGCGGGACCTGCGCAACGTCCGCTGGGCGGAACCGGCCGAGCTGCGGGCACGCGCCCGGCGACGCAGCCGCCGCACCGTGGCCGCCGCGGCGGTGGCGGTGCTCGCGCTCACCTCCGGCGCGTTCGTGGCGGCCGGCCGCGCCGCCTCACCGGCGCCGGTCGCCGCCAGCCCGTCGCCGACCGCGTGGAGCGCCACCGACGTGCCCGCCGAGGCGCTGCTGCAACCGTCGGACCTGCGGCCGGCCGTCACAGAGGCCTGGAACGACGCCGGGATCGACGAGACGATCGAGCTGGACCGGATGCTGGAGTACTGCCGACAGAATCAGGGCCTGCGGACGGAGTGGGTGAAGTCCCGCTATTCACGGTCGGTGACCCTCCTTCGGGAGCGGCCGGGTGCCCGCGACCAGTCGGACCAGCAGCCGGTGGTCCTGCAGGATCTGCACCGGCTCGCGCCGCAGGACGGCGAGCGGCTCTTCGACGAGATGCCCGCGCTGCTGGCACCCTGTCGCGCATGGCGGTCCACCGGCCCGATCGAGCTGCGGGGCAAGCGGATCCAGGCGGAGGTCGTCCACTCCTGGCAGACGGTCGACAGCGGCTTCGCCGGCGACGAGTCGGTCCTCGTGCGGCACACCGTCGGAAAGGCCCGACGCCTGGACACCGGAGCCCCGATCAGCGACGGGAGCGCGCCGGTGGACCAGGCGGTGGTACGGGTCGGGGACCTCGTCACGGTGCTGCGCGCAGGCCCCGGTGACGAGGTGGCACTGCGGGGTCTGGCCCGTGTCGCGGCCGAGCGGATGTGCCGCGCCGCGAACCCGGGCTGCTGACGCCGGTGCCCCCGCCGCTTCCCGGCGAGGGCACCCGACGCACTACAGCGGGATGTTGCCGTGCTTCTTCGGCGGCAGCGTCTCGCGCTTGGTCCGCAGCACCCGCAGCGCCCGCACGATCTGGGTACGCGTCTCGTGCGGCGGGATCACCCCGTCGACGTAGCCGCGCTCGGCAGCGATGTACGGGTTGGCGAGCGTGTCCTCGTACTCGGCGATCTTCTCGGCGCGGACGGCGGCCGGGTCCTCGGCGTTCGCCAGCTCCGAGCGGTAGAGGATGTTCACCGCGCCCTGCGCGCCCATCACCGCGATCTGCGCGGTCGGCCAGGCGAAGTTCAGGTCCGCGCCGAGGTGCTTGGAGCCCATCACGTCGTACGCGCCGCCGTACGCCTTGCGGGTGATGACCGTGACCTTCGGGACGGTGGCCTCGGCGTACGCGTAGATGAGCTTCGCACCACGGCGGATGATGCCGTCCCACTCCTGGCCGGTGCCGGGCAGGAAACCGGGCACGTCCACGAACGTGAGCACCGGGATGTTGAACGCGTCGCAGGTGCGCACGAACCGGGCCGCCTTCTCCGACGCGGCGATGTCGAGCGTGCCCGCGAACTGCATCGGCTGGTTCGCCACCACTCCGACCGGGCGTCCCTCGACGCGGCCGAAGCCGACCACCATGTTCTGCGCGTACAGCGGCTGCACCTCGAGGAACTCGCCGTCGTCGAGCACGTGCTCGATGACCCGGTGCATGTCGTACGGCTGGTTCGCCGAGTCCGGGATCAGCGTGTCCAGCTCCCGGTCCTCGTCGGTCACGTCGAGGATCGCGGGCGCGTCGAAGACCGGCGGCTCGTCCAGGTTGTTCGACGGCAGGTACGACAGCAGCGCCTTGACGTACTCGATCGCGTCCTCCTCGTCGGTGCCGAGGTAGTGCGCGTTGCCGCTGCGGGCGTTGTGGGTGCGGGCGCCGCCCAACTCCTCCATGCCGACGTCCTCGCCGGTGACCGTCTTGATCACGTCGGGACCGGTGATGAACATGTGCGAGGTCTGGTCGACCATGACGGTGAAGTCGGTGACCGCCGGCGAGTAGACCGCGCCGCCCGCGCACGGGCCCATGATGAGCGAGATCTGCGGGATGACGCCGCTGGCCCGTACGTTGCGGAAGAAGATCTCGCCGTAGAGGCCGAGGGACGCGACGCCCTCCTGGATCCGCGCGCCGCCGGAGTCGTTGATGCCGACGACCGGGCAGCCGATCTTCATGGCCAGGTCCATCAGCTTGACGATCTTCTCGCCGAAGACCTCCCCGAGGGAGCCGCCGAAGACTGTGAAGTCCTGCGCGAAGACGCAGATCTGCCGGCCGTCCACGGTGCCGTAGCCGGTCACCACGCCGTCGCCGTACGGGCGGGTCTTCTCCAGCCCGAAGTTGGTCGAGCGGTGCCGGGCGAACTCGTCCAGCTCGACGAACGAGCCCTCGTCGAGGAGCATCTCGATCCGCTCGCGGGCGGTCTTCTTGCCCCGTGCGTGCTGCTTCTCGACCGCGCGTGCCGACCCGGCGTGCACCGCCTCGTCGAGCCGTCGCTCCAGGTCCGCCAGCTTGCCGGCGGTCGTGTGGATGTTGAACCCGGTCTCGGTAGTCACCCGTGGAATATAACGATGGTTCAGGTGTCTGAGGCTGTGCAGTGCGCCTCACCGCTTCGCGGCGACCGGCGGGCCGGGTGGCCGTAGGCTGGCGGGATGCCCGGCTCGCCGTACACCGATCTGGACCGACCGCCGCTGTCGGCGGCCCGGCTGCGGCGCGCGCTGATCGCGCCGAACGGGCCCTGGCGCCGGTTGGAGCTGCTGGCCGAGACCGGCTCGACGAACGCGGACGCGGTGGCCGCGGCGCGGGCCGGCGAGCCGGAGGGCCTGGTGGTGGTGGCCGAGCGGCAGACCGCCGGCCGGGGGCGGCGGGGCCGGGTCTGGCAGTCGCCGCCGCGCGCCGGTCTCGCCACGAGCGTGCTGCTGCGACCCGGCGAGGCGGACGCCGAGCGCGGCTGGTCGCCCGTGCCGGTCACCGGGTACGGCTGGCTGCCGCTGCTCGCCGGTGTCGCGCTGGTCGAGGCGGTACGCCTGCTGGCCGAGCTGGACGCGCGGCTGAAATGGCCCAACGACCTGCTGGTGGACGGCGCGAAGTGCGCCGGGGTGCTGGCCGAGGCGGTGCCGGGGGAGACGGACCGGCCGCCCGCGATCGTGGTCGGCGTCGGGCTGAACGTGACGCTGCGCGCCGACGAGCTGCCGGAGAACCCGACCGGGCTGCCAGCCACCTCGCTCCAGCTCGCCGGTGCCACCGCCACCGACCGCGATCCGCTGTTGCGGGCGCTGCTGCGCTCGCTCGCCGACTGGTACGAGCGCTGGCGTGACGCCGGAGGCGACGCGGAGGCCAGTGGGTTGCGTGCGGCGTACCTGGCGGGGTGCGCCACCGTCGGCCGCCGGGTGCGGGTGCTGCTGCCCGACGGGCGCGAGGCGCAGGGCACCGCCACCGGCGTGGACGCCGACGGCCAGCTCCTGGTCGAGACGGACGCGCAGACGCTGCGGCTCGCGGCGGGCGACGTGCTGCACCTGCGGTGAAAGGAAGGGCCCCTTGTTAACGCCTCCGGTAGAGGAAGGGCCCCCTCTTAACAACCACAGCAGCCGCCCGCGCGGCCGATGCCGGGCGGACGCGCCGACCGGTTACGGTCAGCGCGTCCGGTTCTGCGAGGAGGTTCCGCCGTGGCGTTCCCCGAAGACGTGCTCACCGAGGACGAGCACGTCGTGTTGCACCTGCACCCGCACTGGAAGGCCCTGATCCGGCCGGTCCTGGTGCTCGTGCTCGCCGTCGCGGCTGTGGTCGCCGGCTGGCTCCTGCTGCCCGACGGCAGCGGCGGCACGATCGCGCTCTACGCGATTGCGGTGGTCGCGCTGGTGCTGGTGCTGTGGCTGGGTCTGTGGCCGTTTCTGGTCTGGCGCACCACGCACTACCTGTTCACGAACGAGCGGGTGCTGCTCCAGCAGGGGGTGCTGTCGCGCAACCGGCGGGACCTGCCGCTGACCCGGATCAACGACCACGCCATGCACCAGCGTTTCGTGGAGCGGTTGCTCGGCTGCGGCACGCTGACCATCGAGTCGGCGGGTGAGCGCGGCCAGTCGGTGTTGCACGACGTGCCGGGCGTGGACAGGGTGCAGACGAAGCTCTACGAGCTGGTCGAGGCGCACCACGACAAGCACAGCCTGGGTGACGGCGAGATGCGCGAGATCCTGGCCGACATGACCGAGGGCAAGTCCCTGCGCGACCAGCCCTGACCCGCCGACGGAGAAGGCCGGCACCCCGTGTCAGGGGTGCCGGCCTTCTCGTCGTTCAGCGGCGGGCGCGGCGGGGCTGGAGTTCCGCGGCGAGTTCGGCGTCCAGGTCGGCGTCGAGCGCGGCACCGAGTCCGGCGTCCGCCGACGCGGGGCGGCCCCGAGGTGGCGGGAAGTCGGCCGCCCGCCCGGCGCCCGGAGGCGGTTCCTCCTCCTCCAGCTCGCTGACCGATTCGGCCAGCTCGGCCACCGGGTCCATCTCGGCGACGTTGTCCCACTCGTCACGCGGCACCGAGTGCCAGGTCTCCTCGGCGTGCTTGGGGACGGGCTGGAAGACGAACGTCCGGTAGGACCAGAAGCGGAACAGCGTGGCCAGCAGGACACCGATGGTCTTGGCGACGTTCAGCGCCAGCAGGCCGTGTACGCCGAGGCCGTACTTGGCCAGGGCCAGGACGCCGAGTTCGATGACCAGCCCCGCGCCGTTGAAGAGGAAGAACAGGACGTATTCGCGCCGCAGTGCCGATTTCGGTCGATCGCGGTACGTCCAGTGACGATTCATCAGATACGACGTGATCGTGGCGACAATCGTCGCGATGACCGTCGCCTTCAGCTGGCCGTCACGGAAAACCGTGAGTGCCAGAGCATTGAACACCGCGTAATTGATGACGGTGTTGATGCCGCCGACGATGCCGAATTTGAGCGCCTCGTGGATGAACTTCTGCCAGCGCTCGGGCAGCAGACGGACTCCAGGCATGCGGAACACCTTAGGCAGTTGGCTGGGCCGGCTGGGCCCGGCGGGTCGGGATGGGCGGTTCGTCACGCCCCGGACTCTCGGTCGGGGCTCGTTGCCGCAACGGGAGGTGTTCCCGCCTCGACGAAGACGAACCGTCGGTACGACCAGAACCGGAAGAGCGTGCCCAGGCCGGTGCCGACGATGAAGCTCGCGATGTTGTCGGCCAGGGGGATCTGGAACACCGCGGGCCAGATCGCGCCCAGCCCGTAGTGGCTGATCGCCAGGCAGGCCACAGCGATGCCGAGGCCGACCGCGTTGAAGAAGAAGAACAGCGCGTACTCGCGGGCCGGGTTCGACCGCTGCCGGTGCCGCCATGTCCAGAACCGGTTGCCGAGGAAGGCGACGGTCGCGGCGATCACCGTGGAGATGGTCTTCGCGGCCAGCGGGGGCATGTCCCGGCCGCTGGACAGGTAGTTGAAGAGGACGAAGTCCACGATGAAGGCCAGGCCGCCGACGGTGGCGAACTTGCTCAGCTCGTGGATGAGGTGACCGAAACGGTCGAGCAGTGCTCCGATCGGACCCCGGCGGGTCTGCGGAGCCCCCGGTTGGTCTCCGGTCATCGTCGCGGCCACCCGCCGAGAGTACCGGTTGTGCGGTAACCGGGCGGACTGCAACGGCGAGTCGGCGACGACGGCTTCGTCGCGCCAGTCGCGCCCGGGCCGCAGAGGCGTCGCCCGTTCTCGATGTCCGTGAGCAGAGCGTAACGCGCTGTGCGAATCTGTGGAGCACATCACGGAATCGTCTTTCGCGACATGTTCGTACGCTTCCCCTCGATCGGGCGTCGCTGTCACTCCGGCGCCGGACCCGGCCGTCGAAGGTTCACCGCAGGATTTGCGTGAAACTGCGCGCGAAAGCGGGTATCAGATCGTGATGCCGCAGCGTGGCCGTACCTTGTGCAGTTCTTCACAACCAGTCCCACTGACTGACGAGGCAGTCCGGTTTACGCTGAGCCCAATCCCAGGTTTCCACGAGGCGGCGTACCAGCCCGCCGGAACTCGTGCACCCCATAGATCGGTCAGCGTCGACCACAAGGAGAAGTGACATGGTTGCTCCGGCTGCTGTTCGGGGTATCGATCAGGCCCCGACGTCCCACCCCAAGCTGCTCGCCTGGGTACGTGAGGTCGCGGAACTGACCACCCCGGACCGCGTGGTCTGGGTGGACGGGTCTGATGAGGAGTGGCGCCGCCTCACCGACGAACTCGTCTCCAACGGCACCCTGATCCGCCTGAATCCCGAGAAGAAGCCCAACTCGTTCTACGCGCGTACCGACCCCACGGACGTCGCCCGGGTGGAGGAGCGCACCTTCATCTGCTCCGTCGACGAGGCGGACGCCGGCCCCACCAACAACTGGATGGCGCCGGCCGAGATGAAGCGGACGATGACGGAGCTGTACCGCGGCAGCATGCGCGGGCGCACCATGTACGTCATCCCGTTCTGCATGGGCCCGGTCGAGGCCGAGAACCCCATGTTCGGCGTGGAGATCACCGACAGCCCGTACGTGGTCGCCTCGATGCGGATCATGACCCGGATGGGGTCGTCGATCCTGGAGGCGATGGGCGACGACGCCGACTTCGTGCACGCGCTGCACTCGATCGGCGCGCCGCTCGACCCGGGCCAGCAGGACGTGGCGTGGCCGTGCAACGAGACCAAGTACATCTCGCACTTCCCGGAGACCCGGGAGATCTGGTCCTACGGCTCCGGCTACGGCGGCAACTCGCTGCTCGGCAAGAAGTGCTACTCGCTGCGTATCGCGAGCGTGATGGGGCGCGACGAGGGCTGGCTGGCCGAGCACATGCTGATCCTCAAGATCACCTCGCCGGAGGGCAAGGTCTACCACATCGCCGGCGCCTTCCCGTCTGCGTGCGGCAAGACCAACCTCGCCATGCTGGAGCCGACCATCCCGGGCTGGAAGGTCGAGACCATCGGTGACGACATCGCCTGGATGCGGTTCGGCGCGGACGGCCGCCTCTACGCGATCAACCCCGAGTACGGCCTGTTCGGCGTCGCTCCCGGCACCGACTGGAAGACCAACGCCAACGCCATGCGGACGCTGGACCGGGGCAACTCCATCTTCACCAACGTGGCGCTCACCGACGACGGCGACATCTGGTGGGAGGGCATGGGTGAGCCGCCGGCGCACCTGATCGACTGGAAGGGCAACGACTGGACGCCGGAGAGCGAGAACCTCTCCTCGCACGCGAACAGCCGTTTCTGCACGCCGATCACGCAGTGCCCGATCCTGGCCGACGACTACTACGACCCGAACGGCGTGCCGATCGACGCGATCCTGTTCGGTGGCCGTCGCCGCGACACCATCCCGCTGGTCACCGAGGCCCGCGACTGGGTGCACGGCGTCTACATGGGCGCCACGCTCTCCTCGGAGACGACCGCCGCCGCCTCCGGCGCGGTCGGCGTGGTCCGCCGCGACCCGATGGCCATGCTGCCGTTCATCGGCTACAACGCCGGCGACTACTTCCGGCACTGGATCGAGATGGGCAAGGGCGCGGACGGCGACGAGTCCAAGCTGCCGAAGATCTACTACGTGAACTGGTTCCGCAAGGACGCCGAGGGCAACTTCCTCTGGCCGGGCTTCGGCGAGAACTCCCGCGTGCTCAAGTGGGTCATCGAGCGGCTGGAGGGCCGGGCCGAGGCCGTGGAGACGCCGATCGGCATGGTCCCGGCGCAGGACGCGCTCGACGTCGAGGGTCTGGACATGACCCCGGAGGACGTCCGGATCGCGCTGAAGGTCGACGCGGACGAGTGGCGCAACGAGCTGCCGCTGGTCACCGAGTGGTTCGAGAAGTTCGGGGACAAGCTCCCCGGCGTGCTCTGGGCCGAGCTGGACGCGCTGCGCGCCCGGCTGGACGCGGAGCCGCAGAAGTAACAGGTGTGCCCGTTGCCCCTGCCGGGCAACATCGGATGCCATGAGGACGGCCGCTGAACCTGTCGAGGTCCGGCGGCCGTCCGCCGTCCGGGCGCTCACCACGCTGCTCGCCGTGACCGCGGCGGCCACCGTCGTGGTCGAGCTGCTCAACTACTGGTACGCCCCGGAGCAGGAGTTCGGCCTGGCCGTACGCACCGGCTGGGCGATGCTCCGGTCGCTCGGCTTCCTGCTGCTGATCGGGCACGTGAACAAGGGCCGCGTGGGTGCCCGGCCGTTCGGGCTGATCCTGGCGGTGACCACGATCTTCGCGGTAGGGCGGCTGATCGTGCCCCGGCAGGGGGTGCCCGCGCTGCCCGGCCTGGTCGGGTTCGCCGTGCTCACCGCGCTCTGCGTCGCCGTGGTGGTGCTGCTCTACCGCTCCGAAGCGATCCGCGCGCACCTGGTCCGGCACCGTAAGGGCCTGGTCGTCGAGGGCGGGACGATCGCCTGGCGGGAGATGGCGCCGAAGCGCCCGCAGGCGAACGGCTGGCTGCTCACCGCCCGGGTCGCGGCGTTCACCTACAGCCCGCTGATGCTGGTGCCGGCGCTCGTCGCGACGGGTGCCGTGCTGGACGGGCGGCTGGCCGCCGTACCGGCAGTGATCCTCTGGTTCGGCGCGGGCATAGCGGCCAGCTACGCCGTGCTGTTCTGCACCGCGTTCCTGCTGCGCGACAAGGCGTGGGCGCGGAAGGCCCTGGTGGCCGTCACCCTCGGCGTACTCGCGATCGACCTGCCGCTGTGCTGGTGGCTGCTCGGCACCGACGGCCTGATCCGAGACGGCGCCCCCTTGGTCACCGCCGCCGCCCTGACTCTCTGGTCCCTGCACCGCGCCACCCGAACCCCCACCCTCACCCCACCTCGTCGATCATGAAGTTGGCGGCGATTTCGATCTCCGTTGATGCCGTCAAGCTCATGATCGTCGCCCGTGGCGGGGCGCGGCGGGGCAGGATGAGGGGGTGTGGGACGTCGTTGTGGTGGGGGCGGGGCCGGCCGGAGCGGCCGCCGCGCTCGGCGCGCGGCGTGCCGGGGCAGCGCGGGTGCTGCTGCTCGACCGCTCCGACTTCCCCCGCGACAAGGCGTGCGGGGACGGCATCGCCGCGCACGCGCTGGACGTGCTCGCCGAGCTGGGCGTGACCGGAGCCGTCGACGGCTATGCGCCGTTGCCCGCGCTGCGCCTGGTCGGCCCCGGCGGCGGCACCGTCGCGAGGACGCTGCCCCGGCCCGCGTACACGGTGCCCCGCGAGGTGTTCGACGCACGCCTGGTCGCGGCGGCGGTGGCCGCGGGCGCGGAGTTGCGGCGGCACACCGTACGCCGGGTGGAGATCGCCGCCGACCGGGTGCTGCTCGACGGAGAGCTGGCCGCGCGGGCGGTGGTCGGCGCGGACGGCGCCGGATCGGTGGTACGGCGTGCGCTCGGCCACCCGGTCAACCCGGACCGGCACCTGGCGCTGGCCATCCGGGGCTACGCGCCCGCGCCGGCCGGGCCGCCCGAACAACTCATCGTCACCTCGGCGGCGCGCTGGCCCGCGTACGCCTGGGCCTTCCCGATCGGTGACGGGCGCGCGAACGTCGGGTACGGGGAGGTGCTGCGCGGCGAACCGCTGACCCGCGCGCACCTGCTGGACCGGATGGCCGCGCTGCTCCCGGACGTCGACCCGGCGACTGTGACCGGCCTGCGGGCGCACCACCTGCCGCTGTCCACCCACCGCCCGGCACCCGGCCGGGGGAGGGTGCTGCTGGCCGGGGACGCGCTGTCGCTGATCAACCCGTTCACCGGCGAGGGCATCTTCTACGCGCTGCGCTCCGGCGCGCTGGCCGGCGCTGCGGCGGCCGGCTCTCCCGCCGAGGCAGCCCGGGCGTACGCCGCCGCGCTGCGCGCCCGGCTCGGCACCCACCTGCGGCACAGCTCGGTGGCGGCGTGGCTGGCCCGGCGGCGCCGGGTGGTCGACGCGGCAGTGGGCGCGGCCGGGCGGGACGAGCGTGTCTACCGCACAGTGGTGGAGCTGGGCCTCGGCGACGGCCGGCTGGACGCGCGCACCCTGATGGCGATCGGGGCGGACCTGCCGCGACCGCGCCGGACCGGTTCACCGTCAGGTGATATGCCACCGAGACACTGATCTCTCTCGCGGGTCGCTACCCTGCAAGGTGATGACTCTGCGGAAACTCCTCTACTCCGTGTACGAGCGCCGGCTGACGGCGAAGCTCGCGGGCAAGCCCGTACCCGCCCACGTCGGCGTGATGTGCGACGGCAACCGCAGATGGGCCCGGGAGATGGGCTTCGTCGACCCGAACGACGGCCACCGGATGGGCGCCGAACGGATCAAGGAGCTGCTCCGCTGGTGCGACGCGGCCGGCGTCGGGCACGTCACGCTCTGGCTGCTCTCCACCGACAACCTCTCCCGCCCGGCCGCCGAACTGGACCCGCTGCTCCAGATCATCGAGGACCTCACCACCGAGCTGGCCGAGGAGGGCAACCCCTGGCGGCTGCGGATGGTCGGCGCGCTCGACGTGCTGCCGGCGCAGCACGCCGCCGCGCTCAAGGCCGCCGAGGAACGCACCCGCGACCGCGACGGCGGGGCTCAGGTCAACATCGCGGTCGGGTACGGCGGGCGGCGCGAGATCGCCGACGCGGTTCGCTCGCTGCTGCTGGAGCACGCGGCCAACGGCGGCACGATCGAGGAACTGGCCACCTCGCTCGACGTCGACCACATCTCCGAGCACCTCTACACGAAGGGGCTGCCGGACCCGGATCTGATCATCCGGACCAGCGGCGAGCAGCGGCTCTCCGGCTTCATGCTCTGGCAGAGCGCGCACTCGGAGTTCTACTTCTGCGAGCTGAACTGGCCCGACTTCCGCAAGGTCGACTTCTTGCGGGCCCTGCGCTCCTACGCCACCCGCCAGCGCCGCTTCGGCACCTGACCGCCCGCCACCCCTGACCCCCGCCCCGCGATCTTGCAGTTTCGGCCCCTGCGGCGTGCCTTTTGCCGCTCTTGTCGGGGCAGTAAGTGCAAGATCGACGAGGAGGGCGCGGCGGCGGGCGCGGCGGGGAGGTCAGCGGAGGTGGGGGAGGGCGGCGGTGAGGAAGTCGGCCAGGGCCGCCGGGGAGTCCAGGGTCAGGTCGGCGGCGTCGGCTACCTCGTGACCGGTCTCCGGGTTGGCGACCGCGACGCAGACACCGAGGAAGTCGGGATCGGCGGCGGCGCGGGCGCGCAGCGCGGCGAACGCCTTGATGTCGGAGACGTCGTCGCCGAAGTACCAGGCGCCACCGGCGTCCCGGACCGTCTCGCCGATCACCATGCCCTTGTCCCGGTCGACGGGGGGCTTGAGTTCCAGCACCATCCGGCCCGGCTGGGCGCGCAGGCCAAGCCGCTGGGCCTGGGTACGACCCCACTCCTGCACCAGGTCGCCGAGTTGCGGGGCGGTACGCCAGTGCAGCGCGACGGAGAGCCGCTTGAACTCGACGAGCGCCCCGGGCGGCAACTCGGCGCGGGCCTGCTCGGCCAGCTCGGACATGGTCGGCACCCACGGCAGGGCGGCCGGCTCGGTGACCGTCTCGCCGCCGGAGTGGCTGTGCTCCAGGCCGTAGAGCCCGTACAGGTCGATGCCGGCGAGGCCGCCGAGGTGGTCGCGGAGGAAGTCCACCGGGCGGGCGGAGACGATGGCGATCCGGCGCACGTGCGGGGCGAGCGCCTCCAGCGCGCCGAGCACGTTTGGCGCCGGCCGTACGGCCGTGGGATCGTCGTCGACGGGCGCCAGGGTGCCGTCGAAGTCGAAGAAGAGGACGACGTCACCCGCGCGGGCGGCGGTCGCACGCCAGGCGTGCTCCGCGTTCAACGGGGTCTTCGGCTGCTGGTTGCCCAGATTCAACGGCGGCACGCGCGTCAGCGTACCCCGCGCCGGGCGGCGTATTCGTGGCCGAGATATGACGTCGGAACGACGTGGGATCAGCGTTCGGCGGCTCCTCGTCCCCGGCGACCGAACGGCACCACAGCGGCGTCCTGCCCGTGGCTGAGCAGGTAGCCCTCCACGAAGCCGGTGTTGCGGTCGCCGGTGTGCGCCTCGATCTCGTTGAGCCGCGCCACCAGGAACTCGGTGAGCGCGCTGACCCGGTCGTTGAGCCGATCGTGCAGCTCGGCGACGACGGCGAGGATCACCGCGGTGCCGGCTGTGGTGAGCGCGAAGAGGTTGACGACCAGGGGAAGCTGCCCGCCGTCCAGTACGCCGACCACCACGTTGCCGGTCACGCACGATGTCAGCGACACCACCGCGACCACGACTGCCAACCATTTCAGGGTCATGGACAGACCCCTCCTTCTGTCCCGCAGGGCTGGGTTCGGCTGTGTCCCGTCCCCCCGCCGATGACGAGCCCCTAGCAGTACAAACGTGGACGCTAGCGGGTCCGTTCCGTCCCCGCGGCGAAACGATCGGGTCCGACCTTCCGTTCTTTCGCCATCTGAGGAACTACCCGGCTTGTTTACCCCTATTTCGGACAGCACCCGGCAGAGTCGGGCGATATGCGAGGTACCGAATGGTTTCCCGAATGTGGAACTTCTCCGCGTCGGACACGTTCGGGTCGACCAGCCGGCGCAGCAGCGCCTCCACGTCCGGGTCCATCGGGGGCGGGGCCGGCGCGGTACGCGGCCCGGCGGTCCGGTCCCAGCCGAGCGCTGTGAACGCGGCGGCCGGATCGAGCCCCAGTCCTTCGCAGAAGGCGACCACCCGCTCCGCCTCCGGGTCGCTGGCCCAGTCGCCGCGTACCCATCGGTTGATGGTCTGGCGGGAGACGCCGGTGCGCCGGGAGACCTCGGTGCCGCTCCAGGCCCTTAGCGCGCGGGCGTCGTCGAGCGCGCGCCGGACGAAGGTGGCGAACGCGATCTTCCGTGCGTTGGTCGTCTCGGTCACCCCGTGACGGTACGGCCAGTCGGTCCCGAGGGGGCGGCTCGGCACGCTGCTGTCACGCCGACGTGACGACGATCGGGGATTTCCGGTAAACGATTCAGTGCTGCTCCTGAGGGGTGTCACCCGGGCAGAATAGATGGACGCCAGTACGGCGGCAAAGGGCTGAAAAGCTGATACTGTCACGCTCATGAGACAACTTACGGTGTGTCACGTGCTTGAGACGACGAGTGCTCACATGCGTCACTCCGCGGGTGCCGAGGGGGTCTCGTGACCGAGCTCGCGACCCGCGCCCAGGCCTTCGGGCTGATCGCGGACGGAGTGTCAGCCGGGCTGAGCGCCCCCTGGCGTCTCTATCTCGCCCGCGGGTGCCGGTACCTCTCACTCAGCGTCGGTGACCGGGGGGAGTGGGACGCCTGGCGGACCCACCTCGGCTGCCCCGAGCTGAGCGTGCGGGTCTACGACTCCGGTGGGGAGATCCGCCGGGCGTCGGTGGCCGAGGTGATCCTCGACGGATGCCGGATCAGCGTCGAGCTGGTCGAGGAGGTCAGCACCGACGACCTGGAGCGGCTGCTGGTCGTCGACCCGCTGCCCGGGACGGACGAGCGATGACCCCCTTTCTCGCCGTGGTGCTCGTCCTCGTGCTCGGCTCCACCTGCTACGCGGCCGGCCGCCTGCACGGCCAGCTCAGCTACCGCATCGGTTACCGGTTCGGTTACCGCCAGGGCTACTTCGACGGCGACCGGGGCGCCTGGAACCGCCGTCGGCGCGACGCCCAGGCGGCCATCGCCTCGGCGCTGTCCGGTCCCGGCCCGACTGTGGTGACCTCCGCCGGGCGCTCGACCGCACCGTTCGCCGGCACCTCGGTACCCGCGGCGGTCGCCGCCCGGCCCGGCTCGGCCCCGGCCGTACGCGTCACCGCCACCGCCCAGCTCGGCGCCGTCGGCCGGGTGGGCACCACGTACACCGGGTCGTCGTTCGGCGCGGCCGGCGCCGGACCGCGGGCCGGCACGCTGGTGCGCCGCCAGGGCTGAGGCCCGCGCCGCGTCGCGGCGCGCAGTGGACGACCGGCCGGGGTGCGCGCAGGGGGCATGCATCCCGGCCGGTTCCGGTCCGCCCGTCACCCGAACAGGTGTACGTCCCGCGAAGACCACGCGATGATCCACGCGCACCTCTAGCCCAGCGGCCCCGCGGCGATTAGCGTCTAGGCATGGCACGGGGTTTTCCCGGGCCAGCCGGACAGCCCGGACCTGCGTCCTCGCGCACGGGGCCCGCATCCGACCCCGTGTCCTCCGGGCACCGGAAGAGGCGGAACTCGGGTGGCCGGGTGCCCATCCGCGGAGCAGGCCTGTGACCACTCGCCGTACCCCCGCCGGAGCCGAGCAGACCCCGGCCTCGACCGCCCCGACCCGCCGGACCACCCGCAGCCGCCGCGCCGCCGCCGCGGAGGCCGAGGAGCCCCGACCAGCAGGCCCGGCCTTCGTCCTGGACACCTCGGTCCTGCTGTCCGACCCGGCGGCGTTCCACCGCTTCGCCGAGCACGAGGTCGTGCTGCCGCTGGTGGTGATCTCCGAGCTGGAGGGCAAGCGCCACCATCCCGAGCTGGGCTGGTTCGCCCGCCAGTCGCTGCGCATGCTGGACGAGCTGCGCGTGCGGCACGGCCGGCTGGATCGTCCGGTGCCCGCCAACGACCAGGGCGGCACGCTGCGGGTGGAGCTGAACCACACCGACGACGGGGTGCTGCCACCCGGCTTCCGCAACGAGTCGAACGACGCCCGCATCCTGTCCGTGGCGCTCAACCTGGCCGCCGAGGGGCGTGAGGTCACGCTCGTCAGCAAGGACATGCCGCTGCGGGTGAAGGCGGCCTCGGTGGGTCTGCGCGCCGACGAGTACCGGCACGGTCAGGCCAGCGACCCGACCTGGACCGGGATGGCCGAGCTGGACCTGGCCGAGGAGGAGATCGGCCGGCTGTACGCGGGCGAGACGCTCGACGTCGACGCCGCGGCGGGTCTGCCCTGCCACACCGGCCTGGTGCTGCACTCGGGGCGGGGCTCGGCGCTGGGCCGGGTGCTGCCGGACAAGACGGTCCGGCTGGTCCGGGGCGACCGGGAGGCGTTCGGCGTGCACGGGCGCTCGGCGGAGCAGCGGGTCGCGCTCGACCTGCTGCTGGACGAGTCCATCGGCATCGTGTCGCTGGGCGGGCGGGCCGGCACCGGCAAGTCCGCGCTGGCGCTCTGCGCCGGTCTGGAGGCGGTGATGGAGCGGCGCCGGCACAAGAAGGTGATCGTGTTCCGTCCCCTGTACGCGGTCGGCGGCCAGGAACTCGGCTACCTGCCCGGGTCGGAGTCGGAGAAGATGTCGCCCTGGGCGCAGGCCGTCTTCGACACGCTCGGCTCGGTGGTGCACGAGAACGTGCTGGAGGAGGTCACCTCGCGCGGGCTGCTGGAGGTACTGCCACTGACCCACATCCGCGGCCGGAGCCTGCACGACGCGTTCGTCATCGTGGACGAGGCGCAGTCGCTGGAGCGGGGCGTACTCCTCACCGTGCTGTCGCGCATCGGCCAGGGGTCGCGGGTGGTGCTCACCCACGACGTGGCCCAGCGGGACAATCTGCGGGTCGGCCGGCACGACGGGGTGACGGCGGTGATCGAGGCGCTGAAGGGGCATCCCCTCTTCGCGCACGTCACGCTCAGCCGATCGGAGCGATCTCCGATCGCCGCCATGGTCACCGATCTGCTGGAAGACATCCCCGGCTGACCGCGCCTTTCGTCCTACTTTGTCCGAATTTTCGGGGTGACGCAGATCACTTTTGGGCCCGGCCATTTCCCACCGGCCTCACTGTGCGCAATGGTGTCCATCGAGCGTCACCTACCACTCGGGAGCCGGACACGGCCCGGAGTCACACCGGTACCGGTGCGCTCACGGCACCGGCGTGACCCGACCCGGACATGCGCGTGCCGTGTCCCTGCCCCCGACGAAGGGAAACTTCGTGAGTCGGCTGTGGAGCCGGTTCGGCGCCCGTACGGCCGCTGTCGCGCTGCTCTCCGTGGGCGCCGCCGGCGGCTTCTATCTGGGTGAGGATCGACAGACCCAGCAGCAGGGCCTGACCGCGCAGGTCGGTCTGGAGGTCGACCAGGCGGAGCACGCGTACCAGCGCGACCGGCTGTCCGACCACCGCGTGGACTCGTCCCGGCAGCGTGCCGCCGAGTACCAGGCGAAGCTGCGTGCCGCCGCGGCGGCGAAGGAGGCCGCCGAGCGGGCCAAGAAGGCCGAGGCGGCCGCCGCCACCCGCAAGAAGGAGCGGGCCGCCGCCGAGGAGGCGGAGAAGGAGGCGAAGGTCAAGCCGTACGACGGCCCGATCCCGTCCTCCTGCGCCGAGTACAGCGGCAACCGGAAGATCGGTTGCGCCATCATGCTCGACGAGGGCTTCGGCATCGACCAGTTCCCGTGTCTGGACAAGCTCTGGACCAAGGAGAGCGGCTGGAACGCGAAGGCGGAGAACAAGTCCTCCGGGGCATACGGGATCCCGCAGGCCCTGCCCGGCAGCAAGATGGCCTCGGTCGCCGACGACTGGAAGACCAACCCGGCGACCCAGATCAAGTGGGGTCTCGGCTACATCGAGGGCCGGTACGACAACCCCTGCGGCGCGTGGCAGAAGTCGCAGAGTTCGGGCTGGTACTGACATCACCACGACGGCGGGACACGCGGACAGAGCCGGGTGTCCCGCCGCCGTCGTGCCGCCGCCCGACTGGCGGCCCGCCGCTTTTGCTGATAGCTCTTGGTAGGTGACCTGGCACGGCGGCCCCAGCGGCGACCCCTACCGGTTCGGCACCGACGCGTTCTACGCGGCGCTGGGCCGGGCCTTCGTCGCCATGTGTGCGGTCGTGCCGGTGCTGTTCCTCATCGAGGCGCTCGACGTCGGGCTGCGACTCGGGCTGGACTACACCGCCGGGATCATCCCGCAGCGGCTGCAGGGCCTGGACGGCGTCTTCTTCTCGCCGTTCCTGCACGCCGGCTGGAACCACCTCTACAGCAACAGCATCCCGCTGATCCTGCTCGGCACGTTCGTGCTCGCCGCGGGCACCCGCCGGTTCCTCTGGTCCACCGCCGTGATCATCCTGGTCAGCGGCCTGGGTGTCTGGTTCACCGGCTCACCCAACTCGGTCGTGGTCGGCGCCAGCGGCGTGATCTTCGGCTATCTCGGCATCCTGCTCACCCGGGGCGTGGTGGAGCGGAGCTGGTGGAACTTCGCCGTCGGCCTGCTGGTCGGGTTGCTCTACGGCTGGCAACTGCTCGGCATCCTGCCGACCGACGAGCGCATCTCCTGGCAGGGCCACCTGTTCGGGCTGCTCGGCGGCGTGATCGCGGCGATCCTGTTCCGCCGCCGCAACGACACCGGCGAGTCCGACCGCCTCGGCTCACCGAGGATGACGCTGCCCTGACGGCGCGTTGATCGAACCGCGGGACGTGCTTGCCCGCGACCACCCACCCGCCTACCGTTTCCGCATCAGCACGGGTTCATCCCGAAGCGGAAAGTGACGGTACGCCATGCGCGAGGTCGATGTCGCCGTGATCGGGGCCGGTCCCGCCGGGCTCTTCGCCGCCTACTACGCCGGTTTCCGTGGACTCTCCGTGTCGGTGATCGACGCGCTGCCCGAGCCGGGTGGCCAGGTCACCGCCATGTACCCGGAGAAGCTGATCCTCGACGTCGCCGGCTTCCCCGCGATCAAGGGCCGCGAGCTGGTCACGAACCTGGTCGCCCAGGCCGCGCCGTTCCACCCCGACTACCGGCTCGGCGTACGCGCGGAGAAGCTGTCCTACCTCGACGGCCGGCCGGTGCTCGGCCTCGCCGGCGGTGAGCAGCTCAGCTGCGGCGCGGTGCTGGTCACCGGCGGGCTCGGCAGCTTCACGCCCCGGCCGCTGCCGGTCGCGGAGAGCTTCACCGGCGGCGGGATCGTCTACTTCGTGCCGCAGCCGGCCGAGCTGACCGACCGGCACGTGCTCATCGTCGGCGGCGGCGACTCGGCGTTCGACTGGGCGGCCACGCTCGCGCCGCTGGCCCGGTCGGTGACGCTGGTGCACCGGCGGGACCGCTTCCGGGCGCACGCCGCCACCATCGAGCGCGTCCGCGCGCTGCCGGTGCGGATCGTGGTCAACGCCGAGGTGAGCCGGCTGTACGGCGAGGAGACGGTCACCGGCGCCGAGCTGACCGTACGCGGCGGCGAGGTGGAGACACTGCCGGTGGACACGGTGGTGGCCGCGCTCGGCTTCACCGCCGACCTCGGCCCGCTCGCCGAGTGGGGGCTGAACCTCGACCGGCGGCACATCCTGGTGGACAGCGCGATGGCCACCAACCTGCCCCGGGTGTTCGCGGCCGGGGACATCACCGAGTACCCGGGCAAGGTCCGCCTGATCGCCACCGGCTTCGGTGAGGCCGCCACCGCCGTCAACAACGCGGCTGTCGTCATCGACCCGACCGCGCACCTGTTCCCCGGTCACTCATCCGACGGCACCTGACGCCGATCGGCGTCAGGGCAGGCCGACCAGGTCCGCCATCAGGCCGATCTGGTGGTCGAAGTACTCGTCGCGGTGCGGCAGCGCCCGGTTGATCCGGCCGAACAGCTCGAAGCTGATCAGCCCGAACAGCTGGGTCCAGCCGGCCATGCCGCGCGCCAGCAGCGCGGGCGGCACGTCCATACCGAGCAGCCCGACCAGTTCGGCCACGTCGCCGCGCAGCGGCTCGGGCAACTCCTCGTCGGGTGGGGCGAGCCGGCCGGAGGCCAGCCCGTCGCGCAGGATGCCGACCAGGGTCACCGGGGGGCGCTGGGCCGGCGCGACCGTGTCGTCAGGTGCCGCGTACCCGGGCACCGGGCTGCCGTAGAGCAGCGCGTACTCGGCGGGGTGGGCCAGCGCCCACGTGCGCGCGGCCCGGCAGGCGGCGAGCCAGCGCCCGCGCAGGTCGGCCTGGTCGGCGGCGGCGTCGGCCGCCTCCACCGCGTCGCCGAGCGCGTCGTACGCCTCCAGGATCAGCGCGGTGAGCAGGTCGTCGCGGCTGGGGAAGTAGCGGTAGATCGCCGAGGAGACCATGCCGAGGTCCCGGGCCACCGCGCGCAGCGAGAGGTTCGCGCCGTCGGTGTCCAGGTGGCGGCGGGCGACCGTCTTGATCTCTTCGATCATCCCGGCGCGGACCCGGGCGCGGAGCGAGGGAGCGACCATGTCCCCACTCTGCCACGGATGAGAGCAGCAATCAAAAGAGAGAGCACTGCTCTTGACGCGGCCCACTAGCATGAGTCATGCTCCATTGCGAGAGCGCTGCTCTCGATTCGGACGACTGCTTCTGTGAAGGTGGACCTGTCATGGCACTGCACGTGATCGTCGGCGCCGGCCCCGTCGGCACCGCCACCGCCCGCCTCCTCGCCGAACGCGGCGAGCGGGTGCGGGTGGTCACCCGGCGTGGCACCGGCCCCGAGCACCAGGCGATCGAGCGGGTGGCCGCCGACGCCGCCGACGCGGACCGGCTCGCCGCCCTCAGCGAGGGTGCGGCCGCGCTCTACAACTGCGCCAACCCCGAGTACCACACCTGGCAGAGGGACTGGCCGCCGCTCGCAGCCGCCCTGCTCACCGCCGCCGAGCGCAGCGGCGCCGTGCTCGCCACGGTCGGCAACCTCTACGGGTACGGCCCGGTAGACGCCCCGATGACCGAGGCGACCCCGCTCGCCGCCACCGGCGTCAAGGGCCGGGTCCGCAACCGGATGTGGGCCGACGCCCTGGCCGCCCACCGCGCCGGCCGGGCCCGGATCACCGAGGTGCGCGGCTCCGACTACATCGGCCTCGGTGGCAAGTCGCTGCCCATGATGGTGCTGCCCAAGGTGCTCGCCGGGCAGCGGGTCTTCCTGCCGGTCGCCTGGGACGCGCCGCACACCTGGACGTACCTGGGAGACGTCGCCCGTACCCTCGCCGCCGCCGCCACCGATCCGCGGGCCTGGGGACGGGCCTGGCACGTGCCCAGCGCGCCCCCGGTGTCCATGCGGACGGTCGCCGAACGGGCGGCGGAGCGGGCCGGGGCGCCGACGCCCCGGCTGACCCGGATGCCCTACCCGGTGCTCTGGCTCGGTGGCCTGGCCGACCCGTTCGCCCGGGAGATGCGGGAGACCGCGCACCAGTTCGCCGGCCCGTTCGTGATGGACTCCTCCGCCGCGAGCGAGACGTTCGGGATCGAGGGGACGCCGCTGGACCGGGTCCTCGACGAGATGGTCACCGGCCTGCGCGCCGCCGCGCCCGCCGCCGCCCGTTAGGCGCGGCGGGTCGGGCCGAAGGCGGCGACGAGCACGGCAACCATGGTCAGCGCCGCTCCGAGCAGCGTGTCCAGCCCCGGATGCGAGGCGGCGGTCGGCAGCACCAGGTCCAGCAGCACCGCGCCGACGATCTGCCCGGCGATCGTGGCCAGGCCGAGCAGCAGCACCCCGGTGAACCGGACGAGGGCGGCGGCCAGCGCGATGAACACGATCCCGAGCGGGCCGCCGAGGTAGAGCCACGGCTCGTCCGGGAACGCCCCGGCCGGTCGCCCGCGTACCGCCAGGTCCGCCGCGAAGGTCACGAGCAGCGCCGCCGTGCCGACTGTGAAGTTCACGAGCGTGGCGGTCATGGCGCTGCCCGCCGCCGCCCGGACCCGCCCGTTGACCGCCTGCTGCCAGGCGATGCCCACCCCCGCCGCCAGCGGCAGCAGGGCCAGCGCCAGCGCCTGCGGGTCGCCGAGGCGGTCGCCCACCGCCAGCAGGACGGCGAGCACTGTGAGCACTGCGCCGATCAGCCGGTTCGGGGTGACCGGCTGCCGGCCGCTCGGGCCGATGCCGGCCCGGTCGACGAGCAGGCTGCTGCCGGACTGCCCGGCCACCACCGCGACGGTGAAGACCGCCACGCCGAGCGCGCCGATGGTCAGCCCCTGCGTCGCCACCAGGAACGCGCCGCACACGCCGCCCAGGCACTGCCACGGTCGCAGCGTGCCGGCGCGCAGCGCACCGCGCAGGGCGGCCAGTCCCCGCCGGCCACCGGGGGTGGCGGGGACCAGCACCAGCAGGATCAGCAGACCAACGCCGAACGAGACCACCGCGGCGGCGATCCCGTCGGCCAGGCGTACGCCCAGCTCCCCGTTGATCCGGGACTGGACGGCGACCATCACGCCCGAGGCGGTGGCCAACCCGACACCGGCGACACGTCGCCCGGTCGACAGCGTCGGCGGTGCCGGTGGTGCCGCCGTCCCGGCTCTGCTCACTCCTGCTCGGCCAGCGGACGACCGTCGAAGTCGACGGCCGAGTAGAGGGCGAGCTTCTCCAGCCGGTGGTACGAGTCGATCACCCGGATCGTGCCGCTCTTGGAACGCATCACGATCGACTGGGTGTACGCGCCGCCGGAGCGGTACCGCACGCCGCGCAGCAGGTCGCCGGAGGTGACGCCGGTGGCCACGAAGAAGCAGTTGTCGCCGGTGACCAGGTCGTCGGTGAAGAGCACCCGGTCCAGGTCGTGCCCGGCGTCCAGCGCCTTGCGGCGCTCGTCGGAGTCCTTCGGCCAGAGCTTGGCCTGCATCATGCCGCCCATGCACTTGAGCGCGCAGGCGGCGGTGATGCCCTCCGGGGTGCCGCCGATGCCCATCAGCACGTCCACGTCCGACTCGCCGCGAGCCGCCGCGATGGCGCCCGCGATGTCGCCGTCGGAGATGAACCGGATCCCGGCGCCGGTACGCCGGATCTGCTTGACCAGGTCGTCGTGGCGCGACCGGTCCAGCACGCACACCGTCACCTCGGCGGCGTCGGTGCCCTTGACCTTGGCGATCCGGTTGATGTTCTCGGCCACCCCGGCGTTGATGTCCACCACGTCGGCGTACATCGGGCCGACCGCCAGCTTCTCCATGTAGAAGACCGCGCTCGGGTCGAACATCGCGCCGCGCTCGGCCACCGCGAGCACCGCCAGCGCGTTCGGCATGCCCTTGCTCATCAGCGTGGTGCCGTCGATCGGGTCGACCGCCACGTCCACCTCGGGGCCGGTCCCGTCGCCGACCTCCTCGCCGTTGAACAGCATCGGGGCGTTGTCCTTCTCGCCCTCGCCGATCACCACGACACCGCGCATGGGGATCGAGTTGATCAGCTTTCGCATGGCGTCGACCGCTGCGCCGTCGCCGCCTTCCTTGTCGCCCCGGCCGACCCAGCGGCCGGCGGCCATCGCCGCGGCCTCGGTGACCCGGACCAGATCGAGGGCGAGGTTGCGGTCGAGATCCTGGGGCGTCCGCGTCCTGGTGGTTGTCATGGCGGCCTCCTCGCGACGTTGCGGGGTGGGACCGGCGGCCACCGCCGCCGGTTTTGTCGCTGATCCTCACACGATCTCAGGTTCGCCGTCCCGGCGGGGCGGAGGAGGCCAGGATCACGTCCCCCGGTGGGCTGCGACAATGGCCCTGTGGAAGCCGCACAGCCTGCCGACCGCACACCGACCGACGCCACCCCGCCGGAGGGCCAGCCGCCGGTCCGACCGGACGGCGGCCCGGCCCCGACCGAGGGTCAGCCCGCGCTCGTCGCGGACCGGGGTGAGCCGGCCGCCGTAGCGGACACCCCCGCGCCGCCCGCCGGCAAGGAGAAGGCCCGGTCCGAGCGGTCACCGAAGGACATGGCGCTGTCCCTGCTGATCCTGCTGGTCCCGATCGCGCTGCTGCTCGCCTTCTACCGCGGCTTCCTCGGCGGCGACTCGCCGGTCACCGTCGACCCGGCGCCCGCGCTGGAGCAGGCCCGCTCCGCGAACGTCTTCCCGGTCAGCGAGCCGACCGGGCTGGGCGACGACTGGCGTACGGTCAACGCCCGCTTCCGGACCGAGGCGGACGGCTCGACGCTGCGGATCGGGTACGTGACCCCGGAGGGCCGGGGCGCGCAGCTCGTGGAGAGCAACGTCCCGGCGGAGAAGCTGCTGCCGGCCGAGCTGACCGAGGGGCAGCCGCAGGGCGCTGCCGACCTGCCCGGCGGGCTGAGCTGGCAGCGCTACACCGCACGCGGCAACGAGCATGCGCTCGTCCTGCTGGAGCCGAACCGCACGGTGATCGTCGTGGGTGACGCGGGCGAGACGGAGCTGCGCAAGCTCGCCACGTCGCTGCGCTGACGTCCTCCCTCCGGGTGACGCGGGATTGCGGAACCCCGCTTCCGGGAACAGAAGGGACATCGAGCCCGGACGACCCACCTGGAGAGGTTGACGTGAAGATACGACGCTTCAGCGCCACCGCGTTCGCCGCGGCGCTGCTCATTCCCGGCCTGGCGGCCTGCAACGGCAACGGGACGACGTCCGACGCCTCCGCGACCCCGAGCGCCTCCGGCAGCGTCGCACCGAGCGCCACGGCGTCCAGCAGCGCTGCCAAGCAGGCTCTGCTCGACTCCACGAACGCGATCCGCGAGGGGAACTTCAAGTTCTCCATGACCGGCGCTGGCTCCACCGCCGAGGGGCAGGTGCACGAGCCGAGCCAGAGCGCCGACATGCGGATGACCATCGGCGACCCGTCGTCGGACCTGATGATGAAGCTGGACCTCATCCACGCCAAGCCGGACAGCTGGGTGAAGCTGGAACTCGGCGGCACCGCTGCGGCGCAGATCCCCGGCGTGAAGAACCTCAACACCGGCAAGTACCACCACCTCGACCAGAACCGGATCAAGGGCAACCGGGCGCTGGGCTTCGACTTCGAGAAGCTCGACCCGGCCGGCAGCGCCGTGCTCACCCAGGGCATCACCGAGGTACGGCAGACCGGCGAGGGTGCGTACGAGGGCACAGTCGACGTGTCGAAGGCCGCCGAGGCGGGTTCGCTCGACCCGGCCGTGATCACCGCGCTCGGGGCGCAGGCCCAGTCGGTGCCGTTCACCGCCAAGGTGGACACGCAGGGCCGGCTCAGCGAGATGGTGCTCAAGATCCCGGCCGCCGGCCAGAGCGCCGCCCAGGATCTGAAGATCACCTACACCGACTACGGCAACGCGTCGGCGGCCCAGAAGCCCCCGGCCGACCAGGTCGTCGAGGCCCCCGCCGAGCTGTACAACCTGTTCAACTGAGGTCTGCGGTGGGGTTCGGCGATCGCGCCGAACCCCACCGTCAGTCCTCGCTACGCTGCCGGGCGGCGTCGATGCGGGCGCGGGCACCGTCCAGCCAGCGCTGGCACACCCCGGCGAGCTGCTCGCCGCGCTCCCAGAGGGCCAGCGACTCCTCCAGCGAGGTGCCGCCCGCCTCCAGCTTCTCCACCACCGAGGCCAGCTCGGCGCGGGCCTGCTCGTAGCTGAGCTGTTCGTCCTGCTTCGTCCCGGTCATCGTCTCTCTTCCCTCAGCCGTCGACGGTGGCGGTCAGCTCGCCCTCGGCGAGGCGTACCCGCAGTGGATCGCCCTTTGCCACCTCGGAGGCCGCGCGGACGACGTGGCCGTCGCCGCGCTGCACGATCGCGTAGCCGCGCTCCAGCGTGGCCGCCGGGGACAGCGCGCGCAGCCGGGCCAGCGTGTGCCGCAGGTCGTCGGTGGCGCCGCGCAGCCGATGCTCCAGGGACCGGCCGGCGCGGTCGCGCAGCGCGGACACCTCCACGGACCGCTGCTCGACCATCACCTGCGGGCGGGCCAGCACCGGGCGGGAGCGCAGCAGGTCGATCCGGTGCTGCTCCCGGTCGACCAGGTGACGAACGGCCCGTTCGAGCCGGGACCGGGCCTGGCCGATCAGCCGGACCTCCTCGGTCAGGTCCGGCACGATGCGCTTCGCCGCGTCGGTCGGGGTCGAGGCGCGCACGTCGGCCACGTAGTCGAGCAGCGGCGCGTCCGTCTCGTGGCCGATCGCGCTGACCACAGGTGTGCGGCAGGCGAAGACCGCCCGGCACAGCGCCTCGTCGGAGAAGGGCAGCAGATCCTCGATGCCGCCGCCGCCCCGGGCGACGACGATCACGTCGACGGCCGGGTCGGCGTCGAGCACCTTGAGCGCGCCGACGAGGTCGGGCACCGCGCTCGGCCCCTGCACCGCCACGTTGATCGTGCGGAAGTCGACAGCGGGCCATCGGCGGCGGGCGTTGGTCAGCACGTCCCGCTCGGCCGCCGAGGCGCGGCCGGTGATCAGGCCGACCCGGCCCGGCAGGAACGGCAGCCGACGCTTGCGGGCCCTGTCGAACAGGCCCTCGGCGGCGAGCAGCTTCTTGAGCTTCTCCAGCCGGGCCAGCAGCTCACCGAGGCCGACCTGGCGGATCTCGTCGGCCCGCAGGCTGAGCGTGCCCCGCGCGGCGTAGAACTCGGGCTTGGCGTGCAGCACCACCCGGGCGCCCTCGCGCAACTCCGGCGCGCCCGCGTCCAGCACGTCGCGGTTGGTGGTGACGGTGAGGCTGAGGTCGGCCGACGGGTCGCGCAGCGTGAGGAAGACGGTGCTCGCGCCGGGCCGGCGGCTGATCTGCGCCACCTGGCCGTCGACCCAGACCCAGCCCAGGCGGGCGATCCAGGCGCCGACCTTCTGGCTGACCACCCGGACCGGCCACGGCTCGTCCGGCGTGCTCCGGCCGTCCGCCATGCTCTGCCCGTTCGGCCTGCTCTGCCCGTCCGGCCTGCTCTGCCCGTCCTCTCCCGCGCTCACCCGCCCACCCTACGGCCCGGGGCCGACAGCGCCCGCGTGCGCCTCGCGGCCGCTGCCGCTCGGGAGAGCGGCACGTACGATGGGCGGGTGACTGACGCTGAGACGACTCCCCGGACCGGCAAGCGCGTGCTCCTGGCCAACCCCCGCGGCTACTGCGCGGGCGTCGACCGGGCGGTGCAGACCGTCGAGGAGGCGCTGAAGCTCTACGGCGCGCCGATCTACGTGCGCAAGCAGATCGTGCACAACAAGCACGTGGTGCGCACGCTGGAGGCCCAGGGCGCGGTCTTCGTGGAGGAGAACGAGGAGGTGCCGGAGGGCGCCACGGTCATCTTCTCCGCCCACGGCGTCGCCCCCGAGGTCTACGAGCAGGCCAAGCAGCGTTCGCTGCGGGCGATCGACGCCACCTGCCCGCTGGTCACGAAGGTGCACCACGAGGCCCGGCGGTTCGCCGCGCAGGACTACGACATCCTGCTCATCGGCCACGAGGGGCACGAGGAGGTCATCGGCACCGCCGGTGAGGCGCCCGCCCACATCCAGCTCGTCGACGGCCCGGACGGCGTCGACAAGGTCACCGTGCGCGACCCGGAGAAGGTGGTCTGGCTGTCCCAGACCACGCTGTCGGTGGACGAGACGCTGGAGACGGTGGCCCGGCTCAAGAAGCGGCTGCCGCTGCTCCAGTCGCCGCCCAGCGACGACATCTGCTACGCCACCTCCAACCGCCAGCACGTGGTCAAGGAGATCGCCCCCGAGTGCGACGTGGTGATCGTGGTCGGCTCGCGCAACTCCTCGAACTCGGTCCGGCTGGTCGAGGTGGCGCTCGACGCCGGGGCCCGCGCCGGCTACCTGGTCGACTTCGCGCACGAGATCGAGGACGACTGGCTGACCGGGGCCCGGACCGTGGGTGTGACCTCCGGCGCGAGCGTGCCCGACGAACTGGTCCAGCAGGTGCTCGCGCACCTGGCCGAGCGCGGCTTCGGCGACGTCGAGGAGATCACCACAGCCGACGAGCGGCTGACGTTCTCGCTGCCGCAGGAACTCAAGCGCGACATGAAGGCCGCCGCCGCGGCCCGCGCCTGACCGGGAACGGATCCGCCGGCCGCCGCGTCCAACCGACCATGAAGACTCCTCGTACGGTGTTCGTCGCACTGCTCGCCGGCCTCGCGCTGACCGCCTGCGCCGCACCCGGCGACGGGTCCGCCGATTCCAGCCCGAGCCCGAGCCCGAGTACGACGGGAGCCGCCCCCGTGACCAGCCAGCCCGACCCCGGCACCAGCCCGAGCCGTCCGAACCCCTCCTGGAAGGGTGGCCCGTCGACCCCGCCGGGTGTCCGCGGCACCGTCATCAGCGGCACCGTGCAGGCCGGCGTCGAGCCGAACTGCCTCCTGCTCGACGGCCACCTGCTCGTCGGCGGCCCGCGTGACGTGCTCAAGGCCGGCGCCCGGGTCGAGGTCACCGGCCGCCCCGAGCCGGGCATGATGACCACCTGCCAGCAGGGCACCCCGTTCGTGGTCGAGTCCGCCCGCCCTGCCTGACGACACGAAGGAGCCCCGCCCCCTGCGAGAGGGGACGGGGCTCCGTCGTGTCAGCGGATCAGTTGACCGAGACGACCTCGACCGAACCGCGGCCGACGACCGCGCCCTCGGTGGTGGTCACGGCCAGGTCGCCGTACAGCTCCCGGCCGGCGGCCGGGGTGGACAGGGCGGTCACCGCACCGGTGAGGGTGGCGGTGGCGCCGTTGGCCAGGGACAGCGGCGTGGACGGCGCGGAGAGCGTGCCCAGCGCCGGGGACGCGAACGAGTCCCGGTAGTCGTACGCGGTGCTCGGGTCGCTCATCGAGTAACCGTCGACCACGACCCGGTAGGTGCCGGGCGCCGGGTTGGTCAGCGTGACCGCCTCCTCCGAGTCACCGTCGGCCGACTGCCCCACCTGGGTGGTGCCGCGGAAGACCGTCAGGTCCAGGTCGGCGCTCAGGTCGGACGGGTTGCCGATCCGGGCGGTGAACGAGGTGGCGCCCGCGGGCACCTCCACCACGTACTCCTGGCTGGCACCCTCGGTGATGCTCGGCCGCTCGGTCCGGACGCTGGCCAGCGGGCCGCCGACGCCGGTGACCTGGACCGGGCCGAACGTGTTGGTCAGGCTCCAGCTCACCGGGGCCGGGGTGCCCGCGGTGACCGACGGGAGCTGGACCACGGCCGGCTCCACCTTGACGCCCTGCACGCGGGCCTGGAGCCGGAACGGGTTGTCCAGCGCCGGCGAGGTGCGACGCGCCTCCACCTCGATCTCCCAGACGCCCGGCAGCGGGTTCTGGTAGTCCCGCTCCTGCGGCTTGCAGACCGCGGCGTCGGAGAAGTTGGTGTAGCAGGCGGTGCTGGCGGTGCTCTCGACCGGCACGCCGTACGGGTTGATGGCGATGAACCGGGTCTGCGAGCCGGTGGCGATGCCGGACAGGTTGACCTGGAGCGCGCCCGCACCCGGCGGCACCGTCACGAAGTACGACCGGAAGCCGTTGCGCTCCACCGAGCCGTCGGCCGAGAAGGAGTACGCCGGAGCGGCGACCGGGTTCGAGGCGATCACGACGGTGGCGACCTCGAAGTCGACGACGTTGGTGGCCGGGTCGTCGACGGTCATGATGGCGCCGTGCGCGCCGGCCGTCATCGGCTTGGCCTTCACCTTGACCGTGACGGTCTTGTTCAGCGGCAGCCACACCACCTTGGGGGCGCTGTAGGTGCCGTCGTTGCCGCGGAAGGCGACCTCGTGCTTGATGCCCTTGTTCGGGCCGCTGGTACGGGTCAGCTTCACCTCGTAGTGGCGGCTCTCCTTGACCTTCTGGCCACCACGGTCGGCGGCGCAGCGGTTGTAGAGGCCGGTGCCGACGTTCGGGTTCGGCACGAACGTGCCGGAGGCCCGGTCGTAGCGGGTCAGGTTCGGCGACAGCTCGGTGCAGACCGGCGCCTCGGAGGTGTAGGTGCGGGTCGGCACGCCCTTGGCGAGCAGGCTCCACGCGCCGGGGACGTCGAACATGCCGTAGCCCTGCGCGTACGTCGGGACGCCGGTGATCGGCTTGGCCGCGGTGTAGACGGCCCGGCGCAGCGCGGCCGGGGTGACGCCCTTGCCGGTCGCCTTGGCGGCCGACAGCAGCAGCGCGGCGGCGCCGGTGGCCTGCGGGGCGGCCATCGAGGTGCCGTTCAGCATCTGGTAGCCCGGGGGCAGCGGGTAGCCCGCCTCCGGCACCGGGTTGCCCGGCTGCCAGGTCGGCGCGGTGGAGATGGCCGAGCCGGGAGCGGTGATGTTCGGCTTGAAGCCGCCGTCCTCACGCGGGCCGCGCGAGGAGAAGTTGAACAGCGCGTTGTCCTTGCGGACCACCGAGCCGTAGTTGGCCAGCCAGGTGTCCTTGCTGATGCTCGCCGCGACGCTCACCACGTCGGTGGCGACCGACGGGTCGCCGACCGTGTTCACGCCCGGACCGGAGTTGCCGGCCGAGATGAACAGCTGCACGCCGTACGTGTTGATCAGGTCGTTGTAGAGGACCGCGCGGGCGTTCGAGCCGTCGTTGAGCGCGGGCAGGCCGCCGATCGACATGTTCACCACGTCGACCTTGCGGTTGATCACCAGGTCGGCCATGCCGGTGGTGAGCGCCGCCGCGGTGCAGCCGCCGCCCCACGAGCAGGCGCGGGCGGAGACCAGCTTGGCGCCCGGGGCGGCGCCGTCGAAGGCGCTGTTGCCCAGCATGTCGTTGGCGGCGGTGATGCCGGCGACGTGGGTGCCGTGGGTGCTCTCGATGATGCCGATGTTGACGTAGTCGACCAGGCCGGGGCCGCCGACCGGGGCGGTGTCCACGTTGCGCCGGTACTCGACCACGAACGGGATCTGCTCGCGTACGTCGGTGGCCGGGTTGTCAGTGCCGAAGTGGCCGACCTGGAACTTCTCCTTGTACGGCCGCATCACCTCGTCGTCGGTGAAGTCGTTGTTCTGGTTCGCGTCGACGCGGACGTCACCGGTGGTGGGGTTGTAGAGCACGCCCCAGAAGTCGGTGGTGTCGCCGTCGCGGTTGAGGTCACCCCGAGCGTCGCTGTTCGCGGTGATGTTCTCGCGGAAGACGTTGAACCGGTAGTTGCCGGCCGGAGCCGTCCAGGTGCCCAGCGAGGTGGTGAACGACGGACCGCTGACGTCGGTCAGCATCGGCCGCCAGGAGGCGTCCTCCAGCGGGTCGGTGGCGGTGACCCAGTCGACGATCTTGCGCTCGCCGGTGGTGGTCGTCTGGAGCGCCGGCTGGTCGAGGTCCACACCGGAGTCCATGATGCCGATGGTGACGCCGCGGCCGTCCCACTGCGGGTTCGCGGCCTTGAAGGCCTCCGCGCCGGTCTCGTTCGTCGGCATGTACGGGTTCACCGCGCCGGTGTCACCGCCCGGACCGGCCAGCGCCTGGGCCTGGGTGGCGGTCTTCGCGCCCTTCGGTGCCGCCTCGGGCGCCGGGTCGGGGAGCTTGATGGTCTCGTCCAGGTCGACGGCGGCGACACCGGGCAGGGTGGCGGCCTTGAGCGCCTTCGCGGTGGGGACCTTCGCCAGCACGTAGCCGATCTGGTCGTACCGCTGGCTGACGGTGGCGCCCAGGCCGGTCAGGCCGTCCACGACCTTCTTGGCCGAGCCCTTCTTCGCCGCGATGATCATCGTGACGGTGGGCGCGTTCTTCGCCTCGGCCTCGTCGAGCAGCTTGGCGTCGTGTGCGCCCAGTGCCTTCGCGGCGGTCGGCTGCGAGGGTGGGGTGGCGGGGGCGGCGCTCGCGGTGCCGGCGCCACCTCCGACGGTCAGGGCGCCGGCCGCGAGGACCGAGGCCAGAAGCGCGGCGGACGGTCGCCGGCTGCGCGTGCGGGGTTTACTCAACGTTCTCTTCCTCCAGAGAACAGGGCCCTCAAGGGGCAGGGCACGTGTGACGGTGATCCTGCGTGTCACGACGAGATGTGTCACTACCCGGCCCGGGTTTGTGATCAGTCCGTGACAAGAATCGGCCTACGTCATCACGTGCGGCGTGTTAGACGTCGACGTCCGTCGACCTCTCCGCCGATGTGGACGGCGCGCCCAGCAGCTCCGGTGCCTGCGGCTGCCTCGGCGCCAGCTCGACCTGCGCCGGCGCGGCCAGCTCGTCGTCGGAGACGCCCAGCTCGGCCAGCTTGCGGGCGCTCACGAGCACCCGCGCCTCCAGCGAGCCCACCGCCCGGTTGTACGCAGTCACCGCCCCGCTCAGCGAACTGCCGAGCTTGCCGACGTGATCGCCCAGCGTGGACAGGCGCCCGTACAGCTCGCGGGCCAGCGAGTGGACTGTCGCCGCGTTGCGCGCCAGCGCCTCCTGCCGCCACGAGTAGGCCACCGTGCGCAGCAGCGCCACCAGCGTGGCCGGCGTGGCGAGCACCACGTTGCGGGCGAACGCGTGCTCCAACAGAGACGGGTCGCGTTGCAACGCCACGTCGAGGAACGGGTCGGCCGGCACGAACAGCACCACGAACTCGGGCGTCTGGTCGAACGCCGACCAGTAGGACTTGGCGGCCAGGCCGTCCACGTGCGCGCGCAGGTGCCGGGCGTGCGCGTCCAGGTGGGTGTCGCGCCCCCGCTCGTCGCGCGCCTCCATCGCGGTCAGGTACGCGTCGAACGGGGCCTTCGCGTCCACCACCACCGTCCGGCCGCCGTGCAGGCGCACCACCAGGTCGGGGCGTACCCCCTGGTGGTCGGTCGCGGCCGTGACCTGCTCGCTGAAGTCGCAGTGCTCCAGCATGCCGGCGGCCTCGACGATCCGGCGGAGCTGGTGCTCGCCCCAGCGGCCGCGCACCTGCGGCGCGCGCAGCGCGGCGACCAGCTGCTTGGTCTCGGTGCGCAGCTCGCCCGAGACGGTGCTCATCGCGCGGACCTGCTCGCGCAGCTCGGCGTACGCGTCGACGCGGTCCCGCTCCAGCTCCGCCACCCGCTGCTCGTAGCGGCGCAGCGTGTCGTGCAGCGGCGCGACCGCGCGGGCCACCGCCTCCTGGGACTGCGCGGTGGCCTCGTAGCTGAGCGCCCGCATGGACTGCTCCAGCCGGCCCTCGCCGGCCTGGGTGGCGGCGAGCGTCGCCTCCAGGCGGGCGATGTCGGCCGCCGCGCGCGCCCGCGCGGCCAACCAGCCCACCGCGCCGCCCGCGGCGAGGCAGAGCACCACCACGGCCAGCGTCGCAAAGCTCATGGCCAAGAGCTTGCCAAACGGGTACGACTCGCGCCCGGTGGGTACGTTCGAGTCATGGAGTTCGCGTTGTGGCTGGTCCTGATCCTGCTGCTCGGAGGTGCGTTCGTGTTCTGGCGGTGGGGGAGCAGATCGCGTCGGTCCAACGAGCTGGCCGACGCCCGCGCCGAGGCACAGCGGTGGTACGAGCGGCTCGGCGGCCAGCTGATGAACCTGCACGGCGACGCCCCGGCGGTCCGGCAGGCGCTCGCCGACGCCGGTGAGCGGTACAACGCGGCCGGTTCACAGCTGGAACAGGCGACCACGCCGCGCCAGTTCGGGCTGGCCCGGGAGACCGCGCTGGAAGGGCTGGCGTACATCCGGGCGGCGCGGACCGCGATGGGCATCGACCCGGGTCCGGAGCTGCCGCCGCTCGCCGCCGCCCAGGGCGCCGGCGCGCTCACCAAGGAGCGCCAGGTCGACGTGCAGGGGCAGACGTTCCGCGCCGGCCCGCAGCCGGGCAACGCGACGCCCTATTACTACCCGGGTGGGCGGTTCCAGGGGCGGCCGGTGCCGGCCGGCTGGTACTCCACGCCGTGGTGGAAGACCGCCCTCGGCGCGGGCGTCGGTGTGGTCGGCGGTCTCCTGATCGCGGACGCGCTGTTCTCGCCCGCGTTCGCCGACCCCGGGTACGGCTACGACGCCGGCTACCAGGAGGGCTTCGGCGACGGCCAGGACTTCGGCGACCAGGGCGGCGACATGGGCGGCGACCAGGGTGGCGGCGACTACGCGGGCGGCGACTTCGGCGGCGGGGACTACGGCGGCGGCGACTTCGGTGGCTTCGGCGGCGGGGACTTCGGTGGTGACTTCGGCGGCGGCGACTGGTAGCCGGCGCCGCGCGTCGGGCGCCGCTCGCGGCGCGCCGGGCGCACGCGTTAAGAAGGGCCCCCTCTTATGCACGAGGCGTTAAGAGGGGGCCCTTCCTTACACCTCAGCCGGTGTTGCGCATGCCGGCGGCGATGCCGTTGACCGTGGTCAGCAGCGCCCGCTCCAGCGCCGTACCGTCGTTCGGGGCACGTCGCCCGCCCGGTGCGGTCGCCACCGCCCGCCCGGCCGCGCCGGATTCGCGGTACTGCCGCAGCAACGCCACCTGGAGATGGTGCAGCGGCTCCAGGTAGGTGTCCCGCACGGCGAGCGTGCGCTGGAGCACCGGGGAGTTCTCCAGCAGCGCCGGTGCGGCGGTGACCGCCAGCACCTCCTGCTTGGTCAGCTCGTACTCCTGCTCGATCTTGTCGAAGATCGGGTGCAGCTTCTTCGGCACCAGCGTCTCGACGTACCGCCGGGCGATTGTCAGGTCGGTCTTGGTCAGCATCATCTCGACGTTCGACAGGAACGTGCGGAAGAAGTGCCAGTTCCGGTTCATCTCGGCGAGCACGTCCGCCAGCCCGGCCGCCCGCGCGGCGGCCAGCCCGGAGCCGACGCCGAACCAGCCCGGCACGATCTGCCGGGTCTGCGTCCAGCCGAACACCCACGGGATGGCGCGCAGGCCGGACAGGCCGGCGCCGGTGTTCGGGCGCTTCGCCGGCCGGGAGCCGATGTTCAGCGCGCCGAGCAGCTCGGTCGGGGTGGAGGCCCAGAAGTACGCGGGCAGGTCCGGGTCCTCGACCAGCGACCGGTACGACCGGAACGCCGACTCCGACACCACGTCCATGGCCGCGTCCCAGCGCTCCAGCATCTCGGCCGGCTGCCGGGGCGCGGTGTGCAGCAGCGTGGCCTGGAGCACCGCCGCGACTGTCAGTTCCAGGTTCTCCCGGGCCAGCGCCGGCAGCGTGTACTTGTCGGAGATGACCTCACCCTGCTCGGTCACCTTGATCGCGCCGTCGAGCGTGCCGTACGGCTGGGCCAGGATCGCGTCGTGGGTGGGGCCGCCGCCGCGGCCGACGGTGCCGCCCCGGCCGTGGAACAACCGCAGGTGTACGCCGTGCCGCGCGGCCACGTCCCGCAGCGCGCGCTGCGCCCGGTGGATGGACCACTGGCTGGTGGTGATGCCCGCCTCCTTGTTGGAGTCGGAGTAGCCGAGCATCACCTCCTGCACGTCGCCCCGCGCCGCCACGAGCGCCCGGTACGCGGGCAGCGACAGCAGCTCGTCCAGCAGCTCACCACCGGCGTTCAGCTCGGCCGGCGTCTCCAGCAGGGGCACGATGCCGATGCGGGCACGCCCCGAGTGCACGTCCACCAGGCCGGCCTCGCGGGCCAGCACCACGGCGGCGAGCACGTCGTCCACGCCGAGCGTCATCGAGATGATGTACGACTCGATCACCTCGGGGCCGAACCGGTCCTGCGCCTCCCGGATGGCCGCGAACACGTCGAACGTCTTGTGGGCCGACTCGGTGAGCGGACTGTCCTGGGTGGAGAGCGGCCGGCGGCCGGTCAGCTCGTCGGCGAGCAGCTTGGTGCGCTCCAGCCGGGACAGCGCCGGGTAGTCGGACACCTCGCCGACCGCCTCGTAGAGCTGCGCCAGCACCTCGTGGTGCTTCTCCGCGTGCTCCCGGATGTCCATGGTGGCCAGGTGCAGGCCGAACGCGGACACCGTACGGATGGCCGAGGCCAGCCGCCCGACGGCGGTGAGCTGGCCGGAGTTGCGGGCCAGCGACGCGCGCAGCAGTTCCAGGTCGGCGATCAGCTCGGACGAACCCCGGTAGTCGCGTCCCGGCACGTGCGGGGTGCCGGCGCGCAGCCGCTCCCGGGTGTTGGCGAGCTTCGCCTTCACGCACCGCGCCTTGAGCCGGTACGGCTCCTCCGCGTTGACCCGCCGGAACCGGGGCGCCACCTCGGGCAGCGCGTCCAGGTCCTTGGCCAGGCTGGCGGACAGGTCGAGCGACACCGCGCGCAGCCGCCGGGACACGCTGACCTCGGTGATCAGCTCGTCCATCGCCTTCTCGGTGGCGGCGATGCCGTGCTCGTGCTGGATGCGCAGCACCTCGCGGGTGACCACCGGCGTGACGAACGGGTTGCCGTCGCGGTCGCCGCCGATCCAGGTGCCGAAGCTCAGCGGGCGGGACGTCGGCGACGTCTCCACGCCGAGCGTGCGCAGCGTGTCGGCGAGGTCGTCGAGGACCTGGGGCGCGGCCTCGGCGTACAGGTCCCGCAGGTAGTAGATGGCGTTGCGCGCCTCGTCGGTCGGGTCCGGCCGGTCCAGCCGCAGCTCGTCGGTCTGCCACATGAGATCGAGCAGCTCGGCGAGGCGGCGGTTCGCCGGGCCCTCGTCGCTGGCGCCGTAGAGGATCGCGTTGGCGGTCTCGGTGTCCAGCTCGTCGGCCACGGCGCGCAGCTTGGACAGGATGGACCGGCGCGCCGCCTCGGTGGGGTGGGCGGTGAAGACCGGGCGTACGGCCAGCCGGCGGGCCGCGGCGGCGATCTCCTCGGCCGGTACGCCCCGCTCGGCGATCATCTTGGCCGCCTGGTCCAGCCAGCCGCCGTGGGTGGCGCGGCGGCGGCGCAGGTCCCGGGCGCGGTGCACCTGCTCGGTGATGTTCGCCAGGTGGAAGTAGGTGGAGAAGGCGCGGGCCAGCTTCGTGCCGGTGGTGACGTCGAGCCCGGCGAGGCGCTGGGCGGCGGCCGGCGCGTCGGAGCGGACCTGGGCGCGGATCTCCTCGACCAGGTCGAGCAGCGGCCGGCCCTCCTGACGGGCCAGGGTCTGCCCGAGCAGCGTGCCGAGGCGGCGGATGTCGGCCCGGAGAGCGGCGTCGGGGCCGTCGTGGTCGTGCTGGTCGGTCACGGTTGCGCTCCTTACGCGAGGACGAAGGACAGCGCTGTCCGACTCCTCTGGATGGTATCCGCGCGGCCCCGGCGGGCAGGAGGGGGACGGCGTGATGATCTGCACTCTGGGACGGCCCGCGGGTCAGCCCCGCTCGCCGGCGTGCCGATCCGGCTCCGGTCGCCGGCGTGCGCGGAACATGGTCGCGGTGAGCAGACCGGCCAGGCCGGCGACCACCCAGACCAGCAGTCCGGTCAGCGCCCAGCCGCCGCCGCGCCGGTCGAAGTAGATCGCCGACTTGAACAGGTCGGTGGCGAGGCCGGGCACGTTCCAGCGGTGCATCCCGCGCAGGAACGGCGGCAGGAACTCGGGCGCGTAGATGCCGCCGGAGCCGGGGTTGCCGAGCACCACGAGCAGCAGGATCACGATGCCGGTGCCGAGCAGCCCGAGCCAGCCCTGCACGGCGGCGGCGACCATCCCGGCCGCGAACGCGGCGAGCGCGCCGACCACCGCCACCGTCGCCACGCGGTCTTCGAACACGCCGAGGACCGGTCCGACCAGGATCGCCCCGATGACGCCGAGCAGGATCGCGTGCACCGCGAGCGTGGCGATCCGCAGTCCGGCCCGGCGCAGGTCGCGCGGGCTGGTGCCGAGCGAGATGCCGAGCGCCGTGGACGCCAGGTAGCCGCCGAGCACCACGCCGACGGCCAGGTAGAACGGGACCAGGCCGCGCGGGTCGTCGGCGGAGACCGGCACGTCGTCGGTGACCTCCAGTGGCACACCGGCCTGCCGGGCCGCCTCGGTGAACACGTCGGTGACGAGTTCGGTGGCGGCGGGCGCGCCCGCGCTGGCGGTGGCGAGCGTCAGGCCGCCCTCCGGGGCGGAGCTGAGCACCGCGTACACCGAACGGTCGTTGAGGCCGTCGGAGGCGGCGCCGCGGCTGTCGTACCCGACGGGTTTGACGGTGTCGGTGCGGGCGCGGACGGCGGACATCACGGCCTGGGCCTGCTGGTCGCTCGTGACGACGGCGACCGGCACGTCGCGCGGGTCCGGCTTGTGCAGCGCGCCGACGTAGGCGGCGATGAACGCGCTGGCCAGCGCGAGGGTGCCGAGGATCAGCGCCGCCGTGCGGGGCAGCCAGTCCCGGGTACGCAGCTCCGGCTCGTCGTCCACGGCCTCAGCCTATTGCGGGCATACGCCCGGCTCGCGGGGTTTCGTCGGGCGAAAACCGCTGGTCCCGGCCGATAGCGTCGGACCATGACGGTGCCTGCCTATCCCGCCAAACCGCAGCCCGGCGACCGGGTCGCGGTCGTCTCACCCTCCGCCGGCCTGCCGGGTCTCTTCCCCCACGTGTACGAGCTGGGCCTGCGCCGGCTCCGCGACGAGCTGGGGCTGGAACCGGTGGAGTATCCGACCACCCGGGTCATGGGCGCCGACCCGCGCGACCGGGCACGTGACCTGACCGCCGCGTTCGCCGACCCGACGATCACCGCAGTGCTGGCCACGGTCGGCGGGGACGACCTGATCACCGTCACGCCGTACCTGGACGACGACGTGCTGCGGGCCAACCCGAAGCCGTACTTCGGCTACTCGGACAACACGAACGTGCTCAACCACCTGTACCGGCTGGGTGTCGTCGGCTACCACGGCGGCTCGGTGCTCGTGCACCTCGGGCGCTCCGGCAAACCGCACCCGCTCACGCTCGACTCGCTGCGCGCCGCGCTGTTCACCACCGGCTGGTACGAGCTGACCGCCGCGCCCGAGTGGGGCGACGAGCCGTGCGACTGGCGTGACCCGGCCGCGCTGGCCGAGGAGCCGCCGATGTACCCGTCCGAGGGCTGGCGCTGGCACGGCCCGGCCGAGGTGGTGCGGGGCCGGACGTGGGGCGGCTGTCTGGAGATCGTGCACTGGCTGATGGCGACCGACCGGGTTCCGTCGGCGGCCGAGCTGGCCGGGTCGGTGCTGGTGCTGGAGACGTCGAACGAGCTGCCGCCCGCGCAGGAGGTCTTCCGGATCGTGCGCGACATGGGCGAGCGGGGGCTGCTCGCCGCCGTACCGGCGATCGTGGTGGGCCGCGCCAAGGCGTGGGACTTCGACCGGCCGCACACGGTCGCGGAGCGGCTGGCCTGGGCCGCCGACCAGCGGGAGGCGATCCTGTCGGCACTCGCCCCCTACGCGGACGACCCGGTGGTGGTCTTCGACGTCGACCTGGGTCACACCGACCCGCAGGTGATCATCCCGTACGGCGGCGAGATCCGTGTCGACGCGGTGGAGCGCCGCATCGCCGTCCGCTACTGACCCCGCACGAAGTCACCTGCGCCGGAGGCGTCGAACTCGGCGCAGAGCTGGGTGCCGGAGGGCAGCTTCACGCCGGGCGGGTGCTCGCCGGATTCGATGCGCTCGGTCAACGTGTCGCGCCTCCAGCGCCTGCTCCACCGCCTCGACCCGGCAGCCTCCCTCCTGGCAGCCGCGCCGCTACTCACTCGCCGCTCCATCGGCTGGGTGGAACGTCATGGGTGTCTCCGGCCTGCTTTGGCGCCCATGACGTTCCACCCACCGCCGCTTCACCGGCTGAGTGGAACGTCGTGGGTGCCTCTGGCGTGGTGTGGCACCCGTGGCGTTCCACCCACCACCTTGGGCGGGCCGACACGCTGGCGAAGTGGGTGGGTGAGTGGGTGGGCGGGCGGCGTGCGCGAGACAGGCAAGATCCACTCCGCTTTGCCGGGGTGGCGGCATCGGCGGGCGCTGGACCCCGCCACTTCGGCGCACCGGAGGGATCTTGCGGGACGGGTGCGGGATCACACGACGGCGAAGGCGCGGACGGGGAACGTGCCCATGCCGGCGACCCGCGGCGGGGCGGCGGTGAACCGGAAGCCGGTCGGCGGCAGCGCGTCCAGGCCGGTCAGGTGCTCCACGATCGGCACACCGGCGGCCAGCAGACCGGTGTGGGCCGGGCGCTGACCCGCTGCCGCCGCTGTCATGTCGTCGATGTTGATCGAGTCGATGCCGACGAGCGCCGCGCCGGACTCGGCCAGCCACTGCGCGCCGTCGCCGGTCAGGTAGGGCGCTTCCGGTGCGGCGTACCCGTCGGTGCCGAAGTGCGCGTCCCAGCCGGTGTGCAGCAGCACCGCGCACCCGGCCACGTCGTACGGGGCGAGCATCAGCCGGTCCACCGCCCGCGTACCGGCCGGCACGCGTACCACCAGGCCGGGCAGGTCGGCGAGGCGGTCCAGCGGCATCCCGGTCAGGTCCGGGCCGTCGGCGAAGCGGTGCGACGGCGTGTCCACGTACGTGCCGGTGTTGGCGATCATGTCGATCCGCGCGACGTGGAACTCGACACCGGGCGCGTACCGCTCCCGGGACGCCTCCCGGGTCAGCCAGTCGGTGATCGCCGGGCCGGGCCAGCCGGGCAGCGTGACCATGCCGTCGGTGATCACGTGACTCAGCTCGACCAGGCGCCGCCCGCCGCCGGTGGCCGGGGCGGTCACCCCGCGCCCGCCCTTGTGCGGCTCCTCGACGACGCTCCGGTTGGTGATCCGCACCTCGCCGACCATGAGCAGCCCGAGGTGCCGGACCAGCAGCGCGGCCACCTCGTCGTCGGTGACGTCCGGGTGCGGCACGTCCAGCCGGAACCCGTCGGTGCGCAGACCGCCACCGTTGGAGAAAACCACCTCGGCGTCGAAGACCGTCCGATACTCGACCATCCGTCCACCGCACCATGCCCGGTCACGGCCGGTCAAGATCCAACATCGGGCGGCCTCGGATCGTCGGTGGAGGGGGATAGGCTCGAACGGTGCACCCCCCGTCCGGCTGGACGCGGGGTCCTCGTCGTGTGTCGATCCGCTGGAAGTGATCATTGATGCTCACCGGACTCTTCTCCGCCGCCCTGGCCGACCCGGGGCTGGCCCGGGCGCGTGACCTGGCGCGCTCCGGTGCCGCGCAGGTCGACGGGCTCGACCTGACCGCCCCCGCCGCGCTGCGTCCGTTCGCGGTGGCAGCGGTCGCCGCCGACGAGCCGGCCGGCGGCGCGGGCCGTCCCGTCCTCGCGGTCACCGCCACCACCCGTGAGGCCGACGACCTGGCCTCCGCGCTGGGCAGCCTGCTGCCGCCGGAGCAGGTGGCGGTCTTCCCCTCCTGGGAGACGCTGCCGCACGAGCGCCTGTCGCCCCGCTCCGACACGGTCGGGCGGCGCCTCGCCGTGCTGCGCCGGCTGGCCCACCCGGACGCCGCCGACGCGCACGGCCGCACCGGGCCGCTGCGGGTAGTCGTCGCGCCGGTCCGCTCGCTGCTCCAGCCGCAGCTCAAGGGCCTCGGCGACCTGGAGCCGGTGCAACTCGCCGCCGGTGACGAGGCCGACCTGGAGGAGGTCGCCCGCCGGCTCACCGACATGGCGTACGCCCGGGTCGACCTGGTCACCAAGCGCGGCGAGTTCGCGGTACGCGGCGGCATCCTCGACGTCTTCCCGCCCACCGACGAGCACCCGTCCCGTGTCGAGTTCTGGGGCGACGAGGTGGAGGAGATCCGCACCTTCGCGGTCGCCGACCAGCGCACCATCGAGGGCGTCGCGCAGATGTGGGCGCCGCCGTGCCGGGAGCTGCTGCTGACCCCGGACGTGCGGGAGCGGGCCGCCGCGCTCGCCGCCGAGCACCCCGAGCTGGCCGAGATCCTGGACAAGCTGGCCGAGGGCATCCCGGTCGAGGGCATGGAGTCGCTGGCGCCGGCCCTGATCGGCGCCGACGCGCTGGAACTGCTCGTCGACTGCATGCCGCCCGGCACCCACGTACTCCTCTGCGACCCCGAGCGCATCCGCACCCGCGCGCACGACCTGGTCCGTACCTCGGAGGAGTTCCTCCAGGCCAGCTGGGCCGCGGCCGCCGTCGGCGGCCAGGCCCCGGTCGACCTCGGCGCTGCCGCCTTCAAGACCCTGGCCGAGGTACGCACGGCGGCCCGCGCCCTGCGCCAGCCCTGGTGGACGCTCGCGCCGTTCGGCCTGGTCGAGGCGGACGCGGCGCCGGTCCGGCAGCCCTGGGAGGACGAGCCGGACGCTGTCGACGTCACCCCCGACGACGCCATCGCGGTGAGCCTCGCCGCCCAGCCGGCCCCGCTCTACCACGGCGAGACCGCCCGGGTGGTCGACGACCTCAAGCGTTGGGCCGGCGAGGGCTGGTCGATCGCGCTGGTCTTCGAGGGGCACGGCCCCGCCCAGCGGGCCGTCGAGGTGCTGCGCGACGCCGGTCTCGGCGCCCGACTCACCGAGGAGGTGCCCGCCGCGCCCGCGCCGGGCGAGCTGCTGGTGTCGTGCGGCTGCCTGACCGCCGGGTTCGTCGACGAGGCGTCGAAGTTCGTGCTGCTCACCGGCAACGACGTCACCGGCGGCCGGGGCAGCTCCACCCGCGACATGCGCAAGATGCCGAGCCGGCGGCGCAACACCATCGACCCGCTGGAGCTGAAGGCCGGCGACTTCGTGGTGCACGAGCAGCACGGCATCGGCCGGTACGTCGAGCTGGTGCAGCGCACCGTCAACGGCGCCAGCCGCGAATACCTGGTCATCGAGTACGCGCCGAGCAAGCGCGGCCAGCCCGGCGACCGCCTCTTCGTCCCGACCGACCAGCTCGACCAGCTCTCCCGCTACGTCGGCGGCGAGCAGCCCACGCTGCACAAGATGGGCGGCTCGGACTGGCAGAAGTCGAAGGCCCGGGCCCGCAAGGCGGTCCGCGAGATCGCCGCGCAGCTCATCCAGCTCTACGCCGCGCGCAAGGCGTCCAAGGGGCACAACTTCGGCCCCGACACCCCGTGGCAGCGGGAGCTGGAGGACGCGTTCCCCTGGCAGGAGACACCCGACCAGCTGGCCGCCATCGAGGAGGTCAAACGGGACATGGAGCAGACCGTCCCGATGGACCGGCTGATCTGCGGTGACGTCGGCTACGGCAAGACCGAGATCGCGGTACGGGCGGCGTTCAAGGCGGTGCAGGACGGCAAGCAGGTGGCGGTGCTGGTGCCGACCACGCTGCTGGTGCAGCAGCACTACAACACGTTCGCCGAGCGGATGAGCCAGTTCCCGGTGTCGATCCGGCAGCTGTCCCGGTTCCAGACGCCGAAGGAGACCGAGCAGACGCTGGAGATGGCCGCCGCCGGCACCGTCGACATCGTCATCGGCACCCACCGGCTGCTCCAGGCGTCCACCCGGTTCAAGTCCCTCGGGCTGGTGATCATCGACGAGGAGCAGCGGTTCGGCGTCGAGCACAAGGAGCACCTGAAGACGCTGCGCGCCTCGGTCGACGTGCTCGCCATGTCGGCCACCCCGATCCCGCGCACGCTGGAGATGGCGATCACCGGCATCCGGGAGATGTCCACCATCGCCACGCCGCCGGAGGAGCGGCACCCGGTGCTCACGTTCGTCGGCGCGTACGACGACCGGCAGGTGGCCGCGTCCATCCACCGCGAGCTGCTGCGCGACGGTCAGGTCTTCTACCTGCACAACCGGGTCGAGTCGATCGAGAAGACCGCCCGCAGGCTGCGGGAACTGGTCCCCGAGGCGCGGGTCGCGGTGGCGCACGGCCAGATGGGCGAGGAGGCGCTGGAGAAGGTGATGGTCGGCTTCTGGGAGAAGGAGTACGACGTCCTCGTCTGCACCACGATCGTCGAGTCCGGCATCGACATCCCGAACGCCAACACGCTCATCGTGGAGCGGGCCGACCTGCTCGGCCTGGCCCAGCTGCACCAGATCCGCGGCCGGGTCGGCCGGGGGCGGGAACGGGCGTACGCGTACTTCCTCTACCCGCCGGAGAAGCCGCTCACCGAGAACGCGCACGAGCGGCTCGCGACCATCGCCCAGCACACCGAACTCGGCGCGGGCATGTACGTGGCGATGAAGGACCTGGAGATCCGCGGCGCCGGAAACCTGCTCGGCGGCGAGCAGTCCGGCCACATCGAGGGCGTCGGCTTCGACCTGTACGTCCGGATGGTCGGCGAGGCGGTCTCCGCCTTCAAGGGCGAGAGCGCCGAGGAGGAGACGGAGGTCAAGGTCGACCTGCCGATCGACGCGCACCTGCCGCACGACTACGTGGCGGTGGAGCGGCTGCGCCTGGAGATGTACCGCAAGCTCGCCGAGGCCCGCGACGAGGAACGTCTGCGCGAGGTGGTCGCCGAGATGACCGACCGGTACGGCGAGCCGCCCGCGCCGGTGCAGAACCTGGTCGCGGTGGCGCGGTTCCGGCTGCTGGCCCGCCGCTACGGGCTCACCGACGTGTCGATGCAGGGCAAGCACATCCGGTTCGGCCCGTTGCCGCTGCCCGACTCGAAGCAGATGCGGCTCAAGCGCTACCACCCGGACTCGGTCTACAAGCAGGCGCTCGACCAGGTCAGCGTGCCCCGGCCGAGCACCCGGCGGATCGGTGGCGAGCCGTTGCGCGACCAGGCGCTGCTGGAGTGGTGCGGTCAACTCCTGGCCGACGTGCTGGGCAAGCCCGAGGAGTTCGCCGGTGTCGCCGGGTCCGCGGCGGGTGCGCGATGAGGTGGGCGGAGTCACAGGTCCGTACTCGGCGTGAGAGAGTGACCCACATGCGTGCTCGCCGTTCCCTCGTCGCCGTCAGCGTCGCGGCCCTCGCCGCGCTCTCTCTCGCCGCCTGTGGCCGCTCCGCCCCGGACGTCGCCGCGTACGTCGGGGACACCCGGTACTCAGTCGACCGGGTCGACGCGATCTACGAGGACGCGCAGCGGCAGTACGCGGACGCCGTCCGTAGCCAGGCGCCGCAGACGCCGTCGCCGGCGGAGCTGCGGTCCTCGGTGACCCGGCAGGACGTGCTGAACCTGCTGGTCGCGATCGACCTGGGCAAGCGCGTGGTGGCCGACAAGGGCCTCCAGGTCACCGACCAGATCTCCCCGGAGCAGATCCAGCAGGCGCTCCGCATGCCGGCGACCACGGAGTACACGAAGCTGTGGGGCGAGTGGGTCGACCTCTCCGGCACGCTCCAGCAGAGCCTGCCCCCGGCCGACCTCAGCGACGAGTCCCTGATGGCCGTCTACCACGCCATCGAGAAGACCGGGGCGATCCAGCCGGGCCTGAGCGTCGACCAGGTCCGGCAGGCGTTCGGCGAGGCCGGGTTCGTCCGCACCGCCACCGCACTCAGCAGCGCGCTGCAGGAGCAGGCCGAGAAGTCGGACGTCCGGGTCAACCCCCGGTTCGGCGTGACGGGCGTGCCGTCGCTGGTCAACACCGGCCAGTCGTTCGTCTTCTACTCCCTGCCGTACGTCGACCAGGACGGCCCGGTCACCGACATCTCCACGCCGGAGGCGCCGGCCTCCGGCTCGCCGGCTCCCGGAGCCGTATGACCGCCCGGATCGTCCTGCTCGTCACCTCGCCCCGGCTGCCCGCCGGCCTGCTGACCTCGGCCGCCTGGGACGCCGTACGCTCCGCGCCGGTCCTCGCCGGTGCGGAGAGCGAGCTGACCCGCGCGGTCCGGACAGCCGGCGCCGACGTGAGTGTGGTGACCGAGGGTGCGACCCAGGCGTTGCTGGACGCCGCCGCCGCGCGGGGCGGCGCGGTGTGGCTGGCCGGCCCGGCCGGCGACGAGACGCTGGCCCGTGAGCTGGGGCTGCGGCTGGCCCGCGAGCCCGGCCTGGCCGAACTGGAGCTGATGTACGGCTCGTGGGATCCGCCCGGCGCCCGGCTGCTCGACGCGGTCGAGGTGATGGACCGGCTGGCCTCCCCGGGTGGCGATCCGTGGAAGCGGGCGCAGACCCACCGCACCCTGGCCGGCTTCCTGCTGGAGGAGTGCTACGAGGCGTACGACGCGATCAGCGCCGACGACACCGACGCGCTCCGCGAGGAACTGGGCGACGTGCTGCTCCAGGTGCTGCTGCACGCCCGGCTGGCGGAGAATCTGCCGGAGGGCAAGAGCTGGACCGTCGACGACGTCGCGGGCACGCTGGTCGACAAGATGGTGCGGCGCAACCCGCACGTCTTCTCCGGTGAGCCGGCCGGCTCGATCGAGGAGATCGAGGCGAACTGGGAACGGATCAAGCGGGCCGAGAAGACCCGTGAGTCGGTGCTGGACGGCATCGCGCTGAGCCAGCCCGCGCTCTCCCTGGCCGCGAAGATCCTGGACCGGGCCGGCCGGGTCGGCCTCGCCGTACCGCCCCCGCTGGCCGAGTCGCAGGTGGACCCGGAGGCCCGGCTCGGCGCGACTCTGCTGGCCACCGTCGCCGCCGCCCGTCAGGCCGGCATCGACCCGGAGGCCGCGTTGCGGCGGGCCACCTTGGCGTACGCCGAAGCGGTCCGAGCCGCCGAACGCACCACCCCGACTGACCCCGCCTGACGCCCCGCCCCGCCCCGCCACCCCACCCTTCCCCACCCTCTCTCGGCGATCTTGCACTTCCGGCCCCAGTCGTGCCGCAATTGCCCCATCTGCCCGGGCACCAAGTGCAAGATCGCCGAGTCGGCAGGTGTGCAGGCCGGCCCTCCGAGGTGACCCGGGGCGGTGATCAAGGAGTTTGTGTCGGGATTGGACGGTCTCGGGGACACAAACTCCTTGATCAACGCGGGGAGGGGGGTGGGGCGCGGGGAGGAGGGAGGGGTAGGAACGGGACGCCGGTAGGGTCGGGGGATGGAGTCGTTCGGGCCGCTCGCGGAGCGGATCGTGGAGGCGTTGCTGGAGAGCCGGCCCGGGCTGGCCACCTCCGCCGGGGACCACCGGTACGACGACCGGCTGCCCGATCTCTCCGCCGACGCCCTCGCCGCCGACCAGGCGATGCTGAAAGACGCGGCCGACGCGCTCGCGGAGATCGACCCGGACGCTCTCGACCCGGCGGAGAACGTCGACCACGCGCTGCTCGCCAGCCTCGTCGACCGGGGTCTGTTCGAGGCCACCGAGATCCGCACCCACGAGTGGGATCCGCTGCGCCACAATCCCGGGCCGCTGCTGCACGCCCTGCTGGCCCGTCCGTTCGCCCCGGCCGAGGAGCGCCTGACCAGCCTGGCCGGACGTCTGTCGGCCGTACCCGATGCGCTGTCGACGGCGCGTGCGACGCTGCGGGACATGCCGCGGGTCCACGCGGAGACGGCGATCGGGCAGTTCACCGGTACGGCGGCGCTGATCCGCGACGAGGTGCCCGGGCTGCTCGCCGAGGCGCCGGCGCTGCGCGACCGGGTCGGTCCGGCGGCCACCGAGGCGATCGCCGCGCTGGAGGAGTTCGTGGCCTGGCTGCGGCAGGGCCTGGCCGCCGACGCCGGCCCGGGGCGTGACCCGCGGCTGGGCCGGCGGCGCTGGGAGGCGCGGCTGTGGCACACGCTCGACACCGAGCTGAGCGCCGCCGAGGTGCAGCGCCGCGCCTGGGCCAACCTGGACCGGGTCACCGAGGAGATCCGCGCGGCGTCGGTCGAGCTGGTCGGTGGCCCGGCCGACGACGAGACGGTACGCCGGGCGCTGGACCTGCTCGCCGCCGAGCACCCGGACGACGCCACCATCGTCGACCTCGCCTCGGTCACGCTGGACGAGGCGAGTGACTTCGTCCGCCACCACGACCTGGTCAGCATGGTCGGCGACCCGTGCGTCATCCAGGAGATGCCGGAGTTCGCGCGCGGTGTGGCGGTGGCGTACTGCGACTCCCCGGGCCCGCTGGAGACGGCCGACGTGCCGACGTTCTACTGCATCTCGCCCACCCCGGCGGACTGGCCGGCGCAGCGGGTCGAGTCGTTCTACCGCGAGTACAACGACCACATGATCCGCAACCTGACCGTGCACGAGGCGATGCCCGGGCACTTCCTCCAGCTCGCCCACGCCCGCCGCTACGAGGGCCCGACGCGGGTACGCGCGCTCACCGAGTCGGGCGTGTTCATCGAGGGCTGGGCGGTCTACGCGGAGGAGCTGATGGCCGGGCTCGGCTTCGGCGGTCTGCCGGTGCGGTTGCAGCAGCTCAAGATGCAGCTCCGGATGACCATCAACGCGCTGCTGGACCAGCTCGTGCACTGCGACGACCTGCCCGAGTCCGAGGCGATGGCGCTGATGACCGGGCGCGGCTTCCAGGAGGAGGGCGAGGCGGCCGGCAAGTGGCGGCGGGCGCTGCTCACCTCCACGCAGCTCTCCACGTACTTCGTCGGCTACAGCGAGATGGCCGACATCGCCGCCGCCCGGCCGGACGGCGTGCCGGTGCGCGACTGGCACGACGCGATGCTGGCGCACGACTGCCCGCCGCCGCGTCACCTGCGGACGCTGCTGGGGTTGTGAGGTTCACCGCCGGGCGGCGACCGCGTCGATCAGCCAGCGGGACAGGGAGTACGCGGGCGGCAGCTCGGCGGGCAGCGCGTCGGCCGGGAACCAGCGCGCCTCGGTCAGCTCGGTGCCGTCGACAAGCGGTTCGGCGGCCGGGTCGGTCACCTCGGCGGTGAAACCGGCGAGCAGTGTGCCGGGCCCGGACAGCGCCCACGGCTGGCTGTCCACGTACACCGGTCGCGCGAGCGTCAGGCCGACCTCCTCGGCGACCTCGCGGTGCACGGCCGCCTCCAGCGACTCGCCCGCCTCGACGAACCCGGCGACGAGCGCCCACAGCTGCGTCGGCCCGTGCGCGTGGCGGACCAGCAGCAGTTCGTCGGCGCCACCGGCCGGGCCGGGGCGGGTGATCGCGGTCAGCACCGCGACGGACAGCGGCAGGAACGCGGTGAGGTCGCAGTTCGGGCAGTGCCGCGCGGTCTCGCCCGGTACGTCGGCCAGCTCGGCCCGGCACGCCCCGCACCACCTGTGGGTACGCCGCCAGGTGACCACGGCGAGCGCCCGCCCGGCCAGGTCGGCGCGGGGTGCGGGCAGCTCGGCGGCGAGGCCGCGCCAGCTACGCCAGCGGCCGGGCAGCGACTCCGGATCGGTCACCTCGGCCGCCCAGGCCGGGATGCCGTCGAGCGTGCCGACCGGGGTCCAGGCGAGGTGACCGGGCAGCGCGCCGATCCGCAGCGGCTGCTCGTCCGGGCCGGTCAGCAGTTTCCGGCCGGCCACCGGCAACGCCAGGTCGTCCGGCTCCGGCGGCCGCCCGTGGTCGGCCGCGGGCCGAAAGCCGGCCGGGCGAGCGACGGCGGCCCGAGCGCCGGCGTCGGACGAGGCGCCGTCGGGCGGGGTCACGACGTGGACGGGCGGCGGTCCACCACGCCGGCGCCGTCCGGCACCGCGAACGCGGCGGCCTCGACGCTCTCGGTGTAGCGGCTCAGCGTCACCTCGGCGGGCTTGCCGTCGAGCGTGCCGGAGAAGCTTCCCAGCACGCCCTCGTTCGTCACGCAGGCGTTGAAGCGCTCCCCGTCGTGGGTGACGTCGACGCAGGTGGCGTGGCGGCCGGCGAGCGTGGTGTCGCTCTGCTCGATGACCGCCTCCGGCGCCAGCGCCGCGTCGGTGAGCAGCCGGATCACCGCGGGCGGCGTGACCAGGCCCTGCTTGCGCGCCTCGTCGTAGACGATCACCGACGGCTTCCCGGCGGTGAGCACTGGTGGCGAGACGGTGCAGGACGTGCGGGCGGCGGTGCTCGCGCACCGGGTCACCGACTCCTGGGTCACCGTGATCTTGCCGCCGGGCCAGGTGTACGTGGACCGCAGCGGCTTCTTGGTCTGCGCGATCGAGGCGGTCCGGCCGCCGTCGAGCTGGTAGTCGGCGGCCCAGGTCTGCTCCAGCGCCCGGTCCATCCGCGCGGCGAGGTCGTTGACCAGGTCGGCGCGACCGAGCGCGACGTTCGCGTCGTCCAGGGCCTGACAGCCGGTGACCGAGAGCGACGCGATGACCGAGGCGGCGAGCACGCGGAGAGTCGTCGAGGCGGCAGGCATGATGCCCAGCCTTGTCGATCGACGCAGCGTCTCGCAAACCGGTTGCCGGTTGACGACCGGTAATCCGGGAATGTCCGTCTCAGCAAGCGCCTCGGGGGCCGCCCCGAGCGGGGTGCGCCAGGGCGGGGACCGATACGCTGCGTTCAACACCTGCCTCAGCCGCACCGTCGCGGCCCATACCGGACCGGAACCACACAAACGAGGAGCGACTCAGTGGCAACCATCGAGGGAATCGTCGCCCGGGAGATCCTGGACTCGCGGGGCAACCCGACGGTCGAGGTCGAGGTCGGGCTCGACGACGGCACGATCGCCCGCGCCGCGGTGCCGTCCGGCGCCTCCACCGGCGCCTTCGAGGCGGTCGAGCTGCGCGACGGTGACAAGGATCGCTACCTGGGCAAGGGTGTCGAGAAGGCGGTCGCGAACATCGAGGACCGGATCGTCGACCAGCTCATCGGCTACGAGGCCAGCGAGCAGCGGCTGATCGACCAGAAGATGATCGACATCGACGGCTCGGACAACAAGGGCGAGCTGGGCGCGAACGCCATCCTCGGCGTCTCCCTGGCCGTGGCCAAGGCCGCCGCCGGCAGCGCCGAGCTGAGCCTGTTCCGCTACCTGGGCGGCCCGAACGCGCACCTGCTCCCGGTGCCGATGATGAACATCCTCAACGGTGGCGCGCACGCCGACTCGAACGTCGACATCCAGGAGTTCATGATCGCGCCGATCGGCGCGCCGACGTTCCGGGACGCGCTGCGCTCGGGCGCCGAGGTCTACCACGCGCTGAAGTCGGTGCTGAAGAAGAAGGACCTGTCGACCGGCCTGGGCGACGAGGGCGGCTTCGCCCCGAACCTGCCCACGAACGCCGCCGCGCTGGACCTGATCGCCGAGGCGGTGGAGAAGGCCGGCTACCGGCTCGGCACCGACATCGTCTTCGCGCTCGACGTGGCCGCCACCGAGTTCTTCGACAACGGCACCTACACGTTCGAGGGCAGCGCCAAGAGCGCCGAGGAGATGAGCAACTACTACACCAAGCTCGCCGGCGACTACCCGATCGTGTCGATCGAGGACCCGCTGGCCGAGGACGACTGGAGCGGCTGGGCCACCCTCACCGCCGCGCTCGGCGACCGCATCCAGATCGTCGGCGACGACCTGTTCGTGACCAACCCGCAGCGCATCGCCCGGGGCATCGCCGAGCAGGCCGCAAACGCGGTGCTCGTGAAGGTCAACCAGATCGGCTCGCTCACCGAGACGCTCGACGCCGTCGACCTGGCCCACCGGGCCGGTTTCAAGTGCATGATGAGCCACCGCTCCGGCGAGACCGAGGACACCACCATCGCCGACCTGGCCGTCGCCACCGGCTGCGGGCAGATCAAGACCGGCGCGCCGGCCCGCTCGGACCGGGTGGCCAAGTACAACCAGCTCCTGCGGATCGAGGAGGAGCTGGCCGACGCGGCGCGGTACGCCGGTGCCGGCGCGTTCCCGCGCTACCGTTCGGCCTGAGCGAGCGCTCCGGGGGAGGGGTGTGACGATGCAGCAGCGCCGCACACCGGGTGGCCAGCGGCCCGCCCGTCGGCCGGGTCAGCCCGGCCGGGCGGGCGGTGCCCGGGTCCGGTCCACGGCCCGCGACAACGGCGTCCGCGCGGAGGCGCGCGCCGCCGGCCGGTCACCCGGCGCGTCCCGTGCCACCGACGGCGTACGCTCCGCGAGCCGACCCGCCGCGGCCCGGCGTACCGCCGCCGGTGGTCCGGTCAAGCGGCTCACCGCACCCCAACCCCGGCGCTTCACCGGGCGCGCCACAGTGCTGTTCGCGGTGCTGATCGCGCTCGCCCTGGCGTACACCTATCCGGTCCGGGTCTACCTGGACCAGCAGGCCGACATCGAGCGGATGGAGGCCGCGCAGGCCGCCCAGCGGGCCGAGATCGAGCGGCTCACCGCCGAGGCGGCCAAGTGGAAGGACCCGGAGTACGTCAAGACGCAGGCCCGGGAGCGGTTCTTCATGGGCAAGCCGGGCGAGACGCTGCTCGTGGTGCTGTCCGACCCGGAGGGCGCCGCGAAGGACGCTGGCAAGGGCGCGAAGCCGGGGGCGCCGAAGCCGCCCGAGCCCTGGTACGACACCCTGTGGGGGAGCGTGCGGGCGGCCAACGCCGAGCGCCCCGACAAGTGAGCTTTGATCCGAGAGGCACTTCCTTGAGCGTCGTACCACCGCAGGAGCCGGCGGCGGACTCCGTACCCCCGCCGGAACGCCAGCCGGCCACCGAGGCCGACCTGGCCGCGGTGGCCGCGCAGCTCGGACGCCCGCCTCGCGGCACCCGCGCGGTGGCCCACAGGTGTCCCTGCGGCCTGCCCGACGTGGTGGAGACGACGCCGCGGCTGGCCGACGGGACGCCGTTCCCGACGCTGTTCTACCTGACCTGCCCGCGCGCCACGGCGGCGTGCAGCCGGCTGGAGTCGGCCGGGCTGATGAAGGAGATGGCCGAGCGGCTCGCCGAGGATCCGGAGCTGGCGGCGCGGTACCGGGCGGCGCACGAGGACTACCTGACCCGCCGGGAGGCGATCGGGGAGGTGCCGGAGATCGCCGGCATCTCGGCCGGTGGCATGCCGGGGCGGGTGAAGTGCCTGCACGTGCACCTCGGGCACGCGCTCGCCGCCGGGCCGGGAGTCAACCCGTTCGGCGACGAGACGCTGGCGCTTGTGGAGAAGTGGTGGGCGGCCGGCCCCTGCGTGGACGTGCCCCCGGTCCAGTGAGATGAGCACCGACGAGATCACTGTGCGCCGGGCCCGGACCACCGACGTGCGCGGCATCCGGCGGCTGGTGGACACCTACACCGACGACCGGCGGCTGCTCAGCAAGGCGACCGTGACGCTGTACGAGGACGTGCAGGAGTTCCGCGTCGCGGTGACGCCGGACGGCACAGTGGTCGGCTGCGGCGCGCTGCACGTCATGTGGGAGGACCTGGCCGAGATCCGGACGGTGGCGGTCGACCCGTCGTGCCGGGGCCACCGGATCGGGCATCGGATCGTCGGCGAGCTGATCGACTCGGCGCGGGAGCTGGGCATCGCCCGGATCTTCGTGCTCACGTTCGAGACCGGCTTCTTCGGCTCGTTCGGCTTCCGCGAGATCGACGGCGCCCCCGTTCCGCAGCCGGTGTACGAGCAGCTCCTGCGCTCGTACGACGAGGGCGTGGCCGAGTTCCTGGACCTGGAGCGGGTCAAGCCCAACACCCTGGGCAACACTCGAATGCTGCTGCGCCTCTGACCCCGCGCGGGCTGCCGTAGGGTGGGCGCCGTGAGTGCGCGTGTGGCCGCCATCGACTGCGGGACCAACTCGATCCGACTGCTGATCGCCGACCTGCCGGACCCGTCCGAGGGAGCGTCCGCGCCGCTGCGCGACGTCAGCCGGCGGATGGAGATCGTGCGGCTGGGGCAGGGCGTCGACCAGACCGGCATGCTCGCCCCGGAGGCGATCGAGCGGACCCGGGTGGCGCTCGCCGACTACGCGGCGGAGATCGAGAAGTCCGGCGCCGACCGGGTGCGCATGTGCGCCACCTCGGCCTCCCGCGACGCCTCCAACGCCGCCGACTTCCGCGCCATGGTCGAGCGCACGCTCGGCGTACCGCCCGAGGTGGTGACCGGCGACGAGGAGGCACGGCTGTCGTTCACCGGCGCGGTGCGCGGCCTGCCCGCCGACGCCGAACCGCCGTACCTGGTGGTCGACATCGGCGGCGGCTCGACCGAGTTCGTCGTCGGCACCCGCGCCGACGGTGTGCGCGGCGCCATCTCGGTGGACATCGGCTGCGTCCGGATGACCGAACGCCACCTGCACGGCGACCCGCCGACCCCGGCGCAGACCGCCGCCGCCGAAGCCGACATCGCCGCGGCCGTCGACCGCGCGCTCGCCGCCGTGCCCGGCCGCGAGGCCGCCACGCTGGTCGGGCTCGCCGGTTCGGTCACCACCGTGGTCGCCCTGGCCGAAGGGCTCCGGGAGTACGACCCCAGCCGCATCCACCACGCCCGCGTCTCGTACGAGCAGGTGGCCGAGGTGACCGCCGACCTGCTCGGCAAGAGCAGCGAGCAGCGGCTGGCGTACCCGGTGATGCACCCGGGACGGGCCGACGTGATCGGCGCGGGCGCGCTGGTGCTGCGAGTGATCATGGAGCGGGCCGGGATGCCCTCGGTGGTCGCCTCCGAGCACGACATCCTCGACGGCATCGCCTGGAGCCTCGCCTAGCCCTCCGGCCCTCGTCCCCGCCTCCTCAGGCGGTGATCAAGGAGTTTGTGTCCAATCGGGGTGCCTCCGAGGACGCCAACTCCTTGGTCAACGGCGAGGTCGGCGTCAGTCCGTCGCCAGATCGGGGCGGTGCTCCTTGATCCACTTTTCGACGTCCGACTTCCGCCAGATCTGGCCCATCCTGAGCACCTGATAAGGCGCGGGGAAGTCACGACGCGAGGCAACCACTGACGCGCGGGCACGCGAGACGCCACCGAGCATGTCTCGGATCTCAGCGATACCCACGAACTCGACCACCCCTTGACGGTAGGTAGCTGCGATTGTCTGTCGATCGTTAACAGCGATAGGGGTTGACGATCGCCAACCACGCGAGCACGATCGGGGGATGACCGCGAGGAACTGTTCTCCCGTACCCGAGCGCGACCGGCGGGCCGTGCTGCCGCACGTACCCATGCGGCCCCTGTGGTTGTGCCGGGCGTGCGCCGCTCCCTGGCCGTGCCAGCCGGCCCGCCTGTTGTTGCTGCTGGACTACCGGCGCGACCGCGTCGCCCTGTCGATCCACATGGCGGGCTGCCTGTTCGACGCCACCGGCGACCTGCTGCGCACCAACCCGAATCCGGCCGACCTGTTCGACCGTTTCATCGGGTGGACCGCCCGCCCGTAGGTGCTGTGTCGTTGACGGTAGTGCGTAATGCGCACTAGTGTGCTGAGCGTGGATACCACGCAGCTCCTCAAGGGCGTGCTCGACCTGGCGGTGCTCGCCGTGCTCAAGGACGAGGACGGATACGGCTACGACATCCTGCGGCGGCTACGCGAGGCCGGCCTCACCGAGGTCGGCGACGCCTCGGTCTACGGCACGCTGCGCCGGCTGTTCGCGGCCGGTCTGCTCACCACGTACGTGGTGCCCAGCGAGTCCGGGCCGCACCGCAAGTACTACTCGCTCAACGCCGCCGGGCGTGACCAGCTCACCCGCTCCGGCAAGACCTGGCGCTCGTTCGCCACCACCATGGACACGCTGCTCGACGATCGGGGGATGGCGGCATGACCGTCACTGGGCAGGAGATCACGGACTACGTCGACCGGGTACGCGCGGCGCTCGCCGACCTGCCGCCGGAAGTCCGCGACGAGCTGACCGAGGACCTGCCGGAACATCTCGCCGAGGTGGCCGCCGAGGGCGAGGGCACGCTGGTCGACCGGCTGGGCACCCCCGAGGCGTACGCCGCCGAGCTGCGCGCCGTCGCCGGTGCCCAGCCGGGCCGGCGGCCGGCGCGTTTCCACCGCCTCGCCGAGGCCCGGCGGGAGGCGGCAACCCAGCTGCGTCTGCTCGACCGCCAGCTCGGCCCGGTGCTCGGGCACGAGACGGTGAGCGACTTCCTGCGTCCACTGCGCCCGGCCTGGTGGCTGGTGCGCGGATGGCTGGCCGCGCTGATCGTGGCGTGGATCGTGGACGGCCGGTCCGGCCTGGTGCCCCGGCTGGACGGCAACAGCTCAATGGGGCTGTTGCTGCTCATCGGCGCGGTCGTCGCGTCGATGTGGTGGGGTCGCCGCTCCGCCGGGATCACCGGGTGGCGGCGGCAACTGCACCAGATCGGCACCGCCGCGCTGCTGCTGTTCTCCTTCGCCGTGCTGGCCCAGGTGGACGAGCGCGCCGACACCGACAGCTACAGCAGCTACGAGCAGACGTCGGTGGACCACCGGTACGACCGGATCGAGGACGTCTTCGTCTACGACCAGCAGGGGCGGCTGGTCCGCGACGCGCGGCTCTTCGACCAGAACGGCGTGCCGATCACGCTCGGCTGGCCGAGCTGCACGGCTGACACGGGCGCGGTGCCGGAGATGCGTAACACCTACCCGTACTGCCCGGAGCTGGCCCCGTTCGGTCCGCCGGTCTCGCCGTCGATCGCCCCGCCCGCACCCGCGCCCACCGGCAGCGCCACCCCGACCGCGCCCACCGCCAGCGCTTCCCCGGAACCCACGTCAACCCCCTGAGCGCGCTCGACCCCGCGAGATCTTGGAAGGAAACGGCCCCATGAGGGCCCTAATCTCCAAGATCTCGCGCGGAGCGCTGTCAGGCGATGGCGGCGATGTCGCCGTCGTCGAAATAGATCGCCTGATGGAGCCGGCCACCCAGGGCGGCGGCGAACCGGGCCACCACGTCCTGACCGGAGATCTTTCCCTGCTCGATCTGGGAGATCCGTCCCTTGGTGACGCCCATGCGGTCGGCCACCTGCTGTTGGGTCAACCCCCGTGCTCGGCGTACTTCCGCGAGCCGGTGACCGATGACCTCGGCGAGGAGTTCCTGCTTACCCGCATCGACCGCCTCTTCCCCGCCGGCCCGGGCGACGTGGTCGGCGCGGATGTCCTGCCACCGGGAGTAGTCGCTCATGCCTTTCCCTCCTCTCGTGCCCGGTCCTTGAGGTAGAGCTCGTAGCGGTGCTCGGCGACGGGAATGGCCTCCTGGTACCACGTCTTCCACCGGCCGGACTTGTCGCCGGCGACCAGGAGGATGCTCGAGCGCCACGGGTCGAACGCGAAAAGGATACGCACGGTGCCCGGCCGGAGTTCCTTCAAGTTCGCCATCGACGAACCGTGGATGGTGTCGACAAGGGGTCGTCCGAGTCCTGGTCCGTGCTCTGCCAGGAGGTCGATCGCCTGCACCACCCGCGCATGGGCGGACGCGTCGAGAGTGTCGAGCCACTGCCGCACCTCGTCGACCAGGTAGACGTCCCAGTCTCCAGCCACCACGCGGCTAGTTTAGCAATCGCTATACCCGGCGTGTGTGCCTGTCCGGCGGTTCAACAGGAGGTGAATGCCACTGTTGTTCCGTCTTCCCCGGGCCGGTGACCGCGTGGCACGCTACCGGCACGTAGCAGCCAACTGGGCGACCAGCCAATGATGACTGACCGCTAGGAGGACGGGCCCATGGGCGAGATGGTGAGCTTCACCGGCAACGGAGGGACGAGCGAGGGGTATCTCGCGATACCCTCCGGCGGTGCGGCCAGCCCGGCGGTCATCGTCATCCAGGACTGGTGGGGACTGGTGCCCCATGTCCGGGCCGTCGTCGACCGCTTCGCCGAGGCCGGCTTCGTCGCCCTCGCGCCCGACTTCCGGCACGGCGGGCCGGCCGTGAAGCCGACCGAGCCACGGCTGATGCTGAACAGCTCCCAGATGGACGAGGCGGCGAGCGACATCGCGGCCGCCGCGGAATACCTGGCGAGCCGGTCCGAGGTCGCCGGCAAGGTGGGCTGTGCCGGGTTCTGCGCGGGCGCCAGCCTGGCGCTGTGGTCCGGCACGTTCTCCGAGCGCATCGTGGCCACCGCCGGGTTCTACCCGCGCCTGCCCTGGGAGGGCATGGCCACCGACTGGGCCGACTACGCCGGGAAGGCGGCGCTCATCCACTGCTCCGAGGCCGACGGCCTGTCCGCCGCCGACGGGGTGCAGAGCGTACGCCGGTCCATCGAGTCCGCCGGTGGCACCTGCCAGACGTTCGACTACCCGGGCACCGCGCACGCGTTCTTCAACGAGGACCGGCCGGAGCACTTCGACCAGCGGGCCGCCGCCACCGCCTGGGCCCGCACGCTGGAACTGTTCCGGGCGAAGCTTGGCTGAGTCGCGTACCCCGCAGGACGTGGTCGCCCGCGCCGCGCGGGCGGCCGACCTGGCCGACCTCGACGGCGCGGTCAGCGATTGTTTCGCCTGCCCGCGCCTGGTGGCGTGGCGGGAGGAGGTCGCCCGGGTCAAGCGGGCGGCGTTCCGCGACCAGGACTACTGGGGACGGCCGGTGCCCGGCCTCGGACCGCAGGACGCGCGCATCGCGATCCTCGGCCTGGCGCCGGCGGCGCACGGCGGCAACCGCACCGGGCGGATCTTCACCGGGGACCGGTCCGGCGACGTGCTGTTCGCCGCGCTGCACCGCGCGGGGCTGGCCAACCAGCCGACGAGCGTCTCCGCCGACGACGGCCTGACGCTGCGCGACACCCGCATCTTCGCGGCCGTGCGGTGCGCGCCGCCGGACAACAAACCCACCCCGGCCGAGCGGGACACCTGCGCGCCGTGGCTGCACCGCGAGGTCGAGTTGATCCGGCCCACGCTGCGCGTCGTGGTCGCGCTCGGCGCGTTCGCGTGGGCCGCGTGGTGGCCGGTGCTAAGACAGGTGTACGGGCAGCGACCGCCCACACCGCGACCGGTGTTCGGTCATGGGGCACACTGGTCCGGCGAGTCGGTGCCGGCGTTGCTGGGCTGCTATCACGTCAGCCAGCAGAACACGTTCACCGGACGGCTCACACCGGCGATGCTGGACGACGTGTTCACCCGGGCGAAGGACCTGGCCGGGGTGGACTGAGGAACACCTGAGGCGGTGGGATGGATTTCGGCGTACTGCGCAGGTGGTGGCCGGTCGCCGCGGTGACGGTGCTGCTCGCGCTCGCCGCGTTCGCCGCCGGTCACTCCGCCATCGGGGCCAGCCGGATCCCGCCCGCCGCCGACACCATCCCGTACGTGCCGGAGTACCCGTCGCCCGAGGCGGTGCCCTCGTACCCGGTGGAACCCCGCGACGTGGGTGAGTCCACGTCGGGCGGTGTGCCCGACTGGCTGGCCACCGCCGCCGTGGCGTTGCTGTTCGCGGCGGTGCTGGGCGCCATCGGGTACGTCCTGTGGAACGTGCTCCGAGGCGCGCTGCGGCGGACGACTCGCGCGGTGCCGGTGCGGCGCACCAGGCGTACCGCCGAGGGGACCGCCCGCGAGGTGGTGGCCGCGCTCGACGCCGGACTCGTCGAACTGGACGACCGCTCCACCGATCCGCGGACCGCCGTGATCGCCTGCTGGGTACGCCTGGAGGAGGCCGCCGAGGACGCCGGTGTGCCCCGGCAGACCGGTGACACCCCGACCGACCTGGTCGCCCGGTTGCTGCGCGGCGACCCGGCGGCCGGCATCCCGGCGATCGCCAGCGCCGACGTGCTCGACGGTTTCGCCAACGTCTACCGGGAGGCCCGCTACGCCACGCACCCGGTCGACGAGCGCACCCGGGACCAGGCCCGCGCCGCGTTGCGGCGGCTGCGCGGCGAGCTGACCAGCCTGGCGGGGGAGGCGTCGTGAGCACCAGCAGCATCGACGACCTGCTCTCGTTCGGCGAGGAGCCCGCCGGGGAGGCCGGGCGTCCGTCCGGTGGCGGCCGGGCGCGCACTCTGCTGCGGACGGCGGCGGTCACCGCCGCCGTCGTGGTGGTGGTCGTGGTCGGGCTGCGCGCGGTCGGCCTGAAGGTGCCGATCTGGATCATCGTGGCGGGGGTGCTCGCCGTGCTCGCCGTACGCCGGGTCACCGCAGCGCTCTCGCCTCCGCCGCCGCCCCGCGCCGGTGCCCGGGCGCCCGCCGGTGAGGAGCCCGGCACCTGGAACTGGTCCTCCCGGGACGCGCTGCGTACCGCGATCAACGGCTGGGAGCGCCCGCTGGACTGGTGTGCCGGCAATCAGGAGCGGTTCACCGAGCGCATCCTGCCGCGCCTCGGCGAGCTGGCCGACGAACGGCTGCGCCAGCGCCACGGCGTCACCCGTGAGTCCGACCCGGCCCGCGCCCGGGCGGTGCTCGGCGAGCCACTGTGGACGTTCCTCGCCACCCCCGTCCGCCGCCCTCCGTCGCCGCGCGACCTCGCGGCGATCGTCGCCGAACTGGAGAAGATCTGATGAACGACGTGGACCGGAGCATGCCCCCCGCCGAGGTGGGCCGGCTCGCCCGGACCGTCCTGGACGCGGTCGGCACCGTCGTGGTCGGCAAGCGGGACGCGCTGGAGCTGGTGCTGGCCGGCATCCTCGCCGGTGGTCACGTGCTGCTGGAGGATCTGCCCGGCCTGGGCAAGACGCTCACCGCGCGCTCCTTCGCGCAGGCGCTCGGGCTGGACTTCCGGCGGCTCCAGTTCACGCCGGACCTGCTGCCCGCCGACGTGACCGGCTCGTTCCTCTACGACCAGAGCAGCGGCGACTTCGCCTTCCGGGCCGGGCCCGTGTTCACCAACCTGCTGCTCGCCGACGAGATCAACCGGACGCCGCCGAAGACGCAGTCGGCGCTGCTGGAGGCGATGCAGGAGAAGCAGGTGTCGGTGGAGGGCGTGACCTACCGGCTGGACGAGCCGTTCCACGTGCTCGCCACCGCCAACCCCATCGAGTACGAGGGCACGTACCCACTGCCGGAGGCGCAGCTCGACCGGTTCCTGCTGCGGGTGTCGTTCGGCTACCCCAGCCACGACGAGGAGTGGGACGTACTTCGCCGCCGGATCGCCCGCCGCCGCGAGGAGGCGGAGATCAAGCCGGTGGTGGACGCCGCCACGCTGCGCGCCATGCAGGCCGCGCTGGAGGACGTGGTGGTCGAGGACTCGATCGGCCGGTACATCGTGGCGCTCACCGCCGCCACCCGGGAGCACCCGTCGGTGCTGGTCGGCGCGTCCCCGCGCGGCTCGCTGGCGCTGCTGCTGCTGTCCCGGGTGCGGGCGGTGCTCGCCAACCGGGACTACGTGGTGCCGGAGGACGTCAAGGCGGTGGCGGCGCCCGCGCTGGCGCACCGGATCACGCTGCGGCCGGAGATGTGGCTGCGCCGCGTCGACCCCTCCTTCGTGGTCGGCGAGGTGCTGGAGTCGACGCCCGCCCCGGCCAGCGGCGCGCTGCCCAGCTACGCCGCCGGACGCTGATGGACCGGGCCGACGCGGCGACCGGCTGGGCGCCCACCTGGGCGCTCGGCCGGGCCGTGCTGCTCACCGGCGTGCTGCTCGTCGCCGCCGTCCTGCTCGGCCGCATCGACCTGGTGGTGCTCGCCACGCCGTTCGCGCTCGGGACCGCGTACGCGCTGCGCCGCCGCCCCGCCGCACTGCCCGAGCTGGAACTCGGCGTGGGGGACACCCACCTGGTCGAGGGCTCGCCGCTGGCCGCCACCGTCGCGGTGGCCAACCCCGATCTGATCGGGTACGACCTGGCGGTGGTCCGGACCCGGATGTCGCGCTGGCTGCGGGTGGAGCAGGTCGGCTTCGGCGGCGCCGGGCTGGACGTGAGCCGCTCCGGCGGAGCCGACCGCCCGTTCGTCACCTCCGTACCCCGGGGTAGCGCTGTCGACCTGGAGCTGACCGGCACGGCGCTGCGGTGGGGACGGCACCCGATCGGTCCGGCCGGGGTGCGGGTCGCCGCCGCCGACGGGCTGCTGGTCTCCCGCGCGGTGATCACCGAGCCGATCCGCGCCCGGGTCTATCCGCGTACCGAGCCGTTCGACGCGGTCGAGGCGATGCCCCGGGCCGCCGGACTGGTCGGCGCGCACCGGTCGCGGCGGCCGGGCGAGGGCGGTGAGCTGGCCGGGGTACGCGTCTTCGCGCCCGGCGATCGGCTGCGCCGGATCGACTGGCGGGTGTCGCTGCGGGCCCGCCAGCTGCACGTCGCGGCGACGCTCTCGGACCGGGACGCCGAGGTGGTGGTGCTGCTGGACGTGCTGGCCGAGGCGGGCCGCTCCGGTGGCGTGAACGGGACCGCGTCGGTGCTGGACACCACTGTGCGGGCCGCCGCCGCGATCGCCGAGCACTACCTGCACCGCGGCGACCGGGTCTCGATGCTGGAGTACGGACCGGCCGCGCGCCGGCTGCGTCCGGCCACCGGGCGACGGCAGTACCTGACGGTCCTGGAGTGGCTGCTCGACGTGCAGGCCGAGTCGTCCCCGCACGAACCGTACGACCAGGTCTTCGGCCCGCAGGTGCTCTCCTCCGACGCGCTCGTGGTGGTGCTCACCCCGCTGCTCGACGAGCGGTCCGCGCAGATGCTGGCCCGGCTGGCCCGTGGCGGGCGGTTCGTGGTCGCCGTGGACACGCTGCCGGCCGAGCTGCCGGTGCCGAAGGAACGGGGCTGGGCCGAGGTCGCGTACCGGCTGTGGCGGCTGGACCGGGACACGATGATCGGCCAGCTCCGCGAGCACGGGGTGCCGGTGGTGCGCTGGGCCGGCGCCGGCAGCCTGGACGAGGTGCTGCGCGACGTGGCCCGGCTGGCGACCGCCCCGAAGGCAGGGCTTCGGTGAGCGCGAGGAACGCAGCGAAGCGGAGTCCCGCAGTCGCGAACGAAAGGCCGGCCCAGTGACGGACGCTCTGGTCGAGCGGGTGCGGGCGCTGCGGTACGCCGCCGCCCGGGTCAGCCCGCTGCCGCTGCTCGTACGCGGCGGCATCTTCCTCGTCGTGCTGGCCGGCTTCCTGCTCGCGTACCCGGTGCAGGCCCTCACCGCGCGCTCGCTGCTGGCCCTGACGGTGGCCGCCGTGCTGCCGGCGGCCGGGCCGCGCCGGATCTGGCCGACGTTCACCGCGCTGGTGACCGTCGGCGGCTGGCTGCTGGCCACGCTCGGCTTCGACCGGCCGCCGGCGCTGTGGCGGCTGCTCGCCGTGGCGACGCTGCTCTACCTGGCGCACTCGCTCTGCGCACTCGCCGCGCTGCTGCCGTACGACGGGCTGATCGACCCGGACGTGGTGCTGCGGTGGCTGGGCCGCGCGGGCGGCGTGGTGCTGGCCAGTGCCGTGCTCGGCGTGGTGCTGGCGTGGCTCGGCGGAGTGGGCGGTACGGACGGCTCACAGGCCGCGACAGTGGTGGGACTGCTGGTGGCGGTGGGGCTGAGCGCGCTGCTGGGCTGGCTGCTCCGGCGCAGGTGACGCAGCCCTTCGACGACGTTGCGCAGGTCACACGGGTTGTGCTCCGTCACAGAAGGGGGTCTCGCGCGGGATTACCCGAAGCACCCGGGGAAAGATAGATGACGTGAACCCGAAGCGGATCCTTGTCGTGGGTGCCGGTCACGTCGGCCTGTACGCCGCTCTGCGCCTGTCCAAGAAGCTGAGCAGGCGTGAGGCGGAGGTCATCGTCGTCGACCCGCAGCCGCACATGACGTACCAGCCGTTCCTCCCGGAGGCATCGGCGGGCAACATCTCCCCTCGGCACGCCGTGGTGCCGCTGCGGCGGGAGTTGCGTAAGTGCACCGTGGTGGCGGGCACCGTCACCCGGATCGACCACGACCGCAGGACCGCCGTGGTGCAGCCGATCAGCGGCCCGGCCCGGGAGATCCAGTACGACCACGTGGTCGTCGCCCCCGGCTCGGTCTCCCGCACCCTGCCGATCCCCGGCCTGCACGAGAACGGCATCGGGTTCAAGACCATCGGCGAGGCCATCTTCCTGCGCAACCACGTGCTGGACCGGCTCGACGTGGCGGCCTCCACCACCGACCCGGCGGTCCGCAGCCGCGCGCTGACGTTCGTCTTCGTGGGCGGCGGCTACGCCGGCATCGAGGCGCTCGCCGAGATGGAGGACATGGCCCGGGACGCGCTGCGCTACTACCCGGAGCTGAAGCCGGAGGACATGCGCTGGGTGCTCGTCGAGGCGACCCAGCGGGTGCTGCCCGAGGTCGACCGGGACATGGGCGCCTACACGGTGCAGCAGCTGATGAAGCGGGACATGGACATCCGCCTGGACACCCGGCTGGAGTCCTGCGTCGACGGTGTGGTGAAGCTCTCCGACGGCGACAGCTTCCCGTCCGACACCATCGTCTGGACCGCCGGCGTGAAGCCGTCGCCGATGCTGGACGCGACGGACTTCCCGCGTGACGAGCGCCGCCGGGTCACCTGCCGGCCGACGCTGCAGATCGTGGACGGCGACCGGGTGGTCGAGGGCGCCTGGAGCGCCGGCGACTGCGCCGCCGTACCGGACCTGACCAAGGAGCCGGGCAACTTCTGCTCCCCGAGCGCCCAGCACGCGGTGCGGCAGGCGGCGCGGATGGCCGACAACATCGCGAACGTGATCCGTGGGCGCGAGCCGGTGGACTACAAGCACAAGCACGCCGGCAGCGTGGCGAGCCTCGGCCTGCACAAGGGCGTGGCGCAGGTCTACGGCATCAAGATGACCGGCTGGCCGGCCTGGTTCATGCACCGGACTTACCACATGTCGCGGATCCCCTCGTTCAACCGCAAGGTGCGCGTGGTGGTCGACTGGACGCTGGCGTTCTTCCTCAAGCGTGAGGTGGTGGCGCTGGGTCAGCTGCACGACCCGCGCGAGGAGTTCGCCGAGGCGTCCGCCCCGCCGGTCGCCGCGCGCGTCTGACGCTTGTCGCGAAAGGGCCCCTTCCGTACGGGAGGGGCCCTTCGCCGTGTCCGGGCTCGGAACCGCTGCCGCTTCTCAGAAGCGCCAGGTCCAGGCGTCGGCGAGCCGTACCCCCGGCCGCTCGTAGAGCTGCTCCAGGGTTCGGCGCAGCATCTCCGCGTGCGGTGTGTCGTCGGTCACCGCGACGCACGAGGCGTGCCAGAACTCGACGTCCCGGGCGGCCTGGCGGCGCTGCCGGTCACCCACCGCCGGTGCCACGCCGCGACGGGCCACGTCGGCGAGCAGGGCCGAGGTGGGGCGCTGCCAGGTGCCCATGGTGGCCGATCCGTCCGGGCCGTACGGGCCGATGAAGAAGCCCTCCGGCATGGCGAAGGCGACGCCCGTGGCGGTGGCCCAGCGCATCGGCCAGGGATCGTGCGGGGTGGCTGTGGGCACCGGCACCAGCACCCCGCCGGGGCGTACGCACTGCCGCCAGTGGCCACCGGTGACGAAGTCGGGCAGCGGCGGCCGGTCCATCGTGGGCAGCGGGGTGGGGAAGACGCTGAGCAGCGCCGCGCCGACCGCGAACGGGACGACGCGCCGGGCCCGGCCGGGTTCGCCGAGCGCCCGGTGCACGGCGAGTGTCAGCACGGTGCCGGCGAGCGGCAGCACCGCCAGCGCGAAACGGGTCGGCAGAGCGCCGTCCACCACCGGCAGCCCGGCCAGCAGCGCGTACGGGCCGGGGACCCCGGTCCGCTCGCCGCCGGCCACCACCTCCGGGCCGAGCGCGAGCGCGGCCATCGCCAGCGCGGCGGCCACGAGCGCCACCACCGGGGCGCGCCGGCCCAGCCAGATCGCGCAGCTCACGGCGACCACCAGCAGCGGCCAGCCCAGGAACGTGGTGAACTCGGCCGGGCCGGTGGTGAGCCGTACCGCCTCCGGGCTGCCGAACACCGTCAGCGCGGAGAGGCGGGTCCAGCCGACCAGGTCGGCGGAGAAGTAGGCGGGCGGGAACATGCCGTCGGCGACGCCCTGCGGGCCGGCGAACTGCACCCACAGCGGGTACGCCAGCACCGGCAGCGCCAGCCCGGCGGCGGCGAGCAGGCCACCGGCGAAGGCGGACCCGGCCCGGCGCAGCAGGTCCCGGTCGGCCAGCGCGTACGCGACAGCGGTCACCGCCAGGGTGAGCGCGGCGAGGAAGAGCACCTCCTCGCCGACGAAGACCTGCACGGTGACGACCGCGGCGAGTCCGACAGCGGAGGACGCCATCCGGCGGCGGTCCGGGCCGTCCGGACGGCCGGCCGGGTCGGCGGCGCGCAGCAGCCGGACCACGAGCCACACCAGCACCGGGACCAGCCACTGGGCGGTCATGTGCAGGTGGCCGTTGCTCTGCGAGACCATGCCCGGCCCGAAGCCGCAGAGCGCCGCACCCAGCCCGGCCGCGAGCCGGCGGGTCCGCAGGACGCGGGTGAACAGCAGGTACCAGGCGAGCGCGGTACCGGCCATGTTCGCGGCGACGAGCAGGGCGAACGTCACAGGCGCCCCGAACGCCAGCGTGACCGGGGCGAGGAGCACACCGAGCGCGACGACCGACGTGTTCGCCATCAGGTTCACCCCGTCCGCTGCGTTCAGCCGGCCGGTGACCAGGCTCAGCTCGCCGCGCAGGGCACGCGCGTCCAGCGCCAGGAACCACTCGTACAGCGTCTGGTCGGCCGGGTTGAGCGCGAGCGCCCGCGTGCCCGGCGCCGGCCAGAGGCCGTGGGTGAGCCAGCCGGCGAGCGCGACGAACGCCACCCCGGCGAGCAGGTCCGCCCGGTGCCGCCGGACGGCGGCCGTCACCCGCCGCGTCAGCGCCGCCGGGCGGGCCGCCCGGGCGTGGTCGGGCCCCCGGGTGGTGCGGGCGGCGCTGGTCACGGCCTCGACCATAACGGCCGCACCCGTCGGGGTACGCCGCGTCGCGGCCGAGCCGCTACGGTGAGATCTGCACCGCCGCGTGTCGGACGCGCCGGTGTCACCCGCCCGGGTGGTGGAACGGCAGACACGGCCGCCTTAAAAGCGGCTGCCGCAAGGCGTGCGGGTTCGACCCCCGCCCCGGGCACCCGAACTCTCAGCTTTCCCACAGCCAGCGGTCGCGCGCGCGTTTGCGTCCACGTCTACCCTGGAGTAGCACGTCTACGTGCGATCGACCCCCTGAGGGAGGCCTGAGAAGTGAAGACCTCGAACCCGGTGCTCGCCCGGCTCGGCCAGGCGGCAGAGCGTGAGCGGGCGGCCGGGTACGCCCAGCCCGGGCCGTACGGTCAGCCCGGATACCCCCAGCAGCAGTACCCCCAGCAGCCCTACGCCCAGCCCTACCCGGGCGGCTACGGCCAGCCGGTGGCCCCGCCCACCGTGACCCCGATGACCCTCGACGACGTGGTCGTCAAGACGGTCCTCATGCTCGCCATCCTCGGCGCCTCGGCCGCGGCGGCCTGGGTGCTCGTGCCGGACTCGCTGGTCGGCGTCGCCTGGATCGGCGCCGCTGTGGTCGGCCTGGTGCTCGGTCTGATCATCTCGTTCTCGCGGATGGCCAACCCGGCGCTCGTCGTGGCGTACTCGATCATCGAGGGCGTCTTCGTCGGCATGGTCAGCAAGGCGTTCGAATCGCTCTACGACGGCATCGTGCTCCAGGCGGTCGTGGCCACGTTCGGCGTCTTCTTCCTGATGGCGATGATCTACAAGGCGCGGATCATCCGGGCCACGCCGAAGTTCGCCCGGATCATGGTGGCGATCATGGCCGGCCTGTTCGGCGTGATGCTGGTCAACCTGGTGCTGGCGCTGTTCGGCGTCAACACGCACCTGCGTGACGGCAGCCCGCTCGCGATCGGCTTCAGCCTGGTCTGCATCGTGGTGGCGTCGCTGAGCTTCGTGCTCAACTTCGCCGACATCGAGGAGGGGGTCCGGATGGGCCTCCCGCAGCGCTACTCCTGGACCGCCGCCTTCGGCATCGTGGTCGGCCTGGTCTGGCTCTACATCGAGATCCTGCGGCTGCTCAGCTACTTCCAGGGCGACGACTGACATCACGCCCTCCCCGACGACGCCCGCCTGCCGCATCCGCGGCGGCGGGCGTCGCCGTTTCCCAGTCCCGGCCGCGCCGCCCGGGGGAGAGTGGGATCCGGGTACGTGGGCGGGAGGTGGTCACGGTGCGCAGTGCCAACCCGGTGCTGGACCGGCTGGACGACGTCGGCCGCACCGAGCGGCAGGTGCTCGGGGCCGGTACCGCCGACACGATGACGGTGGCCGACGTGGTCAGCCGGACCGTGGGGCTGCTGCTGGTCACCGGCGTCACGGCGGCGGTGTCCTGGGTGGTGGTGCCGCAGGCCGCGTGGATCTCCGCCGCGCTCGCCGGGAGCGCGCTTGCCAGCCTGGCCCTGGTGCTCGTCATCTCGCTGAAGCAGATCACCAGCCCGCCGGTCATCGTCGGGTACGCGGTGCTCCAGGGGCTTCTGCTCGGGGTGGCCAGCCGCGCCTTCGAGCTGGTCTATCCGGGCATCGTGGCGCAGGCGGTGGTCGGCACGTTCGGCGTCTTCCTCGGCATGGCGGTGCTCTACCGGGCACGGCTGGTACGCGCCACCCCGCGCCTGGCCCGGCTGGTCATCGGCACGCTCGTCGGGATCGTGGCGATCGGCCTGGTCAACCTGTTCGCGTACCTGTTCACCGGCCGGCAGGGGGTGGTCGTCTACAGCCTCAGCGACCGGGTGGGCTGGCTGCCGTACCTGTTCTCGGTGGTGGCGATCATCGCGGGCGCGCTCAGCTTCATCCTCGACTTCGACCTGGTCGAGCGGTCGGCCGCGAACCGGCTGCCCCGCCGCTACGCCTGGTACTGCGCCTTCGGTCTGCTGGTCGGGCTGATCTTCCTGTACTGGCAGATCCTGCGCCTGCTCAGCTACGTACGCCGCTGACGGCGGCTCCGGGTGCCTGTCGCGGCTGATGCCGGCTGAGCCCGCGTACGCCTGCTCGGGCCGCCTGCCGGCGTTGATGCCGGCTCCGGGCGCCTGTCGCCGCGTCGGGGCCCGGAGCCGCCGTAGACTCGGCGGCGATGAGCGCAGCGGAACTGGACCGGGCGGTGACCCTGCTGGTCCGACAGGTCGGGCACTGGCAGCAGCCGCGCTGGTCGGCGAAGGCCGACGGCGGCAACGTGTCCCGCGCCGACCTGGTGCACAAGCTCGTCCAGGAGATCGCCAACCTGGCCGCCGACGCGGCCGGCGAGCCGCGCCGCGAGGTGCCCCGCCTCCCCAGCGACCTGGCGCTCCCGGACCAGCTCCGCGTGGTAGCCGCCGACCTGACCCTCGCCGCACCCCCGGACCAGGTCCTGGCCGGCGCCGCCGAAGCCGTGACCCGAACCCGCGCCGCCCTCTAGCTCTCTCGGCCCGGCCCGGCCCGGCCGCGTTGATCATGAGGTTGGCGGCGACAAAACGGACGCGAATCCCGGTCAACTTCATGATCGACCGAGTGAGGGGGCGCGGGCCGAGGGACGGCGGGTCAGGGCTTGAGCCAGCGGCGTACCTTGCGGTGCCGTGACCGGTCGCGGGCCCGCAGGACGGCCGGGCGGTCGTGGCCGGCGACCTCGGCCTGCCTCGCGTGCAGCAAGCCGTAGGTGAACGTGTTCTCGCCGTCGGCGTACGCCTGGAGCGCCTGCCGCCGGAGCACCTCCCGGGTGACCACCGAGTCCTGGTGGGTGCCGAGCAGATCCTGGAGCGCCTTGAACCGCTTCACCAGGCGGGCGGCCCGCTTGCCGGCGGCCGGCTCGCGCACCTCCACCGCGTAGCGGGCGGCCTTGAGCTTCTTGCGTGCCTCGTGCAGCGCGGCGTCCCCGTCCGGCCCGGTGGTGGCGAGCGCCCGGTCCAGGCGGGAGTCGGCGCGGCGTACCGCCTTGACGATCCGGCGGCCGACCCACCGCCGGCCGACGTCGGCGGGCGGGCCGTCGGCCAGCCGGTCCAGGCGGGCCAGCAGCTCGGGGTAGCGGTCGGAGTCCAGCGCGGACCGCAGCGCGGTGGTCGCCTCGGCCCGCTCGGCCGCGAAGCGCTCGCCGATCCGCGCGGCCACCGGACCGAGCACCAGCTCGTCCGGCAGCGCGCGCACTGCCTCGGTGAGCCGGGCGGCCATCACCTGGGTGTCGCGGACCCGGCCCAGCTCCCCGCCGAGACGGCGCAGCTCGGCCCGGACCGCTTCGCTCTCCCGGCGGTCCCACAGGCCCCGGAAGGTACGCAGCGTCGCCCGCAACCGGCGGGTCGCGACGCGCATGTCGTGGACCGCGTCCTCGTCCCCCTGGTACGCGGCCGCGTGGTTGCCGACGATCGCGTCCCGCTGCGCCCGGACGTACCCGAGGACCGGTGCCGCCGGGCCGCCCGGTTCCCGGTCGTCGAAGCGCGCGAGCCGGCCGGCGACGGCCCGGTGCGACTTGCTGACCGCCACCTCGCGGGCGCCGGCCGCGCGCAGCCGCTCGCCCAGCGCGTCGAGCAGCACTTCGTCGCCCTCTACCAGCTCTATCTCGATCTCGTGCCAGGTCCGCGCGGTGCCGTCCACCAGATCCTCGGACCGGACGTCGTCCTCGGCCACCTCGGCCAGCACCCGGCCGTCCGCGTCCAGCAGCCGGTGTTCCCGGCGGCGGTTGACGACCCGGGCCGCCGGGGCCACCGGGCGACCCCGCGACGCGGCCCGGATCAGCGCGACCAGCTCGGGCGGCGGGCCGTCGTCGGACGCCCCGGCCGGGAACTGGTGCTCGACCCGGGCGCCACCGACAGCGCCGACCTTGAGATGCCAGCCCGCGTCGTGCCCGCCGGTACGCCGGCGCAGCGCGTGCCCGCTGCGCAGCAGGAGCAGGTCGTCGGTGTCCCAGTAGACGGCGTCCAGATCCGAGACGGTGGCGTCGGACATGGTCACGACGCCACCGCACCCGGTCAGGTCGGGCAGCCGGAAACCCTCGTCGCCGGAGTACTTGCGCTCACGTTCCACGACGGTCGCCATGCGGCCTCCCGTACCCGGCCCGTGCTCCGGCGAACCGGTCTCAGCTCAGTCGTTCGAGCACCATCGCCATGCCCTGGCCGCCGCCGACGCACATGGTCTCCAGACCGATGGTCTTGTCGTGCCACTCCAGCGCGTTGAGCAGCGTGCCGGTGATCCGGGCGCCGGTCATGCCGAACGGGTGGCCGACAGCGATCGCGCCACCGGCCACGTTCAGCTTCTCCTCCGGGATGCCGAGCTGCCGGTACGAGGGGATCACCTGGGCGGCGAACGCCTCGTTGATCTCGACCAGGTCGACGTCGTCGATGGTCATGCCGGCGCGCTTGAGCGCCTGCTTCGACGCCTCGACCGGGCCCAGGCCCATGATCTCGGGGGAGAGCGCGGTGACGCCGGTGGAGACGATCCGGGCCAGCGGGGTGAGCCCCAGCTCGGACGCGCGCTCGGCGCTCATGATCACCACGGCGGCGGCGCCGTCGTTGAGGGGGCAGCAGTTACCCGCGGTGATTCGGCCGTCCGGGCGGAACACCGGCTTCAGACCGGCCACCGCCTCCAGGGTCACGCCGGCACGCGGGCCGTCGTCGGTGCTGACGACCGTGCCGTCCGGCGTGGTGACCGGGGTGATCTCCCGGGCCCAGAAGCCGTCGGCGATCGCCTTCTCGGCGAGGTTCTGGCTGCGGACGCCGAACGCGTCCATGTCCTCGCGGGTCACGTCGTACACCTGGGCCAGGTTCTCCGCGGTCTGCCCCATGGCGAGGTAGATGTCGGGGAGCTGCCCGGCCTCGCGCGGGTCGGTCCACACCTCGGCGCCGCCCTGGGCACGAGCCGCGGAGCGCTCCCGCGCCTCGGCGAAGCGGGGGTTCTCCCAGCCGCCGCCGACGAGGGCCTGCGCCTCCGGCGGCAGGGTGTCCGAGTTGCCCCGGGCGTAGCGGGAGACCATCTCCACACCGGCGGAGATGAACACGTCCCCCTCGCCGGCCCGGATCGCGTGCATCGCCATCCGGGTGGTCTGGAGCGAGGACGCGCAGTAGCGGGTCAGCGTGGCGCCGGGCAGGCCGTCGAGGCCCATCAGGGTGGCGACCACCCGGGCCATGTTGAAGCCCTGCTCGCCGCCGGGCAGACCGCACCCGAGATAGAGATCGTCGATGGTGGTGGGATCGAGCGCCGGGACCTTGTCGAGGGCGGCCTGGACGATCGTGGCGGCGAGGTCGTCCGGGCGGACCTCGCGGAGGGAACCCTTGAACGCGCGGCCGATGGGGGACCGGGCGGTGGCGACGATGACGGCGTCGCGGGGCGACTCAATCGGCATGAACCAACGTTAACGCGCGAGTAACATGCCCGGGAAGCCACGAGGCAGGCGGGAAATGTCACCCCGTGGGCGGCCGCCGGTGGTGCCGGAACGCGACGGCAGCCGCGGCCTCGACCGCCGGGAGCAGGGCGTGCGCCCAGACCCGGTAGCCGTCGGCCGACGGGTGGAAGCCGTCGTGGCAGAGCGTGCCCGCGTCCGCGCGGAACACCGGGCCGGTCTCGGTGCCCAGGTCGACGACCGTGCCACCGGCGTCCAGCACGGCCGCCGTCTGGGCCCGCGCCATCCGCCGCCCGGCCCAGCCGAGCACCTGGCGCAGCGGTGCGGCGACCGCGCGTACCGCGCCGAGATCGGGGCACGTGCCCACCACCACCTCGACGTGCGCCTCCCGCAGCCGGCGCACCGCCGAGCCGAGATAGGCCGCCGCGTCACCCGGCCGGGCCATCGCGGTGGCGTCGTTCGCGCCGATCAGGACCACCGCCACGTCCGGCCGCTCGCCGAGCAGCGCCCGGGCCACCTGGGTGGCCAGGTCGGTGGCGCGCGAGCCGGAGACCCCGACGCTCGACAACTGCACCCGGCGGCCGGTCGGCCCCTCGGCGAGCAGGTTGGCGAGCTGACCGCCGATGGTGTCCTCGAACCGGTCGACGCCCACGCCGAGCGCCGACGAGTCGCCCAGCAGCACCAGTCGCAGCGGCGGCGCGTCCGCACGACCGACCGTCGCGCGCAGCACCAGACCCAGCTCGGGCTGGGCGTACTCGCGGCTGCGGGCGGCGATGGCCTGGCCGGCGAGGACCGCCGCGCCGCCCACCGTGCCGGCCAGCAGCGACAGGGCCGCGGCCCGGCCCCACCGGGCCACCTCGTTCCGCTCGCTCATGACAGCACTCCGCTTCGCTCCGTGCCGCCATGAGGCACCTTCGCGCTGAGCCGGCCGATTCGCTCGCTCATGCCGTTCCCTCCAGCGTTGCCGAGTCGGCGGCGCTGCCGGTCGGGGGCACCGCGCCGACACCGAAGAAGGCCCGCCGGCGAAGCTGCGCCCACCGCCCGCCCGGCCCGCGGTCGCGACCCCGGAGCTGGGCGCCGCTGACCTCCGTGCCGGCGTGCCGGGCCGCCTGGTGGGCGGCCTCCGGGAGCGACCGTACGCCTTCCACGCCGGGCAGGACAGGCCTGCGTTCCGGTACGGCGCCCAGCGCGGACAGCACGGTGGGCAGCAACGCCGCCGCGGCTATCGCGTACCCCTCGGCGGAGGGGTGGAACCGGTCCCAGGCGAACATCCGCCCGGGCTCGGCGGCGAACCGCGGCCCGAGCATGTCGCCGAGCGAGACGGTACGGCCGCCGGCCTCGACCACCGCCACCGTCTGCAAGGCGGCGAGCTGGCGGCTCCAGCGCCGGGCCAGCCAGCGCAGCGGCGGCTGGATCGGCCGGATCGTGCCCAGGTCAGGGCAGGTGCCGACGACCACCTCGCAGCCGGCCGCCCGCAGCGTGCGGACCGCGGCGACCAGGTAGCGCACCGCTACCGGGAACGGCGTGCGGTTGGTGACGTCGTTGCCGCCGACCAGGATCACCGCCACGTCCGGCTCGACCTCCAGCGCGGACTCGACCTGCGGCTTCAGCCCGGACGACAGCGCGCCGACCACGGCGAACCGGTGCAGCCGGACCGGCCGGTGCAGTCGGCGGGACAGCCCGGTGGCCAGCAGCGAACCCGGCGTCTCCCGGCGCCTGTGCACGCCGTACCCGGCCGCCGAGGAGTCACCCAGGATGACCATCGTGACCGGTGGGCCGGGCAGTCTCGCGCCGTAGACGCCGTCGCAGCGCGGCGGCGGTGCCTGGGCCATCGGGATGGTGCGGCGGGCCTGCCGGGCCTGGCCGAGCAGCACCCCGCCGGTGGCGGCGGTGGCCGCCACCGTGGCGCCCGTGCCGATCGCCGCGAGGCGGGCGATCTGCCGGGCGCGCTGCCGGCGGACCGGCGCGACGGAACCAGCGTCCCCCATGAACCGACAGTATCGCGCCGGTACGACCACTGCTGTCGGTGATCGGATGGCTGGGCGGTGCCCGGACTGGGTACCGATGGGGGAGCGGGCGCGGGCTTGCCACCGGGCCGCACCATGGTCGGGCGGAGAGGGGCGAAATCATGGGGAAGACGTTGAAGCGCAGCGCCGCGTTCGCCGCGCTGGCCCGGGCGCTGGCGGCGGGAACCCGGGGCGGGCCGTCGCTCGGGGCCCGGCTGGCGGCGCTGCCGCGGATGATCCGCGCGACCAGCCGGGGCGAGTACGACGGCGGCCTGCGCCTGGCGTTGATGGCCGGGGCGACGGCGTACATCGTCTCCCCGATCGACCTGCTGCCGGAGATCCCGCTGGCGATCTTCGGGCTGGCCGACGACGCGGTCATGGTCACCTGGCTGGCCGGCAGCGTGCTCGCCGAGACCGAGCGGTTCCTGGAGTGGGAGGCACGTCGCAGCTCCGTCATCCCCGGGCATGTGGTGCCCTGACGGCACGTACGCTGGTCGGCGAACTGAGGGCTGGCCGGCCGCCGGAGATGACGGCGGCGCGACGAAGGGCACAACGAGGTGCAGTACTACGACAACGTCGTCGAGCTGATCGGCAACACGCCGCTGGTACGCCTGCGCAACGTAACCGAGGGCATCCAGGCCACCGTGCTGGCGAAGGTGGAGTACGTCAACCCGGGCGGCTCGGTCAAGGACCGGATCGCGATGCGCATGGTCGAGGACGCCGAGAAGGCGGGCATCCTGCGTCCGGGCGGCACGATCGTGGAGCCCACCAGCGGCAACACGGGCGTCGGGCTGGCCCTGGTGGCCCAGCTCAAGGGCTACCGCTGCGTGTTCGTCTGCCCGGACAAGGTCAGCCAGGACAAGCAGGACGTGCTGCGTGCGTACGGCGCCGAGGTGGTGGTCTGCCCGACCGCCGTCGCGCCGGAGGACCCGCGCTCCTACTACAACGTCTCCGACCGGCTGGCGCGGGAGATCCCCGGCGCGTGGAAGCCCAACCAGTACAGCAACCCGGCCAACCCGCGCTCGCACTACGAGACCACCGGTCCGGAGCTGTGGCGGCAGACCGAGGGGAAGATCACCCACTTCGTCACGGGCGTCGGCACCGGCGGCACCATCTCCGGCATCGGCCGCTACCTCAAGGAGGCGTCCGAGGGCCGGGTCAAGGTGATCGGCGCGGACCCGGAGGGCTCGGTCTACTCGGGCGGCACCGGCCGGCCGTACCTCGTCGAGGGCGTCGGTGAGGACTTCTGGCCGGAGACGTACGACCGGTCGGTCGCCGACGAGATCGTCGAGGTGTCGGACAAGGAGTCGTTCGAGATGACCCGCCGGCTCGCCCGCGAGGAGGGGCTGCTGGTCGGCGGCTCCTGCGGCATGGCCGTGGTGGGCGCGCTGGAGGTGGCCCGCAAGGCCGGCCCGGACGACGTGATCGTGGTGCTGCTGCCGGACGGCGGCCGGGGCTACCTGTCGAAGATCTTCAACGACAAGTGGATGGCCCGGTACGGCTTCCTGGACGACTCGGGCACCGAGCCCACGGTCGCCGACGCGCTCGCCGGCAAGCCCGGCGGCCTGCCCGAGCTGGTGCACGTGCACCCGACCGAGACGGTCCGCGACGCGATCGACTACATGCGTGAGTACGGCGTCTCCCAGCTCCCGGTGCTCAAGGCCGAGCCGCCTGTGGTGACCGGCGAGGTGGCCGGCTCGATCGCCGAGAAGGACCTGCTCGACGCGCTGTTCACCGGCCAGGCCCACCTGCACGACACGATCGAGCGGCACATGGGCGAGCCGCTGCCGATGATCGGCGGCGGCCAGCCGGTGAGCGAGGCGGTCGGGCTGCTGGAGAAAGCGGACGCGGCGCTGGTGCTGGTCGACGGCAAGCCCAAGGGCGTGCTGACCCGGCAGGACCTGCTCGCCCACCTGGGCGCCCGCTGACCCTGCATGTAAGGAAGGGCCCCTTGTTAACACCGCGGTGTTAACAAGGGGCCCTTCCTCTACCGGAGGCGTTAACAGGGGGCCCTTCCTTACAAGCGCCGGGCGTAGCGGAGCTGGGGGACGAGCACCGCGCCGATGTGCTCGTCGCGCTGGAGGCCGGTGGCGGTCCAGCCGCCGCGCTCGTAGAACCGGCGCGCGGCGGCGTTGTCCCGCAGCACCCACAACGCGGCACGAGTCCACCCACGGGCCCGCATCGCATCGAGCGCGTCCACCATCAGCGCCCGCCCGGTGCCCCGGCCCCGCTCGGACGGCTCCAGGTGGATCGCGTTGAGCAGCCCGGTCGCCGGGTCGCCCTCGTCGTCCGGCCCGAGGTAGCTGAAGCCCACCAGCCGCCCGTCCCGCTCGGCCACAGTCATGCGGTGGTCGGCGCCCTCCCAGGTCAGCCGCTCCACCCAGTAACGGCCCATCGCCTCGGGCGTCGGGTCGGCGAGCGCCTCGGGCGGCAGGAACGACGAGTACGCCGCCACCCGTGAACGCTGGTGCAGGGCGCCGACCGCCATCAGGTCGGCCTCGGTCGCGGAACGTAGGGAGATCGTCACCCGGGCGACGGTACCCGCCGGGGCGGCACCTGCACCGTCTGGAGATCCTCGGCGATCACCAGATCACCTGCGAAGTGCTCCCGGGCCTCGTCGTGGAAGCGGCGCGGGTCGGCGTACCGCTGGGAGAAGTGGGTGAGCACGAGCGTGCGTACCCCCGACTCGGCCGCCACCCGCGCGGCCTGGCCGGCGGTGAGGTGCCCGACCTCGGCGGCGAGCGCCGCCTCCGACTCCAGGAACGTCGACTCGATCACCAGCAGGTCGGCGTGCTCGGCCAGCGCGTACACGCCGTCGCAGAGCCCGGTGTCCATCACGAACGCGAACCGCTGCCCCGGCCGGGTCATGCTCACCTCGTCCCGGGTGACGCGGCGTCCGTCGCGGTCCAGGTGGCCGTCGCGCAGCAGCCGCCCCACGTCCGGACCGGCGATGCCGTACGCGGCCAGCCGCTCCGGAAGCATCCGGCAGCCGTCCGGCTCGACCAGGCGGTAGCCGTACGTCTCGATCGGGTGCCGCAGCCGGCGGGCCTCCAGCGTGCCGACGCCAAGCGTGATCCGCTGCCCGTCGGTGTCGATCGGCTCGACGGCGAGTTCGGCGGTCTCGTAGAAGCTGGAGGCGTGGCGCAGCCGGGCGAAGTACTCGGCGCCGCCGGCCGGGAAGTGCACAGCCACCGGGCGCGGTACGCGGTCCAGCGAGAGGCGCTGGATCGTGCCGGGCAGGCCGAGGCAGTGATCGCCGTGGAAGTGGGTGACGCAGATCCGGGTCAGGTCGGTGGCGGTGATCCCGGTGTGCAGCATCTGCCGCTGGCTGCCCTCGCCGGGGTCGAAGAGGATCACCTCGTCGTCCCAGCGCAGCAGGTAGCCGTTGTGGTTGCGCTGCCGGGTCGGGGCCTGGCTGGCCGTACCGAGCACCACCAGCTCACGCATGGACACGGCACCCTCCCGAGCGCATAAAGCGACCCCCGGGGCTTCCGCGCTCGCGCGCGGGCCGGCTGGACTGGGCCGGCACCCCGGGGGTCGGGTGGCTGTCGTGGTTTCGCCGCACCGCTGCCACACGGTCTCGACGATCCTGCAGGTGCCCGCCTCGCGGCGGACGGGTTTTCACTGTCGAGGACAGCGGCTAGCGGACAGCCACCTCACGAGTCCGATTGCTATACAAGTCTGGACCACCTCCTTTCCCGTGTACCGCCACGCTATCCACTTCCCGGCGGCCGCGGCAACGGATTTCGATCACAGGCGTCAGTCCAGGCCGATCGGGCCCTCGCGCGGGCCCTCCTCGTTCGCCGGCTGCACCGCCAGCGACGGGAAGTCGGCCAGGTCGCCCTCCGGCTCGGCGTCCCACTCCGGGAAGACCAGCGGGCTCTGCAGGTAGAGGCAGAGCAGCTGGGTGAGCTGGTGCAGGCCGTCGAGGTGGGTGCGCTCGTGGCCGTGCGTGGCGTCCACGCCGAACCCGAGCAGCGCCACCCGGGCGTGCGCCCCGGCCTCGACCGCCGCGGCCACATCCGAGCGGTAGTAGTCGAACACGTCCCGGACCAGGTCGACGCCGTGCTCCTTGGCGATCGAGGCCAGGTTGCGGGTCAGGTGGTAGTCGAACGGGCCGACCCCGTCGCCCATCGCCAGCGTGGCGGCTGTCTCCCGGGACTGCTGGCCCGGCGCAACCACGGCCGCGTCCACCGAGACGATCTCCGCGACGTCCGGGTCCAGCCCGTGGCTGGCGCCGTGGCCGATCTCCTCGGTGACGGTGACCAGCAGGTGCGCGGTGACCGCCGGGGTGACCCCGGCGTCGACCATCGCCTTGAACGCGGTCAGCACCGCCGCCACGCCCGCCTTGTCGTCCAGGTGCCGGGACTTGACGTACCCGTTCGGGGTGATGGTCGGGTTGGGCAGGAACGCCACGAAGTCCCCGGCGTCGATGCCGAGCGCCCGCAGCCCGGCCTCGTCGTGCACCGGCTCGTCCACCCGCACCTCGACCAGCTCCCAGCCGACGCCCTGGAGGTCGACCGCCTCGTTGTAGCGGTGCCCGCTCGCCTTCAGCGGCAGCACCTGGCCGGTGACGACCCGCTCCAGGTCGTCGGTGAAGATCCGCACGTGGGCGCCCTCCGCGAAGCGGGCGCTGTGCGTGCCGATCGGGTTGACCTCCAGCCGGCCGTTCTCCTTGAGCCGCTTCACCATGCCGCCGATGGTGTCGGTGTGCACCACGATCGCCCGGTCGGCGCCGGTCGACCGGGGGCCGGGCAGACAGGCGCTCAGCGCCCCGCGACGGGTCAGCGTGGAGCTGATCCCGATCGCGGAGAGCCGCTCGCCCACGTACTGCTGGATGTGGTCGGTGCGCCCCGACGGGCTGGGGATCTCCAGCAGCTCCACCAGCACCTGGCGGAGGTAGTCGAGGTCGAGCTTGAGCGGTTGGGGTTTGCGTGCGGTCATGCCCCAGAGCCTGCCGCACCGGCCGGCGACCAGAGTCGCTGCGGTGCCCGGGTACCCGGGAAGAGCAGGTCGACGAAGCGCTCGGCGGTCGGCTGCGGCTCGTGGTTGGCAAGTCCGGGCCGCTCGTTCGCCTCGATGAACACGTGTTCCGGCTGGTCCGGGGCGGGGACCAGCAGGTCCAGCCCGGTGACCGGAATGTCCAGCGCCCGGCTCGCCGTGACGCACGCCTCGGCGATCGCCGGGTGCAGCTCGGCGGTCACGTCGTGGATCGTGCCGCCGGTGTGCAGATTGGCCGTGCGGCGCACCGCCAGCACCTCGCCCTCCGGGAGCACGTCGTGCATCCGGTACCCGGCCTCGGCCACCACCTCGCGGGTCATGTCGTCGACGGGGATGCGGGACTCGCCGCCGGTGGCGGCCGCCCGTCGCCGGCTCTGCCGCTCGATCAGCTCGGTGATGTCGTGCACCCCGTCGCCGGTGATCTGCGCCGGGCGGCGTACCGCGGCGGCGACCACCTCGTGGTCGATCACCACCACCCGCAGGTCCTCGCCCGCGCGCAGTTCCTCGATCAGCACGTCCGGGCAGAACCGGCGGGCCAGCTCGACGGCCGCGGTCAGCGCCTCCGGCGTACGCACGCCGACGGTGATGCCGTTGCCCTGCTCGCCGCGCGCCGGCTTGACCACCACCAGGCCCACGTCGTTCAGGAACGCCACGTCGTCGGGCTCGCCGGTGGCGGTACGCCCGCGCGGCACCGACAGCCCCGCCTCGGTGAGGATGCGCCGGGTCACCCGCTTGTCGTCGCAGCGGCTCATCGCCACCGCCGAGGTCAGCTCGGACAGCGACTCGCGGGTGTGGATGGTCCGGCCGCCGGTGGTCAGCTTCAGCTCACCCCAGTGCGGGTCGGTCACCTCCACCCGGATGCCGCGGCGCATCGCCTCGTCCGCGACGATCTTCGCGTACGGGTTCAGCTCGTCGTACCCCTCGGGCATGGCGGGCAGGAACAGGCGCTCGTTGATCGGGTTCTTCCGCTTCACGCAGAGCGTGCCGGTGCGGTGGAAGCCGAGGCGCTCGTACAGCCGGATCGCGCCCGAGTTCTCGGCCAGCACGGACAGGTCCACGAACGCCCGGCCGCGCCCGTCGAGCCGGTCGGCGAGCGCGGTGAGCAGCGCCTGGCCGGTGCCGGGCGGGGCGGTGTTGAAGTCCACTGTCAGGCACCACAGGCTGGCGCCGTTCTCCGGGTCGCCGAAGACCGCGACGTGGTCCACGCCGGTGATGGTGCCGACCACCTCACCTGTGGTGTCCTCGGCCACCAGGTGCAGGAACCGGTCCGTGCCGGCGTTGTCCACGAGCACCTCGACCGGGGCGGTGACCATGCCGTTGCGCGCGTAGATCCGGTTCACCGCCTCGGCGTCGGCGGCGTCACGCAGCGGCCGGACGGTCAGCCCGGGCACCTCGCCGCCCTCGGTGGCGGCGGGGCGCTTCTCACCCAGCGGCAGCCGGTAGGTCAGCGACGGGTCGATGAACAGCTCGTCCGGCAGCCGGGACACCAGCACGTGCGGGTCGCGCAGGTAGATGCAGATGTCCCGGGCGCCGACGGCCTCGGAGCGCAGCACGTCGGCCACGTGCACCTGGTCGTCGAACGTCTGCCCGAACACAAGCCGGCCCCAGCCGCAGTCGAGCACCACGCCCGAGGCGTCGGTGGACCCGGTCTCCGGCTGTCGCGGCTCCGGCGTACCCGGTGCGACCGGGTCACCGCCGGGGCCGATGCGTTCCCGGCGGCGCCCCAGCACCCGTTCCCGGTCGGTACGCGCCGTTCCGGTGGCGAGGGTGTCGGTCACGGTCAGTCGATTCCGTGGCTCTGGAGCCACATTTCCAGGAGTCCCAGTTGCCACAGCTTGTTTCCGTTCAACGGGGTCAGTTCGGCATTCGGGTCGGCGAGCAGCGCGTCGACGTAGTCGGCGCGGAACAGGTCACGACGGCGGGCCTCCGGCGAGGTGAGCGCGTCGCGTACCCGGTCCAGGAGCTTGCCCTCCAGGTGGGTGAGACCGGGCACCGGGAAGTAGCCCTTGGGCCGGTCGATGACCTCGTGCGGCAGGACCCGGCGGCCGATCTCCTTGAGCACGCCCTTGCCGCCCTGGGCCAGCTTCAGCTCCGGCGGGCAGCTCGCGGCCAGCTCGACGAACTCGTGGTCGAGGAACGGCACCCGGGCCTCCAGCCCGTGCGCCATGGTCATGTTGTCGACCCGCTTCACCGGGTCGTCGGTCAGCATGACCTGGGTGTCGATCCGCAGGCCCGCGTCGACGGCGGTCTGCGCCCCCGCGCGGCCCAGGTGCGCGGCCACGAACTCCCGCGCCGGGTCGCCGTCGGCCAGCCACGCCGGGTTGAGCACCCGGGCCAGTCCGGCCGCGTCGCGGTCGAAGAACGCCTTCGCGTACGTCTCGAGCGCCTGCTCCCGGTCCACCCCTGCGAGCGGCGGGTACCAGTGGTAGCCGCCCAGGATCTCGTCCGCGCCCTGGCCCGACTGCACCACCTTGACGTGCTTCGCGACCTCCTGGCTGAGCAGCCAGAACGCCACGCAGTCGTGGCTGACCATGGGCTCGCTCATGGCCGCGACGGCGGCCTCCAGCGGCGGCAGCAGGTCGCCGGTGGGCACCCGGATCTGGTGGTGGTCGGTGCCGAACGTCTTCGCGATCAGGTCGGAGTAGACGAACTCGTCGCCCTCCCGGCCACCCACCGCGTCGAAGCCGATGGAGAACGTGGCGAGGCCGGACTGCGCCTGCCCCTCGCCGGCGAGCAGCGCGACGACCAGGCTGGAGTCGAGGCCGCCGGAGAGCAGCACGCCCACCGGCACGTCGGCCACCATGCGGCGGCGTACGGCGGTGGTCAGCGAGCCGAGCAGCGCGTCCTGCCAGTCCCGCTCGGACCAGCCGGCCCGCTCGGCGGAGCGGCTGAACGCCGGATCCCAGTAGACCCGCTCGTGGGTGGAGCCGTCCGCCTCGTACACCCGGACCGTGGCCGGCGGCAGCTTGGTGACGCCGGCCAGGATGGTGCGCGGCGGCGGCACGATGCTGTGGAAGCTCAGGTAGTGGGCGAGCGCCACCCGGTCGATGGTGGTGTCGATGCCGCCACCGGCGAGCAGCGCCGGCAGGGTCGAGGCGAACCGCACCACGCCGGGGCTCTCGGCCAGGTAGAGCGGCTTGATGCCGAGGCGGTCCCGGGCCAGCACCAGGCGGCCGGTGTCGCGCTCGCTGATCGCGACCGCGAACATGCCGATCAGGTGGTCGACGAAGTCGAGCCCCCACTCGGCGTACGCCTTGATCACGACCTCGCTGTCGCCGGACGAGAAGAACCGGTGGCCCTTGGCCTGGAGTTCGGCGCGCAGTTCCCGGTAGTTGTAGATGCACCCGTTGAAGACACCGGTGAGCCCGGCGGCGGCGTCCACGATGGGTTGGCCGCTCGCCGCGGACAGGTCGATGATCTTCAGGCGCCGGTGTCCCAGCGCGGTCGGGCCCTGCGACCAGACGCCGCTGTCGTCGGGCCCTCGGTCACTCATCGTGGCCGCCATCCGCTCCACGGCCGAGACGTCGGCGCGTGAACCGTCACGGCGGAACTCTCCCGCAAGTCCGCACATACGAGCCAATGCTGCCAGAGCTTGTTGCAGTTCGCCTGTTGAGACGATGACGAACGTGTGACAGCTTGCTACGATGCGCCGTCACGCAGGGTGGTCGCCTGTCATGCCGTCGGTTCCTGCCTCACTCCACTCGATGTCGGGATTCGGCTCCCGCAAGGGTGTGAGGAATGCCGCAGCGCGCTACTTCTGAAGTAGTATTGATGTCATGTCGATGCCCTTGGAGTCGGTGCCGTTCTCCGAGCTGCTGCGCCAGCCGACGGAAACGGCGGAACGGCTGGCCCGTACCCGAGCTCTGCGGCTGCGTCGCCGCGACGCCGCCGACCTGGTGCTGATGTCCGCCGAACGGGCTGAGGCCGAGGGCGAGGTGGTCGACCTGACCGCGCGGCTGCTGGCCGGCCTGGCTCGGCGAGAGCCGGCCCTGGTCCGTGAGACGCTTCCGACCGTGCTGCCCTGGATGCGGTTCCTGCCTCAGGGAGACGCCGAGCAGATGACCGACGAGTTCATCGCCACAGCCGAGGCCGCAGCCGCTGTGGGCAGCACCGCGGCGGTGTCCCAGCTGCTCGCCGAATGGCGGCACACCGCTGAGGTTCACGCCGATCCCGACCTGCATCGGATCCTGGCCGCGCCCAGCGCCGACGACTTCGGGCCGGTCACGCGCCCGGCCGACGAGTGAGCGCGAAGCGCGGCGAACGCGCCGCCCCGCCACCCCGGCCCGGTGGATACACCCTGCGGTTCGCCACCAACGACGCGGCGAAGGGCTGGGAGGAACTGTGCCGGCAGGCCGCGGCCAACACGCGCGGCGCATTCGACGCGATCGAGGCGCACCCCTGCCCGTCCCCGCCGAACAGCCGCCAGCACCCCCTCAAGGGCTCCCTCGCCACAGCCGTGCACAACGGCCGGGCGCTGCCGCAGTGGCAGTACGAGGTCACCGCCGGCGGCCGCATCTGGTACCTGGTCGACGACCAGACCCGAACCTGCTGGATCAAGCACGCCGGAACCGGCCATCCCAGAGCCACCGATTGACCGCATGCGTTCGGGCCCTCGTCCCTGGAGGGCGAGGGCCCGAATGGGGCAGTGCTCGGGTCTGGCTACGCGGTGCGGGCCACGCCGACCGGGCAGCTCAGCCCGTTCGGTCCGTGGTTGCAGTAGCCGTTCGGGTTCTTCGTCGGAGCCAGGTACTGCTGGTGGTAGTCCTCGGCGAAGTAGTAGTCGCCGAGCGGCGCGATCTCGGTGGTGATCTCACCCTTGCCGGCCCGCGCCACGATCGGCGCGAACGCGTCCCGCGACGCCTTCGCGGCGGCGGCCTGCTCGTCGGTGGTGGTGTAGATCGCCGAGCGGTACTGGGTGCCCACGTCGTTGCCCTGGCGCATGCCCTGGGTCGGGTCGTGGTTCTCCCAGAAGACCTTGAGCAGGTCCTCGTAGGCGATCTTCGACGGGTCGTAGACCACCTGGACCACCTCGGCGTGCCCGGTCATGCCGGAGCAGACCTCTTCGTACGTCGGGTTGGTGGTGTACCCGCCCGCGTAGCCGGCGGACGTGGTGATCACGCCGGGGAGGGTCCAGAACAGCCGCTCGGCGCCCCAGAAGCAGCCCATGCCGAAGACGGCGACCTGCGCGCCCTCGGGGAACGGGCCCTTCAGCGAGGACGGAAGCACCTCGTGCCGGTCGGCGATCGGCATCGCGATCGGGCGGCCCGGCAGGGCCTGGTCAGGAGAGATCATCTCGGCCTTCATGCGGCGGAGGAACACGGTGGGACTCCTCTCTTGGCTTTCCCAGCGTGTGCAACAGCGTCGGCCCCCGGTTCCTTACCCGCCCACGCCGGCGTCAGGCCAGCGCCGCCGAGATCCGCCCGGCGAACTCCGTCGCCTCGGCGTCGTCGGCGTACCGGGTACGCGGCCAGAAGAAGCCGCGCAGCCCGTCGCCCTTGGTCCGGGGCACCACGTGGGTGTGCAGGTGCGGTACGGACTGGGACACCCGGTTGTTCATCGCCACGAACGTCCCACCGGAGCCCAGACCGGTCTCCACCGCCACGGCGATCCGCTGCACCAGCCGGAAGTAGCCGGGCAGCGCGTCGGCGGGCAGGTCGGACAGGGTGACCAGGTGGGTGCGGGGCACCACGAGCACGTGGCCCTTGAACACCGGCCGGGTGTCGAGGAACGCGACCCCGTCCGGCTCGTCGGTCACCCGGAACGCCGGTACCTCGCCCGCCACGATCCCGCAGAACACACACCCGCTCATCCGCCCACCCTAGGCCCGGCCCGGCCACCCCGCCTCCGGGCGAGCGTGATCATGAGGTTGGTGGCCCGACCAGGCGAGGCGCACGGGCAAGCTGACCCGCCCCGACCGCGTGCCGCTCAGGAGACCCAGCGAGGCCGGGGTCCGGTCGGCGACGCCGTGCAGGCGAGAGGGGAGCGCCCCGGTCGTACTCACCGGACCAGCATGGCCGACCGCCCCGACACCTTCGCGGTTGTGACTCGCGCCGGGTTGCCGGGAGCGGGACCGGCCGGGGGGCTAACGTCTGCGGCATGAGCCACGGCTTCGAGACACTCGCCATCCACGCCGGTCAGGACCCGGAGGCCCGCACCGGTGCGGTGATCCCGCCGATCTACCAGACCAGCACGTACGCCCAGGACGCCGTCGGCGCGCCCCGCGAGGGCTACGAGTACAGCCGCTCCGGCAACCCGACCCGGGACGCGCTCCAGGAGTGCCTGGCCGCGCTGGAGGGCGGCCCGGTGGCGCTCGCCTTCGCCAGCGGCCTGGCCGCCGAGGACACGCTGCTGCGGACCGTCTGCAAGCCGGGCGACCACGTGGTGATCCCGGACGACGCGTACGGCGGCACCTACCGGCTGTTCGCCAAGGTGGCCGAGCGCTGGGGCCTGGCGTACACCCCGGCGAAGGTCTCCGACCCGGACGCCGTGCGTGCCGCGATCCGTCCCGGCGCCACCCGGATCGTCTGGGTGGAGACGCCGACCAACCCGCTGCTCGGCATCGCCGACATCGCCGCGCTCGCAGCGGTGGCGCACGACGCCGGCGCGCTGCTGGTGGTCGACAACACGTTCGCCTCGCCGTACCTCCAGCAGCCGATCGCGTTCGGCGCGGACGTGGTGGTGCACTCCACCACCAAGTACGTCGGCGGACACTCCGACGTGGTCGGCGGCGCGCTCGTCGCGGCGGACCGGACGCTCGGCGAGGAGCTGCGCTACCACCAGAACGCGATGGGCGCGATCAACGGCCCGTTCGACGCCTGGCTGACCCTGCGCGGGATCAAGACCCTCGGGGTACGGATGGACCGGCACTGCGACAACGCCGAGCGGATCGCTGCCTACCTGGACGGGCACGCCAAGGTCGCCCAGGTCGTCTACCCGGGCCTGCCGTCGCACCCCGGCCACGAGGTGGCCGCCAAGCAGATGCGCCGGTTCGGCGGCATGATCTCGTTCCGCGCGGCGGGCGGCGAGGAGCACGCCGTCCAGATCTGCAACCGGGCCCGGCTGTTCGTGCTCGCCGAGTCGCTGGGCGGCGTGGAGTCCCTGATCGAGCACCCGGGCCGGATGACACACGCGAGCGCTGCGGGCTCGCCGCTTGAAGTTCCCGGCGATCTCGTGCGACTGTCTGTCGGCATCGAGACGGTCGACGACCTGCTCGCCGATCTGGAGCAGGCCCTGGGCTGACCGCTGGCTGGGGAGGGTGGCAGTGCCGGACATCTTGCCGACGACCTGGGTCGGGACGACCGCGAAACAGATCGCCCGGGCGGTACGCCGTGGCGACGTCTCCGCCACCCAGGTCGTCGCCGACCACCTGGATCACGTCGCCCGGGTCGACGCCGAGCTCGCCGCGTTCCGCACGGTACGCGGCGGCGAGGCGATCACCGAGGCGGAGAAGGTCGACGAGCAGGAGGAGCTGGCGAACCTGCCGCTGGCCGGCGTGCCGGTGGCGGTCAAGGAGAACACGCCGGTGGCCGGCCTGCCCACCTGGAACGGGTCGGCCGCCATGCGTACCGAGGTGGCGGAGGCCGACCACGAGGTGGTCCGGCGGCTGCGCGGCGCGGGCGCTGTCATCCTCGGCGTGACCCGGATGCCGGAGCTGGGCCTGTGGGCCCTCACCGACGACGACACGGCCGTCACCCGCAACCCGTGGGATCCGGCGCGTACCCCCGGCGGTTCGTCCGGCGGCGCGGCCGCCGCGGTGGCCGCCGGGCTGGTGCCGATGGCCCACGGCAACGACGGTCTCGGGTCGATCCGCATCCCGGCGGCCTGCTGCGGCCTGGTCGGGCTCAAGCCCGGCCGGGGCGTGGTGCCCTGCCAGCTCGGCGCGGACGACTGGTTCGGCCTCACCGAGCACGGCATGCTGACCAGCACGGTCGCCGACGCGGTGGTCGGCTTCTCGGTGCTGGCCGGCCGCCGGCCGGACAAGCTGGTCCCGCCGGAGCGGCTGCGGGTGGGCGTCTCGCTGCGCTCGCCGGTGCGCGGCGTCTCGCCGGACGCGCCGAACCGGGACGCGGTCGCCGCCGCCGGCCGGCTGCTGGCCGCCGCCGGTCACGACACGGTGCCCGCCGACCCGGTCTACCCGACCCGGCTCGGCCTCCAGGGCATCGCCACCTGGTTCGCGGCGGCCGCCGCCGACGTGCGGGCCGCCGGGGTGGCGCCGCGCCAGCTCCAGCGACGCAGCCGCCGGCACGTCACGCTCGGTGAGTGGGCGCAGCGCCGGGGGTACGTGCGGGAGGCCGACCGGGCCGCCTGGCGCGAACGGTCCGTGCACTTCTTCGCCGACAACTCGATCGACCTGCTGCTCACCCCGGCGCTGGCCGGGCCGCCGCCGGAGGCCGCCGGCTGGTCGGGTCGCTCCTGGCTCGCGAACATGTCGACGAACATCAGGTACGCCCCGTACGCGGCGCCGTGGAACATCGCCGGGCTGCCGTCGATCGTGGTGCCGGTCGGGCGCCGCCCGGACGGCCTGCCGGTGGGCGTGCAGTTCGTCGGCCCGCCCGGCTCCGAACTGCTGCTGCTCGGGGTGGCCGGCCAGTTCGAGATGCAGGCGCCCTGGGCGCGGCACGCCCCCGGCTATCCCCGCGTCGGAACGGGGTCGCCGGCCACCGCGTGATCGTCTAGCGTGTGCGCACCCTGTCGCGCACACCACCTCGGACGGTCCCCGATGCACTGCCAGACCTGCGGGGACCCCACGTCCCCTGCCCATGAGGAGTGCCGGCGCTGCGGCACCCGAGTCGGTCAGCCCGCCGTGAGCCCCGGCGTGCCGACGTACGGCGTGCGCGGCCTGGCCGTGGCCGGCGCGTTCGCGGTCGGTGCCGCCACCCTGTGCTACCTGCTCACCGCCCTGTTCCCGCTCGTGGGTGTGCGGATGGCCCGCTCGGCCGCCGAGCAGCTCGACCGGGACGTGCTGCTGGGCGCGGTGCTGGCCGAGGTGCTGTTCTCGCTGCCCTACCTGCTAGCCCTGCTGACCGCGGGGACGCTCGTGGTGATCTGGACCTGGCGGGCCCGCAAGAACCTGGACGCGTTCCCGGGCGCGGTGCCGAACCTGAGCCCGGCGTGGGCCATCGCCGGCTGGCTGGTGCCGTTCGCCAACTTCGTCGTACCGGCCCGGGTGCTCGCCGACCTGCTCCGCAACAGCGTGTGGCAGCGCCGCCAGTCGTGGCTGGTGGGGGTGTGGTGGGCGAGTTGGCTGGTGTTCCTGATCGGTGACCGGTTCGTCGCGCGGGCCGAACAGCAGCGCTACGACCGGCTGACCAAGCTGCCCCGCAACGACGCGGAGTTCGCCACGTACGTGCGCTTCTACGAGGACGCGCTCGCGCCGCGGCTGGTGCCGGCGGTGGCCTGCCTGGTCGCCGGGATCGCGTTCGTCGTGCTGATCCGCCGGATCTCCGCCGCCCAGCAGGACCGGCTGTCCCGGGCCGTGCCCGTCTGGCCCGGGCAGCCGGGCTGGCCCGGCCAGTCCGCCTGGCCCGGTCAACCGGGCCGGCCCGCGCCCGCCGCGCCGACGCCGGTCGCGCCGACGTCGCCGCAGGTTCCGCCCGCCCCGGGTGGCACGATCGGGGCATGACGGAACTGGTCGGTCTCGCCGACGTACAGGCCGCGCGGGAACTGCTCGCCGGTGTCACCCGTACCACCCCGCTGGAGCCGTCCCGGCCGCTCAGCGCCGCGCTCGACGGCCCGGTCTGGCTCAAGTGCGAGAACCTCCAGCGCGCCGGGTCGTACAAGGTGCGCGGCGCGTACGTGCGGATCTCCCGGCTCTCGGCGGAGGAGCGGGCACGCGGCGTGGTCGCGGCGAGCGCCGGCAACCACGCCCAGGGGGTGGCGCTCGCCGCCGGGCTGGTCGGCGCGCACGCCACAGTCTTCATGCCGGTGAACGCGCCGCTGCCGAAGGTCGCCGCGACGAAGGGGTACGGCGCGCAGATCGAGCTGGTCGGCAACACGGTGGACGAGTCACTCGTCGCGGCGCAGACCTTCGCCGAGCGGACCGGAGCGGTGTTCATCCACCCGTTCGACCACCCGGACGTGATCGCCGGGCAGGGCACCGTGGCGCTGGAGATCCTCGAACAGTGCCCGGAGGTGCGCACCATCGTGACCGGGGTGGGCGGCGGCGGGCTGGTCTCCGGCATGGCGGTGGCGGCCAAGGCGCTGCGCCCCGACGTACGCGTGATCGGGGTCCAGGCGGAGAGCGCCGCCGCCTTCCCGCCCTCGCTGCGGGCCGGCGAGCCGCTGCGGCTGCCCTCGTTCGCGACGATCGCCGACGGGATCGCCGTCGGCCGGCCGGGGGAGCTGACCTTCACCCACGTCCGCAAGCTCGTCGACGAGGTCGTCACGGTCTCCGAGGAGGACATCTCCCGGGCGCTGCTGATGCTGCTGGAACGCGGCAAGCAGGTCGTCGAGCCGGCCGGTGCGGTCGGCGTGGCGGCGCTGCTGGCCGGCGCGGTGGAGGTGACCGCGCCGGTCGTCGCGGTGCTCTCCGGCGGCAACATCGACCCGCTGCTCATGCTCCGGGTGATCGAGCACGGCCTGGCGGCGGCCGGCCGGTTCCTGCGGATCACCGTGCGCTGCACGGACCGGCCCGGCCAGCTCGCCTCCCTGCTCGGCGAGATCGCCGAGCACCGGGCCAACGTGGTGGACGTGGTGCACCAGCGCGCCAACCCGCACCTGCGCCTCGGCGAGGTGGAGGTGGCGCTGTCCGTGGAGACCCGCGGGGTGGAGCACTCGGACACGCTGATCAGCGCGTTGCGGGCCAGCGGCTACCAGGTGGTCTTCACCGGCGAGGGCTGAGCCCTCCGCGGAATCGCGACGCCCGAGCGGAACGGGAACGCCAGGACGGAACGCGAACGCCCCGGCCGGATGATCCGGTCGGGGCGTTCGGGGTGTGGCTCGGGTCCGAGGAGGGCCTGTCAGCCTCGGTCGGGTCCGGGACCCGAGCCATCCGGCGCGGGTCCGGAAGGGGTCAGCCGCTGTACGGCTCGAAGGAGACGATGGTCACCTTGATATCGGCGCCGCTCGGCGCGGTGTAGGTGCAGGTCTGCCCCGCCTTGCCACCGAGGATCGCCTTGCCGAGCGCGGACTCGGGGCTGTAGACCGTGAGGTCGGTGGTGGAGGCGATCTCCCGGGAGCCGAGCAGGAAGGTCTCGCTGTCGTCGGCGTCGTCGTCGAAGTAGATCTTCACAACCATGCCCGGCGACACCGCGTCAGCATCCGGCGCCTCACCGACCTTGGCGGTGCGCAGCAGCTCCTTGAGGTAGAGAATGCGGCCCTCGGCCTTGCCCTGCTCCTCACGGGCGGCGTGGTAGCCCCCGTTCTCCCGCAGGTCGCCCTCCTCGCGCCGGGCGTTGATCTCGGCGGCGATGACCGGCCGGTTGGCGATCAGCTCGTCGAGCTCGGCCTGCAGACGGTCGTAGGCGTCCTGGGACAGCCAGGTGGCGGGCGCCTCGTTTCCATTTGTGGACACAGGCGGTCTCCTCGATTGGTGCGGACTGGCTGACAGGTGAACTTGCAAGGCTACCAGTGCGGGTCGCGTCGAGGTGTGATCAATCACCCCGGGTGCCGGTGGCGGGCCGGGATGCGATGGCCGGCGACTCGCCGGCGGTCCGGCTCAGCCGGCGGGCCGGCAGCGCAGGACCTCGCCGATGAACGGCCGGGCGCTCGTGGGCACCTCCTGCCGGGTGCGGATGTGGCGCTGGCCGGGTTCCGCGGTCACGGTGGTCTCGGCGCTGCCCACCTGGGCCCCGTCGTGGGAGCGGGCCCGCAGCAGGCAGGTGGCGGAGCCGCCCGGCGGCACGGTGACCCGGAAGTCGACCACCACCCGGGAGTCGGTGATGTCGGTGTAGCTGATCATCTCGCCCTGGTACTGCGGGTCGCCGTACTGGTAGTAGAGCTTCGCCGCGCCCAGCCCGAGGACGGCGAGCAGGACCGTCACCGTGAGGGCGAGCAGGACCGGCCGGCGGCGTCCCGGCTCCCGGCGGCGGCCGTAGCGGCCCGGCGGGAAGACCGGTGCCTCGGCGGCGACTGTGGCGTGCGTCTCGCTCACCGGCGGGTATCTCCTGGCGTTGTTGTCGGCGGCATCGGCAAGAATGGCTAGGTCCATCTTCCCAGCCCGGCGCTGAGTCAAGGATGGCAGGTCGGCCTGGACCGACGGGCGTGGCCCTGGCCACTCCGGTGGCGGCCCCCGACCGGCCGTCACGGGGGCTTTCGCGGGCGCGGGGGGAGATTCCGGCAGGTCAGCCGGTCGGCCCGGGGTCGGTCGGCGGGCACAGACGAGGAGCGCCGAAGGTGGCAGAACAGCTGCGTCTCATGGCGGTGCACGCCCATCCCGACGACGAGTCGAGCAAGGGCGCCGCCACCATGGCGAAATACGTCGCCGAGGGGGTGGACGTCCTGGTCGTCACCGCCACCGGTGGCGAGCGGGGCAGTGTGCTCAACCCCAAGATGGACCGCCCCGACGTCTGGGCGAACATCGGTGACATCCGGCGGGCCGAGATGGACGCCGCCCGGGCCATCCTCGGCGTCGAGCAGGCGTGGCTCGGTTTCGTCGACTCCGGGCTGCCCGAGGGCGACCCGCTGCCGCCGCTGCCCGAGGGCTGCTTCGCCCTGCAGGACGTGGACGTCGCCGCCGCGCCGCTGGTGCGCCTGATGCGGCAGTTCCGCCCGCACGTCGTCACCACGTACGACGAGGAGGGCGGCTACCCGCACCCCGACCACATCATGACCCACAAGATCACCGTGGCGGCGTTCGACGCGGCCGGTGACCCGGAGCGCCACCCCGAGCTGGGCGAGCCGTGGCAGCCGCTGAAGCTCTACTACGACGTGGGCTTCTCCCGCGCCAAGATCATGAGCCTGCACGAGGCGGTGCTCGCCGCCGGCCTCGAGTCGCCGTACGGCGATTGGATGAAGCGCTGGGACGAGCGCCCCGACAAGGGCGCCCGGATCACCACCCGGGTCGAGTGCGCCGACTACTTCCCGGTCCGCGACGACGCGCTGCGCGCGCACGCCACCCAGATCGACCCGGACGGTTTCTGGTTCCAGGTGCCGATGGAGCTGCAGAAGCGCGCCTGGCCGACGGAGGACTTCCAACTCGCCCGCTCGCTGGTCGACAGCCCGCTGCCCGAGTCCGACCTGTTCGCGGGCGTACGTGAGGCGTGCCGTGCCCACTGACCCGGCCGGGGTCTACCCTGGTGCCCAGTCGCACATCGGAGGAACACCATGCTGACCGCCGTCGAGGTGCTCGCGCAGAACAACTTCGGTGACACCCGTACGGGTGGTCTGGCCGGTCCGATGGGCCTCTTCCTCATCGTCGCGCTGGCCACCGTCACCGTCCTGCTGATCCGCAACATGAACGCCCGGCTGCGCCGGCTGCCCGACCGCTTCCCGCAACAGGGCGCCGCGGGCCGGGTCGATTCCGCAGTCGCCGATCCGACAGACGGGCTCGTCGAGCAGGATTCACCGACGAACGCGCCCAACGGCTCCCAGCAGCACCGGAACAGCTGAACACCGCGTGAATCACGCCGAAGCCGGTGGTCGCCCCCTGTTGCGACCACCGGCTTTGGCTTAGCCTTCCGCCGGGGGGACCGTCAGGCCCCGGGCCCTGCGCGGAAGGGGGACGCCGATGTCGAAGACAGCACCGGCCCCCGACCATGCCCCGGTCCGACCCGTTGACGGGGCGGCCCCGTGACCACCGAGCCGGCCGACCGTTCCCCCGACCGGATCGGCCTGCGCGGGACACCGGTGGGCGTCCTCCTGTTCACCGTCGCGGTCGCGTTGACCGGTCTGCTCGCCGCCGCGCTCGGCCTCACCGTCCCGTCGCACCTGCCGGCCGACCACACGCTGCCCGGTGCGGCGCGCTTCGGCATCGCCGCCGCCGCGTTCGCGGTGGCCCAGCTCGCCCGGCTGCGGTTCCGCAGCGCATCGGGCATGGTGAGCATCACCTGGGGCGAGGCCGCGCTCGTGGTCTGCCTCTGGCTGGTGCCGGCCGGCTGGCTCCCGGCCGCCGCCCTGCTGGGCGTCGGCGCCGCCTGGACCGTGATGTCAGTGGTCTCCGACCGCCGTCCGGCACTGGAACTGGCCGGGATCGCCGGTACGCTCACCGCCGCCACCGCGCTCGCCGCGGCCGTCGCCACCGCTCTCGGCCCGCCGCTGCTCGCCGAGCCCACCCCGGAGCTGGCGCTCACGCTCACCGCCGCCGCGGTCGCGTACCTGCTGACCACCGCCTTCCTGGGCGCCGTCACGCTCGCCCTGCGGCACGGCATCGCGATCGGGCCGCCGCTGCTCGCCGCGCTACGCGGCAAGCTGCTCATGTTCGTCGGCAACGTGGCGGTCGGCCTGGTGGTCGTCGCGCTGCTCGAACTCGACGCGCGCTGGCTGCTGCTCCTGCCGCCACCGCTCTGGCTGCTCCAGCAGACCTACCGCCACCGGCTCCGCGCCGACCAGGAGCGGCGCACCTGGCGGGCGTTCGCCGAGGCCACCGCCGCGCTCAACCAGCTCGACGAGCGCGGTGTGGCGACCGCCGCGGTGACCGGTGCGCTCACCCTGTTCGGCGCCGAACTGGTCGAGGTCGACGTGGCCCGGGGTGAGGGCCGCTGGCGCCGCTACCGGGCCGACCGCGGCGGGCAGGTACGTGACCGGGAGGTGGAGCCGTCCGCCGGCGCCGACTCGGGGGAACACGAACTGGTGCGGCGCCTCGCGGTGGGATCGGCCGAGGTCGGTTACCTGCGGGTGCGGTTCGCCCGGTCCGCCCCGCCGAGCGCCCGGGAACGCGACGGCGTGGCGGCCTTCGGCGACGCCCTGGCCGCCGCCCTGCACGACGCCGCCACGCACCGGGAGCTTCGTCTGGTAACCGCCCGCTCGTCGTACGACGCGGTGCACGACCAGCTCACCGGACTGCTGAACCGGGCGGCGCTGCTGGCCAAGGGGGACCAGGCGCTGCGGCAGCGCGCGCACGACCACCCGGTGGCCCTGCTGCTGCTCGACGTGAACCAGTTCAAGGAGGTCAACGACACGCTCGGGCACTCGGCGGGCGACCAGTTGCTGCGGCTCACCTCCAACCGCCTCGCCGCGCTGACCCGGCCGGGTGACCTGCTCGGGCGCCTGGGCGGCGACGAGTTCGCCCTGCTGCTGACCTCGGTTCCGCTGGTCGAGGACCGCACGGCCCCGCTGGCGTACGCGCTGCGCCAGGCCCGGGAGGTCGCCGAGCGCCTCGCCGCACCGACCGAGGTGGCCGGGGTGCGGATGTCCGTCGAGGTGGCGGTGGGCGTGGTGGTCGCCGACGCGGGAGCGGCGGACCTGACCGAGCTGCTGCGGCGCGCCGACATCGCCATGTACCAGGCGAAGGAGGGCGGCGGCAGCGTCGCCGCGTACGACAGCTCCCGCGACGCGGCGAGCACCGACCACCTGGCGTTGCTCGCGGAGATGCGGGAGGCCCTGGCCGCCGACGACCAGCTGGTGCTGGCGTTGCAGCCGGCGGTGGACCTGGCGACGGGCGCGCCGACCGGGGTGGAGGCGCTGATCCGGTGGCGGCATCCGCGCCGGGGCTGGCTCGGCCCGGCCGACTTCATCCGCCCGGTGGAGAACAGCGAGCAGCTCGGCACCTTCACCCGCTACGTGCTGGACAAGGCGCTGGCGGTCGCCTCGGGATGGGCGCGGGACGGACTGGACGTGCCGATCTCGGTGAACCTGTCCGCGCGCAGCCTGCTCGACCCGCGGCTGCCCGCCGAGATCGAGGAGGCGCTGCGCCGCCACCAGGTGCTGCCGCACCGGCTGGTCCTGGAGATCACCGAGACGGTGGTGATGAGCGAGCTGGAGGTCATCGACGAGGTGCTGGCCACGCTTCGCGGCATGGGCGTGCAGCTCGCGGTGGACGACTTCGGCACCGGGTTCTCGTCGCTGACGTTCCTCACCCGGATCGCTGTCGACGAGTTGAAGGTGGACCGCTCGTTCGTGCTCCGGATGGCCGACTCACCGGAGGCCGCGGCGATCGTCCGCACCACCGTCGGGCTGGCCCACGAACTGGGCCTGCGGGTGGTGGCCGAGGGCGTCGAGACCGCCGAGCAGCGCACCGCGCTGGCCGAGCTGGGCTGCACCGCCGCCCAGGGCTACCACTTCTTCAAGCCGATGCCGGCCGACAAGATCGCCGCGGTGCTCGGGTCGCTGCGCGACGCCGCCCGGGGCAACGTCTTCCCGCTGCGCGCCGACGGCGCCTCCTGACCCCTGCCGCAACGGCGGCGGTGTCGGACGACTGTGGATAGGGTCGGGTGGTGAACCGACTCGCGAAGGCCACCTCGCCCTATCTGCTCCAGCACGCCGACAACCCGGTCGACTGGTGGCCCTGGTGCGAGGAGGCGTTCGCCGAGGCGAAGCGGCGCGACGTGCCGGTGCTGATCTCGGTCGGCTACGCGGCCTGCCACTGGTGCCACGTGATGGCCCACGAGTCGTTCGAGAACGAGGCAGTGGCCGGGCTGATGAACGACGACTTCGTCTGCGTGAAGGTCGACCGCGAGGAGCGCCCCGACGTCGACGCGGTCTACATGACCGCCACCCAGGCGATGACCGGGCAGGGCGGCTGGCCGATGACCGTGTTCGCCACGCCGGACGGCACCCCGTTCTTCTGCGGCACGTACTTCCCCCGCGCCAACTTCATCCGCCTGCTCGGCTCGGTCGCCACCGCCTGGCGCGACCAGCGCGAGGCGGTGCTGCAGCAGGGCGCCGCCGTGGTCGAGGCGATCGGCGGCGCGCAGGCAGTCGGCGGCGTCACCGCCCCGCTCACCGCCGACCTGCTCGACGCCGCCGCGAGCCAGCTCGCCAAGGAGTACGACGAGACGAACGGCGGTTTCGGCGGCGCGCCGAAGTTCCCGCCGCACATGAACCTGCTGTTCCTGCTCCGGCACCACCAGCGCACCGGCTCGGCGCGCAGCCTGGAGATCGTCCGGCACACCTGCGAGGCGATGGCTCGCGGCGGCCTCAACGACCAGCTCGCCGGCGGCTTCGCCCGCTATTCGGTGGACGGCCACTGGACCGTGCCGCACTTCGAGAAGATGCTCTACGACAACGCGCTGCTGCTGCGGGTCTACACCCAGCTCTGGCGGCTCACCGGCGACCGGCTGGCCCGCCGGGTGGCCCGGGACACCGCCCGGTTCCTCGCCGACGAGCTGCACCGCGCCGGTGAGGGCTTCGCCTCGGCGCTCGACGCGGACACCGAGGGCGTCGAGGGGCTCACCTACGTCTGGACGCCCGACCAGCTCGTCGAGGTGCTGGGTGAGGACGACGGCCGGTTCGCCGCGGACCTGTTCGAGGTCACCGCCGACGGCACGTTCGAGCACGGCACCAGCGTGCTGCGGCTGGCCCGGGACGTCGACGACGCCGATCCGGAGGTGCGGGCCCGCTGGCAGGACGTGGTGGGCCGGCTGCTGGCCGCCCGCGACACCCGCCCTCAGCCGGCCCGCGACGACAAGGTGGTGGCCGCCTGGAACGGGCTCGCCATCACCGCCATCGCGGAGTTCCAGCAGGTCGCCGCGCTCCTCGTGTCGCCCGACGACGAGGACGCGAACCTGATGGACGGCGTGCTGATCGTCTCCGACGGCGCGATGCGGGACGCCGCCGAGCACCTGGCCGCCGTGCATCTCGTGGACGGCCGGCTGCGCCGGGTGTCGCGGGACAAGATCGTGGGTGAGCCGGCCGGGGTGCTGGAGGACTACGGGTGCGTCGCCGAGGCGTTCTGCGCACTGCATCAGCTCACCGGCGAGGGGCGCTGGCTGACGCTGGCCGGTGAGCTGCTCGACGTGGCGCTGGCCCGGTTCGCCGGCCCGGACGGCGCCTTCTACGACACCGCCGACGACGCCGAACGCCTGGTCACCCGGCCCGCCGACCCGACCGACAACGCGACCCCGTCGGGCCGGTCGGCGATCGTCGCGGCGCTCGTGGCGTACGCGGCGCTGACCGGGGAGACCCGCTACCGGGAGGCGGCCGAGAAGACGCTGTCGACAGTCGCGCCGATCGTCGACCGGCACGCCAGGTTCACCGGGTACGCGGCCACGGTCGGCGAGGCGCTGCTGTCCGGGCCGTACGAGATCGCGGTGGCGACCGGTGACCCGGAGGGCGACCCGCTGGTGGCCGCCGCCCGGCGGCACGCCCCGCCCGGCGCCGTGGTGGTGGCCGGCGCCCCGGACCAGCCCGGCGTGCCGCTGCTGGCCGGGCGGCCGTTCGTGGACGGGCGGCCCGCCGCGTACGTCTGCCGGGGCTTCGTCTGCCAGCGGCCGGTGACCACCGTCGAGGAGCTGGTCGAGCAGCTCGGCTGAGCGGAGCGGGCCGGGCCGCCCTCACGATCCGGCCCCGCACCGGCCCTTATAGGCTGGCGGCGCTATGGACTCCCGTACCGGTCTCCCCGTCGTGGGCATGGTGGGTGGCGGCCAGCTCGCCCGGATGACCCACCAGGCCGCCATCGCTCTCGGCCAGTCGCTGCGCGTGCTGGCGCAAGCCCCGGACGACGGTGCCGCGCTGGTCGCCGCCGACGTCCAGTACGGCGACCACACCGACCTGGCCGCGCTGCGTACCTTCGCCAAGGGCTGCGACGTGGTCACCTTCGACCACGAGCACGTCCCCAACGAGCACATCCGCGCCCTGACCGACGAGGGCGTGAAGCTGTTCCCGCCGGCCGAGGCGCTGGTGCACGCGCAGGACAAGCGGGTGATGCGGGAACGGCTCGGCGAGCTGGGTGCGCCGAACCCGGCCTGGCGTCCGGTGGAGTCCCCGGCCGACCTGATCGCGTTCGGCGAGGAGATCGGCTGGCCGGTGGTGCTCAAGGCCGCCCGGGGCGGCTACGACGGGCGCGGCGTCTGGATGGTCGACGACGCCGGCCAGGCCGGCGAGCTGGCCGCCACGCTGCTCGCCGGCGGCACCCCGCTGCTGGTCGAGGAGCGGGTGGCGCTGCGCCGGGAGCTGGCCGTGCAGGTGGCCCGCTCGCCGTTCGGGCAGGTCGCCGCGTACCCGGTGGTGGAGACGGTGCAGCGCGACGGCATCTGCGTCGAGGTGCTCGCGCCCGCGCCCGACCTGCCGGAGGAGCAGGCCGTCGCCGCGCAGCAGCTCGCCATCGACCTGGCCACCGCGCTCGGTGTCGTCGGCCTGCTCGCGGTGGAGCTGTTCGACACGCCGTCCGGGCTCGTCGTCAACGAGCTGGCGATGCGGCCGCACAACTCCGGGCACTGGACCATCGAGGGGGCCCGGACCTCGCAGTTCGAGCAGCACCTGCGGGCGGTGCTCGACTACCCGATGGGTGACACCTCGCTGACCGCGCCGGTCGTGGTGATGGCGAACGTGCTGGGCGGCGAGCCGGGCGGCATGTCCATCGACGAGCGGCTGCACCACCTGTTCGCCGCCGAGCCCGGTGCCAAGGTCCACCTGTACGGCAAGCAGGTCCGTCCGGGCCGCAAGATCGGGCACGTCACGGTGCTCGGCAACGACCTCGACGACGTACGGGCCCGGGCCGCGCGTGCCGCCCGCTGGCTCCAGGAGGGGCAGTGATGAGCACCGTCGGGCTGATCATGGGCAGCGACTCGGACTGGCCGGTCATGAAGGCCGCCGCCGAGGCGCTCGACGAGTTCGGCGTGCCGTACGAGGTGGGGGTGGTCTCCGCACACCGCACCCCGGACAAGATGATCGAGTACGGCCGGGCCGCCGCCGGTCGTGGTGTCCAGGTGATCATCGCGGGCGCCGGCGGAGCGGCCCACCTGCCCGGCATGGTCGCCTCGGTGACCCCGCTGCCGGTGATCGGCGTGCCGGTGCCGCTGAAGTACCTGGACGGCATGGACTCGCTGCTGTCCATCGTGCAGATGCCGGCCGGCGTGCCGGTCGCCACCGTGTCGATCGGCAACGCCCGCAACGCGGGCCTGCTCGCGGTACGCATCCTGGGCGCCTCCGATCCGGTCCTGCGCGACAGGATGGCCGCCTACCAGGCGAGCCTGGAGGACCTGGTCGCCGAGAAGGAAGCCGCGCTGCGCGCCTCCCTGACCTGATCACCCGTCACGCTGTGTGCTCAACCCGGTCGGTTGCGCTGCGTGACCGACCTGGCGGACGGGTGTCTGTGCCCTCCGCCTCCTTTGCTCTGCAGCCATCGGCGCAGCACGGCTCCGACCTGCGGCGCGGCATTTCGACGCCAACGGCTCGGCGATGACGATCATCACGCCCGGTGACTGTCGCGTCGATGGGTGCAGAGCAAAGTCGGCAGAGGGAGCCACCCCTGCTGCGCCATGCCGACACTGAGAGTGACCGGGTCGGGGTGGTCGCGCAGGGTGCCGCGGACCTGGACGCGAGCCGGCTGGGCCGGCCAGTCACAGTCACGCGGTCGTGATCCGGGCCAGCCGCCGCCACGGGCAGGACGGCCTACCGCATGCCGCGCAGTGCGGTCTGGAGGCGCTCCTGGGCGCGACGGCGGCGTTCGTTGCTGGCACCGAGCACCAGCAGCACGATGCCGACCGGGATCAGCACCAGCCACGGGCCGAGGCTGAACAACGCGTGCACGGCCGCGATCGCGGTCACCGTGGCGCCGACGATCACCGGCGCCTGCTGCCGGCTGGTCGAGCCGAAGATCAGCACCGCGACGGCGCCGAGCAGCAGGAGCACCTGACGCAGCATGCTGGAGTCGGTGGCGATCACAATCGCCAGCGTGGGCAGGAACGCGGTGACCAGCGCCGGCCCGTACGCCACCCAGCTGGACAGGTCGGGCCGGTGCCGCAGTTGCAGGACGCCGACCAGCAGGGCGAGCGCGGCGAACGGCAGCGTGTACGCCTCCGGCAACGCCACGTCGGCCACCCGCATCAGGATCCACCAGGCGCTGATCTCGCAGACCACCACCGCCCAGAACAGCAGGTTGCGTTCCATCGGCCGGCGTCCCGGACGGCTGGCCGCCACCCCGAGGACCGCGCCCCAGGCGGCCAGCAGCGCGGCGATGTGCCGGGGCGAGTCGTACGCCAGCGCCAGCGCGATGAGCGCCGCCCCGTAGCCGCTCCACTCGACTGTGGCCGCCTCCCGGTACGCCTCGGGACGGCGCAGCCGGGGCAGCGTGGCGGCGAACACCTGCAACGCCGCGCCGACCGCGAGCACCCCGAACGCGGACCAGACGGCCGCCAGCCCGGACTTCAGGCCGATCGTGAGCACGAACAGCTGTGCCATCACCGAGCCGAACAACCAGCCCAGGATGCGCGCCCGCTGGGTGGTGCCGAACAGCGCGGCGACCGCGCCCACGCCGACCGCCCCGCCGAGCGTGAACACGGTCAGGTCGCTCGTGGCGAGGCTGCCGGCGAGCCCGGCGCCACCGGCGGCCAGCCCGAGCGCGAAGACCAGCACCCGGGCGACCCGGATCGACCGGCCCGGCTCGGCGATCGCCGGCGGCGGGGTGAGCGCCAGCCCGAGCATCGAGATGGTGAAGACCGCGAGCGCGGCCAGCGCGGTCACCGGCCAGCCCTTGCCGAGCGCTACCGGCGTGATCAGCAGCGTGATCGCCGCACCGGGCAGGATCACCGGCACCGCCCGGGACCGGCGCCCGCCGCTGAACCCGGTGGCGGCGAGCGCCGCGGTCACCGTCAGCAGCAGCGCGGTGAGCACGTGTGTGGGGTTCACCGCCTCCGGCGGCGGGGTCAGCAACTCCGGTGGCGGTCCCTGCCACACCCGGCTCAGCACCGCGAACGGCGAGAACAACGCCACCACGAGCGAGGGCGCCAGGGTGGCCAGGGCCAGCGCGGTGGGCAGCGCCGCAGCGGCGAGCGCACCGGCGGCCGGGCTGACCCGCCAGCGCAGCTCGGGATCGTCCGGGGCACGCCGTAGCGCGCCGTTGAGCAGCACGGTCCAGCGGCGTACCGGCCGGCCCGAACCGGCGGGCGGGACGGTGGCGGCCCGTACCAGTTCGGCGAGCACACCGAGCAGCGCGGCGGCGGCGGCGAACACGCCCGCCGGCAGGCCGACCGCGAGCGCCGCGGCGGCGGTGACGGTGGCCGCGCCGACCACGGCGACGCTTGCGTACGGAAGGTATTGCGGCACCTGCCGGCGTACCGCCGCGATCGCGGCCAGACCGATGCTGGCGGCGGCGAGCGCGGCGGTGAGCACCACCTGGGGCGGGCGGCCGTACTCGACTGCGAGCGCGGCCACCGCGCCGGGCAGCGCGAGCACCGCGGCTCCGGCACCGGCGCCGCCCACCTGCACCAGGTGCGGCGGCATGCCCTCGGTGCGGATGTCGTCGACGAGCGACGACGCGAGCGTGCGGGCCACGGCGGCCACCGTCGCGCCGATCAGCGCGATGCTGCCGAGCGCCAGCGCAGTGGTCCAGGGCCGCACCAGCCCGGCCCCGGCCGCGTGCAGCGCCACCACCCCGGCCACAGTGGCGCGGGACAGCGCGGCCCGGGGATCGACAGCCGCTGCGGCGGCCATGCCGTAGACGGTTGCCACCATGCAGCCCACCAGCACCGGGGACCACCAGGGCAGGTCGAACGCGGCCGGGGCGCCGACCGTGGCGAGCACGGCGGCCAGGCCGGACACGTCGTACTTCCACGGCGGCGGCAGCAGAATGGCCGCTGTCACCGCCAGCAACGCCAGCGCGACCGGGGCCTGCCAGGTCGACCCGCCGGTCGGCGCGGCCGGCCAGCCGGTCAGGTCACCGGCCCAGATCGGGCCGGGGGTGGCCAGGACGCCGAGCCCGCCGCGCAAGGCGCTCCAGGCGGCGATCAACCCGATCAGCGTGCCACCGGCGGCGATGCCGAGGATCGGGCCGCGCCGCCACTCCTCGGGCAGCGCCCGGGCGGCGACCGCGACCAGCAGCACCAGCGCCGAGGCCACCACGAGCTGGCCGCCGGGGGCGAGAATCGCGGCGATCCGGGCCAGCGTGGCGACGAGCGCCACTGTGGTGGCGGCCAGCGCCAGGTCGGACCCGTCGAGGGACATGTCGGCGCGACGCCCGGCGTCGATGCGCGGGGCGAGTGCCAGCAGCGCGGCGGCGACCAGGAGCAGACTCCCCACCCAGGCGTCGGCCGAGGTCGCGCCCGGCGCGCCGAACGCGGCGGCGGCGACCGCCACCGCGCCGAGCACCGTACCGAGCGCGTGCGGCATGCTCAGATGCCGCTGCGCCACCTGCACCAGGGCGGCGTAGCCGAGCGTGACGCAGACCGCGAGGAAGCTCGCGGCGAGGATCGGCACGGTGATCTCGCGCAGGTTCGCCGGCGTGGCGACCGGCGGCGTCGGCACCGTGGCCGCCACGAACGCGGCGACGGCGCCGGGCAGGGCGAACGCCGCGCCACCCGCGGCCCAGGCGCAGACCGTCTCCGTCGCGGCGGCGGCGAGCCGGACCCGTGGGGCGAGGGACACCAGCGCCCCGGCCAGGAACAGCACCGTCAGCGCGGCGGCGGTGAGCGCCGGGCGAGCGAGCGCCGCGCCCGCACCGATCAGGCCGAGCCCGGCCGCTGTCACCGCGTGCGCTGCAGCGGCCCGTTCCGTGCGTGCGGTCAGGCCGAGCACGCCGACCGCGACAGCGGTCAGCAGCATCGGCCAGCAGGCCGCCGCCCAGCCCAGACCGAGCGAGGCGGGTACGGCGAGCGCGGTGAGCGCCGCCCCGGCCACGGCGAACTCGCGCCGGATCTCGGCCGGCAGCGCGATCACGGCGGCGACGGTGAGCAGCAACGCGCTGGCCGCGAGCTGCCAGCCGGTCGGGCCGACCGCCCGGGCCAGCTCGGCGTGCCATCCGCTCAGGTCCGCCGACCACGCCGGCAGCGCGGCCCGGACCGGGGCCAGTCCGGCACGCAGCGCCCCACCGGCCACCACCAGGCCGCTCACAGTGAGCGCCACCGCGGAGGCGATCTGCGGACCGCGCCGGGCCGTCTCCGGTACGGCCCGGACGGCGAGCCCGGTCAGCGCGATGACGGCGGAGATGAGCAGCAGGGACCGGCCGGGCAGAGCCACCGAGGCGACCCGCCCGAGCGCGCCGATGACCGCCAGCGTGAGGATGCCCGCGCCCACGTCCGGCAGCGGCGGGCGGCGCAGCACGAGCGTCCCGGCCAGCGCGACCAGGGCGGCGAGCAGCAGCACCGTGCCCGCGGCGGCGGCCGGCGGCACTGTGGTGGCGCGCAGCAGCCCGGTGACCGCGTACGCCAGCGCGAACGCGACCGCCACGCCGTGCAGCAGCCAGGTCAGCTCGGGCAGCCAGGGCACCGGCCGGGCGGTGGCGGTGGCGGCCGGACCCGGCGGCGGCTCACCGCCCAGCACCTCGGCGGCCTCCTCCGGCGCCGACTCGGGCCGGTCGTCGTCGGCGCGCTGCCGCTGCGGGACGGGCGGGGGCGGCTCGGTGGCGGGCAGGTCACGCCGGACGGGGCGCTCGCGTACCACCGCCGAACGCGCGAGCGCCAGGTCGAGCACCGCCACCACGGTGAGCACCAGAGCCCAGCCGACCGGCCCGGTGATCCGCTCGTACGCGAGCAGGGGCAGCACCGGCTGGGCGGCCAGCACTGTGGCGAAGCGTGGCGCACGCAGACCGGTCCCGTACGCGTATCCGAGGGCGACGAGCGTGGTGACCAGGAAGATCGTCCCGGCGAACGCGGCGCCCGAGGAACCGCCGCCGATCCGGTCCACGGCCCAGAGCGCGTACCCGGCCAGCGGCACCAGCAGCAACCCGACAGCGGCGATGGTCTCGGCGGTGGAGGTCAGCCCGCGCCGGGCCAGGACCGGCGGGGCGAGCAGCATCAGCGCCGTCGCCACCAGCAGCACGCCGAGGCGGGCCAGCGCGTCCATCGAGCTGGTGGCGACCGCGGCGAAGACCACAGCGGCGACGCCGAGCAGGAGCGCACCCAGCCCGAGCGGGATGTTCTGCACCTCGCGCGAGGACGCCTCGGGCGGGTGCTCCGGGTCGTCCGCGTCGAGCCAGCGCGGGCGACCGCGCGGCGGCGACGGGGGCAGGTCCTCCGGTGGGCCGGGCGGCGGGGTGCCCTGGCGGGGCACCCGGGGCGGCGCGCCGGTCGCGGCGGTGGGCGGGCGGCGGCCGGGCCGGCGGCGCAGGACCCGTCGCGGCCGGGTGGCCTGCCGGATCCGTTCCTCACCCGCGTGCGCCAGTATGTCCCGCTGGAAGAGGGCGGCCTGCATCTTGGCGGCGATCTGCCGCTGCTCCCGGGCGATCTCGGCGTCGCGGGCCTTCATCTCGGCGATCGAGCGCTCGATGTCGGCCAGGTGCTCGGCCCACTGGGGCTGGTGCGCGCCGCAGTGCGGGCAGACGACGGCGGGCTTGATGTCCTGCCCGCACGAGGCGCACCTGAAGCTCTCCACGACAGTCTCCCGTCCGCCCGTGCCCCCGCACTGTGGACCTCCCAGAGGCAGCATGCCTTGAGTGGGCCGGGATTTCGACAGTTGCCGCCGCGTTCCGGACAACAAAAACGGACCGGCCGCCGGGGAGGCGTTCCCCGGCGGCCGGTCCGCACGGTCAGCGGGTCAGGGGCGGCCCATGCCGCGGTACTCCCAGCCGGCCTGCGTCCACAGTGTCGAGTCGAGGCAGTTGCGCCCGTCGACCACCTTGCGGCCGTTCGCCAGCTCGCCCAGGGCGACCGGGTCGGCGTTGCGGAACTCGGCCCACTCGGTGAGCACGCAGACCAGGTCGGCGCCGCGGACGGCGTCGTTCATGGTCTCCTCGTACGTCAGCTCGGGCACCGCCCGGCGCGCGTTCTCGATCCCCTGCGGGTCGAACACGTGCACGTCGGCGCCGGCCTTGCCGAGCAGCGAGGCGACCGCGAGTGCCGGCGCGTCGCGTACGTCATCGGTGTTGGGTTTGAACGTGGCGCCGAGCACCGCGACCCGGGTGCCGGACAGGTCCGGCCCGGCCGGGCCGGAGCGGCGGCCGAGCAGTTCGGCGGCGAGCTGCACCACGCGGCTGCGGCGGCGCTGGTTGATCAGGTCGACCTCGTGCAGGAAGCGCAGTGCCTCACCGGCGCCCAGCTCCTGCGCGCGCGCCTGGAAGGCGCGGATGTCCTTGGGCAGGCAGGCGCCGCCGAAGCCGAGCCCGGCCTGGAGGAAGCGGTTGCCGATGCGCGGGTCGTAGCCGATCGAGCGGGCGAGCTGGGTGACGTCGCCGCCGGCCGCCTCGCAGACCTCGGCCATCGCGTTGATGAAGGAGATCTTGGTGGCGAGGAACGCGTTCGCGGCGACCTTGACCAGCTCGGCGGTGGCGAAGTCGGTGACCACCAGCGGCACCTCGCGGTCCTCGGTGGCGGCGAGGTCGAAGACGCCTTTGTGGGCGGCGAAGAGCATGCCGTTGGCCCACTCGCTCTTGACGCCGACCACGATCCGGTTCGGACGCAGCACGTCGTCGACGGCGAAGCCCTCCTGGAGGAACTCGGGGCTCCACGCCACCTCGACGCCGAGGTCGGCCGGGGTGTGCTTGCCGACGAGCTGCTCCACCCACTCGGCGGTGCCCACCGGCACGGTGGACTTGCCGACGATCAGCGCCTTGCGGGTCAGGTGCTGGGCGAGGCTGGTCACGGACGCCTCGACGTACGACAGGTCGGCGCCCATCCCGTCGGCCCGCTGCGGGGTGCCGACGCAGATGAAGTGGACGTCGCCGAAGTCGGCGGTCTCCTGGATGTCGGTGCTGAACCGCAGCCGCCCGGCGGCCAGGTTGCGCCGCAGCAGCTCGTCGAGGCCCGGCTCGTGGATCGGCACCTCGCCCGCGTTCAGCTTGGCGATCTTGTCCGCGTCGACGTCGAAGCCGAGCACCTCGTAGCCCAGCTCCGCGTAGCAGATGGCGTAGGTCGCACCGAGGTAGCCGGTGCCGAGGAACGTCACCCGCGGGCGGGCGGCGCCGGACGGCGGGGTCACCGCGGCGATGGCGGGCATCGGCTGGGTGTTCGGGTACGGAATCGTCACGCCTGTCTTCTCCGCTCGCACTGGCGGCGCTTCCACGCGTCGCATTCTGCTGGGGCGCCGAGCCGGGCACCGAGGGAACTGGATGTCTGCTGTGAGGGTAATGGGGTCGGGCGGGCGAGGCTCGGGCGCGAGCCTACCCGCCGGTAAGGTTCGGCCGGGGCCGGTGGCTATCCTTCAGTTTGCGGCAGTCGTCGGCCTCCGGGCGGCACAGACTGCGCATGATAGCGGTGAAAGGGGAGGGCCGACATGGCCGCAGAGCAGTCGTTCGACGTCTACCGGTTGCCGGAGGAGCACGAGGCGATCCGGGAGGCGGTCCGTGAGGTCTGTGCGGCCAAGGTGGCTCCGCACGCCGCCGAGGCGGACGAGACAGGTGAGTTCCCCAAGGCGTCCTACGAGGCTCTGCGCGCGGCCGACTTCCACGCCCCGCACATCCCGGTCGAGTACGGCGGCGCCGGCGCTGATGCGCTGGCCACGGCCATCGTGATCGAGGAGGTGGCCCGGGCCTGCGCGTCGTCCTCGCTGATCCCGGCGGTGAACAAGCTGGGCACCATGCCGCTGCTGCTGGCCGGCTCCGAGGAACTGAAGCGCAAGTACCTCACCCCGGTCGCGGCCGGGGAGGGCATGTTCTCCTACTGCCTCTCCGAGCCGGAGGCGGGCAGCGACGCCGCCTCGATGACCACCAAGGCGGTACGTGACGGAGACCACTGGGTGCTCAACGGCGTCAAGCGGTGGATCACCAACGCGGGCGTGTCCGAGTACTACACCGTGTTCGCCGTGACCGATCCCACAGCCCGGTCGAAGGGCATCTCCGCGTTCGTGGTCGAGAAGTCCGACCCGGGCGTCAGCTTCGGCGCGCCGGAGAAGAAGCTCGGCATCAAGGGCTCGCCCACCCGCGAGGTCTACTTCGACAACGTCCGGATCCCGGCCGACCGCATGATCGGTGCCGAGGGAACCGGCTTCGCCACCGCGATGAAGACGCTGGACCACACCCGGGTCACCATCGCCGCGCAGGCGGTCGGCATCGCGCAGGGCGCGCTGGACTACGCCAAGGGCTACGTCCAGGAGCGCAAGCAGTTCGGCAAGCCGGTCGCCGACTTCCAGGGCATCCAGTTCATGCTCGCCGACATGGGCATGAAGCTGGAGGCGGCGCGGCAGCTCACGTACGCGGCCGCCGGCAAGTCCGAGCGCGGCGACGCGGACCTGACCTACTTCGGCGCGGCCGCGAAGTGCTTCGCGTCGGACGCCGCCATGGAGATCACCACGGACGCGGTCCAGCTGCTCGGCGGCTACGGCTACACCCGCGACTACCCGGTCGAGCGGATGATGCGGGACGCCAAGATCACCCAGATCTACGAGGGCACCAACCAGGTGCAGCGCATCGTCATGGCGCGTCAGCTGCTCAAGGGCTGACCGCAGGACGTTCGGGCGGGCGGGCCGGTCGCGTACCGGCCCGCCCGCGCTCGTCAACGGCTCTCGGTGCCCTCCGGCCGGCCGGCGCCGCGCGGAGGCGCGGACCACGGCGACTCGCCGCCGGTGCGGCGGGGCAGCGGTTCGGTGGGGGCCTCGGGGTACGCCAGCGTGAGCGGCGGCGTGTCCGGGTCCTTCGCCGGCGCCGGGGGCCAGTCGGTGAGCGTCGGCTTGTGCTCCACCTGTGTGACGGCCGGGGTCAGCTCCGCCTCGGCAGTCGGGGGCGTGGCGGGACGCCGCCAGCGGCTCGTGCTGAACACGGCCATCAGCAACAGCACGCCGATCAGGAACAGCGTGCCGTTGTCGAGCGGGTCGCGCAGCGGCAGCGGGTCACCGAGCAGCTTCAGGTCGTCCGGCACCCGGTCCCGCACGCTGAACGGCGCGACGAACAGCCCGAGGTACGGGACCGCGAGCAGCAGGCCGGCCGCCAGCGGGCCGAACGGCGAGAAGCGCAACGTGCCGAGCAGGCCGAGCAGGATGCCGGCGACGCCCAGATAGACGGCCGGCTCGATCAGGTTCGGCGTGCTGTACGTCCCGATCTCCACCCAGCGGTCGACGGTCCGCTCAGATCCGTCCTGACCGAGCGTGACGAGCACCCAGGTGACGGGCGCCACCGCCAACCCGGCGAGGAAGCTCCAGAGATGTCGCATCCGCGCACCGTACCGTTTTCGGCATGACAGATCATCCCGCGGTCCCGCCGGGTAAGCCGACCTCGTACTCCCGCGTCACGCTCAGTCGCATCATGACCGCGGTCGATGTCAATCTGTACGGGACCGTGCACGGTGGGGTACTCATGAAATTCGTGGACGACGTTGCCGGCGCGGCGGCTGCGCGGCACAGCGGCGGCACCGCGGTGACCGCCTCCATCGACGAGATCGTCTTCTCCGAGCCGGTCCGGGTGGGCGATCTCGTGCACGCCCACGCACAGATCAACTGGACCGGCCAGACCTCGATGGAGGTCGGAGTGAAGGTGGTCGCCGAGCGCTGGGACTCGGCCGAGGAGGAGCCGGTGCGGGTCGCCACCGCGTACCTGGTCTTCGTGGGCGTCGACGTGGGCGGCTCGCCCCGGCCGGTCCGCCCGGTGCTGCCCGAGACGCCGGAGGACGAGCGCCGTTTCCGGGAGGCCGAGATCCGTCGCGCGCACCGCCTGGCCCGCCGCCGCGCCATCCAGGCCCACCGCGCCGGCTGAGGTGTAAGGAAGGGCCCCCTGTTAACGCCTGCGGTAGAGGAAGGGCCCCCTATTAACACCCGAGCCCACGCCGTCGCCCGCCGCCAGCGGCGAGCCCCGCGGGGGGAGTGCGGTGTTAACAGGGGGCCCTTCCCATGCACGAGGCGTTAACAGGGGGCCCTTCCTTGCACGCGGGCCACATGGGGTGGGGGTGCGGGGTGTGGGCGGGGCACGCCCCGTACGCCGCACCCGGCGCGGACAATGGCGGCACGAGGTAGGGCAAGATGGCGCCACGGCTCCGGCACACCGGCGTGGCGGGCCCAGGGGAGGGTGGAACAGTGGCTGACGTGCTGTGGACGCCGCCGGCGGACGTGCGGGAGCGGTCCCGGATCGGTGACTACCTGCGCTGGCTGGCCGAACACCGCGGGCTCGAGTTCGCCGACTACGACGCGCTGTGGCAGTGGTCGGTGACCGACCTGGACGCGTTCTGGCGCTCGATCTGGGACTGGTTCGACGTCGTCGCGCACACCCCGCCGACCGCCACCCTCTCCGACCGGGCCATGCCGGGCACCCGCTGGTTCCCCGGCGCGACGCTCAACTACGCCGAGAACGTGCTGCGCATGCCGGGGCTGGGCGACGACGACCCGGCGGTGATCGCGCACGGTCAGACCCGCGCGCCGGAGACGCTCACCGCCGCCGAGCTGCGCGAGCGGGTCCGCCGGGTGGCCGCCGGGCTGCGGCGCCTCGGCGTGGGTCCGGGCGACCGGGTGGCCGCGTACGCGCCGAACATCCCCGAGACGTACGTCCTGCTGCTCGCCACCGCCAGCCTCGGCGCGATCTTCTCCTCCTGCGCGCCCGAGTTCGGCACCCGAAGCGTCACCGACCGCTGGCAGCAGATCGAGCCCACGGTGCTGGTCGCTGTGGACGGCTACCGGTACGGCGACAAGCCGGTCGACAGGCGCGCCGAGGTGGCCGCGATCCGGGCCGCGCTGCCGTCGCTGCGGCACACGGTCGCCATCGCGTACCTCGATCCGGACGGCCCGGCCCCCGACGGCGCGCTGCCGTGGGCGGAGCTGGCGGCGGTGACCGACGAGCCGCTGGCCTTCACCCCGGTCGCCTTCGACCACCCGCTGTACGTGCTCTACTCCTCCGGCACCACCGGCCTGCCCAAGCCGATCGTGCACGGCCACGGTGGCATCCTGCTGGAACACCTCAAGATGCTGGCGCTGCACCACGACCTGGGCCCGTCCGACCGGTTCCTCTGGTTCACCACGACCGGCTGGATGATGTGGAACTTCCTGGTCTCCGGCCCGGCGGTGGGCGCGGCGATCGTGCTGTTCGACGGAAACCCGGGCCACCCCGACCTGGGCGCGCTGTGGCGGCTGGCCGCCGACACCGGCACCACCTACTTCGGCACGTCCGCGCCGTTCCTGCTGGCCTGCCGCAAGGCCGGGCTGGTGCCGCGCGAGATCGCCGACCTGTCCGCGGTGCGCGGCCTCGGTTCGACCGGTGCGCCGCTGCCGGCCGAGGGCTTCACCTGGGTGTACGAGAACGTGAGCGACCGCCTCCAGCTCCAGTCGCTGTCCGGCGGCACTGACGTGTGCACCGGTTTCGTCGGCGGTGTGCCGCTGCTGCCGGTGTATGCCGGCGAGATCGCGTGCCGGGCGCTCGGCGCGAAGGTGGAGGCCCGGTCGGCCGAGGGCGACGCCGTGATCGGGCAGCTCGGCGAGCTGGTGATCACCGAGCCGATGCCGAGCATGCCGGTCGGGTTCTGGAACGATCCGGACGGCGCGCGCTACCGGGAGGCGTACTTCGAGGTCTATCCCGGGGTGTGGCGGCACGGCGACTGGATCACCGTGAACGAACGCGGCGGGTGCGTGATCACCGGCCGCTCCGACGCCACCCTGAACCGGGGCGGCGTACGCCTCGGCACGGCCGAGTTCTACTCCGTGGTCGAGGGGCTGGACGAGGTGGTCGACTCGGTGGTCGTGCACCTGGAGGACGACGAGGGCGGCGCGGGCGAGTTGCTGCTGTTCGTGGTGCTCGCCGAGGGCCTGGAGCTGGACGACGAGATGCGGCGCAAGATCTGCCGGGAGCTGCGTACCGCCCTGTCGCCGCGGCACGTGCCGGACGAGATCCACCAGGTCCGGGCCGTGCCCCGCACGCTGAGCGCGAAGAAGCTGGAGGTGCCGGTCAAGAAGATCCTGACGGGCACCCCGGTGGACAGCGCGGCGGCCAAGGGCGCCCTGGCCAACCCCGAGTCCCTGACGGCGTTCGCCGCCCTGGCCCAGCGCCGCGCCACCGCCGACAGCCCCGTCGCCCCTCGCTGATCAGCCCCGTCGCCCCTCGCTGATCTTGCACTTTCCGCCCCGGCGAAAGGGGTGAATCCCCCGTACCAGGGGCCGAAAGTGCAAGATCGACGGGGGAGAGGGGGGCGGGGGCGGGCTCAGGGCAGGGTGTGCGTGGTCTTCTCGGTTGTGGAGCGCGCCTCAAGGCGGGCCGGGTCGGGGTGGGCGCACGCGACCACGCTGGCTCCTGCGGTGAGCGGGGTGAGCAGCCAGTCGACCGGGTCGGGGTGGGCGGTCACGTCCACCAGGAGGCGGTCGCCCTGCGTCAGGCCCAGCTCCGTGGCGCGGGCCGCCGCGCGGGCCAGCAGCGTCGCGTCCGCCTCACCGCCTTGCGGGTACGGCGTGAAGTGGTCGCCGTGCCCGCGTACCGCCGTGACGAAGTCGGTGCAGCCCGCCGGCACCTGCCGCATCGGCAGCGCGAACGGGTCGAGCGCGAGCGCGTACCGCTCGCCGGCCGGCCACCCGGCCGCCTCGTCCACCCGGGCGACGGCCACGAACAGCGCCTCCACCGGGCCCGGCGCGTCGGCCACCGTCAGCTTCGCCGACCAGCAGCCGAGCAGCACCGCGGCGGTCTGCCAGTGCGGCGGCAGCAGCACCCCGGCCGCGTCGCCGGGCGCGGCGCCCACCTCGTCGGTGAGCAGGTTGGCGGTCTTCGCCACCCAGTTCGCGAGCGTTGCCCCGGACAGTTCGGTGCGCTCGCCGGTGGCGTCGTCGTACCAGGTCAGCAGCGGTCGGGTGGGGTCCGGCGCGATCGCGTCGGCGAACACCCGGGCAATGTTGTCGGCCATCGGCGCGAACGATACGCGCCCCGCGTGCGTACTCGATGACAACGACAAGTCGGCGTACCGTCGGGTCGCGGTCAGCGCCTTCCGCCGGGCCCGGCGTAGGCTTGCCGAGAGTGTTCTTCCCCACAACTGCGCCACCTGAGGAGTCGCCCCGTGACCGCCGGTCGCCCGCCCCGCGTTCTCATCGACGCCACGAGTGTCCCCGCCGACCGTGGCGGCGTCGGTAGATACGTCGACGGACTGCTCGGCGCGCTGGGCCGGGTCTGCGGCACCAGCGTCGACCTGGCTGTGGTCAGCCTCCGCACCGACCTGGAGCGCTACACCCGGATGCTGCCCGGCGCGGAGGTGATCCCCGCCCCGGCGGCGGTGGCGCACCGGCCGGCGCGGCTGGCCTGGGAGCAGACCGGCCTGCCGCTGCTGGCCCAGCAGGTCGGCGCCGAGGTGCTGCACTCGCCGTTCTACACCTGCCCGCTGCGGGCTGGTTGTCCGGTGACGGTCACCGTGCACGACGCGACGTTCTTCACCGAGCCGGAGCACTACGACAAGTCGCGCCGGACGTTCTTCCGCAGCGCGATCAAGACGTCGCTGCGCCGGGCCAGCCGGGTGATCGTGCCGAGCAAGGCGACCCGCGACGAGCTGATCCGGCTGCTGGACGCCGACCCGACCCGGATCGACGTCGCCTACCACGGCGTCGACCAGGACGCGTTCCACGCGCCGGGCGACGAGGAGAAGGCACGCGTCCGGGCCCGCCTGGGTCTCGGCGACAGCAGCTACATCGCGTTCCTCGGGGCCAAGGAGCCGCGCAAGAACGTACCCAACCTGATCCGCGGCTGGGCCCGGGCGGTGGCCGACCGGCCGAACCCGCCCGCGCTGGTGGTGGCCGGCGGCCAGGGGCACGACGACGACATCGACCGCGCGGTGGTCGAGGTCCCGTCGCACCTGCGGCTGCTGCGCCCGGGTTACCTGCGCTACGCCGACCTGCCCGGCTTCCTCGGCGGCGCGCTGGTGGCGGCCTACCCGTCCTACGGCGAGGGCTTCGGCCTGCCGATCCTGGAGGCGATGGCGTGCGCCGCCCCGGTGCTGACCACGCCGCGACTGTCGCTGCCCGAGGTGGGCGGCGACGCGGTGGCCTACACCAGCGAGGATCCGGACCAGATCGCCACCGACCTCGGCGCCCTGCTGGACGACGAGCAGCGGCGGCTGTCCCTGGCCAAGGCCGGCTTCGACCGGGCCAAGGAGTTCACCTGGGAGTCCAGCGCGGAGGTCCACATCGCGGCGTGGCGACGGGCGCGGTCCTGAGCGCCGGCTGCCGGCCCCGGGCGACCGACAGTGACGGCTCGCCCGCTTCGGGCATGATGTGCTGATGTTCTACGCCGTCATCCCGGCGGGCGGCAGCGGCACAAGGTTGTGGCCGTTGTCCCGTGCCGGCCACCCCAAATTCCTCCACCCGCTGACCGGCACCCCCGCCTCGCTGTTGCAGGCCACTGTCGACCGGTTGTCGCCGCTGACCACTCCGGAGCGCACGCTCGTGGTCACCGGGGCCGCGCACGCCGCGGCGGTGGCTCGGCAGCTGGCCGGTCTGCCGGAGGAGAACATCCTGGTCGAGCCGTCGCCACGGGACTCCTGCGCCGCGATCGCGCTGGCCGCCGCGGTGATCGCCGCCCGGACCCCGGACGCGGTGATGGGCTCGTTCGCCGCCGACCATCTGATCGGCGACCCGGCCCGGCTGGCCGAGGTGGTACGGCAGGCCATCCGGGGCGCCGAGCAGGGGCTGCTGATGACCGTGGGCATCACCCCGACGCGCCCGGAGACCGGCTACGGCTACCTGGAGACCGGCGAGCCGGTGGGGGACGGCCCGCTGCGCCCGGTACGCGAGTTCAAGGAGAAGCCGGCCGCCGAGGTGGCCGAGGTGTACGTCCGCTCCGGCCGGCACCTCTGGAACGCCAGCATGTTCGTCTGGCGGGTGGACGTCTTCCTGTCCGAGCTGGCCCGTCAGCAGCCGGAGCTGCACGCCGGGATCACCGCCATCGCGGCGGCCTGGGGCACGCCGGAGCAGGACGACGTGCTCGGCCGGATCTGGCCGACGCTGCCCCGGATCTCGGTCGACTACGCGGTGATGGAGGGCGCGGCGACGGCCGGCCGGGTGGGTACGGTGCCGGGCGACTTCGGCTGGAACGACGTGGGCGACTTCCACACCCTCGGCGAGGTGCTGCCCGCCGACGGCGCCGGCAACGTGGTGCTCGGCGGGGACGCCAAGCCGGGCGTGCTGCTGCACGACACCACCGGCACCGTGGTGGTGCCGCACTCCGGCCGGCTCGTGGCCACCGTCGGGGTGCACGACCTGATCGTCGTGGACACCCCGGACGCGCTGCTGGTCTGCCCGCGCGACCGCGCGCAGGACGTGAAGAAGATCGTGGACGAGCTGAAGGAGCGCGGCGAGGAGGGCCTGGTCTGATTCCGCCGATCGCGGAGTGAGGGCGCCCCGCTCAGCCGCCGGCGTGGCGGGCCAGCACCGCGAGCGCCGGCGGCACGAGCTGGGCGGTGGCGTGGGCGAGCGGTTCGGGCAGCCGGTCCGGCCGGAACCATCCGAGCGCCTCGGACTCCGCGCTGACCCGCTCGACCGCCCCGGCCGGGGCCAGGACGGCGTACCGGACGTCGTAGTGGAACGACCCGCCCTGGCAGGCGACCTGGTGGATGTCCACGTCGATCGGCTCCGGCTCGACGGTCAGGCCGGTGATGCCGGACTCCTCGGTGGCCTCGCGCAGCGCGGCGGCCACGAGCGTCCGGTCGCCGGGCTCGCAGTGCCCGCCGAGCTGCACCCACCTGCGGATCTTGCCGTGCAGGCAGAGCAGCACCCGGCCGTCCGGGTCGAGCACCAGCGCGCTCGCCGTGACGTGCCCGGCCCGGTGCGCCCGGCTCATCGCCACCGGCCCGTCGGCCAGCAGCGCCAGGGTCCGGTCCCGGGCGGCGCCGGCGGCGGGGCTGGTCGCCGTCCAGCGGCTCAGCGTCGCGACGGCGTCGGCGTGCAGTTCGGTGTACGAGGTGAGGTCGGGCATCCGGACACTCTACGAGCGCCGCCTCCGTACCCTGGCGCGGTGACCCTGCGACTCGTCGAGTTCCTGGTGGCCGGCAACGAGGCGAGTGACCTCCTGCCGGTGCGGTCGGCCGCGCTGCTGCGGGCGCACGGTGCGCGCCGCGGCTTCTGGACCGTGCTGGACGAGGGGCCGGTGGAGCAGTGCCTGGCGCTGCTGCTGGAACGCGACGACGGCCACTGGAAGGCGCATCACGTGGCCGCCGACGCCGGGCGGGAGAACGGCCGCACCGAGGACGGTGAGGCGCTGGCCCACCACGACGGCTGGGTGTACGTCTTCGGCTCGCACTTCGGCTCCAAGGGCGGCCCGCTGCGGCCCCGGCGGGCGTTCGTGGCCCGGTTCCGGGAGGACGACGCAGTGGCCGAGCCGCTGCCGGTGCACGTGGTGCGCAACCGTTTCCGGCTGCACCGGGCGGTGAACGACGCGCTCGCCGCCGCCCCGCTGACGCTGCTGCCGCCCGGCGACCGGGTCCGGGAGCGGTTCATCGTGGAGACGCTGGCCCGGGGCACCGCCCGCGCCAAGAGCTGGGTGAGCCGGCTCGCCGCGGACGACCTGCCGGTCAACGTCGAGGCGGCGGCGTTCACCCCGGCCGGTACGGCACTGCTCGGCCTGCGTTTCCCGGTGACCGCCGACGGGGAGCCGGTCTACGTCGAGCTGGCCGGCGTACCGGAGATGTTCGACGATCCGGAGCGGCCGGGTGACCTGCTGGGGCTCGGGGCGTACGCGCTGACCGGTGTGACGCCGCCCGGGGCGCTGGCGGGCTTCCGCGCGATCACCCCGACCGGCGACGGCGGCTACGCGGCGGTGACCGGGTCGATCGACGCGCTGGGCAAGGGTTCGGTGCTGCTGGACGACCACCCGCACGGCGGCGAGGTGACCTCCCGGCACGTGCGGTTCCGGCACGACGCGGGCGGGGGCCCGCTGGTGGCCGGGGAGGTGGTCGCGGAGCTGGCGCCGTTCCATCACGTGGAGGGGCTGGCCGAGCTGGCGGGACGCTGCTACTACGTCACCGACGAGGACCATCGGGTGGCACTCTGGATCGGATGAGCGAGGGCCGGGCGGCACCCCTGCGACTGCTGTCGCAGACCCTCGTGGTGCCACCCGGCCACGCCCGTCAGCCGGCGTCCGGGTCGACGTTGCGCCCCGGCGTCGGCGGGCAACAGAGAGTTTGCCGAACCGGCCCGTCCAGCGTCGAGGCTTTTCACCTGACGCTTAAAGATGGAGATTAGTACCGGCGGGTACAGTGCGAGGTGTGGCGGGCACCCCCGCCGTCCGCACGGGAGCAGCAACCCATGTTGAAGATCATTTTCTCGGGCGAGGACGTTCTGCGGACCCGGGTCGCCCCGGCCGCGGACCCGCTCTGGGAGCTGGTCCTCAGCCTGCACCTGCTTCAGGGGCGCAGCCGGGACCCGATGATGACCACGTGGCGGCGCACAGTGGCGCACGGCCTGCGGACCGACACCGACGCCGAGCAGTACCGTCTGCTGCTCGCGCTCAACCCGCCGCGTGGCTACTTCCCCGACTTCCTCACCCCGTCCGCCAGCCGGGAGGGCATCGAGGCCGGGCTGGACGCGGTCCGGGGCACCCCTGTGGACATGCTGCGCCGCGACCTGAGGCTGCTCGCCGGGGAGACCACGCTGCCGTCGTCGGCCACCTCACTCGCCCGTGGCGAGCCGGACACGCTGCACCACCTCACCGAGGCCATGGCCCGCTACCAGTCGCTGGCGGTCACGCCGTACTGGGCCCGGGTGCAGGCGGCGGTCGAGGCGGACCGGGCCCGGCGCGCCCGGGCCATGCTCGACGGCGGCGCCGAAGGGCTGCTGGCCAGCCTGCGGCCGAACATGCGCTGGGTCTCGGGTGTGCTGGAGGTGCTCGACTACCCGGACACCCGGGAACTGCACCTGGACGGCCGCGGGCTGCTGCTCGTGCCGTCGTTCTTCTGCTCGCGTACCCCGGTGGCGCTCGTGGACCCGACCCTGCCCCCGGTGCTGGTCTACCCGGTCGACCGGCTGGCCGGCCTGACGCCCGCGTCCGGCGCCGCCGCGTCACCGCAGGGCGAGGCGCTCGCCGCCCTGCTCGGCCGCACCCGCTCCCGGGTGCTCCAGGCCGCCGACGAGGGCTGCACGACCGGCGAGATGGCCCGCCGGTTGCGCATCTCCGCCGCCGCGGCCAGCCAGCACACCACTGTGCTGCGCAACGCTGGGCTGTTGGTCAGTCAGCGCGACCGCAACACCGTCCTGCACACGCTGACCCCGCTGGGCCGGGCCGTCCTCGACGCCTGAGCGTAGCCCGCCGGGTCAGAGCGCCAGCGTGGCGCTCGCGGCGCTGCCGGACGGGGGCGGAAGCAACGACGAGTCGATCCCCTCCGCGGCCAGCGCGGCACGCAGGCGTTGTACGTCCGCGCCGAACCGGACCAGGTCCGCCGGGTCGAGCGGAGTGGGCGCCGCACCGAGCAGCAGGCCGGTGGCGGAGGCGGGCCAGCCGGGCACCGTGGCGGCGAGTCCGGCGCGTACCTCGTCGTCGGTGACGTGGGTGAACACAGTGCCCGGGGCGACCACCTCGGCGACCGCGTCGATCGCCCGCCGCACCGCGGCCGGGTCGGCGGGCTCGGGGCCGACCCGGTCCGCCAGCGTCGCCGCCGCGCGCAGACCGGCGGTGTGCGCCTCGGCGGTACCGAGCGAGAACAGGTCCATCGAGGCGTCGCGGACGAGCGTGCGGGCGCCCTCGTCGTCGTCCCGGGTCGCGGCGAGGTAACCCCGGATCACCGCGACCGGCACCTGGTCGCACTTGCCCTTGATCAGCTCACCGGCGGCGGCGAGTTCGTCGACCACCGCCATCTGGGTGACGAACAGCTCGTTGCCGTACGGGTCGACCTCGCCCCGGTGGTCGCGGATCGCCGGCATGCCCGCGACCCCGAGCGCCACGTCGGTGAGCCCGTTGCGCCACGGGCGGCCCATGGTGTCGCTGACGATCACGGCCACGTCGAGGCCGTACCGCTCGCGCAACTCGGCGCGCAGGGCCCGGGCGGACGCGTCCGGGTCGACCGGCAGCAGCACCAGCCGGGTCTTGTCCACGTTCGAGGCGTCGATGCCCGCGGAGGCCATCACGAACCCGTGGTGGGTCTGCACGATCCGGGTCGCGCCCCGGGTGGCGACCACCCGGGCGGTCTCCCCGGCCAGGATGCGGTCCCGCTCGGCGAGCCGTTCCGGGCCGTCGGCCGGCACGTCGACCAGCCGGCCCTCCGCCTTCGACACGATCTTGCTGGTGACCACGAGCACGTCGTGGTCGCGCAGCCAGGGTGCCGCACCGGTGATCAGCGCCGCCAGGTCGTCGCCCTCGGTCACGTCGCCGATGCCGGGCACCGGCAGGATCTCCAGCCTCACATCAACTCCAGTGCGGCGCGCACCATCGCGGCGGTCGCCGCCTCGTCGGTCATTCGCAGCGGCGCCGCGCGGACCGTCACGTCCGGCACCACGGCGCCCTCGTCCTCCGGCGCGACCAGCCAGCCGTCGAGCAGCCCGCCCGCCGTCCGGGCGCCGTAGAGGCCGCCCACGCCGGCCGCGCTGCACTCCACGCCGAGCACCGCGAGGCAGCGGTCGGCCATGCCGCGTACCGGCGCGCCGCCGATGATCGGCGACACCCCGATCACCGGGGCCGGTCCGCCGGTCACCGCGTCGCGCAGCCCGGGCACCGCCAGCACCGGGGCGATGCTCACCACCGGGTTGCTGGGCGCGATCAGCACGACGTCCGCGGCGGCGATCGCCTCGACCACGCCGGGTGCGGGCTTCGCCGCGTCGGCGCCGACGAAGACGAACCGGTCGGTCGGTACGTCGGCCCGGTACCGCACCCACCACTCCTGGAAGTGGATCGCCCGGCGGCCCTGCTCGTCGGTGACGACGGCATGGGTCTCCAGGCGGTCGTCGGTGGCGGGCAGCAGCCGTACACCCGGCTGCCAGCGGGCCGCCAGCGCCTCGGTGACCTGGGACAGCGGGTAGCCTGCGTTGATCATCTGGGTGCGCACCAGGTGGGTGGCGACGTCCTTGTCGCCCAGTCCGAACCAGCTCGGCTCCGCGCCGTACGCGGCCAGCTCGTTCTTCACCGTCCACGTCTCGCCCGCCCGGCCCCAGCCGCGCTCCGGGTCGGCGCCGCCGCCGAGCGTGTAGAGCACGCTGTCCAGGTCGGGACAGACCTTCAGCCCGTGCAGCAGCAGATCGTCGCCGACGTTGACCACGGCGGTCACCTCGGCGCCCACATCGCGGGCGTACGCCCGCACGCCGAGCAGGAAACGGGCGCCCCCGATGCCGCCGGTCAGTACCACGATGCGCATGGCGTCCATCCTTCCGCACGCGCCGCCGTCGATCGTCCGGTGGCCGGAGAGACTACGCTCACTTCGGCAACTGTCCGCTTTCGTCCCCTGGGGGAGTCCGTGACCAGCCCCGCCGAGCCCGCGTCCGGCGACGCCACGCAGGCCAGCCAGTTGATCAAGCCGTTGCGCGAACTGGCCGCGCTCGTCCTTCTCGGCGCCAACGCCGTGCTGCTCTTCGTCGGCCTGTTGCGCCTGCTGGTGCAGGTCGACGACTACAGCACGTTCACCAGCCGGGCCGGGAGCACGTATTTCGCCTTCATCGGCCTGGAGTCGACGGTCCTGCCGGTGCTCGCCGTCCTGATCGCCACAGTGATCCTCCCGGTCGTGCCGAAGGCCAAGCTGATCACGCAGGTGGCGCTCGTCGAGTACGCCGTGTCCCTCGCGTTCGGCGCGCTGACGTTCCTGATCTGGCTGGTCGGCCGGCTCGCCGACGGTGAGGTGCTGGACGCGTTCCTCGGTCTGCTGACCCGCGTGGCGTGGCTGGCGATCTTCGGGGTCGCCGCGTTCGTGGTGTTCAAGATCTGGCGCACGCTCTACTACGTGCCGAAGCCCAAGGCGCAGCCGGGCGTGTACGGCCAGCCCCAGCCCGGATGGCCGCAGCAGCCGGGTCAGCCCGGCGGCTACCCCGGTCCGGGCGGCTACCCGCAGCAGCCCGGCCAGGGCTACCCGCAGGCCGGCTCGCCCCAGCCCGGCTGGCCGCAGCAGCCCGGCCCGTACGGCCAGCCGCAGTCGGCGCCGCCGTTCAACACGGCACCGCCGCACGCTCCGCAGTCCGGCCCGCCGTCCGCCGACCCGCAGTCCGGCGTCCCGTTCGCCGGGCCGCAGCAGGCGCCGCAGTACGGCTCGCCGCAGCCCGCGCCGCCGTTCGGCCAGCCGCCGTCGGCCGACCCGACGCAGGCGATCCCGCGCCAGTCCGCCGAGCCGGGCGCGCCGTCGCCCGCCGACGACGAGCGCACGCAGCGGTTCGACCGCGAGGACCCGAACCGGCCTCGCTGAGCCCCGCGCGGCGGGCGACGGAGAGCCGTCGCCCGCCGCCACCTCGGCCCGCCACAGTCGCCTGGCCACTGTGCGGCGGCTCACCCGGGCCGTCCCGTTGCCCGGACCGCGGCGGGGGCGGGCATCCGGCGCTCCGGCAGAGCTTAGGCTGGGCGGATGGTTGATCGCAGCGACCCCGAACCGACCGAGGCGAGCATCCGGCGGGCGCTGGGGCGGGCCGCCACCGGCCGGGCGCTCGACGCCGGCGAGGCGGGCGCGCTGCTCGCCGCTCGCGGGCCGATGCTCGACGACCTGCTCCGGATCGCCTCCGACATCCGCGACGCCGGGCTGCGCGACGCCGGGCGGCCGGGCGTGGTGACGTACTCGAAGAAGGTCTTCATCCCGCTGACCCGGCTCTGCCGGGACCGCTGCCACTACTGCACGTTCGCCACGGTGCCGCACCGGCTGCCCGCCGCCTACCTGGAACGCGACGAGGTGCTGGCGATCGCCCGTGAGGGCGCCGCGCAGGGCTGCAAGGAGGCGCTGTTCACGCTCGGCGACCGGCCCGAGGAGCGGTGGCCGGCGGCCCGCCGGTGGCTGGACGAGCGGGGGTACGACTCGACGCTGGACTACCTGCGCGCCTGCGCGGTGGCGGTGCTGGAGGAGACCGGCCTGCTGCCGCACCTCAACCCGGGCGTGCTCACCTGGTCGGAGTTGCAGCGGCTCAAGCCGGTCGCGCCGAGCATGGGCATGATGCTGGAGACCACCGCGACCCGGCTCTGGTCCGAGCCCGGCGGCCCGCACTACGGCTCGCCGGACAAGGAACCGGCGGTACGCCTGCGGGTGCTCGACGACGCCGGCCGGGTCGGGGTGCCGTTCACCACCGGCATCCTGATCGGCATCGGCGAGAACCGGGCCGAGCGGGTCGACGCGATCTTCGCGATCCGCCGGGCGATGCGGGAGTACGGCCACCTCCAGGAGGTGATCGTGCAGAACTTCCGCGCCAAGCCGGACACCGCGATGCGCGGCATGCCCGACGCGGAGCTGCACGACCTGGCCGCCACAGTGGCGGTGGCCCGGGTGCTGCTCGGCCCGAAGGCCCGCATCCAGGCCCCGCCGAACCTGATCGCGGGCGAGTACGACCTGCTGCTGCGCGCCGGCATCGACGACTGGGGCGGCGTCTCCCCGGTCACGCCCGACCACGTCAACCCCGAGCGGCCCTGGCCGCACCTGGACGAGCTGGTGGCGCGTACCGCGAGTGCCGGGTTCACGCTGCGCGAGCGGCTGACCGTCTACCCGGAGTACGTCCGGGCGGGCGATCCGTGGCTGGACCCGCGCCTGCTGCCGCACGTCACCGCGCTCGCCGACCCGGCCACCGGGCTCGCGGTCGAGGCGGCCCGCCCGGTGGGACGGCCCTGGCAGGAGCCGGAGGAGGTGTACGGCGGCCGCACCGACCTGCACGTCACCATCGACGTCACCGGCCGTACCGACGACCGGCGGGGCGACTTCGACAGCGTCTACGGCGACTGGGCCGAGGTGGCCGGCAAGGTGGCGCCGGAGGCGCGCGCGGGCGTACCCCTGGGTGGTGGCGCGGACGCCGACCTGCGCGCGGGCCTGCGGCTGGCCGCTGACGACCCGGCCGCGCTGCTGACGCCGACGCACGAGGCGAAGGCGCTGGCGCTGTTCGGCGCGGACGGCCCGGCGCTCGACGAGCTGTGCCGGCTCGCGGACGACGCGCGCCGCGACGCGGTCGGCGACGACGTGACATACGTGGTCAACCGCAACATCAATTTCACGAACGTCTGCTACGTGGGCTGCCGGTTCTGCGCCTTCGCGCAGCGGGAGAGCGACGCCGACGCGTTCCGGCTCTCCCTGGAGCAGGTCGCCGACCGGGCCGAGGAGGCGTGGACGGCCGGCGCGACCGAGGTGTGCCTCCAGGGCGGCATCGACCCGAAGATGCCGGTGACCGGGTACGCCGACATCGTCCGCGCGATCAAGGCGCGGGTGCCGGGCATGCACGTGCACGCGTTCTCCCCGATGGAGATCGTCACCGCCGCGGCGAAGGCCGGCGTGCCGGTGCGGGAGTGGCTGCTCCAGCTCCGCGAGGCCGGGCTGGACACCATCCCGGGCACCGCCGCCGAGATCCTCGACGACGACGTGCGCTGGGTGCTCACGAAGGGCAAACTGCCGGCCGCCGCCTGGGTCGACGTGGTGAGCACCGCCCACGAGCTGGGCATCCGCTCCAGCTCCACGATGATGTACGGCCACGTGGACCACCCGGGCCAGTGGCTCGCCCACTTCCGGGTGCTGGCTGGCGTGCAGGACCGTACCGGCGGGTTCACCGAGTTCGTGGCGCTGCCGTTCGTGCACACCAACGCGCCGATCTACCTGGCCGGCATCGCCCGTCCGGGGCCGACCTGGCGGGAGAACCGGGCGGTGCACGCGATGGCCCGGCTGCTGCTGCACGGCCGGATCGACAACATCCAGTGCTCCTGGGTGAAGCTCGGCGACGCCGGCACCGTCGAGATGCTGCGCGGCGGCTGCAACGACCTGGGCGGCACGTTGATGGAGGAGACGATCTCCCGGATGGCCGGCTCGGGCAACGGCTCGGCCCGTACCGAGGAGCAGTTGCGGGCCATCGCCACCGCCGCGGGGCGGCCGTTCCGCAAGCGGACGACCGCGTACGGTCACGCCCGCGCCTGAGGTCGAACCTTTCCCCGTCGCCCGCCGTACCTGTGGGTGCCGGCGGCGGTTTCGGCGAGGACCGCCGCCGGTGACCCGAACCGGGGCCCGGCGGTGTCCGGGCGCCCGGCCCGCTGCGGCGCTGCGGCGCCGGTCCGGAAAGGCTGCCGATGAGCACTGACGAGACCACCGACGCGCCGAAACGGCGGACCTGGCCGCGGTTGACCCGCCGGCAGACGCTCACCGCCGCGGCGAGCGCCACACTGGGCGCCGCCGCCCTCACCGTGCCGGGTCTGTCCGCCGCGCAGAACGCCCCCACGGCGAGCCGGCGCGACGAGCCGATAGTGGTCCACCTCCGCGACGCCGCGACCGGCGTCATGGACGTCTTCGTCGGCACCACCCGCGTCGAGGTACGCGACCGCGGCCTGGCCGACCGCCTGGTGCGCGCCGCCGGCCGGCGCTGATCCCACCCTCCGCCGGCGCGTGATCCCGGCGCCGGTTCCGCTTTCCGTTCCCCCGACGAAGGTGCGTCCGCCATGTCCTCTCACCGCGAGGCCCCGGAGATCGCCAAGGATCCGGTCGCCGACAGTTCCGACCTGTACGCGTTCGTCACGCCGACCCAGCCGGACACGGTCACGTTGATCGCCAACTACGTGCCGGTGCAGCTGCCCTCCGGCGGCCCGAACTTCTTCGAGTTCGGTGACGACGTCCGGTACGAGATTCACATCGACAACGACGGGGACGGTTATCCGGACGTCACCTATCGTTTCGAATTCACTACCGAGATCACGAACGAGAACAGTTTTCTCTACAACACCGGGCCGATCGAGTCGCTGGAGAGCAAGAACTGGAACCGGCGGCAGTTCTACCGGCTGACCCGGATCGCCGACGGCCGCGCCCGGGTGCTGGCGCACAAACTGCCCTGCCCGCCGTGCAACGTCGGGCCGCTGTCCACGCCGAACTACCAGAACCTGGTCCGGCAGGCGACGTTCAAGCTGTCCACCGGCGAGAAGGTGTTCGCGGGGCAGCGGGCGGACGGCTTCTTCGTCGACCTGGGCGCGGTGTTCGACCTGGGTACGCTGCGGCCGTTCCAGCAGCTGCACGTCGCCGGCAAGAAGCTGTTCCGGACCGAGGGGGAGCCGGTGAACGCGCTCGACCGGCTCAACGTGCACAGCCTCGCCGTGCAGGTGCCGCTGGCGCAGGTACGCCGCAAGGCGGCCCGCTACGGCTACGCCGACCGCGCCTCCACGATCGGGGTCTGGACCAGCGCGTCCCGCCAGCAGGTGCGGGTGCTCGGCGACCGGGTCGCCGCGGACACCGCCGCCGGGCCCTTCACCCAGGTGTCGCGGCTCGGTAACCCGTTGTTCAACGAGGTCGTCGTGCCCATGTCCAGGAAGGACGTCTGGAACACGCTGCCGCCGTCGGACGACAAGCGGTTCGCCGGGTTCGTCGAGCGGCCCGAGCTGGCCTCGCTGCTGCCGGCGCTCTACCCGGGCGTGTTCCCCAATCTGGACGCGCTCAACAAGTCGAAGAAGCCGCGCGCCGACCTGGTGGCGATCCTGCTCACCGGCGTCCCGGCCGGACTGATCGACGGCTTCGCCAACACCACCGGCGACGTCCAGGCGGACATGCTGCGCCTGAACACGGCGATCCCGCCCAGCCGCAAGCCGGACCGGTTCGGCGTGCTCGGCGGCGACCTGGCCGGCTTCCCCAACGGACGCCGCGTCGCCGACGACGTGGTGACGATCGCGCTGCGCGCCATCGCCGGGCTGACCGTGCCGCTGGTCGACAAGACGTTCCGGCCGGACGCCGCCGCCGCGGCGGTGACGCCCGGACTGAGCGCGGCCGACGTCACGGCACCGTTCCTTGCCGACTTCCCGTTCCTCGGCACGCCGTACGACGGGTTCGGCAACCCGCAGGCGAAGAAGTCCTGACGGGAGGCGGCCGATGTCACACCATCACGATCTCGGTCCGTCGGAGGTCGGCAGCGTCGTGCTCGACCTAGGCGGCGACCGGGGGGCACTGATCATCCACACCGGGCGGGACCTGCACGGCCGGGAGATCGAGATCAGCCGCGTGGACCTCGACGGCCCGCGGACCCACTCCGCCGTACGCGAGCGGCACGTCCGGGACGGCGTGTTCCACAGTGCCGTCTACCCGGATCTGGAGGCCGGCGTGTATACCGTCTGGTGGGACGAGAGTACGTCTGCCGGCGCGATCTCGGTCACCGGTGGGTCGGTCGCCGAATTCGTCTGGCCCACCAGCTCACCAGCCCGCTTGGACTGAGCCGTCAGTCGCGCCGGAACCCGCGCCCCGTCCACATGCTGGACGGGGCGCGGTCGGCGTTGGGTGGCTCGACGGGCGGTACCGCGGGAAGCGGGTTACCCTTTGCCCCACCAATTCTGATCTTGGTACGAGCGGTCGGCGGGGGCGTCCGGCCGGCCTGTCGGCGATGCGCCACGGCAGAAAACTTCCGGCAACTCGCCGGGGAGGGCGTTACTCGTCCGGGGTCTGAATCGATAGGGCAGGTTGCGAGGCTACGGGCGACCGCGGCGGTCGTCCCGGACGTGTCGGGAGGGCGACTCCATTATCAAGTTTGGCTTGACGGCGCACGCATTACACGCGTGTAATTTGAATGGGGTTGTTCGCACGGAACGCAACAAATGGTGACCGTACGGACAGGCACGCCTTTCGCGTGGGGGGTTGCAGCGGCGAATGACGCCGGTGCGCGACAAGGAGGCAATCGATGGACGGCCAGCTCGAGGTGGCCGACCTGCTCGGGAACGCGCCGGAGTGGCAGGAGCGAGCGCTCTGCTCGCAGACCGACCCGGAGGCGTTCTTTCCCGAGAAGGGCGGCTCGACCCGCGAGGCGAAGCGCATCTGCTCGCGGTGCGAAGTGAAGACGGAATGCCTGGAGTACGCGCTCGGCCACGACGAGCGGTTCGGAATCTGGGGTGGCCTCTCCGAGCGGGAGCGGCGCAAGCTCAAGCGGCGGGTCGCCGCCTGATCCACGTACGGGTCCACGGGCGGTGGGGGCCGCCCGGACCCGGGTCGCCGTCCGGCCGGAGGGGTCCGGCCGGGTGGCGGCGCTCTATCCGGTCAGGCCAGCTCGTCCGGGTCGACCCCGAGCAGGTTCGCCACCTGCTCGATGATCACGTCGTGCACCAGGTCGGCGAGGTCCTCGCGGTCCATCGCGCGGAACTCCAGCGGTCGCCGGTAGAGCACGATCCGCGGCGGCACCTCCTGGCGGCCGGGCCGCCCCGGCAGCAGCCGGGCGAGCGGCACCTCGCCGTCCTCCAGCACGTCCGAGTCGTAGACGTTCAGATCCGGCGGGACGTCCTCGACCGCGAACTCCACCCCGGCCAGCTCCTTGGCGAACCGGCGTTCGAGCGTCTCCACGGTGTCGAGCACCAGATCGTCGAAGACCTCGGCCTTCGTCCGGGCCAGCGGCACCGTGGCCGGCACCAGCCGCCCGCGCAGCCCGCGACCGTGCCGGTCACGGTGGGTGCGCCGGCCGGAGCCGGGGCGGCGGTTCTGCGGGCTCGTCATGACGGACAGGGTAGCCCGGGGCGGTGGCCCACCCGCCGTCGCGCGGCCGTCCGGCGTGCCGCTGCGCCGATCGGAGGAATTGTGATCACCATGACGGGCGTGTCGTAACGCGAAGCGGTGCGCCGGACCCGGTAATGGGGATACCCTGCCGCCGTGAGGTCACCACGGCGCTGCTCCCGTAACGGCTGCCCCCGGCAAGCGGTCGCCACATTGACCTATGTCTACAACGAGTCGACGGCGGTGGTGGGCCCGCTCGCGGCGTTCGCCGAACCGCACACGTACGACCTGTGTGAGCCGCATGCCCGCAACCTGACCGCCCCGCGCGGCTGGGACGTGGTGCGGCACGAGGGCGAGTTCGAGCCGCCGCCGCCCACCACCGACGACCTGGTGGCGCTGGCCGAGGCGGTACGCGAGGCCGCCCGCCCGGCCCCGCCCCGCCCTCCGGAGGACGAGCCCAGCGCCAAGCCCCAGACCCCCCAGCAGGGTCGCCGGGGCCACCTCCGGGTGATCCCACCCCACCACTGACCCCCACCGCAGGCCCGCGGCCCTTCCGTCGGTCGATCATGAAGTTGACGGCTCTTACTGCCGCCAACTTCATGATCAACGGGGCGGAAGGTCGGGTGGGCGCGGTCAGTGGCCCAGAAAGCGGTTGAAGAGATCAGCTCGGCGGGACGGGCGAGCGGTGCGGTGCTCGGTTCGGTCGGCTGACGACATCACCCGCAGGCCGGCGTTCACAGCCAGCCAGCGCAGTGGCTCCGGTTCCCAGCGGGGGGAGCGGTGGCCCACCCAGGGCAGCGCCGTCAGGTCGCTGTCCACGCCCCGGATCAGGTCGGCCAGCGTACGCCCGGCGAGGTTGCTCGTGCCGACGCCGTCGCCGACGTAGCCGCCGGCCCAGGCCAGCCCGGTGCGGCGGTCCAGCCCCACCGACGCGGACCAGTCCCGGGCCACGCCGAGCGGCCCGCCCCAGGCGTGCGTCACCGGCACGTCCGGTCCGAGCACCGGGAACAGCTCACCGAGCGCGCGGCGCAGCGCCGCGAACACCCGGGGCTCCCGGTCGAAGCCCGGCCGCACCCGGGAGGCGTAGTGGTAGGGCGCGCCCCGCCCGCCGAACGCGAGCCGGCCGTCGGCGGTGCGCTGGCCGTACACGATGACGTGCCGGTAGTCGGAGAACGTCTCCCGCTGCGCCAGCCCGATCCGCGCCCAGGTCTCCTCGGGCAGCGGCGGGGTGGCCACCATCAGCGAGTAGACCGGCGCCACCGTGCGCCGCTGGCCGGGCAACCCCGGGGTGTAGCCCTCGGTCGCGCGGACCACCACCGGCGCCCGGACCACGCCCGCCGCTGTCATCGCCGCGCCGGGCCGCAGCGCGGTCACCGCCGTGCGCTCGTGGATGCGTACACCCCGGCGCTCCACCGCCCGGGCCAGGCCCCGGACCAGCTTCGCCGGGTGCACGGCGGCGCAGTGCGGGGTGTACGTGCCGCCGCGTACCCCCTCGGCGTCGCACCGCGCGGCGGCCTCGCCGGCGTCGAGCAGCGTCAGGTCGTCGTCGGTCAGCCCGTGCGCGTGGGCCTGGGCGACCTCGGCCCGGGCCCGGCGGAGCTGCGCCTCGCCGCGCGCGAGCGTCACGGTTCCGCCGGCCCGCCAGTCGCAGTCGATGCCCTCGGCGGCGGCGACCCGGCCCACCTCGCCGACCGTGTCGTGCATGGCCCGCTGCATGACCAGTGCCCGGTCCCGGCCGTGCCGCCGGGCCAGCGCCGGCAGCGAGGTGGGGAACAGCGCAGAGCACCAGCCGCCGTTGCGCCCCGATGCGCCGTACCCGACGATCTCCCGCTCCAGTACGACGACGCGCAACGTGGGGTCGGCCTCGGCCAGGTAGTACGCCGTCCACAGCCCGGTGTACCCGGCGCCCACGATCGCCACGTCGGCGTCCGTGTCGCCGGGCAACCCGGGTCGCGGTGTCAGCGGTTCGTCCAGGCCGGACAGCCAGTACGACAGATGCCGGTAGTCGGTCATCGGCGTCAGAGCCGCGACCACGCCTCGGTCAGCACCGCGCGCAGGATCTGCTCGATCTCGTCGAAGTGCTGCTGGTCGGCGATCAGCGGCGGGGCGAGCTGCACCACCGGGTCACCCCGGTCGTCGGCCCGGCAGTAGAGCCCGGCGTCGAACAGCGCGGTGGACAGGAAGCCGCGCAGCAGCCGCTCGGACTCGGCCTCGTCGAACGTCTCCCGGGTGGTCTTGTCCTTGACCAGTTCGATGCCGTAGAAGTAGCCGTCGCCGCGCACGTCGCCGACGATCGGCAGGTCGTGCAGCTTCTCCAGGGTGGACCGGAACGCGCCCTCGTTGGCCCGGACGTGCCCGATCAGGTCCTCCCGGGCGAACACCTCCAGGTTGGCCAGCGCGACCGCGCAGGAGACCGGGTGGCCGCCGAACGTCACGCCGTGCGCGAACATGCCGGTCTCGGTGAGGAACGGCTCCATCAGCCGCTCGCTGGCGATCATCGCGCCGAGCGGGGCGTAGCCGGAGGTGATGCCCTTGGCGGTGGTGATGATGTCCGGCTGGTAGCCGTAGCGGACGGCGCCGAAGTACTCGCCGAGCCGGCCCCAGGAGCAGATCACCTCGTCGCTGACGAGCAGCACGTCGTACGCGTCGCAGATCTCGCGCACCCGCTCGAAGTAGCCGGGCGGCGGCGGGAAGCAGCCGCCGGAGTTCTGCACCGGCTCCAGGAAGACGGCGGCTACCGTCTCCGGCCCCTCCCGCTCGATCGCCCGGCCGATCTCCTCGGCGGCCCAGCGGCCGAACGCCTCGGCGTCGTCGCCGTGCTCGGGGGCCCGGTAGAAGTTGGTGTTCGGCACCTTGATGCCGCCCGGGACCAGCGGCTCGAAGTCGGTCTTGATGCCGGGCAGGCCGGTGATCGACAGCGCGCCCATCGAGGTGCCGTGATAGGCGATGTATCGGCTGACCACCTTGTGCTTGGTGGGCTTGCCGGTGCGCTTGAAGTAGGCCCGGGCCAGCTTCCACGCCGCCTCCACGGCCTCGGAGCCGCCGGTGGTGAAGAAGACCCGGTTCAGGTCGCCGGGCGTGAGCGTGGCGATCTTCTCGGCCAGCTCGACCGCCTTGGGGTGGGCGTACGACCAGAGCGGGAAGTACGCCAGCTCGCCGGCCTGCTTGGCGGCGGCCTCGGCCAGCTCCGTGCGGCCGTGGCCGGCGTTGACGACGAACAGTCCGGCCAACCCGTCCAGGTAGCGGCGGCCCTGCGCGTCCCAGACGTACGCGCCCTCGCCCCGCACGATTGTCGGAACCTCGCCGGCGGGGTAGCTCGCCATGCGGGTGAAGTGCATCCAGAGATGGTCGGTGGCGTTGGCCATGTCAGCCCCATCGGGTCTCGGGCCGGTCAGGGGTGACACCGGCCGCTCTGCCCACGGTTATCCCACAGGCGATGCCGATAAGGCAAGCGAACAAGCCTTAACGCGACGGATTCAGCGACGTATCACTTCGCGGCCAACGGAATCCGCATCAGGCGGTGCCCCAGCTGTAGGTCTGCTTGCGCAGCTTCAGGTAGACGAACGCCTCGGTGGAGAGCACCCCGGGGACGCCGCGCAGTTTCTGGAGGATCTCCAGCAGGTGCGCGTCGTTGCGGCAGACCACCTCGGCCAGCAGGTCGAACGAGCCAGCGGTGATCACCACGTAGTCGATCTCCTCGAACTCGGCCAGCCGGTCGGCGACCGGTTCCAGGTCGCCGTCGGTGCGCAGCCCGATCATGGCCTGGCGGGGGAAGCCGAGCTGGAGCGGATCGGTGACCGCGACGATCTGCATGACGCCGGCGTCGAGCAGCCGCTGCACCCGCTGGCGTACCGCCGCCTCGGAGAGGCCGACGGCCTTGCCGATGCTCGCGTACGGGCGGCGCCCGTCCTCCTGGAGCTGCTCGATGATCTGCTTGGCCACGTCGTCGAGCAGAGCGTGGTTGGCTCCTTCACGCACGGTGACCCGGCGGGCGCCGTTGGAGTTCTCCTGGTGCCGGTTGACCATCGACGCTCCTCGTGTCCGATTCTCCGTGTTGAGCGTAGTGCCCCGCGCAGTCTGGCGTATTTCGTGGCGACTGGCTATTCCGGCAACGGAATCCCTTGTGAGAGAGGTTTTCTCATGTCAGGATCAGTCGTCCATCGCCACTGACCCTCCCGCCGGCGCGCCGCCCCCGTCCCGCCGCCGACGATGCCCCCCCAAGGAGTCGTCACATGCGTAGTCCCCTCCGGACCCTCACCCGGCGTGGTCTGCTCACCGGGACCGTCGGCTCGGCCGCGCTGCTCGCCACCGCGGGCACCCTGGCCGGCTGCGGGACCAAGGGCGCCCAGCAGACCGAAGCCGGCTGCAAGAGCGAGGATCTGTCCGCCACCGAGAAGAAGGTCGCCTTCTCGAACTGGCCGCAGTACATGGACACCGACGAGAAGGACGAGTCCAAGCGCCCCACGCTCGACGCGTTCGTCGCCGCCTCCGGCATCCAGGTGACGTACACAGAGGACGTCAACGACAACAACGAGTTCTTCGGCAAGGTGCGCAACCAGCTCGCCGGGTGTCAGAGCACCGGCCGGGACATCATGGTGCTCACCGACTGGATGGCCGCCCGGATGATCCGGCTCGGCTGGGTGCAGAAGCTCGACAAGTCGAAGATGCCCAACGTCGAGGCGAACCTGCTGCCGTCGCTGCGCGGGCGCTCCTTCGACGCCGAGACCCAGCTCGCGGTCCCGTGGCAGTCCGGCCTGGCCGGGCTCGCGTACAACGCGAAGGTCACCAAGGAGATCCGCACCGTCGACGAGCTGCTCACCCGCCCCGATCTCAAGGGCAAGGTGACTGTGCTGTCGGAGATGCGCGACACCATCGGCCTGCTGCTCCAGTCGCTCGGCCACGATCCGGCCAAGTTCACACCGGCCCAGTTCGACGACGCGCTGAACAAGCTCAAGAAGGCCGTGGACAGCAAGCAGATCCGGCGGTTCACCGGCAACGACTACGCGCCCGACCTGGCCAAGGGTGACATCGCCGCATGCATCGGCTGGTCCGGCGACGTCGTCCAGCTCGGCTTCGAGGACGACAAGATCAAGTTCGTGGTGCCCGAGTCCGGCGTGATGCTCTGGTCGGACAACATGCTGGTGCCGAACAAGGCCACGCACAAGGCCAACGCCGAGGCGTTGATGAACCACTACTACGACCCGGCGGTGGCGGCGAAGCTGGCCGCGTACGTCAACTACATCTGCCCGGTGCAGCGCGCGCAGGCCGAGATGGAGAAGATCGACCCGGACCTGGCCACCAACCCGCTGATCTTCCCGGACGACGCGATGCTGTCCAAGGCCAAGGTCTTCATGGCGCTGGACGAAGCGCAGGAGAAGGAGTACGAGACCAAGTTCCAGCAGGTGATCGGCGCGTGAAGGGGCAGCAGACCCCGGCCGGCGATCTGCGACTGGTCGACCTGACCAAGCGGTTCGGCGTCTTCACCGCCGTCGACGACCTCACCCTGACCGTCCCGCAGGGCTCGTTCTTCGCCCTGCTCGGCGCGTCCGGCTGCGGCAAGACCACCACGCTGCGAATGATCGCCGGGCTGGAGCAGCCCACCAGCGGGCAGGTGCTGCTCGGCGAGCAGGACATCGCCGGGCTGCGGCCGTACAAGCGGCCGGTGAACACCGTCTTCCAGAGCTACGCCCTCTTCCCGCACCTGGACATCCACGAGAACGTGGCGTTCGGGCTGCGCCGCCGCGGCATCCGCAAGGTGGGCGACCAGGTCGAGCGGATGCTCGCGCTGGTCCAGCTCGAAGGGTACGGCCGGCGCCGCCCGGCCCAGCTCTCCGGCGGCCAGCAGCAGCGCGTCGCACTGGCCCGGGCGCTCATCAACCACCCGCAGGTGCTGCTGCTCGACGAGCCGCTCGGCGCGCTCGACTTGAAGCTGCGCCGGCAGATGCAGATCGAGCTGAAGCGGATCCAGACCGAGGTCGGCATCACGTTCGTGCACGTCACCCACGACCAGGAGGAGGCCATGACGATGGCCGACACGGTCGCGGTGATGAACGCCGGCCGGATCGAGCAACTCGGCGCGCCCGCCGACATCTACGAGTACCCGGCCACCGCGTTCGTGGCGAACTTCCTCGGCCAGTCCAACCTGCTCGCCGCCGAAGCCGGCGGTCGCGCCGCCGACGACGTGCTGGTCACGGCGCACGGCTCGCGCTTCTCGGTGCCCGCCGGCCGGGCCCGGCTCACCGACGGTCCGGCCTTCCTCGGCGTACGTCCGGAGAAGCTGCACCTGGCCGACGGCCCGGACCGGGTACCGGCCGGGCACCAGCACGTCGGCGGCGTCGTCACCGACACCTCCTACGTCGGGGTGAGCACGCAGTACCTGGTGCGCACCGCGTGGGGCAGCGAGTTGTCCGTGTTCGCCGCGAACAGCGGGCTGGGCGGCCGGCTCGCCGTCGGCACGGCGGTGACCGCGCACTGGGACCCGCGGCACGCGTTCCTGCTGCCCCGGGCCGCCGGTGAGGACGACCAGACCACGCCGCTGCTCGACGAGCCCCCGGTGGGTGCGCTGCCATGAGCGAGCGCAGCGAGCGAAGCGGAGTGGCGGCATGAGCGAGCGCAGCGAGCGAATCGGCCGGCTCAGCGCGAAGGTGCCTCATGACGGCGCGGAGCGAAGCGGAGTGGCGGCATGAGCGCGCTGGCCCACGTACCGACCTCCGCCGGGAAACCGGCGCCGCCGCCGGTGCGGCGCGGGCGCAGCCGCCTCCTGCCGTACCTGTTGCTGCTGCCCGGCGCGGTCTGGCTGCTCGTCTTCTTCGCGCTCCCGCTGGTGCAGCTCGCCTCCGCCAGCCTCTACGACCCGGCCGGGTCGCTCTCCACCGGGTACGCGATGACCTGGGCGTTCAGCAACTACCCGGACGCGTTGCAGGCGTACTGGCCGCAGTTCTCCCGGTCGTTCCTCTACTCGGCGATCGCGCTGGTGCTCGCGCTGCTGATGGGCTACCCGCTGGCGTACGCGATCGCGCAGAAGGCCGGCCGGTGGAAGAACCTGCTGCTGGTGGCCGTGGTCGCGCCGATGTTCACCAGCTTCCTGGTGCGCACGCTGGCCTGGAAGACCATTCTGTCGGACAACGGCGCGCTCGTCGGGCTGCTGCGCGACGTGCACCTGCTCGGCCCGGACGGCCGGCTGCTGGCCACCCCGATCGCCGTGGTGCTCGGCCTGACGTACAACTTCCTGCCGTTCCTGGTGCTGCCGCTGTACGCGAGCCTGGAGCGGCTCGACCCCCGGCTGCTGGAGGCGGCGAGCGACCTGTACGCGAGCCCGCTGCGCGCGTTCGCCAAGGTCACGCTGCCGCTGTCGATGCCCGGCCTGATCGCCGGCACGCTGCTGTTCTTCATCCCGGCCACCGGCGACTACATCAACGCCGAGCTGCTCGGTACACCGAACGAGTACATGATCGGCAACGTCATCGACTCTGCGTTCCTGGTCCGGCTGGACTACCCGCAGGGCGCGGCGCTGTCGTTCCTGCTGATGGCCGCGATCCTGGCGATCGTCTTCGTCTACCTGCGCAGGGCCGGCACGGAGGAGGTGCTGTGAGCAGACTGAGGCGCTGGCTCGCCGACCGGTGGGTGATGGGCGTGGCTCTGCTCGTCCTCGGCTACCTGACGCTGCCGATCATGGTGGTCGCCGGCCTGTCCTTCAACCGGCCCTCCAGCCGGCTCTCCTACGACTTCAACGAGTTCACGCTCGACAACTGGAAGCAGCCCTGCGCCACCTCGGACATGTGCGACGCGGTGGTGCGCAGCATGCAGATCGGGCTCATCGCCACAGTCGTCTCCACGCTCCTCGGCACGCTGATGGCGTTCGCGCTGGTCCGGCACAGCTTCCGCGGCCGGTCCGGGCTCAACGGGCTGATCTTCCTGCCGATGGCCACCCCGGAACTGGTGATGGGCACCTCGCTGCTCGCCCTCTTCGTCGCCGCCGGGGTGCCGCAGGGCTTCTGGACCATCGTCATCGCACACGTCATGTTCTGCGTGTCGTTCGTCGTGGTCACCGTGAAGGCCCGGCTCGCCGGCATGGACCGGCGGCTGGAGGAGGCCGCGATGGACCTGTACGCCAGCGAGTGGCAGACGTTCCGAAGGATCACGCTGCCGCTCGTGCTACCCGGCATCGTGGCCGCCGCGCTGCTGGCGTTCTCGCTCAGCTTCGACGACTTCATCATCACGAACTTCAACGCCGGCACCACTGTCACGTTCCCCATGTACGTCTGGGGCGCCTCCCAGCGGGGCATCCCGCCGCAGGTGAACGTGATCGGCACGGCCATGTTCGTGATCGCGTTGCTGCTGGTCGGGGCCACCTCACTGCGCGGGCGGCGGGCGCGACGGGCCGCCCTCGCGGTGGTCGCCACACCTGCGGGCAAGCCATGACGCTCCCGCATACCGGCCGGGCGCTGGCCGACGCCGCGCCCGTGTCGTACTGGCTGGACCGGCCGGAGCGCCCCGACCCGCTGCCGCCGCTGACCGGGGTGCACACCGCCGACCTGCTGGTGGTCGGCGGCGGTTACGCCGGTCTGTGGACCGCGCTGCTCGCAAAGGAGGCCGACCCGGACCGCGACGTGCTGCTCGTCGACGCCGGCACGTGCGGCTGGGCGGCGTCCGGGCGCAACGGCGGGTTCTGCGCGGCGTCGCTGACCCACGGGCTCGCCAACGGCGTCGAGCGGTTCCCCGGCGAGATCGGCGAGCTGGAACGGCTGGGCCGGGAGAACCTGGACGCCATCGCCGCCACAGTGGCGAAGTACGACATCGACTGCGACTTCGAACGCACCGGCGAGCTGGCGGTGGCGGTCGAGCCGTACCAGCTCGACGGGCTCGCCGCCGACGCCGAGCTGGCCCGCCGGTACGGCCACGACGTGCGGCTGCTCGACCGCGACGAGGTACGCGCCGAGGTGGCGTCGCCGACGTACCTGGGCGGGATGTGGGACGCCGACCGGGTGGCCCTGCTCGACCCGGCGAAGCTCGCCTGGGGACTGCGCCGGGCCGCGCTCGGCCTGGGCGTACGCGTGCACGAGCACACCCGCGTCACCGGCCTGGCCCGCGACGGCGCCGGGCTGAGCGCCGCCACTGCCGACGGCGCGGACGCGGCACCCGGCGCGGTGCGGGCGCGACAGGTCGTGCTCGCCACCAACGCGTTCCCGCCGCTGCTGCGCCGGCTGCGCTCCTGGATCGTGCCGGTCTACGACTACGCGCTGATGACCGAGCCGCTGACCGCCGCGCAGCGCGACGCGATCGGCTGGCGGCACCGGCAGGGGCTCGCCGACACCGGCAACCAGTTCCACTACTACCGGCTCACCGCCGACAACCGGATCCTGTTCGGCGGCTACGACGCGATCTACCACTACGGCAACCGGGTGGCGCCCGCGCTGGAGCGGCGCGAGGCCACCTTCACCACGCTGGCGTCGCACTTCTTCACCACGTTCCCGCAGCTCGCCGACGTGCGCTTCAGTCACCGCTGGGGTGGCGTCATCGACACCTGCACGCGGTTCTGCGCGTTCTTCGGCACCGCGTACGAAGGGCGCCTGGCGTACGCCGCCGGGTTCACCGGGCTCGGCGTCGGCGCGACCCGGTTCGGCGCCCGCGTGACGCTCGACCTGCTCTCCGGCACTGACACCCCGCTGACCCGGCTCGACCTGGTGCGCCGCAAGCCGCTGCCGTTCCCGCCGGAACCGGCCCGGTCCGTGGGCATCAACCTCACCCGCTGGTCGCTCGCCCGCGCCGACACGCGCGACGGTCGGCGCAACCTCTGGCTCCGTACTCTCGACCGTCTTGGACTGGGGTTCGACTCCTGATGCGTATCCTCCTCGTCGGCGCCGGTGGCGTCGGCTCCGCCGCCGTATCCATCGCCGCCCGCCGCTCCTTCTTCGAGACCATGGTGGTCGCCGACCACGACCCGGCGCGCGCGGCGCGGGCCGTCGCCGGGCACGGCGACCGGTTCGTCGCCGCCACTGTGGACGCCTCGTCCGCCGACGCGGTGGCCGCGCTGTGCCGGGACCACCGGATCACGCATGTGTTCAACGCGGTCGACCCGCGCTTCGTCATGCCGATCTTCGACGGCGCGTTCGCCGCCGGGGCCGACTACCTGGACATGGCGATGTCGCTGTCCCGGCCGCACCCCGAGCGCCCCTACGCCGAGACCGGGGTCAAGCTCGGCGACGAGCAGTTCGCCGTCGCCGAGCAGTGGGCCGCCGCCGGGCGGCTGGCGCTCTGCGGCATCGGCGTCGAACCGGGCCTGTCCGACGTCTTCGCCCGCTACGCCGCCGACGAACTCTTCGCCGAGATCGACGAGATCGGGGTACGCGACGGCGCGAACCTCACAGTCGCCGGCTACGAGTTCGCGCCGTCGTTCTCCATCTGGACCACCATCGAGGAGTGCCTCAACCCGCCGGTGATCTGGGAGGCCGGGCGCGGCTGGTTCACCACCGAACCGTTCAGCGAGCCGGAGGTGTTCGACTTCCCGGCCGGCATCGGCCCGGTCGAGTGCGTGAACGTCGAACACGAGGAGGTGCTGCTCATCCCGCGCTGGGTGCCGGCGAAGCGGGTCACCTTCAAGTACGGCCTCGGCGCCGAGTTCATCGAGGTGCTGCGCACTCTGCACAAGCTCGGGCTGGACTCGACCCAGCCGGTGCGCGTACGCGGGGTCGAGGTGTCGCCGCGCGACCTGGTGGCCGCCGCGCTGCCCGACCCGGCCACGCTCGGCGACCGGATGAGCGGCAAGACGTGTGCCGGCACGTACGTCACCGGCACCGGGCCGGACGGCCGCCCGCGCCGCGTCTACCTGTACCACGTGGTCGACAACGAGTGGTCGATGGCCGAGTACGGCCACCAGGCGGTGGTCTGGCAGACCGCCGTGAACCCGGTCGTCGCGCTGGAACTGCTCGCCACCGGTGCCTGGACCGGCGCGGGCGTGCTCGGCCCGGAGGCGTTCCCGCCGACCCCCTTCCTGGACCTGCTCACCGGCTACGGTTCGCCGTGGGGGATGGAGGAACGATGACCCGGTACGGCCCGATGTACGGTCCCGACATCACGTTCCTCGGCGTGCCGCCGTGCACCGTCGAGGAGCCGGTCACGTACGCCGACGCCGACGTGGTGGTCATCGGGGCGCCGTTCGACGGCGGCACCTCGCACCGGCCCGGCACCCGCTTCGGGCCGTCCGCCATCCGGCAGGCCTGCTACCTGCCGCACGACGGCTCCCGCCCGTCCCTGGCGCTGCGCGTGGACGCGCTGAAGGACCTGTGCGTCTACGACGCCGGGGACGTGGAGATGTTCGGCGGCGACATCGAGCGCTCGCTCGCCGCGCTGGAGACCGCCGTACACGCGGTCGCCGCCGCCGGGGCGATCCCAGTGGTGCTCGGCGGCGACCACTCCATCGCGCTGCCCGACGCGACAGGCGTGGCCCGGCACCACGGGCTCGGCCGGGTGTCACTGGTGCACTTCGACGCGCACGCCGACACCGGGGACGTCGAGTTCGGCTCGCTGCACGGCCACGGCCAGCCGATGCGCTGGCTGATCGAGTCCGGCGCGGTACGCGGCGACCGCTTCCTCCAGATCGGGCTGCGCGGCTACTGGCCCGGCCCGGACACGCTGGCCTGGATGGCGGAGCAGCGGATGCGCTCGTACGAGATGACCGAGATCGTGGCGCGCGGGCTGGACACCTGCCTGACCGAGGCGTTCGGCATCGCGACCGACGAGTGCGAGGGCGTCTTCCTCTCCGTCGACGTGGACGTGGTCGACCCCGGCATGGCGCCCGGCACCGGCACACCCGAGCCGGGCGGGTTCACCTCCCGGCAGCTGCTCGACGCGGTGCGCCGGGTCTGCTACGAGTTGCCCGTGGTCGGGCTGGACGTGGTCGAGGTCGCCCCGCCGTACGACCACGCGGACATCACCGCGTACCTGGGCAACCGGGTGGTGCTGGAGGCGCTGTCCGCGATAGCCCGCCGCCGCCACGACGCCGAAACCGGAACCCCCTGGAACCCCACCCAGCCCCTCCTGGACGACCGCTGACCCGCAGCGGGCATGTTTAGTTCAAGCTATAGTCGGAGCATGGGTGCGGATGGGAAGCGCTGGTCGGTCCGGGTCACCGGAGAGGTCCGGCACTGGCTGCGCGACCTGCGGGACCGCGATCCGGCGTCGTACGAGAGCGTCCGGGTGGCGGTGGACAAACTGGCAGAGGTCGGGCCAGGGCTGGGCCGCCCGCTCGTGGATACGCTGCGCGGAAGCAGCCTCCGTAATCTGAAGGAGTTGCGGCCCCGCTCCGGTCGGGACGTGGCGATCCGGGTGCTGTTCGTCTTCGATCCCTGGTCTCAGGCGGTCCTCCTGGTCGCCGGCAACAAGGCGGGTGACTGGAGTCGCTGGTACCGGCAGCACATTCCGGCGGCGGAGGTTGCCTACAAGGCTTGGCTCGACAGCGAGCGCGAGCGAAGGGGGGAGTCGTGACGGAGTTCTATCACTGGGACGAGGTCCGCGCCGAACTCGGCGGTGACGACGAGGCGTACGAGGCGGAGCGCGCCCGGACCGACGCGTGGGTGAGCGCGTTCCACCTGGCCGAGGAGCGCAAGCGGCTGGGGCTCACCCAGCGGCAGGTAGCCGAGATCATGGGGGTCACGCCCGGCCGGGTGAGCCAGATCGAGAACGGCGACCTCGACGTCAACGAGGTGGCCACGCTGAGCCGGTACGCCAACGCCCTCGGCGCCCGGCTGCGGATCATCTTCGACTACGGCGACGACCTCCGGCAGATCGCCTGACCGGGAGGCCGTCGCCGTCGAAGGCGGTCAGGGGCGGGGGCAGCGGGGGCGCAGGCGTACGCGTTCGGTGGTCTCGGTGAGGGAGTTGGGCTCGACCACCAGGCGCGCGATCGTGGTGGCCGGGCCGGGGCGGAATCTGCCCTCGTCGGCGGGGATCGTCGCGGTCCAGGTGCCGGCGGTGCGCTCGTCGGTGCACGCACCGATCACACCGAACCCGAAGCCGGTGACCGAGCCGCGCCGTACCCGCTGCTCCAGGTGCACCTCGATGTACGCGAGGCCGCGCTCGGCGCCGCAGTCGAACCGGCCGCCGACGGTGGCGGTGTGCGCCCGTACGTCGGCGGCGCCGAACCAGTTGACGGAGATGCGGGGTGAGGCCGCCGGGGCGGCGACGACGGCGCCCGGCGCGAGCCCGAGCGTGGCGGCGGTGGCCAGGGCGGTGAGGCCGGCGGCGAGCACTGGCTGTCGGACCGGGTTCATGCGCGGACTCCTGTCGGGCGGCGGTGGGACGCGCCCCGCCGGCGATCCGGACGGCGGTGGGACGCGGATTCCGAAGTGGACGGCGTCAGCATCCCACCGCCGCGATGCACGCGAGCTGCAAGATCTCGGACAGATCAGCGGTTCAGGTGCGACCGGATGAGGAAGCGGACGCCCTCGGGGGCCTCCAGGGAGAAGCCGCTGCCCCGGCCGGGCACCACGTCGACGGTGAGCCGGGTGTGCTGCCACAGCTCCCACTGGGCCTTCGACATCCAGAACTCCACCGGCTCGGGCACCCCGTCGACTGCGAGCGAGGCGAGCAGCACGTCCGAGCCGCCGGTGCGGAACTCACCGGCCGGGTAGCACATCGGGGCGCTGCCGTCGCAGCAGCCGCCCGACTGGTGGAACATCAGCGGGCCGTGCTGCCCCCGCAGCGACCGGATCAGGTCGGCCGCCGCGGGGGTCAGGGTCACGGTGTCACCCATCAGAAGAAGCCCAGCTTCTTCGGGGAGTAGCTGACCAGCAGGTTCTTGGTCTGCTGGTAGTGCTCCAGCATCATCTTGTGGTTCTCCCGGCCGATGCCGGACTGCTTGTAGCCACCGAACGCGGCGTGCGCGGGGTAGGCGTGGTAGCAGTTCGTCCAGACCCGGCCGGCCTGGATCGCCCGCCCGGCCCGGTACGCGGTGTTCAGGTCCCGGGTCCACACGCCCGCGCCGAGCCCGTACAGCGTGTCGTTGGCGATCTTCACGGCGTCGTCCAGGTCGGCGAAGGAGGTCACCGACACCACCGGTCCGAAGATCTCCTCCTGGAAGATCCGCATCGAGTTGTCGCCCTCGAAGATGGTCGGCTGGACGTAGTAGCCGCCGGACAGCTCGCCGCCCAGGTCGGCCCGCTCACCGCCGGTGAGCACCTTCGCGCCCTCCTGCCGCCCGATGTCCAGGTAGGACAGGATCTTCTCCAGCTGGTCGTTCGACGCCTGCGCGCCGACCATCGTGTCGGTGTCCAGCGGGTGCCCCTGCTTGATCTGCCCGGTCCGGTCCACGGCGGCGGCCAGGAAGTCGGAGTAGTGGCCCTGCTGGATGAGCGCCCGGGACGGGCAGGTGCACACCTCGCCCTGGTTGAGGGCGAACATGGTGAAGCCTTCGAGCGCCTTGTCCAGGAAGTCGTCGGACGCGGCGCTGACGTCGTCGAAGAAGATGTTCGGGCTCTTGCCGCCCAGCTCCAGCGTCACCGGCTTGATGTTCTCGCTGGCGTACTGCATGATCAGCCGCCCGGTGGTGGTCTCGCCGGTGAACGCCACCTTCGCCACCCGGGACGAGGAGGCCAGCGGCTTGCCCGCCTCGACGCCGAAGCCGTTGACCACGTTCACCACGCCCGGCGGCAGCAGGTCGCCGATCAGCGACAGCAGGTAGTGGATCGAGGCGGGCGTCTGCTCGGCCGGCTTGAGCACCACAGCGTTGCCGGCGGCGAGCGCCGGGGCGAGCTTCCACACCGCCATGAGGATCGGGAAGTTCCACGGGATGATCTGCCCGACCACGCCCAGCGGCTCGTGGAAGTGGTAGGCCACCGTGTCGTCGTCGAGTTCGCCGAGCGAGCCCTCCTGCGCCCGGATCGCCCCGGCGAAGTAGCGGAAGTGGTCGATCGCGAGCGGGATGTCGGCGGCGAGCGTCTCGCGTACCGGCTTGCCGTTCTCCCACGTCTCGGCGATCGCGAGGGACTCCAGGTTGTCCTGCATGCGGTCAGCGATCCGGTTGAGGACCAGCGAACGCTCGGCGACCGACGTGCGGCCCCACGCGTCGGCCGCGCCGTGCGCCGCGTCGAGCGCCTTCTCCACGTCCTCGGCGGTGCCGCGGGCCACCTCGCAGAAGGTCTGCCCGGTCACCGGCGTCGGGTTCTCGAAGTATTTGCCACCGTGCGGCTTCACGTACTCGCCGCCGATGTAGTGGTCGTAACGTGACTGCCAGTGGGTGGGGGCGTCGTAGCGCGTCATGGGTACCTCCGCCGTCCGTCTGGGGTGGATGGCGGGCAGGCTAGTTTCCGCGACGTTGCAGGAACGTTGCGCGCGGCAGCGCGTACTCCTCGGCGAGCTGGCGGGCCCGCGCGACAGCGAGCGGCCGGCGCGGTGCACCCGGCGGCAACGCCCGCGCCAGGGCCTGCCATGCGGCCAGGTCGTCGGCGCCGGCCGTCGTCGCGGTCCAGGCCGCGATGAGGCCCGGGTCGGCGCCGGCCAGCACCGCGGCGCGCAGCTGGCCGTCGACCAGGCGGCGCAGTCGCGCCACTCCCGGCGCGTCCGACAGGGGCAGCAGGGGCCCGGGGTACGCGCGCAGCGCCGCCGCCGGATCGCCACGTTCCAGCAGTTCGGTGACGGTACGGAAGTCGGCGCGCACGGCCGGGCGCAGCCGGTACGGGCGGGAGTCGAGCAGTTCCTCGCCGAGCACGCGGCGCAGCCGGGACAGCTCGGCGCGAAGTGTGACCGGGTGCCGCCTGTCGTCGCCGTAGAGGTCGAGGCCGAGCTGTTCCCCGGTGCGGCCCTCGGGATGGTCGACGAGCAGCACCAGCAGCTCGCTGTGTCGCCGGCCGAGCCGGATGCGCCGGCCGCCGACGCGCAGTTCCGCCTCGTCGCGCCCGAGTGCCGACACGTACGCCACGTCCGGCGCGGCGGGCGCGGCACCGGCCAGGAACGCCTCGGCGGCCCGGGCGGTGGCCCGGACCAGGGCGAGGCTCTGCGGGTTGGCCAGGTGGTCCCCGCCGGTGATGTCGACGGCGCCGAGGAGCGCGCCGGTGGCCGGGTCGTGGATCGGCGCGGCGGCGCAGGTCCAGCGTTGCACCGGCCGGACGAAGTGCTCGGTGGCGAAGATCTGTACGCCGTGGTCGACGGCGAGTGCGGTGCCGGGGGCGTTCGTGCCGGCGTGCGCCTCGTCCCAGCGGGCGCCGGGTACGAAGTTCATCCGCTCGGCGTGTCGCAGCACCCCGGGGTGGCCCTCCACCCAGAGCAGCCGCCCGGCGGCGTCGCAGACCGCCATCAGGTGCGCGCCGTCCTGCGCGATGCCGCCGAGCAGGTCGCGGAACAGCGGCATCACCCGGGCCAGCGGGTGCGCGGCGCGGTAGGTCTCCAGCGCGTCGTCGGTGAGGTCGACAGGTGCGGTGGCCTCCGGGTCGAGCAGCGCGGACCGCTCCCAGGAACGGGCCACCACGTCCCGGACCCCGCCGGTGGCGCCTCCGGTCAGGAACGCCTCGTGGGCGGCGCCGACCTGCGCGATCCGCTCCGCGGGATCCGCGCCGAACTCCAGGGCGAGCCACGGGTCAGCCACCAGCGCCTCCTTCCACCCATCGTGACCCACCTCACCCCCGAGCGCCAATGCGTGATCCGGGTCACTTGAGCGGTGCTCACGACGCCGGGGGACCGGACGAACGGCTCAGCCGGCCCTACGCCGGTTGTCACAGCCCGGCCCGCGTGGAGGATGGCTGCTGCGGACGCTTACGGAACCCTTAACTGCGGCCTGCGAAGGTGTGCCGGACGACGAGGGAAGACACGGGGGAGCGCAAGGGTGCGGGTGCTGGTAGCGGACGACGAGCGGCTCTTGGCGGACACGGTCGCCGAGGGGTTGCGGCGGTTCTCCATGGCTGTCGACGTCTGCTACGACGGCGACGGCGCGCTGGAACGGATCGGGGTCAACCGGTACGACGTGGCGGTGCTGGACCGGGACATGCCCGGCGCCACCGGCGACGAGGTGTGCCGGAGCCTGGCCGGGTCCGACGCCGGCACCCGCGTGCTGCTGCTCACCGCCGCCGCCGGCATCCGGGACCGGGTCGCCGGTCTCGGGCTGGGCGCCGACGACTACCTGACCAAGCCGTTCGCGTTCGCCGAGCTGGTGGCGCGGGTGCAGGCGCTGGGCCGCCGGTCCACCCCGGCGCTGCCACCGGTGCTGGAACGGCACGGCGTGGTGCTCGACGTGGCCCGGCACTCCGCGACCCGCGACGGCCGCCCGCTCGGGCTCAGCCCGAAGGAGTTCGCCGTCCTGCACGTGCTGATGCGGGCCGGTGGCCGGGTGGTCAGCGCCGAGGAGCTGCTGGAACAGGCGTGGGACGAGTTCGCCGACCCGTTCACCAACGCGGTCCGGGTGACTGTGATGACCTTGCGCAAGAAGCTCGGCCAGCCGTCGGTCATCCACACGGTGCCGAAGGCCGGCTACCGGATCGGCGAGCCGGAGTGAGCCCCCGCCGCCGCATCCTGCTGGTCGGGGTGCTCGCCCTGCTCGCCGGGTTCTTCCTGCCCGACCTGGTCAAGTCGCTGCTCGAACTGGTGTGGGGGCGGGCCCAGTGGTTCTGCGGCCTGGCCACGATCGGCGCGGTGTGCGAGCCGGGTCGCCCGTTCGTGCCACTGCTGCCGCTGGTGACCGAGCTGCTGGTGCTGGTGGCCGCCGGGTTCGCGGTGTGGGGCGCTGCTCGCTGGTGCCTGCGCCCGGTGCACGACCTGGCCGCCCCGATGGCGAACCTGGGGCCGCAGAACCTCGGCTACCGGATCCACCGTGGCGGCCGAGACGAGCTGGCCGGGCTCAGCCGCGCGATCGACGACATGCTGGACCGGGTCACCGCCGGGTACGAGGGGCAGCGGCGGTTCGCCGCGAACGCCTCGCACGAACTGCGTACGCCACTGGCGGTGCAGCGCACCCTGATCGAGGTGGGCATGGCCCAGTCGCTCACCGGCGAGCAACTGGAACTGCTGACCGCCCAACTGCTCGCCACCAACGAACGCAACGAGCGGCTGATCGAAGGGCTGCTGGCGCTCAGTGAGAGCGACCAGGGCCTGCGGTCCTCCACCCCGCAACGCCTCGAACAGATCGTCACCGGCGTGCTGGCCGCGTACGCCGACCGGGCCGCCGAGGCCGGCGTGACGGTGGAGTCCCGCCTGTCGCCCCGGATCGTGACCGGCGAGCGGGTGCTGCTGGAACGCCTGGTCACGAACCTGGTGGAGAACGGCATCAAGTACAACCGCGAGGGCGGCCGGCTCGTCGTCACCGTCGGCGGCGACCCCGCGCTGACTGTGACGAACAGCGGGCAGAGCGTCCCCGCCGAAGCGGTCGACGGGCTGTTCGAGCCGTTCCGGCGCCTCGCCCGGGACCGGACCAACCAGGGCGGCGGCGCCGGGCTCGGCCTGGCCATCGCCCGCTCCATCACCCAGGCGCACGGCGGCATCATCGCCGCCCGCCCGGGTGAGGACGGCGGCCTGCGGGTCGACGTCCACCTGCCCCCCGTGGGCTGACCACCCCACACGACCTCCGGGAGCCGCCGTCGCGGCGTCCCGCGATGACACCTGCCCGAGGACGGGACCGGCGGCGCTGCCGCCCCGGGAGACGACCTGCCGGCCCGCCGGCCGGAGAGGAGACCGCCATGCCGACCCGTACCGGGGGGAGCACAACGCTCGACGGCCGGGTGGTCTGGGCCGACGCGGCGAAGGGCACCTGCATCGTGCTCGTGGTGCTGTGGCACGTCGTCGTCAAGGACTACCTGCGCATCGACTGGCGGGCCGGCCTGCCGGTGCCGGGTGCGTGGGGGCTGCTCGGCGAGCAGTTGCTGCCGCTGCGGATGCCGTTGTTCTTCGCGATCTCCGGCGTCTTCGCGGCGAACGCCGTGGCCCGCCCGTGGCGGGTGTCCGGACGGCCCCGGATCGCCCGGAACCTCTACCTCTACGCGACCTGGCTGCTGATCCACACCGCGCTGCTGGCGCTCGCGCCCGGTTTCCCGACCGATCGGGCCACCGACCCGGGTGAGCTGCTGGCCCAGCTCACCGTGACGCCCTCGAACCTGTGGTACCTGTACGCGCTGGCGCTCTACTTCGTGATCGCGAAGGCACTGCGCCGGATTCACCCGGCGGTGCTGCTGACCGCCGCGGGCACGTTGTCCGCGGTGGCGGCCACCGGGCTGCTGGACAGTCCCGGCAACCGGGGGCAGGTCTACCAGAACCTGGTGTTCTTCCTGGCCGGCGTGCACCTGCGGCCGTACCTCACGCGGTGGGCGGACGGCGCGAGCACCCGGCGGCTCGCAGGCACCGGCGCCGCGTACGCGGTCGGGCTGGCCGCCATGGCGTTGGCCGGCGCGCAGAGCTGGCCCGGCGTGTACCTGCTCGTGTCGGTAGTCGCTGTGGCGTTCGGGCTGACCGCCGCCGCCCGGCTGGCCCGGCACCGCCTGGCCGGTCCGGCGCTGGCCCGGCTCGGCCGCCGCACGCTCCCCGTCTACGTGATCCACATGCCGGTGCTGGCGCTGCTCGACCGGCTGCTCGCCGCACCGGTGGCCGGGCTGCCCGGGCCGGGCCGGGCGCTGCTCGTGACCGTCTACCCGGTCCTGCTCACCGCGCTCGTGCTGGCACTGAGCCTCGCCGCGTACCGCTGCCTCACCGCACTCGGCGCGCACTGGCTGTTCGACCTGCCGCGCCGCCGCGCCCACTCGAATCCCGAAGGAGAGACCATGCCCCGAATCGACGTGCCGGTACTGCCGGACCGAACACATGTCGAGGAGGCCGCCCGCGCGCTGTCCGGCCGGGTGGTGCGTACCCCCGTGCTGCACAGCCCGGCGATCGACCGCCTGGCCGGCGCCCGGATCCTGCTCAAGGCGGAGAACCTCCAGGACGGCGGCTCGTACAAGATGCGCGGCGCGATGCTGGCGGTGGGCCGGCTCGCCGCCGCTGGGCACACCGGCGTCGTCGCGCAGAGCACCGGCAACCACGCCGTCGCGGTGGCGCTCGCCGCGCGCCGGCACGGGCTGGCCGCGACTGTCGTGCTGCCCGTGGACGCCGCGCCGGTCAAGGTGGACCGGGCGCGGGCCGCCGGAGCCCGGGTGATCCGGGCCGGCACCACAGTCGAGGAGCGCCTCGCAGTCGCCCGGCGGATCGCCGAGGTGGAGGGCCACCCGCTCGTCGACGCGTACGACCACCCGGACGTGGTGGCCGGTCAGGGCAGCGCCAGCCTGGAACTGATCGAGGAGGCGGCGCGGCGCGGCACACCGCTGGACGCGCTCGTGGTGCCGGTGGGCGGGGGCGGCGGCATCGCCGGGGCCTGCCTGGCCGCGACCGGAACCCCGATCCAGGTGTACGGCGTCGAGCCGGTCGGCTGCGACTCGCTGGCGCGCAGCCTGGCCGCCGGACGGCCCACACCTGTCGCCCCGGCGCCGAGCCTGGCCGACGGGCTGCGTCCCGGCTGCGTCGGCGACCTGCCGTTCGCGGTGGCCCGTCACCGCGTACGGGGGGTGGTCCGGGTCGACGACCAGGCGATCGTCGAGGCGTTCCGGCTGCTCCTGCTGGACCTGAAGGTGCTGGTCGAGCCGTCCGGCGCGGCCGGGCTGGCCGGCGCGCTGCGGCTGGGCGAGGTGGTTCGTTCCGGCGGCGTCGGCGGGGCGGCGTGGCCGCCTGGCGGCGGGCGGCAACTGACTGTCGGCGTGGTGCTGACCGGCGGAAACGTGGAAGCGGACCTGGTGGCCCGGCTGGCGGGCGCCCCGATGACTGTGGGAGTGGCGGCATGAGGTCGACAGTGCGGATCGGTGTCCTGTTCGGCGGCCCGTCGGCGGAACACGAGGTCTCCTGCGCCTCGGCGCTCGGCGTGGCCCGCGCCCTGGCCGAGCAGGGGCACCGGGTGGTGGCGCTCGGCATCACCCGTACCGGGGGATTCCGGCTGTTGCCGGAGCCGGTGCTCGCGCAGCACCTCGGGACGGTGGCGGCCGGACGGGCGATCGACGACCGGCTGCCGGTCACCGGCGCGGCGGTGGAACTGCGGCGCGGAACGGCAGCCGGCACTGTCGCGGTCACCGCGGCCGACGCCCCGGCGACCGTGCACGCCGAGCTGGACGTGGTGTTCCCGGTGCTGCACGGCCCGTACGGCGAGGACGGCGTGGTGCAGGGGCTGCTGGAGTCACTGGGCGTGCCGTACGTGGGGTGCGGCATCCTCGCCTCCGCCGTCGGCATGGACAAGGTGGCGATGAAGCGGGCGCTGCGCGCCGAGGACGTGCCGACCACGCCGTACGTCTGGTTCGACGAGCCGACCTGGCGGGCCGCGGCCGACCCGGAGAAGCTGGTGGTCGGGCTGCGCGGGCCGCTGTTCGTCAAGCCGGCCCGGATGGGCTCCTCGATCGGGATCTCCCGGGTGGCCGACGGCGACGACCTGGTGGCGGCGGTGGAGGAGGCGTTCCGGCACGACCACGTGGTGCTCGTCGAGCAGGGCGTGACCGGCCGGGAACTGGAGTGCGGCGTGCTCGGCGGCTGGCAGCCGGAGGCGTCGGCGGTCGGCGAGGTCCGGGTCGCGGGCGGCTGGTTCGACTACCGGCAGAAGTACTTCGGCGACGCCGACCCGATGATCGTCCCGGCGCCGCTGCCGGACGACGTCACCGAGCGGATCCGCGAGCTGTCCGTGCGGGCGTTCACCGCGATCGGCGGCTGGGGCCTGGCCCGTGTCGACTTCCTCTACGACGAGACCACCGGCGACCTGTTCGTCAACGAGCTGAACACGCTGCCCGGCTTCACCGCCCACTCGATGTACCCGAAGGTGTGGGCCGAATCCGGCGTCGCGTACCCCGAGGTGGTGGACCGGCTCGTCGCGCTCGCCTTCACCCGGCACACGGCCCGGCCGTCGCGCGAACACCCCGGGGGTACGCCGTGATCCTGCTCTCCGACCCCCGGGTCGCCGCGGTGTCCAGCCGGGACGACGGCGAACCCCTGGTGGACCTGCGCGAGGTGCCCGGGCTGCGGGTGGACGGGCGGGCCGCCGATCCCGCCGGGGCGTACGCCCGGGTGCGGCGCGGGGTCGCGGACCGGTTGCTGGCCGCGCAGCGCGCGCTGCCGGCCGGGCTGCGCCTGCTCGTGGTCGAGGGTTACCGGCCGTACCGGGCGCAGCTGGACATCTTCACCGGCTACCGGGAGGAGCTGCGGCGGCGTCACCCGGACTGGCCGGCGGACCGGCTGCACCGGGAGACGACCAAGTTCGTCTCGCCGGTCGAGGTGGCCCCGCACAGCACCGGCGGAGCAGTCGACCTCACCCTCTGCGATGCCGACGGGGTGGAGCTGGCCATGGGCACCGCGCTCGACGCCACCCCGGAGGAGAGCGCCGACGCCTGCTTCACCGCGGCCCGGCACATCCCGGTGAGTGCGTGGCGCAACCGGAACGTGCTGGTGGCGGCGTTGAGCGGCGCGGGGCTGGTGAACTACCCGACGGAGTGGTGGCACTGGTCCTACGGCGACAGGTACTGGGCGTTGATGACCGGAGCGCCACACACTCGCTACGGTCCGTTGTAGTCCCCGGCTCCGGATGAACGGTCCGGCCCTCCCGTCCGTACCACGCGTCGAACGACAGCGACGACGGGAGAGAACGTGAGGGTGCAGCGTAAGCACGTGCTGGCGGCAACCGTGGCGGTGACCGCCACGGTGGCGGTCTCGGTGGGGACCGGACTGGGTTTCGCGGACACCGCGCCGGCCGCGCGGTCGGTCTGCGCCGGGTCGGTGACCTTCTCGGCCGAGGGCGGGCCGCCGGCCGCCACCAGCGACCGGTTCCCGGTGGGCACCCGGCTGCGGGTGACGAACCTGGACAACCGCAAGGTGGCCACTGTGACAGTGACCGGGCCGTCCGGGAGTTGCGTGCTGCTGAACGCCGCCGCCATGGACCTGGTACGCGAGCCGGGCAAGAACGTCATCCGCCGCAACGTGGTGGAACGCCTCGACGGCGGCACCGCCCCGGCGCCGGGCGCGCAACCGGGTGAGACCCGGCCGGGCGCGGCGCAGCCGATCGGCGGCAGCGTCTGCTCCGGCGCGATCACGTTCTTCGCCGAGGGCGGGGCGCCGGCCGCCACCAGCGGCCAGTTCCCGCTCGGTACCCGGCTGCGGGTGACGAACCTGGACAACAACAAGGCGGTGACCGTGACCGTCACCGGGCCGTCGGGTAGCTGCGTGCTGCTCAACACCGCCGCCATGGACGCGATCCGGGAACCGGGCAAGAACCTGGTCCGGCGCAACACCGTCGAGCTGATCCGCTGATCTGCCGGGTGGAACACCATGGGCCGAGCCCGGGGGAGATCAGGCCCATGGTGTTCCACGTCCGGGGTCAGCCGAAGGCAGCCGCCAGGATGTCCAGGCCCCGGCCCAACTCGTCGTCGGAGATGACCAGCGGGGGCAGGAACCGCAGCACGTTGCCGTAGGTGCCGCAGGTCAGCGTGAGGAGACCGGCCGCGTGGCAGGCCGTTGAGATCGCCGCCGTGGCGGCCGGGTCCGGGGTCGGCGTGCCGGGCTGCACAATCTCCACCGCGAGCATCGCGCCCCGGCCGCGTACCTCGGCCACGCGCGGGTCACCGGCGGCGATCGCGCGCAGCCGCTCGCCCATCACCGCGCCGATCCGCCGCGCGGCGGCGGCCAGGTCCAGCTCCCGCATCGTCTCCATCGACGCGAGCGCCGCGGCGCAGGCGATCGGGTTGCCGCCGTACGTGCCGCCGAGACCCCCCACGTGCACCGCGTCCATCAGCTCCGCCCGGCCCGTGACGGCCGCCAGCGGCAGCCCGCCCGCGATGCCCTTGGCGAGCGTGACCAGATCCGGCTGCACGCCCTCGTGCTCGCAGGCGAACCAGTCGCCGGTGCGGCAGAAACCGGTCTGGATCTCGTCGGCGACGAACACCACCCCGGCCGCCGTCGCCCACTCGCGCAGCGCCGGGAGAAACCCTTCGGCGGGTACGACGAAACCGCCCTCGCCCTGGATCGGCTCGACCAGCAGCGCGGCCACGTTCTCCGCGCCCACCTGCTTCTCGATCATCTCGATGGACCGGGCCGCCGCGGTGGCGCCGTCCAGCCCGCCGTCGCGCAGCGGGTACGACATCGGCACCCGGTAGACCTCGCCGGCGAACGGCCCGAACCGGTGCTTGTACGGCATGTTCTTCGCGGTCAGTGCCATGGTCAGGTTGGTCCGGCCGTGGTACGCGTGGTCGAACACCACCACCGCGGGCCGCCCGGTCGCGTGCCGGGCGATCTTCACCGCGTTCTCCACCGCCTCGGCGCCGGAGTTGAACAGCGCCGAGCGCTTCTCGAACCCACCCGGGGTCAGGGCGTTGAGCTGCTCGCAGACCGCCACGTACGACTCGTACGGCGCGACCATGAAGCAGGTGTGGGTGAAGCGTTCGACCTGCGCGCGTACCGCCTCGACCACGCGCGGCGCGGAGTTGCCCACGTTGGTGACGGCGATGCCGGCCGCGAAGTCGATCCACTCCCGGCCGTCCACGTCGGTGATCGTGCCACCGCCCGCCCGGTCCACGTACGCGGGAATCGTGCTGCCCACGCCCCGCGCCACGGCCTCGACCCGGCGCTTGTGCAACTCCTCGCTGGTCGCCATCGCCGATCAGCTCTCGATGTTGTGCATGACGTGCTTGACCCGGGTGTAGTCCTCCAGGCTGTAGACCGACAGGTCCTTGCCGTGGCCGGAGTGCTTGAAGCCGCCGTGCGGCATCTCCGAGACGAACGGGATGTGCGTGTTCACCCAGACGCAGCCGAAGTCCAGCCGCCGGGTCATCCGCATGGCCCGGCCGTGGTCGCGCGTCCACACCGAGGCGGACAGGCCGTAGTCCACGCCGTTCGCCCAGCGCACCGCCTCGTCCTCGTCGGAGAAACGCTGCACGGTGATGACCGGCCCGAACACCTCGTCCTGGATGATCTCGTCGTTCTGCCGTACGCCGGAGACCACGGTCGGGGCGTAGAAGAAGCCGCGATCGCCGACCCGGGCACCGCCGGTGGTGACGTTCGCGTGGTCCGGCAGGCGGTCCACGAAGCCGCTCACCCGGGCGAGCTGGTTGGCGTTGTTCAGCGGGCCGTAGAGCACGTCGGCGTCGTCCGGCGCGCCGGTGCGGGTGTTGCGGGCCTGCTCGGTCAGCGCGGCCACGAAGTCCTCGTGGATGCCCGGCCCGGTGAGCACCCGGGTCGCCGCCGTGCAGTCCTGACCGGCGTTGAAGTAGCCGCCCATCGCGATCGCCTCGGCCGCCGCCGCCAGATCCGCGTCGTCGAAGATCACCACCGGGGCCTTGCCGCCCAGCTCCAGGTGCGTCCGCTTCAGGTCCGGCGCCGCCGCGGCGGCAACCTCCATGCCCGCACGGGTCGAGCCGGTGATCGACACGAGCTGCGGGGTCGGGTGGGAGACCAGCGTACGGCCGGTGTCGCGGTCGCCGCAGACCACGTTGAACACACCAGGGGGCAGGTGCTCGGCGGCGATCTCGGCCAGCAGCAGCGTCGACACCGGCGTGGTGTCCGACGGCTTCAGCACCACCGCGTTCCCCGCCGCCAGCGCCGGGGCGATCTTCCAGACCGCCATCATCAGCGGGTAGTTCCAGGGCGTCACCTGGGCGCAGACGCCGATCGGCTCCCGCCGTACGTACGACGTGTGTCCGGCCATGTACTCGCCGGCCGAGCGCCCCTCCAGCAGGCGGGCCGCCCCGGCGAAGAAGCGCAGCTCGTCCACGGCGGGCGGCAGTTCCTCGTCGGCGGTGAGCTGCCGGGGCTTGCCGGTGTTGCGGACCTCCGCGTCGACCAGCTCGGCGGCCCGCGACTCCACCGCGTCGGCGAACTTCAGCAGCGCCCGCTGCCGCTCGGCCGGCGTGGTGTCCCGCCAGGTCTCGAACGCGGCGGCGGCGGCCTTCATGGCCGCGTCCACGTCCGCCGCGCCGGAGACCGGGGCCTGGGCGAAGACCTCGCCGGTGCACGGGTCGATCAGGTCGGCGTAGCCGCCGTCCACCGGGTCGACGTACTCGCCGTTGACGAAGTTGCGCAGCTGCTGCTGGTCGCTCATCAGAAGTCTCCGAGAGGGTGGCCGGGGAGAGGGTCAGCGGAGGTTATCGCAATCTGACTGCCATCTTGGCTACTAAATCCGAGGCAGACAAGGGTTTGAGCAACTGTTTCCGCGTGGGCGACTGTGGTCTAGGCTGCCGGTCGTGGAGCCGAGAGCCTTCTACGTCGCCGGTCGCCCCGCCCACGGCGAGGACGAGCTGACAGTCACCCACCCGTACGACGGGCAGCCGGTGGGGCGTACCACGCTCGCCACGCCCGGCCAGGTCGAAGCCGCAGTCGCGGGCGCGGCCCGGGTGGCGGCGGAGGCCGCGGCCCTGCCCGCGCACGCCCGCGCGGCCGCCCTGGACCACGTCTCCCGCCGGCTCGCCGAGCGGGCCGACGAGGTCGCCGCGCTGATCACCGCTGAGAACGGCAAGCCGGTCAAGTGGGCGAAGGCCGAGGTGGGGCGCGCGATCTCCACGTTCCGCTGGGCGGCCGAGGAGGCCCGCCGCTTCTCCGGCGAACTGCAACGGCTCGACACCGACCCCGCCGCCACCGGGCGGATCGCCCTGGTCCGGCGCGTGCCGCGGGGACCGGTGCTCGGCATCACCCCGTTCAACTTCCCGCTCAACCTGGTCGCCCACAAGGTCGCCCCGGCGCTCGCCGTCGGCACCCCGATCGTGGTCAAGCCGGCCCCTGCCACACCGCTCACCGCGTTGCTGCTCGGCGAGATCCTGGCCGAGACCGACCTGCCCGAGGGCATGTTCTCGGTGCTGCCGCTGCCGAACGAGCGCGCCGCCGAACTCGTCACCGACCCGCGGTTGCCGGTGGTGTCGTTCACCGGCTCCGGGCCGGTCGGCGCGGCCATCCGCCGGGCCGCGCCGGACAAGCACGTCACGCTGGAACTCGGCGGCAACGCCGCGGCGGTCATCTGCGAGGACTGGGCGGCCGACGAGGACCTCACCTTCGCCGCGCACCGCATCGCCACGTTCTCCAACTACCAGGCCGGGCAGTCGTGCATCGCGGTGCAGCGGGTCTACGTGCACGAATGGCTCTACGACGGCTTCCTGCCCCGGCTCGTCGCGGCGGTGCAGGCACTGCGCACCGGCGACCCGCGATCCGAGCTGACCGACGTCGGCCCGCTGGTGTCGGTCGAGGCGGCGCAGCGCGTCGAGACCTGGGTGGACGAGGCGGTCGCCGCCGGTGCGGTCATCGAGACCGGTGGCCGGCGCGACGGCGCGACCTATCCGCCCACTGTGCTCAGCGGCGTGCCGGCCGACGCGAAGGTGTGCGCCGAGGAGGTCTTCGGGCCGGTGCTGGTGGTCGCCCCGGTCGCGAACGACAGGGCCGCGTTCGCCGCCGTCAACGACTCCGCGTACGGACTCCAGGCCGGCGTCTTCACCCACCGGCTGGACGTGGCGTTCGACGCCGCCCGCACGCTCGAAGTGGGCGGCGTGATCGTCGGGGACGTGCCGTCGTACCGGGCCGACCAGATGCCGTACGGCGGCATGAAGGGCTCCGGAGTCGGGCGGGAAGGGCTGCGCAGTGCCATGGACGACTACACCGAGCCTCGCGTCACGGTGCTGACCGGCGTGGCCCTCTGATCACTCGCTCTCTGCTCACTCGCCCGTCGCTCACCAGGTGCCGTCGTCGCGGACCCGGGCGGGGGCGCGGCCGAGCAGCAGGGTGGTGAGGGCGGCGTCGATGTCGGCGCCGAGGAACCACTCGCCGGCTTGGTCGAGGGCGAAGATCCGGCCGTGCTCGTCGACCGCGAGGATGCTCTCCTGACGTTCGCTGCCGAGCGGGAAGAGGCGGGCGCCCAGGACAGCGGCGAAGTCGGCGAGAGAGTCGGCGGTGTGCGCGGCTCGCAGCGGATTCGTGGTGAACCGGCTGATCCAGACCTGCTCCCCGGGCCCGCGCCGTCGGCTCAGGACGGCCGGGAACGCGGTGAGCGCGGCCTCGGCGGCGGGGAACGCCTCGTGCCGGTGATGCTGTCCCGCGATCGCCTTCGTCTCGGTCATCGCGCCCATCGCGAGTGCCTCGTTGAACATGCTGATCTGCCAGCCGCCGTCCATGAGGGCGTGGGCGACCTCGTCCGGGAAACGCCCAGGTTCGATGACCTCGCACGGCTCCGGTCGCCATTCCTCCACGAAGGCGAGGTCGGACCACGGCAGCACCGCGAACCGCACCAGGAACCGGACGCACGAGTCACAGGGAAGATCTGCTTGCCCGCCCTGAGGGTCGCCCGGTTCGCGACTGCGATAGACCTCGATCCGGCTGGTGTCGAGCAGGTCACGCGCGTCCTCGATGGGCAGCGGCGGCAGACCGTCGGCGGCGCGGCGGTGGTCGTGCTCGTACAGCGCGTCGGAGACGACGATCATCTCGGCGTGCCGCTCGCCGCCGCGTACCAGATGCCCGGCGGGTAGCTCGTCCAGGTAGGACTGCACGAGCGGGTGGTGACGCACCTCGACGTCGCCCTTCGCGCCCTGCGCGACGTGCTGCCGGCCGTCGAGCGTGAGGTGCGCCGCCGCGCCGGGCGTGGGCAGGCGGGTCAGCTCACGCAGCAACTGCGCGGCCGGATCGACGGTACGCGGCGCGCGTGGCTCCGCCGGACGCCGCTGCCGGTACATCTGCTCGACCGCTGCCGCCGGCACCCGGGGCCAGGTGGACACCTCGCCGGTCTCCTTGTCGATCACGGTGGTCGGCAGGTCGCCGGGTAGCGCCCGGGCCTCGGTGGAGACTGTGGACTGCACCACGTAGCCCAGATCGAACTCCTCGACCTCGGGAGTGCACGGAAAACCGAGGCGGTCGGAGTCCCTCCGGGCCCACACGGAGGCGATCTGCTCGGCCTGCTGTCGCTCGATCACCACCTGAAATTACCGGACCCCACGGATTTCGTGGCACCCGGTATGGTCGGCCCTACCCACGGTGACGGAAGGGGAGCGACGGTGGCCGAGAGTGCGGACCGGGATGCGAACCGTGCACTACGCGCGCGATTCGACGAGGTGTACGGCCAATACCAGCGCTTGCGGTCCGGTCTGGACGAACTCCAGACCAGGCTGGCCGAGCTGCGGGTCACCGAACGCTCCGACGACGGCCAGGTGACCGCCGTCGTGGGCGCACGAGGCGAGCTGATCAGTGTCGAGGTGAGCCCGGCGGCGTTCCACGACCGGGACGCCCGTGCGCTGAGCCGGAAGATCACCGAGACCGTGCTGCGCGCCTCCACCGCGGCGACCACCGCCACCCGGGAGCTGGTCTCCGGCTATCTGCCGCCGGGTTCGCCGTCGGTCGAGTTCCTGCGTACCCATGACTTCGGCGCGCTGCTCGGCCGGGCCGACTCCGTGCTGGCCCGCGGCGAGTGACGGGTGGCCGGGGGAGAGATCTGGCTGGACCCGGACCGGGCTCGGCGCGGTGGCGCCGACCTGGCGCTGTCGGGGCGGGCGGTGAGTGCGGCGCGGCGGCAGACGGGCGAGCCGATCGCCGCCGCGAGCGCCGAGCGGCCCTGGGGCCGGGACGACATCGGCGCCGCGTTCGACAAGCACTACCAGGGTTACGCCGAGACGCTGCTGCGCGCGTGGGAGCTTCTCGGCCGGTCGCTGGAGGTGCTCGGGTCGGACGTCGTCCGCTCGGTCACGGCCACTGTGGAGACGGACCTGAGCAACGCCCGTGACCTCGGGAAGATCCCGCAGCAAGGGCACAACCCCCATCGGCCCCGGCGCTGACCACCGGAGGACCTGCGCGTGAGCATGCTGCCCAGCCCGATCCCGCACCCGCTCGACTTCTGCCCGTGGGACCTGCCCGGCTGGATCTACGAGGCACTCGGCTGGGTGGTCGGTGTCGAGTGGCCGGAGGGCAACGAGCGCGCCGTCTGGGATCTGGCCGACCAGTGGTACGGCGTGGCAGGCGTCCTGACGCGTCCGCGCGACGACGCGATCACCGCCGCCGGTGAGGTGAAGAGCGGGTACGGGGGAGTCGGCCTGGTCGCCGGCGCCTTCGACACGGCCTGGCACAAGCTCGCCGAGGGTGAGGACGCCCCGCTGCACGTCCTGGTCGCGGCCACCGACGAGCTGGCGCGGCTGGTCGACTCCTGCGGCTGCGACATCGAGGGCGCGAAGCTGGAAGCCTGGATCGAGTTGGGCATCCTGGTCATCGAGTTGCTGTCCCTGGCGGTCGCCACGGTGCTCACCCTGGGTGCCGCCTCCCCGGCGGCGGCCGCCGCGATCACCGCCACGCGGGTCGTGGTGCAGCAGATCTTCAAGCGGCTGGTGGCCCAGCTCGCCCGTAAGGCGGTCAAGCAGGGCCTCAAGGAGGCGGGTGAACGGGCCGCGAAAGAGGTGGCCAAGTCCGGTGTCCGCACGCTGGCCCGGCGGGCCGCGATCGGCGGACTGCTGGAGGCCGGTCAGGAGGCGGGCACGAGCCTCGGCACGCAGGCGTACCAGAACTCCACCGGCCGGCGGGACGGCCTCGACCTGACCGACGTGAGCACCTCGGCGCTCGGCGGCTTCGCCGGCGGCGCAGTGGCGCCGCTGGCCGGGCTGGGCCGGCACGCCAACGGGCGGTTCGCGGAGATCGGCGAGCGGTTCGGGCGGGAGATGGCCGGGGAGACGCTCGCCGAGACCGCCGCGGGTCTGGCGACCGGCCAGGGCCCGTCGCTCGAAGGTCTGGCGCGCGCGGCTGCCTCCGGCGCGACCGGCTCCGCCACCAACCAGGCGGACTCGGCGCTGCAACGCCGCCTCGACGGACAGCTGAGCGGGTTGACTGTCTCGCCGGTCGGCCTGGACACGCCGGTCGCCGCCGATCCCGTCGGGTTGATCCCGGCCCAGCGGGCCGCCGAGCCGATCGTTCAGAGCAGCGGCGACGCGATGGCGGGCTCCGTTCCCGTGACACCCACGCATGTCACGCCCCAAGCTGTCGGCCCGCACCCGCTCGCCGTGGACCTGCCCCAACCGGTGCCGGAGTCCACGGCGACGCCGCCGCTCGGCGATGCCGGCCCGCACGAGGTAGCACGTCCGACGGTCGCCACCAGCCCCACGCTGTCCTCGGTGATCACGGACGCACCCCTCGCCGGGGCGTCCTCGGTAGCGCCCGGAGTCCACGGCGGCACGGGCCCTGTCGTGGCGCCGATCGACCACGCCTCGCCGCCCTCGACCAGCCCGGTTCAGACGGCGGCAGCACCGACGACACTGCCTGCGCCGCCTACCGACCACCCGCAAACCGCGGCGCCACCCGCGTCAGACCGGGCCGCTCCGATCAGCACCGGAGGTCAGGCAGGGTTGCCGGTTTCCCCGGTAGGCCCTCAGCCGGGAGCGCCGGCCGTCGGGCCCGAGCCCCGACCGGTGCCCAATCCCCGTTTCCCGTTGCTGGAATCTTTGGCTCCGCCTCGCCCTCCTATCGACTCCGCGGGACCGAACCCTGGCCCGCTCGATGTCCGGACGTGGCCTCGTGAGACCGCTCAACAGCGCGCCGCGCGGCTGAAAGCTGATCGGGAGGGCCTCGACCGGCGGCGCTACCAGGGCTATCTGCGATCTCAGCGTGCCTTGCACGAGGAGAACAGACGGCAGGCGCAGATCAAGGAGCTACGTGATCTCGCCGAACAGCATTACGAGGCGGCGCGCTGGCTCCTGACGCGGGCACACGAGCTGCGCCAGGCCGGCCGGCACGACCTCGCCAACAGTCACGTGCGGGAGGGCCGGCGGCGAGAACGCCTGCACTACCGGGCGGTCGACGAGGTGGAGGCCGTCCGTGCCGGCGAGCGTCTGCCGAAGCAGGTGATGGTCGACGACGACCTCGACTTCTACCGCATCAACGACGACGTGGCGGACCTGGCCGTCGGCGCGGTGGAGACGGCCGACCACTCCGCGCTCACCGGTAACGGCCACCCCGAGCCGATCGACAGGTCCCGGCCCTACGGCCGCCGGGGAGGGCTGCGGCCCCCGCTCGCGCTGCACCAGACCGACCTCGAACGGCAGATGCCCCGCAACCCGGACGGCAGCGTGACGCGTACCGCCGATCCCCGGCGCGGCGGGTGGTTCCGCCTCGCGAACGACGGCGGACCGGCGGCCGACGCCACCCGGGGGATCAACTGCCTCGACTGCACGCTGTCGCTGTTCGAGACCTGGGTCCACGGACGGCCGCGCGTCGCCGCGCCGCGCACGTTCGACGGTTACCTGAACGGCGACGTGAACCGGCCGGTGGGCGGGGAGGCGGACGGACCGCTGCGGGTCGAGCAGACGACCGGCGGCCGGTTCCAGAACCTCTGCCCGGCCGATCGGCCCGGAATCACGGGCCGGGACCGGCAGCTGTTGGTGGACGGCGGCTACCGCGACCTGTACACGCAGCTGGCATCGGGTGGCCACGGCAGCTACGCGTTCCTCATCACCAGCTTCGAAGGCGGCGGCTCGCACGCGTGGGTGGCGTTGAACCAGAACGGCACGATCCTCTTCCTCGACCCGCAGACGGGTCTGGTGGCGGACCGGCCGATCTACCACCACAGCGGCCGTCCGGATCGCAGCAACGTGGTCGGTGTCGACGCGCTTGTGCTCGGCCCCGACGGGCGGCCGATGCCGCTCCCCGGCCGCCCGCTCGGCACCTACAACGTCCTGCCCGAGCCGCTGCCCCGTCCAGCGCCGCCGCGGCCGCCGGCCCCGCCGCCGATCACCGACGGCCACGTCCCGGACTTCAACCACGTCCACCTGCTCGGCGAGTCCACCACCTTCCACCGCCAGGCCGACGGACCGATGCCGGGCAGTGCGCCGCCCGTCGAGCCGGAGCCGGCCCGGGTACGCGAGGAACACCGGCGGGCGCACGCCGATCGGATCGCCGCCGGGCTCTACGTGCGCGACGCGCTCGCGCAGAGCGGCAATCTCAACGCTGCCTTCGCCGCCGGGGTGACACCCGTCGAACTGGCGCAACACGCCGACGTGCCGACGCTACGGCGGCTCGTACCCGGGCTGGACGAGAGTGCCGCAACCGACCTCACCCGGTTGTTCGCCGACCCGCGCGTCCAGCGGATGCTCGACCAGAGCTGGGAGGCACCGCCACGGCGGGAGGAGCTGCTGGCCGAGACGTTGGTGCGGCAGCTCGCTGAGCGGCCCGACCTGGTCCGGATGATCCTGGCGACACCGGAACTCGCCAACTCGCTGACCGCCCGGCCGCTGACCCTGCACCACCTGGCGAGCCACCAGCAGGCCATCAACGTGTTGCAAGACGTGCTGGTTGAAATACGAGACCGCGGCTCCGAGGCTGTTGCCGCTGCACGCACACCTTCGATCGAGCCGACCCCGCTCAGTCCGCACCAGATACAGGTGAGCAGTCGCTTCGATGGCGAACGGTCGGCGGCTGTTCAGCCGAACTTTGACAAATCACGCTCCGGCGATCTCGCGTATCGCAAGCAGTATCTGGATCACCTATACCAAGAGGCCGTGACGGCTCAGCGCGAACTTGATTCGCTGGGGCGTGAACTGGCCGGTCTGTCAGCAAGCGGGGCAGAGTACAAGCCACGACCCGGACCGAAGGATCGCGTTCGAGCTGAGGACAAGATCGAGCGGAATGGTGGCAACGCTGCCCGCCTCCGCGACCTTGCTGCAGGGCGGGTCGCCTACCAGACGCTTGACGACCTGTATGCCGGGCTAGCCGAGTTGAGCAATAACCCTCATTTCCAGGTGGCGAAGTTCAGCGATCGCTTCCGGGAGCCCCAGGACAGCGGATACCGAGATATTCAGTTCTCGGTGCAGACCTCGACCGGGCACATCGGTGAGTTCCGTCTTCATCTGGCGGCGCTGGACCAGGTGGCGGAGTGGGAGCACTCGTTGTTCGAAGTCTGGCGTGACCTGGAGGCAGTCCCCAGGAGCGAGGCCCGTAGCCTGTCTGTCACGGAGGTAGCGATCCGGAAGGGCATCGTCCGCCGGCAGCGTGAGTACTTCTGGGCCGCGCTTCAAACGACCTTGAACGGTGAGCGGCAGTGACGGATGCAGTGGCTGGGCTCGGCCTCGCGGGCTACTACGACTACTACGACAATCCGGTGAAGTTCGTTTCGACCTCCGACGGCGGCCTCGCCGCGTGGCGGCTCGACCGCACCACAGGCGGTTGGCGGCCGGCGAACGACATCATCGATGAGATCATCTTCGCCAGGGAGCAGGAGATCTTCGTGCTCTCGCCTGAGCGGTTCGTGCAGCGGGTCGAAGAGGAGCGGGGCCTGAGCCTGAGCGGAGAGGGACCAATCTTCGCGCTCTACGAGACGGTCCGAGCGCTTGAGGCGCCCGCCATCGCGGAGAGGCGACCGTTCACGACGGAGGAGGCGGCTCTCATCAAGGGGATCCGGCGGCGGACCTTCGTGATGTTCGAGGAGCAGCTCCAGCAGGCAGGTGATCCCGCCGCCGACCCCACAATCGCCTCCACCGGATCCTGACAGCCGCCGGGAACGTCATGCCCTCCACGGAAGGCTCACCCGTGCCCTATGTGCCGCCCGCCGACGTGGCGGAGGCGGGACGCGTACAGGAGGAGTTGCGGTCCCGGGTGGGCCTGACCGGGCCCGGTCCTGCCGCGCCCGCGACGGTGGCCGGGCTGGACGTGGCGTACGCGCCCGACGGTGACCTGCTCGCCGCCGCCGTCACGGTCCTGGACGCGGCCACCCTCGACGTGGTGGACGAGGCGGTGTGCGTGGGGCGGCCCGCCTTCCCGTACGTGCCGGGGCTGTTCGCGTTCCGCGAGATGCCGGCGCTGCTGGCCGCGCTGGACCGGCTCACCACCCGTCCGGAGCTGCTGGTCTGTGACGGGCACGGGCTGGCGCACCCGCGCCGGTTCGGGCTGGCCTGTCACCTGGGCCTGGTGACCGGGCTGCCCACTATCGGGGTGGGCAAGACGCCGCTCGTCGGCTCGTGGACGGGTCCGGGCCCCGCGCGTGGTGACAGCGCCGACCTGTGTGACGAGGGCGAGGTGGTCGGGCGGGTGCTGCGGACTCAGGACGGTGTCCGGCCGGTCTTCGTGAGCGTCGGGCACCGGATGGGGTTGGACAACGCGGTGGACCGGGTACTGGCACTGACGCCCCGGTACCGGCTGCCGGAGACCACCCGTACGGCCGACCGGCTGTGCCGGCGGGCGCTCGCCGAGGCAGGCGCATCGGGCGGTGACCTGGGCGGGCGGTGAGCGCGTGGCGCGGCACACATGTGGCGTGCTCGATGAGCGGGTGCTCGGAGGGGCCGGTAGTACCCTGACCGGCGGATTCGGTCCGGACGCAACGGTGAGGTGGAGATGTCGGCAGGGCGGCACGCGGCGCGGTGGGCCATGGCCGGCGCGCTGCTGGGTGGCCTGATCGCCGTCCCGGCGTCACCGGCGTCGGCCCGCGACGACCGGGTGGGACTGCGTTCGGCGAACACCTTCACCGCCGGTGGCCCGCCGGGCACGGTGGCGGTCGAGGTGCGCAAGCGGACTGACGGCTGCGTGCAGTTGCGTACCGCGGTCGGGCTCCGGCTGGAGGGCCTGCGGGCGGATCAGGTCCGGGTGCAGGTGGCGTCCGGCGGCCGATGGGTGCCGGTGCAGGTCTCCGGGGACGGCGGCGCCGTCGCCACCGCCGCTGTCGCGCCGATCGACCGGCCGCTGTGCAAGGGCAAGGGCGTCACCGTTCGCTACCGGGTGTCCTTCCTGGCCGGGGCCGTCGGCGGGCGGCTGGAACTGGCCGCTGAGGCGAGCGCCGCGAACGGCGACGTGCTCGGCCGGGCCGGTGGGTCGGCCCGCCTGGTCGGTGCCCCGCGGACGCCGAGCCCCAGCCCGTCCCGCAAGCCCTCGCCGACGCCCAGCGCGAGCGAGACCACGCCGGCCGAGGTGACCGACACGTCGCCGGTGGCCGCCGCCGTCGCCCCGGCCACCGCCGCGGCCGACGACTCGTCGTTCGGAGGTTCCATGATCATGTGGTTCGGTATCGGTCTGGTGCTCGTCGGCGCCGCCCTCATCGTCCTGCTGCTGCGCCGCAACCGCGCCGACCGGACCGGCGGCGGGAACTCCGCCGACCTCCCGCCGGTCCCGCTGCCGCGCAGCACCACCACCTACCGCTCCGGCACGCCCGGACCGGCCCCCACGGTGTACGGGGGAGCGACCCCGCCCCGCCCGGCCGGCAACGTGTACGGCGCGCCCGCGCCCGCCCCGGCGCCGCCGGCTCCGGCGGAGGCGGAGGCGACGAGCGTCCCGCCCCCGCCCCCGCGCACGGCAGGAGCGGACGGGACGAGCGTCCCGCCCTCGCCCTCTGCGGGGGCGGACGCGACGAGCGTTCTGCCCCGCTTGCCGGACTGAGCCGGAACCCGACCGGCTCACGGGGTTACCGTGACGGTGGGTGGCCCCGCCGTGACCCGGTGACCGCCACCTGCCCGACCGGAGGACGGAACACCGGGGCCGAACGGGGCCCGGTGCCGGGGCCGCTCGGCCGATAAGATCGCGTGCGCCGACCGGCACCGCCGACCGGTGAGACCGCATACGTGGAAGGAGCCGCGCCGTGGCCCTGGACCCGCAGTTGCTCGACATCCTCGCCTGCCCGGACACGCACCACGCCCCGCTCGACTACGACGCACAGGCGCAGACGCTCACCTGCACCGAGTGCGGTCGCATCTTCGAGGTCCGGGACGACGTCCCGGTGCTCCTGCTGGACGAGGCGCGCGGTGGACCCGCCGCCGACGAGGCGCGGGGCGGGTCGTCGCGGTGATGGAGGGTACGGCCGGGGTCAGCGGCCACCGGCACGCCGACGAGGCCCTGCTCGACGACGCGGCGCAGCTCTCCGAGCGGGATCCGGGCGGCATGCTCCGGCACACCGCGTCCGCCGGCGCCCAGGTGCGCGAATCGGCGGCGCTGGCCGCCGAGGCGAACCTGTCCGTGCTCGCCGACGACGGACGGCCCCGCGCGGTGGTCATCGCCGGCATCGGCACCGCCGGACGCACCGGTGACGTGCTGGCCACCGTCGCCGGGCCGCGCTGCCCGGTGCCGGTCATCCCGCACCGCAGCGCCGGCGTGCCGGGCTGGGTGGGCGCGGCGGACGTGGTCATCGCGGTGAGCGCGTCCGGCCGCAGCCCGGAGGCGCTCGGCGCGGCCGAGGCGGCGCACCGGCGCGGTGCCCGGCTGGTCGCGGTCGGCGCACCCGACTCGCAGCTCCAGTCGGTGGCGGAGCGGGCCCGTGCGCCGTTCATCCCGGTGCCCCGGCGCGCGCCGGCCCGGGCCAGCCTCTGGGCGCTCACCGTGCCGGTTCTGCTGGCCGCCCGTACCCTCGGGCTCGTGAAGGTCAACGAGGCGGATCTGGCCGAGACGGCGGCCCGGCTGGACGCCGACGCCGATCGATGCCGGCCGACCGCCGAGTCCTTCGTCAACCCGGCGAAGTCGCTGGCACTCGGGCTGTCCGGTTCGATCCCGATCGTGTGGGGTTCGTCCCCGCTGGCCACCGTGGCCGCCCGGCGGTTCGGTGACACGCTGTCCGCGAACGCCCGCTACCCGGTGGTCGCCGGTGCGCTGGGCGAGGCGGGCCGGGGCCGCGTCGGCCTGCTCGACGGCGTGTTCGGTGGCCTGGCCGAAGGCGAGCGGGACATCTTCGCCGACCCGGGCGACGACGAGTCCGACGGCACCCGGCTGCGGCTGGTGCTGCTGCGCGACGGCGGGCTCAACGCCGACGACGACACCGACGAGCCGCTGGCGGTCGAGGAGCGCCGCGCGGACGCGGTGCAGACGCTCGCCGAGCGGCGCGGGGTGCGCTGCGACGTGGTGACCGCCGAGGGCGGCTCCGCGCTGGAGCGGCTCGCGTCGCTGGTCGCGGTCCCCGACTTCGCCTCGATCTACCTCGCCCTGGCACACGGGCTGGACCCGATGGCCGTACCGGCCATCACGGAGATGAAGGAGCTGGCGAACCAGTGAGCACACGGGGCATCGAGCGAGGCGGGGAATGAGCGCAAACGGGGGCACCAAGGCGATCGTCGCCGCCCTGGCGGCGAACCTGGGCATCGCCGTCACCAAGTTCATCGCGTTCGCCCTCACCGGCTCGTCGTCGATGCTGGCGGAGTCGATCCACTCGGTGGCCGACTCGGGCAACCAGGGCCTGCTGCTGATCGGCGGCCGGCGGGCCAAGCGGCAGGCCACGCCGCAGCACCCGTTCGGGTACGGCCGGGAGCGCTACATCTACGCGTTCATCGTGGCGATCGTGCTGTTCAGCATCGGTGGCCTGTTCGCGCTCTACGAGGCGTACCACAAGGCCTCCGACCCGCACCCGATCGACAGCTGGCAGTGGGTGCCGGTGGCGGTGCTGGTCGCGGCGATCGTGATGGAGAGCTTCTCCTTCCGTACCGCGATCAAGGAGTCCAACCTGGTCCGGGGCAACCAGAGCTGGGTGCGGTTCATCCGCCGGGCCAAGGCCCCGGAGCTGCCGGTCGTGCTGCTGGAGGACTTCGGCGCCCTGGTCGGCCTGGTCTTCGCGTTGTTCGGCGTCGGCATGACGCTGATCACCGGCAACGGCATGTGGGACGCGGCGGGCACCGCGATGATCGGCATCCTGCTCGTGATCATCGCGATCACGCTGGCGATCGAGACCAAGAGCCTGCTGCTCGGCGAGGGTGCCGAGGAGGGCGAGCTGAACAAGATCGAGCAGGCCGTGACGAACGGTCCCGAGGTCGAGCGGATCATCCACATGAAGACGCTCTACCTCGGCCCGGAGGAGCTGATGGTGGCCGCGAAGATCGCGGTGCCGGCCTGGGAGACCGCCCAGGACCTGGCGCGCGACATCAACGCGGTCGAGGCGCGGATCCGCCGCGAGGTGCCCACCGCCCGGGTGATCTACCTGGAGCCGGACATCTACTCGCCGGAAGCCGAGCGGGCCGGCACCGGGCAGGCGGCGGACACCGCCGTCCCGGAGGCGGTGACCACCGGTGGGACGCACGCGGCCGACGAGGTCGCCGGGCGGCCCGGGAGCTGACCGATGGAGTTGTTGCAGGGCCGGATCCGTGACTACGCCTGGGGCTCGCGCACCGCGATCGCCGAGTTGCAGGGGCGGCCGGTGCCGAGCAACGGGCCGGAGGCGGAACTGTGGCTGGGGGCGCACCCGGGCGCCCCGGCCACCGTGCAGCGCGACGGCCGGCCGGTCAGCCTGACCGACCTGCTGGTGGCCGAGCCGGGCCACTGGCTGGGTGAGCGGCTGGTCGGCCGGTTCGGTACCCGGCTGCCGTTCCTGCTGAAGGTGCTCGCCGCCGACTCACCGCTGAGTCTCCAGGCGCACCCGGACGCCGAGCAGGCCCGCGCCGGGCACGCCGCCGATGTGGGGCGGGTCAACTACGTCGACCCGTACCACAAGCCGGAACTGCTGGTGGCGCTCTCGGACTTCGACGCGCTGTGCGGCTTCCGTGACCCCGGGGAGTCGGCGGAGGCGATCGCCGCGTTCGGCGTACCCGCGCTGGAACCTGTGGTGGCGGCGTTGCGTGACGGGCCGGCGGGGCTGCGGGAGGCGGTACGCCTGCTGTTGAGCTGGCCGCAGGCGGAGCGCGCCGGGCTGGTGGCGGCCGTGCTGGCTGCGGCGGAGGCCGGGCCGGCCTCGGCGGACGCCGAACTGGTCCGCACGCTGGCGGCCGGCTATCCGGCCGACCCGGGCGTGGTGGTGGCGTTGCTGCTGCACCACGTCCGGCTGGCGCCCGGCGAGGGCATCTGGATGCCGGCCGGGAACCTGCACGCCTACCTGCGCGGTACCGGCGTGGAGATCATGGCGGCCAGCGACAACGTGCTGCGCGGCGGCTTCACCGCGAAGCGGGTCGACGTGGACGAGTTGCTGCGGGTGCTCCGGTTCGAGGTGCTGACCCGGCCGGTGCTGCGGCCGGAGCAGGTGGAGCCGGGCGTGTCGACCTGGCCGGTGCCGGTGGAGGACTTCGCCCTGCACCGGGTCGAGGTGGCCGCCGGGTCGCCGGGTGTGCGGCTGACGCTGCCCGGGCCGCGGGTGGTGCTCTGCCGGGCCGGGCAGCTGACTGTCGACGACGGCGTGGGGTCGGTGACGCTGGACGCGGGTCAGGCCGCGGTGGGTACGGCGGCCGGTGGCGCGCTGGCGGTGGGCGGGGCGGGCGAGGCGTTCGTCGCCACTTGCGGCATGCACTGACCCGCTCAAGTCCGACTTTTCCGAAATAGCTTGACGGGGATGCTGCGCGGTGTGACTCTATGGGTACGCAGCGTTGTCGCGACGAAGGTCCGGTGACGTGCAGGGGAACCAAACCGGGGGGATGCGCGGGGCGGCCGGGCCGTGAGTGGAAAGTCCGCTCACGACCGACCGCCCCGTGCGCTGTCCGCCGACCGGCCGATTGCGCGGTCGGCCAACCGGGCACGGGCCGAGTGGCCCGCGAGCGTAAGGTGGAAGGCTGCGCACCACCATCGTTCGACAGGAGCTTCCATGACCAGCACCCTCCCGGCGGCCTCCAGCGGCGCGTCGTCGCAGGCCCGGCCGAGCACCCTCGCCGAGGGCGACTACAAGGTGGCGGATCTGTCGCTCGCCGCGTTCGGGCGCAAGGAGATCCGGCTCGCCGAGCACGAGATGCCCGGCCTGATGGCGATCCGGCGTGAGTTCGCCGAGGCCCAGCCGCTGGCCGGCGCCCGCATCACCGGTTCGCTGCACATGACCGTCCAGACCGCCGTCCTGATCGAGACCCTGGTCGCGCTCGGCGCGCAGGTCCGCTGGGCGTCCTGCAACATCTTCTCCACCCAGGACCACGCCGCCGCGGCGATCGTGGTCGGCCCCGAGGGAACCCCGGAGGCCCCGGCCGGCGTGCCGGTCTACGCCTGGAAGGGCGAGACGCTGCCGGAGTACTGGTGGTGCACCGAGCAGGTGCTCAACTGGCCGGACGGGCAGGGCCCGAACATGATCCTGGACGACGGCGGCGACGCCACCCTGCTCGTCCACAAGGGCGCCGAGTTCGAGAAGGCCGGCGTCGTGCCGCCGGTCGAGTCCGCCGACTCCGAGGAGTACGCGGTCATCCTCGAACTGCTGCACCGCTCGCTGGCCGAGGACGGCCAGCGCTGGACCCGGATCGCCGCGGGCATCAAGGGCGTCACCGAGGAGACCACCACCGGTGTGCACCGGCTCTACGAGATGCACCGCGCCGGCACGCTGCTCTTCCCGGCCATCAACGTCAACGACTCGGTGACCAAGAGCAAGTTCGACAACAAGTACGGCTGCCGCCACTCGCTCATCGACGGCATCAACCGCGCCACCGACGTGCTCATCGGCGGCAAGATGGCAGTCGTCATGGGCTACGGCGACGTGGGCAAGGGCTGCGCCGAGTCGCTGCGCGGCCAGGGCGCCCGGGTCGTGGTGACCGAGGTCGACCCGATCTGCGCGCTCCAGGCGGCGATGGACGGCTACCAGGTCGCCACGCTCGACGACGTGGTGGAGCAGGCCGACATCTTCATCACCGCGACCGGCTGCTTCGACGTCATCACGAACGAGCACATGGCCCGGATGAAGCACCAGGCCATCGTGGGCAACATCGGTCACTTCGACAACGAGATCGACATGGCCGGCCTGGCCAAGCGCAGCGACGTGACCCGGGAGAACATCAAGCCGCAGGTCGACGTGTGGCGCTTCGACGACGGCCACGCGATCATCGTGCTCTCCGAGGGTCGCCTGCTGAACCTGGGCAACGCCACCGGCCACCCGAGCTTCGTGATGTCGAACTCGTTCGCCAACCAGACGATCGCCCAGATCGAGCTGTTCACCAAGACCGAGGAATACCCGATCGGCGTCTACGTGCTGCCCAAGCACCTGGACGAGAAGGTCGCCCGGCTGCACCTGGACGCGCTCGGCGCCAAGCTGACCACGCTCACCAAGGAGCAGGCCTCCTACCTGGGCGTCTCCCCGGAGGGCCCGTTCAAGCCGGACCACTACCGCTACTGAGTTCCACGCTCGGAGAAAGGGACCGGGTTCGGCCGCCGCGCGGCCGTCCCGGTCCCTTTTCGCGTACGGGGGGAGTCCGGCGGGTGGCGAACCGGGTGACATTACAGCGATCAGCTTGACGTTTGCTGTGAACAGGAGCAAGGTATGCCTGCCCTAACTCAGCAACGACGGAGCGCCTGATGTTCGCCACGTACCTGATCGGCCTGCGCGAGGGCCTGGAAGCGACGCTCGTGGTCAGCATCCTCGTCGCCTTCCTGGTCAAGTCGCAGCGCCGGGACCGGCTGCCGCAGGTGTGGGCCGGCGTCGGCCTGGCCGTGGCGCTCTCCGTCGGCTTCGGCTCGCTGATCCAGTACACCTCCACCTCGCTGCTGCGCACCTCCGAGTCGCGCGAGCTGTTCGAGGCGGTCACCTCGGTCGCCGCAGTGGTCTTCGTGACCTGGATGATCTTCTGGATGCGCCGGGCCGCCCGCACCATCGCCGGTGAGCTGCGGGGCAAACTCACCGACGCGCTCGCTGTCGGTTCCCTGGCCGTCGCCGGCATGGCGTTCCTCGCCGTGATCCGCGAGGGCCTGGAGACCGCGCTGATCTTCTACGCCGCGGCCGAGAGCGCGGCCGGCGGCACCGGTCCCGGCTCGCTGTTCGCCCTGGCCGGCGGCATCGCCACCGCCGTCGTGATCGGATTCCTGCTCTACCGCAGCGCGGTACGGATCAACCTGAGCCGGTTCTTCACCTGGACCGGCGCGCTGCTCATCCTGGTCGCCGCCGGCATCCTCAAGTACGGCGTGCACGACTTCCAGGAAGCCGGCGTGCTGCCCGGCCTCAACGACCTCGCGTTCGACATCTCGAACACGCTCGACCCGGGGTCCTGGTACGGCGCGCTGCTCGCCGGCATGTTCAACGTCACGGCCGCGCCGACTGTGCTGGAGCTGGTCGCCTGGGTCGCGTACGCGGTGCCGGTGCTCGTCCTCTTCCTGCGCAAGCCGACCCAGCCCGCCCAGCCCGCCGAGCCGGTTCAGCCCGCTCAGTCCACCGAGCCGGCCCAGGCTGACAAGCCGGCCGCCGCGCCGGCCGACGCCGCCGTTCCGTCCCCCCGCTCCTGACCCGCCCGCTTCCGAGGAGACCCCGCACGATGCGTACCACTCGACTCGTCGCGCCCGCCGCCGCCGGGCTGCTCGCCGTCGCCGGACTGGCCGGCTGCGGGGGCGGTGACGACGCCGGCGCCACGACCGGCGGACCGATCGCCGTCAAGGCCACCGACACCGTCTGCGAGGTCGGCGACACCGAGATCGACGCCGGTCAGGTGACCTTCAAGGTGACGAACACCGGCTCCAAGGTCAACGAGTTCTACGTCTACGCCGCCGGTGACCGGGTGATGGGCGAGGTGGAGAACATCGCCCCCGGGCTCAGCCGCGAGCTGCGGGTCGAGCTGACCGCCGGCACCTACGAGACGGCCTGCAAGCCGGGGATGAGCGGCCGGGGCATCCGGGGCGCGCTGAAGGTCTCCGGCACCGCCGCGACAGTCGCCCCCGACGCCGCGCTGACCCAGGCCGCCGAGAGCTACCAGCGGTACGTGCGCAGCCAGACCGCCGCGCTGCTGACGAAGACCGAGGAGTTCGTGGCCGCGGTCAAGGCGAACGACGTGGCGAAGGCCAAGGCGCTGTACCCGGTGGCCCGCACCTACTGGGAGCGGATCGAGCCGGTCGCGGAGAGCTTCGGCGACCTCGACCCGAAGATCGACGGCCGTGAGGAGGTGGTCGAGGAAGGCATGGAGTTCACCGGCTTCCACCGGATCGAGAAGGACCTCTGGACCACGGGGGACGTGAGCAGGGACGGCGCCATCGCCGACCGGCTCCTGGTCGACGTGAAGGCGATCGTCGCCAAGGCGGACGCCGAGAAGCTCACCCCGCTCCAGCTCGCCAACGGCGCCAAGGCGCTGCTCGACGAGGTCGCCAGCGGCAAGATCACCGGCGAGGAGGAGCGCTACTCGCACACCGACCTGTGGGACTTCAACGCCAACCTGGAGGGCTCGAAGGCGGCGATCGCCGCGCTTCGCCCGGCGCTGGAGCAGCGCGCGCCCGACCTGGTCAAGCAGCTCGACAGCGAGTTCGCGAACGTGGAGACCACACTCGGCAAGCACCGGGCCGGCGACGGCTGGAAGCTGCACACCCAGCTCGGCAAGGCCGAGCTGAAGGAGCTGTCGGACGCGGTGAACGCGCTGGCCGAGCCGGTCAGCAAGGTCGCGGCGGCAGTCGCGCGATGACCGGCCCGGCCGGCGGTGACGCGACGAGCGAGCCGGACAGCCGGCGGACCGGCCGCAGCCTGTCCCGACGCCGCGCCATGACCCTGGCCGGCGTCGGCGTGGCCGGCGTCGCCGGGGTGGCGGGCGGCGCGGGCGCGCTGCTCGCCGGCGGGAACGAGGCGTCAGCGACCGGATCGGCCGCCGGCTCCGTGCCGTTCCTCGGCGAGCACCAGGCCGGCATCACCACCCCCGCCCAGGACCGGCTGCACTTCGTCGCGTTCGACGTGGTCACGAAGGACCGGGACCGGCTGGTCGCGATGCTCCAGGAATGGACCGCCGCCGCCGCCCGGATGACCGCCGGCAAGGACGCCGGGGTGATCGGCGCGGTCGGCGGCATGCCGGAGGCCCCGCCGGACGACACCGGCGAGGCGCTCGGACTGCCCCCGTCGCAGCTCACCCTCACCGTGGGATTCGGGCCGACGCTGTTCCGCGACGCGCAGGGCCGGGACCGCTTCGGCATCGCCGCCCGGCGTCCGGCCGCACTCGCCGACCTGCCGCACTTCGCCGGGGACGCGCTGCGGCCGGAGCTGTCCGGCGGCGACCTCTGCGTCCAGGCCTGCGCCAACGACCCGCAGGTGGCGGTGCACGCCATCCGCAACCTGGCCCGGATCGGCATGGGCGTGGTGAGCGTCCGCTGGTCGCAGCTCGGCTTCGGGCGTACGTCGTCCACGTCGCGGGACCAGGCCACGCCGCGCAACCTGTTCGGCTTCAAGGACGGCACCGCCAACCTCAAGGCCGAGGACGCCGGCCTGCTCCGCGACCAGCTCTGGGTGCAGCCCGGCGACGGTCCGGACTGGATGACCGGCGGCTCCTACCTGGTCACCCGCAAGATCCGGATGCTGATCGAGACGTGGGACCGCAGCCCGCTGGCCGAGCAGGAGACGATCGTCGGCCGGACCAAGGGCAGCGGCGCGCCGCTGGGCCGCCGCGACGAGTTCGACGAGCCGGACTTCGGCGCGAAGGGCGACGACGGCGAGCCGCTCATCGCCGGCACCGCCCACGTGCGGTTGGCCCACCCCGACGCGAACAACGGCGCCCGCCTGCTGCGCCGCGGCTACAACTTCGTGGACGGCTCGGACGGGCTGGGCCGGCTCGACGCAGGCCTGTTCTTCATCGCCTACCAGCGGGATCCGCGCCGGCAGTTCGTGCCGATCCAGACCCGGCTGGCCCGCAACGACGCGATGAACGAGTATCTGCGGCACGTCTCCAGCGGCCTGTTCGCCTGTCCGCCCGGCGTACGGGACGCCGCCGACTGGTGGGGGCGGGCGCTGTTCGCCTGAGCCCGGCTCAGCGGCGTACCGGATCGGGGGCGGCCTCCGGCGCCGCGGACCGCAACCGGCCGATGGCCGGCGCGGCGGGACGCAGGGCGGCCGGCGCGACGGCGTGCGGCACCGCGGCCGGGGGCGGGACCAGCTCCGGCCAGAGCGTGGCGGTGACCGCCCGGGCGCGGCCCATCCGGAGCGCGGCCCGGCGCCCCCGCTCGGCCAGCACCGCGGACAGGTAGACCCAGTCCGGTGCGGACCACGGCGGGGGCGGCGAGATGACCGCAGCGACCTCCGCCCACAGCGCCCGGCCCAGCCGGAAACGGTCCGGCTCGGCGAGCTGGGGCAGCCGGTCCAGGTACTGCCGGGCGGCCAGCGCCAGCCCGTCGTCCAACCGGGTCAGGTCGAGCGTGGTCGCCCAGGCCAGCAGCGGCGGCGGAGCCGGCGGCAGCGGCCGCCACAGCGCGGCGCCCCGGCTGTGCACCACGAGCGTGCCGGCGACCAGGTCGCCCAGCCGCCGGCCGCGCGGGTCGGTGAGCATCACCGTGACGCTCGCGACCCAGCTCAGCAGCGGCAGCACCAGACCGGGCCACTCCACCGCGACGCCGACGAGCGCCCGGGTCAGCGACTGTCCCACCCCCACCGGGCCGCCGTCGGCCCGCACCACGCGCAACCCCACAGCCAGCTTGCCCACCGTCCGGCCACCGGCGAAGCGTTCCATCACCACCGGATAGCCGAGCAGGACCAGCACCAGCAGCAGGGTCTGGAGCGCGCCGGCCAGCGCCAGGTCGAGGGAGTCACCGAGCAGGGCGAGCGCCGCCATCGCCAGCACCGCGCCGAGCACCAGGAACAGCGCGAGCTGGATCACGGCATCGATCAGCAGGGCGAGCACCCGGGAGCCCAGCCGGGCCACCCGGACGTCCAGCTCCACCGCCTCGCCGCTGACCAGACCGGCGTCCGCCCAACGGGGCGGTGGGGGAGGTTGCGCACGCACCCCGACAGTGAACACCATGGACGCCGAACGGGGGAGGGTGAGTGGATCTCGACGCGTACGTGGCCGAGCACGGCGCCGAATGGCGGCGGCTGGAACACCTGACCGGCCGGCGTCGCCTCGACGCGGCCGAGGTCGACGAACTGGTGGCGCTCTACCAGCGCAGCGCCACGCACCTCTCCGCGCTGCGCGCCCGGGCGCCCGAGCCGGCGCTGGTGAACCGCCTGTCCCACCTGGTCCTCGCGGCTCGCGCCCGGGTCACCGGCCGTCCCCGGCCGTCCTGGGCGGCGGTGGGCCGGTTCCTGGCCGCCGACCTGCCCGCCGCCCTCTACCGGGCCTGGCCCTGGTGGTGCGGCGTGGCCACGGCGTTCAGCGCCCTCAGCGCCTTCCTCATCTGGTTCGTCGCGGGCAACCCGGACACCGCCGCCGCGTTCGTCGGCCCCGAGGCGGCGCGGCAGCTCGTGGACTCCGGTTTCGCCGGTTACTACACCGAGTTCGCCGCGCCCACGTTCGCGTTCCACCTGTGGACGCACAACGCCTGGCTGGCCGCCCAGTGCCTGGCCGCCGGCGTGCTCGTGATTCCGGTGCTCTGGCTGCTGTGGCAGAACGCGCTCAACATCGGCGTGGTCGGCGGCGTGATGATCTCCTACGGCCGGGCGGACGTCTTCTTCGGCATGATCACCCCGCACGGGCTGCTGGAGCTGACCGGCATCTTCGTCGCCGCCGGGGTCGGACTGCGGACCGCCTGGGCGTGGATCGCCCCGCCCGCGCACCTCGGGCGCGGCCGGGCGGTCGCCGAGGCGGGACGGCTCGCCGCCGTGGTCGCGGCCGGCCTGGTCGGCGTCTTCGCGGTCTCCGCGCTGATCGAGGCGTTCGTGACCCCGGCGCCGGTGCCGATCCCGCTGCGGGTGGCCGCCGGCGCCGCCGTGTGGCTGGCGTTCCTGGCGTACGCGCTGGTGCTCGGCCGGCGCGCGGTCAGAGCTGGCCGAGGGACTTGAGCCGCAGGTAGGTGTCGGCGACGGCCGGGGCCAGCCGGTGCCCCGGCACGTCCACCACGGTCACGCCGTAGCGCGACAGGGCGGCGCGTACGCGGTCCCGCTCGGCCAGCGCCCGCCACGCCGACGCGGCCGCGTACGGATCGTCCGGGCCGGCCGGCGTGGCGGTGGCGAGCCGGTTCAGCACCGGGTCACCGGCGGCGGCCAGCACCACCCGGTGCCGGGTCGCCAGCCGGGGCAGCACCGGCAGCAGCCCGTCGCCGATCGCGCCCGCCTCCAGCGCGGTGAACAGCACAACAAGGCTGCGCTGCCGCTCCCGGCGCAGCACCTCGGCGGCGATCAGCTCGAAGTCGGTCTCGGCCAGCGCGGGCTGCAACGGCGCCACCGCGTCCACCAGCCGGGCGAGCAGGGCCGGCCGGCCGCTGCCGGTCACCCGGGCCCGGATCTCGGTGTCCGCCGCCAGCAGGTCCACCCGGTCACCGGCCCGGGCGGCCAGCGCGGTGAGCAGCAGGGCCGCGTCGATGGCGGTGTCGAGCCGGGGCTCGTCGCCGAGGCGCACCGCCGAGGTGCGGCCGGTGTCCAGGACGCAGACCAGGCGCCGGTCCCGCTCCGGGCGCCAGGTGCGCACCAGCACGTCGGCGCGGCGGGCGCTGCCCCGCCAGTCGATCGAGCGGACGTCGTCGCCCACCGCGTACTCGCGGAGCGTGTCGAACTCGGTGCCGTGCCCACGCCCCCGGGTCACCTGCACACCGTCGATGACCCGCAGCCGGGCCAGCTTCTCCGGCAGATGCCGGCGGGAGTCGAAGCGGGGCAGCACCCGCAGCGTCCACTGTGGTGTGGCGGGCGCTCCGGCGCGCTGCCGGGCGCCCAGGCGCATCGGCCCGAGCGAGCGTACGGTCAGCGCCACCGCCGGCCGGTCGCCGCGCCGGGTCGGGGTGAGCCGGACCGGCAGCGTGGCGGTGCCACCGGGCGGCACGGTGAGCAGGCGGTCCGGCGGCACGTCGGGGCGCGCCCCGGCCGAGGGCACCCAGGCGTCGCGCACCTGGGCGTGGAGCGTGCGGTCGGTCGGGTTGGCCAGGTGCAGCGTGACAGTGGCGGTGCCGCCGAGGCGGACCGTCCGCTCGCCGGACCGGGTCACTGTGAGCGCGTCCGGCGGGACCGCCATCGCCCGGTCGAGCAGCACCAGCAGCAGCACCGCCGCGGTCAGCACGGCGACGCCGAGGAACGGCGCCGGCCAGGCCGGCAGGGTCAGCGCGCCCACGCCGAGCAGCAGACCCGCCCGCCAGGTCATCGCGGCGTCGGCACGGTGGCCAGCACCGAGTCCAGCACGGCGTCGACGGTCACGCCCTCCAGTTCCGCCTCCGGACGCGGGCGCAGCCGGTGCCGCAGCGTGGGCCGGGCGACCGCCTTCACGTCGTCCGGGGTGACGTGGTCGCGCCCGGCCAGCCAGGACCACGCCTTGGCGGTGTTGAGCAGCGCGGTGGCGCCCCGGGGGGACGCGCCCAGCTCCAGCGCCGGGGCGGACCGGGTGCCCCGGCACAGGTCCACGATGTAGCCGAGCACCGGCTCGGCCACGTGCACCGCCCGCACCTCGGCCCGGGCGGCGGCCAGGTCCGCCGCGTTCGCCACCGGTCGTACGCCCGCGGCACGCAGATCGCGCGGGTCGAAGCCTGCGTGGTGCGCCCGCAGCACGCCCAGTTCCTCCTCCCGCTCCGGCAGCGGCACCGTCAGCTTGAGCAGGAAACGGTCGAGCTGCGCCTCGGGCAGCGGGTAGGTGCCCTCGTACTCGACCGGGTTCTGAGTGGCCGCGACGATGAACGGGTCGGGCAGCGGGCGGCGCTCGCCCTCGACGGAGACCTGCCGCTCCTCCATCACCTCCAGCAGCGCCGACTGCGTCTTGGGCGGGGTGCGGTTGATCTCGTCGGCGAGGAGCAGGTTGGTGAAGACCGGCCCCTCCCGGAACGTGAACGCGGCGGTGCGCTGGTCGAAGATCAGCGAGCCGGTGACGTCGCCGGGCATCAGGTCGGGGGTGAACTGCACCCGCTTGGCGTCCAGGTCGAGCGCCGCGGCCAGCGTCCGCACCAGCAGCGTCTTGGCCACCCCCGGTACGCCCTCCAGCAGCACGTGCCCCCGGCACAGCAACGCGATCACCAGGCCGGTGACCACGGCGTCCTGCCCGACGACGGCCTTGGCGACCTCGGCGCGCAGCCGGTGCAGGGCGGCGCGGGCGCCGGACGGGGCGGTGGTCGTGACGGGTCCGGTCACCGGGGGTCTCCTTCGCTCGGATGCGGGGCCAGGGTACGGGTCAGGGCGTCCAGTTCGCGGGCCAGCTCCAGCAGCTCGCGGTCCTTCTCCGGGGCGGGGCCGTAGAGCAGGTCGGCCACCCGTTCCGGGTCGGCGCCGGCGTGCTCCGCAACCCGGGCGGCCACCTCGTCGTCGGGCGTGCCCGGGGGCAGGTTGAGCTGGGTCAGCAGCCGGTCCAGCGCGGCGGCGCGCAGCGTCCCGGCGACGGTGTCCCGGGCGCCCGCCCGGCGGTAGAGCCGCGCCCGGCCGCGTACCGTCTCGGCGGACCGGACGGTCACCGGCAGCGGCTCCGACACCGGCGGCCCGAGCCGGCGGGCCCGCCACAGCACCACGAGCAGGCCGGCCAGGGCGAGCTGCACCAGGAGCGCCCAGAACCACTGCGGGAAGGCGCCCCAGAGCGGGTTCTCCCGCGGCGGGTCGGCGCGCTCGGGCGGGTCGGGCCGTTCCGACCGGCCGCCGCCGCCCGAGGCGGGCTCCTCGGTGAACGGTTCCGGGGACCAGCTCGGGCGCGTCGGAGCCGGCACCGGCTCGGGCAGGTCGAGCCAGACCAGCGGACGGTCGCCACCGAGCAGGCCGGTGGCGAGGGCCTCGTTGCCCCACTCGCCGATCCGGTCGTTGCGGAACGGGTCGCTGGCGCCGGCCAGCACCACCTCGACCCGGCCGGGAACGCGCAGCAGCGCACCGCCGTAGCAGTGGTCCACCTCGGCCGGTCCGGCGTAACGCTGGAGGTCGATCGCGGCCGTGCCGGCCCGGACCGCCTCGGGCAGCGGGCACGGCCTGCCGCCGGCGTCCGGCGCCACCGCGCGGGCGGCCCAGCGTCCGCCGGCCGGCTCGACAGGGGTGTCCAGCTCGGCGAGCACCCGCCGGGAGGGCTCCACCAGCACCAGTCGGCTGCCGGGCGGCAGGATGGTCAGCCCGTCGAGCAGGTCCGGGTGCACCAGGGCGGGCGCGGGCACGAACAGCGTGGTCGGTTCGGCCCCGGCGGTACGCAGCGCCGCCGCCAGGTCCGTCTCCCGGCGCACCGCGACGCCCTGCGTCCGTAGCGCCTCGGCGAGCCGGCTGGCGCCGTCGGCGTCGGTGGCGACCGGGGACAGGAAGCCGGGCTCGTCGGCGTCGGGCCGGTCGACCGCGCGCAGCACGAGCGTGGTCACGATCAGCAGCACGGCCAGCCCGAGCGGGACGAGCAGCCGGTACGTACGCCGGCGCGGCGCGGACGTGTCCGCCGTCGTCGCGGTCTCCGGTACGGCTGTGGCGGTCACCGCGGCTCCTCCCCGGTCAGCTCGCGGCTCAGGTCGGTGGCGAGTTCACGCATCCGCCGGTCGTGCGCGGCGGTCGCGGGACGCTGGGCGTACCAGAGGTCGGAGAAGATCGCCCCGGCCGCGTGCAGCGTCGGCCGGACCTGCGGCCGGGTACGGGCCGCCGCCTCGGTCAGCTCGACGACCGTGAGCCCGGGGCGGGGCTCCACCACGTGCCGGACGACCAGCAGCCGGACCATCTCGCGCAGCCGTTCCCGGACCGCCTCGGCGTACCGGCCCTCGGCCGCCAGCCGGTCCGCCAGCCCGAGCCCGACGGCCGGCGCGGGTTGCGGGTCGCGGGGCGCGGGCAGGCGCACGGCCGGCGGGTCGGTGCGGGTTCGGCGGGCGCGCCGCCGGAACCGGGGCAGGCGGAGCCGGGGCAGCCGTGGGCGCCGCCACCGGGGGAGACTGAACCGGGGTAGCCGGCGGGGCACCCAGGACGGGAAGAAATACCAGCCCAGCGCCACCAGCAGCGCGACTCCCAGCAGGATCAGCGCGGCCAGCGGCAGCGGCACCACGTCACCGAGGGCCGCGACCGTCTCGGTCCACCACCGGCTCACCGGTACGCCGCCAGCAGGACCGGATCGGGTACGCCGGCCGGCGCGCGGGAGAGCCGGATGTCCAGCCCTTCGGTGCGGATCCGGGTCTCCAGGTGCAGCACCGCGTCGAGGCAGGCCAGCGCCGGGTACGCCAGCGCGTTCACCGCCGTGAAGGCGGCGATCGTCACCGGCAGCGCCCAGGCCGAGACGTCGAACAGGCCCAGCATGCCCAGGCCCTGGTAGAGGCCCAGCCCGATGCCGAGCCGGATCAGCCACCAGCCCAGGTAGCCCAGCAGCCGGATCGCGGCGGCCCGCGCGCTGACCCGGCCGGCCAGGCGTACCGCCCGCCAGGGCGCCAGGTGCGCGGGCACCCCGTCCAGCACCAGCACCGGCACCACCAGGCCGAGCAGCGCGTACGCCAGGAACCAGCCCGGCCCGGTCAGCCCGGCGGCGGTGACGGTCAGCCCGACCATGACGGCGGCCGGCAGTGCCACGCCGAGCCGGGCCCCGCGCAGCAGCTCCCACGGCCCGGGGCGGCGCCCCAGCAGCGCCCCGCCGGCGCCGCGCGCGGCCGGGGCGCCGAGCAGCGCGACGATCGCGGCTTCGGTCCCGGCGCCGGCCGCCAGCAGCAGCCAGTACCCGGGAAGGGAGTCGCCGAACTCCGCCGGCCACCAGTACGGCGGTTCGGTTCCGGCGAGCATCCGCAGCGGATGGAGCACCGCCTGTTCGGCGAAGGCCAGCAGGAGGGCGAGCGGGACGAGCACCCGGGCCTGGTCGCGCAGCAGCAGCACGGCCGCGTCGAGCAGTTCGCCGACGGTCAGCGGACGGCGCGGCAGCACCGCGGTCGGGCCGGCGTCGGGCACGCGTACTCCTGGGCGGGCGAGCGGAGGTGGCGGGCGGGGCGACGCCCGGGGGATCATGGTTGCACGGCGGGTCCGCATCCGGTGGACCCGTCCGGCCCGGCGCGCCACGCTGGGCGGCCATGCCGACTTGCTGTGGTGCACGGGGCCGCTCGGCGCTACGGTCTCGTGGAGACGCCGAACACTCCAGACGAACGGGGATGGAACGATAAACCCCATGAGAGCCCGGGTACTCGTGGTCGACGACGACCCCGCCCTCGCCGAGATGCTCGGCATCGTGCTGCGCAGCGAGGGCTTCGTGCCGTCCTTCGTCGCGGACGGCGAACGGGCGCTGGCCGCGTTCCGCGACAACCGACCCGACATCGTCCTGCTCGACCTGATGCTGCCGGGCATGAGCGGCATCGACGTGGCCCGCGCCATCCGGGGCGAGTCCGGCGTGCCGATCGTGATGCTGACCGCCAAGAGCGACACCGTCGACGTGGTGCTCGGGCTGGAGTCCGGCGCCGACGACTACGTGGTCAAGCCGTTCAAGCCCAAGGAGCTGGTGGCCCGGATGCGGGCCCGGCTGCGCCGGGGCGAGGACGTGGCGCCGGAGATGCTGACCATCGGCCCGCCCGGCAACCAGATCACCATCGACGTGCCGGCGCACACGGTCAGCCGCGACGGCGAGGAGGTGAAGCTGACGCCGCTGGAGTTCGACCTGCTGGTCGCGCTCGCCCGCAAGCCGCGTCAGGTCTTCACCCGCGAGGTGCTGCTGGAGCAGGTCTGGGGCTACCGCCACGCGGCGGACACCCGCCTGGTCAACGTGCACGTCCAGCGGCTGCGCGCCAAGATCGAGCCGGATCCGGAGCGACCCGAAATCATCCTGACCGTCCGGGGCGTGGGCTACAAGGCGGGCACCGGATAGCCTGGTCAGCACTGTGCTGACCCCGCTGCCCGAGTCGCCGCCCGCCGCGCCCCGCCGGCTCCACGCCGTGCGGGCGCTCTGGCTGGCTCTGACCGGCCGGGTCGCCCGGCTGGTGGCGGCGGTGCACCAGGCGTGGCGGCGGTCGCTCCAGGTCCGTGTGGTCACCATCACGCTGGTGGCGTCGAGTCTGCTGGTGGGCGGTTTCGCCTATCTGATCGCCGACAAGATCACGAGCATCCTGCTGGAGAACGCCGAGACCGACGTGCGGCTGCGGCTGAGCAACGGCAGCGAGTACGCGGCCAAGCAGTTCAACCTCTACAGCCAGCCGCAGGAGGCGCAGCTCCAGAACACCATCGACGGCACCGTGAACTACCTGGCCGGCGGAGACCCCACCCAGACCAGCGGCGTGGTGGTGGCGATAACCGCCGACAACTTCGCCGAGTTCATCGAGCCGCGTACCACGCCCGACGTGCCGGTGGGCGCGGTGATCGGCGACGAACTGCGGGCCACGGTCGCCTCCGGCAAGGTCGCCCACCAGATCCGCACCGGCTCGCTCGGCGGCGAGCGGACGAAATACCTGGTCTACGGCTCCCCGGTGCCCACCAAGTTCGGGCAGGTCGAGCTCTACTACCTCGTACCCCTGGCCCGGCAGGACGCGACGGCGGCCGACGCCCGGGCCACCGTGGTCGCGACCGGCGTCGCGCTGGTGCTGCTGCTCGGCCTGCTGGCCGCGCTGGTCACCCGCCTGGTGGTGACGCCGGTACGGGTGGCCGCGCGCACCGCGCAGCGGCTCTCCGCCGGCCTGCTCGACCAGCGCATGGTGGTCTCCGGCGAGGACGACCTGGCCCTGCTGGCGGCCTCGTTCAACCAGATGGCGACGAACCTGCAACGGCAGATCCTCCGGCTGGAGGAGATGTCCCGCCTGCAACGCCGGTTCACCTCCGACGTCTCGCACGAACTGCGGACACCGCTGACCACGGTACGGATGGCCGCCGACCTGATCTTCGCCGAGCGCGACGAGTTCGACCCCGCGGTGGCCCGCAGCGCCGAGCTGCTCCAGGCCGAGCTGGACCGGTTCGAGGAACTGCTCACCGACCTGCTGGAGATCAGCCGGTTCGACGCCGGTTTCGCGGTGCTGGACAGCGAGCCGACCGACCTGGTGCCGGTGGTGCACCGGGTGACCGAGCGGCTGGCCGGGCTGGCCGAGCGGGTCGGGGTGACCATCGAGCTGGACCTGCCGGACACTCCGGTGATCGCCGAGGTCGACCCGCGCCGCGTCGAGCGGGTGCTGCGCAACCTGGTCGGCAACGCGGTCGAGCACGGCGAGGCCAAGCCGGTACGGATCACCCTGGGCCAGGACCAGAGCGCGGTGGCGATCACCGTGCGGGACCACGGCGTGGGCCTCAAGCCGGGGGAGGAGAAGCTGGTGTTCAACCGCTTCTGGCGGGCCGACCCGTCGCGCGCCCGGCAGACCGGCGGCACCGGGCTGGGCCTGTCGATCAGCCTGGAGGACGCCCGCCTGCACGGCGGCTGGCTGGAGGCGTGGGGCGCGCCGGGCCAGGGGGCGCAGTTCCGGCTCACCCTGCCCGCCCGGGCCGGGGACCGGCTCACCACCTCCCCGTTGCGGCTGGTGCCGGCCGACGCCACCGTGCCGTTCGGCGGCCCCCGTGACGGCGGGCTGCCCGCCATCGGGCCGGGCGGTGGCGTCGCGGCGCTGACCGCCGGACCGGCCGGCGGCGACCACGCGGAGGCGCGGCAGTGAACCGCCGCGTCCTGGCCCTGCTGCTGACGGGCGCGCTGCTGCCGGCGGCGCTCGCCGGATGCGGCATCCCGCACCAGACCGACGTGCAGGTGGACGGCTCGGTGCCGGCCGCCGAGTCCGGGGCGCTCAACGGCAGCCCGGCCCGGCCGCCCGAACCGGCCGACAGCAGCGAGCCGGTGCCGTTCATCGAGAACTACCTGCGGGCCGCCGCCGCGGGGGAACGCGACCAGGCGTACGCCCGGGCCCGGAAGTTCCTCGCCGCGGAGGCCCGCGACCTGCTGCCGGGCAAGCCGCAGACCAGCGAGGTCGAGCTGACGGTGGTGCGGCTGCGGGAGAAGCCGGAGAGCACGCCGCCCAACAACCAGGGCACCAGCACCGTGACGCTCAAGGTGCAGCAGGTGGGCGTGCTGCGTGCCGACGGCACGCTCGGCCCGCCGGTGGCGAGCGAGACGCAGTACGTCTTCGAGCTGCGCCGGGCCGAACCGGCCGGTACCGGCCTGCTGATCACCGAGCTGCCGAACGTGCTGCTGGCCAGCGACTCGGCGATGCGTGAGTACTACCGTCCCCGCACCGTCTACTTCTGGAACACCGACCTGACCCGGCTGGTGCCGGACCAGCGTTACCTGCCCTCGTCGGCGCCGACCGAGCGCCGGATCACCGAGGTGATGAAGTGGCTGGCCGACCGCCCGTCGGACTGGCTGGCCCCCGGTGTGACAGGGCTGCCCGACGGCACCCAGCTGATCAACAACGCGACCGGCGCGGACGGCCACTGGGAGATCAACCTCAACATGCCGGGCGCCAACGAGCAGCGGCTGACCCGGCTCGGCACCCAGTTGGCGTGGTCCCTGTCGGACCTGGACGGCCAGGTCGACCTGAAGATCCAGAACCAGAAGCGGCTCACCGTCGACCTGCGGCGCGAGCGCGTCTCCACCGCCGCCTATCCACGCGGCGGCGATCCGATGCGGTTCGCCGTCTACGACGGCGCCGTCCGTCCTCTGGCGTTCGGCAACGAGTCGCGGGCCGCCGTGCCGCTGCCGCCCGCGGAGAACCGCAACGTGGTCTCCGCGTCGCTCGCCCGCGCCGACGACCAGGTGCTCGCCGCGCTCGTGGTGACCGGGTCGGACAACCGCAGGCGGCTCAAGGTGGGCACCGGTCCGGATCCGGTCACGACACTCAACCCCGGCGACCGTACGTTCCGGACGATGAGCCGTCCCACCTGGCTGCGGTCGCTGAACAAGGCCCGCCCGGCGGGTCTGGTGGCGGCGGACGGCAGGCTCTACCGGTTCGACGGCGCGGGCCGGACGAGCGAGATCCCGCTGTCCGTTCCCGGGCCGGTCACCGCCGTCGCCGGTTCCCTCGACGGGCACCGGATCGCGCTGGCCTCCGGCGGCGCGGTCTTCGTCGCGGCGGTGAGTGTCGACGGCGGCGTGGTCAGCCTCGGGCAGCCCCGCCGGGTGACCACGCTGCTCACCGGCGTGACTGTGGTGGACTGGGTGGCGGAGAACGAGCTGGCGCTGGCCGGCAACGAGGCGGACCGGCGCTCGGCGATCCACCAGCTCAGCGTCGACGGCGCGTGGGAGACCCCGCTGGCGGTGGAGATCGGTGCGGCGGTGACCCAGCTCGCCGGGTATCCGGGCGGCGGCGACCGCGGCCTGGCCGCGTTCTCGTTCATGTTCGAGACGGACGGCGCGGCCTGGCGGAACAACCCGTTCGACTACGTCAAGCGGGAGCAGGTGCTCGACGTTCCGTCGGGCAGCCGGGCGACCAACCCGACCGCACCGTTCTTCCTCTACTGAGCCACCGTGCGTGACCTGGGCGGGCTCTGGTCGGACCTGACCGACCTGGTGCTGCCCGCCGGGTGTGCGGGCTGCGGCACCGGGTCGGTACGGCTGCGGCAGGGCTTCTGCCCCGGATGCGTGCGGGAGCTGGAGTCGCTGCGTCCCGCCCCTGCCCGGCCCGATCCGGCCCCGCCCGGCCTGCCGCCCTGCGTCGCGCTCGGCCCGTACGGAGGCGCGTTGCGTGAGGGACTGCTGGCGTACAAGGAACGGGGCCGGCACGGGCTGGCCCGGCCGTTGGGTGCGCTGCTCGCCGAGGTGGTCGCCGCGGCGGCGGGGCCGCCCGGCCCGGTGACGCTGGTGGCGGTGCCGGACACCGCCCGCGCCGCCCGGGCCCGCTACGGCGACCACCTCGACCGGCTGGTCCGGCCGGCGGCGGCCCGGTTGCGCGCGGCCGGCTGGCCGGTACGCGTGCTGCACCCGCTCCGCGCGCTGCCCCGCACCGACTCGGTGGCGCTGGACAGCGCCGGGCGGGCCGCAGCGGCCGAGACCGCGTTCCGGTTGCGCCGCCCGCTCACCGGACACCGGCCGGGGGAGAGCGTCGTGCTGCTCGACGACATCGTCACCACCGGCGCCACGCTCGCGGCGGTGAGCCGGATGTTGCACCGCGCGGGAATGACGCCAAAGGCCGCGGCGGTGCTCGCCGCAACGCAAAAGCGGCACCGTCGGTGACGCTTCGTGTATCCGTTTCACCCCATGGTGTATGAGCTGTTAAATTTCGCGACCACCTTCGGCAACCAGGGGTGACGGGTGGCCGTACAGGAGTTAGCGTTTCGGTGTCGGGGGTAGTGAGGATCCAACCTTCCCCCGGCATTGGAAGGAGGCGTAGCCGAACAAACCGGTCGACGCCGAGCGGGGCCCTCCCGGGTGCGTCGACCGGATCTGATCCGGACCGAACGACCGTCCGAACAAGGGAGGTCACGTGGACATCGTGGTCAAGGGCCGTAACGTCGAAGTGCCGGACCATTACCGGGTGCACGTAGCCGAGAAGCTCGCGAAGATCGAACGCTACGACCAGAAGCTCATTCGCGTGGACGTCGAGTTGTTCCACGAGCGCAATCCACGCCAGGCGGACACCTGCCAGCGGGTGGAGATCACGTGCGTGACGCGCGGCCCGGTGATCCGGGCCGAGGCCTGCACGAACGACTTCTACAGCGCGCTCGACGCCGCAATCGCCAAGTTGGACACGCGATTCCGCCGCGCGGCGGACCGTCGCCGGGTGCACCGCGGGCGGCACGCGCCGATCTCCGTGGCCGCCGCGACAGCCGGCCTGCCGGTGGCCGATCTCGACGGCCCGGGGTTGGCGGCGCTCGACGGCCGCGGCACCGCCACGGCGGTGGCCGAACGCCCCGACGAGAGCGGCTACAGCGAACCCGACGACCAGCCGTGGCACATCGCCCGGGCGAAGGTCCACCCCGCCGAACCGATGACCGTCGATGACGCGCTGTTCCAGATGGAACTCGTCGGCCACGACTTCTACCTGTTCCAGGACAAGGAGTCCGGCCGCCCGAGCGTGGTCTACCGGCGGCACGCGTACGACTACGGGATCATCCAGCTCGACGCGTGACCCCTTGACCGGCGAGGACGGGCCCCGCGCAGGGGTCCGTCCTCAGTTCTCGTCGGTGGCCAGGCGGCCGTAGACCACCGAGTCGACGCGGACGCCGTCCGGGCCGGGCAGCCGGCCGCGCAACAACCCCTCCCGCCGGAAGCCGGCCCGCTCCAGCACCCGCTGCGAGGCGACGTTGTCCGGCCTGGTGCCGGCCCACAGCCGGGCCACCCCGATACCGAACGCCCATCCCGCGACCAGCCGGACCGTCCGGGCCGCCAACCCGCGTCCGCGCGCCTCGGGCAGCAGGCTGTAGCCGATCATGGCCTGCCCGGTGGCCGGCTCGTCGTAGAACAACGCGCAGCCGCCGACGACAGCGCCGGTGGCCGCGTCGAGGATCGCCAGGTCGGCGGCCTCGCCGGCCAGCCAGCGGCTCGCCGCCAGCCGGCAGCGGCGCGCCAGCGCCGCCCGCTGCGGCGTCACCGGCGGCACCCGGTTCGCCACCACCTCCGGCAACGAGTGCAGCCGGAACAACGCGTCCGTGTCCGCCGGCTCCACCGGGCGCAGCGTCACCACGCCGTCGGTGAGCCGGCCGTCCGGCAGGTCCGGCAGCAGGCGGGTGACCGGCCCGGGCGGGTCGTCGGCCAGCCGCACCCAGGCGATCAGATCCTGGCGTACGCCGTCGCCGTCCACGCCCGCCGCCCGGCGTACGCCCTCGTGCCGGTAACCGCAGGCCAGTGCGATGCGCTGGCTCGCCACGTTCTCGACGCGGGTGAGCAACTCCAGCCGGGCCGCCCCGGCGGCGAACGCCCGCTCGGTGAGCAGCCGGGTGGCGGCGCTCGCCACGCCCCGGCCGCGCGCCGCCGGTCCCACCCAGTAGCCGATCTCGTACGTGGCCCGCTCCGCGCTGAGCCGGGTCAGCCCGATGCTGCCGAGCAGCCGGTCGGTCGCCGGGTCGGCGATCGTGTACGCGGCGCCGCCCGCCGCCCGCACCGCGGGCGCGCCCTCGGTGATCCACCAGCGGGCGGCCTCGGAGTCGTACGGGTCGGGCAGCAGGGGCATGAACCGGCGGGTCTCCGGATCGGCGCACCCGGCCACCGTCTCGGGCACGTCCGCGAGGTGGCACGGCCGCAGCCGTACGCCGTACCCCTCGATCGTCTCCGGGGTCATGCCAGGTCGCCTGGCAGCAGGGCGCCGATCCACGCGTCCTGCCGCTCGCCGCGGTGCTGGACGCCGCCGCGCAGCGTGCCCTCGACGGTGAAGCCGGCCTTCTCGGCGGCCCGGCGGGAGGCGGTGTTGCCGACGTTCGCCCGCCACTCGATCCGGGCCAGGCCGAGCGTGGTGAACCCCCAGGCGCAGACAGCGGCGAGCGCGGCCGGCAGGTAACCCCGGCCGCGGGCGTGCGGCGCGGTCATGTAGCCCACGTCGGCCACCAGCGGATCGTTCGGCAGCAGGCGCAGGTCGATCGAGGCGACGTAGTTGTCGTCCGGGTCGGCGACGGCGAACGTCGCGGCCGTGCCCCGGGCCCAGGCCGGGCGCACCAGGTCGCGCAGGAAGCCCTCGGCGTGCTCCGGCCGGTACGGGTGCGGCACCGTGGTCCAGCGGACGGTCTGCTCGTCCTGGCAGGTGCGGGTCACCGCGGCCAGGTCGCGTTCCTCCAGCGCGCGCAGCCGCAGTTCGGTGTCCCCGGCGGTGGCGAACAGGACCGGCTGCGGGCGGCCGAAGACCGCCGCGCGGCGGGCCTGGAGCGTGTCCGGGCCGTACGGGACCGGGTCACCGGCGGCGGCGACCTCGCCGGGGAGCAGCGAACCGATCCAGCCCTCGGGCCGGCCGCCGGGGCTGGGGTGGGCCAGCCGCAGCTCACCGTCGATCCGGAAGCCGGCGCGCAGCGCGACCAGCCGGGAGGCGTGGTTGCCGATCTCGGCCTGCCAGATGAGCCGGCGCAGCTTGAGCGCGTCGAACGCCCAGCGGGCGAGCGCGCGGACGGCGCGTACCGCGACGCCCCGGCTCCGGGCCCACGGCGCGGTCCAGTAGCCCACCTCGGCCGAGTCCCGCGCGCTGTCGACGGAGACCAGCCCGATCGAGGCGAGCAGCTCGCCGGTGCCGGCGTCGCAGACCGCGAACTGCGCCGCGGTGCCCTCGGCCCAGGCGGTGGCGCTGATCGTGGTGACGAACTCGGTCGCGTGCTCCGGCAGGTACGGGCGAGGTACGGTGGTCCAGCGCTGGATGTCCGGATCCTGGCAGGCGCGGTACACCGCGTCGGCGTCCTCCGCGCGCCACGGGCGCAGCAGCAGGCCGTCCTCGATGATCTCCACAGGCTCCATTCGAGCCATCGTGCCGGATCGTTCGCGCACGGCGTAACCCGATTAGCGGCCGGTGGCGCACGGTCGCGGTGTTATGTCGGGTTCCGGAACCCGGACCGCCGCCACCAGTGACCATCGTCGCGTCGGAGCGCCTACGATGGTTCGAGACCGTCTAGGGGAGCGTTGATCCGTGTCGATTCTGGAAAAGTTCCTTCGCGCCGGCGAGGGCCGCATGGTGCGTCGGCTGAAGGCCATCGCTGCCGCCGTCAACTCGATCGAGGACGACTACGTCAACCTCAGCGACGACGAGCTGCGCGGCATGACCGACCAGTTCAAGGAGCGGCTCGAGGATGGCGAGACCCTCGACGACCTGCTGCCCGAGGCGTTCGCGGTGTGCCGGGAAGCCGCCTCGCGGGTGCTCGGCCAGCGCCCCTACGACGTCCAGGTGATGGGTGGCGCGGCGCTGCACTTCGGCAACATCGCCGAGATGAAGACCGGTGAGGGCAAGACGCTCACCTCGGTGATGCCGGTCTACCTGAACGCGCTCGCCGGCAAGGGCGTGCACGTGATCACCGTGAACGACTACCTGGCCGAGCGCGACGCCGCCTGGATGGGCCGCGTCCACGAGTTCCTCGGCCTGCGCGTCGGCGTGGTGCTGCCCAACCGGCCCGCCACCGAGCACCGCGCGGCCTACGAGTGCGACGTCACCTACGGCACCAACAACGAGTTCGGCTTCGACTACCTGCGCGACAACATGGCCTGGTCGAAGGACGAGCTGGTCCAGCGCGGGCACTTCTTCGCCGTGGTCGACGAGGTCGACTCGATCCTGATCGACGAGGCGCGTACCCCGCTGATCATCTCCGGTCCGGCCGAGCACTCCGCCCGGTGGTACCAGGAGTTCGCCACAGTGGTGGCCCGGCTCCAGCCCGGCACCGACGGCGAGGGCGACTACGAGGTCGACTACGCCAAGCGCACCATCGCGATCACCGAGCGCGGCGTCGCCAAGGTGGAGGACCGCCTGGGCATCGACAACCTCTACGAGTCGGTGAACACCCCGCTGGTCGGCTACCTGAACAACGCGATCAAGGCCAAGGAGCTCTACAAGCGCGACAAGGACTACATCGTCAACGACGGTGAGGTCCTGATCGTCGACGAGTTCACCGGCCGCATCCTGCACGGCCGCCGCTACAACGAGGGCATGCACCAGGCGATCGAGGCCAAGGAGGGGGTGGAGATCAAGCAGGAGAACCAGACGCTCGCCACCATCACCCTCCAGAACTACTTCCGCCTCTACGAGAAGCTCTCCGGCATGACCGGTACCGCCCAGACCGAGGCGGGCGAGTTCAACAAGGTCTACAAGGTCGGCGTCGTGACCATCCCGACGCACCGGCCGATGGTCCGGCTCGACCGGCCCGACGTCATCTACAAGACCGAGAAGGCCAAGTTCAACGCCGTCGTCGAGGACATCGCCGAGCGGCACGAGCAGGGCCAGCCGGTGCTGGTCGGCACCGTCTCGGTGGAGAACTCCGAGATCCTGTCGCACATGCTGCGCCGCCGCGGCATCCCGCACTCGGTGCTGAACGCGAAGTTCCACGCCAAGGAGGCGGAGATCGTCGCGCAGGCCGGGCGCAAAGGCGCGGTCACCGTCGCGACCAACATGGCCGGCCGGGGCACGGACATCCTGCTCGGCGGCAACCCCGAGTTCCTCGCCGCGAACGAGCTGCGCCAGCGTGGGCTCGACCCGGTCGAGCAGCCGGAGGAGTACGCCAAGGCGCTGGAGGAGATCCTTCCGACCTGGAAGCAGGCGTGCGACGTCGAGGCGGAGGAGGTGGCCGCCGCCGGTGGGCTCTACGTGCTGGGCACCGAGCGGCACGAGTCCCGCCGGATCGACAACCAGCTCCGCGGTCGCGCCGGCCGGCAGGGTGACCCGGGCGAGTCCCGCTTCTACCTGTCGCTGCAGGACGAGCTGATGAAGCGCTTCCGGGCCGGCGCGGTCGAGGCGGTGATGGACCGCTTCAACATTCCGGAGGACGTGCCCATCGAGTCGAAGATGGTCACCCGCCAGATCAGGAGCGCCCAGGCCCAGATCGAGGGCCAGAACGCCGAAATCCGCAAGAACGTCCTCAAGTACGACGAGGTGCTGAACAAGCAGCGCCAGGTGATCTACGCCGAGCGCCTCCGGGTGCTCAACGGTGAGGACCTGTCCGACCAGGTCCGCAACATGATCGACGACGTGGTGACCGCGTACGTGGTCGGCGCCACGAGCGACGGCTACGCCGAGGACTGGGACCTCGACCAGCTCTGGTCCAGCCTGAAGCAGCTCTACCCGGTCGGCATCACCGTCGAGGAGCTGGAGGAGGAGGTCGGTTCCCGCGCGGGCATCGACCAGGACTTCCTGCTCGCGCGCCTGAAGGAGGACGCGCACGCCGCGTACGACAGGCGTGAGGAGAACCTCGGCGAGGAGGCGGTGCGCCAGCTCGAGCGCATGGTCCTGCTCCAGGTGATCGACCGTAAGTGGCGCGAGCACCTCTACGAGATGGACTACCTCCAGGAGGGCATCAGCCTGCGGGCGTACGCCCAGCGCGACCCGGTCATCGAGTACCAGCGCGAGGGCTTCGACATGTTCGCCTCCATGATGGACGGCATCAAGGAGGAGACGGTCGGCTTCCTCTACAACCTGGAGGTGCAGGTCGAGGAGGCGGAGCCGGAGGCCGAGGAGGTGGCACTGCTGGAGAAGCCGGTGGAGATCCGGGCCAAGGGTCTCAACCGCGCGCCGCAGCAGCAGGGCCTGCAATACTCCGCACCGTCGGTGGACGGCGAGGCCGGCCGGGGCGCCCCGGTGATCGAGCGGCCCGAGCAGCAGGCCCCGGCGCTCGGCATCGGCCAGCAGTCCTCGGAGCGCCCGGCCGCCTCCACGCCGCGCCGCACCCCGGGTGCGGCGGCCGGGGCGAGCGGCCAGGCGGTCGCCGCGAGCACCGCCCGGCGGGCCGCGCCCGGCCAGGTCGACGGCGGCGAGGGCCCGTCCCGTAACGCGCCCTGCCCGTGTGGCTCGGGCCGCAAGTACAAGCGCTGCCACGGCTCGCCCAACGGCGGCAACTGACCCCGAACAAGCGCCCCGACGGGCCCCGGCCTCCCCGGCCGGGGCCCGTCGCCGTCCCGCCGTCCCCGCCCGCCCCCTCGCGCACCCTCCCCACTCTCGCGCACCCTCCCCCCTGCGCGATCTTGCAGTTGTGGCCCTCGTTGTGCCCGATTAATGCCGTTATCGGAGGGCTGAAAGTGCAAGATCCCGAGGATGGGGTGGGCCGGAGATGCTCGCTCGGTCGGTTCCTGCGGCGAGCCTCCCGTTAGGCGAGATTACGGTTCCACTTGGTGGGAGCAGTGGAGATCTTGGTAGGAGAGGGCCCCTATGGGGGCCGTTTGGTACCAAGATCTCGCCGAGGGCCGAGGGCCGAGGGCCGAGGGCCGAGGGCCGAGGGCCGGGGGCCGGGGAGCCGGGGAGCCGGCTGACTGCGCCCGCTCACACATCGGCGCGGGTGGCCGCGGCGCGTCGAGCCAGCTCGGGTGGCGGTGGCCGGGCTCAGAGGACGTCGAGCACGACGCACTGCCAGGTGCCTCGGCGGCGTTCCAGGCGTACCGCGACCGCCCAGCTCGCGCCGCCGGCGCCGGCGAACACGGCGGTGGCCTCGACCGCGCCGGCGCGGGGCTCGCAGACGCGCAGGCGCCGCAGCAGCAGCGCCGGCCGGGCGGTACGGCGGCGGACCGGCGTCACCCGGCGGGCCGCGCGGGTCAGTTCGGCCGCCACCGGGCCGGCCGACTCGGGCAGGCAGAGCGGTCGGATCTGTCCGGGTGGGCGGAAGCCGTTCACGATCTCCAGGAAGGTGCGCACGAACCGGTGCGCGGCCCGCGCTCCCTCCGGTGTGGCGGTGGCGAGGGTCGACGCCTGGGGGCCGGACCAGCGGGGCCAGGCGGGTGCCGGGTCCGGGGCGCGGCCGGCGGGGCGTACGGCGGCACGGCGACGCGGGTCGGCCAGGTCGAGCGTGAGCTGACCGGCGGGACTCCAGAGCGGTTCCTCGTCGGTGCACGGCGGGTCGAGCGGCGGGGCGGGCCGGAGACGGACCGGCGGACGGGGTGCGCGGGGACGGCGGGTGTCAACCATCTCGAATCCTTGCGTTTGCCTTCGTTTGCCTCCGACAGGCTCTCATTCTCCGGACTCGGACGACCGCCGTCAATGGCAGGGGGTCCCCGGGCGGTCACTCCTCGTCGCGCTCGCCGAGCGGGTTGCCGCGTACCCATTCGGCCGTCTCGGCGTACTTGCGCTCGATGTATTCCTCCAGCCGGGCACGCTCGACCCGCCACTGGCCCCGGCCGCCGATCTTGATCGCGGGCAGTTCGCCGCTGCGGACCATGTGGTAGACCTGCGAGTCCGAGACGTTCAGCTCGGCCGCGACGTCGGACAGCAGCAGGAACCTCGACTCCACGGTGTGACTCCCGGGGTTGGTTACGTTTGCTTCAGTTTGCCATCACCAGGGGACATCGCCGCGCGCCCGTTCGGGAGACACACCGGCGGGAGACTTCACCCGCGCGGGTGCCGGGTGTATGACGGTCTCGGCGTACGGCATGATCGGCGCCCGGAGCCGGCGTCCGCCGGCGATCGGCCTGAGTGTGGGAGTGACCGGTGACCGACGAGCTTGTCCGGGTGTACCTGCCGGCGACCGTTCCCATGCTCGCCCGGCTGCGCGAGGAGGGGCTGAGCGCCGAGACGGCGCACGCCGTGACCCCGGAGCTGCGCGAGTGGTACGCCGAGGGCGACGAGGAGGAGCTGGAGTACGTGGCCTTCACCCGGGCCGCCCAGGACGCGCTGCTCCTGCTGCGGCACGATCCCGCCGCGCCCCGGCGACGGGTGGTGGTCTCGGCCGACCTGCCGGCCCGTGCGGTCGGCCGGGTCGACGGCGAGCTGGGATCGAGCACGGTCCGGCCGGCCGGACCGGTGCCGGTGAAGTCGGTCGCCGCGCTGCACGTGGACGGCGCGGACGCGGTCGAGGACGTGGCGGCGGCCGTCGACGTGGTGGTGGAGGCCCAGGCCGGCGACCCGGACGCCCAGTTCACAGTCGACGGCGCCGAGGACCACGAGCTGGAGTGGTACGACGTGACCGAGCTGGACCTGCTGCTGCGCGAGGCGGGCTGACCCCGGTTCAGGCCGCCGGCTCGTCCTCGTCGTCGTCCACCGGGCGCGGGCCGAGCGTGCGCCCGAAGACGATGAGCGTGGTCAGCGCGCCCACGAAGAGCACCCAGATACCGTTGTCCACCCGTGAGGTGCCCAGCGCGGTCTGCGCCACCTCGTCGGCCTCGCTGAGCGCGGCGGCCAGGTCGAGCAGCCCGCGCCCGCCGATCCGGATGATCACCTCGGTGAGCAGCAGGAGCAGGCCCGCGCCGGCCCCGGCGACCAGGTACGCCGGCCAGCGCAGCGGCGACGCCACGCCGTCGCGGCGCTCCGCCGGGCGCCGGGACCAGGTGAGATAGAGGTACGCGGCCAGGCCGGCGAGCAGCCCGGCGAGCAACGACTCGGTACGCGAGACCCACTTCGCGGCGTCGAGCACCGACTGCTGGGTCTCGCCGGCGCCGAACAGCTCGGAGAGCGGATCGCGGGCGCGGCTGAACAGCACCACGAAGATCTGCGCGGTGAGCGTCGCGAGGGTGATCGCCCCCACCACCCGCGCCTGGCGCGCGCCGGCCATCGCCCCGCCGATGATCGCTGCCGCCGCCGCGGTGCCGGCGATGGTGTTAGTGGTGGCGTTGTCCGCGTACGTCAGGTTGATCGCCACCGCGGTGACGAGCCCGACCAGGAGGCCGGTGCCGACGGCGGCCAGGAAGCGAAGCGTGGCGCGGCCAAGCCGGTTGGTCGCGAGCAGGGCGACAGTGGCGCCGGTGACCAGCGCGGCGGTGATGACGCCGGGCAGCGCGTACGCGGAGAGGCTGATCGCGGTGACGCCTGCGGCGGTCGAGTGGATGGCCTCGCGGGTGGACCAGAGCATGGCGGCCAGCCACCCGATCGAGACCAGGGCGAGCACGAGCGCACCGGGGGCGAACTCCGGGCGCCCGGTAGCGACAGTGGCCTCGTCCGTGGCCGTGGCCCCGTCCGTGCTCGTCTCGCCGGCCGACGGCTCGACGGCCTCGGGCTCGTCCGTCTCCGCGGCCGTGGAGCTGCCGGGCTGGTTGCTCATCGTCTCCCCTTCGACGGTCGCCGGATCGCCCCGCGCCGGGCCGGGCAGGTCACCGGTCATCCAGCGTACGCGGCGTGCCGCCGCCGCCCGGGCGGGCGGGGCGCGGGCCGCCTTCGGATGGAGCGTGCCGAAGGATCAACGACTGGTCGCCCCGTACTCCGATGTTTCGTCGGTTGTGGGTGGGCTGTGGCCGAAGGTACGGAGACGGCAGGGACTGTCCGGTGTACCGGGGAGGCGCGGCCCGCGGGGGCGTCTCGTGACAGAATCGGGCCAGGTCCCGCCGCCGCTGACCCCGCGGTGTCCGGCGTCCGGCCGCCGGCCGGCGCTCGCGGGTCCGGTTTCGCCGTCGCCGTCGAGATCGCCAGGAGCCTGTGATGGACGCCGTGTTCTCCGTACCCGAGCCGATCAACGAGCCGGTACACACCTACGAGCCCGGCAGCGCCGACCGGGAACGGCTCCAGCGGCGGCTGGCCGAACTGGCCGCCGAGCAGATCGAGCTGCCGATGACGATCGCCGGTGAGCGGCGGATGGCCGGCGGCGCGTCGATCGACGTGGTGCAGCCGCACAAGCGCGCCCACGTCCTCGGTGTCACCGGGCACGCCACCCACGAAGACGCCCGTGCCGCCGTGCAGGCCGCCAAGGACGCCGCTCCGATGTGGCGGGCGCTGCCGTTCGAGGAGCGGGCCGCGATCTTCCTGCGCGCCGCCGACCTGCTCGCCGGTCCCTGGCGGGACACGCTCAACGCGGCCACCATGCTCGGTCAGTCCAAGACCGCCGTCCAGGCGGAGATCGACTCGGCCTGCGAGCTGATCGACTTCCTCCGGTTCAACGTGCACTTCGCGCGCCGGCTCCTGGCCGAGCAGCCGCTGTCCTCGCCCGGCGTCTGGAACCGCCTGGACCACCGGCCGCTGGAGGGGTTCGTCTACGCGATCACCCCGTTCAACTTCACCGCGATCGCCGGCAACCTGCCCTCCGCGCCGGCCATGCTCGGCAACACGGTGGTCTGGAAGCCGTCCCCGACGCAGCAGTTCGCGGCGCACTTCACCATGCGCCTGTTCGAGGCCGCCGGCCTGCCGCCCGGTGTGATCAACATGGTCACGGGGCGCGGTGAGGAGGTCTCCGAGGTGGTGCTGGCCGACCCGGACCTGGCCGGCATCCACTTCACCGGCTCGACGAAGGTGTTCCAGCACCTGTGGAAGACCGTCGGCGACAACATCGCCCGTTACCGGGGCTACCCCCGGCTGGTCGGCGAGACCGGCGGCAAGGACTTCGTGGTCGCGCACTCCAGCGCCGACGTGGACGCGCTGCACACCGCGCTGATCCGGGGCGCCTACGAGTACCAGGGCCAGAAGTGCTCCGCCGCCTCGCGGGCGTACGTCCCGCGGTCGATCTGGGAGGGTGGGCTGCGTGACCGGCTCGCCGCCACCGCCGACTCGCTGACCTACGGCGACGTGACCGACTTCAGCAACTTCGGCGGCGCGGTGATCGACGACAAGGCGTTCGCCCGGCACGCCACCGCGCTGGACCTGATCAAGGGCGACGACTCCTGCCGGATCCTGGCCGGCGGCACCGCCGATCTCTCGGTCGGCTACTTCGTGCGGCCGACGCTGTTCGAGTGCTCCGACGCCGCGCACGAGACGTTCACCACCGAGTACTTCGGGCCGATCCTCGGCGTGCACGTCTTCGACGACGCCCGTTTCGACGAGGTGGTCGCCCAAGCCGAGTCGATCGCGCCGTACGCGCTGACCGGGTCGATCTTCGCGACCGACCGCCGGGTGGTCGACCAGGTGGCGGAGAAGATGCGGTACGCCGCGGGCAACTTCTACATCAACGACAAGCCGACCGGTGCGGTGGTCGGGCAGCAGCCGTTCGGCGGCGCCCGGGCCAGCGGCACCAACGACAAGGCGGGTTCCTGGCACAACCTGGTCCGCTGGATGTCGCCCCGGACGATCAAGGAGACGTTCGTCCCGCCGACCGATCACGCCTACCCGCACATGGGCTGAGACGCTTCGAGAGGGCCCGTCCCGGCCGGGACGGGCCCTCTTCCTCATCCGACAGTGCACATCGGACCCGTCATCGGGTGCCGAAATGAGCAAATCCTGGACGCCAGAGCCGACAAAGTGGCAGCTTAGAGGGCATGGCGGAATCCGGAGTCAACCCGACGGCAGCAGCTCTGCTCGGCCTGCTGCACGACGGCCCGATGACTGGCGGCCAGTTGATGGCCGCCGCTGAGCGCCGGCTGGCGCCGTACTGGTCGATGACCCGCAGCCAGGTCTACCGGGAGCTGCCGGTCCTGGCGGAGAAGGGTCTGGTGCGACTCGGCAAGCCCGGGCCGCGGATGAGCCAGCCGTACGCGCTGACGGCGGCCGGGAAACGGACATTCTCCCGCTGGCTGGCGGAGAATCCCGGCAAGGACACCATCCGTAACCCGATAGCGCTACGGATCGCGTTCGGCAACCTGCACTCGTCGAGCCAGCTCAAGAACCTGTACGCCACGGCGAACGAGTACCACACCGAGGCGCTGGCGGCGGTGCGGGAGCAGGTCAAGAACGCCAAGAAGGAAGGCGACAGCTACGACGCCAGCGCGCTGGAGTTCGCCGTCGCCTACCACAAGGCGGCGCTGTCCTGGCTGAAGACCGCGCCGGTCGGCTGACCACCTGCAACAGGTTGACGGAACGACGCAGTAGTCTTGTCTGTCGTGACCGCTGCCGATTACGCCGAACAGCTCAAGGAACTCGACGCCACGCTGCGCAACATCGAGGCTGTGCTCGACCTCGACAAGCTGCGCGAGCAGAAGGCCCGGCTGGAGCAGGAGGCCTCCGCGCCCGACCTCTGGGACGACCAGGCCAAGGCGCAGCAGGTGACGTCGCAGCTGTCGTACGTCAACGGCGAGATCACCAAGCTCGGTGACCTGCGCTCCCGGCTCGACGACGCCGGGGTGCTGCTTGAGCTGGCCCAGGCGGAGGACGACCCGGGCGTGCTGACCGAGGTCGAGTCGGAGATCGCCGGGCTGACCAAGGCCATCCAGGAGATGGAGGTCCGCACGCTGCTCTCCGGTGAGTACGACTCCCGGGAGGCGCTGGTGGCGATCCGGGCCGGCGCCGGTGGCGTGGACGCCGCGGACTTCGCCGAGATGCTGCTGCGGATGTACCTGCGCTGGGCCGAGCGGCACGGCTACCCGACCGAGGTCTACGAGACCTCGTACGCCGAGGAGGCGGGCCTGAAGTCGGCCACCTTCACGGTGAAGGTGCCCTACGCCTACGGCACCCTCAGCGTGGAGTCCGGCACGCACCGGCTGGTGCGGATCAGCCCGTTCGACAACCAGGGCCGCCGGCAGACCAGCTTCGCCGGGGTCGAGGTGCTGCCGGTCACCGAGCAGACCGACCACATCGACATCCCGGAGAACGAGGTCCGGGTGGACGTCTACCGGTCGTCCGGCCCGGGTGGGCAGAGCGTCAACACGACCGACTCGGCGGTGCGGCTGACCCACATCCCCACCGGCATCGTGGTGACCTGCCAGAACGAGAAGTCCCAGCTGCAGAACAAGGCCTCCGCGATGCGGGTGCTCCAGGCCCGGCTGCTGGAGCGCAAGCGGCAGGAGGAGGAGGAGAAGCTGGCCGGCCTGAAGACCGGCGGCACCAGCTCCTGGGGCGACCAGATGCGCTCGTACGTCCTGCACCCGTATCAGATGGTGAAGGATCTGCGTACGGAACAGGAGACGGGCAATCCGTCCTCGGTCTTCGACGGTGACCTGGACAGCTTCATCGAGGCGGGAATCCGCTGGCGGAAGCAGCAGCAGCTCTCCGCTGACGGTGCGTGATCACGGTCGGACTGAGCGCGTCATCGATCTCGGTCTGACCGGGTAAATCGATGACGCGCACCGCTTCGGCGGGCCTGGGGGCTTGGCTCTGCGGTTACACCGCGTAGACTACCGACCCGTGATTCAGCTTGAGCAAGTGACGAAGACGTACCCGAAGGCGTCCCGGCCTTCGCTCGACAACGTGTCCGTCTCGATCGAGAAGGGCGAGTTCGTCTTCTTCATCGGTCCATCCGGCTCCGGCAAGTCCACCATCATCAAGTTGCTGCTGCACGAGGTCACGCCCAACAAGGGCCGGGTCGTCGTCAACGGCAAGGACGTCACGTCGATGCGTTCCTGGAAGCGACCCCACTTCCGGCGTTCCATCGGCTGCGTCTTCCAGGACTTCCGGTTGCTGCCGAACCGCACCGCGTACGAGAACGTGGCGTTCGCGCTGGAGGTGATCGGCAAGACGAAGGCGGTCGCCCGCCGGGTCGTGCCGGAGGTGCTGGAGCTGGTCGGTCTCGGCGGCAAGGAGCACCGCTACCCGCATGAGCTCTCCGGTGGTGAGCAGCAGCGTGTCGCGGTGGCCCGGGCGTTCGTCAACCGGCCGCTGATCCTGCTGGCCGACGAGCCGACCGGAAACCTGGACCCGGACACCTCGATCGAGATCATGCGCCTGCTGGACCGGATCAACCGCACCGGTACGACCGTCGTGATGGTCACGCACGACTCCAACATCGTGAACCAGATGCGGCGCCGGGTCATCGAGATCGAGAGCGGCCGCATCGTGCGCGACCAGGCCCGCGGCGTCTACGGCTGAGCCGGACTACGTCCGTAGACCCTGACGACGAAACCTCACGCCGGAGAGCCGGAGGAATATCCCGATGCGGATGAAGTACGTCCTGTCCGAAGTACTGGTCGGGCTGTGGCGCAACGTCACCATGACCATCGCCATGATCATCACAATGGCGGTGTCGCTGTTCATGCTGGGCGGCAGCGGCCTTCTCTACCAGAAGGTCGGCGACATGAAGGACCTCTACTACGAGAACGTCGAGGTCTCGATCTTCCTGAAGACCGATGCCACCAAGGAACAGGTCGACGCGCTGGGTCAGCAGCTCGGCCAGGACCCGCTGGTCAAGGACTCGACGTACGTCAACAAGGAGCAGGCGTACGAGCGCTTCCAGCAGATGTACGCCGACGCCCCGGACCTGGTGAGCGCCGTCAAGCCGGACCAGCTTCCCGAGTCGTACCGGGTCAAGCTGAACGACCCGGAGCAGTACAAGGCGATCTACGACAAGTACAAGGCCACCGAGGGCATCGACACGATCGTCGACCAGAGCAAGCTGCTCGACAAGGTCTTCGGCGTGCTGAGCGGCTTCCAGAACGGAGCGCTCGCGATCGCCACCGTGATGGCCATCGCCGCCCTGCTGCTCGTCGCCAACACCATCCAGGTCGCCGCGTACAGCAAGCGGCGTGAGGTGGCGGTCATGAAGCTGGTCGGCGCGTCGAACTGGTTCATCCAGGCGCCGTTCGTGCTGGAGGCGGTGGTGGCCGGTCTGTTCGGCTCCATCCTCGGCCTGCTCGCGTTGATCGGGGTGAAGGTGGTGGCGGCCGGCAGTTCGATGGCCGCCCTGGAGGGTCTGATCACCCCGATCTCCTGGTCCGAGATCTTCCTGACCTTCCCGCTGATGGCCGCCGTCGGTGGCGTGGTCAGCGCGGTCACCGCGTGGGTCACGCTCCGCTTCTACCTGCGGGTCTAGTCACCTCGTACGGCTCACCGAGGGCCCTTCCGCGCCGGAATAAACGGCGCGGGAGGGCCCTTGTGGTTCCGGTAGCATGATCTCCGCTCGCCGGCCGGTGGCCGGCGAGTCGATCAGGAAGGGGGTGGCGCCGATGCCACGGGAAAAGGGTCGCAAGGTGGTCGCCTCCAACAAGAAGGCACGCCACGACTACGCCATCCTCGACACGTACGAGGCGGGCATGGCGCTGACCGGCACCGAGGTCAAGTCGCTGCGGGCCGGGCGGGCGTCGCTCGTGGACGCGTTCGCCCAGGAGCGCGACGGCGAGATCTTCCTGCACGCCATGCACATCCCGGAGTACGCCCAGGGCACCTGGACCAACCACGAGCCCCGGCGTACCCGCAAGCTGCTGCTCAACCGGCTGGAGATCGACCGGCTGCTGGGCAAGCTCAAGGAGAGCGGCCTGACGCTGGTGCCGTTGCAGGTCTACTTCTCCGACGGCTGGGCCAAGGTGGAGATCGGCCTGGCCCGGGGTAAGAAGTCGTACGACAAGCGCCAGGACCTCGCCAAGCGGGACGCCGCCAAGGAGATCGCCCGGGCGGTGGGCCGGCGCGGCAAGGGCATGGCTGAGTGATACGTCCGGTTTCGTCCGGCTGCCCGCGTCGACCGGGCCTCGGGATGAATCCGGTTGCGCCAGGCGTTAGGCTTGGTGTGCTGCCGACAGGGGCAGCGCTACGAGGGGGTGACTGGTTTCGACTTCGTACGCAGCGACAGGGGAAGCGAGCCGAGGAAGCCGACGTCGTCTCGAGAATCGGTCGTCGGAAACCAATAAGCGCCAAGAACAATCGCGCTGACTTCGCTCTCGCCGCCTGAGGCGAGTAGCAAGTCTGTCGGCCTGGGAGCGCCTTCGACCCAGTTAGCCGGCATCAGCTAGAAGGCTGGCCAATCGGACCCGGTCGCGGGGTCCGTGCGGCGAGATCAATCAGCGACTGGGCCCGTCACACCAACTTGCTCGCGTGAGCGGTGGGGCCGAGTAGAGGCATAGCGAGCTGCGCTCGGAGAAGCCCTGACAAACCGGCGAAGGACCCGGGTTCGATTCCCGGCACCTCCACCACACGACCTGTGCGCCTCGGTCCACCCGGACCGGGGCGCACAGTCGTCTCTGGGGTTGTTGAGACCGGCTGGGGCGGCTGTTGCAGACGGGGCAGATGAGGCGGCGCCGACGGCTGGACAGGCCCTCGAACCGGGTCCACCATCGCCATACGGGTTCGCACCCAGCAGCGGGAGGTGTCCCATGGTCACCAGTCCGATCCAGCAGCCGACCGCCGTGCTCCCCAGCACCGTCGGTGACCTGCGCGCCCTGGGGCGGGCGCCGGCCACCGGGCCGCGCTGGCGGGAGCGACTTCTCACCGATCTGGACCCCGTCCGGCAGGGCTTCACCGAACACGTCCGCGTCACCGAGGGGGCCGGTGGGCACTACGCCGACCTGGTGCGCGCCGCGCCCCGGCTGGACCGGGGCGTACGCCTGCTGGTCGGCGAGCACGCCGCGATCAGCGCGGCGCTGGCGGCGCTCCAGCAGGCCGTACGCCGGCCCGGGGTGTCCGCCGCGGAGGTGCGGGCCCGCACCCGCGATCTGTTGCGCGCGCTCGACCGGCACCGGCGCCACGGAGCCGACCTGCTCTGGGAGGCGTACCAGGCCGACCTCGGCGGCGAGGACTGAGCTCGGGGGAACCGGCCGGGACGGGTCCGCGTCCAACTGGCATGCGTCGCGTGCTCGCCCTGCTCGGTATCCCGTTGCTGGCCCTCTCCGCCTGCGCCACGCCCGGCGCCGATCCGGGGGCGGCCCCGCCGGCCGGCCCGGACCAGCGGCCCGCGTTCACGGAACGGGCGCAGGAGGTGGCAGCGGGCTGGCGGCCCGGGCCGGGCTGGCGCGACGGTTACGTGCCGCTCCAGGACCCCACGGTGCTCACCGGCGACCCGGGCTTCACCGACGAGACGAAGACGGCCTTCGGCGCCGGCTGGTACCGGGACCAGATCCCGATCCCGGCCGCCGTACCGAAGGACGGCACGATCCGGTTCCCCGACGGCACGCTGCGGGTACCGCTGGTGAGCGCCGCCGACGCATACGCCCAACTCCGCCAGGGCGATCCGCCGCCCTGCGACGGGCGCCCTGTCGCACCGGACCCGGCACCGACCGGCCGGCCCGGCCCGGACGACCCGGTGTCGACATCGGCGCCGACCCCGTGCGTCGCGCTCACAGTGACCGAGGTGCGGCTGGGCACCGCGCCGGTGTGGACCAGCCGGGGCCGCGCCGAGGTGCCGGCCTGGCTGTTCACGGTCGACGAGCTGGCCGTACCCGTGGCGCGGATCGCTGTCGCGCCGCGGGTGACCGGCCGGGCCCCCGGCGGCGCGGTGCCCGGTGAGCCGCTGCCGGACGGTCTGGTGTCCGCGCAGCAGCTGCGCGCGGTCGAGGGCAACCGCATCGACTACCTGCTCGGCGTCGGCGCCTGCGACGGCCCGCCCACCCCGCTGGTGCTGGAACGGCCGGACGTGGTGGTGATCGGCGGCGCCGTGGTCACCTCCACCGGCACCTGCACCGCGCAGCTCGTGCTGAAGCCGGTGAGCGTCGCGCTCGACGCGCCGCTCGGCGGCCGGGCCGTGCTGGATGCCGCCAGCGGCGCCCCGCTGACCGTCCGGCCCGGCTGAGGCTCACAGGATCCGCGGCACGTCGGTGCTGATCGGCACCGGCAGTACGGTCGGCCGGTCCGCGGCGAGCGCGGTGGTCAGCGCCGCACCGAGCCCGTCCAGCGTGGTCACCTCACCGGCGCAGCCGTAGCCTTGCGCCACCGCCGTGACGTCCAGCCCGGGCAGGTCCAGCGCCGGCACACCAGGGGTGTGTTTCAGCTCGGCGAACGCCTTGAGGATCGCGTACTGCTGATTCACCGGGACCACGACGGCGAGCGGCAGCCGCAGCCGCGCCGCCGTCCACAACGCCTGGACGGAGTAGTGGAACGAGCCGTCGCCGACCACCGCGACCACCGGGCGGCCACGCCCGGTGTCGCGTTCCGCGAGCGCCATGCCGACCGCCGCCGGCAGCCCGAAGCCGAGACCGCCACTGGCCATCGTCAGGTACGAGCGCGGCCGCTCGATCGGCAGCCGCCGGCGCAGCGCGGCCAGGTTGGACGGCGACTCCTGCACCAGCACCCCGTCCGCCGGCCACGCCTCGGCGAGCGCGGCGAACAGCGCGTCGGCGCTCGGCGGGTCGGCCGGCTCGGGCGGGGCCGGCTGCGGGCGCGGTGACGGCGCCGCCCGGTCGGTCGCCGGCAGCAGCTCCCGCAGCGCGGCCATGGTCAGCCTGGCGTCGCCGAGCAGGCTCTCGCCGACCGGGGCGCGGGCCGCCTCGTCCGGGTCGTCGGTGACGTGCAGCAGCCGTGCGTCGCCGGGCAGGTAGTCGCCCGGCACGTGCGGGTAGTAGCGGAACACCGGCGCGCCCACCACCAGCACCACGTCGTGGCCGCGCAGCGCCTCCGACAGCGGCCCGATCGCGTACGGCAGCACGCCCCGGAAGTGCGGGTGCCGCTCGGGGAACACGGCCCGCTCCGGCGCCGGGGCGGCCCAGACCGGGGCGGCCAGGCGCTCGGCCAGCGCTACCGCGTCCGGCCAGGCGTCCGAGCGGTCCACCGCCGCGCCGAGCACCAGCGCCGGGGCGCGGGCGGCGGCCAGCGCTTCGGCGAAGCCGCGCAGCCGGTCCGGGTCCGGCGCGATCCGGGTGGCGACGGTACGCACCTGCGGCGGCGGGTCGGCCGGGCGGTCCCAGTCGTCCATCGGCAGGGAGAGGAACACCGGCCCGGCCGGGGGCTGCACCGCCGAGGCGTACGCGCGCATGAAGGCCGCCGGGATGTCCTGCGCGCGGGCCGGTTCGTGGGCCCACTTCACGTACGGCTGGGCCAGCTCGACCGCTCGCGGGCTGGCCAGGCGCGGCTCGATCAGCAGCATCTCGCGGGTCTGCTGGCCGGCGCTGACGATCAGCGAGGTCCGGTTGTGCCAGGCGGTGACCAGGTTGCCCATGCCGTTGCCGGTGCCCGGCGCGGTGTGCAGGTTGACGTGCGCGGGCCGGCCGGTGCCCTGGGCGTAGCCGTCGGCCATGGCGACCGCCGACGCCTCCTGGAGCGCGTGCACGTAGTGGAAGTCGTCCGGGAACTCCTGGAGGAACGGCTCCTCGGTCGAGCCGGGGTTGCCGAAGACCGTGGTCAGGCCGAGCGCGCGCAGCAGGTCGTAGGTCGCCTCCCGCACCGTCGCCATCGCCGGCTGCCTCCGTTCCGCACGCGGATGCCGGAGACGGCCCGGTGCCCTGTCCCCCGACCAGCCGAATCTATCGGGCCGAAGACGACTTTTCGGGCGCTTCCCGCGCTCAGGGCAGCGGGAAGGGCAGCTTGATCCCGTCCAACGCGCCCCCGCACTCGCACTCCCGCTCGCTGGGCAGCGCGGCGACGGCGTCCAGCAGCAGCCCGCGCAGCCGGTCGGTGTTCTCCGCGAAGACCCGGAACACCTCCTCGTGGGTGACCGACTCGCCCGCCTCGACGCCCGCGTCCAGGTCCGTGACCAGCGCGATGGACGTGTAGCAGAGCGCCAGCTCACGGGCCAGCACCGCCTCCGGGTGACCGGTCATGTTGACGATCGTGCCGCCCATCGAGGCGAACCAGCGCGACTCCGCCCGGGTCGAGAAGCGCGGACCCTCGACCACGACGACGGTCCCGCCGTCCACCGCCGGCACGCCGCGCCCGGCCGCCGTGTCCAGCAGCGTGCGCCGCCCGGCCGGGCAGTACGGGTCGGCGAACGACACGTGCACCGCGCCCCGGTCGTAGTAGGTCTGCGCGCGCCCGCTGGTGCGGTCGATCAACTGGTCCGGCACCACGAACGTCCCCGGTCCCAGCTCCGGTCGCAGGCCGCCGACCGCGCACGGCGCCAGCACCTGGCGTACGCCCAGCGACCGCAGCGCCCACAGGTTGGCCCGGTACGGGATCAGGTGCGGCGGATACCGGTGATCGCGCCCGTGGCGGGGCAGGAACGCCACCCGGCGACCGCCCACCTCGGCGACGGTGATCGGACCCGACGGCTCGCCGTACGGGGTGTCCACCACGTGCTCCGCCCCGTCGAGCAGGGCGTAGAGGCCCGACCCGCCGATCACCGCCAGTTCGGCCTGCGCCGCCATCCGGCCCTCCCTCGATCCGTCGTGATCACCCGCCCGTCAGACCTTAACCAGCGGGCCGGACGCAGGCTATGGTGCGTGACATGGCGTTGACAGGGTGGACGGTCGACGGCCTCGGGCCCGTACGGGCGCACGGCTGACGGGTGTCGGACATGCAGAGTGAGGGGCAGGCGATCGGTGGCCGAGCCATGGAGTCGATGACCGGACGACTGCTGGTCGCGACACCAGGGCTCAAGGATCCGAACTTCGACCGTACGGTCGTGCTGCTCGTCGCCCACGAACCCGGCGGCGCCCTCGGGGTGGTGCTGAACCGGGCCACCGAGGTCTCCGTGGCCGACGTGCTCGGCGACTGGAGCGACCTGGCCCGCGACCCGGCCGTGCTGTTCGAGGGCGGCCCGGTGCAGCCCGACTCGGCCATCTGCCTGGCCCGCATGCGGCACCCCGTCCGGCCGGTCAAGGGCTTCCACCGCGTCTCCGGCGCGGTCGGCACGATCGACCTCTCCGTCGACCCGGAGAAGCTGCGCGAGGCCGTTGGCGGGATCCGGGTCTTCGCCGGTTACTCCGGCTGGGGCGCCGGGCAGGTGGAGCGCGAGATCGAGGAGGGCTCCTGGTTCGTGTTCGACGCCCTGCCCGGTGACGCGTTCGTCGACCGGCCGGATGATCTCTGGCCGATGGTGCTGCGCCGGCAGGGCGGCATGATGGCCGCGGTGGCCCACTTCCCGCCGGATGTGGCGCTGAACTGACCCCCTCGGTGGGGGACCCCCGCGAGATGACCATGCCGGGGGGCGTGTGTATAGTTCTCTCCGTGCCCGGGCGACCGGGTGCGACCGCAAGGGGCCGTGGCGCAGCTGGTAGCGCACCACACTGGCAGTGTGGGGGTCAGGGGTTCGAGTCCCCTCGGCTCCACCTTGTTTTGCTGCAGGGCAAAGCGGCATTTCTCGTCGAGGAATGCCGCTTTTTGGCCCTTTGATCACAAATCTGTTCAGCGCTCAGGGCCCGGCTATTGCGACCGGTGCAGCCGTCTAGGCGCGTCTTTGACAGGACGAGCAACACGCCGACATCTGAATTCTCCGTAACGCCGCAGCTACAGCATGACGGGGACGGTGAGGTTGTTGCAGCTACGAAGGTGACGGCGGCTCTGCGTCTGCTTCGGTCACCTCTGGTGAGATCGATGACGGCATCTGTCCAGTTGTGGGCGCGGACTGGGATTCCCGTCTCCAGTTGGTGTCCCTGCCAGCGTGCGCCCTGACGTCGCCTGAGGTGGAGGCGTGTCGCCAGGCGCAGCCGCTGTCCACGGTCAATGACTACCGGGCGGGGGTGGTGCGTGCCGAGGTGGAGGTGACGCCGGACCTGCCGGCTTTGTCGGAGAAGGAAGCTGCCGCGGCCGGATTGGACCGCCCCGCTGCGGTTGGTGCTTCGGAGCAGACGGTTGTGGCGTTAAGTTCGGCGGGATCGTCGTCGGACACCGGTGATTATTCGAAGACGGATTTGAGCGCGTCGTCGCAGTGGGTGGCTGGCGGGTCGTCGGCGGATTTCTCGTGGAGCTACGACATCTCTGGGCCGCCGGTACCGGGGGAGCTTGAGCCTGAGGTGTCGTTGGGCTACGGCTCGGGTTCGGTGGATGGTCGTACGGCGGGGGAGAACGTGCAGCCGTCGTGGCTCGGGGAGGGCTGGGACTACCAGCCGGGCTTCATCGAGCGGTCGTATCGGCCGTGCTGGGATGACCGGGAACCCGGCACCACGTACTGGACGGCTGCGAACGGGTTGCCGGATGCCTGTTGGCGGTTGAACAACGCCCGAATCGCCTGGCAGGGCCGTTCCACGGAAATCGTCCCGGGCGACGACGGAGTGTGGCGGTTGGCTGACGATGACGGCTCCAAGGTGGAGTTGCTGTCGGACAACGGCACTGACGTCACGTTGAACTGGAACAACGAGCGGTGGCGGATCACTACCGCTGACGGAACCCAGTACTACTTCGGTCAGTCCGTTCTTCCAGGGACGACGACGCGGACCAATTCCGTGCAGGGTCAGCGGGTGGTGTCGAACGACAGCGGCGAGCCGTGCTTCTCGACGGCGTCGTTGGCGGCGTCAGGTTGCGCGATGGCGTACCGGTGGAACCTTGACTACGTCGTCGACGCCCACGGCAACTCGATGGTGTACTACTACAACAAGGAGTACAACCGGCAGCGCGTGGTCGGCAGCACATCCATCGTCACCTACGACCGCGCTGCGCAACTGGACCGGATCGAGTACGGCCTGCGCGTGGGCAGCGAGGGCACGACGACGGCGCCAGCCAAGATTGTGTTCAACACCGCCGATCGGTGTCTAACCTCGTCGTGCGTCACCCACGACAAGACCAACTGGCCCGATACTCCGTGGGATCTGGCATGTTCGGCGAGTCCGTGTGGCCCGGCGTCGTTCTGGTCGACAAGGCGGCTGACCTCGATCGCGTCGCAGACGTGGACCGGAACCGGCACCACGTACAGCATGGTGGACCAGTGGGATCTGGCGCACCAGTTCCCCGCGACAGGCAACGGAACATCTCCGGTGCTGTGGTTGGCCTCGATCACTCGTACCGGTAAGGCCAACGGCGGCAGCATTGCGCTGCCGGCGGTCACCTTCAACGGGGTGCGGTTCGACCAGCGTGCCGACTACGACCCGAACGGCACGATGGCCAAGCCCCGCAAGTGGCGCATCGCGCAGATCGACACCGAGACCGGTGGCCGGATCGACGTGGCGTACGAGGCCACGGACCCGGGCTGCCAGTTCGGCACCGCCTTCCCTGACCCGGACAACAACACCAAGCGGTGCTTTCCGCAGTACTACTACCCTCAGCAGGCACCCGAAGGGTGGTCGTGGTGGCACAAGTACATCGTCAAGTCCGTCACGGAGAAGGACCTTGTCGGCGGCTCACCGGACGTCGTGACCAGCTACAGCTACTCCACAGCCGGCTCGTCGACGCCGGTGTTGTGGGGCCACGACAACGGCGCAGCCACCTGGGCGTCGTTCCTGCCGAAGCGGTCGTGGGCGGACTGGCGCGGATACTCCACCGTCACCGTGACTACCGGCCCGTCCGCCGGTCCGCAGACACAGACGAAGTACCTCTACTACCGCGGCCTGTGGCTCGACTCGACTGACACCGGCGAGAACCGGGCGTCGTCGATTACGAACTCCCTCAGCCAGGTGTCCAACGACGACTGGTCGCGTCGGGGCTTCCTCCACGAAAAGATCGAGTACGCCAGCCCGAACGGGCAGGCCCTGACCAAGACGATCTACACGCCGGTGTCGCACCAGACCGGGCAGCGGATTCTCACCGCCGAATGGGCGATCCCCACCAAACACACCTCGTATATCACCCGCACCGCCCAGGAATCGACCTACACCTGGCTGACGTCGACCAACACGTGGCGCTCGACCCGCGTCAACAACACCTGGAACTCTTCCACCGGTCTCCTCACCGAGGTCGACGACGTCGGTGACACGGACACCGCCGCGCCCGCCGACGAAACCTGCACCACCTACACCTACGCCAGCAACGCCACGCCGAACCTGCGACGCTTCAACGGCACCGGCCCGTCAGCGCTCAACCTGCTGCCCACCGTGGTGGCTGCCGACTGGTCCGGCTACGACGTGACCTTCCCAGCCGGGGACTTCAACGCCGACGGCAAAACAGATCTCATCGCTCGACGGCCCGCTGACGGCAGTCTGTGGCTCATTCCCGGCAACGGCAGCGGCGGCTACGGATCCGCGGTCAAGATCGGTAACAGTGGCTGGAACGCCTACCAAGACCTCTTCTCGCCAGGCGACTTCACCGGTGACGGCAAACCAGACGTCATCGGCTCCAGGCCCGACGGCACCCTGTGGCGGTGGAACAACGCCACCACCCTGTCCAACCCGACCCAGATCGGCACCACGAGCTGGCAGAACTACGACCTGTTCTCTCCCGGCGACTTCACCGGCGACGGCAAGGGCGACGTCCTCGGACGTAACACCAACGGTGCGCTGTACATCTGGCCCGGCACAGGCAGCGGCACCGTCGCCACCGGCACGCAGATCGGCACCTCCGGCTGGAACGCCTACAGCCAAGCCTTCGGCTGGGGAGACATCACCGGCGACGGCAAGACCGACATCATGGCCGCCGACCAAGCCGGAATCTGGCTCTACGCCGGCAACGGCACCGGCGGCTACGCCGCCCGCTTCCGCCTGGCCACCGGCCTCATCGGTCTGGACACCGACTGGTTCATCGCCACCGGCGACATCACCGGCGACGGCAAAGCCGACCTCCTCGCCCGCCAACAGCGCTACCTCACCTCCCCCCAAGCCAGCCAACACACCGAGGCAGTGTCCTGCCCAGCCACCCCAACCTTCCCCGCCGACGCCCTCGGAGACACCCGCTACTACTACGACCAACCCGGAGCAAGCAGCCCCAGCCTGTCGGCGCTGCCAGTCGTCGGCGATGTAACGCGCACCGAGGAAGCCGACAAGTACAACGGAACGACTCCCAACTGGATCGTCAGAGGTGAAGCGAACTGGGACCCGTGGGGACGGCCCAGCACCGTGAAGAACGCCCTCGGACGGACCACCACCACCACCTACACCCACGGTGCCAACGGCCTGTTGGAAAGCTTTAAGATCGCCAATCCGCTGCTGCAGGAAACGACGACGGTTCTCGACCCGGCGCGGGGACTGTCGAGGATCACTACGGACGCCAACGACAAGACGACCACCGCCACCTATGACGCCTTGGGACGGCTTGCCAAGGTATGGCTGCCGGGCCGTCCCACGAGCGACCCAGGCAACCGGGAATATGTTTACTCGATCACCAAGGCGGCGCCCAGCTACACCCAGTCAAAGATTCTTGGTCCGAACAACAACCAGATCAGCTCCTTCGAGATCTATGACGGGCTTGCGCGGCTGCGGCAAACGCAAACAACAGCTCCTGACGGTAAGCGATCTGTTGCTGACACGCAGTATGACGGCCGTGGTCTCGCGGCTAAGGCCTCCAATTTCTACAACGGCACCGCAGGACCTACCAGCACCTTGGTCGCGTTCGCAGACGCGAGCGTCGCCGCCCAGCAGCGGATGACCTACGACGGTGTAGGCCGGAGAACCGTTGAAGCACTCTGGTCGCTGGGGTGTGCTCAAGTGGCAGACCGTCACCAGCTACGGCGGGGATCGTGTCACCGTTGATCCACCGGGAGGTGCCACCCCCACCACCGCCGTCATTGACGCTCGGGGCCGCACGACCGCTCTTCGACAGTACAAGGGCTCATCACCCAGCGGTGACTACGACGAAACCAAATACTCCTTCGACGCCCTTGACCGGCTGACCACCATGACCGACGCCAACGGCAACCCCTGGAGCAGCGAATACGACCTGTTAGGCCGGCAGATCAAGCGCGTTGACCCAGATGCTGGCACCACTACCTCTGCCTACGACAATGCCGGTCAGCTCGTTACCACCAAAGATGGGCGAGGTGAGGTCTTGGCGCGCGTATACGACGACCTCGGTCGCCTCAAAGAACTCCATGACGACTCAATCACCGGACCGCTACGCGCCTCCTACCTCTACGACACCGTGGCCAAGGGCCAACTCACTTCATCCACCCGTCACGTTGGCGCCAACGCCTACACGACGACGGTCACCGGCTACACCGACCTCTATGCCCCAACCGGTACCACCATCACCGTCCCCGCCGCAGAAGGGGCCCTTGCCGGAACCTATGCCACCGGCATGACCTACAACCCGGACGGGTCAGTCGCCACCACAGTCGCGCCAGCTGCGGGCGGCCTTCCCTCCGAAACGATCACCTATGGCTACAACAATGTGGGTCTTCTCAGCACTATGTCCGGGGTGAACACCTATGTCAGCTCCACGGAATACAGTTGGGACAACAGCATTGCCCGCCGCCTGCTCGGTGCTGGTACCAAGAGAATCCGTCTAACGGATACTCGCGACGAGGCCACTAGCCGTCTGATCACCCGCCAGGTCGACACCGAAAACCAGGTAACACCTGACACCTTCGACGACAAAGCGACCAACGAATACGCCTACGACGAGGCGGGCAACCTCACGGCCATCGCGGGAAAAACTGGCGGCAGCCGCGACCAGGTCGAGTGTTTCCGGTACGACTATCTACGGCGGCTAACCGAGGCGTGGTCCGAGGTGAGCTCGGACTGCCAAAGTCCCCAACGAGGCGGGGCCGACCCCTACCGGTTGAGCTGGACCTACGACAGCATCGGCAACCGACGCAGCCAAACCAGCTTCGGTGCTACTGGTACCACCACGGCAACCTATCGCTACCCGGCTGCCGGAAGCCCTGCCCCTCACCAACTCGCTCAAGTCGATTACACCGGTGAAACCGTCCGTAGCGACACTTACGAGTACGACGCCGCCGGCAACACCACGAGCCGCATCGTTGATGGCAAGAGCCAAACTCTGACCTGGGATGCAGAAGGCCATCTCGCCACAAGCACCGAGAGCGACCAGAGCATCAGCTATGTCTATGACCCTGCCGGCAGAAGGCTGATTCGGCGTGACGCTGGGGGGACGACCCTTTACCTGGGTGACACGGAGTTGCGCCTTACCGCTGAGAATCAGGTTGCGGGCATCCGCCATTATCAGCATGGCGGTGCCATCATCGCCGCCCGGACTATCACCGGCCTGACATGGTTCGTCGCTGACCACCACAACACCAGCGAACTTGCTCTTGATCCCGCCAGCCTCACCGTCGCTCGACGGCGCACGCTGCCGTTCGGCGGATCCAGAGGCGCCCAGCCCGACGAGTGGCCCATTGAGAAGAGCTTCGTCGGCGGGACCCAAGACCCCACAGGGCTGGTGCATCTAGGGGCCAGAGAATACGATCCCGCTATCGGCCGGTTCCTGAGCGTCGACATGCTGATCGATGAAGCGGATCCGCAGCAGTGGAACGCCTATGCCTACGCAAGCAACAGCCCTGCGACATTGAGCGATCCCTCTGGCCTTATCCCCTCTGATTGTCTGGAGTTCGATTGCCGTGGGTACGATCCGCGACCCTTGAAGAAGGGGGACGGGCGCGGTGCCGGTGGTTGCCCGGGAGGTTGTGGAACCAAGAAGAACATCGACTGGGGGAACAAGCACAAGAAGAGCACCACGAAGCCGAAAAAGAGCACCCGCCCCACCTCCGCCACTAAAAAGGCCCCGAACGCTGTCAAGGCCGGCCCGACCATCAATGCCGAAGATGAGCCGAGTGGTGGCGGCGTCCCTGTCCGCCAAGCCGCATGGTGCGCTGACATGGGTGGATACAACTGTGCACTCGCTAACGCACTCTCAAATCAGGCAATCGAGCGCGCGGACGACCTGAAGGATCTTAAGGGTTGGGAGAATGGTGAGCGGAACGCATTTAGGCATGCGTACTGGATGGCGCTGATGACCGCTAACGGCTTCACGGTCGAAGACGCTCTTTATCTGGGTGAAGCGCACGAGCGGGATGGCGATAAGTCGGGGCAAATGTGGGGATCCGAAGACTCCAATGCCGATCTGCACAACAACGCCGTTGGGGCGCGCATAGGCGCGAAAGTCCGGTCCAAATGGAATTATGTCGCCCCTGTCGGCGCATCCGGCACCGCTGAGCAGAAGATCGAGGTGCGCTTGCTCGCCATGCTCGACGGGTATGATCCGAGTACAGGGCCTTATACTCGTACAACGCGCGACGGCAACCTGCGGATGGTTCCACCTAAGAAGTGAGCTGATGAGGAAATTATTTTCGACGCTGGCGATGTGCGCAACTCTCATGGCTGCGGGCGGTTGTGCGCCGTCGGTGTTGGAGCGATCGCGGGTCGGCAATGTGGCGTGGGTTTCGCAGGACAAGATCTATTTCCTCCGCGAGGTCGGCTCCGAGGACAGCGAGCTTTGGCTCCGCGATGCAGGACGAGACCGCAAGCTGGCATCAGACGTGGACGTTCCCGACCATTGTGGTTCGTTCGATTTCTTGTTCGCCGTTAAACCGCAGGTGCTGGGGCTGGGGATGAAGTGTGACGGCTTTGAAAGGTTGGTTTCCTACTCGGAAACCACTGGTGTGTTCGCTGCTCTCCTGGACGTGCCGAGTGCGGTCGACGTAACGTGGAGCGACGACGGCCGGAATGGTTACCTCAGTGTGGGTAAAGACGGTTGTTGGGAGATTCAACCACTGGGGGAACCTGCCGGAAGTCAGCTGGCAGACTGGGGAAGTTGGTCCTGCCGATCGGGAAAATCAGCCAAGTCGCCCTCGGTCGCTGCGGACGGAAGTATTATCTTCCTTGCCACCAACGAGCCGCAGCCGGATCAACTGGACGGTTACGAGCGGCGCGTCTGGCGGTTGATGACCATATCGGAAGGAAAGGGCGCGCTGGGCCAGATAGGCCCGGAGTTGCATGGGCTTCCTGATCTGGCTCTCGTGCCAGGGGGAACTAAGGCGATCGTTACAGTCTCCTTTAACGGTCCGGGGGAAGTCTTTGAAATCGACCTTCGCAGCGGCGATTCTCGGCGGCTTTACGAGGCGGAGGGTGCTGCGTTATCGCCCAGTGTTTCACCCGACGGTAAAGAGGTGGCCTTTGTCGGCGGGGGTCGGCGGCTGATTGTCCAGAAGCTTCCCTGAGCTAGTCCTCCCGGCTCAGGATGATCGCGTGGCGGGTGAGATCACCGGGGTGATCGTGGAGTTCTCCGCGCTCCACGACACCCCGAGATCTCGCCCGCCGATGTCCTGATGCCCCGATCCCCGCGTTGGGCCTGGAAGGTTGGCTCCGCCGGTTACGCTCGCCGGCCGCCAGACGCGCCATTGCCGGCGGTCGCCGAGACCAGGGCTCTGGGTTTGCTGCACTCCTGTGGGCGGTCCCGGGGCAGCTGCCTGCCGCTGATCGAAGACCGGCATCCATAGCGACGGGCCGGTCGGCTCGGGCCCGCCTGCCGGAGCCGCGGCGAGCCCGGCCAACCCGGCCGATGGAACGCCCTCAACCGGCTGGAAACCACTCAACCGACCACGCGGCGCGGCCGGTGAGCACCAACGCCCAGCACAGCGCGCCGAACCCGGCCGTGCTCGCCAGCGTCCGGACCACGTTCCAGGTGACCCAGGTGGATTCGAAGCGCTCCCGCGCCGCAGCGGGATCCGCCGTGCCGGCCGCGGCGAGCGCGTCGTTCAGTGGCACGTTCACCGCCATGGTGACGACGAACATCACCAGGTACAGCGCGAGTCCGGCGACGATCCACGGCAGCGCCGGCCGGGCCGGCCCGCGCCACGCCAGCACCGCGGCGAACGCGGCCAGCACCGGCGTACCCAGGAAGGCCAGCAGGAACCAGCCGTTGACGATTGTGACGTTGATGCGCTGCATGGCGTCCACGAACGTGCGGTCGTCCGCGCCGCGCAGCGCCGGCATCACGGCGTACGCGAACGCGGCGAACAGGCCCGCCATCAGCCCGGCCCCGACTGTGGCGCCGACCAGCGTCAGTTGTTGTACGAGTCGCATGTCCTCATCGAACCGCCGCGCGGTGAGACGGCCCATGGTCAGGACGCGCGATCCTGTGTTCAATCGTCTCCGTGGACGCCGTTTCCGGCCTGCTCGACGGCCCTCGGGCGCGGGGCGCCTTCCTGCTGCGCTCGATCCTCACCCCGCCCTGGTCGATGCTGATCCGGGACGAGGCGCCGCTCACGCTCGTCGCCGTGGTGCACGGCGACGGCTGGATCGTGCCGGAGGAGGGCGAGGCCGCGCGGCTGACCGGCGGTGACGTGGCGATCGTGCGCGGCCCGGCCCCGTACACGGTGGCGGACGACCCGGCCACGGCACCGCAGGTGGTGGTGCACCCGGGCCAGCGCTGCACCACACCGGACGGGCGCGAGCTGTTCGCGATGACGCGCTGGGGCGTACGCACCTGGGGCAACGGGCCGGACGGCCGGACCGTGCTGCTCACCGGCACGTACCCGGTGCGGGGGACTGTCGGGAAGCGTTTGCTGGACGCGCTGCCGCCGCTCGCTGTGGTGCGGCGCGAGTCCTGGGACACGCCGCTGGTGCCGCTGCTGGCCGCCGAGATCGTCAAGGACGACCCCGGCCAGGAGGCGGTGCTCGACCGCCTGCTCGACCTGCTGCTCATCGCCGCGCTGCGGGAGTGGTTCGCCCGGCCGGGTGCCGCCGCACCCGCCTGGTACCGGGCGTACGCCGATCCGGTGGTCGGCCGCGCGCTGCGGATGCTGCACCACGACCCGGCCCGGCCGTGGACTGTGGCGTCGCTCGCCGCCGAGGTGGGGATGTCCCGGGCGGCGCTGGCCCGACGCTTTACCGCGCTGGTCGGCGAGCCGCCCGTGGCGTACCTGACGGGCTGGCGGCTGGCGCTCGCGGCCGACCTGCTCCGCGAGCCCGGCGCCACAGTCGGCGCGGTGGCCCGCCGGGTCGGCTACGGCAGCTCGTTCGCCCTGAGCACGGCGTTCAAACGCCGGTACGGCGTGAGCCCGCGCGGGCACGTCGACCCGGATAGATTGGCCGGATGACTGTCGACCTGTTCGCCGGCGTCCCTGTCCGCGACCTCGCGGTGGCGACGGACTGGTACGAGCGGCTGTTCGGCGCCCCGCCGCAGTTCCGGCCGAACGACAGCGAGGCGGTGTGGGAGCTGGCCGAACATCGCTACCTCTACGTCGACGTGCGGCCCGAGCACGCCGGTCACGCCATGCAGACGGTCTTCGTCGACGACCTCGACACCCGCGTCGCGGCGATCGCCGCCCGTGGTCTGACACCGGCCGCGCGGGAGACCTACGACAACGGCGTCCGCAAAGTGATCTTCCACGACCCGGACGGCAACGAGATCGGCTTCGGCGGCGGCCCGGCCTGACGGTCCGGCCGGGCCGCGTGGATTCGCGGCCCGGCCGGTGGCGTCAGCGGGGACGCCGCGTCTTCGGCAGGTCGAACTGGTCGGCCCGGCGGCAGTCCTTCGGGCCACCGACCGCCTGGGGGCCGACCTCCTCCAGGGCCTTTCGGGCGCGCTGGCGGCCCAGGTTCCAGGCGTACCAGGGGTCGGGTTCGGCGAGGTCGTCGGCGATCCAGCTCAGCGTGCACCGGCGTACCGGGTCGGGGAGCTTGGCGAGCGCCGGGGTGGCGTCGGCGGACAGCGCCCGCAGGTACCACGCGTCGATCTTGCCGGTCTGCTCGTACCGCAGCGTGTTGCGGCGGGCGACGTAGTCCTCCGGGTTGAGCACGGCCAGGCCCAGCAGCATTGCCACCGCCAGCGCGAGCGTGGTGCCGGGAATCCACCGGCCCTTCCACCGGACACCGGCCGCGATGATCATCAGGAAGACCGTGCCGAGCAGCATCTCGAACGCCATCACGAAGATCCGCTCGCCGGTGAAGCTGTAGACCTTCTGGTACGTCCACATCCGGGACAGCGCCGACGCCACGATCACCACGCTCAGCGCGCTGATCAGCCCGAGCAGCACGCGTAGCAGGATCCGCTCGGCCGGCCGCTCCCGGCGGGCCCAGCGGCTCACCCCGCCGAGCACCGCCACCGTCAGCAGCGTGACGAACATCAGCTGCCAGAAGCCGCTGCGCGCGTACTCGGCGTAACTGAGCCCGGCGACCCGCTGCACGTGCCGCTGGCCGCCGAAGAGCGTGGTGAACTGCACCACCACGAACCCGGCGAACAGCAGCGCGAGCGCGCCGATGGCCGGCGCCCACTCCAGCAGGCCGAGGCGGCGCTCACCGGCGCGATCCACGGTGGACAGATCCGGCGGCGCGGCGAGCGTGTAGAGCGCGGCGACAGCGATCAGACCGCCCACCACGGCCAGGAACAACCAGCCGAACACCGTGCCGAGGTTGATCTCGGGGACGAGCTGGCCGAGCGCCTCGGAGAACGCCGCGTCGGCCGACGCGAGCAGGCTGCCGAAGACCACGAGCACCACGACCGTGGCGACCACCGAGACGGTCACCTTGCGCACCGTCGCCTCCTGCGGCGAGGCGGTGATGTGCCGGCGTACCCAGGGCAGGCCGCGCAACGCCGCGAACGGCGTGGCCACCAGGCCGAACAGGATCGAGCGCACCAGCCGCCCGCCGATGATCGCGAGGGTGGCGCAGCCGAGCGCGCCGAGCACGCAGAACGTCACGAGCCACCAGGCGTTGCGGAACGCCGGCACGGCGATCAGGGCCAGGGCGGCCGCCGCCCACCCGGCCCGGATGAGCTTGTCGGCGCGCGGCAGGTCCGCGGTCTTCGACCGGACCGCCAGCAGCACCGCGAGCGTGAGCGTCAGCCACCCCAGGAACCAGCCCACGCCGACGCGGCCGAGCGGCACGAACACCGCGCTGCCGACCGCGGCGGCCAGCACCGCGAGCGGTACGGCCCGCCCGGTCGCCGCCTTCGGGCCGGGCCACTTCGCGCCGAGGAACGAGGTCCGCGGCACCGGAGGTCGCGGCGCCCACGTCGGCGCCTGCGGGTGCCCACTCCACCCCGTTCCGGGGTACGGCGGCGCGGCCATCGGACCACCGCCGTGCGGAGGCGGCGTGCCCGGAGCGGGCTGCCCACCCGGTGCGGTCCACGACCCAAGGGCCGGCTGTGCACCCGGGGGAGCGGCAGGCGCCTGCGGGGCGCCGGACGGGGCGGAAGTCGCGGAGGTGGCCGTCCGGGGAGCGGCATCGCCGGGGCGCGGGGTCGCTTCGGCACCGGTCCCAGCGGAGCCGGTCGCGGCCGCACCCGCCGCGGCGGTGCCCGCGACGTCCAGCTCGGCGGGGGCGGAAGCCGCCGGGGCGGCATCCGGTGTGGACGGTGCCGCGTCGCCGGTGGGTGATGACGTTTCGCCCGCCTGCTCGCGGCGAGCCGCCGGAACGGCGTCCGGTGGAGCGGCGACGGGCTTCGCCGGACGACCGGCGGGCTCTCCACGATCGACCGTTGCCGTCGCACCGCCCTCGACCGGTCCGGACGGCGCGGCAGCGGTCGGGCCGCCCTCCACCGGGGAGCGCTCGGCGGCGGGCGCCGTCGCCTGGGTGGGCACCGCCGCAGGCTGGCCAGGCGCGGGGACCAGCGGGAGGAACAACGCGTACCCCTGGGTCCCGGGCGGCACCGTGACCGGAATGGCCCAGCCGGGCTGCCCCTCGGCACCCGGCCAGGGCAGCGGCGCGGGCGCGCCCTCCATGGTGGGCAGCACCAGCAGGTACGGCTGCGCGGGGGCGGGGACGCCGCCCGGCGCGGGCCCGGCCGCGGGGGCGGCGCGGGACGGCTCGGGGGACGGTTCCGGCTCGGGCAAGGGACGCTCCTCGATCACAGGGTTTGGTCACTCTAGGTCTCCCTGTACGCGTCCGCCGCCCCGGTTGTCCGTTCGGTCATGTCCCCTCGGCCGATCGGCGCGGATCGAACCTTTGCCGGCTCGCGGCCGTACCACTGGCGGGAGGTCGATCACATGGCCGCACGTCGCGCGCTCGCCGCGCTCGCCGCCGTCGCCGCGACGGTGCCGCTGGGCGCCGCGCCGGCCGTGGCACACGGTGCGCCGACCAGCCCGCTGAGCCGGTCCGCCGCGTGCGGACCCGAGGGTGGCCGGGCACAGACGCCCGCGTGCCGGGCCGCTATCGCCGCCGGAGCGGCGGTACGCGAGTGGGACAACATCCGGGCGGCCCGGATCGACGGGCGGGACCGGGACCGCATCCCGGACGGGGAACTGTGCAGCGGCGGGCTGTCCGCGTACCGGGGACTGGACCTGCCGCGCGCCGACTGGCCCGCCACCACGCTCACCGCCGGTGCCCGGCACACGTTCCGCTACCGCACCACCATCCCGCACCGGGGCACGTTCCGGTACTACGTCACCACCGGCTCGTACTCACCAAAGCGTGTGCTGACCTGGGCGGATCTGGAGGAGAAGCCGTTCCTTCAGGTGACCGACCCGCCGATCCGCGCGGGTGCGTACGAGATGCGGGGACGGCTGCCCGCCGGGCGTACCGGCCGGCACATCGTCTACGTCATCTGGCAGAACTCGGACACCCAGGACACGTACTACTCCTGCTCGGACGTGGTGTTCCGGGCGGCACGCGGTGCGCCGGACCCGCCGTCGGCAGCGCCGAAGGCGAGCGCCTCGCCTCCGCGTACCCTCGCCGGGGCGGCCACCGACGACGAGCCGGCCGTGCCGGTCGCGACGGTGACCGACGGCGGACCCTTCTCCCGGCCGTTGGTTCTCGGCGCGGCGGCGCTCGTCACCGCGCTGCTCGCGGCGACGGTGGTCGGACTGCGGCGGGCCGGCGGGCCGCCGCCCGGGCGGCCGTGCGGTGTCCGCAACCACCGCGCCGGACGGCGCCGGATCTGGTGACTCAGCCGAGCAGATCCTCGATCTCGGCCAGGTCGTTCCCGGCGAGGTCGAGGTTGTCCAACGCGGCCACGTTGCCCTCCAGCTGCGCAACGCTGCTCGCGCCGATGATGAGGCTTGTCATGCGCGGGTCGCGCAGCGCCCAGGCCAGGGCGAGCTGAGCAAGGGTCTGCCCGCGACGTTCGGCCACCGCGGCGAGCCCCCGCACCGTCGCCATCGTCTCGTCGTCGAGGTCGCTCTCGTTCAGGAAGACGCTCGTGCGCACCCGCGAGTCGGCCGGGATGCCCTTGAGGTAACGGTCGGTGAGCAGACCCTGGGCGAGCGGGCTGTACGCGATGCAGCCGGCGCCGACGCGCTCCAGCGTGTCCAGCAGCCCGTCGCTCTCGGTCCAGCGGTTCATCATCGAGTACGACGGCTGGTTGATCAGCAGCGGCGTGCCCAGGTCGCGGAGGATCTCGGCGGCCCGCTCGGTCTGCTCCGAGTCGTAGTTGGAGATGCCCACGTACAGCGCCTTGCCGGAGCGGACGATCGCGTCGAGCGCGCTCATCGTCTCCTCCAGCGGCGTCTCCGGGTCGAACCGGTGCGAGTAGAAGATGTCGACGTAGTCCAGCCCGAGGCGGCGCAGCGACTGGTCCAGCGACGAGATCAGGTACTTGCGCGAGCCCCACTCGCCGTACGGGCCGGGCCACATCAGATAACCGGCCTTGCTGGAGATCACCAGCTCGTCCCGGTACGGCTTCAGGTCGCCGGCGAGCAGCCGGCCGAAGTTCTCCTCCGCCGAACCGGGCGGCGGACCGTAGTTGTTAGCCAGGTCGAAGTGGGTGATGCCGAGGTCGAAGGCGCGGCGGACGATGTCGCGCTGCCGCTCGAAGGGCCGGTCCGGTCCGAAGTTGTGCCACAGTCCGAGGGAGATGACAGGCAGCTTCAGCCCGCTCCGGCCGGTGCGCCGGTAGATCATCTCGTGGTAACGGTCGTCGCTGGCGAGGTATGTCACCAGGCCATTCTGTCCGCACCGGAGCGCGTACGCAGCGGCGCGGGTACGTTCGGCCTCATGCGTTACGTGCGGCTCGACACCCCCAAACCCATTTCCAAGATCGGCCTCGGCACCTGGCAGTTCGGCTCCAAGGAGTGGGGCTACGGCCCCGAGTACGAGCGCCGGGCCGCCGAGATCGTCCGGCGGGCGCTCGACCTGGGTGTCACCCTGTTCGACACCGCCGAGCTGTACGGCTTCGGCCGCAGCGAACGCATCCTCGGCGCGGCGCTCGGCGACGACCGGGCCAAGGTCGTGGTCGCCAGCAAGATCTTCCCGCTGCTGCCGGTCGCCCCGGTGGTGCAGCAGCGCGCCGTCGCCTCCGCCGCCCGGCTCGGCGTCGGCGGCATCGACCTCTACCAGGTGCACCAGGCCAACCCGGTGGTCGCCGACACCACCACCATGCGCGGCATGCGCTCGTTGCAGGACGTCGGGCTGGTCGGCGAGGTCGGCGTCAGCAACTACGGCCTGCGCCGGTGGCGGTTCGCCGAGGCCGCGCTGGGCCGCCGGGTGCTGAGCAACCAGGTCCGCTACAGCATGATCGACCGCGGCCCCGAGGAAGACCTCATCCCGTACGCGGAGCAGGCCGGCCGCATCGTCATCGCGTACTCGCCCCTGGCGCAGGGTTTCCTCTCCGGCCGCTACGACGCCACGAACCCGCCCGCCGGTGCGGTACGCCGGGCCAACCCGTACTTCCTGCCGGAGAACCTGGAACGCGGCGCCCAGCTCATCGCCACGCTGCGCGAGGTGGCCGACGCCCACGACGCCACGCCGAGCCAGATCGCGCTCGCGTACGTGCTGCGGCACCCGAACGTGGTGGCCATCCCTGGTGCCTCCGGTGTCGAGCAGATGGAACGCAACGCGGCCGCCGCCGACATCGACCTCGCCGACGACGAGTACGCCGCACTCGTGACCGCCGCGCACGCGTTCCGTCCGGTCACCGGGCTGGCCGCCGTACCCCGGATGGTCCGCGCCCGCCTCGGGAAGTGAGCGGCGCTCCGGTGGCGTCCGCTGTCGCGGGAGCGACGACAGGCGCCGCCGGTCATCGGACCGCGCTAGCGTGGGTCGGGTGACCGCTCCCAACCAGGTTTCCCCGGTCCCGCCCGCCGACCTGCCGAGCACGCTCGGCGAGCTGCGCGCTACCGGCCACCAGTACCGCACGGTCAAACAGGAACTCCGAGACAACCTCCTCGCCCGGATGGGCTCCGGCGAGGACCGCTTCCCCGGCATCGTGGGCTACGAGGACACGGTGCTGCCCGAGGTCGAGCGCGCGCTGCTCGCCGGGCACGACATGGTGCTGCTCGGCGAGCGCGGGCAGGGCAAGACCCGGCTGATCCGCTCGCTCGGCGCGCTGCTGGACGAGTGGACCCCGGTGATCCCCGGCTCGGTGCTCAACGAGCACCCGATGCACCCGATCACCCCGGCCTCCCGGGCGCTGGTCGACTCGGCCGGCGACGACCTGGCGATCGGCTGGCTGCACCGCTCGATGCGGTACGGCGAGAAGCTCGCCACGCCGGACACCAGCGTCGGCGACCTGATCGGCGACGTCGACCCGATCCGCCTCGCCCAGGGACGCACGCTCGGCGACCCGGAGACCATCCACTTCGGGCTCGTGCCGCGCACCAACCGGGGCGTCTTCGCCGTCAACGAACTGCCCGACCTGGCCGAACGCATCCAGGTGGCGCTGCTCAACGTGCTGGAGGAACGCGACATCCAGGTCCGCGGCTACCAGTTGCGGCTGCCGCTGGACCTGCTGCTGGTGGCCAGCGCCAACCCGGAGGACTACACGAACCGGGGCCGGATCATCACACCGCTCAAGGACCGGTTCGGCGCGGAGATCCGTACCCACTACCCGCTCGACCTCGACCTGGAGCTGGCGCTGATCCGGCAGGAGGCCGACCTGGTCGCCGTGGTGCCGGAGCACGTGCTGGAGGTGCTCGCCCGGTTCGCCCGTGACGTGCGGGAGTCCCCGTCTGTCGACCCGCGCTCCGGTGTGTCCGCCCGGTTCGCCATCGCCGCCGCCGAGACGGTGGCCGCCGCCGCGTTGCGCCGTTCGGGGCTGCTTGCCGGTGCCGGCTCTTCGGGCGGCGGCGCTGCGTCAACGTCTCGTCCCGAGGCGCCGGTGGCCCGGATCGGGGACACCGTGTCGGTGACCTCCACGCTGCGCGGCAAGGTCGAGTTCGAGAGCGGCGAGGAAGGACGCGAGATCGAGGTGCTCGCGCACCTGCTGCGTACCGCCACCGCCGAGACGTTCCGCGCCCGCCTCGCCGGGCTCGACCTGTCCGGCTTCACCGCGATCGTCGCCGAGGGCGGCGCCGTCGAGACCGGCGAACTGGTCTCCTCGGCCGAGCTGCTGCGCCAGGTCGGCACCGTACCGGGGCTGGCCAAGGTGCTCGACCGGCTCGGGCTCGGCGACGCGCCCAGCCCGGAGGAGGCCGCCGCCGGCATCGAGTTCGTGCTGGAAGGGCTGCACCTGACCCGCCGGCTCGGAAAGGACGTCACCGACTCCGGGCGCACCGTCTACGGGGACCGGGACTGACGATGGCCGGCGGCAACCGCTTCCGGTACGGGCAGTGGCGCGGCGGACCCGACCCGCTCGCCCCGCCGTACGACGTGCGCGCCGCTGTGGACGCGGTCGGCTCGGACGTGCTGGCCGGCGGCAGCCTGCGCGAATCGCTGCGTGAGCTGCTGCGACGTGGTCCTCAGGGGCGCGGCGGGCTGGACGACCTGGCCGCCCGCGCCCGCCGCCTGCGCCGGGAGGCGCTGCGCCGGGGCGACCTGGACGGCGCGGTCACCCGGGCCCGGGCACTGCTCGACCAGGCGCTCGCCGCCGAACGCGACGAGCTGCGCGGCCGCGACGGCGACGACGCCCGGTTCGCCGAGGCCGTGCTCGACAACCTGCCCCGCTCCACCGCCCGCGCGGTGTCGGAGCTCTCCGGGTACGACTGGGTCAGCGCCGAGGCGCGGCAGACGTACCAGCGGATCCTCGACGGGCTGCGTGGCGACGTGCTGGAGCAGCGCTTCGCCGGGCTCCGCGACGCGGCACGGGCCACCGCCGACCCGGCTGTGCAGCGGCAGCTCGCCGAGATGATGCGCGACCTCAACGACCTGCTCGCCCGGCACGCCCGCTCCGAGGACACCACCGACGCGTTCGCCGAGTTCATGCGCCGCCACGGGGAGTTCTTCCCGGAGCGCCCCAGGGATGTCGACGAGCTGATCGACGTGCTGGCCCGGCGGGCGGCCGCCGGTGAGCGGCTCATGCGGTCGCTGTCGGACCGGCAGCGCGAGGAGTTGGCCGGGCTGATGCGCCAGTCGCTCGGCGACCGGCTCACAGGTGAGATGTCCCAGCTCGACGCCCACCTGCGGTCGCTGCGACCGGACCTGAACTGGCAGCGCGGCGAGCGGGTACGCGGCGACCAGCCGCTCGGCTACGGCGAGGCCACCGGCGCGCTCGACGAGATCGCCGAACTCGACGAGCTGCTGGACTCCCTCGACCAGGACCAGCCCGGCGCCACACTCGACGACGTCGACGTCGAGGCGGTCGCCCGGACGCTGGGCCGGGACGCCGCCGACGACGTACGCCGGTTGCAGGAGCTGGAACGCGAACTGCGCCGCCAGGGCTGGGTCACCCGGGACGCGGAAGGGCTGACGCTCAGCCCGAAGGCGCTGCGCCGCCTCGCCGGCACCGCGCTGCGGCGCGTCTTCGCCGACCTGACCGCCGGCCCACGCGGCCAGCACGACCTCCGCTCGGCCGGCGCGGCAGGCGAGGTGAGCGGTGCGTCACGCCCCTGGGAGTACGGCGACGAGCAACCGCTGGACGTGGTGCGCACACTCACCCGTGCGGTACGCCGGGCCGGCCCCGGAGTGCCGGTGCCGCTTGCGGTCGAGGACTTCGAGGTGATGGAGACCGAGCGGCGGGCGTCGGCGGCTGTGGTGCTCTGCGTCGACCTGTCGTATTCGATGATCTCGCAGGGGCGCTGGGGCCCGATGAAGCAGACCGCGCTGGCCCTGTCGCACCTGATGGCGACGCGGTTCCCGCAGGACGCGCTGCAGATCGTCGGCTTCGGCCGGGAGGCGATGCCGCTGACCCAGCAGGAGCTGGCGGCGGTCGAGCCGGACATGCAGCAGGGCACCAACCTCCAGCACGCGCTGCGGATCGCCGGCCGGCACCTGCGCCGCCACCCGGGCGCCGAGCCGGTGGTGCTGGTGGTCACCGACGGCGAGCCGACAGCGCACCTGGACCCGGAGGACGGCGAGGCTTACTTCCACTGGCCGCCGCTGCCGGAGACCATCTCGGCGACCATCCGGGAGGTGGACCGGCTGACCCGGTACGGTGCCACGCTCAACCTGTTCATGCTCGGCGACGACCCGGGGCTGCGCCGGTTCGTGGACGCGGTGGCGCGGCGCTCGGGTGGCCGCATGTTCACCCCGGACCTGGACGACCTGGGCGAGTACGTGGTCTCCGACTACCTGCGCTCCCGCCACGGCCGCCGCTGACCCCCCGCGCCCACGCCCTCCCGCCCCACGCGCGTTCTCGTCGATCTTGGAGTTGTGGCGCCCGCGATGCCCGCTCCGCACCCTTCGCGAGGCCCCACAACTCCAAGACCCGAAACGTTCCCTCCCGGCGCCCCGCGATCTTGCACTTAGGTACCCCGCAAACCACGCAAACGGATCATATCGAGGGCCCGAAATGCAAGATCGCGCGGGCGATCCCGTGGCGCGCAGCGCTCCCGGCCCGGGGTTGGGGCGCCCGGGTCGGGTCGATCATGAAGTTGGCGGTGTTCCGTGTCCGTTTTGTCGCCGCTAACTTCATGATCGACCAGGCGACGCTAGGCGTCTGTGGGGCGGTGTCCGGTTCGGGGGAGCCGTGAGGGGCGGCAACGCGTGAGACCCTGGCCTGTTTGGGTGGGCTGTCCGGGGGTGGTGGGCGGCACTCTGACGGTGGAATCGCCGGCGGGTGGGGGGCGTTGTAACCGGGTGAACGACCGAGCACCGGCCAGCCCCGCCAGTTGGGGCGCGGCCGCAGGGTCCGGGAATCATCCCGGGGCGGCGGTCGTTGCACACGGTTCCGACGACGTGACCCCCCCGCGCCGCCCTCCGGTGGCGTGCAGCGCCCGGGAATGATGCCGGGTGGTGGGTCGTTGGACATGCTTCCGGCGCCGCGACGAGGCACCCCCTTGCCCCGCGAGCGACCCGAACCCCCCTGAGACTTTTTGAGCGCCTGACGGTGCCCACGCATCCCGTCCCCCGGGTGCGTCGACCCCCGAATGGAGCAATTCTGATGAACACGATCCTGCGGAAGAGCATCCTCGGTATCGCTGGTCTGGCCTTCACCGGCGGCGTGTTCGCCGGCCCGGTCGCCGCTCACGCGGCGGACACCACCACCACCCACGCCAAGCCGGTGGCGGTGAGCGTGCAGGGCGACAAGCTGATCCCGCACGGCGTGCAGGGCGCCCAGTCCCACATCGACCTGAACGACGAGCAGGTCGCGAATGTGAAGGCGATCATCGCGGCGACGAAGAAGGCCGGCATGGACGAACGCGCCGCGGTCGTGTCGATCGCGACGGCGTTGCAGGAGTCGAAGCTGGAGAACCTCGGCCACCTCGGCGACCGCAACGACCACGACTCCCAGGGCCTGTTCCAGCAGCGCCCCTCCAGCGGCTGGGGCACCGTCGAGCAGATCACCGACCCCGAATACTCCACCACCGCGTTCCTCACCGGCCTCAAGCAGGTCGACGGCTGGCAGGACATGCCCCTGACCAAGGCCGCCCAGACCGTCCAGGTCTCCGCCTACCCCGACCACTACGCCCAGTGGGAACAGCAGGCCGCCGACCTCGTCGCCGAACACTGGAACAGCTAAGACGAACAAGCAAGACACACAGCGAAAGGCCGGCACCCCGAACCCGGGGTGCCGGCCTTCACGCGTCCGGGTGAACCGGGCGCGGTAGCACGGGTGGTCCCAGTCGCAGCGAGGGTTGGATGCGGGACATGGACGAGGTGGACGCCCCGGCACTGCGGCAGGCGTACGAGGAGTTGTTCGCGGAGATCGACGCGGGCGGGTTCGGGCCGCCGTCGGAAGGGCAGTTGAGCGCCGAGCAGATCGTCGCGCACCTCGCCGCCAACGACGAGTTGATGAGTGAGGCGACCGAGGCGGTGCTGGCCGGCTCGCCGTTCGCCTACTACGACCTGGAAACCATCCACCGTCCGCAACTGGACGCGCTGGTCTCCGAGTGCGGCGGGCTCGACGGCCTGGCCGCGTTGTTCCGCGCCACCAGCCAGAAGCTGTGCGCGTTGGCCGAGCGGCTCGGCCCGGCGGCGGAGACACCTGTGGACACGGTGCTACGCGAGGGCTTCGACCTGGACGTGGACGACTCCCTGCCCTGGGGCAGAGCGATGGACCTGCACATCCGCGTGCACCTGCCGCTGCACCTCGCGCAGCTCCGCGCCCTGCGCCGCCAGCCCCACCTCGCCTGACCGCCGGAGCGTCGATCATGCAGTTGTGGCAGTGGACGTCTCCGGCACGTCCGGCCTTGCAGGCGCCACAACCTCATGATCGACGGTAGTGAGCGCGGACGGGGCAGGGGACGAGCGGCGGAACGTGCGGCGGTAGGCGGTGGGGGATACTCCCACCCGCGCATGGAAGTGCTGGCGCAGTGCGGCGGTGGTGCCGAAACCCGCATCCCGGGCGATCCGGTCGACGCTCAGATCCGTCGTCTCCAGCAGTACCCGGGCGTGCTCGGTGCGCTGCTGGAGCAGCCACTGGGCCGGGCTGAGCCCGGTCTCGGAGCGGAAGTGCCGGGTGAACGTACGGACGCTCATCCGCGCGTGCGCCGCCATCTCGCGCAGCGCCACCGGCTCGTGCAGCCGCTGCCGTGCCCACTCGCGGGTGGCGGCGGTGCCGTTGTCCGCGTCGCGGGGTACCGGCCGCTCGATGTACTGGGCCTGCCCACCGTCGCGCCACGGCGGCACCACGCAGCGCCGGGCCGCCCGGTTGGCCACCGCGCTGCCGTGGTCGGTGCGGACGACGTGCAGGCACAGGTCGATGCCGGCGGCCACCCCGGCCGAGGTGAGCACGCGGCCGTCGTCGAGGAAGAGCACGTCGGGGTCGAGCGGTACGCCGGGGTGCAGGCGGCGGAAGCGCGACGCGTACGCCCAGTGGGTGGTGGCCGGGCGGCCGTCGAGCAGGCCGGCGGCGGCGAGCACGAACGCGCCGGTGCAGATGGACATGACGCGGGCGCCCCTGTCGTACGCGGCGCGCAGCGCGTCGGCCACCTCGGCGGCAACCGTGCCGTCGAGCAGCGGCGAACCGTTGTGTATGCCGGGGACGATCACGGTGTCGGCGGTATCGAGGAGTTCCAGGCCGTGGTCGGGGAGGACCTGGAAGCCGGCGCTGCTGCGTACCGGCTGCCCGCCGGGAGTGCAGGTCGCCACGGCGTACAGCGGGGTGCGGTCGTCGGCGCGGGCGGCGCCGAGGACCTGCGCCGGGGTGCCGAGGTCGAGCGCCACCACGCCGTCGAGGGCGAGGACGGCGACCCGGTGCGGTACGGACATGGCCCGATTATTGCGCACGATGGCTTTCCGGCCACTCGTCGGAGGAACCGGCCGGCCCGAGACTCGGTTGGTGACCCGATCCCGCCTGCATCCGGCCTGGCTCGTCGCCGCCGTCGCCTTCGTCGCGCTCGTCGGCGCGGCCGGTTTCCGGGCCACCCCCGGTGTGCTGCTGCACCCGCTGCACGCCGAGTTCGGCTGGCCGCTGGCGACCATCTCCGCCGCCGTCTCGGTCAACCTGCTGCTGTACGGCCTGACCGCGCCGTTCGCCGCAGCTCTGATGGACCGGTTCGGCATCCGCCGCGTGGTGGCCGGCGCGCTGGTGCTGGTGGCCGCCGGCAGCGGCCTGACCGTGGGGATGACGCAGAGCTGGCAGCTCATCCTGTGCTGGGGCGTCCTCGTCGGGCTGGGCACCGGCTCGATGGCCCTGGCGTTCGTGGCGACGGTGACCGGGCGCTGGTTCGTCGAGCGCCGCGGCCTGGTGACGGGTGTGCTCACCGCGGGCGGCGCGGCCGGGCAGCTCGTCTTCCTTCCGCTGCTCGCGGTGCTGGTGCGCGACCACGGCTGGCGCACGGCGGCACTCGTCGTCGCCGGGGCCGCGCTGGCGGTCGTACCCCTTGTGGTGTGGTTGTTGCGGGAGCACCCGGCGGACCTGGGGCGGCCCGCTTACGGCGCGACCGAGGTCGTGCCGCCGGCCCGGCCGGAGGGCGGCGCCGCGGCGCGGGCGGTCGGCGCGCTCGCCGCCGCCGCACGGACGCGGCCGTTCTGGCTGCTCGCCGGCGGTTTCGCGATCTGCGGTGCGACCACGAACGGCCTGGTCGGTACGCACTTCGTGCCGGCCGCGCACGACCACGGCATGCCGGAGACCACGGCCGCCGGCCTGCTCGCCGTGGTCGGGATCTTCGACATCGCCGGCTCGATCGCCTCCGGCTGGCTCACCGACCGGGTCGACGCCCGGCTGCTGCTCGGCGCCTACTACGCGTTGCGCGGCGCGTCGCTGTTGGTGCTGCCGAGCCTGTTCGCCGACTCGGCCCGGCCGAGCATGCTGGTCTTCATCGTCTTCTACGGCCTGGACTGGGTGGCGACGGTCCCGCCGACCGTGGCGCTGTGCCGGGAGTGGTTCGGCGCGTCCGGTGCCGTGGTGTTCGGCTGGGTGTTCGCCGCGCACCAGTTCGGCGCCGCGTTGGCGGCCACCGGCGCCGGTCTGGTCCGGGACCGGCTCGGTGACTACGCGCTCGCCTGGTACGTGGCAGGCGCGCTGTCGATCGGCGCGGCCGGGTTGTCGCTGCTGCTGCGCCGGCGTCCCGCCGGGGAACCCGCGTTCGCGCTGCCGGTCGCGGCGGGCCGGCGGGCCTGGAGCTACCGGGGCTGACCGGTCGGCGCCACCGGGGTCAGCCGGCCGCCCACTGCTGCTCGGGAGCGCCGCTGCACGGCGCCTGCTCCAGCTCGCGCCCGGGCTCGGTGCCCGCGTCGTCGACCTGCGCGCACTTGCCGCTGTGCACGGCGACCAGCAGCGCCGCGCCGTCACCGGCCTGCTGGAACCGCCACTGCTGGTTGGCCTGCCCGTTGCAGGACCACTGCTGCACGTCCGCGCCGTCGTCTGTGCTCGCCTCGTTGACGTCCAGGCACTTGCCGCTCGCCGCGTTCACGAGCAGGTACGTGTCGTTTGTGACCGGCGTGACCACCCACTGCTGCTCCGGGCCGCCGGTGCAGTCGGCGAGCGCGGCCTGCGCGCCCTCGGCCTCGTCGCCCGTCACGCCGAGGCAGCGCCCGGACGGCACGCCGCGCAACACCTTCGGCGTGGCCACCGGCGCGGCCGGTGTGGTCGGTGCCGCGCTCGGCGAGGGCGACGACGACGGCGTGGGCTCCGCCGTCGGTTCCGCGCTCGGCTCGCTCGGCGCCGCGGTGGGCACTGCCGCTGCCGGCACCACCGGCCGGTCGCTGCCGCCGCCGAGCACGCCGGTGGCGAAGAAGGCCCCGAGGAGTACGCCCGCCACGCCGACGCCCAGCGCGACCCGCATCAGCGGGTCCTGGGGCAGCCGGACGCCACGGGCGCGGCGCGCGCCGCGGGCGCCGTAGACGGTGCCGGACGGGTCGGAGTGCGGGTCGGCCATGGGGGCATAGTGACCCACCGGGGCCGCCGGGTGCCAGTCGCCCCGGCGGCACGGTGACTCAGTCGACGACCCGGACGTCCTTCCAGAACGCCACCCGGTCGCGGACCATCTCCGCCTCCGGCTTGGGGTCGGGGTAGTACCAGACGGCGTCCGGGCTGGTGGCGCCGCCGTGTTCGAGCGTGTAGTAGGAGGCCGTGCCCTTCCACGGGCAGACCGTGTGGGTGTCGGACTCCCGGATCAGGTCGTCGCGCAGCGCGGTACGAGGGAAGTAGTGGTTGCCCTCGACCACCACTGTGTCGTCGCTCTCGGCGACGACGAGGTCGTTCCAGACGGCTTTCGGCATGTCCTCCACGCTATGCCGGTGGTCGCGTGCCGACCACCGCTCAGCGCGTCGGCTCCTCGTCGGTCACGTCGGCCACCGTCGCGCCGAGCGCGGCCAGCGTGGTGTCCGCGTCGACCGCGACGGCCAAACCGTGCTCGCCCGCGCCGAGCGTGATCTCCCGGCCGCGCAGCCGCTCGTCGGCGATCACCGGCCAGGCGGTGGTGGAGCCGAACGGTGTGATGGTGCCGCGCGCGTACCCGGTGGCGGCCTTCGCCGCCTCCGCGTCGGGCATCGACAGCCGGCTCACCCCGAGCAGGGCGCGCAGCTTCGGCCAGGAGATCACCCGGCCGCCGGGGGTCAGCACGAACAGCAGGTCGCCCTCGCCGCGGCGGACCACGATCGTCTTGACCACGTCCGGCACCTCGACGCCGCGCGCCGCGGCCGCCTCGGTGAGGCTCGCGACCGGACCGTGGCGGATCACCCGGTACGGCAGGCCGGCGTCGTCGAGTGCGGTGAGCGCGGGATTCGGCATGGCGGTCACGGTAACGCGCGCGTCGTCGGCGAGTCGTGGAAAGGCCACCGTGGACATCCCACGAATTGTCGTACCCGCGCGTAAGGTGATCTCATGCACGCTGTCCGTGATCATGAACGGGCGGTGGACACGCTGCGGCGCTCCTACGCCGCGGTGCCCGCCGGGGAACCCGTACGGCTGGCCAAACAGACCTCGAACCTCTTCCGGCCGCGCTCCGCGCCGCGTACCCCCGGGCTGGACGTGAGCGGCCTGACCGGGGTGCTCACCGTGGACCCGGCGGCCCGCACCGCCGACGTGCAGGGCATGTGCACGTACGAGGATCTGGTCGACGCGACGCTGCCGCACGGCCTGATGCCGCTGGTCGTGCCGCAGTTGCGCACCATCACGCTGGGCGGCGCGGTGACCGGGCTGGGCATCGAGTCCACCTCCTTCCGCAACGGTCTGCCGCACGAGTCGGTGCTGGAGATGGACGTGCTCACCGGCGCGGGTGAGATCGTCACCACCCGGCCCCGGGGCGAGCACGCCGACCTTCATCGGGCCTTCCCGAACTCGCTCGGCAGCCTCGGCTACGCGACCCGGCTGCGCATCGAGCTGCAACCGATCCGCCGTCATGTGTCGCTGCGCAACATCCGGTTCACCCGGCTGGAGGAACTGGTCGACGCGATCGGCGAGGTGGTCGCCAAGGGTGCCTGGGGCGGTGAGCCGGTCGACGCCATGGACGGGGTGGTGTTCAGCCCCGGCGAGGCGTACCTGGTGCTCGGCACGTTCACCGACGAGGCCGACGAGCGTCCGTCCGACTACACCGGCCAGGAGATCTACTACCGCTCGCTGCGCCGGCGCACCCGGGACGCGCTCACCGCGTACGACTATCTCTGGCGCTGGGACACCGACTGGTTCTGGTGTTCGGCGGCGTTCGGGGTGCAGCACCCGGTGGTGCGGCGGCTGTGGCCGCGGCGCTACCGGCGCAGCGACGTCTACCACCGGATCGTGCGGCTGGAGCACAGGCACCAGGTGGCCGCCCGTGTCGACAGGTGGCGGGGCCGCCCGGCCCGGGAGCGGGTCGTGCAGGACGTGGAGGTCCCGCTCGACCGCACGCCCGAGTTCCTGCGCTGGTTCGCCGCGAACGTGGGCATGACGCCGGTGTGGCTGTGCCCGCTGCGGCTACGGGAGCCGTCCGGTCCCGGGTTGGCGAAGGCGTGGCCGCTATATCCGCTCCAACCGGGCGAAACGTATGTGAACATCGGCTTCTGGGGAAGCGTGCCCATCGCGGCCGGCGCCGCCGACGGCGACGTAAACCGCCAGATCGAGCGCATGGTGTCGGAGGTGGGCGGCCACAAGTCGCTCTACTCCGACGCGTACTACGACCGGGGCGAGTTCGACCGGCTCTACGGCGGGGACACCTGGCGTGCCGTGAAGGACCGCTACGACCCGGACCACCGACTCACCGGACTGTACGAGAAGGCGGTATCCCGAGCATGAGTCTGACCGACCGAACACCGGGGGCGGCGAGCGCCCCGGCCGGCCCGCCGGCGGGCGGGCGGCGTACCGGACCCACAGTCGCGGACGTGGTCCGCGCGGTCACCACCGGCGACCTGCCCGTCCGGGTCACCGGCTACGACGGCAGCGCGGTGGGCCCGGCCGACGCCGGGATCACCCTGGCGATCCGCACCGAGCGGGGCCTGTCCTATCTGCTCACCGCGCCGGGCGACCTGGGCATGGCACGGGCCTACGTCAGCGGCGACCTGGGGCTGGAGGGCGTGCACCCGGGTGACCCGTACGAGGCGCTGCGGGTCATCAAGGACGAGGTGCCGCTGCGGCTCCCGGCGATGAGCGAGGCGCTCGCGCTGGTCCGGGGGCTGGGCTGGGGGCGGCTGCGCCCGCCGCCGCCCCCGCCGCAGGAGGCGGCACCGCGCTGGCGGCGGCTGATGACCGGCCTGCGTCACTCGCGTACCCGCGACAGCAGCGCGATCTCCCACCACTACGACGTGTCGAACGCCTTCTACGAGAAGGTGCTCGGCCCGTCCATGACGTACACCTGCGCGGTCTTCCGCAGCCCCGGCGACACCCTTGAGGAGGCGCAGCGGAACAAGTACGACCTGGTCGCCGGCAAGCTGGCGCTCAAGCCCGGTATGCGGCTGCTGGACGTCGGCTGCGGCTGGGGCGGCATGGTCCGGCACGCGGCCCGGGAGTACGGCGTCAAGGCGCTCGGTGTGACGCTGTCGAAGGCGCAGGCCGACTGGGCGCGCGCAGCGATCGAGCGGGAGGGGTTGAGCGAGCTGGCCGAGGTGCGCCACCTGGACTACCGGGACGCGCCGCGCGAGCAGTTCGACGCGATCTCCTCGATCGGGCTGACCGAGCACATCGGGGTGCGCAACTACCCGGCCTACTTCGGTGCGCTGCGCTCCCGGCTCAAGCCCGGCGGGCGGCTGCTCAACCACTGCATCACCCGGGCCGACAACCGGGCGCCGCACCGCTCCGGCGCGTTCATCGACAGGTACGTCTTCCCGGACGGCGAGCTGGCCGGTCCGGGCCGGCTGATCAGCGAGATCCACGACGCCGGGTTCGAGGTGCACCACGAGGAGAACCTGCGCCAGCACTACGCGCTGACGCTCGCCGGCTGGTGCCGCAACCTGGTCGAGCACTGGGACTTCTGCGTCGGCGAGGTCGGGCCCGGCACCGCCAAGGTGTGGGGCCTCTACATGGCGGGCTCGCGGCTGGCGTTCGAGCGCAACGGCATCCAGTTGCACCACGTGCTCGCCACGCACAACGGCCCGGAAGGGGTGAACGGGTACCCGCTGCGTCCGGACTGGACGCCCTGACGCGACGTACCCACGAAAGGCCGCGCGGACCGCGCGGCCTTTCGTCGAAGCCATTGACAAAGAAGCTTTGTACGTACAAACTGATTTTGCCATGAGAGACGTCCTGTATCTGGAACAGCGCGAGCAGGCCGAAGCCCTGCTCAAGCCGCAGCGCATCGAGGTGCTGCGGCAACTGGCCGAGCCCCGCACGTGCACCGAGGTCGCGGCCCGGCTGGAGCAGACGCCGCAGCGCGTCTACTACCACGTCAAGCAGCTCGTCGCGGCCGGGCTGGCCGAGCAGGTCGCGCAGCGGCAGGTGCGCGGCATCACCGAGGGCATCTACCAGGCCGCCGCCCGGTCGTACTGGCTCTCACCCCGCCTCGTCGGCCGCATCGGCGGCACCCGCCGGGCCCGCGACGAGCTGAGCCTGGGCTACCTGCTCGACCTCATGGAGGAGGTCCAGGCCGACATCGCCGCACTGGACCGCACCGCCCCCGAACTGCCGTCCATCGGCGTCTCCGGTGAGATCCGGGTGCCCGCCGAGCGGCGGCAGGAGTTCCTGCACGACCTGCAGACGACCCTGCAGGACCTGTTCACGCGCTACGGCGGCGCCGAGGGAGACGCGTTCAAGCTCGCCGTGGCCTGCTACCCGAAAGGCGACACGCATGACTGAGCCGATGACCATCCGCGCCCGCCTCGCCGCGCCGGTCGAAACCGTCCGCCGGGCCCTGACCGACCCCGCCGAGCTGCGCGTCTGGCTGGCCGAGCACGCCGAGGTCGAGCTTCCCCGGCGGTACGAGTTCTGGGGCCGCTACACGCCCGAAGGCGACGCGCCGCACCAGCGACTGCTGCACGCCGACGACCGGACGCTGCGCTTCGCGTGGACGCTCGACGGGGTGGAGACCACCACCGAGATCGAGCTGGAGCCCGACGGTGACGGCACCATACTCACGCTGCGGCAGAGCCACTTCGACTACGAGGAGGCGATGAGCGGCAGCAGCATCCGCGGCGTGCTCCAGACCTACTGGTACCTGGCGCTCGCCAACCTCAACGACCACCTGGACGGCCGGCCGCTGCTGCCGCGTACCGACTTCACCTCCGCCGACCTGCGCGGTGAGCTGCTGATCGACGCGCCGATGGACAAGGTGTGGACGTCGCTCACCGACTCCGAGCAGGCGGGTGCCTGGTTCGGCTACCCGGTCGGCATCGAGCCCTGGGAGGGCGGCCGGTACGCCATGGGCGGCTTCGACGCCGGTCAGGCCGCGAAGGTGTTCGACGTGACGCCGGGACGGGGGCTCTCCATCGACTGGGGACCGACCGGGGTGACCTCCTGGGAGCTGGACGAGTCCGAGGGCCGGACGAAGCTGACGTTCGTGCAGTCCGGCTTCGACGAGGGCAACCCGCCGTACGGCGCCTGGACCGGCATCGTCTCCGGGTTCGCCGAGCTGCGGCGCTTCCACGAGGTGCCGGACTGGAAGCCCATCTGGGTGTAAGGAAGGGCCCCCTCTTAACGCCTCCGGTAGAGGAGGGGGCCCCTTTTAACACGGGCCTCGCGTGGGTAATGCCGGGCGATGTTCTTCATCTTCGGGCTGCGGACCAAGGTCGTCCGTTCCGGCGTCGTCACCGAGGTCTGCCGCAACTGCGGCAACCAGGCCGCCCAGGTGATCACCCGCCGCGTCACCAAGTTCAGCCTCTTCTTCATCCCGCTCATCCCGCTGCGCACCCGTTACACGCAGCAGTGCACCTTCTGCGGCGCCCAGTACGACATCTCGCGGTCCGAGGCCGAGCGCCTCCCGGTCGGCTGACCGGTGACCCGTTTCCTCTGCTGGCTGATCGGCCGGCAGCCGGCCACCCCGCCCGCCGTACCGGTGCACACCGCCGCCCGCCCGCCCTGCACGCCAGGCCGCCGGCACCGCCGTCGGCGCCGTCGGGTGGCGGGAGCGCAGTCCCCGCGCTCGCCCTGGAACCGCTCTGCCGACCGCTGACGGGTGCGGTCCGCCGCCGTGTCAACAAGGGGCCCTTCCTCTACCGGAGGCGTTAACAAGGGGCCCTTCCTTACACTTCATCGGGTGGAAGATCGGCTGGCACAGATCCGGGGTGGTGGGCCGCCCCGGCGCCACAACGCCCGCACCATCGCCGCGCTGACCGGCAATCCCGGCTGCACCCGGCGGGCTGTGCTGGACAGCGCCGGCGCGGACAAGCCGGCGCTCGCCGAGCAACTGGGCTTCCCGGCCCGGTTCGGCCAGTCCCGTTTCGCGATCACCCGGGGCAACGCCTTCGAGGCCCAGGTCAAGGCCGACGGCGGAAAGGAACTGCTGCGCCTGGTGGCGGAACGGCTCGGCGTACCGGTTCCGACTGATGCCACCTGGACCGATCTCGGCGCCGACGACGACCGGCCGGAGCGGTCCCGGGCGGCGCTGACCGCGAGCGGCGACGGTCCGGCGCTGTTCGACCACCCGCTGCTCGGCCTGGACGTGGCGGGCACCCGGGTGCACCTGGAACCGGACCTGGTGGCCGCCCGGCTCGGCGGCCGGTTCCACGTCGTGGAGATCAAGTCGTTCCCGGTGATCGACGGGCAGGCCGACCCGGGCAAGGTCGCCGCCGCCGCGATCCAGTCCGCCGTGTACGTGCTGGCGTTGCGCGAGCTGCTCGCCGCCGAGGGACGCGACCCGGAGCTGGTGTCGCACGAGGTGGTGCTGGTCTGCCCGCGTGACTTCGCCAACCAGCCGGTGGCCGGCCTGCTCGACGTGCGCCGGCAACTGCTGGTGCTGCGCCGTCAGCTGGCCCGGATGGCCCGGGTCGAGGAGCTGCTCGCCGCCGTACCGGCCGGGTTCACAGTCGACCCGGCGACCGATCCGGCGACGCTCGCCGCCGCGCTGCACCGGGTGCCGGCGCGCTACGCGCCGGACTGCCTGGCCGCCTGCGAGCTGGCGTACTTCTGCCGGCACGAGGCACGCGGCCAGACGGGCGCGCTGGGCCGGCCGGTGCGTGAGGCGCTGGGCGGCGTGGAAGATGTCGCCGACGTGCTGGCGCTCGCCGAGGGCGTGGCCGCGCCCGAGCCGGAGCAGGCGGAGGCGGCCGCGCTGCTGCGGGCCGCCGCGCGCCTGCGCGCCGACGCCCTCGCCGGACACCCCGCGTGAGTACGCTTCGCGCGCTCGCCCGGGCGCAGGCGGTCGCCTCCGGGCGGGCACAGCCGGTGGCCACCGTCCGCCACCTGCACCTGTCCGACCGGCCGCTGGTGCTGGTGCCGCTCGCGCTGGCCGGTGAGGCGAACGCCCCGCTGGCCGCGATGGTCGGTGCCGCGCCCGACGAGGCCCGGCTGCTGGTGGTGCCGCAGCCGCGCAACCGGGACCAGCGGTTCGCGTTCGCGGCCGAGCTGGCCGGAGTCGTGCTGCCGTACCTGGACGAGTTCCGCGACCTGACCGAGGCGGTGCCGGTGGACCGGGGCCGCGACGTCCGCCACCGGTATGTGGACGCGCCGCAACTGCTGGTGCCGAACCCGGCCGGGATCACGTTCCTGCGGCTGTTCGGCCGTTCCACCCGGTTCCGCCGCACCGACGGCGACTATCCGGTGCACCAGTCGGTGCCGCTGCTCGGCCGCTGGCTGACGTTCTTCGCCGAACGCGCCGAGCAACCCGGCTCGTCGGCCCTGCTGGCGCTCACCGACGCGCTGACGCTGCACTGGGCGACCGGTCAGAGCGTGGTGGAGGACCTGCATCTGCCGGCGGTGCTGGGCTGGCTGGACCCGCCGGCCGGGTTGACCGGCGCCGAGGCGGCGGCCCGCGCCGAGGACCCGGCACGCTGCCCGCCGGCCGGGCCGGCCACCGACCCGGACTTCGACAACCGCCGGCTCGCCCCGGCGATCGAGGCGTACACCCGGGCCGGGGACGACCCGGCCGCCCGCGCGGCCGCGTACGACGAGCTCGCCGGGTTGCTGCGCGACCAGCTCGCGCCCACCTGGGAGCTGATGTGGCGCGGCGTGGGGCTGCTGCGGACGCTGCCGGCCGGCGCGCGGGTGACCGGCCGGTGGGCCGGTGACCGGGACGCGTTCACCGCGCACGCCGAGCACGTCGACGCCGGGGGCGGCCCGCAGCCGCGCCGCGACGGCGCGGTGGCGGCGGCGCTGCGGTTGCAGCGGCTGGAACGGGCGTCGACCGCGTGGGCGGTGCAGCGCGCCTACGACGATCCGCTGGTGATGGCCGAGCACCGGCTGTCCGGGGAGGCGTTCGTCGGCGAGGTGACGCTCGCCGACCCGGCGCGGGTGGACGACTCCGGCAAGCGGCCGGTGCTGCGCCCGCGCATCCAGGTGGTCACCACCGAACCGGTGCCGATGCCGGTCGGCGCGACGCTGTACTCCCCGGCCCGCTCGGGCCAGAAGGCGAAGATCGTGTTCGTGACGCCCGGCGGCGACGGCAAGACCGAGGTGGTGCTGGAACTGTCCGGCGGGATGGGCCGGGGGCTGACCGCGCCGCCCGGCAGCGTCCCCGAGGTGGGCGAGCGGATCTGCCTGACCAGCCTTTCCGACGGCTTCCTGCCGGGCGGCGCGTTCCCGGCGCCCGAGGAGACGCCGTGGACGCACGGCGGGCCGCCCGGCACGGCCGCCGCACCGCAGGACCCGGCCCCGGCGGAGGACTGGTCCTGACCGGCGCGGCTCAGCCCAGGGCGGCGAGGGCCGTCCGCGCCTCGGTCGCCGTCGGCCGGTCCGGGTCCGCCGCCAGCAGCGCTTCCAGGCTCCGGCGGTACGCGACGTCGTGTGCCCGGTCGGCCGGGGTCTTCACGTCCGGGGCGACGCCGCAGCCCTCCCAGTTCGTGCCGCTCGCCGCGTGCACGGGCCGGGCCACCGGCACCGTCAGTTCCAGGTGCGGGTGCAGCCGGTGCCCGATGCGGGGGTGCGCGCCGCCCCTGGTCGTCTCGCCGACCACTGTGGCCCGGCCGAACTGCTGAAGGTCGTACGCCAGTTCCTCGCCGCCGGAGAACGTCGCCGGACCGGTGAGCACGTGGACCGGCTTGTCCGGCGCGTACCGGGGGACCGGCAGCCAGGCGGCGCTCCAGAACTGGCGGGTGGCGCCGGAGCGTTCGTGCATGGTGTGCAGGTGGGTCGGCTCGGCGAAGAACCAGCCGCAGAGCAGCGCCACCCCGTCCGGGCTGCCGCCCTCGGTGCCGCGCAGGTCGAGCAGGAGCGCGTCGGTGCCGGCGAGCAGCCGCAGCGCGGCGGTCAGCGCGTCGCCGGCCAGGTCGGGCGGGAACACGTACGGCTGGATCTCCAGCAGGCCGACGTTGCCCGGTAGCCGTTGCACCCGGGTGACGCCGCCCATGCCGAGCGCGGCGAGGCGCTCGAAGCGTTCGCCGGTCGGGTCGTCGGCCTTGTCGGACAGTGCCTGTTCGTGGTGCTTGAGCCGCAGGTGAAGGTCGCCGTTCGCCGACTGGAGGTCGGCGGTGACGAGCGCGCCGAGCGTGGCGGCGTCGCCCGCACCGGCGTACGCCCCGGCGCTCAGGCGCTCACGCAGGTGGCCGGCGATCCGGTCGGCCGTGTCGGGAAAGACGTACTCCTCCGTGACCAGGCCGGCGGCCCGCTCGACGATGCGCGTGATCTCGTTCGAATCCATCGGTTCCCCGTTCTCGTGGTGGAGGAGAAGTAGAGCAGCCGGTTGACAAAGCGTCAAGAGAATTAGACGCTTTGACGGTGACCGACGACCTGGAGATCCACAGCCCGGCACACTTCAAGGCGCTGGCCCACCCGTTCCGGCACCGGCTGCTCTTCGCGCTCGGGGCCGGTCCGGCCACGATCAGCCAGCTCGCCGCCCGCCTCGGCGCGGCGAAGGGCACAGTGGCCCACCACCTCGGGGTGCTGACCGAGGCCGGTATGGTCCGCCCGGCGCACAGCCGCCAGGTCCGGGGCGGCACCGAGCGCTACCACGAGCGCACGTTCCGCCGCCTCGGCGGCATCGACACGGACGGCGCTGCCACGGCCGCCCTGCTGGGCGCGTTCGCCGAGGAACTCGCCGGCGACCCCGACCCGTTCATGCACCTGCGGCACCTGCGGCTCACCCCGGCCCAGGCGCAGCGTCTTCGGTCCACGCTGGACGAACTGGTGGGCGAGGCCGAGGAGGCGCCACCGGGACAGGCGCGCTACGGCGTCCTGGTCTCCCTCTACCGGCACCCGCCCGCGGTCCGCTGACCGACAGTTGTCGACTCTGGCGGCCGTCCCCGGCGCTGACTAGGCTTGCGCCGTCCGTCGTCCGGTCCTCGTCGCCGAGGGTGCACGTCTGGAAGAGAGCCGGAGCGCATCGTTGTATCCCAGCACGACGTGAGCCTCGCCGCCGCGGCGCCGGCCCGTCATCCGCTCGTCGGCCGTGTCGGACTCGTCGCGGCCGCTGTCGTCGTACTCGGCGAGATGGCCTGGCTGGCCGCCCGGCTGCCCGGCGCGGCGCTGGTCAGCGACCTCGGCGCGATGGCGGTGTCGAGCTGGGCGGCGGTGCTCTGCGCCCGCGCGGCGCGCCGACAGCCGGCCGCGTTGCGCCGGTTCTGGGAACTGCTCGCCGCCACCATGGCCCTCGCCGCGCTCGGCCGTGCGGTGTGGACCGTGGAACGACTCGGTGGGCTCGGCCTGCCCCACACCCCACTGGTGGCGGGCCTGTTCGCCGCCGGCATCGTCACCGGCACCGCCGCGCTGCTCTGCTCCCGCACCGGCCCGCGCAGCGTGATCGGCCGGGCCCGCACCCTGCTCGACGGGGTGATCGTCGGGCTGGCCCTCATCCCGATCGGCTGGGTGGTGGTGTTCCACCGGATCACCGACGCCGAGCTGGCCGACCCCATGCGGACGTTCGGGCTGCTCTACCCGATGTTCGACCTGATGCAGCTCACCATCCTGGTGGCGGTCGCCGGTCCGGGCCGGCCGATGTGGCGGGCGCTCACCGTGATCGGTGCGGGCCTGGCGATCCGGTCCGGCGCGGACGCCGTCTACGTCTCCCTGGTCGCACGCGGCGACTACACGCCGGGTCACCCGGTCGACGTCTGCTGGCCGCTGAGCTACCTGCTCGTCGGCCTGGCGACCCGCTATCCGCCCCCGACCGACGGGGACGGCGAGGACGACCTGGTCGACTCGCCGCTGCCGCCGTGGTGGCGGGTCGCGCTGCCGTACCTGCCGGTGGGCGGCGCGATCGTCGCGGTCCTGCTGTCGCGGCAGCCCAGCGGGCAGACGCCGCAGGTGGTCTTCGTCGGCATGATGGGCCTGCTCGGGGTGCTGGCGCTGCGTCAGGGGCTCGCCGCGAACGAGAACCTACGGCTGGTCGGCCGGCTGCGCCGGCTCGCGTACTCCGACCAGCTCACCGGCCTGCCCAACCGGCTGACGTTCGTACGACGGCTGCGGCGCGCGTTGCGCGCGGGTGGGCCGGTCTCCGTGGTGCTGCTCGACCTGGACGGCTTCAAGCAGGTGAACGACAGGTTCGGGCACGCCGCCGGGGACCGGCTGCTCACCGCCACCGCCGAGCGCATGCGGAACGCGGTCGGCCCGGACGGGATGATCGCCCGGCTCGGCGGTGACGAGTTCGCGGTGCTCGTGGCCGGGGAACGCCAGGTGTCGCCCGAGGGGCTCGCGGTCCGGCTGCTCGCCGCCCTGGAACCGTTGCCCGGCGAGGAGGATCTCGGCGTCCACCCGTCGGCGAGCATCGGCATCGCCGAGTACGGGCCGCAGCACACCTCGCACACCGACCTGCTCCGCGACGCCGACATCGCCATGTACGCGGCGAAGGCGGCCGGCAAGGCCGCGTACCGCACGTGCACGCCGGAGCTGCGCGAGTCGGCGGTCAGCCGGGCCGAACTGATCGCCGACCTGCGGCGCGCGGTGGACGAGGGTCAGCTGCTGATGGAGTTCCAGCCCATCGTCGACCTGGACACCGGCACGGTACGCAGCGCCGAGGCGCTGGTGCGCTGGCGGCACCCCCGGCTGGGTGTGCTGACCCCGGCGCGGTTCCTGCCGCTGGCCGAGGAGACCGGGCTGATCGTGGCGATCGACAGGTGGGTCATCCACGAGGCGTGCCGGGCCGCTGCGACCTGGCGGGAGCACGCGCCGGACGTGACTGTCGCGGTGAACATCGCCGCCGCCCACCTGTGCCGGCCCGACCTGATCGCCACTGTCACCGGCGCGGTGGCCGCCGCCGGGCTGCCGCCCCGCGCGCTCACCCTGGAACTGACCGAGTCGGCGCTGATCGAGGGCAGCGAGTCGGTGCTCGACCGGCTGTCCCAGCTGCGCGACCTCGGCATCCGCATCGCCATCGACGACTTCGGGACCGGCTACTCCTCGCTGAGCTACCTGCACCGCATCCCGGCCACCGAGCTGAAGATCGACAGGTCGTTCGTGTCCCGGCTGGACGCCGGGGACGCCCGCGCGTACGCCACTGTCGAGATGGTGAACCGGCTGGCCGGCGCGTTCGACCTGGCCGTGGTCGCCGAGGGCGTGGAGACGGTCGCGCAGCACGCGGCGGTCACCGCGATCGGCTGCCGGCAGGGTCAGGGCTGGCGGTACGGCCGTCCGGCCGCCCTGCCGGACCTGCTTCCCGCGTTGTCCGGAGCGGGCACCGAGCGCTGACCGGCCCGGGTCCGGGGGGCCGAAGGTCCCGGACGGGACAGGGGATTCGACCCTGCTCACCGGCGGTCCGCCACGGCCATGATGGTTCTCGTCAACAAGACGAACACACCCTCCACATGGGAGCTCGATATGAAGCGACGGACGCTCGATCTGCTGTTCAGCATCGGTGGGCTGGGCCTGGCGGTCCTGCTGCTCGTCGTCGGCGTCGTCCTGACGACGAACGCCAACTTCGCCAACGACTACGTACGCGACCAGCTCGGCGCGCAGCACATCACCTTCACCCCGGCGGACAAGCTGTCCGACGAGGAGAAGAAGTCGGACTGCCTGCGCGAGTACGCCGGCCAGAAGATGACCACCGGCAAGCAGGCCGAGTGCTACGCCAACGAGTACATCGGCCTGCACCTGAAGAACATGGCCGGTGGCAAGACCTACGCCGACCTGGGCGAGCCGCAGACCGCGCTGCGTGAGCAGGTGGCCCAGGCCGAGCAGAGCAACGCCGCCAACCTGGCCGACCTGCAGAAGCAGCTCGCCGAGGTGACCGCCCAGCGGGAGACCGTGTTCAAGGGCGAGACGCTGCGCGGCCTGCTGCTCACGTCGTACGGCTTCAGCGAGTTCGGCCGCAAGGCCGAGCAGGGCGCCCTGGCCATGTACCTCGGCGCGGGCCTGCTCCTGCTGCTCTCGGCCGCCGGTCTGGTACACGCCTTCCGCACCCCGGCCAACGCGACCTTCGCCGCCCCGGAGAAGGAGAAGGTCACCAATTGACCGCACCGACGACGCCCCCGGCCGATCCTGGTCGGGGGCGTCGTCGTGTCCGGCTTGACCCTCACGCAGCGGGAGGCGGGAGTCTTGGTCGCGGAAGGGAGGGAACCATGGCGTACACGGTGGGTCAGGTGGCGCGGGCGGCCCGGGTGACGGTCCGGACGCTGCACCACTACGACGAGATCGGGCTGCTGCGGCCCAGCGGGCGCACGCCGGCGGGTTACCGCCGCTACGACGAGGCCGACCTGGACCGGTTGCAGCTCATCCGGTACTACCGCGAGCTGGGGTTCCCGCTGGAGGAGATCGCCGCGATCCTGGACGACCCGGACGCCGACCCGGTGGCGCACCTGCGCCGGCAGCACGAGTTGCTGTCCGGTCGGATCGGGAAGCTCCAGGAGATGGTCGCGGCGATCGAACACGCGATGGAGGCGAGGACGTTGGGGATCCAGTTGACGCCGGAGGAGCGGTTCGAGGTGTTCGGGGACTTCGACCCGGACGAGCACGCCGAGGAGGTCGAGCAGCGCTGGGGCGACACCGAGGCGTACCGGCAGTCGCAGGAGCGCGCGGGTCGCTACTCGAAGGAGGACTGGCTGCGCAACAAGGCGGAGAACGAGGACTGGGGGCGGCGGTTCGCCGCGCTCATGGACTCGGGCGCGCCCGCTGACAGCCCGGAGGCGATGGCGCTGGCCGAGGAGCACCGGCAGCTCATCACCAAGTGGTGGTACGACTGCCCGTACGAGATCCACACCGGCCTGGCCGACATGTACGTGGCGGACCCGCGGTTCACCGCGTACTTCGAGACGCTGCGGCCCGGGATGGCCGCCTACCTGAACGAGGCCATCCACGCCAACGCGATCACCCGCGCCTGACCCGGAGCCGGTGGCAGGATGGCCGGCATGCTCATCGTCGCCGGCACCCTCTACGTCGATCCGGCCCGGCGGGACGCCTACCTGGCGTCCTGCGAGGCCGCCGTCCGCGCGGCCCGCGCCGCGCCCGGCTGCGTGGACTTCGCGGTCAGCGCGGACCTGGTCGAGCCGGGCCGGATCAACGTCTACGAGCGGTGGGAGTCAGACGAGCAGTTGCTGGCGTTCCGGGGCTCCGGACCGGAGGCCGAGCAGGTGACGGAGATCCTCGGCGCCGAGGTGCACAAGTTCCGCATCTCCGGCGTCGAGGCTCCCTGACCCGTCGCTAGATGAAGACGTCGAGCAGCAGGACGCCGAGGAAACCGACCACCGAGATGATGGTCTCCATCACCGACCAGCTCTTGATGGTCTGCCCCACGGTCAGCCCGAAGTACTCCTTCACCAGCCAGAAGCCGGCGTCGTTGACGTGGGAGAAGAACAGCGACCCACAGCCGATGGCCAGCGCCAGCAACGCCACCTCGGGGCCGGCGAGCGTGGAGGCCAGCGGCGCGACGATGCCGGCGGCGGTGATGGTGGCGACGGTGGCCGAGCCGGTGGCGACCCGGATGCCGACCGCTACCAGCCAGCCGAGCAGCAGCGGGGAGAGGTTCGCGCCCTCGGCGGCGTCCGCGACCAGGTCGCCCACGCCGGCGTCGACGAGCACCTGCTTGAAGCCGCCACCGGCGGCGACGATCAGCAGGATGCCGGCGATGGGCGGCAGCGAGCCACCGAGGAAACCGGAGACCTGGGTACGGCTGAAGCCGGACCGGTAGCCCAGGAAGATCATGGCGAAGATGACGCCGGCCAGCAGGGCGATGATCGGGGTACCCACGATGTCCAGCGCCTTGCGGCCGGCGGTGTCCTCGTCGAGCGTCAGCTCGCCGATGGCCCGCAGCAGCATCAGCACCACCGGCAGCAGCACCGTGACCACTGCCGCCCACAGCGCGGGGGAGCGGCGGGAGCGCCGCCCGGCCGGCTCGTCGATCGCCCCGCCGGGCCGTCCGGTGCCCGGGTTGACCAGGTCGTCGTCGGTGACCAGGTCGCCGTCGGCGTCGAGCCGGCCGTCACCGGGCCGGGTCGGGCTGCGGTCGTCGGCGGCGTCGCGCCGGGTCGGCAGCAGCGCGGCCGGGGCGGTGGCCGGCACGTACCGGGCGATGAAGTTGCCGAAGACCGGGCCGGCGATGATCACCGTGGGGATGGCCACCAGGAGGCCGAGCGCCAGCGTCTGACCCAGGTTGGCGCCGAGCGCGTCGATCGCCACCAGCGGCCCGGGGTGCGGCGGCACGAGGCCGTGCAGCACCGACAGGCCGGCGAGCGCGGGAATGCCGATCTTGATCAGCGGGACGTTCACCCGCAGCGAGACGAGCAGCACGATCGGCACCAGCAGCACCACGCCGACCTCGAAGAACAGCGGCAGGCCGATGAGCGCGGCCACACCGGCCATCGCCCAGGGCAGCGCGGTTCCGGAGACCCGCCCGACCACCCGTTCCACGATCCCGTCCGCCCCGCCGGACTCGGCCAGCAGGCCGCCGATCATCGCGCCGAGCGCGATCAGCAGGCCCACGCCGCCCACCGTGGAGCCGACGCCGCCGCTGAACGAGGTGACGATCTTGTCGACGGGTACGGCGGCCACCACGCCGAGCACCGCGGCACCCAGGATCAGCGCCAGGAAGGGGTGCACCTTGCCCCAGGCGATGAGCACCACCACCGCGGCGATGCCCAGCAGGGCCGCGAGGACGAGCTGGGTGTCACCGGCGTTCGTCAGCGGTTCCGCGGGTGCGGCGAGCAGTGTGACCACGGCTATCACGCCCTTCGGTCGGTCAGCGGGGTGGTGCGGTGGGTGGTGGTTCCGGCGGCAGGCTCGGCGCCATCCGCCGCAGGGACGCGAACGTGGGTACGAGCGCGTCGTACAGCTCGGAGAAGAGGGGAAGAAGTGCCGCGTACGTGGCGGCGGAGGCGGGGTCCGGGCGGACCGTCTCCTCGATCCGGACCAGGTCGGCGGCGACCTCGATCGAGGAGATGAGGCCGAGTGCCTGCATGCCGAGCAGCGCGGCGCCGAAGCCGGACCCCTCGTGCCCGGCGGGGAACCGCACCGGCATGCCGAGCGCGTCGGCGAGGATCTGCCGCCACAGCGCGCTGCGGGCGAAGCCGCCGCTGGCGCGGATCTCGCGCACCTCGTTGCCGGCCGCCCGGACCGAGGCGAGGACCAGGGCGAGCTGTTGGCAGACACCCTCCAGCGCGGCCCGGACCAGGTGCGCCCGGCCGTGCCCGTGGGTCAGCCCCACATACGCGCCGCGGGGCAGCGCGCTCCAGTGCGGCGCCCGCTCGCTGAGCAGGTACGGCAGCATGATCAGCCCGCCGGAGCCGACCGGCGCCGTGGCGGCCAGGTCGAGCAGCTCCTCCTCGGCGTGCTCGCCCAGTTCGGGGGCGAGCGCGTCGTTCGCCCACTGGAGGACGATCCCGCCGTTGTTGATGGCGCCGCCGACCACCCAGCGGTCCTCGGTGAGGGCGTAGCAGAAGACGCCGCCGAGCGGGTCCACGCCGGGGCGTTCCACCATCACCCGCATCGCGCCGCTGGTGCCGATCGAGCAGGCCACCACGCCGGGGCGTACCGCGCCGAGCCCGAGGTTCGCCAGCGGCCCGTCGCCGGCGCCGACCACGAGCGGGGTGCCCGCCGGCAGGCCGGTGGCCCGCGCCGCCTCGGCGGTGAGCCCCGGCAGCACGTGGGTGGTGGGTACGAGCTGGGGAAGCTGCTCCTCGGTGATGCCGGCGACGCGGAGCGCCTCGGTGTCCCAGGCCAGCTTGTGGATGTCCATCAGGCCGGTGGCGGAGGCGACCGAGTGGTCGGTGACGAGCGCGTCGGCGAGCCGCCGCAGCACCAGATCCTTGATGCCGACCCAGTGCGCGACCCGCTCGTGCAGTTTCGGTTCCTGCTCGGCGAGCCAGACGAGCTTGGGCAGCGGCGCCATCGGGTGGACCGGGGTGCCGGTGCGCCGGTGCAGGGCGAGCCCGGACGGCGCGGCGCGCAGGCGCTCGGCCTGGACGCTGGCCCGTGAGTCGGCCCAGGTGATCGACGGGGTGAGCGGGGTGCCGTCGGCGTCCAGCCCGATCAGGCTGTGCATGGCGGTGCTGAACGACAGGCCGGCGATCGGCTGGTGCAGCTCGCCGACCACCGCCCGGATCGACCCGACCACCGCGTCGAAGATCCGTACCGGGTCCTGCTCGGCGTACCCGGGCTGCGGCTCCTCCAGGGGATAGCCGATCGAGTGGGTGGCGAGCTGCCGGCCGTCGGTGTCGTACGCGACCGCCTTCGTGCTGGTGGTGCCGATGTCCACCCCCACCACGACGGTCGGCTCCACCACCGGCCCACCTCCTCGGCGTCGACGGCGTACCCCGCCGCGGCTCACGTTACCGACGGGCTGATCCCGCCGCACGGCGAAGCGGAGAAGGCCCGCCATCGCCAGCGCTCGATTTGCAAGAAGCGTTCCGATGGCGGTGAACGTTACGCGACGGGTATGTGATTCTCCGCTCATCGGACCGTTCCCGCAGGCCCGTGTTATGCATCGAGATCAATAGATGAAACGGGGTGATGGGGCAGAGACACAGGACAATATCGTTCCCTCGATCGAGCTACGTCGAGACGGGGGTGTCGATGAGACTCAACACAGGAATCGGCCGGTGGCGTCTGCCCGCTCTGGCTGCGGCCACGGCGGTCACGCTGCTGACATCCGGGGTGCCGGCGATCGCTGCGGAAGACGACTACGTCACGCGGCCGTCGTCGGAGTTGCTCGGGCAGCATTCGGGCTACGGCTTCACCGGCCAGGGCGTGAACACGGCCACCGGGAACTTCACCTACGCCGCAGTCGACCTGGGTTTCTCCGCCGGGCTGCTGAGCTGGGCGCGGAGCTACAACTCGCAGAACCCGCACGACGGGCCGTTCGGCAAGGGCTGGACCACCACGCTGACCACCCACCTCGAGGTCGGTGACGATGGCGCGGTCGCGTTCCACGACGTCGACGGCCGGGTGCTGACCTTCGCGCCCGGCGACGCCGGCGGCTACCAGCGCCCGCAGGACATCGAAGCCGAGCTCACCCGTGCCGGCGACGGCACCTTCACCCTGCGGTACCGGGCCGGCGTAGCGATCACGTTCGACGCATCCGGTCGTGCGACCAGCTTCACCGGGGAGGGGGAACGGGTCAGCCTCAGCTACGACGCCGGCCGGCTGAGCCGCGCCACGCACTCGGCCGGCGCCGTTCTCACCTTCGGATACGACGCATCCGGCCGCATCACCCGTGCCGAGGCCGGCGACGGGCGGGTGGTCACCTACACGTACACCGATGGCGCACTGTCCGCGGTGACCGCGCCGGGCGGCGCCGTCACCCGTTACACGAGCACCAGTGGCGGCCTGCTGGCCACCATCGTGGACCCGGAGGGTCGCACCGTCCTCGAGAACACCTACGACTCCGACGGGCGGGTCGTGCGCCAGGCGCTCGCGTCGGGTGGCGCCGAGGATGTCGCCTACGACGACGTGACCGGGGTGACCACGGCCACCCTGCAGCCGAGCGGGGCCAAGGCGACCTACCGGCACGACCAGGCGGGCCGGTTGGTCGGCGCGACGGACCCGGCCGGTAAGTCGATCAGCCAGACGTTCGACTCCAACGGACGCCTCGTCGCGAACAGCGCCCGGGGCGGGGCCCGGACGACCTTCGCCTACGACGCCCGCGGCAACCTCACCAGCCGCTCGGTCGGCGCCGCCACCACCGCCTACGGATACGACGCGCAGGACCGCGTGACCAGCGTGACCGACGCCGCCGGCGGGGCCACCCGCTACGGCTACACCGGCGACAGCCGGGTCCCGTCAACGGTGACCGATGCCGCCGACCGGATCACCCGCCGCACCGTCGTCGACGGGCTGGTGACGGAGGTCGTCGACCCCGAGGGCGCGAAGACGGCCTACGGCTATGACGCGGGCCGACGGCTGGTCACCATCACCGACCCGACCAACCGGAAGCTGAGCTACGGCTACGACGCGGCGGGCCGGCGTACGTCGGTGACAAGCCCGTCCGGGAAGGTCCAGCAGTACGGCTACGACGACGCCGGTCGGCTGTCCAGCACCACCGACCCCGCCGGCGCGGTCACCCGCTACCGCTACACGGCCTCGGGCCGGCTACTGGCCACCGTCGCCCCGAACGGCGCGACGACGACCAACGGTTACGACAGCTCCGGCCGGCTGACCACGGTCACCGACCCTCTCGGCCGTGTCCTCACCTACGGCTACGGTGACGACGGACAGGTCAGCACGGTCACCGACGCGCTTGGCGGGGTCAGCCGCTACACCTACGACGGGCTCGGTCGGACCAGCACGATCACCGATCCCAACGGCACCGTGGTGCGCTACACCTACGACTCCGACGGGCGACCGACGGAGGTCGTCGACGGCGCCGGGTCCGAGGTCACCGGCTACGACGAGCGGGGCAACGTGACCAGCCTGACCGACGCGGCGGGCAACGTCACACGGTACGGCTACGACCTGCTGGACCGGCGCACCTCGACGGTGGACGCGGCCGAGGCGGAGACCAGCACCAGTTACGACCCCACCGGTCGCGTGGTCTCCACGAAGGACGCGATGGGGGCGGTCACCAGGTACGAGTACGACGGCGCCGGCCGGTTGGTCGCGGTCATCGACCCGCTCGGCAACGCCATCCGTTATGAGTACGACGCCGCCGGGCGGATGACGAAGAAGATCCTCCCCGCCGGCGGCGCCTTCGTGTACGCCTACGACTCCGACGGCCGCAAGACCTCCGAGACCACCCCGGCGGGCCTGGTCACCCACTACGAGTACGCCACCGGTAACCAGCCGATCCGGGTCATCGACCCGCGTGGCGGCATCACCCGGCACGAGTACGACGCGCAGGGCCGGGAGACGAAGCGGACCAGCCCCGGCGGTGGGGTACGCACCATGGAGTACGACGCCGCCGGGCAGCTCACGGCGGTCACCGACCCCAACGGCGGTGTCACCCGCTACACGTACGACAAGGCCGGCAACCTGGTCACCATGACCGACGCCAAGAAGGCGATCACCCGTTACTCGTACGACGCCGGCGGCCGGCAGACCGAGGTCACCGACCCGCTCGGGCGGGTCACGAAGCAGACCTGGGACGCGGCCGGCAACCGCACCTCGCTGACCGACCCCTCGGGACGCACGCTGCGCATGGAGTACGACAAGCGCGGCCGGTTGACCAAGCGGACCGCGGCGGACGGGGCGACGGTCACCTTCGGCTACGACGCCGTCGGCCGCCGGACCGCCATGACCGACAGCGCCGGCACCACCCGCTACGCCTATGACAAGGTGGGCCGCCTGCTCACCACAACCCGACCGGACGAATCGGTGGTGTCCGCCAAGTACGACGCGGCGGGACGGCGCACCGCCCTGACCTACCCGGACGGGCTGGCGGTCTCCTACAGCTACAACGCCAACGGCTGGTTGACCGGCCTGTCGGACCCGCGGGCCGGGAACGTGTCGTACCAGCTCGACGCTGACGGGCGGCCGGTAGCCGAGAAGCTGCCGGGCTCCTGGTCGCGTACCTACCGCTACGACGGCGGTCTGCTGGCCGGCTACACGGAGGTCCGTAACGGCGCACCGGCCTTCGACACCACGCTCAACCGCGACGCGGACGGCCGGGTCGTGCAGCACATCCAGCCCACGCCAGGCAAACGGGCCAACTACACCTACGACGCGGCGGGGCAACTGCTGTCGGCCACCGGCGAGCCGGGTGGCACGGTCTCGTCCACCTATGACGCGGTGGGCAACCGCACCAGCATCACCCGGGGCGGGGTGACGACCCAGCTCACCTACGACGCCGCCGACCAGCTCACCGCCGCCGACACCGGCGACAAGCACGTCGCGTACCGCTACGACAGGGCCGGGCGGCTGCTCGAGCGCGACGACCCGAACGACGTGCTGACCATCGCCTACGACTCGTTCGGCCTGCCGACGACGCTCACCGAGTCCGGTGGCGGCGTCACGCAGACCAACACGGTCGGCTACGACGGCGACGGCCTTCCGACGCAGGTGGCCACCACGCGCAAGCCGAAGGACAACCCGCCGCAGACCAGCACCGTCTCCTACCGGTGGAGCGGAGGCGACGGTCTGCTGCCGCAGCTGCTCACCCAGTCGGGCGAGGGTGCCGCGAACTTCGTGTACGGCTACGGCCGGGTGTTCGCCGACACCGCGAGCGGCTCGGCGACGTTCGCCCGGGACGCCTACGGGTCGACGATCCGGACCTCGGCGACCGACCAGTGGGCACAGGGGCAGAGCTACGACGTATTCGGCGCCCCGATCACCGCGGGACTGCCGAACCTGTCGAACCCCGCGTTCGGTTACCGGGGTGAGCTGGCCTACCGCGGTGAAACGGGCATCGGTTCCCTCGTGCACCTGCGGGCCCGGGTCTACGACGCCAGCACCGGCCGGTTCACGAGCCGGGACCCGCTGACCACCATGGTCGGTCAGACCGACACGACCAGCCCGTACGCCTACGCCAACAACGGCCCGCTGGACTTCGCCGACCCGAGCGGCCAGGTCTCCATCTGGGCCGGGTTCGGTGCCGTCTTCAACGCGGTGCTCCATGCGTTCGGGGAGAACTGCCCCCCGCCCAACGACTCGATCCAGGCCCACAACAAGTGCTTCCAGGGCCACATGCTCAGCACCCGGGGCAACATCGAGCAGGACTGCCTGGACGCCCGACAGCACTGCCTGAACATGCTGTGGAACAAGGAGCCCCGGGCCGAGCGGGAGAAGGCGGCGCAGGCATTCACCATCAACGAGCTGAACAAGCGTCGGGAGGGCTTCTTCCAGCGGTTGTGGGACGACCAGTTCGGCTTCGGCACGACGGTCAGTTACAACGTCGACTGGGAGGTCAAGCCGCCGCGGCTGAACGACGACTACCCGCCGCTGTTCGCTCCCTCGTTCGACGGTGACCGCCTGAAGGTCGACATCGTGACCGACGAGACCAACATCTTCGAGGTCAAGGACTACGCCCATCGTAGCCAGGTGGAGGGGCAGCTCGACGGCTACATCTTTGCGGCCATCTACCACTACCAGGTGGCCTTTGTGAAGGGCACCGAGTTGCAGGGCTGGGCGAACTCCTTCCTGGTCCAGGAGAGCTTCTGGGACGACATCTTCGGCGGCGACGAGGTCGTTGTCTGGGGGGACATGCCCGGGCACGTCTACTTCGCCAAGGAGGACAAGGCTCCCTCGGCCGCCCGGACACGGGCACAGCGCAACCGCGACATGGAGGACGAGGCCCACAACACCTGTACTCTCTGCATCCCGATCATCCCGATCATCCCGCGCGTGCCCGTGGTTCCGTGACCACCGGGTAAGCCACAAGACAGGGGAGCGTGATGGCCGTCGTCGTCCTACCCGAGGTGCACCAGGCATTGCGCGTGTCGCAGAGCCTGCTGCTCGAGGTGCGGTCCGGCGACGGCCGGCTCCCCGCCGCGATGGCCGCCGTGCGGGACGTGCTGCTGCGGCTGGAGGCGCCGGGGGCCGACGGCGGCGCGGAGCGGATCGCCTTCCTCCCCCCGGCGGTGCCCCTGCCGGGCCGGCACCTCCTCGCGGTGGACTTCGGTTCGCTGCCGGACGAGCAGGTGCTGGCCGTACCCGACCTGCTCGTCGCCGGACTGCGAGGCGCCGGGGTGGGTGACGCCGAGGTCGGCGTGGCCCACACCGGCGACCTGGACAACCGCCCAGGGCTGACCCCGGCCGTCCGGGCCTACCTGCGAGGGCCGGTGGCGGCACCGTTCGGTGACCTGCCGGCCGGGCCGCCGGTGGCGTTGCTCGACATCGCCGCCGGCTGGGTCGCCGGGCACAGCGTCGGGCAGCTCAGCCTGGTCGTGTTCGGGGTGGAGACCGCCCTGCCGGCCGAGACGGCGCCGGAGGCGGCCCGCAGCGCACTGGCCACCCCCGGCCGGACCACCACCGTGAGCCTGGTCGCCGACGGCGCTCCGGTCGCGGCGGCGACCGTCGGGGCGTCCATGCGTGACGCGGTGCCGGCGGCGGCGCTCACGCTGGCGCCGGCCACCCCGGAGACCATGCGTGAGCTGCGGGATGTGCTGAGGGCGCACGCCGGCACGGTCGTCTGGGCCGGGGTGGCGGCCGAGCCCGACGCCCGCCGGCTGCTCGACCACGGCTGGGCCCCTCGTGTGGAACCCGGCCAGGCGCCCTCACCCGACGTGGCGGCGCTCGCCGACCTGCTGGTGCCGGAGGCGATGTGGTTCCAGGTCCTCTCGGCAGGCCACCTGGAGCGCCTCGGCGGCCCGCCGCCCGGGGCGCTGCCGCTGCCCGGCGCTCGTTTCGAGCTGACCGTCGGTGAGCCGGAGCAGTGGCTGCCCGGGCATCCGGACGGCGCCGTGGTCCGCCGCCGGGCGCGCGACCTGCTCGCCGCGTGCCTGGTCGACCAGGGCCAGGCGGCCGGCATGATGGCGGCTCGGCTGCGCCGCTGAGCGGAGGATCGACGCCTCGCCGTCCGCCGTTGGTATGGGTCAATCACCCAATCGGCTGGATTTGCAACTTGCGCGTGTCTTGGCACCCCCGCGCCGCAGTTGACATGAATGACACCCCGATTGGTGGGCTCGCGCGGCGGAGGAGTCGGCGTGGCGAAGACTGATTCGACGGGTTCCACATGGCGGTACCGGTGGGCGCACCGGCAGAACGAGCGGCGGCAGCGGGCCTTCCGCGCGGCCGACGAGGCGTGGCGACGCCGCGACGAGGAGCTGCGCCGCCTGCGTACGCTCGCGGTGTCCTTCCACGGCTCGGCCCGGGCGGGCGTCGGCCTGCCGATGGAGCTGGCCCCCGGTGAGGTGGTCTTCTGGACGCTTCCCGCCGCGCAACTGGTGGAGGTGCGGCACACCGCCGTGCTGCCCGCCCCCGAACTGACGGTCGACCCCGACCCACCCGTGTTGCGCCCGCGCCGCCCCGAGGGCGTCAAGGTGGTCGACGCCGGGCTGGCCGTGCTCACCAACCGCCGTCTGGTGCTGCTCGGCGGACGCGGCAGGCGCGACTGGGCGTACGGCCGGATGACCGGCCTGTCCCACGACCCCGGCGCCCCGGTCACCCTGATCCAGGTGCTGGACCGGCGGCGTACCTCCGGGTTGCTGCTGCCCACCGGCGCGGCGGCCGACTTCCGGTTCACGCTCACGCTGGCGTTCGCCGACGCAATCGAGCAGCGCGCCGCGGTGGTGGCCGAGCTGGACGAGCTGATCGCGGAGCACACCGCCGCGCGGCCCGAACGCCCCGCGGTGCTCACCCCCGCCCAGGCCCGCGTCACCGCCCTGGTGCCGGGCGGCCGGCGCACGGTGGCGGTCGGCGCGGCGCTCGCGCTGATCGTGCCGGCGATGCTCATCGAGTCCAACCCGCCCACCCGGGCCGGCTCGGAGCGGGCCGCCGCCGCGACCCCGGCGGCCAGCGGCACCCCCGCCCCACCGCAGCACGTCGCGCCCGCCGTCCAGGTCCGGCCCAGCACGAGCCCGGAGCCGTCGCGCGCCCGTCCCGCACCGCCGCGCGGCACGCCGCAGCCACCGGTCGAGCGCCGCTGCGGCGCACCGGCGAACCCCTTCGGGTACGACTTCTGCGGCGGCCAGCGGATCCGCAGACCGGCCGCCGGGGTGTGCGAGTGGTTCGAGTGCGTACCCGGGTTCTGGTCCGACCGCGGCTGGCTGGTGCAGTGCCGCGACGGCTCGGTCAGCCGCACCGGCGGCCAGCGCGACGTGTGCGCCGGCCACAAGGGGTTCCGCCGTACCGTCTGGCGGTGACCGCGATCAGGCCACCGGGCGGGGTGTGACGCGCAGCGGCAGCAGCCCGGCCAGCACCAGCGCGGCGCCCACCGGCAGCAGGTTGAGGTTCACCGCGATCGCCAGGAACCCGGCCAGCACCAGCACCGGCGCCCACACCGGCAGCAGCCGTGCCGCCGCCGCCCGGTACAGCAGCACCAGCAGGCCCACCTCGAACAGCAGCGGTCCGCCGACCAACACCGGGCCGGGCGTGCGCACCGCTTCGGCGAAGCTCGGGAACAGGTCGCCGAGGATCACCCAGACGAAGGCGGCGGCGCCGACCAGGCCGGCCAGCGCGGCCACGTCGTCGAGCGTCCGCAACCGCGACGACCGGGTACGCAGCAAGCCGTGCAGCCCGACGATCAGCGCGGCGAAGCCGAGGACGCCGAGCAGGAACAGGGTGTGGCCGGTGTTCCACGCCCAGGCGCCCTTGTCGCTGTGCCCGTCCAGGCGGTCGATCAGGCGCAGCAGGCCGTAGCCGAGCAGCAGCACCGCCGACGACACGGCGACCGGGCGCAACCACTGGTACGCGGGACGTGTGCGGGAATCGAGAAGGCTCATCGCCTCAGCGTTCCGGGCGCCCGTGTTCGGGACATCGGGGAGCGGTCCCGAACCGGACCCGGATCAATCCGCTCGCCTCCCGTAGGGGTACCCGGATACCGTCCGGCCGTGTCCCGCACCGTCACGCTGGTCCTGCTCGACTCCGCCGGCCGCCCGCTCGGCGCGCTGCCGCCGTTCGGCGTACCGGAGCCGTGGTGGCAGGAGGCCGGCTCGATCGTCGCCGCCGTCCGGCAGCGCCACGGTCTGGAGGTCGCCGTGCTGCGGCTGCTCGACGCCGACCGCCCTGCGCCGCCCGGCGGGCATGTTCGCTACCTGGCGCAGGTCGTCGACGCGCTTGACGGCCCTCAGGAGTCGGCCGCCGACGCGCCTGGCGTACCCCTGGAACCGGCCGTGGACGCGCTTGGCGTACCCCTGGAACCGGCCGTGGACGCGCTTGGCGTACCCCTGGAACCGGTGACAGTGGACCTCGCGCCGCATCCGCTGCGCCAGCCGTGGGCGGAGGCCGGCGGCCCGGCCGACAGCGTCGTGTGGGCGACCGGTGAGCTGCGCCGGCTCGGCCGCCGGGTGACGGCGGTGGCGCAGCAGCGCACCTGGAACCTCTCCGCCATCTGGCGCCTGGACACCGACCAGGGCCCTACGTGGCTGAAGCAGCTCCCCCCTTTCTCCCGCCACGAGCCCACGGTCCTGGCCTTCCCCGATGATCAAGGAGTCGGTGCCGGTGTTGATCTCTCCGGTGACCCGAACTCCTTGATCAACGGGCCGGTGGTGCTCGCCGCCGACGGGGAGGGGCGGATGCTGCTGGCCGACGTGCCGGGGCAGGACCGGTACGGGGCCGGAGAGGGCGAGCGGGCCTCCATCGCGGCCGAGCATCATGCGGTGCAGTGGAGGGCGTGTGGGGTCGTCGGTGAGCTGGTCGCGGCCGGGGTGCCCGACCTGCGCGGGGTGAGGCTGGCGGGCTGGATCCGGGAACGGCTGGCCGGGCACGACGTGTCGGCCGCCGCTGGTCTGCTCGACGGGCTCGACCGGCGGTTGCGGCAGGTCGGCGAGTGCGGCCTGCCCGACGCGCTCGTGCACGGTGACCTGCACCCCGGCAACGTGCGCGGCGGCGACGGGCGCCGGACGGTGATCGACTGGGCGGACTCGTTCGTCGGCCACCCCGCGTTCGACATCCTGCGCCTCACCGAGGACGTCGACGCGGACGCCGCCGCCCGGCTGGTCGACGCGTGGGCGCGGCGGTGGCGGGCCGACGTGCCGGGCAGCGACCCGCACCGGGCCGTCGACCTGCTCCGGCCGGTCGCGCCGCTGCGGCTGGCCGCCGTGTACGCGATGTTCCTCGCCGCGATCGAGCCGAGCGAACACCCGTACCACGTGCACGACGTGCCGGCCGCGTTGGCGCGAGCGGCGGCGGTGGCGCGACCCTAGATGCGGCGGACCGGGATCCACAGCTCGGCGTCGGCGGTGCCGCCGCCCTCGGCGACCCGCACCCGCGAGATCTCCGGCCCCGGGCGGGCCTCGTACGGGTTGGACGGGAACCAAGACGTGAACACCGCCCGCCACAGGTGCTGCACCGCCACCGGGAACGCGCCGGAGCTGCGGAACACCGCCCAGTCGCCGGCCTCGACCGGCAGGCTGCGCAGATCGTCCGGCACGTCCGCGCCGGTCACCGCCGCGTACCAGTAGTCCAGCTCGGCGCCCTCGTCGCGGGAACCGGCCAGCTCGGCGCTGACGTTGACGATCCCGTACGGCTCCTGGTCGGACAGCGCCTCGATGCGGCGTACGGTGGCCGGGTTGATGCCCCTGACGAACGCCACGATGTGCGGGTTCATCCCCTCGTGCACGAGCGGCACCCGGGCCGTCAACCCGGCGAGCCGGAAGGCGTCCTTGGTCACGATGCGGTAGTCCATGCTGGTGTTCCCTTCGACGACGAGCCGGAAGGACATCCGGGGCTGGGACCGCAGCACCGCGCCGGCCTGCCGGGCCTGCGTCGGCCCGATGCCGTGCACGGCCCGGAACGCGCGGGCGAACGCCTCGTTCGAGCCGTACCCCCAGCGGATCGCCACGTCGAGCAGCGACTCCCGGCCGGCGAGCACGTCGGCGCCCGCCAGCGTCATCCGGCGGCGGCGCACGTACTCCGACAGCGGCATTCCGGCCAGCGCCGAGAACAGCCGGCCGAAATGGTGTTCCGACACGCCCGCGATCCGGGCCAGCGCGGCCACGTCGAGCGGCCGGTCGAGCCGCTCTTCGAGGTGGTCAAGCGCGGCGTTGAGCCGATCCAGCACCCGATGTTCCTTCCTGGTGACGCCCTCGACGCTAGGTTCCCGTCCGCCCGCCGACCCGATCACACCGGACCCGATCCGGTCGCCTCATCGACGCTGGCGACGGTGTCGCATCATGACGTGGTGATCTTCCGGAAGCGACACCACAAGAAGAAGCGGGACTGGTGCGACTGCGATGTGCCCACCTGTGACGGTCCGGGCTGCTGCGACCTCGGCCTCTTCTCGACGCTGCTCACCCTCGGCTCGGTGACCGCCGGCGTCGTCCGGCGGCCCGCCGTGGACCGCGCCGGCCGGGCCGCCATCCTCGGTTACCGGCGCTGGCTGTCACACCGCTGGCCGGGTACCTGCCGCTACACGCCCACGTGCAGCGCGTACGGGCTCGCCGCGGTCGAGCGGTACGGGCTGGCGGTGGGTGGTCGGATGGCCGCCGACCGGGTACGCCGATGCCGTCCCGACGTGCCGCACGGCACCCACGACCCGGTGCGCTGACGCTGCTCGCCTCCGCGCGCGCGGACGTGCCGGCGCCACCTCGGGGAAGTGGCGGTGTTCCGGTGTGCCGGATGCCGCCACTCCAGCGACCTGGCGTCGACCGACGTGGCGGTCACCCGACCGATGTGGGGCCGCCGAAGACGACAGGGACGCCGGGGGAGTAGAGCACGCTCGCCGGCGGCCCGTCCGGTGCGGGCAGCCCGGCGGCGGTGACCAGTTCGTCGTCCAGGTGCAGCAGCTCCGCGCGGTGCAGCGGCCACTGCGGATGCCAGTTCGGCAGGTGCCGGGTACGGCCGTACGCGCGGGTGTGCAGGCCCCACCGGGCGGTGAGGAAGTGTTCGAGCGGCGTCGGCTCGGGAATCGACGCGCCCACGCGGACCGTCATCCGGCTGGTCGCGCCCGCCGGACCGGGCCAGCGGCGGCGGCAGCGGTAGGTGAGCGTGTCACCGGACCGGTCCAGCCGCATAGCCGACCACTTGTACGGCAGGCGCAGGCTCAGCTGCGCCACCAGCACGGGCACCAGCCGGGACGCGTCGAGCGAGCGGAAGACCACAGCGCGCCGCCCCGAGCCGTCGACCGAGTAGAGCCGGACGTTCGTCTCCCAGAACGTGCCGAAGTAGGGCACGCCCGGGCCGCGGCCGAGCCCCAGCCCGACCATCCGGAACCCGATCAGCCCGACGTAGGTGAGCCCGTCGAACGTGTCCGGCCGGGTGCCGGCGGGTAGCAGCGGCGCCACCCGTTCCGGCGGGACCGCCCAGTGCAGAAAGGCGAGATCCTGCCAGCGCTGGGCCAGCCAGGCCCGGCGGATGGCGCGTACTGGAGCGTGCTCGACCGGCTCGATCTCCACCGCACTCACTCCGGCCGGTGGCAGACCGCCTCGACGTTGTTGCCGTCCGGGTCGCGGACGAACGCGCCGTAGTAGCCGGCGTGGTATTCCGGCCACTCCTTCGGCGCGTGCAGCACCTCCGCGCCGGCCGCGACAGCCGCGTCGTGGAACGCGCGCACCGTGGCGCGGTCGGCGGCGGTGAACGCGATGTGCACGGGCACCGGCGTGGCGCCGGAAGGCGCGGGCTCCACCCAGAAGTCGGGCGCGTCGACGCCGTAGCCGATCGGGCCGGGCTCCATCAGCCGCCGCCCGCCCAGCGGGGCGAGGACGGCGTCGTAAAAGGCGCCGCTGGCCGCCAGATCGCGCACCGCTACGGAGAAGTGGTCGAGCACGTCGCCTCCCTGCGATCGTCGATGACCGGCCCAGGCTACGAGAGCCCTACGACAATCCGCCGTGGTATTCGACGTACCAGCGAGACTGCTCGGCCACGTCGAACGCCGCCACGTCCTCGGGATCGACGGCCGACAGGTAGGCGAGAACCTCGGCCGCCTCCGCCGTGCCGAGCGTCCGTAGGTGAGCGAGCGTCTGCTCCCGCCCCGCCCCGCACAGCAACTGCCACTCCACCGAGCACGCGGCGTCGAAGCTGGAGTGCTTGGCCTGCCAGATCAGCAGTACGTCGGCCAGGTCACCGTGCAGGAACAACTGCTCGCAGCCCAGGTGGATGAGGGCGCTGTCGTTGTCGGCACCGAGGCGGATCTGCTCGCGCAGCATCGACCGCACCGGCTCGACGTCCGCCGGACGCAGTCCGTGCCGCTCGTACCATTCCTCGTCGTTCACGCGGTCGTCCTGCCGGACACCGCGACCATCGGACCGGCTCGCCGTCGCCGGGCGGTGTCCGCGACGATCAGCAGGCCGGGCACCGCGCCGAGCAGCCAGATCACGCCCACCGGCCAGTGGATCACCTCGCTCACCGCGCCCCGGATCTCCGGCACGTCACCGACCACGTAGGACGCGTCCGGCTCGCTCGTGCGGCAGTCGAGCGTCCACGAACCCGGCGACGGCACCCGCACGGTGGCCACCCAGGCAAAGCTGGCGTAGTCGCCGCCGTAGTCGCCCGGTGGGACGGAGACCAGCTCGGCCGCCCGGACCTCCGAGCCGCCGCCGGTGAGGCGGCAGTCCGGGTCCAGCGGGGCGGGACCCACCGCGAAGATCGCGTACGCCCCGGCGGCCGGTGCCGTGAACCGCCCCGTCGGCGTCGGGTAGGAACCGACTCCGCCGTACTCCCGGGAGAGTTCTTGGATCGTGCTGTCCTCGGCGCCGAGCCGTACCGCGGACTGCGTCAGCAGCGCGCCGAACACCACGGTGAGCCCGCCGATCAGATAGCCGCGCCGCGACGCCGGGCGGGCCCGGTGGGGCAGAAGCCCGCCCACGGCGTACCCGATCAGCGCGCCGACCACCGCGAGCGCCGCACCGCCCAGCAGCGCCCACCCCCAGCGGGCCTCGCCCGTCAGCGGCACGACCCACCGAAATAAGGCCAGCGACATCGCGAGAAACGCCGTGGTGACCAGCGTGGACACACCCACGGCCGCCGCGGCGCGCCGGGGTTGCCGGGCCGCCAGCACGGCGGCGAGCACCGGCGAGGCGAGCACGGGCCAGCACAGCGCGATGCAGAGCGGCTGGTCCTCCTCCCACCTGTGCGTCCACTCGTAGACGACCAGCGGCGTCGGCACTGTCGCGGCCAGCCAGGTGGTGAGGACTCCGGGACCGGGCAGCCGCAGGCTCATCAGCCAATCCTCGACCATCGGGATCATCGACGGAAGTCCGCGAGGCGTCCGAAAGGGATTGCTCACTGAGCGTAGGATCGCGTGCGACACAGTCGAACACACGGGGGAAACGATGTTCGAGCGCCTGGGCAGATTCGTCGTGGGCAAGGCCTGGTGGGTGATCGGCGGCTGGGTCGTCGCCGCGATCGCGATCATCGCCGCCAGTCCTTCGCTGAGCGACATCACCTCCGCGGACCAGGAGAGCTTCCTGCCGCGTTCCTACGAGTCGGTGCAGGCCACCGAGCTGGGCGCGAAGTCGTTCCCGCAGGCCGCCACCGCCACCGCCACGATCGTGGTCAAGCGCAGCGACGGCAAGCCGCTGACCCCGGCCGACGAGGCGCGCGTGGGGCAGCTCGCCGCCGCGCTCAAGGCCCGGAACATCCCGCAGACCTCCGGCTACCTGACCGGCCCGCAAGCGGTCGCGCCGGACAAGTCGGTGCAGGTGGTCACCGTCGGTCTCGACGCCGACAGCCCCGACGACCCGGGCCTGCTCGACGCGGTACGCGACCTGCGCGCCGCCCTCGGGCCGGACCTGGCCGGCAGCGGCCTGACCGCCGGGGTGGCCGGCGACGTGGCGAGCTTCGTCGACAACGAGGACACGTTCAACGAGGCGTTCGCCGTCGTCGGCGTCGCCACCATCGTCCTCATCATCGGGCTGATCCTGATCATCTTCCGCAGCCCGATCGCCGCGCTGCTGCCGGTGGTGGTCATCAGCGTCGTCATGTCCGTCACCACCGGGCTGGTCGCCGCCGCCGGCAAGGCGTTCGACCTCAACGTCAGCCAGGACCTGCAGACCATCCTGCTGATCGTGCTGTTCGGCATCGGCACCGACTACATCCTGTTCCTGCTGTTCCGCTACCGGGAGCGGCTGCGTGCCGGCGACGACAAGCGCACCGCGATGATCGTCTCGGTGCAGCGGGTCGGCGAGGTCATCACGTCCGCCGCCGGTGCGGTCATCGTGGCGTTCCTGGTGCTGCTGCTCGCCTCGCTCGGCTTCTTCGGCTCGCTCGGCCCGGCGCTCGCCATCGCCGTCGGCGTCATGCTCGTCACCTCGCTGACCCTGATCCCGGCGCTCGTGTCGCTGCTCGGCCGGTGGGTGTTCTGGCCGTCGAAGGCGTGGCAGCGTCCGCCCAAGGCGGCCCTGTCCCGGCGGCTCGGCGCCGTCGTGGGCCGCCGTCCCGCCGTCGTGGCCGCCGCCTCGGGCGCGCTGCTCGTGGCGCTCGCCGCCGGGGTGCTCGGCTACAAGGCCGACTACGACTTCAGCGCCGGTTTCCCGCAGGACACCGAGTCGGCGCGGGCCGCCCAGGATCTCCAGCGCGGGTTCGCCGCCGGTGCGCTCGCGCCCACCGAGGTCTACCTGACCACCGGCAACGGCACCCCGCTCACCGAGCAGCAGGTGAACGACTTCGCCGCCGCGGCGGCACGCGCTCCGGGCGTCGGGCAGGCGCAGCCGCCGGAGCGCAGCACCACCGACCCGAGCGTCGTCCGGATCAACCTGCTGCTGGACGAGAACCCGATGTCCAACGAGGCGATCACGCTCGTGCGCGACGACCTGAGGGACGCGGTGCACGAGGCGGCTCCGCCCGGCACCAGGGCGCTCGTGGGTGGTGCCACGGCGATCTTCGCGGACATCAACTCGGCGAACAACAGGGACCTGTCGGTGATCCTCCCGGTCGCCGCCCTCCTGATCGCGATCATTCTGGCGCTGCTGCTGCGCAGCCTCGTCGCGCCGGTGTACCTGGTGATCGCGGTGCTGCTCAACTTCGCCGCCACGCTCGGCGCCACCGTCTACGTGTTCCAGGGCCTCCAGGGCAACCCGGGTGTGACGTTTCAGTTGCCGATCATCCTCTACCTGTTCGTGGTGGCGATCGGCACCGACTACAACATCCTGATGATCGCCCGGCTGCGCGAGGAGGCGCGCGAGGGCCACGAACCGCACCAGGCCGCGGCGATCGGGGTGGAACACGCCGGCCCGACAGTCGCCGCGGCCGGGCTGATCCTGGCCGGCACGTTCGGGGTGCTGATGCTCGCGCCGATCTCGTTCCTCCAGCAGATGGGCTTCGCGGTGGCGATCGGGATCGTGCTGTCCGCGTTCGTCATGTCGATGTTCTTCGTACCGGCGCTGACCGGGCTGATCGGCCACAAGGCGTGGTGGCCGGGGCACGGCGACGAACGGCGCAACGGCGGCGGCCGGCACGCGGCGCCCGAGCCGGCGGACGCGGCGTCGGCCTGACCGTCACCCGCCCCGGCGCGGCTCAGCCCTCGCCGGGGCGGACCAGCCCGCTCTCGTACGCGATCACGACGAGCTGCGCCCGGTCGCGGGCGTTCAGCTTCTGGAGCAGCCGGCTCACGTAGGTGCGGGCGGTGTCCGGGCTCAGGAACAACGCCTGCCCGATCTCCGTGTTGGACCGTCCGGCGCCCACCTGGGCGAGCACGTCCCGTTCCCGGGCGGTCAGTCCGGCCAGCCGCGCCGGGTCGGCCACCGGTGAGCGGGCCGCCGCGGCCAGCACCCGGCGGGTCACGGCGGGGGAGAGCAGCGCGTCACCACCGGCCACCGTCCGGACCGCGTCCCGCAGCGCGTCGGGCGGGGTGTCCTTGAGCAGGAAACCCGCCGCGCCGGCGCGGATCGCCTCGAACAGGTACTCGTCGTCGTCGAACGTGGTCAGCATGACCACCTGCACGCCGTCCAGCGTCGGATCGGTCAGGATCCGCCGGGTCGCCTCCAGCCCGTCCCCGCCCGGCATCCGTACGTCCATCAGCACGATGTCGGGCCGCTGCTCCCGTACCACGGAGAGGCCGCTGCGGCCGTCGCCGGCCTCGCCCACCACCTCGATGTCCGGCGCCCGGTCGAGTAGCGCGCGCAGGCCGGTGCGGACCAGGTGCTGGTCGTCGACGAGGACGACGCGGATCGGGCTCACGCGGCGACTCCCGTCAGGGGCAGGCGGACCGATACGCGGAAGCCGCCGGTGCCGGTGCCGTCGGTTGCTCTGGTGTCGCCGGTTGCTCTCGTGCCGGCGGTTGCGGTGGTGCCGGTCTGGACGGTGCCGGTTTCGACGGTGCCGGTCTGGACGGTGCCGGTTTCGACGGTGCCGGTCTGGACGGTGCCGGTTTCGACGGTGCCGGTCTGGACGGTGCCGGTTTCGACGGTGCCGGTCTGGACGATGCCGGTTTCGACCGTGCCGGTTTCGACGGTGCCGCCCAGCAGGGCCACCCGCTCGGCCATGCCGCGCAGGCCCTGGCCCTTCCCGCTCGTCGGCCCGGCGGGCGGGACGCCGCGGCCGTCGTCCACCACCTCCAGGGCGAGCCGCCCTGGCGTGGCGCGGACCGTCACTGCGACCCGGGTGGCGTCGGCGTGGCGCAGCACGTTCGTCAGCGCCTCCTGCACGACCCGGTAGACGGTGCTGCCCACCACCGCCGGCAGCGTGTCCACCGGACCCTCGATCCGCAGGTCGACGGCCAGCCCACTCCGGCGTACGCCGTCCACGAGCGCCGGGAGCTGGTCGAAGCCGGGAACCGGTTCCCGCGGCCCGGGTTCGCGTCGCAGCGTGCCGAGCGTCGCCCGCAACTCCGCCATCGCACTGCCGCTCACCGACCGGATCGCGGCCAGGGCGTTCTCCGCCTGCACCGGATCGCTGTCGGCGAGCGCCTCCCTGGCGACTGCCGACTGCAACGTGATCACCGACATGGTGTGCCCGAGCGTGTCGTGCACCTCCCGGGCGATGCGCAGCCGTTCCGCCTCGACCTGACGGGCCGCCTCCCGATGGCGTTCCTCGTCGGCCGCGACCGCCTGCCGGACCAGCGCCGCCCGCAGCGACCTCCGGTTGCGTACCGCGTCACCGAGGGCGATTACGGCCAGCAGCAACGCCGCCTCGGAGCCGAGTTCCGTACCGACGACCACAGCGATGTCGTCGCCCTCGGCCAGCCGGGCCACCACCGACACGGCCAGCAGGCTCCCGGCGACCACGGCGGCCGGGACGACACGCCCGCGTTCGGACACCCGGTAGAGGACTGCTGCGGCCGGGGCGGCCACCCCGACGGGCGGCAGGTCCAGCGCGTAGTACCCGAGGATGACGACCGCCGTCGCCAGCAGCGCCGGCAGCGGCCACCGCCTGGCGCACAGCACCAGACCGCCGAGCACCGCGCCGACCACGACGGCGAGCGCCGCCCCGCCGGGCGCGGGCCGATCGGCCGCCACGGCCACCGCGACCAGGCCGAGCGTGGCCGCCGCGAGCAGGGCGTCGGCGCGGGTGGGCGAGGTGTCGGGCACGCCTTCGAGCCTAGGTCCGCGCGGACCCTCACCGCTGTCGTCCGCAGGCGTCGGGGTCGACCCCGAGGCGTACGCCGAGAAGCGACATCCGGTCGCGCGACCACGCGGACGACGGCCGAGGGCAGCCGACCTAGCGTCGATGGCGTCCCCGAAACGTGAGGAGAACCCTCGTGCTACGCACAAGACTGACCTGGCTCGCCCTTATTGTCATGGTGTGGGCGGCAATGATGTCGTTCGGCGGAGTAGCCGCCGAGACCGTCATGCTGTACCCGAACATCTTCAGCGACGCGCCCGCCTCGCTCGACCGGGCCCGCGAGTTCCTGGTTCACGGCGGCCCGCACGACTATTTCCCGCCGCTCGGCGCGTCGGTGATCCTGACCAGCGTCGCCGCCACGCTGCTTACCTGGCGCGACCGGCGGCTGCGCTGGTGGGTCGCCGGCGCCACGGCCGTGTTCGTCGTCTGCGAGTTCCTGTTCTCCGCCGTCTTCTTCTGGCCGCGCAACGAGATCATGTTCGTCGACCCGGTGGGGACGCACTCGCCGGAGTACCTGCGCCAGGTCGCGGCCGAGTTCGTCGCCGGCCACTGGGTGCGCTTCGCCGGAGGTGCGGTGACGGCCGGACTGGCGTTCGTCGCGCTGCTGAAGTTCGTGCGCTCGACCGCGCCGGTCTCGGTGTCGGCTCCCGCACCGGCTTCGACGCCTGGTTCTTCTTCGGCCCCTGGTTCGCCGTCTGCCCCTGGTTCGCCGTCTGCACCTGGTTCGGCCCCGGCGGCGGCGGAGGTGACGCGATGAGCACGGCTCGCCGTACCCTCGGATTCTCCTGGCCGGCGTTGGTTGCGCTCGCCGCGTTGGCCGCCCCGCGGGTTGCCCTGCACGACCTGGACGTGGTGCCGGAGGGCGCGGCGGTGGCCGCGCTGCTCGCGGTCGGACCGCCGCTGTGCTGGGTGGCCGCCGTGCTGTGGCGCCGCCCGGCGCGGCCGTTCCTGACTGTTGTGTCGATCGGGGCGCTGTACGGAGTGTTCCTGGCGGTCGGTCACCAGGTGTTCTGGGACTCGTCGCTGGGGATGGACGCGCCGGGGCTGGCCGGGCTGGAGCCCGGGGCGCGGGAGGCGTTGTTGCGAGGTGCGGCCGTGATGTCGAGCGTGGTCACCGGGACGATGGTCGGGGTGGTCGCGGGTGGGGTGGCGGCGCTGCTGGGCCGGGCGCTGCCGACGCCGGTCAGACGCTGACGCGGGCCCGACTTCCGCCGGCTGTAATGCCCGGGGAGGTCATTGACAGCGCAAGAAGGCCCATTCAGGTAGGACGATTAGCCGAGCACGAGGGGTCCCGCTGTCAGGACCCGTGCCGGTAGTGTCCCAGGAACACCTTGTGGGGAGGTGTTGTCGGCGTCTGCTGAGCTTGCAGCGTCGGCTGTGTGGAAGCGGAGTAGATCCTGATTGTCACTTCTCGGCTGCGGATTCGTCGTCGATCGCCCGTATCAGCCCGGGAGACCGTCGTTCAGGCCTCGAACGCCTCCTGCGCAATGTCATTGCGCGTTCGTGTACGGCGAGCTTCGGCGTGCGGCTGACTGTCTCCTGCCGCGAGGTAGGGCGACGCGGGCCGACATGTCCCTGACAACGCCGACGAGCCGGCTGGCGGCGCTCCCCGCCGGCTCGTGCTCCCAGATTCGTATGACGGTCCAGCCCGCCTGCTCGAGTCGCCGGCTCGTTTCACGATCCCGCTCACGGTTCTTCAGAATTTTCGCCTCCCACCATGCGGCGTTGGCCTTGGGCCAGGTCGCATGCTGGGGGCAGCCGTGCCAGAAGCATCCGTCGACGAACACGGCCAGTTTGATACGGGTGAAGGCGATGTCGATCGTCCGTCGAGGCGAACCGACAACCGGGAGACCGATCCGGTATCGCAGCCCCGCTCGATGCAGTTCACGGCGGAGGGCGAGCTCGGGCTCGGTGTCCTTCCGGCGTTGGCGTTGCATGCGACCACTGACGCCGGTCGAACTGGGCACGGGTCGTTCGGGCACAGCCCCACCCTAGAGGGCTGATCGACTCCGCCGTCTCAAGGGTGTTTGATCAGCTCTACCTCTGATGATTCCCGCGCAGATCACTGAAAGGGTGGTGGATCTTGGGCCTGTACACCGTCTTCGCAGACTGGGCCAGGCGAAACGGCATCGAGGCAGCGGTCCTCAGTTTTTCGGAGTCGTTGTCCGAAGATCTTGTCGAGAAGTTTCGAGTTCAGTTCGAGGCCGACAAGGCGAAGGTGCAGGCTGGTGGCCCGCCGATCATTACGGCGGGGTCGGACGACTGGTACAGCGGTCCCGGAGAATCCGACCGCTACTGGCTGGCGTTGAGGGACCGCTTCGAAGCCGAAGGATGGCCCACTGGACGTATCTCCTCCGTGGATCACTCGTCCAGTACGGTCGTGGCGCACACGCCGCGACCGGACCGGACCAAGTGGGACTCGAAGGGTCTCGTGGTCGGATACGTGCAGAGCGGGAAGACGACGAACTTCACGGCCGTCGTCGCCAAGATGGCCGACGTGCAGTATCGCCTGGTCATCGTCCTCTCCGGTATTCACAACGGGCTTCGCCGCCAGACGCAGGTGCGCCTGGACCAGTATCTGAAGGACCTCAACCCCGACCGTTGGGTGACGCTGACGGAGGCGTCGCGGGACTTCGTGAAGCCTTCGCACGACGCATCGGCGGCTCTCAGCCCGGAGAAGACCGTTCTGGCCGTCGTCAAGAAGAACGCCGCTGTCCTGACCAAGCTCATCAGGTGGTTCGACACACCCAACGGACGGAAGGCACTCGAGTCCGCGCCGGTGTTGATCGTCGATGACGAGGCCGACCAGGCGTCAGTGGCGACCGGTCGCATCAATCCGCTCATCCGGAGACTGCTGAGTCTCATGCCGAGGTGCACGTACGTCGGGTACACCGCGACACCCTTCGCCAACGTCTTCGTCGACCCCGCCCAGGACGACCTGTATCCGAAGTCGTTCATTCTCAACCTGCCGCGTCCTGACGGCTATTTCGGACCGGAAAAGATCTTCGGTCGGGATGCGGTCGAATGGGAGGCGGGCGACGAGCAGGGTCCGCCCGACGGCTACGACATGGTGCGTCTCGTTGCCGAGGAGGACGTCCCTCTGTTGCGTCCCGGCAGCAAGGAGCCTGCGGACGGGTTCGCCCCGACGATGATCGACGAACTGGTCAAGGCCGTTCACTGGTTCTGGCTGAGCACGGCCGCGCGTCGGGCCCGAGGGGACGACGGACACAGCACGATGCTCATCCACACGTCCGTCAAGATTGCCGTTCACGAAAGCTATCGAGCCCCCCTCGAGGCGCTTCGGAGGAAGGCCCGGGCGGGACTCGCCTCCGGTCGGCCTGAGGTGATCGACCGTTGGCGGAACTTGTGGGCGGCGGAGTCGGAACGCGTGCCCGCAGAAGACTTCGGCCGCGAGCAGAACTCGTTCGACGAGGTTCTGCCACATCTGGCCGACGTCATCGCCTCGACGCGGGTCGTCCTGGACAACTATCGGAGCCAGGATCGGCTCGACTACTCCGAGCCCTCGGTAGTGGCAATCGCAGTCGGAGGAAACACCCTCTCCCGTGGGCTGACCCTGGAAGGTCTCGTCGTCAGCTTCTTCGTGCGGGGGGCGACGGCGTACGACACGCTGCTTCAGATGGGTCGCTGGTTCGGGTACCGCACCGGGTTCGAGGATCTGCCGCGCATCTGGATGACGCCGAGCCTGGCAGCCGCGTTCCGACACCTGGCGACCGTCGAGCACGAGATGCGTGACGATATCGACCGCTATCAGCGGGAGAACCTGACGCCGACCCAGGTGGCAGTCAGGATTCGCACGCACCCGGCCCTCCGGATAACGGCCAAGATGGGTGCCGCGCAGGCGGCGTTCATCTCGTATGCAGGCCGTCGCCTACAGACGCGGTACTTCCGGCACCGGAACGCCGACTGGCTCGACAGCAATCTCCAGGCCGCTGAGAGTTTCGTCCAGGAGGCCATGCTGCACGGTCGGCTGGACGATGACGTCCGCGGCGCCCGGCTGATCCGAGACGTACCCGTGTCGTTCGTGAAGACCTTCCTGTCGCGTTATGAGGTGCATGAGGACTCGCCGGACCTCGATCCCGCCCTCATGATCAAGTATATCGACCGGCAGTTGACGAGTGACCGCCCGAGCCTGGCTACCTGGTCCGTCGCCGTGGTCATAGGTGAAGGGTCGGCGGCGAAGCTGGGAGGCCTGAACGTCAGGTACTCGGTCCGGTCTCGTCTCAACGACGGCCAGGGCGAACGAGCTGACATCAAGACGCTGATGAGCAAGCAGGACCGAGCGCTCGATCTCGGCCTGACGCTCGCCAAGGCGCGCGCACTGAGCGAGAGCGACCTGGTGAAGCTGCGTAACAGCGACCCGGTCTGTCGTGACCGAGGGCTGATCGTTCTCTATCTGATCGAGCCGCAGAGCGAGCCCGTGAACCCGCACCAGGGCAACCAGAAGACTTTGCCGCTACGTACCGCGCTCGGTGCGGTGGGACCAGTGGTCGGTATGGGCATCACCTTCCCGGGAGACGTCCGGACGAAGAGCATCCAGGCCAGCCATGTCGCCGTGGATCTCACCGACGTCGAGAGTGAAAACGTCGACGAGGCGCTCGACGTCGACACCGAGGAGATGGCATGACGGAGATCGAACCGACCATGCTCGAAAGAGCGTGGGCGGTACTGGTGCCGCCGCGCGTGAAGGAGCTCGCATCCTTTCCGCTCGATGTCCGGTCCGGGGTGCAACCCTGCCGGGTGGCGACGGACACCGTGGGCAACCGTCACCTTCTCGTTCCGGCCGACGGTGAGGCGGTCACAGCTGATCCCCGGCCGGCGGTGCTCGGGACGGCGATCCGCAAGCTCGCCTTCGACGGGCCTGCCGTGACCTACCTCGACATCTCGTGCGGGGAACCGGACCTCTTCTCGGAGTTCGACGAGGTCGTCATGGATGTGCTGGAAGCTGTCTCCGTCGCCCACCGGCCCGCTTCGGCGGCGATGAGGACCGTGACGCGATGGCGACGGCTTTTCCGGAGCCGCCTCCTCCGTGGCCTGTCCCGCCAGGCCAAGTTGGGGCTGTTCGCGGAGCTGAGCATGCTCTCCTCTCTCGTCCAAGCGGACCCCGGATTTCCTGTGGAGGCGTGGCGGGGACCGCTCCGCGAGCCGCACGACTTCGAGGCGGCTGCCCGATGCATCGAGGTGAAAGGTCTGAGCAACGGGAGCGACGGCATTGTCGTGCACGGGCTGGAGCAGCTGAACATCCACGACGACCGGCCACTGGACCTTGTCCTGCTAAGAGTGGCGGAAGATCCGGATGGTCGGAGTGTGAGCGATCTCGTCGAGCAGCTCCGGGAGGCCGTGGCATCCCGGGCTGATCTCGGGGCGCGCCTGTCGGCGGCAGGCTGGTCCCAACAGCCCGACAGGCCCGACCTCGACACGTTCGCGGTCGAGGAGGTACTCAGGCTCGCAGTAGGCCCCGGCATACCCCGGATCGTCCCGTCATCGTTCGTCGGCGGCGCCCTTCCGTACGGCGTCGGAGAGCTGAGTTATCAGGTCGACCTCGCCGCGTTGCTTCCGCTCAGCGCCGGCGCATCCCTGACCGAGATCGCCGAGGAGGCGGTTCGTTGAGCGGCCATTGGTGGTCACAGCCATTTGCGCCGGAAGGGTCGGCTGCCGCAGAGGGCATCGTCAAGCAACTGGGCAGGCCGGCACTCGACCCGCTCACCGTGCTGGTGAGAGAGGCCGCGCAGAACAGCTGGGACGCCCGGCTCCCGGACGGCCCTGTGGAATTCGGGATCGACGTTCGCGTGCTGGGAGACGACGTAGGAGCATGGAGAAGCCTGCTGCTGCCGGGACCGGTCGCGGAGTCAGCCCTCGACCTGGACGTAGCTCTGAGGGCCGACGCCGCGGTGCTGGTCGTCTCAGACCGGAACACGCGAGGTCTCGGCGGGCCCCTTCGTGCCGGGAAGCGAGCGAGCGACGGCACGATACCGGATTTCGTGCAGTTTCTTCGTAACGTCGGAGAACCGAGCGACCATCAGTTCGGCGGTGGCACGTACGGTTTCGGCAAGGGCATCTTCTACCGGCTCAGCCGAGTCGGAGCCATTCTCGTGGACACCAATACGGCAGCAGGCGGCCCGACCGGACGCCGATTGATGGGCGCCGCCCTCGGCCACAGCTGGTATCGCGAGGACCGACGCTTCACGGGCCGGCATTGGTGGGGCCAGGTGGCGACCGACGACGTGCCGGACCCCCTGTTGAACCGGGATGCCGACGCAGTAGCGGACGCTCTTGGACTACCAGGCTTCGCCGACGGCCGCACCGGGACCGACATCGTGATTCTCGTCGCCAACCTGGGTCTCGCCGGGCCGGAGCCGGATTCCCGTGAGAGGACACCGGCCGAAGCCGCGACCTTCATCACCTCGTCGGTCTTGTGGAACTTGTGGCCGAAGATGGTTCCGGATGAGCACCACAGTCGGATGCGCTTCGCCGTGGGTGTCGACGGCTCGTCAGTTCCAGTTCCGGCTCCTGACACGATCGATGACCTGGCACCCTTCGTCGAGGCGCTGCGAGATGTCCGGGCAGGAAGAGGAGTGGCCTACGCACGCACCGTTCCGCCGAAGCATGCGGGCTCCTTCGCGATGGCATTGGGGGCCGCCGACGGCGGAAGCCGCCGGTTGTCGGTGACAGCAGCGAGGCCGTTCGAAGGGCCGTCCCACCACGTCGCCCGGATGCGGGTCGCTGAACTGGTGGTGGACTACATGCCGGGTCCGTCGCACCCTGACTCGCGCCTCTCGTACGGCGCGGTGTTCAAGGCGTCCGAGGACGCCGATGAGCTGTTCGCGCAGTCTGAACCGCCCACACACGACGACTGGATATCCAAAGGACTCAGTGGCTCCGCTCGAGGTGTCGTGCTCGGGGCGCGCACCTTCGTGAACAAGCAACTGGACGAGAAGCTCGGTCTCGGACCGCAGGCCGGCGGCTCAGGCGGCCAAGGTCTCGGCGAACTCTCGGTCATGCTCGCCGGCATCGTGCCCGCCCGCCTAGACACCGCTCACAAGGCCGGAGGATCTGCGCGCGGCGGCCGTTCCGGCTCAGACGCGGGGCTGGGTTCCTCGTCGGGCGGCGGAACTTCCGGAGCTACCCGGTCGCAACGCGGTGGCAAGGCGCGGTTGACAGGTGCGCCGTCCCTGCGGATTCATCAGGGGTACCCGTACCTCGTGGCACAAGTCAAAGTACCCGCGGACTCGCAGACGAGGATTGTGACTGCGGACGTCGAGGTGGTCGTCGAGGGGGGAGGTCGGGAGAACGAACCGCCACTGGGTGCCGCCCTCCCGCAGGTCATGCAATGGCAGTCCGCCAACGGGGACGTCATTCAAGGGAGGAGTATTCAAGTGCCACCGGGTGAGGAGTCGGAGTGGTACGTGTACTCCACCTACCTGCCCGACGCCGTCGTGCGTTTCCGTGTGAGTCAGGTGGCCTCCAGTGCCGGCTGAAGTCCGCCCTTATCTCGTCCCTGAGGCCGGCACGGTGGTCTGGCAGCCATGGATGTTGCTCGACGGCCATGAGTGGGGTCCACTGCCGGACGAGTTGGAGGGTTGGGACCCAGGCACGGACCTTCGTGTGGCGCGGCGGGTCCAGGTCGATGCGGCAAGGTTCTTCCAGGAGACGGGAGTCGAGCTCCGGAATGTCGCCTTGGCCGTTTCCTGGACCAGTTCGACGACGAACATGACGGAGGCCGCTCCTCCGGCACGATTCGACGCGGCAGGCGGTGCGGTCGTGGACACGATCCTCGTGGGGGAGCGCGTTTCGGGTGTGCTGACACTGCGGACAACAGTCAGCCTTGTTAATCCACCGGCCGGTCGAGCGGTAGGAGTTGCCGTAGTCCCCGGATCCGTACTGGCCGAACAGGTCCAACGGGTTGTCCTGGAGAACGTCTCCTCCATGTTCCCCGTCAGCGAAATAGACTTCTCGCAGACTCGCCTGTCACCGACCGCGAGCTGGCACCTCGAGACCAGCACCGATCTGGTCGCCTCGTTCTACGGAACGTTCCGGGTGCTCATCAACAGACGCGACGGGGAACTGAGCGCCGCTGTCGCCCGCGGCGCCAGGGACAAGAGGCAACAGGCGTTGCTCGACGAGCTTCAGGCGGGGGTCGCCGGGTTGCTTGTCGAACTCGCGCTACATCTGCGCGACGACCTCGCCGATCGTGACGAATGGCCGCCCGACAGTGTCGGAGATGTCCTTTCCAGAATCCTCGCAGACGCGCCGCTGTCGATCACAGCTCCACCCTCGCCGGTGGATCTGGCGGAATTCAGGACACAGATCTCCGGGGCGGTCAGGCGTCTCGGGAAGGGGCGTGTGTTCCGGTGAGCGAACTCTGGCCACATCTACCGGCGGTCGTCAGCGCGGCGATGTACCTTCAGGTCAAAGAGGGAAACAATCTCGACCCTCGCTCGAGTCATCCGGACCAGATCTGGGCTCCTGTAGGCGGTCGCGTACCCTCCCGCCGCATTCGCGAACTCGGCGATGCGCTCTCGTCTCTCGGCGAGCGGTACGGCTTTCCCGAGTCGGCGGCGCCTGAGGCGCGAGTCGCCTTCGATCGGGATGCGGCCCCGATCGTGCGCGGCCATATGGATTTGTCGTGGGCTGAAGCCGGCAACCGGGATCTCTGGTCGTTCACCTCGTTGGTCGCTTTGCCGCACCTGACCAAATGGCGTTTCGGGACGGAAAACCGAGAACGATGGGTAGCGGTAGACCTGACCAGGCACACCTGGGCGAGGCTGTGGTGGCAGGCTGTCGTCTTTGCAGACCATGAGGAAATTCTTGCCGCCCTCAGCGAGAGCGACCTCAATCAGCTGCTCGAGCGTCGCAGCATCGGTGGCGACCCCCGCCTGGTGCTCGAGATCGCTCGCGCCGTGACCGGGTTCTCCGGAAACGCTCCCCGCCGAGCGGTCATTCGGGATGTCACGCTGAGGCTCATGCGATACCTGGCATTTGTCGATGTCAGGGCGTTGACCGATCAGCAGATTCGCGACCTGTGTTCCCTGCTGATGGCCGAAACCCTCAGGCGGTTACCGCATGACGGCCTCCCTCATCAGCGACGGGACAACGTGTCGGCAATGTGATCTGCCAGTGCCGTTGCCAGTTCGACGGGTACGGCGTTGCCGATCTGCCGGGCGATCTGAGTCTTGGAGCCACACCACTTGAAGTCGTCCTTGAAGCCTTGCAGCAGGGCTGCTTCGTGGTGGCTCAGAGCCCGGTGCTCCTCGGGGTGGAGGTAGCGCCCTTTCTCCGGCTTGAAGAACTCGGTCCTGATGGTCACCGAGGGGCTGTCCCACCGAAGCCGGCCGAAGACATCCATGCCTGCTGTCCGGTCCACCCAACAAGGAGGAAGAAGATGCCGGGGGATGCTTCTCCGGTCACCCTCTGGTGGGATGTGTGTCATCCGCTCGAGCGAGACGGCGGTGTACTTGCGTGCGAAGTCCAGGTCTGACGCCTTGAAGACGCCTGGCACCCTGGCGTCGAAGAACCGGTCCGTGTCGCCCGGGAGTTCCGTGTTCTCCGGGTTCACCGAGTTGCGCAGGCCCCAAATCGCGTCTCGCACCGTCCGCCAGTTCTCCCGGGGAACGTCCCCCGTGGGCACGTCGATGACAGGGTAATCCTTCAATGTGCCGATGACAATGAAACGCTTGCGGAGCTGCGCGGCGCCGAAATTAGTGGCTACAACTGACCTGTATCTCAATGAGTAGTTGCTGAGCAGCCCTCCGGGTTCGGTCATCTCTCGCAGGCTGTGGAATTGGCCCGACTTGCCGAACTGCGGCACGTTCTCGAGTAGGAATGCCTTGGGTTGGATCTTGGTCAGGGCCTCTACGTAGTGACGCCACATCGAGTTGCGCGGATCGCCGATGTCGCGTTTGCCCAGGTTCGAGAACCCCTGACAGGGCGGCCCGCCGATCACGACGTCGGCATCTGGTAGATCCTTCTTGACCCAGTCAGCAATGTCTCCGCGATATACGTTCTTTTCGCCGAAATTCGCAGCGTAAGTTGCTGCCGCGGCGAGATCGAACTCAACTGCGCCTACCGTGCGGTATCGGTCGGTCCCGTGGAAGCCGGACGTCAGGCCGCCGCAGCCGGCAAAGAGGTCGACGACTCGAAGCTTGTCCGACCCGCCCTGCAGATGGTTCGTCATTCGCTCCTCCTGCCGGAAGAATCTGCCCTGCAGAGGTGGCCAAGGGCTGCGGAGCAATGATATTGAGCTGATATGTCGCTGTCGCGAGGGCGCGCGGGCTGCCTGGTGGCGGGAGCGATGATCTCTTCCAACCAACTCTTCCTTCGTCGAACAGGACCTGCGCGTCGCGCCCACCGTACAGACCGCCGCCGACATGAGGCTCTCAGGCCGCTGCGGTCCCTCAGGCAGGGAGCACGTGTGGCCAAGCAGAGTAACCGAAGGCGACGCGCCGGGCCGAGGGGCGGCAAGCAAAGCTCCGCTTGGTGGTACCTCGGCTGGCAGGTTGCCTCAGGCAAGGAGTCCTGCCCGCGACGCCAGCGGGCGCAGACCCGGCGTCGCGGCTCGCTTGTCCTCCGCCACGAGGTCGAGCAGGAGTGTTCGAGCTTGCACGTTCGCATGCACCGCCTCCGCGGCAACCCGCTCGGCTTCGAGGAGATGCAGCACCGCCGTGGACCTGTCCGCCGAGGAGGTGAAGACGGCCGTCGCTAGATCGACGTGCACCTGAGCGCGTCGTCCGACAACGGCGGTGGGCAGGCGAGACGTGTCGATGCGCTCTCCGATCTCCAGCGCCTGAGCCGCATTCCTGGCGCGGACGGCGGCCGAGACGGAGTGGATGGCGACGTTGGTTCGGCCGAAGGCGGTCCACAGCCGATTCTGTTCCGTGTCCAGCTCTGTGGCCAGCTCTTCCGCCTGCGAGAGGTGCTGCGCAGAGTCCTTGATGTTTCCCTGCCCTGCGGCCAGGAGGGCGGCCAGGAGCAACAGCGCACCACGGGCGGAGATCAGGTCAGGATTGCTTCTGTGACCGTACGTAGCCAGCCGATCTATGCTCGCCTGTGTGATGCTCTCGGCCTCGGCGGCGCGGGCCGGCATTCGTATCAGGCCGCAGGCGGCCTGATACGCGGAAATCGCGACGAGAGCCTGATCGTCGCTGAGTCGTGCTGCGGTGGCGGCTCGGTCTGCACTCAAGAGGGCTGTCTCGCCGTCGCCGACCTTGGCCGCGAGCTTGGCGGCTGCGATGTACGCAACGGCAAGAAGTCGGAAGACGTCTCTTTGATGAGCGCCGGACGTTCGACCGGACAACTCGACCGCCTGACGCAGCACATCTGGCAGCAGGCGGGCGGCGGTCGAGTAGCTGGCTTGTTGATAAAGGGTGTGGACACGGCTCACGGACCGGCGGAGCTGGACGGCGGACTGAGCCGGTCGGGCCGGCAGAGCGAGGTAGTCGGTCAGAAAACCCCGAAGGCCGCTAAGAAGGTCTGACCGCGTGGCAGCTGCACCGCTGGCGTCGTAGTCCTGTGTCGCGTCTCCCATAGCCTGTCCTCGGCGCCTGACCACTGATACGTCGGCGAGCATGTCATCGACCTCGTCGAGCGTAACGCTCAACGCGAAGGCGATGCGGGTTCGATGCCACGGGTGCGGATCGGTCTCCGCGTTTTCCCACCTCACCACGGTGGACCGCTCCACACCCAGGATGTCGGCCAGGCGCTCCTGGCTGTACCCGAGAGCCTTTCGCCGCTGACAGAGCCGCTGCCGCTTGAGGGCCACGCCCGGCCTCCCTCCGTTCCGTCGTCAATGTAGTCACAATCCGTCAATCTTGCGGGGCGCTGAATGCCTCATTTCTGCGCCATACGGGCGTCTTCGACGCTGTGGCCTCTCGTTCTGCCTGGCGTGAGGCTGGACGCATGGCCCGGGGCGGGTGCTGGGCTCCAGCGGTACCGCGTCCCCCGATCGCGGCTCCCGCCGTCCCCGCCCGCTCCGGCGCCAATCCACCAGATCCAACCCGGAGGCGCCTGCCGATGTCCGTCGTACTCGCCGACTTCCCCGTCCTCACCCCGGTCACCGACGAGGACGTGCTCGTCGCCGCGCTGGCCGTGCGCGTACACGTGCCCGAGCACTGGCCGCAGGGACCGATGTGCCGCAGCGAGCGCGTCCCGTACCCCTGCCGGCTGGCCCGGTGGGGGAGGGCGACGCTCGCCGCGGCCGGGCTGCCCGACGAGGCCGTGGCGGCCGGGACGGCGGCGTCGTGATCTACGTGACCGGGGAGCGGGTGCAGGCGTACCAGGTGCGCAGTGCCTTCTTCGACACCCGCTGGCGTGGGCTGGACCCGGCGCAGGTGCACGACTATCTGTGCCGGGTCGCCGACGAGATGGATCGCCTGCACCGGGAGCTGACCACGGCGCGCACCGAGTCGGAGCGGGTCCGCCAGGCGCTGCGGCAGTGGCAGTCCCGCCACAACGGCTGCCGTCGACGCGGCCACGATGGCTGAGCCGCGCTGGATCGTCCATCTGCCGACCGCGCTGACCAGCCGGGACGCCGCCGTCGAGCTGGCCGCCGCGCTCGCCCGGTCGCTCGGGCACCTGGATGCCGTCGACTTCGGTGAGACGACGCTCAGCGAGGAGGACGCGCAGCACCTGCGGTACCGGGTCTGGTGCGACATGCGGCTGCCCGGCGGCGGGCGCTGTGGACTACAGGATGGCCACGGAGGGTCGTGCGGGGCGACGGAGCTGCGCTGACGCCGGTGATCTGCACCCGGCTGCGCCCGTAGCTCATCGGCAACCGCGACTCGTCGGTGCTGCACGACCATGTCGGCCGGCTTCTCGACACACCGGGCCGGGCCGCGACCCGAGACGACGGCCCTGGTCCTGTCGCTCCGACTGTCAGTTGCCCCGTTCGCGCCAGGCGCTGCGTCGCGCCGGACGCAACGCGTCGACCACCGCCGCCCAGCCGCTCGAGGTCATCTCGTCCGGATCCCGCAGCACATCTCCGTCGTGTATGACGACTCCCGCCTCGCGCAACCGCCGCAGGTTCGGCCCGTAGGCGGGGTGCGCGGCGAGCGTTGCCTTCACCCGGGGGAAGACATGCATCGGCACGCCGGTCCCGAGCAGCTCGTTGATGATTCCCAGCGCCAGCGTGTCGCTCGCCCCGGTCGCCCACTTGTTCAGCGTATTGAACGTGGCGGGCACGACTGCGGCGCAATCGGCCGGCGGGTGCGGCTCGGGATCGCCGGGCCGACGCCACTGTGCGCGTACCGGATAGCCGGTCTGTTCGGCGAGCACATCGCAGTCGAGCCAGATCGCGGCGATCGGGGTGGCGATCACGCAAGTCCGCCAGCCGTCGGCCATCAGCAGGTCGGCGAGTTCGCCGATCCGCTGGGCCGGTGGTGCGGCGCAGACGACGAGGTAGAGCACCGGCGCTTCACTCATGCCCGCAGTCTTACCTGGCGCGTCGTTGAGCAGGGCCTGCGCCACTGACGAATCCGTCAGGAAGGGGCCCGTGCCTTGAATCCGGTCCGGCGGCGGTCGGCGTGCTTCGGCGTGTCGATCGATGAAAGTCCTGGTGACGGACCGGTCCGCTGGGAGCGGTCCCAAACGGGGCGACCATCCACCCTGTACGGTCGCTACACTCCCCGAAACGCCCGGAAACGCCACACGGAGTCTGGAGACGCCTGTGACCCGCGACAAGGCCGCACCGCCCGGAATCGACGTCACCATTCCCAGCGTGGCCCGGGTCTACGACTACTTCCTGGGCGGCAAGGACAACTTCGAGGTCGACCGGAAGGTCGCCGAGCACGCCCTGCGGATCACGCCGGACGGGCCGGCCGCCGGTCAGGCGAACCGAGCCTTCCTGCGCCGAGTGATCCGCTACCTCGTCACCGAGGAGGGCATCGACCAGTTCCTCGACATCGGGTCGGGGCTGCCCACCCAGGGCAACGTGCACGAGGTCGCCGTCGAGCACAACCGGGCGGCCCGGGTGGTGTACGTGGACAACGACCCGATCGTCCTGGCGCACGGGCGCGCGCTGCTCGCGGCGGAGGGCACCGCGACGGTGATCCAGGCCGACATCCGGGAACCGGAGGAGATCCTCAACGATCCGGACGTACGCCGGTTCCTCGACTTCGACCGCCCGATCGGGCTGCTGCTGTTCGCGATCCTGCACCACATCGGCGACGACGAGGACCCGCGATCGGTGGCGGCGGCGCTGATCGACGCGCTGCCGTCCGGCAGTTACGTCGCGATCTCGCACTTCCGTGACCCGGGTGAGCGGGATCCGGAAGGCTCCCGCAAGGCCCGCGAGGTCGAGCGGGTGTTCAACGAGTCGCTCGGCACCGGCCGCTGGCGTACCGACGAGGAGATCCTCGCCTTCGCCGACGGGCTGACGGTGCTGGAGCCGGGCCTGGTGCCGCTGGCCGAGTGGCGTCCGGACCCGGACGCGCCCGCCCAGCAGCAGACCGACACCTACCACACCTTCGTCGGACTGCTCGCCCGCAAGCCGTAGGCTCGCGGAGGCTGCGAGCCCTCCGGGTATGGAAGGCCCGGCCGGCGGGTGCGGACACGTCAGCCGGACTCCTCTTCGCCCCCCTCGAACCGTGCCAACGCGCCGGACAGATCCTGCAGGAACGTGTCGACCTGGACGCGGTAGTAACCGTGCGCGACGAGCGGCAACTCGACCAGGGCGCGTTCGACCTGTGCCTTCGCCGCGAGGCGCAGCAGGAAGTCCTCCGACCGCAGTGCCTCCCGGCCCTTCTGCACGAGGGCGTCGACGGCAGCCTGGTCGTATCCGCGTGCTTCGATCGGGAAGTGGACTGAGTCGAAACGCTGCCGGACGAGCCGGCGGTGGTCGGTGAAACGACTGCCGCCGTACCGAGCGAGGGCGTCGGCCACCTGGTCCGTCTTCTCCCGGACGTCGTGCACTTCGAGCAGGACCATGCAGGGCCGGTCGTCCAACGGGCTGGAGTGGGTCAGCGGGAGGTCGAGGGTCGACGTGGCGGCGGGTACGAGCAGCAGCAACGGTGATGGCATCCTCTTGTCGGACAGAACCGGAGGTGGCTGGTACAGGATCAGGTGTTCGATCTCCGCCCAGGGCAGCAGCCGGTTCAGCTCGGCTGTCCGGACGGTCAAGCCTTCGAAGCTGATGTGGAACCGGAACGGCCGGGCCACCTCGACGATGCCCGCGACGCCTACGAGCATGACGAGCCCGCCGAAGATCAGCCCGCCGATCAGTCGAAGGGTGCTGCCGGCCAGCCCGGCCAGCACCATGCAGAAACCGAACGGCAGCAGGACGAAGCCGATGCCTATACCGGCGCGACTGCGGTGAAGGCCCATCGTCTCACCCGCGCTTCCCCGTCTTTCTGACTCAGAGCGTGACAGTCGGGTGCAAGTTGATCGATGAGGCAGACGGTGCGGCCTCCCTGGCGCCGGCGCGGTCCAGGCCGAGACGTGTTAAGAAGGGGCCCCGCCTCTACCGGAGACGTTAAAAGGGGGCCCTTCCTTGCACGAAGCCGAGCAGGTGATCCAGCGTGTGCTGCGGGATCTGCGCGACGGCACGCACCGTGGCGTCGTGGTGGACTCGCCTCCCGGTGCCGGGAAGTCGACCCTCGTGGTCCGCGCCGCGATCGAGACCGCCGCCACCGGCGATCCGCTGATGATCGTGGCGCAGACCAACGAGCAGGTGGACGACCTCATCGACCGGCTCGGCCGCAGGGCGCCGGAGCTGCGCGTCGGGCGGCTCTCCGCGACCGACTACCGGCCCACCGAGCGGGTCACCGCCCACCCGGCGGTCCGGGTCGCGGCGAAGGTCGCCGACCTGGGCGGGCCGGCGGTCACCATCGGTACGGCGGCCAAGTGGGCCACCGTCACCGAGGGGAGCTGGCCCTGGGCGATCGTGGACGAGGCGTACCAGATGCGCGCCGACGCGCTGCTGCGCGTGGCGGGGCGGTTCGAGCGGGCGCTGTTCGTCGGCGACCCCGGTCAGCTCGACCCGTTCAGCACCGTCGAGACGTTCCGCTGGACCGGCCTGACCTGGGATCCGATGCAGTCGGCGGTGGCCACGCTGCTGCGGCACAACCCGGAGCTGCCGGTGCACCGGTTGCCGGTGTCGTGGCGGCTGCCCGACTCGGCCGCCCCGGTGGTGTCCGCCGCGTTCTACCCGTTCACCGGGTTCCGCGCCGGGACCGGGCCGGCCGACCGGGCGCTGACGTTCACCGAGCCCGGCGCCGGTGACGCCTACGACGCCTCGGTGGAGGTGGCCGCCGCCACCGGCTGGGCGTTGCACGAGCTGCCGGCCCGGCACACGGTGCGTACCGATGGAGAAGCCGCCGCGGCCTGCGCGGAGCTGGCGTTGCGGGTGCTGCGGCGCGGCGCGGTAGCGGTCAGCGAGTCCGCGCCGGGCGGCGCGCCGGTCACCGCGGACCGGATCGCCGTCGGGGCCGCGCACCGCGACCAGGTCGCGGCCATCCGGTCCCGGCTGGGCGCGGCCGGGGCGGGCATCACCGTGGACACCGCCAACCGGCTCCAGGGCCGGGAGTACGACGTGACGATCGTGCTGCACCCGCTCTCCGGCCGGCGGGACGCGACCGCGTTCCACCTGGAGTCGGGGCGGCTGTGCGTGCTGGCGTCGCGGCACCGGCACGCCTGCGTGGTGGTGGCGCGGGCCGGGATCGGTGAGCTGCTCGACGCGTACCCGTCGACCGAGCGCGTGCACCTGGACGTGCCGGTGAAGTTCCCCGACGGCTGGGAGGCCAACCAGACGGTGCTCACCCACCTCGATGCCCACCGGGCATGACGAGGGGCCGTCGCGGCAGGATCGGTGGACCGTTCGGATCTTCCGGCGTTCGCGGCCGGTGGGCACGATGGCCGGATGCATCCTCACGATCCCTATCAGCAGGATCCGTACCAGCACCAGGCGTACCCGCAACAGCCGTACTATCCGTCGCCGGCGTACGTGGAGCAGCCGAGCGAGGGGATGAGCAGGTGGGCGATCGTCCTGTGGGTCACGGTGCCGGCGCTGCTGGTGATCCTGTGCTGTGCCGGATGCGTCGTCTCCGGGTTCGCGGGCGGGTTCATGGAGGGCTTCAACGAGGGCTACTCGTCGTCGTAGGCGGCGGACCGGCGCAGGCCACCGCCCTCGCCGCGCGGCGCTGGCGGCGGTGCGTTAGACAGAGATCATGACCGCGAGCGTGCTGCAGTGGCTGGGCGGGGGTGTGGTGGCGGTGGCCGCGGGTTTCCTCGCCGCGCTGCTGCCCCGGCGGCGGGCCCGGGCGGAGGGCCGGCGGGTCGCCTGGTCGTCGGCGCGGGCGGCGATCCACGACGCCACAGTCAGCCGGGACGCGTCTCCGGCGAGCGTTCCGGAGGCCGAGCGGCTGCTGGCCCACGCCGAGCTGCTCGCCGCCGGACGCGGCGGCGCCGACGCGGCCCGCGCGGCGGCCGAGCACGCCCGCCGCGCCGACGAGCTGTGGCGGGCCGGGCGATGACGAGGGTACGCCGGGAGCTGCTGCGCTGGTCGCTGCTGGCCGCCGCGGCGGCGGTGCTCGTGGTGTTCCTGGTGGCGCAGCGGCAGAGCGTGGAGGTCAGCTACGGGCGTTCCCCGTCGACAGCCGCGCTGCCGGAGGGCTCGGCCGGGGAGCTGAGCGACGCGAGCGTGCCCTCGGTCGAGGAGATGACGGCGCTGGTCGCGGCCGAACCGGTGGTGCGGCTGCCGGGGGCGGTCGCGCGCTGGGACGAGCAGCGGGTCCGGGCCGCCATCGGTGACCGGGGCACCCGCATCCTGGTCGCCCCGCCCGGTCTGGACGAGGCCGAACGCCGGCGGGTGAAGGACGTGGAGAGCGCCGAGATCCGGATCGTCGGCACCGAGGTCAGCGGCGGCATCTACGTGGCCTCGCCGGACGACCTGCCGGGCTGGCGGGCCCGGTTCGCCACCCGCGACGTGACCGGCCCGCTGCTCACGCTGCTGGCCACGCTGCACGACCAGCCCACCCCGCCGGACGGCGACGACCTGCGCTGGCGGGAACCGACCGGCCCCGAACTGGCCCCGGTGGTCGCCGCGCTGCGCGCCACCGGCCGGTACGTGGCCGCCGGTGCCACGATGCCCCGGCTGCCGGAGAAGGCGGCGGGCACCGCGTTCCCGGACGGCGCCTGGTTCGTGGTGCTGCCCGCACAGCCGTACGGGGAGCCGCTGCCCGCGTACGGGCCGGCGCTGCACCGGCTCGCCCCGGACCAGCCGCTGGTGGTGATGTACGGCGACTGGATCGAGTACCACGGTCCGGGTGCGGCGTCGTTCGCCGAGGTGGCCGGCGCGAGCTTCTACGCCCAGTTCGGCAGCCGGCTCGGCCGTTACGCCTATCCCCAGCAGAACGTGCTCGGCGCGTATCTGGCCCAGGTCACCGACGTGCGGTACGCGGGGCTGTTCGACCGCCCGCTGCCGTACCGGCCGTTCGACCCGCTGCGGGTGGCGTTGCCGGCGCTGCCCTGGATCTTCGCCGGGTGCGTGGCGGGTTTCGTGGTGCTGTCCATCCGTACCGTCCGGGGGTCCGGCCGCCGCCCGGCCGACGTCGGTCCCGGTGGCACGCCGGCGCGGCTGGCCGGGCTCTCGGCGCTGGCTGTGGAGTTGTCGCTGCTCACCGACGCGCGCAGCGACCCGGCGCTGGTCCGGGGCGTGGGCCGGTTGCGGGCGGCCCGGGACGCGTTCGACGAAGGGCTGCCCGACCGGCACGTACGCGAACTGCTCGCCGACGCGGCGGCCGAACTGGACGACGTGGCGCGGGACGTGCGGATGCCCGGCTACCGGCCGGACGTCTACCTGCGGGCGAGGCTGTCGTGAGCCGCGTCGCGACCCGTCCCGAGCGGTCGGCGGCCCGCCGAGGCGTGGCGACGGCCGGCCCGCGCGGGCTGCCCGGGCGCCTGGTCGGTACCGCGTTCGGCCGGGCCGCGCTCGCCTGCCTGGCGCTGGCCGGCTGGGCGCTGTGGACCGGCGGCATCCTGGACGGGCCGGCCGCCCGGCAGGTACGCGGCTCGTCGGTCTACGCGGCGCCCGGGGTGGACCTGGACCGGGCCGCCGCCGAACGGGTGATCGGCAACCGGCGGCTGGTGGTGCTGATCATGGAGCCGGGCGCCGACCTGCGGGAGGCGTGCGACGCCACCGAGCGCGCCACCCAGGGCACGCTGGTGCTGGCGATGAGCCGCGACGGCGAGGACTGGGACACGTACGGCTGCTCCCGTCTCGGCGGCGACGGCCCGCGTGACCTCGGGCGGGCCATGGTCGTCGAGACCACTATCAGCCGGGGCGCCGATGCGTTCGTGGACCGGCCGGTCGAGGCGCTGAAGGTGATCGTGCTCAACTACGACCGGCTGGTCCGGGCCGGTCTGGTGCCGGACGGCGCCCGTACCATCAGCCCGTCGTTGCCCCGTTACCTGCTGGCCGGCGGCGCGGTGGCCGGGGTGGTGGCCGGTGCGGCGGTGCTCTGGTTCGGCGGTCGCCGGGCCGGTCGGCTGGCCGACGCGCGGCGGGCCGGGCGGGACGCGCGCGCCGACGAACGGGCCGCACTGGGCGCCGCCACCGCTGTTCTCGCTCAGCAGATCATCGACCTGGACCGGTACGTCGGGCCGGTCGCCCCGGCGCACCGGCGGCTGGCCGCCGACTACGTCGGCCTGCTCGACGAGGTGTCCGGCGTGGGCGGTGACGCCGAGGCGTTGCGCCGGCTCCGGGAGCGGGTCGAGGAGCTGAGCCGCCGCGCGGCGGACCTCGCCGACGACGCCGCGTCCGGCCGGCGCCGGACGCGCGGACGGGGCCGGCGGTGAGCCGCCGACCCCGTCGTCAGTGCGTCGTCAGCGCTGGGCGCCCACCGTCGAGGCGGCCGGCCAGCTGCCGGTGAAGACCTGGGCGGGCGTCGCGCTGCGGGCGGCGAAGCCGAACAGCGAGTCGACCCGGGCGGCCTCGGTGGAGCTGGGGTACGGGTTGGTGCAGCTCGTGCCGGCGCTGCCACCGGACATGAGGATGGCGCAGTTGCCGTTGTAGTTGTCCGGCAGGCCGAGGATGTGGCCGATCTCGTGCGTCATGATGCGCAGCGCCGAGTACTGCTGGGCCTGGTTGTAGTCGATCACCACGCGGCCGTTGCCGAGGCTGGTGCGCTGGGCGTACGAGCCGCCGCCGTAGGTGTAGGTGATCCGCAGGTTGGACCCGCACTGAGCCATGTTGATGTTGTTCGTGTAGTTGTTCCAGATCGCCGCCGCCTGTACCGCCGTGTTGGCGAACGGGCCGGCCTGGCTGATGTTGTAGCAGACGTTGCGGACGGCGGCGGAGGCCGGAGCCGGGTTGACGGCTACCGCGCCGAGCGCTGCCAGCGTCGCGGCCGCGAGGGTGGCGAGGATCCGGGACAGCTTGGGCGTACGCATGGTTCACACTCCTTGGGATGGGGGGTGAGCGGAACGTCGCCAGCCTATAGATAGGTATCTATCAATATCAAGGGGTGGACGCATGCGGATCGGTCGCGTTCACGGTGGCGACGACCGCGTCGTACTCGCCGCGCGCCTCGGCGTGGCGGAGGAACTTCACCCGCTCGACCTGGATCTCCGTCGCGTCCGGCTGCGCCTCCAGCAGCGCCATCACCTCGCTCACGAACTCGTCCAGCGGCATGGCGACCTCGTTGCTCTCGTGGCCCGGCAGCAGCCCGGTGCGTACCGCGGGCGGCACCAGTTCCAGCACCCGTACGCCGGTGCCGGCCAGGTTCAGCCGGATCGACTCGCTGAGCATGTGCACCGCCGCCTTGGAGGCGTTGTAGCTCGGCGTGACCCGCAGCGGCACGAACGCCAGACCGGACGAGACGGTGACGATCGTGGCGTCGCCGCGCTGCCGCAGGTGCTCGACGAACGCGGCGATCAGCCGGATCGGGCCGAGCACGTTCGTGGTCACCACCTCCTCGGCCGAGGCGAGGAACGTGTCCGGCGAGCGCCAGTCCTCGATCCGCATCACGCCCGCCATCGTCACCAGGACGTTGAGATCGGGGTGCTTCGCCAGCACCCGGTCCGCGGCGGCGGCGATGCTCGCGGGGTCGGCGGTGTCGATCGTGACGGTGTCCAGGCCGGGGTCGGCGGCGGCGATCTCGTCGAGCAGCTCGGTACGCCGGCCCCCGATGATCACCGTGTTGCCCCGCTCCCGCAGGGCGAGCGCCAGGGCCAGGCCGATCCCGCTGGTGGCGCCGGGAATGAAGATCGTGTTTCCGGAGATGTCCATACGGCAAGCCTGCGGTGTCCGGTGGGGCGGGTGAAGAGATCGCTGATCGGGGGATCGCGGATCCCTGGCTCCCGGCGGAGCGCGGCGGATACTCGGATCATGGACCGCCAAGCCCTGGCCGAATTCCTGCGCCGCCGCCGCGAGGCCCTGCGCCCCGGCGACGTCGGACTGCCCGAGGGCGCCCGCCGCCGGGCGCCCGGCCTGCGGCGGGAGGAGGTCGCGTCGCTCGCCACCATGTCCACCGACTACTACACACGGCTGGAGCAGCGGCGCGGCCCGCAGCCGAGCACGTATCTGCTCGGCGAGCTGGCGCGGGCGCTGCGGCTCACCGCGCACGAACGCGCGTACCTGTTCCGGGTCGCCGGGCACAGCCCGCCCGAGACGGTCGCCACCGGCGGGCACGTCGCGCCGGCGCTGCTGCGGGTGCTGGACCGGCTGACCGACACCCCGGCGCTCATCCTGTCCGACCTCGGCGAGACGCTGGTGCAGAACCGGTTGGCGGCCGCGCTGTTCGGAGACCGCTCCGGCTACACCGGACTCGCCCGCAGCGAGGTGTACCGCTGGTTCACCGACCCGGCCGAACGGGAGCGCTACCCGGTGGAGGACCGTGACCGGCAGAGCCGGGCCCAGGTCGCCAACCTGCGTGCCGCGTACGGGTCGATGGGCCCCCGGTCCCGCGCGGGCGAGCTGGTGCGGGTGCTGCGCGCGGCCAGCACCGAGTTCGCCGAGCTGTGGGAGCGGCACGAGGTGGCGCAGCGCTTCGCCGACCACAAGACGCTGATCCACCCGGAAGTCGGGCCGATCGAGCTGGACTGCCAGGTGCTCTTCACCGAGGACCAGTCACAGGCGCTGCTGGTGCTCACCGCCGCGCCGCGCAGCGAGGCCGAGGAGAAACTGCGACTGCTCGCCGTACTCGGACACGAGCGGTTCCCTTCCGACGCGCCGTGACCCGGGCACAGCAACCGTCGTGCACACTGCCGAAGTGCGCGATCCGGCGTATTTGCCGGTGGTTCGCCGAACAGGGACCGGCCGCCTGCCCGGCGCGCGCGCACGTCGTCGCCGACGCGCGGCTCTGAGGGATCCTCCTTGTCGGACCCTTCGGCTAGCGTCGTGAGGTCATGGAGCCGCGGTTCGGCCAACACCTCATCGGGCGGGAGCATCCCGCTGCGCTGCTGCGCGCCGAGGTGGCCCGGCTGGTCGACAGCCACGGCGGTCTCGTCCTGGTCACGGGCGAGCCGGGCATCGGCAAGACCACGCTGGTCTCGGCCGCCGCCGACGAGGCCCGCCGCAGCGGGGCGCTGGTGCTCGGCGCCGCCTGCTGGGACTCCGACACCGCCCCCGACTACTGGCCGTGGGTGCAGGTGCTGCGCCGCCTGGCCCGATCCGCCGACGATCCGCGCGGGGTGCGGGAGGCGGCCGACGCGGGCCTGGCGGCGCTGCTGGGCGAGCGCGCGGCGGGCGACATGGCCGCGCCGGGTGATGGCGCCGAGCCAGGTGACGCCGGCCGGGCCGAGTTCGACAGGCACGACGCGGTGACCGCCGCCCTCGTCGCCGTCGCCCAGCACCGGCCGGTCGCCGTGATCCTCGACGACCTGCACTGGGCCGACCCGGCGTCGCTGCGGCTGCTCCAGTTCGTCACCCAGCACGCCTGGTTCGAACGGTTGCTGCTGATCGGCACCTACCGGGACGCCGAAGTCGAGTCCGGCGAGCACCCGCTGCGCCCGTTGCTGCTGCCGCTGACCGCCAAGGCCACCACTGTCACGCTCGCCGGGCTGGGCCGCGCCGAGGTGGCCGCGCTGATGGCCCGCACGGCCGGCCGGGAGCCCGACGGGAGCCTGGTCGACGAGGTGCACCGGCGCACCGGCGGTAACCCGTTCTTCGTGGAGCAGACCGCCCGGCTCTGGCACACCCACGGCCTCACCGACACCGTGGCCCCGGGCGTGCGGGAGGTGGTACGTCGCCGGCTCGACCAACTGCCCGCCCCGGTGGTCGAGGCGCTCACGGTGGCCGCGGTGCTCGGCCGCGAGTTCGACAGGGGGACGCTTGCCGCCTGCGTACCCGCCCCGGTCGCGCAGGTCGACCGGCTGCTCGGCCGCGCCGCGGCGGCCCGGCTGGTGCTGCCCCGCGACGGCGGCCGGTTCGTCTTCGTGCACGACCTGGTCCGCGAGACGCTCTACGACGGAATCGCCGAGGGCGAGCGGCGGGTCCGGCACGCGGCTGTGGTCCGGGCCGTCGACCGGTCGGACGCGCTCGCCGGCGGGCTCAGCCCGGCTCACCTGGCCCGGCACGCCTGGCTGGCCGGTGCCGAGCTGGAGCCGGAACGCGCCGGTGACCTGCTGCTGGCCGCCGCCCGCGACGCCGGGGGCCGGATCGCGATGGACGAGTCGGTCCGGCACTACCGGCGCGCGCTCGAACTGACCGGCGAGCCCGGCCGGCGGGTCCGGGTGCTGCTGGAACTGGCCGGGCTGCTGCACCACACCGGCCCGCCGGCCGAGGTCGAGCGGCTGCTGGCAGAGGCCGCCGCGCTGGCCCGGGAGCTGCCCGATCCCGGCGTGCTGACCCGGGTGGCGCTGATCGCGCACCGGCAGCGCTCCGCCACCCGCCGCCGGCTCGACGCCGCCGAACTGATCCGGGAGGCGTACCGGCGGTTGATCGCGGAACCTGAGCCGGAGCGGCCGGTACGCGCGCTGGTCACCGACCTGATCACCGCCACCGAGACGCTCGCCCGGCACGGCCGCGACGACGAGGCGCTCACCTTCAGCCTGTGGGCCCGCCACGACACCACCTGGGGGCTCGGCACCGCGCCGGAACGAGCAGTGGTCACCGCCGAGATCCGGGAGGTGGCCCGTCGCAGCGGCGACCGGGAGACCGAGCTGTGGGCCACGGCGCTGCGCTGGGTCGCGTTGCTGGAGCTGGGCGACCCGGGCTACCGGCACGAGCTGACCGCGTTCGTGACCGGCGCGCAACGCGCCGACGTCGCCCGGCAGCGGGTGGCGGCGATCGCGGACAGCGGGATCATCGCCGCCTTCCAGGGTGACCTCGCCACCGCCGAGGCGTGCTTCGCCGAGGCGGAGAGCTACCACGAGCCGGCGCACTCCGACCACGCCTTCATGACGCACCACATGCGCTGGTCGGTGCTGCTGCTGTACGGCCGCGTCACCGAGGCCGAGGCGGTGCTCGACCAGGTGGGCACCGGACACCCGCAGGCCGAGCTGCTCCGGGCGATCACCGCCGCCGAGCGCGGCGACGCGGCCACCGTGCTGCGGCTCACCGTCGCGATCGAGGCCGCGGGCACCGCGTACCCCCGGTCGGTGTCGCCGCTGTGGCTGCGCCTGCGGGCGCAGGCGGCGGCCCTGGACGGCGACCCGGCCCGCTGCGCGGAGGTACGGGCCGACCTGGCCCCGCACCGCGGGCAGTGGACGGCGGCGCTGTTCGGATGCGACATCGGCGGCCCGGTCGACCTGTGGCTGGCCATGGTGGACGCGGCCGACGGCCGGTGGGACGACGCGGTCGACGGTTACACAGCGGCCCGGGACGCGGCCGACCGGTTGGGCGCCCGGCCCTGGTCGGTCCTGGCCCGGGCCGGCCTGGCGAGCGCGCTCGCCGGGCGCGACCGGCCGGGCGACGCGGCCGAGGCGCGGCGGCTGTGTGCCGGGACGGTGGCCGAGGCGCGGGCGCTGGGCATGGCCCAGGTGGTGGAGCGGCTGGGCGCGGCCGGTCCGGTTCCGGCGGCGGCCGGCGCCCAGCCGACGGCGTCCGCCCTGGTCGCGCCCCCGGCCGCCCGGCTCGGCGCGGGCGCTCCGGCGCTGGTCGCCGCGTCGTCGCAGCCCGGCCGCCGGACCGCGTCGGGTCTGTCCCGGGCGGGTGTGGTCCACGGGCGGTCGCCCGACCCCGGCGCGGGCGGTGCGGACGTGATCCGGCCCGAGTTCCGGCCGGACGGGCCGGTGTGGCGCCTCGCGTACGACGGCGTCGTGGTGCACCTGCCCGACGCCAAAGGGCTGCACGATCTGCGCCTGCTGCTGAGCCGGCCCGGCGCGGACGTGCCCGCCGTCGAACTGCTCGACCCGGCGGCCGGTCCGGAACTCGTCGCCGCGCGCCGTCTCGGTGCCGATCCGGTGCTCGACGACGAGGCGAAGGCCCGCTACCGGCGGCACCTGCGGCGGCTCGACGACGAGATCGACCGCGCGGCGGCCCGCGACGACGGGCGGCGGCTGGCCGAGCTGGACGCCGAGCGCGCGGCGCTGCTCGACCAGTTGCGGGCCGCCGCCGGGCTGGCCGGGCGCACCAGGCGTCTCGGTGACCAGGCGGAACGGGCGCGCAAGGCGGTGACCGGGCGGATCCGGGACACCCTGCGCCGCATCGACGAGCGGCATCCGGCGCTCGCCGCCCACCTGCGCGAGTCGGTCACCACCGGCGGCGCCTGCCGGTACCGGCCGGCCGAGCCGGTGCCCTGGCGGCTCTGACCCGCGAGGTGGCGGGGCCGCGTGGACCCCGCCACCGGTGTCACGTCAGCGGCGGTTGTAGCGGTACATCGTCAGCGTGCCGAACACGACCACGAACAGGGCGCTCCAGAGCAGCATCCACATGGTGCTCGGGCCGTCCATCGAGCCGGCCATCGCCGCGCGGACCGAGGTGACGAGCTGGGTGATCGGGTTGACCTTGACGAACGCCTGCAGCCAGCCGGGCATGGTGGACGGGTCGACGAACACGTTGCTCAGGAACGTCAGCGGGAACAGCACCATCATGCTGGTCCCCATCACCGACTTCTCGCTGCGCAGCACCAGGCCGAAGAAGGTCCACACCCAGGAGAACGCGAACGAGAAGACCACCAGCAACCCGATCCCGGCCAGCACCCCGAGCAGCCCGCCGTCGGGACGGAAGCCGAGCACCACGCCCACGGTGAGGATGACCACGGCAGCCAGGACGTAGCGCAGCACGTCGCCGAAGATCATCCCGACGAGCGCCGCCGGCCGCCAGACCGGCAGCGTACGGATCCGGTCGAAGACGCCCTTCTCGATGTCGCTGTTCAACCCGACCCCGGTGTACATGGTGATCATCACGACGCTCGTGACCATGATGCCGGGCAGGAAGAACTGGAGGTACGCACGCGGGCTGTCGGCGAGCGCGCCACCGAACAGGTACGTGAACATCAGCACCATGATGATCGGGAACGCGGTCACGTCGAACAGCTGCTCCGGCACATGCTTGATCCTCAGCAGCGCGCGCCAGCCGAACGTCAGCGACGCCGACAGCGCGCTGGGCCGGGCCGGCCGCTCGGCCGGGGCGAGCACTGTGGCCAGCGCCTCGGCGGACGGCATGTAGACGGACGGCGTCCGCCCGGTGGTGATCGCGGTGTCGCTCATCGCGCCGCCTCCAGTTCGTCGTCCCGCTCGTCCGCCGGGACGGCCGGGTGGTCGGTCAGAGCCAGGAAGACCTCGTCCAGGCTGGGCTGGCCGAGGGAGAAGTCGTCCACCACGATGCCGGCGGCGGCCAGCTCGCCGAGCGCCCGCGCCGCCTGCGTACCGGCCTCCAGGTCGGTGCCGTGCTCGCCGACCCGGGCGGTCAGCGCCGCCGGATCCGCGGCGAGCTGCACCGGTACGCCGAGCGACGCCCGCAACAGCTGCTCGGCCTGCGGCCGCTGGCCCGGATCACGCAGCCGGATGTGTACGCTGCCCGCGCCGATCGACGCCTTCAGTTCGCCCGGGGTGCCCTCCGCGATCACCCGGCCGTGGTCGACCACAGCGATCCGGCCGGCGAGCTGGTCCGCCTCGTCCAGGTACTGCGTGGTCAGCAGCACAGTCGTGCCGTACGCCACCACCGCCCGCACGATCGCCCACACCTGGTTGCGGCTGCGCGGGTCCAGCCCGGTGGTCGGCTCGTCGAGGAACAGCAGATCCGGGGTGTTGAGGATGCTCGCGGCGATGTCGATGCGCCGCCGCATCCCGCCGGAGTACTTCTTCACCTGCCGTCCCGCCGCCTCGGTCAGCCCGAACGCGGCGAGCAACTGCTCGGCCCGCTCCCGGGCGCCCGCCCGGCCCAGCCCGAGCAGCCGGCCCAGCAGGACCAGGTTCTCCGCCCCGGTCAGGTCCTCGTCCAGCGATGCGTACTGGCCGGTCAGGCTCACCCGGGAGCGCACCGCGTCGGCGTCGCGCACCACGTCGTGCCCGAAGACCCGGGCCGTGCCGCCGTCCGGGCGTAACAGCGTCGCCAGCACCCGTACGGCTGTGGTCTTCCCGGCGCCGTTCGGGCCCAGCACGCCGTAGACGGTGCCGGCGGGAACCCGCAGGTCCAGCCCGTCGAGGGCCCGGGTCGAACCGAAGGACCGGACCAGGCCCTCGGCCTCGACGGCCAGGCCGGTGTTCCGGTTGCTCATGAATCGCTACCTCTCCTCGTCGGTGTCCTCGACAGGCGGCGTGCCGCCAGACCGATCGCCTGTTTCAACGAGGCCGGAAAGCCGTAGTCGTGCCGGCCTCGCCCGGAAGGCGCCAGACGGCCTGCCAGATCCGATCTGGCGGTGGCGATTCCCGGCCGGCAGCGGCCGGTACGGGAGGAAGGCGGGTCATGAGCGTCCCCGCTGCGGCCCGGGTGACGCGGACGCCTCTCTGGCATTGAAGCCGACAGCGGTCCGTCGTGTCCATCGTCCGAAGAGTGATCCCGGTTGATCGGCCCGGGCCGGGTGGCGTGTCGGCCACCCGGCCCGGCGCCGGTCAGCGTGCCGAATCCAGCCGGGTCCGCTGCTCGGCGGTCAGCTCCAGGTCGACAGCGGCCAGGCTCTCCTCCAGCTGCGCCACCGAGGAGAAACCGACCAACGGGATCGACGGCTGGTCCCCGCCCATCAGCCAGGCCAGCACCACCTGGTTCACCGTGGCTCCGGTCTCGGCGGCCACCGCCCGCAGCGCCGTCAGCCGGGCCGGGGTGGCGGGCAGCACGTACTCCTCGCCGAGCCGCTCCGGCCTGACGTACGCGCCCTTCAGCAGCGGCGAGTACGCGACCAGCGTGAGCTGCGGCTCCGTACGCAGGTAGCTGAGCAGGTCGGGGCCGACCCAGCCGACGTCGCCGTCCGGGTCCAGCTCGCTCGGCACGTCCAGGCGCCGGGGCAGGTAGCTGCGGTGGTACTGGAGCACCTCGTACCCGGGCAGGCCGGCCGCTGCGGCGAGCGCGCGGGCCCGCTCGACCCGCCAGGCGCGGTGGTTGCTGGCGCCCAGCAACCCGACGGTGCCCTCGGCGACCAGCTCGGCGAAGCCCTCCACGGTCTCCCGCATCGGGATCGTCCGGTCCTCGATGTGGGCGTAGAGCAGGTCGATCCGCTCGACGCCGAGCCGCTCCCGGCTGCGCTCGGCGGACTCGCGGATCACCTTGGCCGACAGCCCTTCCGGGTTGTCGACATAGCTGGTGCCCGGCGCGAGCGGCCGGGCACCCAGCTTCGTGGCGATGACCACCTCGCCGCCGATCCCGCGGCTGCGCCGCCAGCGGCCGAGCAGCTCCTCGCTCTCGCCACCCTGGCCCCCGTTGTGCCAGAAGGCGTAGTTGTCCGAGGTGTCGATGAAGGTGCCGCCCGCCTCGACGTACCGGTCGAGGATGGCGAACGAGGTGGCCTCGTCGGTGGCGGTGCCGAACAGCATCGCGCCCAGACTGAGCACACTGACCTCGCGGCGGGTGGCCGGGTCCGTGCCGATGGTGCGGTAGCGCATGTCTTCCTCCCCGTCGGAGCTTTGCCGGTCACCCTGCCTCTTCGAGTGCGCGCGAAGTCAACAAGCGGAAGGGCCCCGGGTCTCCCCGGGGCCCCTCCGACGTGTAACTGCTCAGCTCGGGATGCAGTCGAACTCGTCCGGGTTCGGTCCCGTCCGGCCGGCCTCACCCCGGTCCAGCGCGGTGAGCCGATCCATTGCGGCGTCGTCGAGCGTAAAGTCGAAGATCGCGAAGTTCTCCTCGATCCGCTTCGGCGTGGTCGACTTCGGGAAGACGATGTCGCCGCGCTGCACGTGCCAGCGCAGCACCACCTGGGCCGGGGTCCGGCCGGCCTGCTCGGCCACGTCGACGACTGTCGGGTCGTCGAGCACCTTGCCCTGCGCGATCGGCGACCACGCCTCGGTGAGGATGCCGTGCGCCTTGTCGTACGCGCGCACCTCCTCGTTGCCGAGGTAGGGGTGCGCCTCGATCTGGTTGACCGCCGGCACCACGTCCGTCTCGGCGGCCAGCCGCTCCAGGTGCGCGACCTGGAAGTTGGACACGCCGATCGACCGCACGGTGCCCTCGCGCTGCAGGTCTTCGAGCACCTTCCAGGTGGAGACGAAGTCGCCGTCGTACCGGGTGGGCAGCGGCCAGTGGATCAGGAACAGGTCGAGGTAGTCGAACTTCAGCTCCCGCAGCGTCTGCTCGAACGCCTTGCGCGCGTCGTCCGGGCGGTGGAAGCCGTTGTTCAGCTTGCTGGTGACGAAGACCTCGCCGCGGTCCAGCCCGGAGGCGCGCAGCGCCTGACCCACCTCGGCCTCGTTGCCGTACATCTGGGCGGTGTCGATGTGCCGGTAGCCGACCTCGAGCGCGGTGCCGACCGCGCGCACGGTGTCCTTCGGCTCGATCTGGAAGACGCCGAAGCCGAGCTGCGGAATGGTGTTGCCGTCATTGAGTGCGATGTCCGGAATGCCGTTCTGGGCCATGAGAGCCTCATCTCCGATCGTGCGGTGCCCGGGGGCGCGTCCGTGCCGACTGCCCCCGGCCGTGCCAACCGGATGTCTCTACCCGCTCGCCACGCTTCGGAACATCGGGGACGAGCGTCAACCCCAGATCGAGCGCGCCCACTCGGGGTGGTCGACGAACGGGTTGCGGTTGCCCTGCCAGCGCTCGTAGATGCGCTGGTTGCGGCGCTTCTCGAAGGTGTCCGGCGGATCCTGGTCGTTCCAGGCCAGCAGCTTCGACAGCCGCCCGAGCCGGGGCGCGGAGCCGTTCGACACCGAGTCGTCCGGTTCCAGGTCCGGCCAGCCGTCGTCGCCCTCGTACCGGATCGCCATGTAGAGGATCATGCGGGCCACGTCGCCCTTCACCGCGTCGCGTGGCTCGAACGAGTCGGAGTCGGTGTAGCAGCCGGGCGCCTCGGCCACCGCGCCGCCGCCCGCGTCGAAGTCCTTGTTTCCGCGCGACGAGTTGACCGAGACGTCCTCCGGCCGCAGGTGGTGCACGTCGGTGCCGGGGCCGGTGGCGGTGCCGAAGTCGCCGTGCGACTTGGCCCAGACGTGCTCCCGGTTCCAGTCGTTCCCGCCGCCGCCGTTGCTGGTCTTGCTCTGCGAGCGTCCGCTGTAGAGCAGGATCACGTTGGCCGGATTGGCCGGATCCTGGTCGGTGTCCTTGAGCGCGTCCCACACCTGGTCGTAGCTGAGTTTCGTCTGCACCCTGATGATGCCGTGCAGCGCGGTGCGCAGCGCCGGCCCGGTCCTGCCCGCCGCACCCGCGTAGTAGGCGTCGGGTGTGCCGGTCGGGGCAGGAGTCGGGGTGGGGCTGGGCGTGGCGCCCCCGCCGAGGCTCATCGCTGTCGGGTTCTTCAGCCCGCCGTGGCTGAAGTACGCGGTGAGGGCGCCGGTAACGGTCACCTGCCGCCCTCGCAGCGACGGGTTGGTGAGCAGCCCGAAGGTGCTCCGCCAGGCGGCCGTCACCTGCACGTAGAGCATCCGGCTCGTGCCGGTCTCGCCCGCCTGGTCGGCGAGGGCGATCGCGGTGTCAGCGGTGAAGCCGGAGGTGAGCACCGTGTTGGTGGCGGTGGGCTGGCCGATGACGTAACCGGTGACGGTGGCCGTCCGGCCGTCCTGGGCGGAGAGCGCCTGCGCTACGGTCAGGGGCGTCGCGGCCGACGCGGCGCCGGTCACGCCGAGCGGGATTCCGACCGCGACGGCGAGCACGACCGCCGCGATCAACCGCCCGGGTCGCGAGCGGATGACGCGCTTCATATTCATGATCAGCGATGCTAGTCGGATCGCGGTGAACTGCGGGAGGTCACCGGGCCGACTTTTCGTCCCGGCCGGCCTCGAACAGCACCGGCCACGGCCGGGCCGCCGGGGCGAGGAGCGCCGCCCCACCCGGTTCGTCGGGCGCGGCCAGCGTCTCGGTGGCGAGGTGGCCGAACATCGGCGCGGCCGGGTGCGCCGCCCGGATCGGCCAGGCCGCGGAGATCCGCCGGACCAGCGGCGTGCCGGTGATCGGCCGCCAGGCGATACGTGGTTCCCGGCGGGCCAGCGCGGCGGGCTCGACGGCGACCGCGCCGCCGGCGAGGAGCAGACCGAACAGGAACTCCGGGTTGCGTGCCGAACGGACCCGGGCCGGGACGAAACCGTGCTGCCGGCACACGGTCAGCAGATGCTCGTGCCAGCCGGGAGCGGTGGCCGGTGGCGCGGTGACCAGATCCATGCCGGCCAGATCGGCGAGCGCGATCTCCCGCGGCCGGGCCAGCGGCGAGGCCCGGGGCAGCAGCACACCCACCGGTACGTCCACCGGCTCGCCGAAGCGCAGCCCGGCCCCGTCGACCGGATGGTGCAGCAGGCCGACGTCCAGCCGCCCGTCGGCAAGCATCCGGTGCTGCTCGGCGCTCGTCAGTTCGTGCAGGTCGAGGGCGAGCCCGGGGGCGCGGGCCGCGAGCGCGTCGAGCAGCGCGCGCAACGTCACGGCCGGGGTCTCCGGGGGTACGCCGGCGCGCAGCACCCCGAGCGCGCCCCGGCGAACCCGCTCGGCGAGGTGACGCAGCCGGCGTTCACCGGCCAGCAGATCGTCGGCCTCGCCGAGCAGCAACTGGCCGGCGGTGGTGAGGCCGACCTGGCGCTGCGACCTGTCGAACAGGGTGACGCCCAGCTCCCGCTCCAACCGCTGGATCGACTGGCTCAGCGGTGGCTGCGCCATGCCCAGCGTCTCGGCGGCCCGGCCGAAGTGCAGTTCCCGGGCGACCACCACGAAATGCCGCAGGTGTCGCAGCAGATCCATCCGGGCACCCTAGCGTCGCCGCTGGTTACCGTGTCGGCGTGGATGTGGCGGAACGGGTCGGGGAGATCTTCGGGCGGGCCGGGTTGCGGGGTTGCCTGCACGTCGTGGACGTGGACGACCCGGTCGGCGGTGAGGTGGCGCTGCGCGCCGACGAGCAGATCGTCATCGCCTCCATCTTCAAGATCATGGTGGTGCTGGAGTTCGCCCGGCAGGCAGCCGCCGGCCAGCTCGACCCGACCGAACGGGTGCTTGTCGGCGCCGCCGACCGGCTCGGCGGCTGGGGTGTGGCCGGCTGCGCCGACGACGTCGAGATCTCCCTGCGTGACCTCGCGTACCTGGCCATGTCGGTGAGTGACAACACGGCGGCCGACCTGCTCCTGCGCCGGGTCGGCGCGGACGTGCTGCCGATGCTGGCCGCGGAGCTGGACCTGCCGCGCACCCGGATCGTCGGCGGCCCCCGGCAACTCGTCGAGACGATGCTCTCCGATGTGGGCGCGCGCACCGAGGCGGACTTCGCGCGGATCTTCCCCACCCTGTCGCCCGAACGGGTCCGCGCGATGCGGGTCTTCGACCCCGAGCACACCAGCTCAAGCACCGCCCGGGAGCTGACCCGGCTGCTCCGTCTGGTGTGGCGGGACGAGGCCGGCCCGGCGCCCGCGTGCGCCATGGTCCGGGAGCTGATGGCACGGCAGCTCTTCTGGACCCGGCTGGCCGCCGGCTTCCCACCCGGGGTCCGGGTCGCCGGGAAGACCGGCACCCTGCCGGGGCTGCACCTCGAAGCCGGCGTCGCGGAGTACCCCGACGGTCGCAGGTATGCGATCGCGGTGGCGGTACGAACCGAACGTCTGGCCGCCCGCCGGATCGACGTGGACCTGGCGATGGGGGAGGCGGCCCGGACGGCTGTCGAGTCACTGCGCTGATCCAGGCCGGACATCGTCCCTGGCCTGCGGTGATATCGATTCGGATATCGGTCGTTGCGCCCGTCGATCTTGGACATCGGCGGCCGTTGGGTGGTGGGCTGGGCCTATCGATCACCGATCCCGAACGGGGAGGACGACACATGCCCGAGAACCGGCCGTCCGGCTACGCCCGCCGTCGGCTTCTACGCGACGCCGCGGTCGGCGCCGCCGCCGTCTCCACCGCCGGACTCGTCGCCGCCGCCCCGGCCCGCGCCGCCGGCCCTGTCACCGCACCGAGCCGCGCCGTCGGCGGTACGCGACGTGGCGGCGCGGTGAGCTTCCGCTGGTGGGGGACCTCCGGCTGGCGGATCGACATCGGGGACCGGACGGTGCTCGTCGACCCGTACCTGAGCCGGTACGACACCGGGCTGTTCCGGAAGGCGTTCAACCCCGACACGCCTCTGACCGTGGCCGCCGACGTGGTGGACCGGCTCGCCGACCGGGCCGAGAACATCCTCGTCACCCACACCCACTGGGACCACTTCAACGACGTGCCGCACATCGCCGCCCGGACCGGCGCCCGGGTCTTCGGCACGCTCACCGCGTATCACCTCGGCCTGGCGTACGGGCTGCCCAGCGGTCAACTGGCCCCGGTCAAGGGCGGGGAGGTGCTCGACTTCGACGGGTACGCCGTGGAGGTGGTCGCCTCGCTGCACAGCCGGAACGCCACCTGGTCGATGGCCTTCCCCGGGGTACGGGTCGCCCGGCCGCCCCGTCCGGAGACGATCGCCGACCTGCCCGAGGGCGACACGCTGGCGTACCAGATCCGGATCGACGGCGGGCCGTCCGTGTTCTTCATGGGCGCCAGCGACTTCGACGAGCGCAACCTGAGCGGACTCGCCCCGGACGTCGCGATGGTGGCGTCCGCCTCCACCACGGCGACCGCCGACTACGTGCCCCGGCTGATGGCCGCGCTGGACCGTCCGAAGGTCGTGGTGCCGGTGCACTGGGACAACTTCGAGACGCCGCTCACCAACCCGCCGGCGGTCGCCGCGAACGACCGGGAACGCCTCGACGCCCTCGTCGCCGAGGTGCGCCGGGTCTCGCCGCGCAGCCGCGTGCTGGTGCCGGAGTACCACACCGCGTACCGGTTCTGACGGCGTCGCTCAGGAGGCCGCCAGCCGGGCGTAGACGTCGCCGGAGCGACCGGCCGGGCGGTACGTCTCCAGCAGGCGTACCAGCTCGGCCGCGTCCAGCCACCTGTCGCTCGCGAACCGCATGGTCTCCACCGGCGAGTAGTTGTAGCGGTAGCCGCCCGCCGTCGCGCCCAGCCGTTCCACCAGTTCCAACGCGGCCAGCGCGGCGTCGTGCGCGGGCGGCAGGTACTCGAAGGACAGCCCGCGTACCGGACGGCTGAGCCCGGCCAGCACGTCGACCTCGAAGCCCTCGACGTCGACCTTGCAGAACGCCGGTACGCCGTGCCGCTCGATCAGGTCGTCCAGCGTCACCACCGGCACCTCGACCGACCGGTCCCAGCGGACCCCGGCGAAGCTCGGATCGGCGGTGACCGACTCGATCCACGACGACGACATGGTGGACACCGTGGGCGTCGCCGACGACAGCTCCAGCCGCGCGCTCCCGGCCCGGGAACCGACGGCTGTCGGCTCGATGATCACGTCGGCGTCCCGCCCGAAGCCCAGGCGCAGCACGCGCAGGCAGTCCGGCTGCGGCTCCACAGCGACCACCCGCGCGCCCAGCCGCCGCCAGGTGCGTACCCGGCCGCCCACGTGGGCGCCGACGTCGAAGCCGAGGTCGCCGGGGGAGAGGAACTGCCCGTAGAGCTGCCGGGCGCGCCGGTGCTTGGCCGGCTGACCGTGGTAGACGGCCAGGGAACGGGTGATCCCCCAGGCCCGAGCGAGCATCGTCACGGCATCCCTAACTGTGAGTGGTGGACTTCGGTCCGAACGCGTTCAGGAACCGGTCGCGGAACGACTCCATCGGCCAGACCGGGGCCTGCGGGCCGGGGTTGAGACCGTCCTGCCAGCCCCACCCGGCGATGCGGTCGAGCACCGCCGGGTCCTTCGCGACGACTGTGATCGGCACGTCCTTGCCGGCGCCCTCGCCGGTGACCGCCCGGGCCGGCTGGTGGTCGCCGAGGAACACGAGCACCAGGTTCTCGTCGCCGTACCGTTGGACGTAGGAGATGAGCGTCCGCAGCGAGTACACGACGGCACGCCGGTACGCCTCCCGGGTGCCCTCCTGGGCGCGGTCGGCACGCGCGGTCCCCTTGTAGACCGAGCCGTCGCCGACGTCGTCCCAGTCGACGAGCGGCGGTACCGGCGTCCACGGCACGTGGCTGGACAGCAGCGGGATCTCGGCCATCACCGGGGCGTGCCCGGGTCCGCGCTCGCGGCGCTGGAACGTCGACAGCGTGTACTGGTCCGGCGGTGAGGAGAAGCTGAACAGCGGCCCCCGGTAGCCGAGTTCCTTCATGCCGTACACCTGGTCGGGGGAGAAGAAGTCGGCCTCCGGCCAGGCGCGGGTGAGCGCCGGCATGACCAGCGTGGTGCGCCATCCGGCGCGCTTGAACGCGCCGTTGAGGGTCAGGTGGTCGCTGCGGACCAGGTTGGTGTAGCGCAGCTGGTTGTCCGCCCGGATGCCGCTCATCAGCGTGGCGTGCGCGAGCCAGCTCCCGCCGCCGGTGGTGGACGAGGTGAGGAACGCGCTGCGGCTGCCGTATCCGGCCGCGCGCAACTGCCGGGTGCCCTCGTCCAGGACGGCGTCCACCTCGGGCGCCAGGTCCGGATCCTCCAGCGCGACCCGTCCGTAGCTCTCCACGAACGTGAACAGCACGTCCTTGCCGCGCAACGCGGTCAGCAACTGTTCGCCCGGCACGTCCTGGAACGGGTCGCCGGCGAGCTGCGTGTTCAGCGTCTCCTGGTCGTTGAGGCCCGCCCGCACCTGCCGGGCCCGGTCGTGGAGACCGGCCGCCACCGTGTCGGCGGCGACCGGGACGCCCGGCACGATCTGCGCGCCGAGCACGGCGCAGACCACCCAGGCGGCGGCGAACGCGGTGGTCGCGCGCGCGGTCACCCGCCGGTGGCCGGCCACGACCCGGGTCAGCCGCCGCACCGACAGCGCCACCAGCAGCGGTACGGCGAGGACCGCGACCACTGCCAGCGCCACCGCGCCCACCTCGGCGGCGCGACCGTACGACTCGGACAGGAACTCCGCGCCCGCGCCGAGGAACGTCCAGTCGGCGATCAGGTCGAAGGGGCGGTCCAGGACCAGCGAGAACCCGAGGTCGGTGACCTTGAGGACGAGGACCAGGCCGAGCAGCGCGCCGAGGACCGTGGCCACCACCCGGCGTGGACGTGCCGGCAGGACCAGCAGCAGGGCGACGGCGATCAGCCCTTCCACCGGGATGCGCAGGAACGCGCCCGGGCTGAACTCGTTGACGTCGCTCGGCGCGACGAGTGCCACCAGCACGAGCGCGGCGGCCAGCGCGGTGACCGTAGCGGCGAGCAACCGTCGGGTGCGCCGCCGCCCCGGCACCGGCGCGTCGTCGGTCGTGGTGCCGGTCTCGTTGTCGTCGGTCGTCGTGGCGTCCGGGGCGTCGTCGCCGTCCGCCCGGCGGGACTCGTCGGTCACCGGTGCCGACCGCCGACCTCGGCGGGCCGGCGCGCGATCCGCACGGCCGGCGTCCACTCGGTCCGGTGGCCGGCCGGCGCGGGGGAGACCGGCGCGGCCGGGAGCGCGCGCGGCGCCGTCCGTACGCGGTGCAGCCACAGCCAGCCGACGTCACGGCCGAACGACTCGACCAGCATCGCGAGCGCGCCGAGAAGCACCGCGACGGCGAGCGGCCGGGGCAGGACGCCCGCCGCCACCACCGCCAGCGCCATGCCCTGCGTGGCGGCGACCACCTTGCGCCAGTAGCGCGGCGGCAGCGAGCCGCGCATCCACGGCAGCACCCACCCGGCGGCGACGAAGACGTACCGCATCGCGCCGATCACCAGCACCCAGGCGCCCACCTGGTCGGCGACGTACCCGCAGAGGACCAGGACGAGGAAGGAGTCGACCTCCATGTCGAACCGGGCGCCCAGCGCGCTCACCGTGCCGGTACGGCGGGCCACCTGCCCGTCGACCCAGTCGAGTGACAGCGCCACCGCGCTCAGCGCGACAAGGACCGGCACCACGATCGGCTCGCGGAACGAGTCGACGGTCAACGCGGCCACGCCACCGGTGAGCGTCGCCCGGGTGAGCGTCACCCAGTCCGCCGGCCCGAGCCGGTCCGCACCCGAGCGGCGCAGCCCGTATCCGAGCGCCGCCACCGTCACCACCCCGAAGAGCAGACCGGCCAGCCAGCCGTACGCGCTCAGGCCGACCGTGCCGGCCAGGGCCGCGAGTACGCCGACCTGGAGAATCGCCCCCGCGAATGGATCAGTTCGAAGTGCGGACACCATGCCTCCGAGGTAGACGTCACGAACCACACCTGTGTACGGAGAACATGCCCGAACAGTTCGTTCTGATACCGGAAACGCACCAGCGATGTGGCTCGTCACGCCGGCCGGGGGCGTGGCCGGCGTGACAGCGGGCGGTCAGCGGGCCGGGCCGGCTGTGTCCTCGTCGCGCCGGGCCAGTGCGGAACGGCGGTAGCCGTACAACGCGTAGACGATCGCGCCGAGCAGGAACCAGGCGCCGAACCGCAGCCACGTCACCGGGTCGAGGAACGTGATCAGCCAGATCGAGAAGACCACGCCGATCGCCGGCACCACGGGCATGCCGGGCAGCCGGAACGTACGCGGCGCGTCCGGGCGGCGGTAGCGCAGCACGATCACCGCCACGCACACCACCACGAACGCCAGCAGGATGCCGATGTTGGTCAGCTCGGCGGCCTGCCGGATCGGCAGGAAACCGGCGATCAGCGCCGAGCCGACGCCGACGATCCAGGTGACCCGGGTGGGCACCCGGCGTACCGGGTGGACCTTGGCGAACCAGCCGGGCAGCAGTCCGTCCCGGCTCATCGAGAACCACACCCGGGTCACGCCGAGCATGAACGTGAACATCACGGTGAGGATGCCGATGATCGCCCCGACCGCGATCACACTGGCCAGCCCGGAGAGCCCGACCGAGGCGAACGCGGAGGAGAAGCCGCTCTCCGGGTCGATGTCCCGGTAGTTCTGCATGCCGGTGAGCACCAGCGTGGCCAGCACGTACAGCACCATCGAGACGACCAGCGACCAGATGATCGCCTTGGGCATGTGCCGCCGGGCGTCCCGGGACTCCTCGGCGGCGGTGCTCATCGCGTCGTACCCGAAGACCGCGAAGAAGACGGTGGCCGCACCGGTGATCGCGCCGCCGACGCCGAACGGGAAGAACGGCGAGTAGTTGGCGGTCTTCACGTGGAAGAAGCCGACCACGATCACCAGCAGCACGACCGCGACCTTGAGGCCCACCACGAACGTCTCGAACCGCGCGGCAGCCCTGATGCCCCGGGTCAGCAGGAACGCGATGAGCAGGCAGAGCACCACAGCGAACAGGTCCACGCGGTGCCCGTCGCCGGTGCCGGGCGCGCCGAGCATCCACGCCGGCAGGTCCGCGCCCAGCTCGTTGACGAGGAAGCCGAAGTAGCCGGAGATGCCGATCGCGACGACGGCGACGATCGCCGTGTACTCCAGCAGCAGGTCCCAGCCGATGAACCAGCCGACCGCCTCGCCCAGTACCGCGTACCCGTAGGTGTAGGCCGACCCGGCCTTCGGGATCATGCCGGCGAACTCCGCGTACGACAGCGCGGCGGCGGCGCTGGCCAGACCGGCGATCAGGAACGACACCAGCACGGCCGGGCCGGCGGTCTCGTTGGCCACCGCCCCGGCCAGCGCGAAGATGCCCGCGCCGATGATGCCGCCGACGCCGATTGCGGTGAGCTGCCACAACCCGAGTTCGCGGGAGAGGCCCTCGTCGGTCTCGTCGGCGATCTGCTCGACCGGCTTACGCCGGAAGATGCCCTGTCCCACAGCCATGCCGGCCCCTCCCCGTCGCCCGCGTCGTACCGCCCCGGGCCACCGCGTCCGACGAGCCGTGGCCCCGCCATGGACGAACGTAAATCCTCAACGCGAAGATCGCAGCACGGCGGCGGCGTTCACCCCGGGGGCGGGCCGGCGACCAGCCGCCAGTACTGCCGCTTGCCCTCGTCGCGGACCACGACGCCGAGCCGGGCCAGCTCCCCGTGCAGCTCCCGGGTCTCGGCGCCGTGGCCGCCGTCGAGCGCCCGCTGCCGGGCGCGCAGCAGGGCGTCCGCGCCGGGCGGCAGGCCGGGCAGGCCCTCCACCCACCGCCGGTACGCGTCGCGGTGCGGGTCCTGGCCGGTCCACGGCCAGCCCTGCCTGGTGAACGCCGCCCGCAACCGGTCGGTGTCCAGGTCGGACTTCTCCCGGGCCAGCTCGCCGCCGGCGGTGTCGAGCAGCACCAGCGCCTTGCCGTCGACGAACACCCCGGCCACGTCGGCGCGGGCCACGTCCCGGCCGTGCCCGTCGCGGTGCAGCCGCACCGACCGGTGGCCGACCGTGACGGTCAGCCGCTCGCGGACCGCCACCACCGCCAGGAGCAGGCCGCCGAGCACGCCCACTCCGATCCCGATCGGGTACGACCGCTCGTCCGGCCACCGGGCGAGCAACTCGAACAGGCCCTGGAACGGGAACCACGCCAGCCCGGCGATCCAGCCGGACAGCGCGGTCAGCCCGGCGGCCAGCCCCGCCCCGAACAGTGGGAATCCGGCCCAGAACAGCACCAGCTCGCCGCGTCCGCCGTCGACCACGACGTCCTCGCCGGGTTGCCAGGCGGCCACGGTCAGGACACCTCCCGGCGCATGGTGCGGGCCAGGCCGGCGGCCAGCGGCAGGAGCACCCAGACGGCCAGCGAGACGCCGAGCCGGCCCCACTGCCCGGCGGTCATCTCGGGGCCGAGCAGCGGCTCCATGGTGAGCGAGGTGTCCAGCCAGCGGGCCGGCTCACGCAGCGCCGAGATCATCGCTGACAGCAGGCTCCACACGGTGGGCAGCAGCAGGTAGGTGACGATCGCCAGCGGCGTGTTCAGCAGCAGCAGGCCGAAACCGGCCCCCATCAGCACGTTCACCACCTGGAACACGGCCGCGTGGGGAAGCAGCTGCCAGTCGAACGTCCAGGCGCCCGCCCCGCCGGTGGCACCTGCGGCGAGCGTGCCGGCGGCGGCGACGGCGAGGCTGACGAGCACCGAGGCGAGTGCGGCGAGCACCACCGCGGCGAGCTTGGCGACGATGATCCGCTCCCGGCGGGGCACCAGCGCGAACGTGGTGAGCGCGCTGCGCTGCGACCACTCGCTGGTGATGGAGAGGATGCCGAGCACCGGGAGCAGCAGCCCGACCGGCAGCAGCGACGGCAGGAAGAAGGCGGTGAACGTCTGCTCCGGCGCGTCGAGGACGAACAGTTGCACCACCACGATCACGGCCGCGATCAGGCCGATCGTGATGAGCAGCCAGCGTCCGGCCCGGGTGTCGGCGAGCTTGCGCAGCTCCACAGCGGTCAGCCGGGCCGGCGTCGGTCCGGCGACGGCGGCCACGGGTCGCGGCGGTGCGAGTGTGCGGGTGGCGGTGGTCATCGGACGGCCTCCTTGGTCGACGCGCCGGCGGTGAGGGTGAGGAAGAGCTGTTCCAGGCCACCGCTGCCGGCGGGGCGCAGCTCGGTGAGGACCAGTCCGGCGTCCGCCGCGGCCTGGCCGACCTCGCCCGGCTCGGCCCGGACGACGAAGCCGCCGTCGGTGCCGGCGGTGGACGGCAGCGCGGCCCGCTCCAGCGTCAGGCGCAGGGCGTGCGCGTCGCGCGCCCGGACGAGCGTGCCGGCACCTGCGAGCAGCTCGTCCTTGCCGCCCTGGGCGACCACCCGGCCGCCGCCGATCACCACCAGCCGGTCGGCCACCGCCTCCACCTCGCGCAGCAGGTGCGAGGAGAGCAGCACCGTGCCGCCCCGGTCGGCGAAGTCGCGCAGCAGGCCGCGCATCCAGAAGATCCCCTCCGGGTCGAGGCCGTTGGCCGGCTCGTCCAGGATCAGGACCCGGGGGTCGCCCAGCAGCGCCAGCGCCAGGCCGAGCCGCTGCCGCATGCCCAGGGAGTACGCGCCGACGCGGCGCCGGGCGGCGGTGTCGTTCAGCCCGACCTGGTCGAGTGCCGCCGCCACCCGCCCCCGGTCGACGCCCATGGTGCGGGCGGCGAGCGTGAGCGTCTCCCGCCCGGTGCGGCCGGAGTGCTGGGCCGAGGCGTCGAGCAGCACGCCGATCTCCCGTCCCGGATTGGGCAGGTGCCGGTAGGGGCGGCCGCCGACCGTGGCGCCGCCCGAGGTGGGCGGCGTCATCCCGCAGATCATCCGCATCGTGGTGGACTTCCCGGCGCCGTTCGGCCCGAGGAAACCGGTCACCGAGCCCGGTTCGCACCGGAACGTGACGTCCTCGACGGCGGTGTGCGGCCCGTACCGCTTGGTGAGCTGGTCGACTTCGATCATGCCGTCGAGCCTGCCGGGGCCACCCGGTCACGCGCTGCGGCCGGCGGTCGGCGCCGCCGTCGACCTCGGTTCACCGCAGGGGTCGACTTTGGTAGCTGGTAGCCGGTCCGGACGGCTTCCTAGCATGGACGGGTGACCAGCGCCGCCGTACCCGATCATCCCTGGCTCCTGCCGGGCTCCCTGGTGCCCGCCCGGGCCGCCCGGCGGACCCCGCGCGACTGGTTCGTCGACGGCCTGGTCTTCCTGGCCGCGTTGCTGTGGGTGCTGATCGCGCACGCCGACGTCACGAGCGCTACCCCGGAGTTCGGGCTGAACGCCGGGCCCGGCTGGCTGGAGGAGATCGACCTGCTGGTCGGTCTGCTGGCCAGCGGTGCGCTCTGGCTGCGCCGACGCTGGCCGGTCGGGCTGGCGGTGGCCACCGCGCCGCTGGCGCTCTTCTCGGTCACCGCCGGCATCGCGCTGCTGGTCATCGTGTTCACCGTGCTGGTGCACCGGCCGTTGCCGGTGGGCCTGGCCCTGGTGGCCTGGCAACTGCTGTGTCTCCCGCCCTACCTCGCCGTCCGGCCCGACCCGACGATGCCGTTCTGGGCCTCGGTGGTCTGGACCGCGTTGTTCATCGGCGCGGTGGTGGCGTGGGCGCTGTTCGTCCGGGCCCGCCGCCAACTGGTGCTGTCCCTGCGTGACCGCGCCGAACGGGCCGAGGCCGAGCAGCAACTCCGGCTCGACCAGGCCCGGCAGCTCGAACGCGGCCGGATCGCCCGGGAGATGCACGACGTGCTCGCCCACCGGATCTCCCTGCTCAGCCTGCACGCGGGCGCGCTGGAGTTCCGGCCGGACGCGCCGCCGGAGGAGGTGGCGCGGGCGGCCGGGGTGATCCGGGCCAGCGCGCACGCCGCGCTCCAGGACCTGCGCGAGGTGATCGGCGTGCTGCGGACCGAGGTCGGCTCCGAGGCCACGCCGGAACGGCCGCAGCCCACCCTCGCCGACGTGCCGGCGCTCGTCGCCGAGAGCCGCGACGCCGGGGTACGGGTCGGCGTGGTCGACGAGGTGGCCGAGCCGGAGGCGGTGCCCGCGGCGATCGGGCGCAGCGCGTACCGGATCGTGCAGGAGGGGCTGACCAACGCCCGCAAGCACGCACCGGGCGCGGTGGTGACCGTCCGGCTCGCCGGCGGCCCGGGGGACGGGCTGGCGGTGGAGATCCACAACCCGTGGCCGGTGGGCGCGTCGCCCACCGCGATCCCCGGCGCCGGCACCGGGCTGGTCGGGATCGCGGAGCGGGTCACGCTCGCCGGTGGCCGCCTCGAACACGGACGGGACGCCGACGGCGGGTTCCGGCTGACCGCCTGGCTGCCCTGGGCGGCGGCCCGGTGAGCGCACCGGTGCGGGTGCTGATCGTCGACGACGACCCGCTGGTCCGGGGCGCGCTGTCGATGATCCTCGGCGGCGTACCCGACCTGGTCGTGGTCGGCGAGGCCACCGACGGCGCCGAGGTGCCCGAGGCCGTCGCCGCGTACGCCCCGGACGTGGTGCTGATGGACATCCGCATGCCCCGGGTCGACGGGCTGGCCGCCACCGAGGCGCTGCGTGCCACGGCCGACCCGCCCGAGGTGCTGGTGCTCACCACCTTCGACGCCGACGAGCAGGTGCTGCGGGCACTGCGTGCCGGGGCGAGCGGTTTCCTGCTCAAGGACACCCCGCCGGCCGAGATCGTGGCCGCGGTACGCCGGGTCGCGGCGGGGGAGGCGACGCTGTCCCCGGCGGTGACCCGCAAGCTCATCGCGCACGTCACAGGCACCGCCCCGGTGGCCGGCGCGGACCCGAAGCGGGAGCGGGCGGTACGGCTGCTCGACGGGCTCTCCGAGCGGGAACGGGAGGTCGCGGTGCTGCTCGGCCGGGGCCGGACCAACGCGGAGATCTCCGCCGAGCTGTTCATGAGCGTGGCGACGGTGAAGGCGTACGTGTCGCGGCTGCTGACGAAGCTCGACGTGAACAACCGCGTGCAGGTGGCCCTGCTGGTCCAGGACGCCGGTCTGGTCTGACGCTCCGCGTGGCGGGATTGAACTGCTGCCGTCATCCGGCCGTACCAGTGGTCGAGGATGTGGTGCGGCCGTTCCGCCGTACCGCTGCCGAGCTGCGGGAGGCCTGCCGTGCGAGTTGGTGAGCAGTCGACGGATCCCATCGACCAGATCCTGGGCGAGGTGCCGGTACCGGCGCCGTTGACCCCCGAGGACGTCCGCCTCGCGGTCCGGGCGGTGGTGGTGCACGCCGCCGAGGAGTGGCCCGCGGGGCCGAAGTGCCGCAACGACGGGTCGTCGTTCCCCTGCCGGTTGCATCGCTGGGGCCGACGGGTGCTGGAGACACACGGTCTCAACGACCGTCAGATCGACGCGCTGATCCGGCACGGCAACCCGTTCGTGCACGTGCCCTTCCCGTTCGTGCTGACCGGCCCGTCCGGCGCCCGTCCGGCCGGGCAGGTCGCCCGTCCGGGCGGTCAGGTGGCGCGGCCGGGCGTACCCGGTCAGGCCGCCCGCCCCGCCGCCGCGGCCCAGGCGGCGCGCGGTCCGGTCCCGCGGGTCGTCGCGCCGCCGGTGCGGCCCGGCCTGCGTCCCGTCGCCGGGCGGCCGGCTCCCGCCGCCCGGCCCCGCTGGCCCCGGGCGAGCTGACTCCCGCCGCCCGGTTCCGGGCCGACGCCCCCGGGCCCGCCGGCCCGGGTGAGCTGACGTCCGGCGCCCGGTTCCGGTCGTGCCGACGCCCCGTCGCGGAGCGGCGTCGGTCGTGCCGGAGCATGCCGACGGCGGCCCGGCCGGGGAGCCCCCACCCCCGTGCCGGGCCGCCGTCACCGTGTCACTTGACCCCGCAGTCCGGCGCGGACCAGCCCTTCGTGTTCGGCGTCTTGTCCCTGTTGTTCTCCCGCCGCGAGTCCACGTGCGTGTGGTCGTCGTGGTCCGGGTAGCCGGGCCCGTAGATGCCGCTGAAGCCCTGGTCACGGGCGGATCGGGCGACCTCGCAGAGGCTGCGGTGCTTGGCGATCAGGTCGGCCGCGTTGCCGTAGAGGTGCTGGCTGTCCGCGGCGCCGCCGACCTGCCGGTTGCAGGCGATGCTGCGGAACCCGCTGGTCACGTAGAGCGGCTTGTCGCCGAGGCTGCGCCGCAGCGCCTCCAGCTTCCACATGGTGCGCAGCGCGTTCTCCCGGGTGGCCGACGAGGAGAGCGGACCCCCGGCCCACCCGCCCTTGCCGCAGCCGTTGTCCAGCTCGGCGTAGCTGAAGTGCTTCGGCGTGCAGTCGCTGTCCTTCTGCAGGTCGTAGATCTTGGCGAACGTCTGCGGTCCGGCCACGCCGTCGGCGCGCAGCCCGTACGCGGCCTGGAAGCGCTTGACCGCGGCGGCCGTCTCCGGGCCGTACACGCCGTCGACCCGGACGATGCCGCCGTACCCGGCCCAGCCGGCCACCCGGATCTGGAGCTGCCGGACCTCGGCGCCCGAGCTTCCCTGGGACAGCGTCCGCTTCCAGGTGTAGCAGCCGTCGGCGTGCGCCGGTGGCGCGGCCACGACTGTCGCCACGGCGGCCCCGGGCAGGGCCAGCGCGAACGCGACCGCCGCCCGCTTCAGGGTGTTGACGCGCACAGAGTCCTCCCGATGTCAGAGCGGAACTGGGATTGGACGGGCACATCGACCGGTACGTCCCGTCTCTCTCACCGTGACAGGTGAGAGGATTCTTCGTGGTGATTAGCCGAAATTGTTCTCACATCGGGCGGTTGCTGGATATCGGCTGTGAATAGTGCCTGTTTGCGTACGCACCGCCGGGTGTCGCCCGTCGGAGGTGAGCGGTAACGTCTGCTCCCGGACCCGGGCGGCGACCTCGACGGGCGGGGAGGTGGGCGTTGGCGCGTGGCGGCGTGTTCTGCGTCGAGGGGCAGTGGCACCGCGACCTCAACGAACGAGGATCCGTCCTGCCCACGCTCGACCTGCTCGAACGGCTCGGCCGGATCCGCTACATCCACAAGGACGCGGCCACCCGCGACGAGCTGTTCTACTTCGTCGACCGGTGGCTGCTCAAGCAGTACGCGGATCACCGGGTGGGCTTCTTCGCCATGCACGGCGAGCCGAGCCGGCTCTGCCTCACCGACTGGGACTCGGTCGAGCTGTCGGACGTGGCCGAGCGGATGGCCGGCCGCTGTGAGGGCCGCCGCCTCTACTTCGGCAGCTGCTCGGTGCTGCGCGCCTCCGACGCCACGCTGCGCGAGTTCCTCGACGTCACCGGCGCGGCGCTGATCTGCGGCTTCACCCGCGAGGTGGACTGGGTCGAGTCGGCCGCCTTCGAGACGGTGCTGCTCGACGTGCTCGCAAACGGTCAGCGGCACAACGCCGCCGAGGTGCGGATGCGCTCGGCGCACTGGGCGCCGCTCGCCGCGTACCTCGGTTTCCGGGTCATCTACGCCAACGGCCGTGCCTGGCGGCCCTCGGCCCGCCCGCGCGTGCCGGAGCAGGTCACCGCGCAGCGGGCCGCCGGGCGTCCCCGCTGAGATCGACCGGCCGGCCTGGTAGAACCGAGGGCATGGCACGCAGCATCGCGAAGAACACCCGGGTCGACCGGGACGCCCTGATCGAGTTCCTCCGCCCCCGCCACCACGTCGTGCTGATGACCACCCGCTCCGACGGGCGGCCGCAGTCCTCCCCGGTGTCCTGCGGCGTCGACGCCGAGGGCCGCCTGGTGATCTCCACCTATCCCGAACGCGCCAAGGTCGCCAACATCCGCCGCGACCCGCGCGTCTCCGCGTGCGTGCTCTCCGACGACTGGAACGGGCCGTGGGTGCAGGTCGACGGCGTGGCCGAGGTGCTCGACCTGCCGGAGGCGCTGGAGCCGCTCGTCGAGTACTTCCGCAGCATCTCCGGCGAGCACCCGGACTGGGACGAGTACCGGTCGGCGATGGTCGCGCAGGGCAAGTCGCTGATCCGCGTCACGATCGAGTCCTGGGGTCCGATCGCCACCGGCGGGTTCCCGGCACGGCTGGCCGGCTGAATCAGTACGCGACTGTGAAACGGGTGTTGCCGAACCGGGGATTCTCGATCTCGTCGACGATCGCCACCGCCAGGTCCTCGTAGGTGAGCACCGAACGGCCCTGCGCGTCGGTCACCGGATGGTCGGTGCCGGTGCGGTAGTGGCCGGTCCGCTCGCCCGGGTGGAACTCCAGCGGCGGCGGGGAGACATACGTCCAGGTCACCCCGTCGGCGCTGGTGCGGTAGAACTCCAGCGCGTCGGCCTGGCCGTGCGCCGAGTCCCGGTACTCCTCCGGGAAGTCCGGCTCGTCCAGGTAACGAGTGCCCTTCGGTGTGAGCAGCGTCGAGCCGCCGCCGACGTGGATCACGCGGGGCGGGTCCGGCAACTCACGCAGCGTGTCGACCAGCGTCCGCGCGGCGTCGCGCCACAGGTCCCGCTCGCCGCCGCCGATGGCCACCACCAGCACGTCCGCATCCTCGGCCAGTTCGCGTACGCTCCGCGCCGAGGTGGCGTCGCCGGTCACGGTGCGTACGCCGGTTGGGAGGTAGCCGACCGCCTCCGGACGCCGCACCGCCGCTGTCACCCGGTGCCCCCGCTCGACCGCCTCGGCCGCGATCCGCGAGCCCGCCGTCCCGCCGGCGCCGAACACGACGATGTCGCTCATGCCTCACAGGCTAGGCAGCCCACCGGCGGGCGGCGGGAAGTTCCGCCGAACCGGCTCAGTCGACGATCGCCGAGTAGACGAGCTGGCGCAGCTGGCCGCGCAGCGGGTACGTGCTCGACGGCATCAACTGGGTGAACAACAGCGCGGTGACCTCCTCCACCGGGTCCACCCAGAACGCGGTGCTGGCCAGACCGCCCCAGTAGAACTCGCCGACGCTGCTCGGCACGCGCGACGGCACCGGGTCCAGCACCACGGCGAAGCCCAGCCCGAAGCCGATCCCGTCGAGGATCGTCTCGGCGAAGCCCTCCGGCGAGAACGAGGCCAGGTCCCGGTCGCCGGGCAGGTGGTTGCGGGTCATGAAGCGCACCGTGCGGGGGCCGAGCAGGCGCACCCCGTCCAGCTCGCCGCCGCGCAGCAGGAACTGGGTGAAGCGGTGGTAGTCGGCCGCCGTGGAGACCAGACCGCCGCCGCCGGAGTGCCAGGTCGGCTCCGCCAGCGCGGCCCGGCCCACCCCGTCGGCGCGTACCGCCTGGCCGGTGGCCGGGTGCGGGGCGTACAGGGCGGCCAGGCGCTTCGCGTCCGCCGCGTCCACCCACCAGCGGGTGTCGGTCATCCCCAGCGGGCCGAGGATCCGCTCGGCGAAGAACGCGTCCAGCGACTGCCCGGAGATCACCTCGACCAGGCGGCCCAGCACGTCGGTGGAGACGCCGTAGTTCCAGCTCGTGCCGGGCTGGAACAGCAGCGGCAGCCGGGCCAGCCCGGCCGACGCCGCCGCCAGGTCCGCACCCGCCGGCACGCCGAGGTCGAACCCGGCCGCCCGGTACAGGCCGTCGACCACCGAGACCTGGGCGAAGCCGTACGTCAGGCCGGCGGTGTGGGTGAGCAGGTGCCAGATCCGGATCGGCTCGACCGCCGGCACCGTGTACGGCTTGAGCACCGAACCCCGGTCGTAGACGCGGACGTCGGCGAACTCCGGCAGCCAGCGGCTGACCGGGTCGTTCAGCTCGAACCGGCCCTCCTCCCAGAGCATCATCGCCGCGACCGAGGTGATCGGCTTGGTCATCGAGTAGATGCGCCAGAGCGTGTCCGGCTCGACCGGCGTACCGGCCTCCCGGTCGCGCAGCCCGTACGTCGAGGAGTGGGCGACCTCGCCCCGGCGGGTGACGACGATCTGCCAGCCGGCGAGCCGGCCGTCGTCGACGTACCGGGCGAAGTGCTCGTCGATCCGCGCCAGCCGGGCGGGGTCGAAGCCGACACGACCGGGATCGGTGCTCACGGTGACACTCACGACGCGAACCTACCCGCAGGTACCGCGGCCGGGAAGTGTCACTACTGTCGGTGGCATGCCTGAGCCGGTCGAGGACGTCACCTACCGCCAGGAGGACTGGTACGCCGAGGAGCTGGCCGACCGGCACTTCGTGCGATGCGAGTTCTTCCACGTCGACCTGACCGAGGCGGTCAGCCGCGGCGCGGTCTTCACCGACTGCGTGTTCGGCAACGTGGCGTTCAACTCCTCCCGGCACACCGACTCGGCGTTCACCAGGTGCTCGTTCAGCAAGTGCAACCTCTTCGAGGCCGAGTTCACCGGCTGCAAGCTGGTCGGCAGCACGTTCGACCGCTGCGACCTGCGCCCGCTGCGGGTCGACCGGGGCGACTGGTCCTTCGTCACGCTCGCCGGCGCCGACCTGCGCGGGGCGCGGATCACCGACGTACGCATGCGGGAGGTCGACCTGACCGGCGCCGACCTGACCGGCGCGACGCTGACCGGCGTGGACCTCTCCGGCGCCCAGTTGCACGCCGCCAAGCTGATCCGGGCCGACCTGCGCGGCAGCGACCTGTCCGCGCTCGACCCGACGGCGGTGCAGCGTGCCGACGCGCGGATCGACGCCGAGCAGGCGGTGGTGCTGGCCCAGGCGCTCGGTTTCCGGGTCGGCTGAGTCGCCAGGCCTGCCGGATCGCCCGGGCCTGCTGGTCGCCCGGCTCGGTTGGGCTGCCGAGTCGCCGGGTCGGTCGGGGTGCCTGATCGCCGGGTCGGCTCGGCCGGGAAAGATGCCGCGGGTTGTCAGGTTTTCCGGACACACTCGGACGCATGACATGGTGGTCCGACCTGGTGGCGGCCGAGCCCGAGTTCGCGGCGCGGGTGCGCGCCCGCTTCGCGGTCCGCAAACACGGCACGATGGCGACGGTGCGGCGGGACGGCTCGCCGCGGATCAGCGGCACCGAGTTCGACTTCGGCGACGACGGGCAACTGCGGCTGGGCAGCATGGCCGGCGCGGTCAAGGCGCTCGACCTGCGCCGCGATCCCCGGGTGGCGCTGCACAGCCCGACCGAGGACACCCCGGCGGACGACCCGTCCACCTGGGACGGGGACGCGAAGATCGCCGGCCGGGCGCACGAGGAGGCGCCCGCCGAGGACGGCTCGCACCGCTTCCGGATCGAGCTGACCGAGGTGGTGCTCACCCGGGTGGGCGACCCACCCGACCACCTCGTGATCGAGAGCTGGCACCCCACCCGAGGCCGGCAGCGCCGCACCCGCCACTGACCGCACCGCCCGCCTGACCGCCACCCCTTCGGCGGTCCCTCCCGTCCCGGCCCCGACGGCCCCCGAACCGGGTGGGCGCGTCCACCGCGCCGGGGCTGCGGGAGATCTTGGTAGGAAGTGGCCCCTATGGGGGCGCGTTTCTTCCAAGATCTCTGCCGCTGGGTGACCGATCCGGGTGAGTGGTGGCGATCCCGTCGTCCGGGAGGTCGCCCTTGCCGGGGGCGACCGCTTCTACCAGTACGTCGTCCGCTTCCGGGCGGCCCCGGGGGGCGGCTGCTGATCAGGTGGCACGCCCTGACGGCGACCGGCGGACAGAACGACGGGGTGGCGTTGCAGGCGATCACGGTAAGCTGAGCGGCCGGTCCGGCGAGCGGCCGTCAGGTAACGAACTGGAAACGCCCGTCACTCGACATATGGCGCAAAGAGCCGTCCGGTGACACCGTGAAGCCCGTCGCGCTCCGGTCGTCTTCCGGCGGTGTCGTGACCGAAGTGGAGGGTGTGGTGGGCCAGGAGGACCGTCCGCGTACCGGCCCCGGCTCGCACCGACACGGCCTTCCGCGTACCCGGTCCGCGCTGCGTCGACTGCGCCGCCGTCGTCGGCTGATGCTGGAAGGGCTGGCCGCGATCCTCTGTCTGGCGGCGCTGGCGGTCTACCTCGGCGTCGAACGGCACGACACGCCGCGCGAGGAGCACGCCGGCGTGCCGGTGGCGCCACCCGGCCGGGTCGGGCTGCCGAACGAGACCGACGACACGGTGGTCAACCCGGGGCTGCGTCCCCGGCAGCGGCCACCGTCACCGAGCCCGACGCCGTCCACGCCGTCGCCGTCGCCGACACCCGCGCTGCCACCGACCGTCACGGTGGCCCGCGCCGAGGTGCCCGCCACCGTCGACCTCACCGCCGCCGGCCCCGCCGACTGGGTCCACTGGGGCCTCACCGGCGCCGACCGGACGGTCCGCAAGCGGGGTGGCTCCGGCGAGATCCGCGACGAGGGTGGCCGTGGGCGGCGGGTGAGCTTCGACAACAACCCCGAGGCGTACGCCTGGCGCGACGGCAACCCGGTCGCTTCGTCGAGCGGCACCATGACCGGCGTCTACACCTGCCACCGGGGCAGCGGGTTCAACCTGGCGGTGGCCGCCGACGGGCACCAGCGCACGGTGCGTCTCTACGCCGGGCTCTGGATGGCCCGGGCTCGCCTCGACGTGCGCGTCTCCGGCGGCGGCCCGGTGACCACGCTCCGGATGGAGGACCCGCACACCGCGCTCACCGCCGAGTTCACGGTCAGGTTCCGCGCTCCGCGCGGCGCGAAGCTGCTGCTGAACTGGACCGTGGAGGAGTCGCTCGGCGACTGCGGCAACGTCAGCCTCCAGGCGGTGGCGCTGCGCTGAGCGGGGACAGTTTGTCCGTCGCGTACCGGGCCGGCCGTCGTACGTTTCGGTTGTCCCGTCCGACCATCCTCTGTGGAGGCCCGAGCGATGACCGGCCCTGCCCCCGTCGCCCCCGCCCGCCCGCGTGCCGACTGCGACGTGCTGCGCGAGATCCCGATGCCGCCGTACGTGACGGTCGAGGACGTCCAGTTCGCGGTGCGGGCGGTGGTGGTGCACGCGCCGCGGGCCTGGTCGGGCGGGACCATCTGCCGCAACGACGCCAGCCCGCACCCGTGCCGCCTGCACGTGTGGGGCCGCCGCGTGCTCACACTGCGCGGACTGCCGTCGGCCGAGATCGACGCGCTCGTCGAGCGCGGCGACCCGGCTGCCGACCCGCGTCCGTACCGCCCCGGCGCCTGAGCACCGGGGCGGCCGGGCCGGTCAGCAGAGCGCGGGCTTCACCCAGGAGCACTCCCGCCCCTCCGGTACGCGTGGCGACTCGGGTGCGGCGGGCACTGTGCGCCGGGCGGTCGCCGTCTCCTTCTCGGTGTACGAGGCCAGCGCGATCGCTATCTGGTCCTCCAGCCCCTTCACCGACGAGGTGAGGTAGTTGTTCAGCACTATCGAGAAGGCGAGCAGCCGCCCGTCGGCGTCGGTGACGTAGCCGGAGAGCGCCGACGCGCCGGTCAGGCTGCCGGTCTTCGCGTGCACGTTGTTCGCGGCGGCGGTGCCGCCCATCCGGCTGCGCAGCGTCCCGCCGACGAAGCGGTCCGGGTTGCCGGCCACCGGCAGCGCGGCGTACCAGGTGTCGAACCAGGGTTCGGCGCGGACCGCCGAGAGCAGCGTGACGAACTGGGCCGGCGGGACCAGGTTGCGCCGGGACAGGCCGGACCCGTCGCGCTGGCGCAGCGTGCCGGTGTCCACTCCGGCGTCGCCCACGTACCCGCTGATCGCTGACAGCCCGGCGGCCCAGGTGCCGGATCCGGACAGCTGCCGGCCCAGTTCCTTCGTCAGCACCTCGGCGTGACCGTTGTTGGAGAGCTTGAGGAACGGCACCATCAGGTCGGCCAGCGGCATCGAGTCGTGCCGGGCGAGCGGCTTGGCGGTGTCCGGGGTGGCGGTGCCGAGCACGGTCCGGCCGAGCACCCGTACGCCGTGCCGGCGCAGCGCGGAGCGGAACACGTCGGCGGCGTACCCGGTCGGTTCCCAGACCGTCACCCAGTCGCTCTCGGCGGCCTGGCCGACCGCGATCTGGCCGGTCACCACCACCGTGTTGCCGCCGTGCTCACGTTCGAAGGAGATGGTGGTCTCGCCGTCGGCGACCGTCTCGGCCCGGTTGTCGATCCGCAGCCAGCCGTTGTCGGGGGTCATGGTGATCTTCGGCCGGGCGCCGGCCCGGGCGCCCGGGGTGGCGTGCACGATCACGGTGCCGGCGTCGTAGTCGGTGTCCGGGGCCACTGTCAGCGCCGACACCTGGGCGGCGTAGTAGTAGGGCTCGTCGTCCCAGGTCCAGTCCGGACCGAGCCGGCCCTTGTCGTACCGGGTGTCGTCGGCGACCAGGTCGCCCGCGACCACGCGTACGCCCGCCGCGGCGACCTGCTGCGCGAGCCGGTCGTAGTCGGCGGCGAGGATCGTGGGGTCGCCGCCGCCGCGCAGGTAGAGGTCGCCGCGGAGCATCCCGGCGCGGCGCGGCCCGTCGGCACTGACCTCGGTGGCGAACCGGTGGCCGGGGCCGAGGAGTTCCATCGCCGCCGCGGAGGTGAGCAGCTTGGTGTTGGAGGCGGGGATGAGCCGCCGGGTGCCGTTGCGGTCGTAGAGCGTGCGGCCGGTGGCGGTGTCGACGACCACCACGCCCGCCTGCGCCCCGTCGAGCCGGCTGTCGGCGAGGACGGCGTCGATTGTGGCGTTCAGCCGGGTCTGCGCGGGGGTGGGCGCTTCAGCGGTGGCGGTGGTGGTGCCGGCGGCGGCCGCGGTGGCGACCAGCGCCAGCACCGCGAGCGCCCGGGGAAATAGGCGACGATGCATGGGAAAGATGCTGCCACGGAGATTTCCTGCGGAAAAGACTCCGGTGCGAAAGGTTATTTGCGGTGCCGGCGCGAGCGCCGCAAACCGTGGGTGTTCCCGCTTCGGGCCGGGGAAAACTCCTGCTCACCGAGGAGTGGCCGATCATCGGGTTCCGTTTGACGGATGACCGGGCAGCGGGCACGGTGGGGGTGAGGGCCGGGAACGGCCCTGCTTCCAGCGCGGCGAGATCGTGTCTCGCCCGCTTCCGGGTCGCGAGCCGACCGCGTGGGCCGTGTCGCCCGCGAAACCCGACACCCAGCCATGAGGAGTTCAGCCATGCTGACCATGACCGACAACGCCGTCCTGGTGATCCGTGACCTCGCCGCCCAGCAGGACGTCGCCGACGCCGGTGGCCTGCGCATCGCCGCCGACACCGACGCCGGTTCGCTCTCGATCGAGCTGGTGCCCCAGCCGGTGCAGGGCGACCAGGTGGTGGACACCGAGGGCGCGCGCATCTTCCTCGACTCGGACGCGGCCGAGCTGCTCAACGACACGTCGGTGGACGCGATGGTCGACGAGGAGGGCGTGGTCCAGTTCGGCTTCACCGAGAAGGAGTGAGCTCAGCCGGCGCGCTGGTCCGGTTCCGGCCGGACCAGCGCGGCCAGCACGTGCGCCAGATGGTGCGACGTGCTCCACGCGATCCAGTTGGCCGGTGAGCCCGCGCCGGCGCCCCGCCGGGCCCGCCGGACGATCTCGTGGTCGCCCCAGGAGAAGCCCGCCCCGGCCGGCGACCAGTGCGGCGCGGCAGTGAGCGTGCGGCACAGGTCCGCGAAGCGTTCGTCGCCCCGCCCGCCCCGCCGCGACCAGCGGTAGACCCACCACGCGTCGTCGGCGGCCCAGCGCAGCGTCGGTGTCCGGTCGCCCGGCTCGTCCGCGTCCCGCACCGCGCAGCCCACGCCGTAGTCGCCGTACCCGAGGCGCAGGTCGGCCAGACGTCGCCAGAGCGACCAGTCGTAGCGGTCAACGCGGACCGGTTCGTCCACCGGAAGCCGGGACAGGGCCGGCGGCATCCCACCGGCGGCCATCGTCACCGAACGCCAGGCGTGCCGCCGGGCCCACTGCGCCGCACGCCGGACCCGCGGCTCGGCCAGCCGGACGTCGGCCCGGCAGCACACGTCGCCGGCATCGAGCAGCAGGTCGCACTGCTCGGGCAGCAGACCCGTGACCCGCCACACCCGTTCCGCCGCCGCGGTGGCCGCGTCCGGCCCGGCCCGGTCCGGGCCGAGGCGCAACCGGACGACAGCGTGGTGCGCCCAGGCCCGGGCCGCCGCCCCGTGCGCGGCCAGCCGCCGGTCGCTGTCCGCGAGACCGATCACCGGCACCAGCGGTACGCCCCAGCGGACCGGGTCGTGTTCGGTGGCGTCGGGCAGGGCCGACACGTCGACGGCGGGCACCAGCCCGGCCGGCAGGCGCCTCAGGCCGTCCACGATGGACTGCGCGTCGGCCGGGACGTCGAGGATCGGTGCGAGCAGCGCGGCCGAGGCGCTGTCGAGCCGGGCCAGCGCCTCCAGTTCCCCGCGTCGTGCGGCCAGCACCGGGCGGTAGACCGTCGGTCGACCCCGGAGCGACTGCACCATACTTCAATGTAGCCAGATGATTGCGGTGCGTCATGGTTTCCGGTCGGCTCCGGTGTGACCAGTGGTGCCGGTGCGGCCGGGGGAGTCGGCGGCGAATCGATGATCCGATCCGCGTTTTCGCAGCTCAGAGCCGTCCACTGTCCTTGATCGGACAGCTCTTCCTGTGGTTGCCGGGCGGTTCGCCGACATAGCGTCGGAATCATCGAGGGTGATCGCCGACGATCGCCCGGAAGCGTTCGAACGCCTCCGGCCGGCGTACCGGCGGGAGAGAGGATCACCATGCCCAGCCGTAGAGCAAGGAGGGAGACCACCGGCCAGCCGATCCCGAGCATGCGGGATGCCGCGCGAGCCGACACCGAGATCAACCCGTGTTCGCCGGTCGGGCTGCCGGCCACCGCGCGGATGCTGTTCGCCGTGGTCGACGCCAACGGAAGGCTCGTCCGCGGCCTCGGCGCCACCTCGGCCACCCGGCTCGCCGCCGGGATGTACCAGGTCGCGTTCGACCAGGACGTGGCCGCAGCGGCGTACGTCGGGACGGTCGGCCCCGCGACGGCCGACGGGCTGGTCCCGCAGGGTGTCATCACTGTGGCGCCACGCTCGGGGATCGCCAACGCGGTGTTCGTCGAGACGCACGGCACGAGCGGGCACGCGGACCGCCCGTTCCACCTGGCCGTGCTGGCCTGACCGGACGCGCAGGCGAGCGCACGGCGCCGCACGACCTCCGGTCGTAACGTCGCCGCGCTCCGGCCGTCTCCCGCCACCGCAGCCGTGCAGGCGGTACGCCGGCGGGGACTTGGCTCGACCGGCCCAGCCCGCACCGGTCTTGTGGGCAAGCACATGCCCCTTCCGTGGGGATCCAAACCGGATCGGCGTGGGGAATTCCACCATCTGCGACTCCCGGCGTGGCGGGCGCGTGATCGGGGTATGAGCGGGCCATGGAGCATTTCACGATCGCGACAGTCGCCGAGAAGAGTCCCGACTTCCGCCGCGTGCTCTGGACCGGGGAGCACACCCAGCTGGTCATCATGACCATTCCGCCGGGCGGCGAGATCGGCGAGGAGGTCCACGAGGGCATCGACCAGATCCTCACGTTCGTCAGCGGCACCGGCGAGGCGCGGGTGGCCGGGGAGAAGAAGGAGGTCGTCTCCGGCGACCTGGTGGTCGTGCCGGCCGGCACGAAGCACAACTTCGTCAACACCGGGCCGAACCCGCTGGTGCTGTACACGGTCTACGGCCCGCCGGAGCACGCCGACGGCGCGGTGCACAAGACGAAGGAGGAGGCGGACGCCGCCGAGGAGGCGGGCGAGGACGAGCCGCCCACCTCCTGACCGCAGGTCTCCAGCGGGGCGCCGCGACCTCGCCTGTCACATGGGCGCCCCGCTGTGCACCAGGCCCGGATACTTGACGCCGGCGCCGGTGTTGAGTACCACCACGCGCTCACCGGGCCGGATCCACCCGCCCGCGCGCAGGTGCCGGGCGGCGGTCAGGCAGGCCGCGCCCTCCGGGCACAGCAACAGCCCCTCCCGGGCGGCGAAGTCGCGCAGGTCGGTGAGGATCTCGGCGTCGTCCACGGCGACCGCGGTGCCGGCGCTGTCCCGCAGCGCGGACAGGATCAACTCGTCGCCGAGCGGGGCGGGCACTGTGATGCCGAACGCGACGGTCCGAGCGTCCTCCCACGGAGTGGCGCGGTCCTCGCCCGCTGCGAACGCCCGCACGATCGGCGCGCACCCGGTGGACTGCACGGCGACCAGCCGGGGCAGCCGGTCCTCCACCCAGCCCAGCTCGCGCAGCTCGTGCAACGCCTTGTGGATGCCGATCAGCCCGACGCCCCCGCCGGTGGGATAGACGATCACGTCGGGCACCTGCCAGCCGAGCTGCTCGACGATCTCGTACCCCATGGTCTTCTTGCCCTCCAGGCGGTACGGCTCGCGCAGCGTGCCGGCGTCGAAGATCCCTCCGTCGGGCGCGGCGATCAGCTCGGCGATGTCCCGGCCCGCGTCGTTGATCAGGCCGTCGATCAGCCGCAGGTCGGCGCCGGCGGCCAGGCACTCCTCGCGGCAGATCGTCGGCGCGGCCAGCGGCATGGCGATCGTCGCGCCCATCCCGGCCCGCGCCGCGTACGTGGCCCAGGCCGCGCCGGCGTTGCCGTTCGTGGGCATGGCGATCCGCTTCACGCCCAGCTCCCGGGCCCGGCTCACGCCCACCGACGCCCCGCGCGCCTTGAACGACCCGGTCGGGGTCAGCCCCTCGTCCTTGACGATCAGGTCCGCGATGCCGATCTCGTGCCCGTACGCGGGCGCGCGCCACATCGGCGTCCAGCCCTCGCCCAGCGTGGTGACGAACCGGGGATCGGCCAGCGGCAGCAGCTCCCGGTAGCGCCACAGGTCGGCCGGGCGCAGCCCGAACTGCTCCGGGGCGACTGTGTCGGCCACCGCGGCGAGGTCGTAGCGGGCCAGCAGCGGGGAGCCGCAGCCGCACAGGTTCTGCAACACGTCGGCCGGGTGTTCACGGCCGCAGCGCGGGCACTCCAGGTGCGTCAGGTGCACGGTGGTCCTCAGCTCGCGTCGATGCTCAGCCAGTGCCGGCTGCGCCGGCCCGGCTCGTACGGGGAGTCGAGGCGTTTCGCCACCACTCCCGGGAGCCCCTGCTCACGGGCGGCCCGTAGGGCGTCCGCGCCGACTCCCGGGAACCACGGCGGAGTCTGCCAGTGCGGACCGGTGAGCGCCAGACCGTCGAGCAGGCCACGGCGTTGCGCGTACGGGACGTCGAGGCTGGACACGCCCTCCAGCCAGAGCAGGTCGACGGCGAGGAACTGACCGTCGCGCCGGGTCGGCGGGCGGACCCGACCGGCCGGGTCGATCCGTACCAGCACGCCGTCGAGCACCGCCTCGGCCGGGGCCAGCGCCTCGGCCATCGCCCGCGCCCACTGGTACTCCCCGGTGATCTCCGCGTCGTCGCCGTCGAGCAGCCGCAGCCGGCCGCCCGATACGTACGCCATCGCGCGCACGCCCGCCCAGCGCAGCTCGTACCCCCAGGCGGCGGCGTCGCGCGGCAGCCGCCCGCCCTCGGCCGGCCGCATCGGGCGGACCAGCTCGGGCATCGGAGTCCAGCCCTCCGGCGCCGGGTCGGTGCGCCTGATCATCCAGTCCCGGCCCCGGCCGCCGGTGGCGAACAGGACATACCGGCCCTTCGTGCGCTCGCCGTCGAGCACCACGATCACCTCGTCGTCGCGCCACTTCTCCGCCCGGTAGGTGCCGGTGTCGTGCACGATCATCCGCCCACCGCCGTACTCCCCGGCGGGGATCTCCCCGTGGAACGTCAGGTACTCCATCGGGTGGTCCTCGGTGTGCACGGCCAGGTGGTTGCGGCCCGGGTCGCGCGGCAGGCCGCGCGGCACCGCCCAGGAGGCCAGCACGCCGTCGTGCTCCAGCCGCAGGTCCCAGTGCAGGCTCCGGGCGTGGTGCTGCTGGATGACGAACCGGGGCGCGCGCCGCGCGGACCGCTTCCGCCCGGCAGCCCGCTCGGGCACCGGTTCCGGGGTACGCGCGGCGTCCCGCTTCCGCCGGTACTCCTCCAGCCGGTCCGCCATTCCCGCATCCTCCCCCAGACCCGCCGTGCGCGCCGGGATGCCGGTGTGTGTGCGACGAACCGGGGTAGAACGGGGAACATGGACAGCGACCAGCCCACCCTCCCGCTCACCGGCGACGTCCGGATCCCGCTGCTCGGCTTCGGCACGTGGCAGGCCACCGGCGAGGCCGGGTACCAGGCGGTGCTCGCCGCGCTCGACGCCGGCTACCGGCACATCGACACGGCCACCATGTACGGCAACGAGAAGGAGGTCGGGCGGGCGATCAAGGAGAGCGGGCTGCGCCGCGAGGACCTCTTCATCACCACCAAACTGCCGCCGGACCGGGTCGGCCGGGAGCGGGAGACCATCGAGGCCAGCCTGGCCGCCCTGGACACCGACTACGTCGACCTGTGGCTGGTGCACTGGCCGCCGTCCGCGCCCGGCGACAGCATCCCGGTGTGGCGGGAGATGCTCGCCGCGCGGGACGAGAACCTGGCGCGCGCGGTCGGGGTGAGCAACTACTCGATCAGTCAGATCGACGAGCTGATCCAGGCCACCGAGGAGACGCCCGCTCTCAACCAGATCCGCTGGAGCCCGTCGCTGTACGACAGGCAGACGTACGCCGCCCACCGGGACCGCGGCGTGGCGCTGGAGGGATACAGCCCGTTCAAGACCAGCGACCTGTCCGACCCGGTGCTGGTCCGGATCGCCCAGGCGCACGACGTGTCACCGGCCCAGGTGGTGCTGCGCTGGCACATCGACCACGAGACCGTGGTCATCCCGAAGTCGGTCACGCCGGAGCGGATCCGGGCCAACGCCGACGTGTTCGGGTTCTCGCTCACCGCCGAGGAGATGCGCGACATCGACGCCCTCGCCGGCTGAGGCGTACACGCGGAAGGGGCGCGGTCCGCTGCGGACCGCGCCCCTCGCCGTGTGCGGTGGTCAGCCCCGGGCGCAGGTGGAGCCGTTGAGCGTGAAGCTGCTCGGCGCGGAGTAGCTGCCGTTCAGCGTCGCCTGGTAGCCGAAGCTGGTCGACGCCCCGGGCGCCAGCGTGCCGTTGTAGCCGGCGTTGCGCGCGGTCACCGCCGAGCCGCTCTGGCTCACGGTGGCGTTCCACGCGTTGGTGACGGTCTGCCCGGAGGGCAGGTTGTAGTTGAGCGTCCAGCCGTTGATCGTGCCGGAGCCGGTGTTCTTGACCGTCACGTCGGCGGTGAAGCCGTTGTTCCACACGTTCGCCGCCGTGTAGGTGACGGTGCAGGACGCGCCGCCCGACGGCGGGGGCGTGGTCGGCGCCGACGTGGTCGGCGGGGCGCTCGTGGGCGGCGGGTTCGAGCCGGTGTTGACGCTCTGGGAGAACGAGTTCACCGCCAGCCCGACGCCGCCCTGCCACGGCTCGAAGCCGGCCTGGATGCTGGTCAGGTACCAGTCGTTCGTGATCGCGCCCCGGTTACGGGTGTCGTTGATGAACGCCAGCGCGTCGAAGCTGAAGCTGGGGATGGCCGACGGCGACAGGTACGAGATGACGTTGTTGGAGCCGTTGCTGCCGCGCCAGACCTCCCAGGTGCGGCCCGCGATGCTGGCGGTGCCGACCGGCGAGCCGATGGGCTGGATCGAGCCCTGCCGGTTGAGCCAGATCATGATCTCCATCTGGTTCACGCCGTCGCGCTTGGGCGACGGGTCGAGCCAGATGTCGTACGACGCGTTGAAGATCGCGCCGCTGACGTAGTTGTAGCTGATGCTGGACGGCGCGCTGCTGATGTTCTTCACCTGCACCGGCAGGTTCGTGCCGGGCGAGCAGTTGGTGTAGTGGCAGCCCACGAAGATCGACGGGTACGCGACCGGCGCCCCGTTGGTCGGCGCGGAGCCGTCCGCCCGGGTGATGGAGAAGCCGGTCGAGGTGACGTTGATGCACTGCTGGGCGGTGGTGCCCCAGCGGTTGTTCTGCACCACGTACTTGCCGCCGATCGTGGTCGAGCCGTACTGCTCGCAGATCTGGGTGTCGGCGGAGGCGGTGCCGCCGAGCGCGACGGCGACGAGGGTGCCGGCGGCGAGCAGTCCGGCCGCCGCGAGGGCCCTGAGTGGACGCTTCATGATGCTCCTTGGCTCCGGCGCGGGGACGGCGCCGGTTCGGTCGGTGATACGGGCGGGAGCGCTCCCACGATGCAAGGAACACATTTACATGTCTCGAATCATTGCGCAAATGCGCCGGGCTCGTTAACGCTCCGCGTCCGGCCGGTGGCGCGTGAGGGCGCCGCGAGCGCGCCCTTCCCCCAGATGGAGGCGGGATTCCTGCCGGTGGGACGGGGTGCGCCGCCGACCGGCGGCCCGCGCCGGGGCGCACGGGCACTTCCGCCGCCTGGTTGCGGCGAGTAATGTCTTGCCTCCAACGCGTTCCGATCCCCCTCCGGAGGCGTACCCCGTGATGGGTGGTTCCCCCCTGCGCATCCTCGTCGTCGGCGCGGGCATCGCCGGCCTCGCCGTAGCCCGGGCGCTGCGCCTGGCGGGGTTCCGGCCCGACGTCACCGAGCGGCTGCCACCCACCGAGTCGGTCGACTCGGGCCTCTACCTGCCCGGCAACGCCGCCCGCGCGATGCGCCGGCTCGACCTGGACGGGCCGCTGCGCCCGCTCGGCCAGGTCATCCACCGGCAGCGCTTCCTCGACGCCGCCGGAGCGCCCCTGTGCGAGGTCGACCTCGACGCGCTCTGGACCGGCGTGGGGGAGTGCCGGGCGCTGCCCCGGACCGAACTGCACCGGGTGCTGCTCACCGGCGCCGGCGGCGCGGTGCGCCACGGCGCCGAGGTGAGCACCGTCGACCCGCTGCCCGGCCGGGTCGCCGTCGGCTTCACCGACGGCACCAGCGGCGAGTACGACCTGGTCGTCGGTGCCGACGGGCCCCGCTCGGCGGTACGGACGCTCGCCGCGCTCGGCGGACCGCCACGCCCCGCCGGGCAGGTGGTCTACCGCGCACTGGTGCGCGGCGGCCCCCCGATCGCCGACTGGACCGCCCTGCTCGGCCAGCGGGCCGGGTTCCTGGTGGTGCCGCTCGGCGCCGGACGGCTCTACTGCTACGCCGACGAGGCCGGCACCGACCTCCCCGCCGACCCGCTCGCCCGCCTGCACGAACTGTTCGGCTCCTACGGCGGCCCGGTGCCCGAGGTGCTGGCCGCGCTGGAGACCGTGTCCGTGGAGCGCACCGAGGAGGTCGAGCTGGGGCGCTGGTTCCACGGCCGGGTGCTGCTCGTCGGTGATGCCGCTCACGCCACCGCGCCGACGCTGTCCCAGGGTGCGGCCATGGCGCTGGAGGACGCCGTCGTCCTCGCCGAGTCGCTGCGGGCCGCCGGCAGTGTCGACGCCGCGCTGATCGCGTACGAGAGTCGGCGCCGGCCGCGTACCCGCTGGGTGCGGGACCGGACCCGGGACCGCAACCGCACCCGCGACGTGCCGCCGGCGCTTCGCGACCCGTTGCTGCGCGGACGCGGCGGGCGGATCTTCCGGGAGCACTACCGGCTCCTGACCGGCCCGCTCTGACGGGCGGGAGATCGTAGCCGCCCACCCCACGCGGCGGGGCCACCTACCGGGGACTATCCTCCTTGCGGATGACGGCTGCGCCGATGACCAGCGCGCCGAGCGGGACAACCAGAACCGGAGGCCACTCGTGACCACCGTCGCACCCAAGCCGGTCGTGACCCGGCCCTGGCCGGTCCGCGAGCCGGTCAAGGGGTCGGCCATCGCGCGGCTGCTGCGCACCACGGACGCGAAGCAGATCGGGATCATGTACATGGTCACCGCGTTCGTGTTCTTCATGATCGGTGGCCTGATGGCCCTGATCATGCGCGCCGAACTCGCGCGACCGGGCCTGCAGTTCCTGTCGCCCGAGCAGTACAACCAGCTCTTCACGATGCACGGCACGATCATGCTGCTGTTCTTCGCGACGCCGATCGTGTTCGCCTTCGCGAACTACGTGGTGCCGCTGCAGATCGGCGCGCCGGACGTGTCGTTCCCCCGCCTCAACGCGTTCGCCTACTGGCTGTACCTGTTCGGCGGCACGCTCGCCACCGCGGGCTTCATCGCCCCGGGCGGCGCGGCCGACTTCGGCTGGACCGCGTACACGCCGCTGAGCACCGCCGACCACGCCCCCGGCGTCGGCGCCAACATGTGGGTCGTCGGCCTGGCCATCTCCGGCCTGGGCACGATCCTCGGCGCGGTCAACCTGATCACCACGATCCTGACCCTGCGCGCGCCCGGCATGACCATGTTCCGGATGCCGATCTTCACCTGGAACATGCTGGTCACCAGCCTGTTGGCCATCCTGGTCTTCCCGCTGCTGGCCGCCGCGCTGTTCGCGCTCGCCGCGGACCGCCTGATGGGCGCCCACGTGTACGACCCGGCGACCGGCGGGCCGATGCTGTGGCAGCACCTGTTCTGGTTCTTCGGCCACCCCGAGGTGTACATCATCGCGCTGCCGTTCTTCGGCATCATCAGCGAGATCATCCCGGTCTTCTCCCGGAAGCCGATCTTCGGCTACAAGGGCCTGGTGGCCGCCACCATCGCCATCGCCGCCCTGTCGATGAGCGTCTGGGCGCACCACATGTTCGCCACCGGCCAGGTGCTGCTGCCGTTCTTCAGCTTCCTGAGCTACCTGATCGCCGTGCCCACCGGTATGAAGTTCTTCAACTGGATCGGCACCATGTGGCGGGGCCAGATCACGTTCGAGACGCCGATGCTGTTCTCGATCGGCTTCCTGGTGACCTTCCTCTTCGGTGGTCTCACCGGTGTGCTGCTGGCCAGCCCGCCGCTCGACTTCCACCTGCACGACTCGTACTTCGTGGTGGCGCACTTCCACTACGTGCTCTTCGGCACCATCGTGTTCGCCGTGTTCGCCGGCATCTACTTCTGGTTCCCGAAGATGTTCGGCCGGATGCTCGACGAGCGGCTCGGCAAGATCCACTTCTGGCTGACCATGATCGGCTTCCACACGACGTTCCTGGTGCAGCACTGGCTGGGCAACGAGGGAATGCCGCGCCGGTACGCCGACTACCAGGCCGCCGACGGCTTCACCACGCTGAACACGATCTCCACGATCGGCGCGTTCATCACCGGTATCTCGACGCTGCCGTTCATCTGGAACTGCTGGAAGTCGTACAAGACCGGCCCGGTCGTCGAGGTCGACGACCCGTGGGGCCACGGCAACTCGCTCGAGTGGGCCACCAGCTCCCCGCCGCCGCTGCGCAACTTCGACCGCATGCCGCGCATCCGCTCCGAGCGGCCGGCGTTCGACGCGAAGTTCCCCGAGCTGGCCGCCGGGCAGAGCCTGGCCGGTCCGCCCGAGGGTGGCGCGAAGCCGCTGACCAGCGAGGTCAACGGTGGCGCCAGCTACCAGGAGGACACCGCAGGCAACCTCGACAAGCGCTAGCACCACCGCACCCCACGTCGAGACGGGCGCCGCACCCCTTACCGGGGCGCGGCGCCCGCCCCTTTCCGCCCCCTCTACCCCCTCCCGCCCGTGCTCCCTCTGCGTCGATCATGAAGTTAGCGGCGATCGGCGTCCGCTTTGTCCCCGCTAACTCCATGATCAACCGACCGGCCCGGGCCGGCCCGACCCGGGCCGGGCCAGACGTGCCGGGTGCGTCCAGCGCCGCGCGCTGCGGCCGGTGATCAAGGAGTTTGTGGCAGTTCACCGGGCCGGCGCGGACACAAACTCCTTGATCACCCTCGGAAGCCCCGCCTGTGCCCTGTGCGGCGGACGGTCATCACGACGCGGAGGGCGAGCGCGGAGGGCTACAAGGGGGCGGGGGTCAGGTCGGGCTCGGGGGTGGAGGTGGGGACCGGCGTGCGGCGGTGGCGCAGCTCGATCGGGAGCACCGCGAGCGCCACCAGCGCGCCGATCGCACCGGTGACCACGAAGCCCCACGCGGGCGCTGTCGCGTCGATCACCGCGCCGGCCAGCGGCGCCCCGAGCGCGATGCCCACCGTCACGGCGGAGCCGTGCAGTCCCATGGCCATGCCCCGGACCGAGGGCGGGGCCAGCCGGCTGACCGCGTCGGAGGTGGACGCGAGGGTGGGGGCGCAGAGCGCACCGGCCGGGATCAGCGCGAGGCAGAGCAGCCACCAGTGCGACCCGCCCAGCCCGACCGGGATGGTGGTGAGGCTCAGTACCGCCACCAGCGCCAGCGGGGAGAACGAGCGGCGTACCGCGCCGTACGCGAAGCCACCTGCCAGCGACGCGACCGCCCAGGCGGCCAGCACGGCGCCGGTCCAGCCGACCTCGCCACCGGACCGGAGCACGGCGACCACCGCGACGTCGGTGCCGCCGAGCACCAGCGTGGCGGCGAGACTGACCGCCAGCACGGCGAGCAGGCGCGGGGTGAGCCACTCGCGGCGGTGCACCGGGCGCGGCGGCCCGGCGGGCTCGTCGGCGGCCCGGATCGGCGGGTTGAGCAGCCAGAAGCAGATGCCGGAGGCGACGATCCCGGCGCCGACCGCCCAGAGGGTCAGGCGCGGCGTGACGGCGGTGGCCAGGGCGACGGCGAGCGCCGGGCCGACCATGAACGACAACTCCACCGCCATCGAGTCCAGCGCGTAGGCGGGGCGGCGCTTCTCCACCGGCACGAGCGCGGCGATCGACTGGCGGACCATCGAGAAGATCGGCAGGGCGAGCAGCCCGGCGAGGAACGCGGCGGGGAGCAGCACCGGGTACGGCAGCGTGGGCGCGGCGGACCAGAACAGCGCCTCGGCGACTGTGGTGAGCACCAGCACCGGCCGCAGCCCTCGGCGGTCGATGAGCCGCCCGAGCAGCGGGGCGCCGAGTGCCGCGCCGATCGTGGACGCGGCGCCGACCAGGCCGGCGGCACCGTAGCCGCGGCCCAGGTCGAGCACCACGTAGAAGGTGAGCGTCACCCCGGTGGCGGTCAGCGGCACACGGGCCAGCACCGACACCAGCAGCAACGATCGGAGACCGGGCAGCGCGAGCGCTTCCCGGTAAGGCTTCAGATTCACGACGGACCGTACCTCCGGCGCCATCCTGGGGCCGGGGTACGACACCCGCAACCGATTACCCGGTCAAGCGGTCCTGATCACAGGCTCGCCCACCATTGTCACCCCGGCGCCGTCGAGCGCCCGCAGCGCCACGTCGAGCGTGTCCGGCGCGACAGCGGCGGTCAGGTCGAGCAGCACTGTGGTCCGGAAGCCCTCCCGGGCGGCGTCCAGGGCGGTGGCGCGCACGCAGTGGTCGGTGGCGATGCCGACCACGTCGACCCGGTCCACGTCGTGCCGCCGCAGCCAGTCGGCCAGGCACTCGCCGTCGGGGGCGTGCCCCTCGAAACCGGAGTACGCGGCCGCGTGCTCGCCCTTGTGGAAGATCGTCTCCACCCGGTCGGTCGCCAGTTCGGGGTGGAACTCGGAACCGGAGGTGCCGACCACGCAGTGCCGGGGCCAGGAGTCGACGTAGTCCGGCGGGTCGCCGAAGTGCGCGCCCGGGTCGACGTGGTAGTCCTTCGTCGCGACCACGTGGTCCCACCGGTCCGGCTCGGCGGCGAGCAGCCGGGAGATGCCGGCGGCCACGCCGGCTCCGCCACCGACCGCGAGGGAGCCGCCCTCGCAGAAGTCGTTCTGCACGTCCACGATGATCAGGGCGTTCGCCATCTGACGGGTTCCTCCTCAGCTCGCGGGTACGACGGTGACCGGTACGGCCGGATCCCCGGCGGAGAGCTTGAGGCCCTCCCACGGGATGGAGATCAGGCACTGGCGCAGGTGGTCCCGGGACTCCTCCAGCGTGGGCAGCGTCTCCGGCTCGCCAGCCACCACGTACGAGTGCTGGAGCAGCCGGTCGTTGGGCTGCCGGTCCGGCACGCCCTGCGGCACGATGACCTCCTCGGTGGCGGTGCCGGTCGGCTTGTGCCGGCGGACCGCGACCTTCCGGCCGCCGATGGTGGCCTTGTGCTCGGAGCGCTTGACCACCGGCCGCCCCTCCACCTCGACCAGCTTGTAGACCAGGCCGGCGGTGGGCGCCCCGGAGCCGGTCACCACCGCGGTGCCGGCGCCGTACATGTCGACGGGTTCGGCGGCGAGCGCGGCGATGGCGTACTCGTCGAGGTCGCCGGATACGATGATCTTGGTCTCGGTGGCGCCGAGCGAATCGAGCAGTTCGCGGGACTGCTGGGCGATCACCGCGAGGTCGCCGGAGTCGATCCGGACCGCCCGCAGCTCCGGCCCGGCCACCGCGATGGCGTTGCGGATGCCCTGGGCGATGTCGTACGTGTCGACGAGCAGCGTGGTGTCCTTGCCCAGCGTGGCGACCTGGGAGGCGAACGCGGCCCGCTCGTCGTCGTGCAGCAGCGTGAAGGCGTGCGCGGCGGTGCCCGCGGTGGGGATGCCGTAGCGCTGCCCGGCGGCCAGGTTGGAGGTGAACCGGAACCCGGCCAGGTACGCGGCCCGCGCCGCCGCGACGGCGGCCTCCTCGTGTGCCCGGCGGGAGCCCATCTCGATCAGCGCCCGGCCCCGGGCCGCGGTGACCATCCGGGCCGCGGCGGCGGCGATCGCGCAGTCGTGGTTGAGCACTGACAGCACGAGCGTCTCCAGCACCACGCACTCGGCGAAGGTGCCGGACACGGTGAGGATCGGGGAGCCGGGGAAGAACAGCTCACCCTCGGCGTAGCCGTCGATGTCGCCGGTGAACCGGTAGTCGGCCAGCCACTGCGCGGCCCGGTCGTCCACCACTCCGGTACGGCGCAGGAAGTCGATCTCCGACGGGTCGAACCGGAAGTCTCTGATCATCTCGATCAGCCGGCCGGTCCCGGCGACCACGCCGTAGCGGCGCCCGGTCGGCAGCCGCCGGCTGAACACCTCGAAGACGCAGCGTCGGTCGGCCGTGCGGTCACGCAGGGCCGCGCTGACCATGGTCAGCTCGTAGTGGTCGGTCAGCAGCGCGGGGCGAAGGGTGCTCACCGCTCCAGCCTAGAGTTCAGCCCGGGTCCGTGCCGTCGTGCCCCGGCATGGACCGCAGTGCGGCCCGCAACTCGCCGCGCCCGGCGACGCCGAGCTTGCTGTAGACGCGCTGGAGGTGGTTCTCCACCGTGCGCGTGGACAGGAACAGCCGCTCGGCGATGGCGCGGCTGGTAACGCCGTCGGCGGCGAGGCGCGCGATCTCCCACTCCCGCTCGCTGAGCGTCGGGCGCAGCAGGCGCAGCGCCGGGGTGGAGATCTCGTCGCAGCGGCGCAGCAGGCCGGCCAGGCGTTCCCGGATCGGCCCGGTGGCGCCGGCCCGGACGTGTCGCGTCCGGTGCAGCGCCAGGGCGGTCGCCTCGACCGCGTACACGCTCAGTTCCCGGTCGGCGAAGCCGTCGGCGACGGCGAGCAGCGCGTCCGGCGAGCCGTCGACGGCGGCCCGGGCGAACCGGGCGACCAGCGGCGGCAGCACGCCGTCGACCTGCTCGGAGAGTTCGGCCAGGCGTTGCGCCACGGTGCGCCGGCCACCGTCGGTGCAGGTCGGGCCGACCGGCGCGGCGGCCTGGTCGAGCCGGACCAGATCGAGCAGGACGAGCAGTTCGTGCCCGGCCAGGCCGTCCTCGCGCAGCCGGTCGGCGAGCGCACACAGGTGCTTGGTGGCGGCCGGCAGATCGCCCGTCGCGGCCTGGACCGCGCCCCGGGCCTGTTCCAGCCACGGGTAGAGCACTGCCATCCCGGGCGCGTGCGTCCGATCCGCCTCGGCCATCGCCTCGGCCGCGTGCGTCGCGTCCCCGCGCAGCGCGGCGGCCTGGGCGCGCTCGGCGTGCGCGAGGCCCGCGTACACCCGGCTGGTGGCGAGCACCGCGCACGCCTCCAGGCTGGTCCGCAGCGCGTCGTCGCCGCGCCCGCGCAGCCGTGCCGCGTACGCCTGGAGGATGGCCAGGTAGCCGGTGCCGAGCCGGAAGTCGCCGGCCCCGGCCAGGTCGGCGAACTCGTCGGCGACGATCGCGTCGATGCCGGGCAGGTCGCCGGAGAGCGTCAGCCGGGTGCCCCGGGCCAGCTCCATGGCGAGCTGGAGATAGGGCATGTCGGCGCGCCAGCACGCCGCCTCGGCCTGCACCCGGGCGATCGCTGTGGCACTGAGCTGGTACTGCCCCTGCGCGGCCTGCAGGTGGGCGAGCGTGCAGCGGGCCAGCTCCCGGGCGGCCATCGGGGCGGCGGGCCGGTCCAGCACCTCCTGGGCCAGCCGGACCGCGACGTCGACGTCGAGCCGGTGCAGCCGCATGATGGCCTCGAACGCGCGTACGCGCGCCCGGTCGGCGGGGTCGCTCAGCTCCTCGCCGCGCGCGGCGATCTCATCCACCGTGGACTCGCGGTTGAGTCCCCAGTAGCTGACCATGCCCCGTACGGTCAGCCACCGGCTGCGCCGCCGGTCGTCGTGGATCTCACCGGCGACCTGGTCGAGCACGCCGAGCGCCTCGTCCGGCCGGTCGCCGAACATCAGGATCGTGGCGAGCAGCTCCGCCGCGTCCGTGCCGCCGCCGGCCTCCAGCGCGGCCCGGGCCAGGCGGGTGGCCAGTGGCACGTCGTACCGGCCGAACGCCTGCACAGCCGCTTCGAGCAGCAGGGCCACGTCCTGCGCCGTACCGGAGTCGAGCCGCCACACCGCGACGCGCAGCAGGTCCTCCCGGCGGCGCTTGCCCACCTGTTCCAGCAGCCCGGCGAGGGTGGCCTGGAGGCGGCGGGTGCGGCTGACCGGGCAGTGCCGGCGCATCACCTCGCCGTAGAGCGGGTGCGCCAGGCGGACGTTGAGCCGCCGGTCGTCGTGGACCAGCGTGATGAGTCCGCGTTCCTCGGCGGTCTCCACGTCGGCCGGGTCGACCGCGCGTTCCAGCAGTTGCAGGCCCAGCGGCTCGCCGAAGGCGACCAGCTCGACGACCGCCCGGACGCCGGGGGTGAGCTGGCCGATCCGGGTGTCGATCAGTTCGGTGAGGTTGGGCGCCAGCTCCAGCCGGCCGGTCCACGTCCAGATCCCGTACCTGCGGTTCAGCTCGTCGTCGGCGGCCAGCACCAGCTCCCGCAGCAGCAGCGGGTTGCCGGCGGAGAGCTGGAACAGCCGGTCGGAGGAGCCGGCGTCGACCGGGCCGCCCAGGATCGCGGCGAGCAGCCCGGTGGTCTCGCTGCGGCACAGCGGGCTCAGCTCGACCAGGTCGACCAGGTCGTCGGTCCAGAGTGCGCGGATCGGCAGCGGGACCTGTTCGCCGTTGCGCAGCGTCCCGATGACGTACGCGTTCTCCGAGCGGGCGACCAGGTGCACGAGCGCCGCCGAGGGCGGGTCGAGCAGATGCGCGTCGTCGACGGCCAGCACGACCGGCCGGCCGGCGGCCTGTTCCTGGAGCACGTCCATGGCCCAGCGCAGGATCCCGGCGGGGGAGAGACCCTGCGGCTGCGAGGCGGGCAGCACCTGGACCAGCCCGCCGAACGGCAACGCGGCGGTGGTCGCGCTGGCCGCGATGGACCAGATCGCGTACCGCTCGGGGGAGAGCGCGGCGACCCCCTCGCGCAGCAACCGGCTCTTGCCGACCCCGGCGTCGCCGCTGAAGAGCAACCCGCGCCCCTCCGGGCCGCCGACCGCCGACAACAGACGGTTGAGTTCATCAGTACGGCCGACGAACTCCCACCTGCTCATCGATGCAGCATATCGACCGTATTCCCTGCGCGTATGCGTCGTCACGCAGTGAAGTTGAGTAATCTGTTCATTACCCCTGAGTACCGGATGTGTTGGTTGTCGGATGGCCGACACCCGTACTCTTCCGGCAGTCCCTGCAACCAGGGAACATCCGCGACCGGCACCCCGGTCGCCCGACCGGGAGGCCCACCTGATGACGCCAGGTCCGCTCCCTTCGGTCGACGTGCCCGACCCGGGCCGGCAGGCCGAGCCTCCCGAATGCGCGCCGCTGCCGACCCGGCTCGGGGTGACCACGCCCGGGCCGGACGAGCCGATGGCGGTGGTCGTCGCCGGTCCGGCCGGCGCGAACCGGCGCGAGCTGATCGCCGGCCTGCTCGGGGTCGAGGCCGCCACGCTCGCCGTGCCGCCGGGAAGCAACCTCCTGGTCCAGCACGCCGCCACCGCGACCCGCGCCGCGTACGTGCCGGGCTACCGCCAGCCGCACGCCTACGGCGCCGACCCGCTCGCCGCCGGCCCGGCGCTGGCCCGGCCGCCGCGCCGGGTCGAACTGAGCCTGCCCGATCCGCTGCTGCGGCACTTCGCGGTCGTCGACACGCCGGACACCGGCACGCTCGGCGTCGCCGGCGGCCGGGTGCTGCGCGACGCCGTCGGCCGGGCCGGCGCGCTGCTCTTCGTGATCTCCGCCGACCAGGCGTTCAGCGCGGCCGAGCTGCACCTGCTGGCCGAGGTGGCGCGTACCCGGGTCGAGGTGTTCTTCGCCGTCACGCCCGGCGAGACCGGTCCGGCCGCGCCGGGCGACGGCGCGCGGGCCCAGGACCGGGCGGCGTCCGGCGGGAACGGGCCGGCCCGCCGGCTCGACCCGGTGTCGGTCTCCATCGAGGCGCACCGGGCGGCGCTGCTGGCCGCGGTGCCGGCACTCACCCCGGCCCGGTGGTTCCCGGCCCGCCGCGCCGAGCTGTCCCAGCTGCGCCGCGCGCTGGTGGGCTGGGCCGCCGACGAGGTGCTGCGACGCGGCAGCGCCCGCCCGCCGGTGCCGGCCGGCGCGCACGGCCGGGTGCCGGTGCTCGCCGGCGTCGAGCCGGGTGAGCTGGCCGACCGGATCGACCGTCAGGCCCGCGCCTGCGCCCGCAGGATCCGCCAGCACCTCGCCCTGGAGCTGGCCAACATCCACCTGCGGGTGGTGCAGGAGATCGTCTTCGGGGTCGGCTGCGCCGGCCTGCCGCCGATGCTCGACCGCGAGCTGGAGGCGCTGTCGCTGCTCGCCACCGCCCAGTGCGACGAGGCGGTGCGGAGCCTGGTCGACGAGGCCGCCGCCCGGGTCTTCGGCGCGCCGCTGGCCGAGGGCGTGCACCGGCGGATCACCCACGCGGTGCGCTGGGGCCTGGCCGACCACCCGGACGCCCCCGAGCTGGACCGGGTGCTCCTGGTTACCAGCACGGCCGGGGTCGCCGGGCTGACCGGCGCCGGCGCCCTGGACGCGCTGGCCGGGCTGCCCGGCGCGCAGCGCGACGAGGTGCTCCCGCCGGTCGGCGTCGCCCTCAACGGCGGCTGCTGGCAGCACTGGCGGGCACCCGGCAACAACGACCCGAACGCCGCTCGCTCCTGGGCGCAGCGCGCGCTGCGCGAGGTCGAACTCGAACTGTCCCGCGAGGTGTCCCGCCGCTTCGAGGTGATCCGTCTCTCGCTGGGCGCGGTGCTCGCCGATGCGGTCGACCACGGCATCCTGCTTGCCTGACCACGGCGCCGGCACACGGCGACCCGGGCTCGCGTACGCGGCCCGGGCGGGTGACGACGACCCGCGAGCAGTTCCGGTTCATCGGTTCCCCGGATCCGGTGGCACGATGGGGGGCATGGCGGCTCCACAGGTTGCGCCGGTCGAGACGCCGGACACCGAAGAGGTGCCGGTCTCCGACCGGCCATGGGTGACCATCGTCTGGGACGATCCGGTCAACCTGATGACGTATGTGACCTGGGTGTTCCAGAAGCTCTTCGGGTACAGCCGGGAGAAGGCGGAGCGGCTCATGCTGGACGTGCACCACAAGGGCAAGGCAGTGGTCTCCAGCGGCGCCCGGGAGCGGATGGAGCACGACGCGGCGCAGCTGCACGCGTACGGGCTGTGGGCGACGGTGGACCGGTCGTGAGCGCGAGGAGAGAGCCGGTGTTGCGAGCCCCGCAGTCGCGAGCAAAGGTGGCGCTGTGAGCATGTTCCGCCGCCGGGGCGACCACTACGTGGCCACGTTCGCGGTCGACGAGGTCCGGGTGCTGCGCAAGGTCGCCAACGAGGTGGTCGGCCTGCTGACCGACGGCTTCGACCACGGCGATCCGGTGGTCGGGCGGCTGTTCCCCGACGTCTACCCGGACGACGACGCCGGCACCGCCGAGTTCCGCCGCTACACCGAGGGCGACCTGAAGACCGGCAAGATCGACCAGGCGGGCGCCGTCCTCGCCGCGCTGCCGGACGGGGAGGCCGGCGGCGAGGTGCGACTGGACGCGGAGGCGGCCGAGGCGTGGCTGCGGGCGCTGAACGACGCCCGGCTGGCGATGGGCGTACGCCTGGAGATCAAGGACGGCACCGACCTGGGCGAGGAGCTCGACGACGCGGTGGCGGCGGACCCGGGTTCGTCCCGGGTGTTCCAACTGTCGGTCTACGCCTATCTCGGATATCTCCAGGAATCCCTGCTCAACGCGCTCATCGACTGAGTGGTGACGGTTGCCACCTCGCCGCCCGGGAGGACCAGGCGCTAGGCTTGGCGGCGTGCTGAGCATCGACCGGTCGATCATCGACGCGATCGTCGCCCACGCGCGTCGGGACCACCCGGACGAGGCGTGCGGCGTGGTCGCCGGTCCCGTCGGCAGCGACACCCCGACCCGGCACATCCCGATGGACAACGCCGCCCGCTCCATGACGTTCTACGAGTTCGACTCGATGGAGCAGCTGCGGGTGTGGCGCGAGATGGACGACCGTGACGAGGAACCGGTCGTCATCTACCACTCGCACACCGCGACGGAGGCATACCCGTCGCGTACGGACGTCTCCTTCGCCGGCGAGCCGGGCGCGCACTACCTGCTCGTCTCGACCCGCGAGCCCGACACCGAGGAGATCCGCTCCTTCCGGATCGTCGACGGCGTGGTCACCGAGGAGCCGGTGGAGATCGTGGATGCCGCCGTGGACCCGAACGCCGTCCAGTCCTACATGTTCGGGCAGAGCCCGGCGACGGTCGACTACGAGTGTTCCGACCGCTGACCTTCAGCGCCGGCACCTTCCTTTTCCCGTCACCTGGCACGATCCCGAACGAGGAGCACGAGACACCATGGCCATCGAGGTTCGCATCCCCACCATCCTGCGCAGCTACACCGGCGGCGCGAAGGTCGTCGAGGGCAGCGGCGACACGCTCGCCGACCTGATCGCCGACCTGGACTCCCGGCACGGCGGCCTGAAGGCCCGCCTGGTCACGGACGCGGGCGTGCTGCACCGGTTCGTCAACGTCTACGTGAACGACGAGGACGTCCGCTTCCTCGGCGCGCTCGACGCCAAGGTCAACGACGGCGACAGCGTGACCATCCTGCCGGCAGTCGCCGGTGGCGCGTTCGGCTTCGCGGCCGCCGCGGCGATCGCCTCGCACGCGGTCTCCACGCGCGCCGCCCGCTGAGGGGGCCCGCGATGGCGCGGTACGACAGCCTGCTCGACGCCTGCGGCGGCACGCCGCTGGTCGGGTTGCCCCGGCTCTCGCCGACGGTCCCGGCCGGGGCGCCGCCGGTGCGGCTCTGGGCGAAGCTGGAGGACCGGAACCCGACCGGCAGCATCAAGGACCGCGCGGCCCTGTTCATGGTCCGCGCGGCCGAGGAGTCCGGCCGGCTGCGTCCGGGTGACACCATCCTGGAGCCGACGAGCGGCAACACCGGCATCTCGCTGGCCATGGTGGCGAAGCTGCGCGGCTACCGGCTGGTCTGCGTGATGCCGGAGAACGTCTCCACCGAGCGGGTGCAACTGCTCCGGATGTACGGCGCGGAGATCATCTTCTCGCCGGCCGCGGGTGGTTCGAACCAGGCCGTCGCGACCGCGAAGCAGATCTCCGCCGAGCACCCGGACTGGGTGATGCTCTACCAGTACGGCAACGAGGCGAACGCCCGGGCGCACTACGAGACGACCGGGCCGGAGCTGCTGCAGGACCTGCCGGGCATCACCCACTTCGTGGCCGGGCTGGGCACCACCGGCACGCTCATGGGCACCGGGCGTTACCTGCGGGAGAAGGTCGAGGGCATCCAGATCGTGGCGGCCGAGCCGCGCTACGGCGAGCTGGTCTACGGTCTGCGCAACATCGACGAGGGCTACGTCCCCGAGCTGTACGACGCCGGGGTGCTGTCCCGCCGCTTCTCCGTGGGCACCCGGGACGCGGTGCTGCGTACCCGGCAGCTCGTCGAGGTGGAGGGCATCTTCGCCGGGTTCTCCACCGGCGCCATCCTGCACGCCGCGCTCGCTGTGGCGCACGAGGCGGTCCGCGACGGCCGCCGCGCGGACGTGGCGTTCGTGGTCTGCGACGGCGGCTGGAAATACCTGTCCACCGGCGCGTACGGCGGCACACTCGCCGACGCGGAGGAGGCCCTGGACGGTCAGCTCTGGGCCTGACCGACCGATGGCCGGTCCGGTCGGCGGCGTGCACGCCGGCCGGGCCGCCGGTCTCGTCCGGGGCGGACGTGTATGGGTGTCACGTTGATGACAACTTCCGGCAGATGATTCTTGCTCGACCGGGGCGACGCGTAGGCTGCGCAGCGTGGCGAGCGCGTCGGTAGTGATCATCGGCGGGGCCGCCGCCGGCGCATCGACTACTCATCGTGAGATCGAGGCCACCGGATGAGACTGACCGTCCTCGGCTGCGCGGGCAGCTTCCCGGGGCCCGAATCCCCCTGTTCGGCCTATCTCATGGAAGCCGAGGGCTTCCGGCTTCTGATCGACTTCGGGGCGGGGTCGCTCTCCACGCTCCAGCGCTACGTCGGGCTGCACGCCCCCGACGCCGTCCTCCTCACCCACCTGCACTGCGACCACATGTTCGACGCCGTGTCCTACGTGGTGGTACGCCGGTACGCGCCGGACGGCCCGTACCCGCCCCTGCCGATGTACGCCCCCTCCGGCGCGCCCGACCGGCTGGCCGCCGCGTACGGGCAGGAGGAGGGTTCGGTGGAGGACGTCTACCAGTTCTACGGCCTCCAGCCGGGCACGTTCCCGATCGGCCCGTTCTCGGTCACCGTCGACCGGATGAACCACCCGGTCGAGACGTACGGGGTGCGGCTGGAGCACGGCGGCCGGGTGTTCTGCTACTCCGCCGACACCGCGCCCTGCGAGGCGCTGCTGCGCCTGGCCCAGGACGCCGACGTGTTCCTCTGCGAGGCGAGCTACATGGACGGCGTGGAGAACCCGCCGGACCTGCACCTGACCGGCCGGGAGGCCGGCGAGGCGGCTACCAAGGCGGGAGTGGGACGGCTCCTGCTCACCCACCTCGTACCGGCCTGGGGCAGCGAGTCGCAGACCGTGGAGGCGGCGGCCGGGGCGTACGCCGGGCCGCTGGACGTGGTCCGGCCCGGCGCCTGCTACGACGTCTGAGCCCGGCGGCGGCCGGGTCGTGTCGGCGGGCACCCGCGGGCGGTGCGATCACCGCACCGCATAGGGTGCAGGCATGGCGCGACCTGACGGGCGGCGGCCCGACCAACTCCGACCGGTGACCCTGACCCGGGGCTGGAGCACCCACCCGGAGGGCTCGGTGCTCGTCGAGTTCGGCGCGACCCGGGTCCTCTGCACGGCGAGCGTCACCGAGGGCGTGCCCCGCTGGCGCAAGGGTTCCGGGCTGGGCTGGGTGACAGCCGAGTACGCGATGCTGCCCCGGGCCACCAACACCCGTTCCGACCGGGAGAGCGTGCGCGGCAAGGTCGGCGGGCGCACGCATGAGATCTCCCGGCTGATCGGCCGCAGCCTGCGCGCCTGCGTCGACCTCAAGGCGCTCGGCGAGAACTCGATCGTGCTCGACTGCGACGTGCTCCAGGCCGACGGCGGCACCCGTACCGCAGCGATCACCGGCGCGTACGTCGCGCTGCACGACGCGGTGACCTGGCTGGCCGAGCGCAAGGCGCTGGCCGGCAAGGTGGAGAAGGTGATGCACCGCTCGGTGGCCGCGGTGAGCGTCGGCGTGATCGGCGGCGAGCCGATGCTCGACCTCTGCTACGCCGAGGACGTCACCGCCGAGGTCGACATGAACGTGGTCTGCACCGGCACCGGCGACTTCGTCGAGGTGCAGGGTACGGGCGAGGCGGGTGTCTTCGCCCGCGACCAGCTCGACGCGCTGCTCGACCTGGGCGTGGCGGGCTGTCTGGAACTGGCCGACGCGCAGCGGAAGGCGCTCTCGTCATGAACAAGGTCCTGCTCGCCACCCGGAACCGGAAGAAGCTGGTCGAGCTCCAGCGGATCCTGGACGGCGCGCTCGGCGCGCACCGGATCGCCCTGCTCGGGCTCGACGACGTCGAGGAGTACCCGGAGCTGCCGGAGACCGGCCTCACGTTCGGTGAGAATGCGCTGATCAAGGCGCGGGAGGGCTGCCGGCGTACCGGCCTGCCGACCATCGCCGACGACTCCGGGCTGGCGGTGGACGCCCTCAACGGCATGCCGGGTGTGTTCAGCGCCCGCTGGTCCGGCCGGCACGGCGACGACCACGCCAACCTGCAGCTCGTGCTGGACCAGGTCGCCGACGTGCCGGACGAGCACCGGGGCGCCGCGTTCGTCTGCACCGTCGCGCTGGTGCTGCCCGGTGGCAAGGAGCACCTGGTCGACGGCCGCCAGTCCGGCCGGCTGCTGCGCGCGCCGCGCGGCGACGGCGGCTTCGGCTACGACCCGATCTTCCTGGGCGACGGGCAGGAGCGCACGAACGCGGAGCTGACGCCGGAGGAGAAGGACGCGGTCAGCCACCGCGGCAAGGCGCTGCGGGAGCTGGCCAAGCTGGTCGCGAAGGTGCTCCCGCCCGCCGCCTGAGATCAGCCGAGCGGGCCGATCTCCCGTTCGATCGCCGCGCGCAGCTCCGGGCCGCGTACCACCTCGCGCGCGGCCTCGATCAGCGGCGCGAGGAACGCGTCCGGTCCCGGCTCGCCGATGGTGCCGCCGAGCGCGTCGAGCGCTGCCCGTCCGGCCGGTGACGGGGTGAGCGGCGCGCGGAGCTGGAGCCCGCGTACGGCCGACAGCAGCTCCACCGCGAGCAGGCTGGTCAGGTTGTCCAACACGGTGCGCAGCTTCTTGGTGGCCGCCCAGCCCATCGAGACGTGGTCCTCCTGCATGCCGCTGGTCGGCAGCGAGTCGACCGAGGCGGGCGCGGCGAGCCGGCGGTTCTCCGCCACGATCCCGGCGGCTGTGTACTGGGCGATCATCAGGCCCGAGTTCACCCCGGCGTCGGGGGACAGGAACGCGGGCAGTTCCCGGGAGCGGGTGACGTCCAGCAGCCGGTCCACCCGGCGCTCGGCGATCGCGCCCACCTCGGCGGCGGCGATGGCCAGGTAGTCGGCGGCGAAGCCGAGCGGCGCGCCGTGGAAGTTGCCTGTCGACTCGACCCGCCCGTCCGGCAGCACCACCGGGTTGTCCACCACCGACAGCAGTTCCCGGCCGGCCACCACCTCGACGAAGTCGAGCGTGTCCCGGGCCGCGCCGGCCACCTGCGGGGCGCAGCGCATCGAGTACGCGTCCTGCACCGCGTGTGCCAGGTCGTCGCGGTGCGAGTCCATCACCGCCGAGCCCTGCAGCAGCCGGTGGATGTTCGCCGCCGACGCGGCCTGGCCGGGATGCGGGCGGATGGCGTGCAGCTCGGGCAGGAACGGCCGCTCGGAGCCGAGCATCGCCTCGATGGCCAGCGCCGCCGTCACGTCCGCCATGGCGAACAGGTGCCGGGCGTCGGAGACGGCGAGCAGCAGCATGCCGAGCATGCCGTCGGTGCCGTTGATCAGCGCCAGCCCCTCCTTGGCGGCCAGCGACACCGGCTTGAGACCGACGCGGCGCAGCGCGTCGGCGGCCGGGATGCGGTCGCCGGCCGGGCCGAGCACCCAGCCCTCGCCGAGCAGCACCAGCGCGCAGTGCGCCAGCGGCGCCAGGTCGCCGGACGCGCCGAGCGAGCCGTGCTCGGGCACCCACGGGGTGACCTCGTGGTTGAGCAGGTCCACGAGCGCCTCGGCGACCAGCGGGCGGACCCCGGAGCGGCCGAGCGCCAGCGAGCGGACCCGCAGCAGCATCATGGCGCGTACCACCTCGCGGGGCATCGGCGCGCCCACCCCGGCGGCGTGCGAGCGGATCAGCGCGTGCTGAAGCTCGGCCCGGCGCTCCGGGGCGACGAACGTGTTGGCGAGCGCGCCGAAGCCGGTGGAGACGCCGTACACCGGACGGCCGGCCGCCTCGATGCCGTCCACGATGGACCGCGAGGTGGCCATCGCCTCGGTGGCGGCCGGGTCGAGCACGACCTTGGCGGTGCCGCGGGCCACCGCGAGCACGTCGGCGGGGGTGACCCCGGTGGACAGGATGGTGACGGTGGTCATCGCGGCACTCCGTTGTGCAGAACCTGGCGGATCAGTGGCACACCCGGCCGGTAGGCCAGGTGCAGGTGGGACGGGGCGTCGAGGATCATGAGGTCGGCCCGCGCCCCGGGGGTCAGCCGGCCCACGTCGGTGCGGCGCAGCGCCGCCGCCCCACCGGCGGTCGCGGCCCACACCGCCTCCGCCGGGGTCATCCGCATCTCGCGTACGGCGAGCGCGACGCAGAACGGCATCGACGACGTGTACGACGAACCGGGGTTGCAGTCGGTGGCCAGCGCGACCGTGACGCCCGCGTCGAGCAGCCGGCGGGCGTCCGGGTACGGCGACCGGGTGGAGAACTCGGCGCCTGGCAGCAGCGTGGCGACAGTCTCCGAACCGGCCAGCGCGTCGACGTCCGCGTCGGTCAGGTGGGTGCAGTGGTCGACGCTGGCCGCGCCCAGCTCCACCCCGAGCCGTACGCCCGGCCCGGGACCGAGCTGGTTGGCGTGCAGCCGTACGCCGAGACCGGCGGCCTGCCCGCAGGCGAGGATCGCCCGCGCGTGGTCGGCGTCGAACGCGCCCCGCTCGCAGAACACGTCGATCCAGCGGGCGTACGGCGCGGCGGCGGCCAGCATCGGCCCGCACACCAGACCCACGTAGTCGTCCGGGCGGTCGGCGTACTCGGCGGGGACGACGTGCGCGCCGAGGAACGTGGTGTCGCCGGTGAACTCGGCGGCGATCCGCAGCGAGCGGGCCTCGTCGGCGACGTTGAGGCCGTACCCGCTCTTGATCTCGACGGTGGTGGTGCCCTGCCGCAGCATCTCCGCGCGCAGCCGGCCCACAGTGGCGCGAAGGTCGTCGTCGGAGGCGGCGCGGGTGGCGCCGACTGTGGTGCGGATGCCGCCGCCGGTGTACCGCTCGCCGGCCATCCGGGCGGCGAACTCGGCCGCCCGGTCCCCGGCGAAGACCAGGTGGGCGTGGCTGTCCACGAAGCCGGGCAGCACCGCGGCGCCACCGGCGTCGATGCGCCGGTCGGCGGCGGGCGCGTGCCGGGCCGGACCGGTCCAGGCCACCTCGCCGTCCTCGACGAGCAGGGCGGCGTCGCGGCGGACGCCCAGCGGGTCGCCGTCGCGGCCGTCGTTCGTGACCAGCTCGCCGATGTGGTCGACGAGCAGGCTGCCGCGCGTCACGAGTCCTCCTTCGCGGTCACCGCCGCGATGGCGTCCCGCAGCTCGGTGGGCACGTCCACGGTGAGGTGCCGGCCGCCGTCCACCACGGGCCGCCCGTCGACCACGACGCTTGTCACGTCCGCGGCGGTGGCGGCGAAGAACGCGCCGACCGGCGGGATCCCGGCGGTGCGGGCGCTGTCCAGCCGTACCGTGACCAGGTCCGCGCGCTGCCCGACGGCGAGGCGGCCGGCGTCGCCCCAGCCGAGCGCGGCGTGCCCGCCCACGGTGGCGGCGCCGACCAGCTCGACCGTCTTGAAGTGACCCCGCCTGCGGGTACGCAGCCGCTCGTCCATCTCGACCGCGCGGGCCTCCTCGAACAGGTCCACCACGGCGTGGCTGTCGCTGCCGAGGCTGAGCGGGCTGCCCGCGTCGGCCATCCGGCGCACCGGCCCGATCCCGTCGGCCAGGTCGCGTTCGGTGGTGGGGCAGAGGCAGACGCGGGTGCGGCTGTCGCCGAGAAGCGCCACGTCGGCGGCCGTCGGGTGGGTGGCGTGCACGGCCGTGGTGTGCGGGCCGAGCACGCCGTGGTCGGCCAGCAGCCGCGTCGGGGTGCACCCGTGCACGGCCCGGCAGGCGTCGTTCTCGGCCGGCTGCTCGGACAGGTGCACGTGCAGCGGCAGCCCGTTGCGGTCGGCCCAGCCGGCGACCGTGGCGAGCTGCTCGGCCGGGACCGCGCGTACCGAGTGGATGGCCGCGCCGAGCCGGACGTGCTCGTCGGCCGGGCGGAACGCGTCCACCCGCTGCGCCCAGCGCAGCGCGTCGCCGTCGCCGAACCGGCGTTGCGGCCCGGCCAGCGGCGCCCCGTCCACGCCCCCGGCCAGGTACGCGGTGTCCAGCAGCGTGAGCCGGATCCCGGCGTGCGCGGCGGCCTCCACGAGCGCGGCGGACATGGCGTTCGGGTCGTCGTACGGGGTGCCGCCGGGACCGTGGTGCAGGTAGTGGAACTCACCCACACAGGTGATCCCGGCCAGCGCCATCTCCGCGTACACGGCGCGGGCCAGCGCCAGGTAGGTGTCCGGGTCGAGCCGGATCGCGACGGCGTACATCAGGCTGCGCCAGGACCAGAAGTCGCCGCGCCCGTCGTGGGTGCGCCCGCGCAGCGCCCGGTGGAACGCGTGCGAGTGGGCGTTCGCGAGGCCGGGCAGCGTCAGCCCGGGCAGCCGGACCGCGTCGGCGAGCACCTCCACCCCGGCGGTCGGCGGACCGTCCACGGTCAGCGGGGTGACAGCGGTGAGCCGCCCGTCGGTCGCCTCGATCAGCACGTCCCGGGTGGGCTCGGCGCGGTCGGGCAGCCAGGCGTACTCGGCCAGCCAGCGGGTCAGCGGCATGCCAGCTCCTCCAGCACCCGGGCCAGGGCGGCCACCCCGGCGGCGCAGTCGGCGTCGGTGGCCGCCTCGGCGGGGGAGTGCGACACCCCGGTCGGGTTGCGCACGAACAGCATCGCGGTGGGCAGGTGCGCCGCCAGCACACCCGCGTCGTGCCCGGCGCCGGTGGGCAGCACCGGCGCGCCGAGCAGCGCGGCCAGCCGGTCAGCCAGCCCGCTGTCGAACGCGACGAGCGGGGTCGCCGACTCCTGCGTGCAGGTCAGCGCGGTCCCGTCGCGGCCGGCCCGGTCGGCGGCCTTGGTGCGTACCGCCTCGACCAGACCGTACAGCGTCTCCGCCTCGGCCGCCCGCGCGTCCAGCCAGCCGGTGACCCGGGACGGGATCGCGTTCGTGGCGTTCGGCTCGACCGACACCCGGCCCACAGTGGCGTGCGCGTCGCGCAGCCGGGCCTCCTTGTTCGCCGCCAGCACCGTGAACGCGTACGTGAGCATCGGGTCGCGGCGGTCGGCCATCCGTGTCGTACCCGCGTGGTTGCCCTCGCCGGTGAAGTCGAACCGCCACCGGCCGTGCGGCCAGATCGCGGACGCCACCGCGACCGGCGCGTCCAGGTCGACCAGCGCGCGGCCCTGCTCGACGTGCAGCTCCACGAAGGCCGCGAAGCGGCCGAGCAGCGCCGGGCCGGCGCCCGCCGGCCGCTCGCCCAGCGCCTGGGCGAAGGTCGTCCCGGCCTGGTCGCGCAGCCCGGCCGCGCGGTCGACGTCGATCTCGCCGGTGAGCAGCCGCGACCCCAGGCAGGGTACGCCGAACCGCGCGCCCTCCTCCTCCACGAACGCGGCCACCACCACCGGCCGGTCCGGGGTGACGCCCGCGGCCCGCAGCTCGTCGACGGCGAGGAACGCGCTGACGATGCCGAGCGGCCCGTCGTACGCGCCGCCGTGCGGCACCGAGTCGAAGTGGCTGCCGGTGAGCACCGCGCCGCCGGTCTCGGGGTCGCCCCACCAGGCGAACAGGTTGCCGTTGCCGTCCTCGGACACCGGCATGCCCCGCCGGTCGGCCTGCTCCCGGAACCAGCCGCGCAGCGTGCGCTCCGGTTCGGTGAGCGCGTAGCGCAGGTAGCCGCCGCTGCCGGCGTCCCGCCCGACCGGGGCGATCTCGTCCCACAGCTCGCGGAACCGGTTAGGAAGGGACCCTTCCCATGCAGAATGCGTTAACAAGGGGCCCTTCCTTACTCGGCCATCGGGACGCGGACGCCGGTGCGCCCGGCGACCTCGCGGGCGTCGTCGTAGCCGGCGTCGACGTGCCGGATCACGCCCATCGCCGGGTCGTTGGTGAGCACCCGCTCGATCTTCTGCCCGGCCAGCTCAGTGCCGTCGGCCACGCAGACCTGGCCGGCGTGGATGGACCGGCCGATCCCCACGCCGCCGCCGTGGTGGATGGACACCCAGGACGCGCCACTCGCGGTGTTGACGAGCGCGTTCAGCAGCGGCCAGTCGGCGATCGCGTCGGAGCCGTCGGCCATCGCCTCGGTCTCCCGGTAGGGGCTGGCCACGCTGCCGCAGTCCAGGTGGTCCCGGCCGATCACCACCGGCGCGCTCAGCTCACCGGAGGCCACCATCTCGTTGAACCGCACCCCGGCCCGGTCGCGCTCGCCGTAGCCGAGCCAGCAGATCCGCGCCGGCAGGCCCTGGAACGCGACCCGCTCACCGGCCATCCGGATCCACCGGGCGAGGGACTCGTTCTCGGGGAACAGGTCGAGGATGGCCCGGTCGGTGGCCGCGATGTCCTTCGGGTCGCCGGAGAGCGCGGCCCAGCGGAACGGGCCCTTGCCCTCGCAGAACAGCGGCCGGATGTACGCGGGCACGAACCCGGGGAAGTCGAACGCCCGCTCGTATCCGCCGAGCTTGGCCTCGCCCCGGATCGAGTTGCCGTAGTCGAAGACCTCCGCGCCGGCGTCCAGGAAGCCGACCATCGCCTCCACGTGCTTCGCCATCGACGCCCGCGCCCGGTCGGTGAACTCGGCCGGCTTGGCCGCCGCGTAGTCCCGCGCGTCGGCCGGGTCCACGCCCTCCGGCAGGTACGACAGCGGGTCGTGCGCGCTGGTCTGGTCGGTCACGATGTCGACGGCCACACCCCGGCGCAGCAGCTCCGGGAAGACGGTGGCCGCGTTGCCGACCACTCCGACGCTGAGCGCCCGCCGGTCCCGCTTCGCCGCCAGCGCCCGCTCCACCGCGTCGTCGAGCGAGTCGGCGATCTCGTCCAGGTAGCGGTCGTGCGCCCGCCGCTCCAGCCGGGACCGGTCCACGTCCACGATCAGGCAGGCGCCGCCGTTCATGGTGACCGCGAGCGGCTGCGCCCCACCCATCCCGCCGCACCCGGCGGTGAGCGTCAACGTGCCGGCGAGCGTGCCCTCGAAGCGCTTGGCGGCCACCGCGGCGAACGTCTCGTACGTGCCCTGGAGGATGCCCTGGGTGCCGATGTAGATCCAGGAACCGGCGGTCATCTGCCCGTACATGGTCAGGCCCAGTGACTCCAGCCGGCGGAACTCGGGCCAGGTGGCCCAGTCGCCGACCAGGTTGGAGTTGGCCAGCAGCACGCGCGGCGCCCACTCGTGGGTGCGCATCACCCCGACCGGGCGGCCGGACTGCACGAGCATCGTCTCGTCGTCGCGCAGGTCGGTCAGCGTGCGCACGAGCGCGTGGTACGACGGCCAGTCCCGGGCCGCCCTGCCGGTGCCCCCGTAGACCACCAGGTCCTCGGGGCGCTCGGCCACCTCGGGGTCGAGATTGTTCATCAGCATCCGCAGGGCGGCCTCCTGCGGCCACCCCTTCGCGGTGCGTGCGGTGCCGCGGGCGGCGCGGACGGGCTGGTGCATCTCGTACTCCTCTCAGCCGAGGAACAACTGGCGGCGGGCGGCGGACGACTCGAACGCCTCGAGCCGGTTCTGGGTCTCGGCCGGTGCGGCGTCGCAGATCGCCTGGAGCACCACCATGGCCAGCGTCATCGGGGCGGTGTGCAGGTCGAAGACCAGGTCGGCGCCGACGGCGGCGGGCAGCACCACCTCGGCGTGCTCGGCGGCCGGGCTCACCGGCGAGTCGGTGATCGCCACGACGGTCAGCCCGGCGTCCCGGGCCTCGCGCAGCGCGTCCAGGGTTTCCCTGGGGTAGCGGGGGAGCACGAACGCGAGCAGCGCCGTCGCGCCGGCCGCTGCCGCCTGGTCCAGGCGGTCGACCAGCATGCTGCCGCCGTCGTCGAGGACCCGCACGTCCGGGTGGACCTTCGCGGCGAAGTACGCGAAGTACGCGGCGAGCGGCGCGGCGGCGCGCAGCCCGAGCACCGGCAGCGGACGGCTGGCCGCGAGCAGCTTGCCCACCTCGGCGACCCGGCCGGCGTCGGCGAGCTGCGCGGCGAGCCGGTCGAGATTGTCCCGCTCGGCGTGCACCGCCCGTTGCAGGGCGTTGCCGACGGCCGACCCGGCCGACCCGGTGACCGTGAGTTCCCGCAGGCGGCGGCGCAGCGCGGGGTAGCCGTCGTGCCCGAGCGCCATGGCGAACCGGGTCACCGACGGCTGGCTGACGCCGGCCAGCTCGGCCACCTCGGCGGCGGACAGGTACGCCGCCGCGCCCGCGTGCCGCACCAGGCAGTGGGCGATGCGGCGCTGGGTCGGGGTGAGCCGTACGCCGTGGAACAGGTCGAGCAGGCGGTCAGGGGCGGCCGCACCGCTTTCATTCACGCCGCGACTCTATGCATGAAAACTTTCAGAGCGCAAGAGTGGCCCGACCGCAGGGAGATCCGATGAGCGTGCTCTCTGTACTATCCGCACGGCGGGTGAGCAGAGGAGTGGGGCATGCAGCCGGAAGGTCCGTACAGGTTCACCGAGGTGCTGGGCGAGTGCCAGGTCGGCAGGGCCTGGGCCGCGCTCGACGGGCAGGACCGCGCGCTGACCGTGGCGGTCCTCGACGGCGCCGCGGCCGGTGACCAGCGCTGGCGCGAGGCGTTCACGAACGCGGCGAACGTGCTGGCCCAGACGCCCGGCGGTCACCGCTACGTGAACTCCGACTTCGCCGCCGGCCAGCCCTGGGTGGCGTACCCGTCCGAAGAGGACGGCGCTGCCGAGCGGCTGTTCCGCAGCCTGGGCATGGACTACCAGCGCACCGCCACCGGCGAGATGCTCCCGCCGCCCCCGCCGGTGTCCGCGCCGCCGCAGCAGGTCTCCTCGCCGCCGCAGTTGCCGTGGAGCCCGCAGCCGTGGGCGATGACGCCGCAGCAGCCGGTCTCCGGCGCGCCCGTGTCCTCCGGAGCGCCCGTGTCACCGGGCATGCCGGTGTCGCCGGGGATGCCGGTGCCGGCGATCCCGGCCCAGGCCGCCGCCCCGGATCCGCTCGTGCCGACCGGCGGTCCCCGGATCACCCCGGTCGCCCGTCCGCCCAAGAGCCGTACCGGGTTGTGGATCGGGGGCCTGGTCATGGCGGCGGTGCTGGCCGGCGGCGCCGGGCTGCTGGCCGGCCGGTCACTCGCCGACGGCGGTGAACCGTCCACGCCGAAGGCGAGCGCCTCCCCGGCGCTCTACGAGGCCACCCAGCAGTCGCTGAACAAGGCGAAGTTCGACGCCACGCTCATGCCGATCGCCGAGCCGTGGCTCGACGGGGTCGGCGGCTGCGCGATCAACACCGAGAAGAGCGGTCCCGGGCTCGCCGCCGGGGAGAAGCAGCACGTCTTCTGCCGCTACCTGGGCGTGTCGGTGCACTTCGCCGAGTACGAGTCGGCGGAGAAGAAGGAGGCGGCGCGCGCCTTCCGCCAGCAGATGGGCATCATCGGCAGGGCGCTCGCGCCCGGCATGCGGGAGGCCGGCCCGGCCACCGGCGGCGTCAGCGGGGCGCAGGGCAGCTACGTCGAGTACGCCGGCAACGGCCAGGACGGCCGCCCGGTCTGCGGCATCTGGTGGGGCCGCGACGACAACACGAGCGCGATCTACATGGAGACCCCGTGCGGGGCGGGGCTCGGCGGCAACTGGGACGCCCTGCGCGACCTCTGGCAGCGCCACAGCTAACGGACGCGGGCGCCGTTCGGCGGCGGCACCAGGCAGATGTCGCTGCCCTTGGTGACGCCCGCGGCCAGGTCGAACCGGACCACGCGAGCGCCGCTGAACTGCCGCTCGGTGACCGCCACGCCGGTGCCACCGAGCCGGACGATGACATCCCGGTTCGCCCCGTCGGCCCAGTCGGTGGCCTGGAACAGCCAGACCCGGGACCGCCCGGGCAGCAGCGTCGACACGGTCTGTTTCGGACACCCGCCGGGGCCGGCGGCGACCACGTAGGCGTCCGCCGCCGGGCCGTACCAGGCCTGGGCGTTCCACGACACGGTGGTGGCAAGCACCAGGTCACCCGGGCGGCGCTTGTCCTCCAGGTAGCTCAGCGCGCCCCGGTAGTCGACGGCGTTGGCGCCGCCGCCCTGGGCGAAGGCCCGCGCCGGATGCACAGTCGCCACCACGGCGGTGGCCAGCTGCGGAACGGCGAGCGCCAGCAGCAGCACCACCCCGACCACCCACCTGACCCGGGCGGGCAGGCCGGCCCGCGACGGTGGCGGCGCGACCGCGAGCGCGGCGAGCAGCAGGCACGCCGGCACCGCGTAGAGCGCCAGCCGGCCGTTGAACGGGTAGACCGACACCGCCGCGCCGGCCAGCCCGGCCGCCAGCGGGGTGAGCAGGACCAGCACCGCCACAGTGGAGAGCCGGCGCAGCCCGGCGGCCGTGCCCAGCACCAGCAGCGGTACGACGACCCACGCCGACCAGGCCACGAACGGCACCGTGGCGAGACTCCGGTACGTCGCCGCGAGCCATTGCACAGTGGCGGCCAGGTCGGTGAGCGAGTGCGCCGGGTAGATCGACTTCGCCCGCCAGTACGCCGCGAGCTGCGGATCGGCCAGTCCCGGCGCCAGGAACAGCACGTACACCACGAGCGCCACCACACCCCAGGCCGGCGCCGGGGCGAGGAACCGGCCCAGATCCCGCCACCTGCTCGCCGGTGGGCGGTCCGGGCGGGACAGCGCGTACCCGGCCAGCAGCACGCCGAGCGCACCGGTGACCGGAATGGACAGGGTGCTGACGAACGCCGCCACCGCCGCGACCGACCAGAACACCGCCGACCCGGCCCAGGTCGGGCCGGTCCGGACGAGCAGCAGCGCCAGCCCGATCACGAGCGTGACGCCGAACGCCTCGGCGCTGTACTGCTTCAGCTCGTTGGAGTAGCCGATCAGGAACGGCGCGACGGCGACCAGCAGCAGCGCCGCCAGCGCGGCGAGCGGCGGCAGGAGTGCCCGGCCGAGCCACGCCACGAGCGGCAGCAGCGCCAGCCCGAACAGCAGCGGCACCAGCCGTAGCGCCCGCTCGCCGTCGCCGAACTGCTCGAACGCGAACCGTTCCAGCCACAGCCAGCCGGGCGGTGCCGACTGGCTGAACGCCAGCGGCTGCAGCAGGTCGAGGTAGCCGCGTTCCCGGATGTTGTGCGCGACGTACAGCTCGTCGCTCCAGAAGCTGCGCGCGTACGCCCACTGCCGGATCCGCAGCACGGCACCGAAGGCGACCAGCAGGCCCGCGACGGACCAGTACGGGGACCGGCTCAGCCGCTCCCACGCGAGCGCGACGAACGCCGCCGGCGTGCCCGGCCGTGACGGCACCGGCGTCGCCGACGCGGGCGCCATCGCGGGGGAGAAGGCCGGGCGTGTCACGGACACGGCGAGACGGTATCAAAGCGTCATTCACGTCAGCGGCCCCGCGACCGCCCTCGATCACTGCCCGTCCGGACCGGACACCGTGGACGGAACCGCCGTGCCGACCAGTCCGGCGGCCCGGCGGTGTCGACGCGCCGGTCGCGGCAGGCCGACCAGGAACTCCGGGAACATGCCGAAGAACGTCCGGGCGCTGCGCAGCTCCAGCGTGTGCGCCCGGGACCAGCGCACCGAGTTGGTGGCGCGGGCCCAGTGGTGGGTCCACCGCACGTCGCCCAGCACCGCCACCGGCAGCCCGTGCCGCCAAGCCCGCAGCCCCAGCTCGTGATCCTCGTAGTAGAGGAAGAACCGCTCGTTCCAGCCGCCCAGCTCGGTGACGTCGGCGGTGCGGCCGGCCACTGCCGCGCCCATGACCCAGGCGACGTGGCGCGTCTCGCCGGGCGCGGCCACCAGCCGGTACGACTCGTGCAGCCGGGACAGCGGCCACACCTTCCGGTTGCCGAGCTTCGCCGTGGCGTACGGGAAGCCACGCCCGTTGGCCTGCGGCGTGCCGTCGGTGCCCAGCAGTTGCGGCGCGACCAGGCCGCCGTGCGTGTCCAGGTGCCGGGCCAGCGCGTCCAGGCCGTCCGGGCGCACCTCCAGGTCCGGGTTGGCGAACAACACGTACCGGCCGGTCGCCTGGCGCAGCGCGACGTTGTTGGCGCGGGAGAAGCCGACGTTCTCCGGCAGCCGGATCACCCGCGCGCCCAGCTCCTCGGCGACCGCCGCCGAGTCGTCGGCCGAGGCGTTGTCGACCACCAGCCACTCGTACGGCTTCGGGCCGCGCCAGCAGCGGCGCAGCGTGTCCGCCGAGTGGTAGGTGACTGTCACCACTGTCCACGGCTGTGCCGTCATCACGCCCTCCGAGCGGTCAGGTAGCCGAGCAGGGACGCGAACCCGAACCGCGGCCCGGTCCAGCGGCGGCGGGCCGCCGGCCCTTCGGCCAGCCCGCGTCCGATGCCGCGCAGGAACGGCCGCAGCAGCCCCTGCCGGATCCGCCGGGCGGCCAGCGCGAGGTGCGCGAGTGCCAGCACCGGCACCGCGGTGAGCAGCAGCGGCCAGGTGAACGTGCGGGACGCGACCAGCAGCCGGTTGCGGGCCAGCAGGAACGCCCGGAAACCCTGCAACCGGTCGTCGCCGTCGACGCTGTGCCCGCCCGCGTGCGGCAGCACCACGTCCAGCCCGCGCGTGCGCAGCCCGGAGGCGTAGAGCCGGAACGCCAGGTCGGCGTCCTCGCCCCAGGCGAACAGGTGCTCGTCGAAGCCGCCGAACCGCCGGTACAGCGCGGCCGGGAAGACCGCCGCGCCGCCGGACGGACCGAGCGGGGCGCGGCCCGCGGTGGCTCGCCTGTCGATGAACAGCGACACCGGGTTCAGGTCGATGCCCACGTACTCGCCGCCGTGCATGGCCAGTCCGACAGCGATCGGGGCGTCCGGGTCGGCGGCGACGGCGGCGCAGATCCGGGCCAGCGCGTCGTCCGGCAACCACACGTCCGGGTTCAGCAGCAGCAGGTGACTCGTGCCCACCGTCGCCGCCGCCCGGTTGCAGCCGGCCGCGAAACCCGGGTTCGTGGCATCGGGCAGGTACGCGTACCGGTCGGCGGGCAGGTGCCCGGCGATCACCTCGGCGCACCCGTCGGACGGCCAGTTGTCCGCGAAGACGAACCGGACCGGCAGGTCACCGGCGCTGCGGACCCAGGTCGGCAGCGTCTCGGCCAGCATGCCGGCGGACCGGTAGAGGACGGTGACCACGGTGAGGCCGTCGAACGTCATGCCGCGCTCCTGCCCAGCCGGTGCAGCACCCAGAGGCCGGGCACCAGGCTCAGCCAGGTCGGATAGATCAGCGGATACAGCTCGTAGACGCCGAACAGCGCGAAGTAGACGACGAACGCCCGCGCCAGCTGCCCGGCCGGCGCGCGGGAGAACTCGAACCACCGTTCGGTCGCGCCCACCGCCAGCCCCAGCGCGGCGAGGAAGAACACCGCGCCCAGCGGGCCGTAGTCGAGCAACGGGATGGCCACGAACGTCGCGGTGTTCATCAGGTACGGCTGGCTGAGCTGGGACGTCAGCCCGTACAGGTCCGCCTTGCCGACGATCGGCTCGACGCGGGAGCCGAGGAACGTCAGCGAGTACGTGCCGTACCGCGGCTCCAGGTGCTCCCGCTGCGACCACACCCGCCCGAACGTCTCGGTGGACGAACTCAGCGACAGGTCCAGCGACCCGGCGCTGCTGGTCAGCGCGTTGCTGCCGTAGCGGGCCCGGAACTCGGTCTCGAACGCGCCGGTGCCGGCCATGGTGCGCTGGCCGCCGAGGAACACCGCCGCCCCGAGCGCCAGCGCGCCGATCAGCAGCACCACAGGCGTACGCGCGGCCAGGAACGACGCGGCCCGTCCCCGGGTACGCCGTACCGACAGCGCCGCGATCAGCGCGGGCGCGATGCCCACCAGCACCGAGTTCTTGCTCGCGCCGAGCGCCGCCCCGACGGTGAAGACAGCCGTCAGCGCGTAGTAGACCGGCAGCGCCCCGCCGCGCGCGGACAACGCGCGCAGCAGCGACACCGCCATGCCGAGCGTCCACGCCTCGGACAGCAGCCCGATGACCAGGTTCGACTGCTCGCGCAGCACCTGCCGGGCGGCGTCCGGGTTGTCGGCGAGCAGCGGCGGCACCGTCCCCCGGAACCGGATCGCCGCGGTCACCACCGCCACGCCGAGCAGCACGGACAGGTACGTCAGCAGGCGGCGCTCGGACGGCCAGGACAGCGCCGGACGGGACCGCTCGCCGTCGTCCCGCCTGTCGATCAGCCGCCGGCCCACCGCCCAGGCCAGCAGGAAGACCGTCACGTAACCGGCGAGCACCGGCAGCACGCCGCGACCGGCCCAGGAGTCGTACGGGCCGGGCAGCACCCGCACGGCCAGCAGTGCGGCGGTCCAGACGGCGGCGCAGGCGGCGAGCGCCCACATCCGCAGGCGCGCGGCGAGCAGCATGCCGACGGCCAGCGCGAGCGCGACAGCGATCCCGGCGTCGAGCGTGGCCAGCAGCAGGGCGACGCCGAGCGCGAACGGGATCCCGACCGACCAGAGGCGTCGCTCAGCGGGTGTCACGGGCGACCGTCCGGTACAGGTCGTGCCAGTTGTCCACGCATGCGTCGAACGAGTGCCGGTCCGCGTACTGCCGGGCCAGCTCGCGCCGCCGCTCGTCCCACGCGGCCGGGTCGGTGGCCGTCCGCACGGCGGCGGCCAGCGCCTGCGGCGTCAGTTCCGCCCGGTACGCGAGCACGCCGTCACCGGCGGCTGTCACCTCGGTCAGCCCGCCCGCGCCCGAGTGCACCACCGGCACACCCAGCGACATCGCCTCCAGCGCGCTGCGCCCGAACGCCTCCACCCGGGACGGCACCAGCAGGCAGTGCAGTCGCTGCAGGAACGGCGCGGCGTCGACGCGGCCGACCAGGTGCAGGTTCGGGCGCTCCTGGACGTCGACGGTGCCCGCGCCGGCGACCAGGAACTCCACGTCCGGCAGCGCGGCGGCGACGTCCGCCAGCAGGTCGGCGCCCTTCTCCCGCTCCAGCCGGCCGAGAAAGCCGACCCGCACCGGGCCGTCCGGCGCCAGGCCGCCGGTGTCGCCGACCTGCGGCCAGATGGCGGGCAGCGGGTTCGGGATCACCCGCACGTCGCGGATCCGCCCGCGTACCCGAAGCTCTCGGGCCTCGAAGTCGGAGACCGCGACCGTGGCGTGCGGCCGCAGCCGACGGAACATCAGGTCGGTGCTGATGTTCGCCTGCACCGCGGCCTTGGCGCGCAGCGTCTCCGCCGTGTCGCGGTACTGCCAGAGGCTGTTGTGCAGCGTCACCACGAGCGGCGTGCCACGCCCCCGCACGCCCAGTCCGGCGCGGGCGTGCATCGCGGCGGAGAGCAGGTGCGCGCTCACCACGTCCGGCCGCAGTTCCTCGACGAGCGCGCGGATGCCACGCGCGTACCCCAGGTCCACCCGCCTGGCCGCGCCCAGCGGACGCCACGGCACGCCCGCGTCCCGCAACGCCGCCGCCACCTCGTCGTCAGGCGTGGCGGCGACCACGTCGACGCCGCGGGACGCGAGCGCCGGCAGCATCTCGATCAGGAAGCGCTCGGCGCCGCCGAGCTGCCGCCGCCCCGACCCGCCGGTGGTGCAGACGAACAGCACCCTCATCGGACGCCCATGCCTTCCAGCGCGCCGCGGGCGATCGCCCGCCGCGCGGCCCCGCCGCCCACCGCCGCCCGGGCGAGCACCCCCACCGTGTACGCGGAGCAGGCCAGCGTGCCCCGCCACCCGGCCAGCTCACGGCTGGCCCGGATGAACTCGCGGGTCTGCCGGCGGGAGATCTCCTCAACCGCCCACCGGCGCTTCGCGCTCGCGTCGTCCTCGTGCGTGACGACGGCGTCCGGCAGGTACGCCAGGCGCAGCCCCAGCCGGCGCACCGCCCAGCACAGCCGCAGGTCCTCGGAGTAGAAGAACGACGACTCGTCCACGCCGCCGATCCGGTCCAGCGTCTCCCGCCGGATCGCCACGAACGGCCCGGAGAGCCAGTCGCCCCGCTCCGGCGGGGCCACGATCCGCAGCCTCGGGAACACCAGGCTGAGGCCGGTGGCGTGCGCGACGCCGGTGCCCACGGTCAGGAACCGGCCGGCTGCGGTCTGGTCCCGGCCGGTCGCGTCGAGCACCTTCGGGAACGCCGCGCCCACAGCCGGGTCGTCCAGCTCGGCGGCCAGCCGCTCGATCGCGCCCGGCCGCACCAGGATGTCGTTGTTGGACAGCACCACCCGGGACCGGGTGCTGTGCCGGACACCGAGGTTCATTCCCTTGGCGTAGCCGAGGTTCGTCTCCGAGCGCACGTACCGGGCGCCGGTCTCGGCGCACATGGCCCGCAGCCTGTCGCTGATCTCGGCGGCGCTGCCGTTGTCCACCACGACGGCTTCCACGCCGTCCGGCAGCGAGCGGACGCAGCCGTCGGTGCGCTCGAAGTCTTCCCAGGTCAACACGACGATTGAGACGTCCACCGCTAGGCCATCCGATTGACGAGGAGGTGCGTGGACCGCTGGAGTCGCTGCCGGGTGCGCAACGCGTAGACGCCGTAGGCGACAGACGACGCGACCGCGGCGCCGAGCGCGCCGGCCCACGGGATGAGCAGAACGTACAGCACCACCGACACCGACATGGTGACGAGGGCCACGGCGGTGGTGGCCTGCTCGCCGGCGCGCTTGAGCAGCGCCGCGCTCCACGTCTTGCCGGCCGACAACGCCAGCGTCCCCGGCAGCAGGAGCAGCCCGAAGATCCAGGCGTCGTGGTAGTCGGGCGCCAGCACGCCGAGCACCGCCAGGCCGATCACGGCGAGCGCGGCGATCGGCAGCGCCGACCTGACGACCTCGCGGCCGTGGTCGCCGATCGCGTCCGGGTCACGCTCGGCCAGGATCCGCTGCGCCCGTACCACCGCGCCGGACTGCGCGAACTCCAGCGCCGCCACCGCCAGCGCGAACACACCGAGCGCGCCCGCGCCGGCGAAGCGGGCCACCAGGACCTGACTCAGCCGGTACGTCAGCATCTGCGCGCACACCCCGACGTGCAGCCGGCCCACCGCGAGCAGGTCGGCGCGGTACTCCGTGCGCCCCGCCGTCGCCGCCGGCACCGGCCCGAACCGCCGCGCCCAGCTCAGCACCGCCACCCCGAGCACGGTGGCGGTGGCGACCTGCACGCCCAGCCAGAGCACGCTCCACAGGGCACCGTCGAGCCGGTGGCCCAGCCACAGCAGCCCGTACCCGGCGACCAGCACCGCGCCACCGAGCGCCCGCATGGTGTAGACGAACCAGAACCGCTTGAGGCGCAGGCCGAGCGACGCCGCCGTGTTGAACACGGTGAGCGCGCAGCCCGCACCGATGCCCACCGGGTGGCTGCCCAGCCCGGCCAGGGTGGTCAGCAGCGCGGCGGCCAGTGCGGTGAGGCCGAGCGACACGGTGAGGATGCCGGCGATCCATACCCGGCCACGAGACATGATCCAGCCGGCCGGGCGGGACAGCAGGAACGTGTCCACGGACAGGCCGCCGAGGGCCGCGCCCACAGTGGCGCTCACCATGTTGGCCGCGAGTTCGCCGCGTTCGGCAGCCGGCAGCGTCACCGACACCAGCGCGGCGAGCCCGGTCAGGCCCAGGGCGACCAGATAGAGACGCTCGGGGGAGACGATCCGCCGGACCCGGCCTAACACCCGGCGCCCAGGCGCCGGTGCCGGCCGCGAGCCGACCACGCGGAATCCACTCGTCTTCCCCCAAGATGCGCGGATGTGTGCGGGCCTGTTCTACCCGACATGAGCGCCGCCGCGCAATGGACCCGGCGGGCGGGTACGCCCACGGCGGCCGGACGCCGGTAGGGTGACGCGTCGTGGACCTCGCCCACTTCCGCGACACGATCGGCAGGCGGTGGCCGGTCGTGCTGGCGCTGACGCTGCTGTGCGGCGCGCTCACCGGGGTCCTCGCCGAACGCCGGCCCCCGGTCTACCGGGCCGAGACCCAGATGGTCGTCACGTTCGCCGCCGAGAAGTCGGCCGCGCCCCAGCCCCGCCCGCCGGCCGACGAGGCGGGCCGACTGATGCAGCGGCGGGTCAAGACGTACGCCACCATGATGAACACGCCCCGGCTGACCCGCCCGGTGATCGACTCGCTCGGGCTGCCGTACAGCACCGACGACCTGGCCGCCCGTGTCGTCGCCTCGTCCACCGTCGACTCCCTGGCGATCGACGTGGCGGTCGTCGACCGCTCCGCCGGCACCGCCGCGGCGATCGCCGCAGGCCTCGCCGCCGAACTGCAACGGATCGCCGAACGCGACCTGCCGCCCGCCGGGCTCGGGCTCAAGGCGCAGGTCGAGGTGGTCCGGGCCGCCGCGCCGCCGCCGCGTCCCGAGCCGGTGCGGTGGCAGTGGTACGCGGCCGGCGGCGCGCTCGGCGGCCTCGCCGTCGGGGTAGGGATCGCCCTGGTGCTCGGCTACCGCCGGGCCGGTACGCCGGTGAGCGCGGACGTGCGGACGCTCTGGGCGGCGACAGTGGCACGCCGCCGCCCGGCTGCTCCGGCCGATCCGGCCGATCCGGGGTCGCCGGGGACGGACGAGGCTGCCACCGAGCCGGACGCGGCCGGGCTGCCGGCCGTGGACGCGGAAGCGCCCGACGCGACGGCGCAGGATCCGGCCGCGGTGCCGGGTCAGAGCGACTGCCGGGTCGCCGACGCTTCCGTGAAGGAGCGGCAGGCGTCGTAGCAGGGCAGCAGCCCCGCGTCGCGCGCCTGCGCAAGGCGCGGTGCCGCCGCGTCCCGCTCGGACAGCAACGGCGCCCCCGCCGGCCAGTCGATCCCGAGGTCCGGATCCAGCGGATGCACCGTGTGCTCGGCCGCCGGGTTGTACGTGGTGGAACAGAGGTAGCTGAGCGTCGCGTCGTCGGTGAGCGCGCAGAACCCGTGCCCCAGCCCTTCGGCCAGGTAGACGGCCCGCCGGTCGGTGTCGTCGAGGCGTACCGCCTCCCACCGGCCGTACGTCGGCGAGCCGATTCGCACGTCCACCACCACGTCCAGCACCGCCCCCCGTACGCAGGTGACGTACTTGGCCTGGCCCGGCGGTACGTCGGCGAAGTGGATGCCGCGCACCACGTCCCGCGCGGAGACGGACAGGTTGGCCTGCGCGAGCCGCAGCGGATGGCCGACCGCCTCGGCGAGCCGGTCGAAGCGGTACCACTCCAGGAACAGGCCCCGCGGGTCGCCGTGCTGGCGCGGGGTCACCTCCCAGGCGCCCTCGATGCTCAGCGGACGGATCTTCACGACGCGCTCCCCGGACCGGACCGCTCGGCCAGCAGACCCAGCAGGTATTCACCGTAACCGCTGCGCGTCAGCGGGTGGGCCAGCATCCGCAACCGCTCGTCGTCGATCAGCCCGGACCGCCAGGCGACCTCCTCGACGCAGCCGATCTTCATGCCCTGGCGTTCCTCGATCACCCGCACGAACTCGGCGGCCTGCATCATCGACGTGAAGGTGCCGGTGTCCAGCCACGCGGTGCCTCGGTCCAGCACCGTCACTGTCAGCTCGCCCCACGCCCGGTACGTCTCGTTGATCGCGGTGATCTCCAGCTCGCCCCGGGCACTCGGGGTCAGCTTGCGGGCGATGTCGACCACCCGGTTGTCGTAGAAGTAGAGGCCCGGCACCGCGTACCGGGATCGGGGACGGACCGGCTTCTCCTCGATCGACAGCACCCGGCCGGCGTCGTCGAACTCCACCACGCCGTAGTCCTGCGGGTTGGCGACCGGGTACGCGAAGACCTGCCCGCCGGCCGGTTCGCCGTGCTGGGCGAGCTGCCGGCCCAGCCCGACGCCGTGGAAGATGTTGTCGCCGAGGATCAGCGCCACCGACTCCTCGCCGATGAAGTCGGCGCCGAGCAGGAACGCCTGCGCGATGCCCTCCGGGCGGGGCTGCTCGGCGTACGCCAGGCGCAGCCCCCACTGGCTGCCGTCGCCGAGCAGCCGCTCGAACTGGGCGCGGTCGTCCGGCGTGGTCACCACCAGGATCTCCCGTACCCCGGCCATCACCAGAGTGGAGAGCGGGTAGTAGACCATCGGCTTGTCGAACACCGGCATCAGTTGCTTGGAGACGGCCCGGGTGATCGGCCAGAGCCGGGATCCGGTGCCGCCGGCGAGAAGGATTCCACGCACCCGCGGAGACTACCCGCGGGGCCGCAGCCCTCGTGGCCCGTCGACGTCCCGCCCGGGCCGCCGGTACGGCGTAGACTCCACGACCCGTGAGGATCCTCGTCACCGGCGGCGCCGGCTTCATCGGGTCGGAGTACGTGCGGATGTTGCTGGGCGTGCCCGGCGGTGACGCGGCCGGGGTGCCGGTCGAGGGTCCGGCCGTGCTCACGGTGCTGGACAAGCTGACCTACTCCGGCAACCTGGCGAACCTCGCCCCGGTGCGCGATGATCCCCGGCTGCGCTTCGTCCGCGGCGACATCTGCGATCCGGCGCTGGTCGACGAGGTGGTGCCCGGGCACGACGTGATCGTCCACTTCGCCGCCGAGTCGCACGTGGACCGCTCGATCACCGGTGCCGCCCCGTTCGTCACCACGAACGTCCTCGGCACCCAGACGCTGCTGGACGCCGCGCTGCGGCACGGCGTCCGCCGGTTCGTGCACGTCTCCACCGACGAGGTGTACGGCTCGATCGACTCCGGCTCGTGGACGGAGAGCTGGCCGCTGGCGCCGAACTCGCCGTACTCCGCCTCGAAGGCCGGGTCGGACCTGCTGGCGCTCTCCTACCACCGCACCCACGGCCTGGACGTCGTGGTGACCCGCTGCTCCAACAACTACGGGCCTTACCAGTTCCCGGAGAAGGTCGTCCCACTGTTCGTGACCAACCTGCTCGACGGCGGCACCGTGCCGCTGTACGGCGACGGCGGCAACGTCCGCGACTGGCTGCACGTCCACGACCACTGCCGGGGCGTGGCGATGGTGCAGGCCGAGGGGCGGGCCGGCGAGGTCTACCACATCGGCGGCGGCACCGAGCTGACCAACCGGCAACTCACCGAGCGGCTCCTGGCGGCGTGCGGGGCCGGCTGGGACCGGGTCGTGCCGGTCACCGACCGCAAGGGCCACGACCGCCGCTACTCGCTGGACATCAGCAAGATCAGCAAAGAGCTGGGGTACGCGCCGAGCATCGACCTCGACCGGGGCCTGGCCGAGACGGTCCGCTGGTACCGGGACAACCGGGACTGGTGGGAGCCGCTGAAGCCCGCCGGCCACCGATGACCCGCGTTCTCCTCACCGGCGCGGGCGGGATGCTCGGGCGGGACCTGCTCGCCGTGCTGCGGACCCGGCCGGACCTGTCGGTCACCGCCCCCGCCCGCGCCGACCTCGACGTCACCGACGCCTGCGCGGTGCGGGACGCGGTCGGCGGGCACGACGTGGTGCTCAACGCGGCCGCGTGGACCGACGTGGACGGCGCCGAGACGCGCGAGCGGGACGCCACAGCTGTCAACGGCGACGCGGTGGCCGCCCTGGCCCACGCCTGTGCCGTGTCCGGCGCGCGCCTGGTACACGTCTCCACCGACTACGTGTTCGCAGGTGACGCCACCGAACCGTACCCGGAGGACGCCCCGACCGGCCCGGTCAACGCGTACGGGCGCAGCAAGCTCGCCGGAGAACTGGCGGTGGCCCGGCTGCTGCCCGAGACCGGGTACGTGGTGCGTACCGCCTGGCTCTACGCCACCCACGGGCGCAACTTCGTCACCACCATGCTGCGGCTGGCCGCCGAACGCGACCGGCTCGACGTGGTGGACGACCAGTACGGGCAGCCCACCTGGTCGTACCGGCTCGCGGAGCGTCTCGTGGCGCTCGCCGACGCGGCGCTCGCCGGCGACGCGGCGCCCGGGACGTACCACGGCACCGCCGCCGGCGAGACCACCTGGTACGGCCTGGCCCGCGCCGTCCTCGCCCTGCGCGGTCTCGACCCGGACCGGGTCCGGCCGACCACCAGCGACCGGTTCCCGCGGCCGGCGCCGCGCCCCCGCTACAGCGTGCTGGCGCACGGCCGGTGGGCGGCGGCGAAGCTGCCGCCGCCGGGGGACTGGTACGCGGACCTGGCCGAGGCGCTCAGCGTCCCCCGCCCCGGAACACCTCGGTGACGGTACGCAGCACGATCTTGATGTCGAGCCAGAGCGACCAGTTCTCGACGTAGTAGTTGTCGAACCGCGCCCGGTCCGAGATCGGCGTGTCCCCGCGCAGGCCGCTGACCTGCGCCAGCCCGGTGAGCCCGACCGGTACGCGGTGACGCATCGCATACCTCGGGTATTCCACGGAGAACTTCTCCACGAAGTACGGCCGCTCCGGCCGGGGCCCCACCACGCTCATCTCACCGCGCAGGATGTTCCACAGCTGCGGCAGCTCGTCCAGCGAGGTACGCCGCATGAACCGCCCGATCGGCCCGACCCGCTCGTCGTGCGCGATGGACCAGGTGGTCTGCGACTCGTGCTCGTCGGCCGGGCGCATGGACCGGAACTTGATCACGTGGAACGGTTTGCCGTACCGGCCGATGCGCTCCTGGCGGAAGAACACGCCCCGGCCGCCGTCGAGCAACGTGGCGACGGCGCAGAGCAGCAGCAGCGGGCTCAGCAGCACCAGGGCGGTCACCGCGAACACCACGTCGGAGGCGCGCTTGAGCCGCCACCGGGGACCGGTGAGCGTGGTGTCGCCGATCTTGATGATCGGGATGGCGCCGATGTGGTCGGGGTAGCCGCCCTGCGACCGCGACCCCCACAGGCGCGGCACCGCCCACAGGTCACAGCGCGAACTGGCCGGACGCAGCAGCGCCTCCATCAGGTCGGCCTCGGAGCAGTCCGGGTCCGCGATGACAAGGACCTCGCACTCCAGCATGTCGGCGAGCTTCTCCAGGTCGTCGATGGTGCCGATGAGCGGCAACGCACCGATCCGTGGCCGGGACGGTGCGTCGACGGCGCCGACGAACCGCAGCCCGTACTGCGGGTAGCGGCGCAACAGCCGGGCCAGTTCGCCGCCGATCGGCCCGCCGCCGATGACTATCGCGTTGTGCTCCACCCACCGCCGCTTGCGGGCCAGCAGGATGAGCCGGCTGTTCAGCGCCCGCCCGACGATCACCAGGCCGGCGGAGAGCGCGACGCCGCGCATGAACCCGCTGACGTGCAGCACCGAGTCGTGCCGCAGCGCCGCGATGATGGCACCCACCGCGCCGGAGGCCAGCAGCCGGCCGCCGAGGCTCGGCAACTCGTCCAGGATGCTGATGTGCCGGCGCGGCCGGTAGAGCCCACCCGCGGCGAACAGGCCCACTGTGAGGGCGGCGTTGAACAACGTGCCACGCCAGTAGTCCTGCGTCAGCAGCAGCGGCGCGAGCAGCGCCGCGACGTCGATGGGCGCGGTCACCATCCAGGCACGCAACCAGCGGGTACGCGTGGACGCCCGCGAGCCGGCGTACGGCAGCACTGTCGTCGTGTCCATGCCGCTGTCCATCGGCGTGTTCATGGCCACACCGGACGGTGGCGCGGACGGATGCTCGAACGCCGGCAGGCGTGGCATTGTCGATCCTTCCCCGTGACGCCCCCGGCCCGGATGCAGAGACCGACGGCGATCGCAGGATACGAGCGGCCCCGCCCCGCCGCCAGCACCGGCATGACAGATCGACGTCCTACTTTCCGCTGATGGCGAGGATCTCGGGGACCGAGTCGCGGCGTACGGCGTCGAACAGCGTCTTCGAGCGCGCCGGATCGGGGAACACGACGCTCTCGCTGCCGACCCGGCCGGTGCCCTTCACCGGGCAGGTGAAGAACGTGAGGTTGCCGCCGCGCAGGCCACGCATCTCCATCGCCAGATCCACAAGCGACAGCGACTTGTCGACAGCCACCGAGTCGGACGTGGCGCGGACGAACGAGTTCAGCTTCGCCGGGTTGGTCATCACACCGCCGGATGCGGCCTTGTCCAGAATGGCCTTGATCACCTGCTGCTGGTGCCGGATCCGCGCGAAGTCGCCGTCGGGGAAGGCGTGCCGCTCCCGCGCGTAGTCCAGCGCGGCGGCCCCGTCCATGGTCTGCCGGCCCTTCTCGAAGGTCCGCGTGCCGATCAGCGAGTACTTCGTGGTGAAGCCCTTCTCCACGTCGATCTCGACACCGCCGAGCGCGTCGATGATCTCCTTGAAGCCGGCGAAGTCGACCATCGCCACGTTGTCCACCCGTACGCCGCTGAACTTCTCCACCGTCTGCACCATCAGCGGCACGCCACCCCAGGCGTACGCGGCATTGATCTTGGCGTCGCGACCGCCGCGGCCGTCCTTCGACTTGGGAATGGCCGTCCAGGTGTCCCGGGGGATCGAGATGAGCTGGGCGCTCGACCGGTCCTTCGGCAGGTGGGCCAGGATGATCGTGTCGCTGCGCGAGCCGCCGGTGCTCTCCGGGTCGCGGGAGTCGCTGCCCAGGATCATGATGTTCATGGCGCCCTTGGCCTCGACCTGCGGCCGAGACTCCTCCGGCACGCCCTCGAAGGCGTCGACCCGCTCGATCGACTTGTCGACCGAGCGGTAGTAGAGGCCACCGGCCAGCGCGCCGCCGCCGGTGAGCAGCACCACCACCAGCAGCACGATCAGGGCGATCCGCCGGCCCCGGCGGCGCCGGGGCGCCTTCTCCTCCACGGACCCGCCCGGCTCCACATGGGAGCCCTGCGCGCGCGGGTCGGAATCGGCGAGCTGGTGGCGATCTGACATGCCGCGATGCTACTGATTCGCGTCGCACCGTGTGGACCCGCGCCCGGACGGTGACGCCCCGGCATGGCGCGGGACCGGCCGGTGTGGTCTCCTCCGCCCGCGCTGACCGGCGCTCGCGTCCCGGTTTAGCTTTCGCTTAGCTCGCTTGTCCGGCGGCACGCCGGTCCGGCAGCATCGACCGGCGTGACCGACGGCACCGCACCCCACCCGCCGGCCGCCGGCGCCACGCCCGGACCCGCCGGCCCGGACGGTCCGCGCCGCGCCGCCACACGCCGCCGCCTGGCCGCCGCCGGTCTGGTCACCGTCGCCGCCGCGGTCGCGGTGACCCTCGCGGTACGCGGCGGCGCCGCCCCCGCCTGCGCCGCCCCGCCGCCGCGCGCTGCCGTGCCGCCCGTGGCCGCTCTACCGCCCGTGGCCGCTCTCCCGCCCGTGGCCGCCGCGCTCCTGCCCGCCGCCGCACCGCCGGTGGCTGCCGCCCCGCCCGTCGGCGGCTCGACGCGCAGCGGCAAGGCGACCTTCTACGACTCCGAGGGTGCCGGCGGCAACTGCTCCCGGCCGGCCGCGCCCGCCGACCGGATGTACGTCGCGCTCGGCCCGGGTGAGTACGCCTCCGGCGCCTCCTGCGGCGGCTTCCTCGACGTCACCGGCCCGCGCGGCACCGTGCGGGTGCTGGTGATGGACCAGTGCCCGGAGTGCGCACCCGGTCACCTCGACCTCTCCGCCGAGGCGTTCGCCCGGATCGCCGATCCGGTGCAGGGGGTGGTGATGGTCAGCTACCGCGCCGTGGTGAACCCGAGGCTGCCCGGTCCGCTCACCTTCCGGATGAAGGAGGGCTCGTCGCAGTGGTGGTTCGCCGTCCTGGTCGGTGACCACGGCAACCCGCTGCGCTCGGTCGAGGTGCGGCGGAACGGCTCGTGGCGCGCGGCCCAGCGGCAGGACTACAACTACTGGCTGATCGAGTCAGGGGCCGGTACCGGTCCGTACGAGATCCGGGTCACCGACGTGTACGGCCACCGCGCGACCGCCACCGGCATCCGGATGCTCCCCGGCCAGGTGCAGCGCAGCAAGACCCGCATGTACGGCGCCAATCCTGCCACCCCGGACCCAACGGAGCAGCGCCGAGCCCCACACCCCCGGGAGCCCCACCCCCAGCCCTTCCACCCCCACCCCCACCCCGGCTCCTCACCGAGCCCGTGGTGCAGGCAGCCGCCGCCCCACCCACCCCGCCTGCTCCCGACCCCCGCCCCCCGCCCCGCCTCTGCAGCCTGCGCCGATCTGCCCTGCTGCCCCGGATGCCGTCCCCGTGGATGCGGCTCTGTCGGGGCCACAAGTGCAAGATCGGCGAGCGGAGCCGAGGCGGGAGGAGGGTCAAAATAAAAAAAAAAAAAAAAAAAAAAAAAGGGGGGGGGGGGTCCAGCCACATGAGGACCAGTCCCGGGGCGTCGGTGGGGGACAGGCGCACAGCGCGGCGGGGGGAGGGCGGCCGATCTCCCGCGGGTATCCGAGGCGCTCAGAAGCGGTCCAGCCCCAGGCCGTCGCGGACCGTCACGTGCAGCGCCACCAGGCCCAGCCCTCAAGGGATCCGCTCGGCCTCGCGCATCAGCGCCGCGCCGTACCCGCGACCCTGCGTCGGGGTGCACCAGCGACGCGCTTCGAGTACGCGCCAGTGCGCTCGAGTGTCCGGCTGTCGGCGACGACCAGGACGGGCGACCAGGCGTTCGCCCTCGTAGCCGGGTGAGGAGGCCGGTCCGGCCCGTCCGTGACCTCGTCGAGCGTCGAGGGCGAGCGGGCGTACCCGGTCCGCGGTCAGCTGGGGGGCGTGGTCGAAGCCGACGGCCCCCACGTTCGTCACGTCCACCTGTAGCGCGACGATCTGCTCCCGCGCAGCTCGGGGTCAGGTCGGGGTCGAGCGCTGAAGAACCACGACGCCATCCCGCGCGTGGCGACCCGGGCCGCCCGAACCCGCGTTCGTATGGGCGTGGACACAGCTGATGCAGGTGCGGGAGGGGGGTTTCGAACCCCCACGTCCTCTCGGACACAGGCTCCTAAGGCCTGCGCGTCTGCCGTTCCGCCACCCCGCCCGATCTGCTGAGTTGAGCGTCGTGCCGGCTGTGCACCCGGCCGCGATTATATGGAAGCGCTGGCCGCCACCAGTCGAGACCGAGGTCCCGCGCAGCTTGGCGACGTGACCGGTGGCCCGCACGCTGTGGAACGCCTGCTCGACTTCCTGCCGTCCTCGTCCACCACGAACGTCGAGCGGATCACACCGGTGACGGTGCGGCCGTGTACATCTGCTCTCGCCGAACGCGCCGTACGCGGTCAGCACCGCCTTGTCCTCGTCGGAGACCAGCGGGAACGTGATGGCGTCCCGGTCGCGGAACTTATGAGCTTCGCCGGCTTGTTCGGCGAGATGCCCACCACCTCGTAGCCGGCGGCCTGGAGGGGGAGGGCGAGCGAGCCCGGAAGTCACACGCCTGCTTCGTGCAGCCGGGGCGTCAGCGTATACCGCACGCGTAATAGACGACCTTGCGGCCGCGCAGGCCGGACAGGGACAGCGTGCTGCCGTCGTCGGTGGGGAGTGGGGTGAACTCCCGGGGCGGGGTCGCCGGGCTTGAGGCGGTCGGTCAGCGGTGGTGACGATACCGCCGGGGCCGGTGCGGCCGCGGACGGCGACGCGCGGGCGCGGTGACGGCCATCAAGTGAGGTTGCTGCCAGATATTGGCAACAGTGCCTTCCTGGAAATACGCTGAGCTCGTGGACACCTGGCGATGCACATCTCCAACGGATCATCACAACGGTCCGGGTCGCCGCGATCTTCGCGGCTCTCGCCCTGGCCGCGCTCGCCTTTCTGCGTGCTGGTGGGCCGCGCCGATCTCGACGACCGGCTGGCCCCGATGGCCGCCTGCGGCGGCGTTCATCTTCGCCGTGCAGATGTTCAACTCCGATCTTCACCGCCGGGGTCAGCGGTCACCCGCTCGCTGGCGGCGCGCCTGGCCGCGATGCCTCGTCGGTCTCGGGTCGGCGCGCTCTGCGTCGCCGTGGTGCCGATCGTGCAGGCGCTGGTCTTCGGGGGACGGCGGGGTGGCGATGCTCGGCCTCAACATCTCCAACATGGCGCTGCTCGGCACCGCCGCCGCGTACCTGCTGATCGCGCTGCGCCGCTGCGCGTGCTGCCGCGTACCCCGGCGGGGCCTGGCGTGTCACCGCGTTCGTCTCCGCGCTGGTCAGCGTGGTGGTCGCGTCCCAGGGCTTCGTCCTGCAGTACTGAAGCCGGGCGGCACCACCGACCTCGGCGGCACCCGCCGCCCGGGTCGGTACCGCTGCCTTCGCCCACCTGCTCATCGGGCATCGGCGAGGGCCTGATCACCGCGACCACAGTGGTCACCGTCGCGAAGGTCCGGCCCGATCTGCGTACGCGCTGCGCGCCAAGCCGCCACGCCGTCCCCCGCCGTCCTGGTCGCCGGAGGTGCCCGATGAGCAAGCGTCACTGGCCGTTCCTGCTCGGCGCGGCCCGCTGGTGGGCCCTGTGCTCGCGGCACAAAATCTCGCGCCTCCCCGCACCCGGACGGGCTGGACTCGTCAAGCGTCAAGGGCTGCACCGTCAACGCCGACGACGAGATCGTCGCGGCGGCAGCTGCCCGGCACAGCAGGCGAAGGACCACGAGCTGGCGGACAGCCCACTGGCCGACTACGGCGTACGCGCATCGGCAACGACTTCAACTCACCGGCCTGTCCGCGGCCTCGGCGTGCTGCTCAGCCGCCTGCTGGCGGCGGCCTTGTTCTCGGCTGGCCCGCCGCTGCGGGCCTCCTGGCGAAGCTCACCGCGACCCGCGACGCTCCACCGCGACCGCCGACCGGCAGGATTAAAGCCGCGACACCGTCCACCGGTGCTGCTGACGATGGGCGCCGGGCACGCGCACGCCGCACGCGAGTCCGCCGCTGGCTCGCCGCCGGTGCACCGCCCCGCCGGAGGTGAAGATCGCCGATGGTGCCGTCTTTTCACAGTCGCCGTGGTGGCCACGCCCCGGAGGCGTACTGGGCCTCGGCGGGTACGCGCTCCTGGTCGCCGGTGGCCGCACTGGCCCGGGTCGGCCCGCGCTGGCTGCTCAGCCGGGCGCTGATCGAGCTGCCGTTCGTGCTGTTCGCGCCCGCGCTGCCGTTCCTCGGCGCGGGGGAGCGGGTCGAGGTGGCCGCCCCCGCCCCGTCCGTCGACGGCTGCACGGCGCGTTCAACATCCTCGCCAGGCACCTCGGCGCACTCGCGTCGCTCCTGCTGGCCGCGACCACGACGACGCGTGACCTGCTGGCCGGCCTCCGGACCGGCTGCGCTGCCCGCAGATCCTCACCCAGATCGCCACGTTCATGCTGCGCTACCTGAGGTGCTCGTCGGCGAGCCCGTTGATGCGGTGGCGCGCGCGCCGGCGCGGCGACGGTGACCCGCGGTTCCTGCAGCAGCTGCGGGCCGCCGCCGCAGGCGTCGGCGCGCTGTTCCTGCGCGCGTTCGGAGCGCGGCGAGCGGGCTCACCTGGCGATGCTCTCCCGCGGCTACACCGGCCGGATGTCGGCGGCGCAGGGCCGCGCGGCCACCGCCGGCCAGTGGGCGGGCTGCCGCGACGGTGCCGCGATCGCGGCCACCATCGCCGCCAAGGTCGCACTCGTCCTGCAACAATGATCGGGTACGCAGCAAGCCACCCTCCCTCGACGTCACGGGCAAACCGTACGCGCCCGGACGGTCACGTCGTCCTGCACGGGTGGACGGACCGCATGCCGCGCGGCGATGGGTGGCGCCATGCTCGGGCCCAACGGCGCCGCAAGACCTTCACGCTCGTGCTGCACCCTCAACGGCATCCTCACCCTGACCGAGGAACGGTGAGCGTCGGCGGCCTGACCGCCGCCGCGACCGACAATGCTGGCCGAGGTACGCCGCGTCGGCATCGTCTTCCAGGACCCGGACGACCAGTTGTTCCTGCCCACGGTCGCCGAGGACGTGGCGTTCGGCCCGGCCACAACCTGGCCTGCGCGGGCGAGCTGGCCGCCCGCGTCGGACGTTATAAGTCGCACGCTGTCGGGATGAGCGAGCACTGGACCGCGCCGCATCACCTGTCGTTCGGGCAGCGGCGCCGGGTGGCGGTGGCGACCGTCCCGGCTGCGCCTGGAGATCCTGGTGCCGGACGAGCCGTCGTCGAACCTCGACCCGGCCGCCCGCCGGGAGCTGGCGGCATCCGGCGCTCCCTGCCCGTGACGCTGCTCAGCGGTCACCACGCACCCGCTGCATGCGCCGAGCGCCAGGTCCGCGCTCGGTGATCCCGGACGGCGGCTCGCATCGTCGCCGACGCACCCACCGCGGACCTCCTGTCCGACGAGGAAAGAGGCGCTGCTGGCCGCCCACCGCCTGGAACCCCCAGGCTTCGCCCCCGCCCGACCCGGACTCGCACCCCTTCCTGGCCTCCCCGCCCGCTCTTCGCGGCGACCTTGCACCCCCGGCCCGGGTGGTAGAGCGGGCAAAAGCCACATCCGAGGGGCAAGCAGTAACTGCAAGATCACCGGGCGGGGCGGGGCGGGGCGGGGCAGCGGGGCGGGGGTCAGGGGTGGACGCGGGTTGGGCGCGGGGTGGGGCGGGCTGCTCTGCGGCAGCAGGCGCAGCAGGCCCGCCGCCACCGCGCCGGCTCCGGTCGCCAGGCCGACCACCACGAGCACCCGGATCAGCACGGCCGGGCCGGCGGCCGGGGGGATCGAGCGGGACAGCGCGGCCAGGTTCGTCACCCCGGCGAACAGCGTGAGGCAGGCACCAGCGAGCGCCAGCACGAAGTCGGCGGCCGGACGGCGGGCCAGCGCGTACCCGCCCGCGGCGATCGCGCCGAGGCCGGTGAGCAGCGTCCACACCTGACCGGTGACCAGCTCGGCGAGTGTTCCGCCGACGCCGGGGGAGCCGGTGTCCAGCGCGCGGGCGACGGTGAGCGCCACAGTGGCGGCGCCGCCCACCGCGAGCAGCGCGCCGACCGCGCGCAGCGCGCGTACCCCGGCGGCGGTGCCGCCCGGCGCCAGCCCCGCCGCGCCGACCAGCAGGAAGCCCAGCGTGGCGGCCACCCACCAGGGGTACGGGTCGGGCGGCGGCACCCAGTCCAGCGTGCCGCGTACGGCTCCGGTGGCGTCACCGGCGCGCAGCGGGACGGTCCAGTCGCGTACCCGGTGTTCCCGGTCCGGGTCGGCGGCGACGGCGGCCGGCGGGGCGTCCTCCCGCCACAGCGTGCGCTGGTCGTGCCAGCGGGCGGTGGGTCCGTCGTCGATCCGCCGCCAGTCGGGCGCGGCGGCCGGGTTCGCCTCGGCCGGCAGCCGGGTCTCCCCGGCCAGCGTCCGGTTCAGGTAGGTGGCGGGGGAACGGGTGTTCTCGTACACACCGTCCGGGCCGATGCGCAGGTACGGCTCCCCGGAGTAGCCGAGCACCGTGACGTCGGCGCCGGTGTCGTTGGTCAGCTCCAGCCGCGCGCCGGCCTCCACCATGCGCGCGGTGAGCCCGGGGCGGTCCGGGGCGACGCCGCTGATCGTGGCGCGGTAGTCGGTGCCGTCGGGCGCGTCCGCGCCGTGTGCGGCGGCCGGCGCGGCGAGCGTGAGCAGGGTGGTGGCGGCGACGGCGAGCACCAGCGCGGCCCGGCGCAGGGGTGCGATCACTTGCCGGCCGCCTCCACCGCCGACTTGATCCCCTCGGGGCTGCGGTCCTGGAGCTCACTGCCGTTGACCTTGATGGTCGGGGTGCCGGTCACGCCGGACTTGCTCGCCTCGTCGGTGACGTGCTCGGTCCACGACCGGTACGTGCCGTCGGAGACGCAGGAGGCGAACTCGTCGCGGTTCAGCCCGACGCCCGCGCCGATGTCGACGAGTTCGTCGTCGCTGAGCCCGGCGCCGCCCTCCGGCGGCTGCCTGTCGAAGAGCTGGTCGGTGAACTCGCGGAACTTGCCGCCCTGCGCGGCGCAGCCGGAGGCGGCCGAGGAGCGGGTGGAGTACTCCGTGGTGGAGAAGCGGTTCAGGAACGCGACCGGGTGGAACACCAGCTTCGCCTTGCCTTCGGCGACGAGCTGGTTGAGCGTCTCGCCGTTGACCTGCTGGAACTGCTTGCAGGCCGGGCAGAGGTAGTCCTCGTACAGGTCGATGGTGACCGGTCCGGTGCCGAGCACGATGCCGGTGCCGGCGTCGTTGGCCCCGGGCGGGGCGGTGAACTCGTCGGACTTCTGGCTGGAGTAGACGGCCCAGCCGATGCCACCGGCGATGACGAGCACCAGCACCGCGGCGATCGAGGTCCAGAGGGTCCGCTTGCGCCGCTTCTCCCGGGCGATCTGCTCGCGTACGACCCGGGCCGCGTCCCTGCGCCCCTTGCGACTACTCATCGGTGTCCTCCACGGTGTCGTCGCCCGCCAGCCACCCGTCCACGGAGAACGGGGTGCGGGGCCAGATCAGCAGGAACCCGGCGAGTACCAGGAACCCGATGTCCCGGAGGATCTCCGGGAGGTAGCTGGGTGTCTGGCCGGCGGCGAGCTGCCCGCCGCTGCCGAAACACCCGCAGTCGATGGCCAGGCCCCGGGCCCAGGCCGAGGCGATGCCGGCGATGAAGACCACGAGCAGTGCCGCCGACACACCGGCGCTGATCCGGGTGGCGAGCCCGGCGAGCAGGAGCAGGCCCAGGGCCAGCTCGACGAACGGCAGCGCCGCGCCGATCACGGTGGCCACGTCGTACGGCATGACCTGGTAGGCGTTCACGGCCCGGCCGGAGGCGGCCAGGTCGCCGACCTTGGTGCCGCCGGCGATCAGCCACACGGCTGCGAGTCCGAGGCGGGCCGCGACGCCGAGCCAGGGCCGCAGGGCCTCCCAGCGGCCGGCCCGGGAGGGGGAGGGGGTCACAGTCATTCGTCGTCCGAGCGTCACGAAAGGTTCCCGCTATCCGGCCAGCGTGTCGCCGACGGCGTCGACCAGTTCGTCGCGGGCGCGGGCCACTCGGGAGCGGATCGTGCCCACCGGCACGCCCTCCACGTCGGCGGCCTCCGCGTACGACAGGCCGAGCAGCTGGGTGAGCACGAACGCGGAGCGCCGCTCGGCTGGCAGCCGGCGGACCAGGTCGGTGGCGCCGAGCTGGCCGGCCGGGTCCGGGTACGGACGATCGGTGGCTGCCTGGGCGGCGAGCCGCGCGTCGAGCCGGCGGCGGCGCACCACGGTGCGCAGGTGGTCGGCGCAGGCCCGCCGGGCGATCCCGAGCAGCCAGGTACGCACGCTGGAGCGCCCCTCGAAGCCGGACAGCGCCCGGAACGCCCGCAGGTACGTCTCCTGGGTCAGGTCGTCCGCGCTGTCCGGGTCGACGAGCGCGGCGGCGAAGCGCCACACCTCGGCCTGGGTGGCCCGGACGAAGGCGGCCTGCGCGTCGCGGTTCCCGTCGCGGGCGGCCAGCGCCCAGCCGGTGGCCGCGTCCCGGGCAGCGTCGGGCGCCGACTCGGGGCGGTCGGCGGCGGTGTCGCGCGGGCCGGGGATCACGTCACCCGAGGTTACGCGGCGTACCTGGAGGGGACAGGGTCCTTCGACCCATTCCGTGGTCCCGCACACGCCGGGAACTTTTTCCGGCCGCCGTCCGACTACCCTCCCATGACCTCCGAGCAGGCCCGGCGTGGCGCGCGCCGCCGCACCGGGTGGGCGCTCGGTCACGCCCGCCGGAGACCGGCTCGCCGGACCCGCCCCGGTTCGGGAACCATGGCGGTCATGACTGCTGCCGTACGCCGCCCGTCCCGGGCCGTCGCCGCCCGTTCCGGGGCCGTCGCCGGGCTGCTGCTCCTGCTGGTCGCCCTGCTGCTCGTCCCGGCCACCCCGGCCGCCGCCCACGCGGTGCTGGTGAGCAGCAGCCCGGCCGCCTCCGCCGTGGTGCCCGAGGCGCCCGCGCAGGTGGTGATCACGTTCAGTGAGGGCGTCCGCAAGGTGCCCGGGAAGGTGCGGGTGATCGCCCCCGACGGCTCGCGGGCCGACCGGGGCGAGCCGACGTTCCAGGGCGCCGAGGTCACCATCCCGGTGGACCCGTCCGCCGGGCGCGGCACCTACCTGGTGAGCTACCGGGTCATCTCGGCAGACAGCCACCCGGTCTCCGGCGCCTTCACCTACTCCGTCGGCGCGCCGTCCGAGCCGCCCACCGACAGCGGTACGGACAACCGGGCGAACCCGGTCACCGAGAACGCGGTGAAGGTGGCGAAGTACGCCGGCTACGCCGGGTTGCTGCTGCTCGTCGGCCCGGCGCTGGTGCTGGCGGCGCTCTGGCCGCGCCGGCTGTCCCGCCGGGGGCCGGCCCGGCTGGCCTGGACCGGGCTGGGTCTGCTGGCGGCGGCGACGGTGGCCGAGGTGTGGCTCCAGGTGCCGTACGTCAACGGCGGCGGCCTGTTCGACGTGACCGGTTCCGGCCTGAGTGACGTGCTGGGCAGCGCCTACGGCACCACACACATGGTCCGGCTGGGTCTGCTCGCCGCGGCGGCGTTCCTGCTCCGGCCGCTGTTCGCCGGCCCGATCGGCCGTACCGACGGGATCATCCTGGCCGTCCTGGGCGGCGCGGCGCTGTTCACGTGGCCGCTGGCCGGGCACGCGGCGGCCTCGCCCGCGCCCGCGGTCTCCGTGGTGGTGGACGCGGTGCACCTGGGCGGCATGGCGGTGTGGCTGGGCGGCCTGGTCATGCTCGCGGTGTTCCTGCTGCGCCGGGCCGACGAGCGTGAGCTGGACGCGATCCTGCCGATCTGGTCCCGCTGGGCCGCGCTCGCGGTGGCCGCGCTGCTGCTGGCCGGCACCGTGCAGGGCCTGATCGAGGTGGCCAGCCTGCAGGCGCTGTTCGACACCACGTACGGCCGGCTCCTGCTCGCCAAGATCGTGCTGTTCGCGCTGGTGATCGGCGTGGCCGCGTACTCCCGCGCACTGGTGCGGCGGCGGGTGGCCGCCGGCCGGCCGGGCGCGATGCGGCGCGCGGTGGTGGCCGAGCTGGTGATCACGGCGGTGGTGCTCGGCGTGTCGGCGACGCTCGTGCAGACCACACCGGCGCGCACCGCCGCGGCGGACGTGGCGGGCGCCGAGCAGGGCTACTTCTCCACCACGCTGAGCAGCCCGATCTACTCGCTGGAGGTCCAACTGGACCCGGCCGAGACCGGCAACAACTCGCTGCACCTGTACGCCTACACCAAGGACAGCCGCCCCCAGCCGGTGCAGGAGTGGAAGGTCACCGCCGCGCTGCCGTCGGCCGGGATCGAGCCGATCACCGTCCCGCTGCTCCCGCTCAGCGACAACCACGCCACCGGCGAGGTCAACCTGCCGGCCCGGGGCGACTGGCAGTTGCGCATCACCGTCCGCACGACCGACATCGACCAGGCCACGGTGACCGCCACCGTGCCGATCAAGTAACGGAAGGTCCCATCTGATGATCCGTCTCCGGCGCCCCGCGACAGTCGCCGCGCTGACTCTCACCGCCGTCGCCACGGCCGTGCTCGGCCTGGCCGGATCGGCCTCGGCGCACGTCACGATCAACCCGGCCGAGGGCAAGCAGGGCGGCTACGGCCGGTTCGCGTTCCGGGTGCCGAACGAGAGCGACACGGCGTCCACGGTCAAGGTCGAGGTGAACCTGCCGGAGAACGCCCCGGTCGGCTCGGTCTCCACCATGCCGGTGGCGGGCTGGACGGTCGCGGTGGAGAAGCGCAAGGTCGACCCGCCGATCGAGGTGCACGGCAGCCAGCTCACCGAGGCGGTCTCCAAGCTGACCTTCACCGCCGCGCCGAACGGTGGCGTGAACCCGGGCGAGTTCCAGGAGTTCCCGGTGTCGATGGGTCCGCTGCCGCAGGTCGACACGATGGTGTTCAAGGTGCTCCAGACGTACTCCGACGGCAACGTCTCCCGGTGGATCGAGGAGCCGACGCCGGGCGCGGAGGAGCCGGAGAACCCGGCGCCGGTGCTCACGCTGGCCGCGGCGGCGCCCGCCTCGCCGGGCGCGAGCGCGCCGGCCGCCGCGGCTGACGACGACGATGACGACGACGGCTCCGGTGCCGCCACCGCCATCGGGGTGGCCGGCCTGGTCGCCGGACTGGGTGGCCTGGCCCTCGGCGGCCTGGCGTTCGCGCGTACCCGGCGGGAGCCCGCCGCGAAGTCCTGAACGCGAGCGATTCACCGGCCCGGCGGAACCATCCGCCGGGCCGGTCGCCGTCCCGGCCGGGTGCTGCCGATATCCGCCGATCGGCCGACGCGCGTCGGTAAGGTCGGCCGGGTAGTTGGCTACCGAGAGGGACGACGCGAATGCGTTTCGTACGCACGATCGCCGGCATGGTCCTGCTGGCGTTGGGGATTCCGGCGCTGCTGGCGGGTGGAGGGCTCTGGCTCGCCGCCCGGCACGCCGACCCGGACGGCGGGTTCGGCGCCCGGTTCGAGCCGGTCCGCACGCCGGCCCGCGCGGTGCTGGTGACCGACGTGGACGCGTTGCTGCGCGCCGACCTGCCGGTGGCGCGCACCGGGCAGGCCCGGCTGCACCTGACCGCGCGGGACGACGACGGCGAGGTCTTCCTCGGCCTCGCTCCGACCGACCAGGTGCGACTGTGGCTGGCCGACGTCCCGCACACCACCGTGCGCCGCGTCGCTGTCACCCGGGGCCCGCTGCCTGTGGATCTCGACCCGGCCACCGCCGGCACCGGCACCGCCGCACCGATGACGGCGCCCTTCTGGGTACGCGAGGGCGTCGGCTCCCTGGAGTGGAGCCCGGCGGAGCTGTCCGGCCGGTCGTTGAGCCTGGTCGTGATGCGCGTGGACGGCGCGGACGGGCTCGACCTGCGGATGCGTGCCGAGTTGCGGGCCGGGTGGTTCCCCGGGCTGGCGTGGGCGCTGCTGGCCGGCGGGACCCTGCTGGTGGTCCTCGCCGTGGTGGTGCTGCTGCGCCCGCTGCGGCCGCGTGAGGTGGTCTTCGTGGTCGAGCCGGACCAGGTGCCGGTGCTGGCCGGGCGTCTCGGCGTCACCTCGCTGAGCGGGCTGGGCCGCCAGCCGGGCCCGGCGTCGCGGCCCGAGCGGCACCTGGTGGCGGTGGGCTCCGGCTCCGGCGGGCGGACCCGCGCGGCGATCGCTGCGCCGCCCAGCCGGTGCCCCGACGGCCGGGACTGACGAGGAGGACCCGAACGGCCCTCCGCGCTGCCGACGCGGAGGGCCGTCCTTCACCGGGGGATCGGTGCTACCTGGGAGAAAACTGAGGTAGTTGATACCAGATTAGCGCTGATCGCCGTTTGTTGCGAGGTGTGTCCGTTCAGTCCGTGTCATCCGAGGTTCGTCACGGTGGTCGCGGATCGGCAGCGCCACCAGCAACAGCAGGCTGAGCAGCACGTACGCGTTGCGGACGACGAAGTCGACCGGGTCGTCCGTGTGCACGACGGCGGTGCCCCAGTCCTGGAACGTCACCAACCCGTACACGATCGGCAGGCCGACGACGGCTACCAGCGCGAAGAGGCCGCCGCGACGGCGGGCCCCGGCGGGCGTCGCCGGATCGGCGTCCAGCGCCGCGTCGACGAGCACCACCACGGCGGGGATGAACCAGTACAGGTGGTGGATCCAGGTGATCGGGCTGACCAGGCCGCCCACCAGGCCGGTCAGGGTCAGCCCTACCAGCGCGTCCCCCGCCCGCGCCGCACGCGCCGCACGCCACAGGCCGAACGCGGCCACCGCCAGCGCGAGCAGCAACCACAGCAGCCGGTCCGCCTCGGCCGACGCGGCCAGGCGGCTGAGCAACCCGAACAGCGACTGGTTGCCGGTGTAGTCGGTGCGGCCCACCCGGTCGGTGGCCCACAACTCGTGGGTCCAGAACCGCCACGAGTCACCGGGCGCGACAGCCGCCGCCAGCAACGTGGCCGCCGCCGCGGTCGCCGCCGCCACCGCCGCCGCCCGCCACTTGCGGGCGACCAGCAGGTAGAGCACGAAGATGCCGGGGAAGAGCTTGAGCGCCGCGGCCAGCCCCACGCCGACACCGGCCCAGCGCCGCCCCTGCGGTACGGCGAACAGCAGGTCGGCCAGGATCAGCACCACCAGCAGCATGTTGATCTGCCCGAGCGTGAGCGTCTCCCGGGTGCTCTCCACCGCCAGCACCAGCAGCACGGCGACGGTCAGGCCGAACCCGCGCGGCAGGTCGTGCCGCCGCAGCACCGGCAGCACCAGCCAGCGGGTCGTCACCACCACCGCGGCCACCGTCAGCACCGCGAAGGCGGCGATGGCCACACCCAGCCGCAGGTATCCGAACGGCGCCAGGAGCAGCGCCGCGAACGGCGGATAGGTGAAGTAGAGCGCGCCCTGCACCCGGTCCGGCTGGACGTAGTCGTAGAGCGGGTGCCCGGCCGCCCACCAGTCCATCGCCGACATGTAGATCTTCTGGTCGTAGTAGTCGTGGCGCAGGTTGGGCAGGTAGAGCGCCGGCAGGATCGCGGCCAGCGCCAGCACCGTGAGCACCCGGCGAACCGTACGCCCGCCCGCGTCGTCGTGGGCGACGGCGGGTGGGGCGACGGGTTCGGCTGGCACGCAGGAAACCCTAGCGGTCCACCTCGGCCCCCGGGCCGAGGCGCGGGCGGGTCGGCGGCGCGTAGTCTGTTCCGGTGGCTGATCTTCTCGTCTGGATCGACTGTGAGATGACCGGGCTCGACCTGCGGCGCGACGCCCTGATCGAGGTCGCCGCGCTCGTCACCGATCCCGACCTCAACGTGCTCGGTGACGGCGTGGACGTGGTGATCCACGCCGACGACGAGGCGCTCGACGGCATGCCGGAGATCGTGCGCACCATGCACGCCAAGTCCGGCCTCACCGAGGAGGTACGCCGCTCCACGGTCACGCTGGCCGAGGCCGAGGACATGGTGCTCGACTACGTGACCAGCTACGTGAAGGACCCGCGTACCGCCCCGCTGTGCGGCAACTCGATCGCCACCGACAGGGGCTTCCTGGCCCGCGACATGACCCGGCTCGACGCGCACCTGCACTACCGGATGATCGACGTGTCCTCGATCAAGGAGCTGTGCCGGCGTTGGTATCCGCGGGTGTACTTCGGGCAGCCGCAGAAGGGTCTGGCCCACCGGGCGCTCGCCGACATCCGGGAGAGCATCCGCGAGCTGGAGTACTACCGGCGGACCCTGTTCGTACCGCTGCCGGGGCCGGACGTCGAGGCCGCGAAGGCGATCGCCGCCCAGCTCTGACGCCCGCGCCGAACCCGGTGGACGGGGTCGGCCGGGGTGTGGCTATGATTAGTCCGCGCACCGCCCCGGCGACCGGAGTGGCGAGCATGGTGGCTGTAGCTCAGTTGGCAGAGCACCGGGTTGTGGTCCCGGTTGTCGTGGGTTCAATTCCCATCAGTCACCCCAACACGAAGCCCCCTCCTCCGGGAGGGGGCTTCGTCGTGTGCCGGGTGTCCCGGCGGCCGGTCAGGGGGTCGGCTCGACGCTCGGCGTACCGGCGTCCGGCGTGGTCTCGGCGGCCGGCGGCTCGTACGGCAGGGCGCTGCCCTTGACGTACTCGTCCCAGCTCATGTTCCAGTCGGTCCAGCCGTTGCCGTTCTGGAGCTTGCGCTCGGTGCCCTTGACGGTGATCGGATCACCGATGCGGGTGTTGGCGAACAGCCAGTTGCCTTCCTTCATCGAGACGTTGACGCAGCCGTGGGAGACGTTCGTGCGGCCCTGCACGCCCTCGGACCAGGGCGCGGCGTGGATGAACTCGCCGCCCCAGGTGAGTCGCTGGGCGTAGTCGATCTCGGTGCGGTAGCCCTCCTCCGGGCCCAGCTCCTCCATCGTGTCGAAGACCGTGTGCCGGAGCTTCTCGATCACCACCATGGTGCCGCTGGACGAGGGGGTGCTCTTCTTGCCCAGGCTCACCGGGATGGTCTTCACCACCTTGCCGTCGCGGGTGACTGTCATCCGCTTGGTGCGGTTGTCGACTGTCATCACGAACGACGGGCCGATCTTGATGTCGACGCTGAGGTCGGCCCGGCCGTACCAGCCGCCGCCCAGCGGCAGCCCGCCCGCCTGCACCTTGTAGCTGACGGTGCTGTTGGCCTTCCAGAACGTCTTGGGCCGGTAGCGCACCTCGGTCGGGCTCACCCAGTGCCAGATGCCCTCCTGGGCCGGCTTCGAGGTGACTGTCATCCGGCGCTGGATGTCGTCGCGGTAGTCCTCCGGGATGGCCCGGCCGAACTTCACGATCAGCGGCATGGCCACGCCCACGACCTGGTTGTCGCCGAGGAAGCTGGTGACCCGGATCTGCTTGGCCGGCTCCGCCATCGTGGTGAACGTGCTGGTCGCGGTGGCGGGCTTGCCGTCGTCGCCGGTCGCCGTCACGGTCGCCGTGTACGTCTGCCCGTACTCCAGGGCCGCTGACGGCAGCCAGCTCCCGCCGTCGGCGGCGAGCGTGCCGTCGACGACCTTGCCGGCGGCGTCCTTCAGCTCGACCGTGGTGTCCTGCGCCTCCTTCGTGGTGAAGGTGATGGCGGTGGACGCGGGCACGTCCTTGGCGTCGGCGGCGGGCTCGCTGATGGTGGCCGCCGCCTTCGGGGCCTTCTCACCGCCGTCGCCGCCGCCCTGCCAGCTCGACGGCTTGTCGCCGCCACCGCTGGTGCAGGCGGTAAGGGCCATCGCGGCGGCGAGCAGCCCGGCTGCCAGCGCACGGCGGCGGCCGACGCGTCGGGCGCTCACGCCCCGGATCGGTTCGTCCTGGCCAGCTCGCATGACTCCCTCACAAGGTGATGCCGTTCCCCGTCGTCTCAGGTCAGACGCGCCGGAGCGGGTACGCGTTGCCGGACGTGAAACGGAACACCCCGCCCGGGTGTAACGATTCCACTGGCGTCCGGCGCTTCGTCGGAGGTGGCGTGTCCGACCACGTTACGCCGATCAGAACGGCGCCGGCTGCCCGCCCTTCGGAACCGGCAGCGCGCTGCCGGCGACGAACTGCGACCAGCTCATGCTCCACGCCGTCCAGCCGTTGCCCGGCGCCAGGCGGCGTTCGGTGCCCTTCACCGTGATCGGGTCACCCACGAGCGTCTTGCCGAACAGCCACCGGCCGTTCGCCATCGACACGTTCACGCAGCCGTGCGACACGTTGCGGCGCCCCTGCACGCCTTCCGACCAGGGCGCGGCGTGGATGTACTCGCCACCCCAGGTGATCCGCTGGGCGAAGTCGATCTCGGTGACGTACCGGTTGGCCGGGTCCGGCTCGCTGCGGGTGTCGAAGACGGTGGACTCCTTCTTCTCCATCACCACCATCGTGCCGCTGGAGGAGGGGGTGCTCTTCTTGCCCAGGCTGACCGGCAGCGTGCGGATGACCGAGCCGTTCTCGGAGACCGTCATCTGCTTGGTCGCGTTGTCCACGGTCATCTCGAACGCGCGGCCGATCTTGGCGGTGGCACTGCGGTCGATGTTGCCGTAGCGGCCGTTGCTCAGCGGGATGCCGGCCAGCGCCAGCCGCACCGTGATCGTGGTGCCGGTCTTCCAGTACTCCGGGGCGCGGTAGTACGCCTGCGTGCCGTTGTCGACCCAGTGCCAGGCGCCGGGCTGCGGCGGGTCGGTCTGCACGAACATCCGCTTCTGCACCGCGGCCCGGTCCTTCTTCGGGATGCCCGGGGAGAACTCGGCGACGACGGGCATGGCCACCCCGTACGTCTTGCCGCTGAACATGTAGAGGCCGGAGCCGATCATCGACTTGGGCTTGGCCATCGTGGTGAACGTGCTGGTGCCCTGGTAGGTCTGGCCGTCCTTGCCGGTGCCGGTGACCGTGGCGGTGTACTTGGTGCCGTACTTCAGCGCGGCCGACGGCACCCAGCTGGAGCCGTCGCGCCGCATCCGCCCGGCGACGTTGGCCCCGCCGGCGGTGGCGAGCACCACCTTCGACACGGTGCCGCCGCCGGGGATGCGGGCGCTGATCTCGGTGCTGACCGGCCGGCCGTTCGCGCCGTCGGCCGGGCTCACCGTCAGCGGCGGCGCGGCGGCGCTGTCGCTGGGTGCGACGCTCGGGTCGGGCGCGGAGGACGAGACGCCGCCGACCTGCTGCTGGCCGGGCACGAACTCCGGCTTCTTCCCCTCGTCGCCGCCGCCGCACCCGGTCAGTGCCAGCGACGCCGTCAGGACCAGGGCGCCCACCGTCGCCCCGGCCCGCGCGAACCTGCCCATGCCCACCCCTGTCCTCGCATGCCTGGCGGACATCGTGCCGTATCGACGCGCCCGTGCCCGCCCCCGCGCCGAATCAGGTGACCGTTTTGGCCGGTTTCGCCGGTTAAGCTCGTCCGAAGGGTGGACCCCCGGTATCGGATTGGAACCCGCCTCGGCGGGCGTGCTAATCTTCTTCCCGTTGTCAGCGAGCGCCGCTAGCTCAACTGGCAGAGCAGCGGACTCTTAATCCGCGGGTTCGGGGTTCGAGTCCCTGGCGGCGCACCAACGAGCAAGGCCCTGACCAGGCGTTCCACGCCGGGTCGGGGCCTTTTTCGCGTACGTGGGTGCCGCGCGGGCCGGTGCCGCCGGTGATCGTCAGTGGGTGGAACGCCGCGGATGTCGAACGGGCCGGAAAGCACCCAAGACGTTCCAGCGAGGCGTGGCCGGCGTGGTGGCGGGGTGGGAGCCGGCCCGGGGGTGCGCCTTGTGCCGCCGCCCTAAGCTGATCATGGTCGTGCGACCACGATGGACCCTGGTGATCACCCGGGCCTGATCGTCATCCGCCTGCGGTACCCGACGACAGGGAGGGATCATGTCCGCTGAGGCCACCGGCAGCTCGGACACGATCCTCGTCTGCATCCGGGGCAACTCCGGCTCGGGCAAGAGCAGCATCGCCCGCGAGCTGCGACGCCGCCACGGCCGGGGCTGCGCCCTCGTCGAACAGGACTACCTGCGCCGCATCGTCCTGCGCGAACCGGACAGGGCCGGCGGCGTGGCGCCCGCCCTGATCGAGCAGACCGTCCGGTTCGCCCTCGACCACGGCTACCACGTGGTCCTGGAAGGCATCCTGTACACCGGCCGCTACCGCGACGTGCTGGCCTCGCTGCGGGACGGCCACCGGGGGCGGTCGCTGTTCTGCTACCTCGACGTGTCCCTGGCCGAGACGCTGCGCCGGCATCTGACCCGCCCGCAGGCCGGTGAGTTCACCGCCGAGCAGATGAGCGGTTGGTACGCCGCGCACGACGTCCTGGGCTGGCCCGGCGAACTCCTCCTCCCGGAGACCACCGGCCTGGCCGAGGCCGTGGAGGCGATCGCGGCCGCCTCCGGGCTGCCCCAGACCGGGCGCGACGACGACAGACGTTAGGCGACGTCACTTGCCCTTGCTGTTACTGCAAGAGGCAGTCTGGGGTCATGTTGTCGATCAGCGAGTTCAGCCAGATGTGCCACCTGTCGCCGCAGGCGCTGCGCTTCTACCACGCCGAAGGGCTGCTCGTGCCCGCCGAGATCGACGAACGGACCGGCCACCGCTCGTACGCCTTCGACCAGGTGGAACGGGCCATGCTGATCACCTTGCTGCGGGACACCGGGATGAGCGTGAAGCTGGTCCGGCGCGCCCTCGACGAACCGGACCAGGCGGTCGCCCTGCTCGACCGGCACAGCGACGAGGTCAGCCGGCAACGCCGGGCTCAGGCCGACGCCATCGCTGCGGCCCGCGCCGTCTTCGAGGCGCAGCCCGAACCGCGGCTGCGGCACGTACCGGCCATGACGGTGGTGGCGCGGCTCGTGCCCGGCACACCGCTGGGCCGGGACGCGCAGGAATGGGACCGGGCCGAGGAGATCATTGATGCGGCGGCGGCCGAACTGGTCACCACCGTGCGGCAGGCCGGCGTCACCTGCCTGGGTGAGCCGTGGCGCACGCCGGCGCTGGAGACGCCGGAACAGGACCGGCGGGTGCTCGACGGCGCCGGGCCGTTCTGGATCGTCAAGGTCGCGGTGGCGGGCGCCCCGGAGGCGCTGCCGTCCCTGCTCCCCGACCTGATCGTGCAGACGCCCGAGGCCCACGACGAGCTGTCCATCTTCATGCCGGGCCGCAACACCATGGCCAAGTACTGCACCCTGATCCTGCGCCTGCTCGATGCCGTCCCGCCCGACGGCGACCGGTTCGTCAATCTGGCGCGCCTGCGTCAGGAGGTGCGGCCCGACGGCGTGCTGAGCAGCGCCCCCGTCGAACGCCGGCCGGGGTCACCTTTCGCCTGACAATCGTCTTACCGATTGGCCGCCCGAGAAGCGCAAGTTAATCACCAACGCGACGCCGCGGATGAGCGCGATCCCGATACCCCGATGAGGCGAATACCGCTCCGTCTTCTGACGATACGAATCGGTTTCCCTGGTCGCTGTTCGGCGTTCCCCGCTGGACCGATGACCTGCCCGATTGGTTGCCGTGACGCCGTCCGCCGCCGTCGACGCGCTGGGCCGGGTCACGAAGACCGTGTACACGGACACCAACGGCCTGACCACCAAGGTCAAGGAGACCAACCCGCTGCAGTTCGTCACCACCACCGACTACGCCCCGGCGTGGGGTGTGCCGGTCAGCCAGGTGGACCAGAACGGCCTCAAGAGCGTCCTGGAGTACGACGCCCTGGGCCGGCTGGCGAAGGTCTGGATGCCGGACCGGACGGGCGCCAGCGGGCTGGAGCCGAGCATCCGTTACAGCTACCTGGTCCGCACCGACAAGCCGGTCGCCATCAAGACCGAGCGGCGGCAGAACGACGGCTCCTACAGCGTCGAGTACAAGCTGCACGACGGCCTGCTCCGGCCCCGCCAGGTCCAGTCGGAGGGCCCGGACGGCACCCGTACCGTGGCCGACACCTTCTACACCGGCACCGGCCAGCTGGCAAAGACGTACGCGACGTACACGGTGGCGGGCGCGCCCACCGACGTGATCTACCCGGCCGTCAACGGTGACGTCAACGGCCAGACGCTGTACGTCTACGACGGCGCGGACCGGGTCAAGGCGGAGATCTTCGCGGTCGCGGGCAACGAGAAGTGGCGCACCACGACCACCTACGGCGGCGACCGGGTTTCGGTCGACCCGCCGGCCGGCGGCACCCCGACGACCTCCGTCATGAACGCCCTGGGGCAGACCACCCAGCTGCGGCAGTACAAGGGCAGCGGGCCGTCGGGCGACTTCGACAAGACCGAGTACACCTACACGCACGCCGGGCAGCTGAAGACGGTCAAGGACCCGGCCGGCAACGTCTGGTCCCACGAGTACGACCAGCTCGGCCGGAAGGTCAAGTCCGTGGACCCGGATACCGGGACGACGACGGTGGCCTATGACGACCTGGACCGAATCACCAGCACCACCAACGGTCTGGGCCAGACAATCAGCACCAAATACGACGAAATCGGTCGTGTTACCGCGAGCTACAAGGGGTCGGCTGAGACCGGGGAGCAGCTCACTATCCCGTCGTGGGGTGCTGAGCGACGGCGGTGACGGCAACCCGTAACACGATTTGTGTTCGACGCCGGAGCGGGTGGGATTCTTCGACCCCACCCGCTCCGGCGCTGGGTGCCACCGACAACCACCCGTTCGGGCGGGAGTTTTTGACGAAGGTCAGGAACGCGTGCGTCGGGCTCCTTCGGTGGATTCCTGCTGCAATCTCGCCTGGGTCGGAAACAATAAGTTCGAAACTGGTTAAGCTGATTTGGTTTACTCCGCAATTCGTCGCGTAGATTGACCGGGCAGCGAAGGGTGAGGCGGAGCGGGCGAGGTTGCATCGAATGGCGGACAGAGTGCGTGAAGCAGTTTTCTGAAGTACTCGGCATGCCCTAGTCTCCGTAATTTGCATCTGACGTGAACGGCGAGAGCTTCGCTCGGAAGTGGTGCCGCTTGAGCGGGGTGCGGACGTTGTCGTGGGCCCGCCTGGTAGCCCGTGCCGGCGGAGGCCATCACGTCTGCGCCGGTCAGAGCATCGACTGTGCAAGTGGGTTCGAGCGGAGATCGGATGGTGTGTCGAACCGGGCAGCACGGGCCCACACGAGCAGGCTGGCGGCGTCGATGACGTGCACATTCACGACCGGGTCACTAGCCAGCCTCCGAACTCTCCCGGAATGCACCAGCACCACGGCGATGCGGACCAGCGTGCCGTCCAAGATCACGGTGTGGTCATGGGTAATCGGCTGTCGAACTCCTTTTCGCAGTTCTAGTCTGCGATCACTCTGGAGGGTTCAAGCGTGTTGGAAGTCTTGCCCGGGATCGGCCTTGATCGTGCCCGGTTCGGGGAGAGCCGTTCCAGTCATCGTGAGCGGCTCGGAAGATGCAAGGCCTTTGAGCGAGTGCCGGGCGCAGGGCTGACGGACATCTATTCAGATGGAATGATCATGCTGTCCTACGACGAGCTGGACCGCCTCGCCTTCATAGAGATCGGAGGCGAAACAGCCGTGTCACTTGGTGGAACTCAATTAACGGGAAGGCCTCTCGCGGCTGTGCTTGAGGAGCTGACTCGGCGCGGTTTCCCGGTTGAGTTCGACGGCGACTCATCGTACGCAATCTCGTCAACCGGAGTTGAACTCTTCACCAGCTCACCGGATGACCTCGATGAACCGGCCGGGGGAGTCTCGATAGCGCCAGCCGGGCGAGAATGAAGGGCGGGGTTGCGCACCCCGATTGCTGTCAGCTGCTGAGCAGAGTGCAGATGCTTTGCCCGCGCCGATCCACCATAGCAATGGACCGATGACCGTCATCAGGGGTCAGGAGAATCAATGGCCACCACGGCCATCGGCGTAGCGTAGGTCGGCAACCCCTGTCGGCCGTCAACAGATCCAACGGCTAGGCATGACGGTCAGCGGGCGGGCCCGTCGCCGGACTCGGCGAGCCGCTTGAGGTTCAGCAACTGCCGGCGGGCCATCACCAGATCACCGAGGCAGCCACCGAGGGCGATCACCGGGTTCGTCCGCATCACCACCTTGAGCAGCAGGCGGGTGGTGTTCCCGTCGTCCGGCACCAGGACGTACGACAGAACCGCGCCCATGATCTCGCCGGTGAGGTGGTGTCCCGGCTCGACCGCGAGGATCCGGCCCCGCCGCCACCCGCCGGCAGTCGTGAACGCCTCGCCCACCACCGGCTCGGGAAGTTCCACCAAACGTTGCGGTGAACGGCGGCCGAGGTTGTCGATCCAGTCGTACGAGTACGGTGCGAGCCGGATCTGGGCGACCCACCGCCACACGGTGGCCGGTGGGGCGTCCACGGTCACCCCGCGCCACGCCCGCAGGTTGGGCACGGGAACGAGGTCGTCGCACGGGTACCGGCGACGTGCCTCGTCGTCGGAGACACCCCACCGGTCACCGAGCATCGGCCCGGCCCAGCACCAGCGTGGTCCGCAGGTCGAGCACCACGGTGCCGCCGAAGTCGTCGACCAGCCGGTCGAGGGCGGCGATCCCGCGTCGCTGCTGGTCCGGGGTGCGGGACAGGTACGGCCCGAACGTGCGCATCAGCGCCAGGTACCGCTCCTTGTCCAACGGCAGCTCCCGCCGGAACACCTCGCGGCGTACGTCGTCGAACTGCCCGCTGTCGAGGACGTCCCGGTGGAACCAGTCGACGGGCCGCTCCCGGACGGTGGGGTCGACGGATCGCAGTGCGGCCCGGACGGCGGCGTGCTGGTCGGCGTCGGCGTAGTCGTAGCGGTGCCCGAAGACGGCGAGCGTGCCGCCGGGTGCCAGGGCGCGCCGGGCCAGGGCGTTGCGGGTGGCGGCGTCCAGCCAGTGCCAGGCCATCGCGCAGGCGAGCACGTCCACCCCGCCGGTGGGCGGCGACCACCGCTCAAACGTCGTCGCCTCGACGCGGGCGTCCGGGAACCGCTCGGCCAGCCGGGCCGCCATCAGTGCGTCCGGCTCCACGCAGGTCAGTGGCGCGCCGAGGCGGGCCAGCACCTCGGTGCCCTTGCCGGTGCCCGCGCCCACCTCGGCCACCGATTCCGGTGCCCCGCCGCGGTAGGCGAGTATCGACTCGGCGATCTCCGGCGGATATCCGGGCCGGGCGCGCTCGTACAGGTCGGCCACCGTGCCGAAGAGCTCCATCACCAGCACGATACGGCTCCGACCGGTCCCCGACCGACCGCGAAAAAGCCGACGTCCGCTTCTCCAGCCCACTCCACGGGTACGCCGCACCTCCCGCCACCTGATCGACAGTGCCGGCGAACCCCGGCCGGCGTCCGGGGCGTACACCCTGGTGGTGGCCCGTCTGGGGCCGCGGCCCGGCGGGTCACGCCGGCATTGCGGTGAGGCCGGCCCTGCGTTTTCGGGGTGGTGTTCGGGCGTGCTAACGTCGCGTCCCGTTGTCAGTGAGCGCCGCTAGCTCAACTGGCAGAGCAGCGGACTCTTAATCCGCGGGTTCGGGGTTCGAGTCCCTGGCGGCGCACCAACGAGCAAGGCCCTGACCAGGCGTTCCACGCCGGTCGGGGCCTTCTTCGCGTGTGGGTCCGCCGCTGGTCCGCGGAGACGCTCACCCGCTCCGGAAGCTGCGCCGGTACGCCTGCGGGCTGGTGCCGGTGATCCGCCGGAAGCGGTCCCGGAAAGCGGTGACGGAGCCGAATCCGACCTGCGTCGCCACCCGGTCCACCGGATGCGCCGTGGTCTCCAGCAGGTGCTGGGCCTGGTGGACGCGGACCCGGTGCAGCCACCGCAGCGGGGTGGTACCCACCTGGTCCCGGAACCGGCGGTTCAGGGTGCGGACGCTCATGCCGGCGTGACGGGCGATGTCGGCCAGCGCCAGGTCCCGCCCCGCGTTCTGGCGCATCCAGGTCAGCAACGGCTCCAGTGTGGTTCCGTCGGGGGCGGGCGGTTCGTGTGCGATGAACTGCGCCTGCCCGCCCGCGCGTTCCAGCGGCATCACGGACAGCCTCGCCGCGTCGGCGGCGACGGCGGCACCGTGGTCGGTTCGGACCAGATGCAGACACAGGTCGAGCCCGGCGGCCGCGCCGGCCGAGGTCAGGATCTGGCCGTTGTCGACGTACAGGACGTTCGGGTCCACCTGGACCCGTGGGTACCGGGCGGCGAGCTGCGCGGCGGCGACCCAGTGGGTGGTGGCGCGCCGCCCGTCGAGCAGGCCCGCGGCGGCCAGTGTGAACGCCCCGCCGCAGATCGAGGCGATCCGGGTGCCGCGGGCCTCGGCGGCACGCAGCGCGTCCAGGACCGGGGCGGGCGCCGCCGCCCCCGGGTCGGTCACCCCGGGCACGATGACGGTGTCGGCGTCGGCCAGGACGTCCAGGCGCCACGGTACGGCGATGTCGAACACGCCGGTGGTCACCGTCGGCCGTTCGGCGCAGACGACGACGCGGTAGCCGGGACGGCCGCCGGGCAGGCGGGTGCGGTCGAAGACCTCGATCGGGGTGGCCAGATCGAACGGTACGACGGTGTCGAGGGCGAGCACGGCCACGGTGTGCATGGGGAGATCCAAACAGTCAGGACCCGGCGGTCACCGGTCGGCCCGCGTCGGGCGCCCGTCGAGTGAGGCGGTGGTACACCTCGGTGACGGACGGGCCGCCGGCGAAACACCAGAGGGCGATCACCGGGTCGCAGAGGGCGCAGCCGAACGACGAGTCGTGCAGCGACGGGATGATCGGGGTGCCGCGACGGTGGTGCAGGACGTCCCAGACGGTGTGCAGGAGCCAGCCCACACCGATGAAGGTGTACGAGGTGAGCCCGGCGTAGCCCACCGCCACCAGCAGGGCGCAGAACGCCAGCTCCCACAGGCCGAATCCACCGCCGCTGAGGTAGGCGGCCCCCGCGCCGGTGACCACGAGTGCGTTGAGGCGCCGTCGGTGCGGTTCGGGCACCACGGAGTTGAGCCCGACGTAGACCAGCCCGATCACCATCGGCATGACATAGCGAAGCATGATCCCAGTCCTGTCCCGGTCCGCGGAAGCGTGTCGGAAAGGCAGCCTAGGCAGGCCGGACGTGGGGGACGAGAGGCGAAACTGCCGGGGTCCGACGGATTCCGGCCACGCCGATCAGCCCGGGGGAACCGGCTGGTGCGTTCCGGTCCGTATCCGGCGACCCGGGCGGGCCGCCCTGTCTGCCCGGGGTGGTGGGCGGGCGTGCTAACGTCTCGTCCCGTTGTCGGTGAGCGCCGCTAGCTCAACTGGCAGAGCAGCGGACTCTTAATCCGCGGGTTCGGGGTTCGAGTCCCTGGCGGCGCACCAACGATCAAGGCCCTGGTTCGGTCACGCCGAACCGGGGCCTTTTCGTCGTGCCTGCTCGGACGCGGCAGCCTGGCCGACCCCGGACCCATCGACTGCCGGACGGAATAGATCATATTCTGATCCGTCGAAGGAGGCCGTCGTGTCCACCACCCGGAGTGTGCTCACCCCGGCCACGTCGGCCGGTCCGGCCGGCCTGCGCCCCCGGGTCTGGACCGCCCTGATCGTGCTCGGCCTCGTCGGGCAGATGGCCTGGACCATCGAGAACATCTACCTGAACCTGTTCGTGTACGACACGATCACCGGCGACCCGAACGTGATCGCCACGATGGTCGCCGCCAGCGCCGTGACCGCCACTGTCGCCACCCTGCTGCTCGGCGCCCTCTCCGACCGGACCGGCCGGCGCCGGTCGTTCATCGCCGGCGGCTACCTGCTGTGGGGCGTCGCCACCGCCGCCTTCGGCTTCCTCACAGTGGGTTTCGTGGAGGACATCGCGCCCGTGGCGAACGTCGTGCTCGTCACGGCGATCGCGGTCGTCACGCTGGACTGCCTGATGTCCTTCCTCGGTTCGGGCGCAAACGACGCCGCGTTCCAGGCGTGGGTCACCGACGTGACCGAGCCGGCCAACCGCGGCCGGGTCGAGTCGGTGCTCGCCGTCATGCCGCTGGTCTCGATGCTGGTGATCTTCGGCGGGTTCGACGGGCTGGCCCGCACCGGGAACTGGCGACTGTTCTTCGTGATCATCGGCGCGATCATGGCGGTGGCCGGGGTGCTGGCCTGGTTCCTGGTCCAGGACAGCCCGTCAGTCGTCCGGCACCAGGGCGGTTACCTGCGCGCCGTCGTCCACGGTCTGCGCCCGGCCGCCGTCCGGGCCAACCCGGGGCTCTACCTCGCCCTCGCGGCCTGGTCGATCTGGGGGATCTCCACGCAGGTGTTCCTGCCCTACCTGATCATCTACCTCCAGCGGTACCTGCGGATCGAGGGGTACGCGATCGTCCTGGCCGTCGTCCTGGTCACGGCGTCGGCGGTCAGCGTGGTCGGCGGGCGGCTCATCGACCGCGTCGGCAAGGTGCGCTTCCTGCTGCCGGCGGTAGTGGTCTACGGCGCCGGGCTGGCCCTGATGTTCTTCGCCCGCGGCATGGTTCCCGTGATCGCCGCCGGGATCGTCATGATGTCGGGCTTCATGCTGGTCCTCGCCCCGATCGGCGCCATCGTGCGCGACCACTCGCCACCGGACCGGGCCGGCCATGTCCAGGGGCTGCGGATGGTCTTCGCCATCCTCGTCCCGATGCTCATCGGCCCGTACCTCGGCGCCGCCGTGATCACCGGCGCCGGCGAGGTCTACGAGGATCTCGGCGTGGTGAAGCAGGTCCCGACGCCGGGCATCTTCCTCATGGCGCTGGCCGTGCTGGTCCTCATCGCGGTGCCGGCCGTGGCGCTGCGGCGGCGGGAGCGGGAGGCCCGGGCATGACGCTGCTGACCCCGTGGGGTGCCACGCTCGACGCGGAGCGTGTCCTGCCCGAGTATCCCCGCCCGCAGTTCGCCCGGGACAGCTGTCTGAACCTCAACGGCCGGTGGGAGTACGCGATCACCGGTTCCCCCGCCGAGCCGGAACGCTACGACGGCGAGATCATCGTGCCGTTCTCACCGGAGTCCACGCTCTCCGGCGTCGGGCGGCAGCTCCAGCCGGGCGAGACGCTCTGGTACCGCCGTCCGCTGACACTGCCGGCGGGCTTCCACGCTGCCGGCTCGCGGCTGCTGCTGCACTTCGGCGCGGTCGACCAGACCTGCCAGGTCTACCTGAACGGTGTGCCGGTCGGCGGCCACACCGGTGGGTATCTGCCGTTCACCTGCGACATCACCGACGCGCTCCGCGAGGACGCCAACGTCCTGGTCGTGGCGGTCCAGGACGACAGCGACACCGGCCACCACTCCCGGGGCAAGCAGCGGCTGCGCCGCGGCGGCATCTGGTACACCGCCCAGTCCGGGATCTGGCAGACGGTCTGGGCGGAGAGTGTGCCCGCCGTACACCTGCGGCACCTCACCCTGACGCCGCTCCTCGACGAGCGGTGCGTCGAGGTGACTGCGCACGCGACGGCGGATGCCGGCGACGCCGGCATCCGGATCCTGGCCGACGGGATCACGGTGGCCGAGGCCACCGCGCCGGTCGGCGTGGCAGTCCGCATCCCGATTCCCGAGGTACGGCCGTGGAGCCCCGAGGATCCGTTCCTCTACGACGTGACCGTCGAGCTGGGCGCGGATCGGGTACGCAGCTACTTCGGCATGCGCTCGTTCGGTGTCGGACCGGACGGGGACGGCGTGCCCCGGCTGCTGCTCAACGGGCGGCCATACTTCCACGCCGGGATCCTCGACCAGGGCTACTGGTCGGACGGCATGTACACCGCGCCCTCCGACGAGGCGATGATCGCCGACATCGCCACCATGAAGCGGCTCGGCTTCACCATGCTGCGCAAGCACATCAAGATCGAGCCGCTGCGCTGGTATTACCACTGCGACCGGCTGGGGATGCTGGTCTGGCAGGACATGGTCAACGGCGGCAGCGGTTACCACCCGCTGGTCGTCACCGCGCCGGCGGTGACGCCGCTGCGGCTGCCCGACCGGGGCCGGTGGCGGCGCTGGTTCGGCCGTGCCGACGCCGGCGGACGGGACCGGTTCCGGGCCGAGCTGCGCGACACCGTCGAGCACCTGCGCAACGTGGTGAGCCTCGCCGTGTGGGTGCCCTTCAACGAGGGCTGGGGGCAGTTCGACGCGGCCCGGGTCGCCCGCGACGTCGCCGAACTCGACCCCACCCGTACTGTCGACCACGCCAGCGGCTGGCACGACCAGCGCGGGGGCGACCTGCGCAGCCTGCACGTCTACTTCCGCCGCTTCCGGGTGCCGCGGCGACGCGGCGACCGGCGGGTGCTGGTGCTGTCCGAGTACGGCGGCTACAACCTGCGCGTCGACGGGCACGCCTTCAGCCGCAAGGACTTCGGCTACCGGCGGTGCCGCAGCGCCGAGGAACTGGCTGAGGTGTTCACGCGCCTGCACACCGAGCAGATCGTGCCCGCGATCCGGGCCGGTCTGAGCGCGACCGTCTACACACAGCTGTCCGACGTGGAGGACGAACTGAACGGTCTGCTCACCTACGACCGCCGCGTGGTCAAGGTCTCCGAGGAGGTGGTCCGGCGGGTCAACGCGCAGCTGCGTCACCAGCGGTTCTGAGCCTCCTCCGCCCAGCCGACCAGGCCGTCCACCGCCACCCGTTCGCCGTCGTCCGCCTGGACCCAGCCGGAGAAGTGCCCGAAGCACTGGTGGGTCTCGCTGGCCACGACGCCGAGGTTCGTCCGGGAGATCTTCTCGTGGAACGGGTGGAACTCCACCTCGACGCGGTCACCGCTGATCCGCCAGGGCCGCAGCCAGTCGTTGCGGTCGTAGCTCCACCGCAGTTCGGCGCCGAGCTTGTGCAGCCGGCCACCGGCGAGCAGCGCGTTCTCGGTCGAGCCGGTGCCGTCGGTCCACTTGCCGCCGAGCTGGATCGACACGTCCCGTCCGCTGCCCGCCGCCCAGTTCCACGTGACCGCGTACGGCCACTTGCCACGGCCGTGGTCGAGCACGGCGAACGAGTCCTCCTCGGCAACTGTGTGCGTCGTGCCGTCGACCCGCAGCGAGCCGCGCACCGGCCGGCCGACGTCCTTGACCGTGTACTGGAACCGTCGCGTGCTCCACGGGACCACGACGCCGAGCGACTCGTGGCCGAGCGGGAGCGGCACCACGAGGTCGATCTCGATGCCCGGTGCGACGGCACGGATCGTGCTGCCCTCGGCGGTCTGGTCGATGTCGATCGACAGGCCGCTCCCGCGTGCGCGCACGGTGCCCGCGCCGCTGACCGGCGGCATGACGACGCCACTGGCGAACGGGACCACCACGTCCTTGCTGACCTCGACCTTCGTGGCGCGGTCGAGCACGTAGACGCCGTGCACCCCGGCGTAGTCCAGCGACGACGCGACGAGGCCGACGATGTGGGTCGGCGTCACGATCCCCCAGTACTCCCAGCGCTTGGCCCTTCCCCAGCCGCGCAGGTTCGCCCGGTGCAGCGGCCGGCGGGTCCAGCCCACCGCGGCGGGGTTGAGCCGCCCGTCCGGCATGCACAGGTCGACCGGCTCGACGATCTCCTTCTCGTGGGTCATCGGGGGAGCGTAGCGATCGTCGGCGGCGCCGATCCGAGCCCGCCCTCAGTAGTCGATGTTGATGGCGGCGATCTGGCGGCTGCCGTTGGAGACGATGGCCGGGCCGGCGAAGCGGGAACCGGTGTACGTCAACGCCGTCTTGTGGCCCGGACTGTTGAACCACGCCTCGATCATCTGCTCGGGCGAGGAGTTGCCCGAGGATGCGAACAGCACCTCGTGGCCGCAGTGCTGCAACCCGCCCGCGTTCAGGTTCTTCCGCACACAGGCCTCCGCCTCGCGGTGCTGCGCCGCGCCCAGCTTGACCTCGGTCAGCCCGAGCGCGCGACGCCGCTCGTTGAGCAGCACCAGCAGTCGCCGTTCCGCTGCGGACACCCCGCTCGACGTACCGGCGGACCTGGACGGCGACGACGACGGGGTCGGCTTGGGCGACTTGCTGGGCTTCGCCGACCTGCTGGGGGTGGGGCTCGGGCGGGCAGCGGTCGGGGACGGCTCCACAGCGGTCGGTGAGGGCGTGACCGCCGGTGCGGCGGTCGCGGCCGGAGGCTGCACCGCTGTCGCGCTCGCCGGCTGGCGGCTCGGCTCGCTCGGGTAGTTGGCGAGGACGAGCCCACCCCCTCCGGCCACGGCGACGGCGGCCACGACGCCGACAAGGGCCTTTGACAACGAGAGCCCCGACCGTGCTCCGGCGGTCACGGCGTGGAGGCCGGGCGAGGCGGCCTGCGACCCGGCGACGAAGTGCATCTTGTTGGCGACGTCCGAGGCGAGCCCGGCCGGGGGCGGCGTGAGCGCCAGCCCGGCCAGGAGCCGCTCGGCGGGGACCAGATCGTTCGTCGCGTCCGGGCAGTGCGGGCAGTCCCGGATGTGCCGGGCGAACCGCTTGCGCCACACCGGCGCCGGCTGACGGTCCCAGCCGCCGGCCGTGTTGGCCAGGTCGGGGCACCCGGGCCGGGCGGTGAGGGCCCGCACCACCAGCCGGGCGGTGTCCAGCTGCGCCTTCATCCGGGCCACGCGGACTGTCACGTGGTGTGGCTCCAGACGCAGCGCGTCGACCAGGTCGGCGCGGGTGAGGTGACCGGCCTCGACCAGCCACCACAGGGACAGCAGGTGGCGGTGGTCGTCATCAAGCCACCGCGTGGCCAGCACGACCTCCCGACGCTGGTCGGAGAGGCGGAGCTGGGTCAGGGTCAGGTCCTCGAAGTCCGAACCCGGGTCGATCACGTTGTCGATGTCCTCCGGCGGCGCCGGTGTGGTGTGCCGGTGCTGCTTGTAGGTGCGGATCTCGTTCATGGTGACGGCGACCAGCCACGACCGGAACGCCCGCGGGTCACGGATGCCGGGCAGCCCGCGTACGACGTTCACCATCGCGTCCTGTACCACGTCGTCGACGTCCGACGACCGGTTCAGCGCCCGGCCCACGATGTTGTAGACAAGCGGTAGATACTGCGAGACCAGCTCGTCCATCGCCGCCGGGTTGCCGCGGCGCGCGGCGTCCACCATCGCCGGCATGTCGGCCCTGCTCGGGTACGCGTGATAGGACACGCTCACAACCTCGCCTTCACGGAACGATCTCGTACACCGTGGAGACTGTCCGGTACGCGCTCAGGTCACACAAATGCGTGAGCTGTCGGAGGAGAGCGCTATCTTCTCCGCCATGCCGTTGATCACAATCGCCGATGAAGTGACCGGGGCGCCGAGCGGGCCGGCGTGGACCATGGAGGTCTTCGAGGAAGAGGTACGTCTCGACGAGCTGATCCGCCGCCGGGTGTTCCTGGAGATCGCCGAGTCCGGCGTGGACGCCGATCCGGAGGAGCGGACGCGGGTGACCCTCGACGGGTTCGGCCGTAACGCCTTCGTGGTGCTCGTCGACGACCGTCAGGTGACCGCCCTGGACGAGAAGGTCCGCCTGCACGCGGGCACCCGGGTCACGTTCCTCAAGCTCGTCCCGCTGGTGGGTGGCTGATGGACACGTACGACGCGGAGGCGGCACTGCGCGACGTCGTCACCACCGTCCGGGGTTGGTGCGAGCGCAACGACCAGACTCTCAACGAGCATGATCGGGGTGACTTCGTCAACCGGGTGGTGACGGTGTGCGGTTGGGCGCCGGCCGGCACGGTTCCGGTCCTGCTCGCCGCGCTGAACGATCCGCACGGGCCGTACGACCCCGCTCCGCCGCAGGTCGAGCTGCTGCCAGAGGCGACGCGCCAGGCCGAGTCGGTCGCCGCCGCCGTGGCCGACCTGGCCGGTGACGACGCCGATGACGACCGGCGTACCGCCGCCGCGCTGACGGTGGTCGGCCATCTGCCGCGGTTGCCGTACCAGCGCGAGAGCCAGTGGGACCTGGCCCGGCGCGAGGCGTGGCACCGGACGACGGAACTCCTGGCCGCGCAACCGGCGCCGGTGCGGCAGGTGGTGTTCGACGCGTTGACGGTGCCGGGGGAGAACAGCGATGGGCGGGGCACGCTGATCAAGGCGGCGCGCTCCGGTGGCGGTCTCGACGGCACCGTCTGGCTCGACCGGCTCGGCGGTCAGGCCTGGTTGGGCTTCGGTTACTGGAGCACGAGTCTCATTCGATTCACCTGGGAGTCGATCCAGGCGCAGACGTCGGCCGGGCGGGTGAACCCGGCGGCGCTGGCGACCTGGCGCCGGACCCGGATCGAGCATTCCTTCAGGGACATGAGTGACGAGGCCGACCGGATGTGGCCGATTCCCAACGTCGGTGAGCAGTGGGCCGACCGCGCGATCGCGGACATCGAAGCGATGCCGGAGGACCGCAGGTCCGCCTGGGAGGCGCTGTTGGCGCACTGTTCGGTCGAGGCGGACAAGGCGAAGCCGTCGGCAGGCTGGCGCAAACAGGCCCGGTCGCTGCTCGACGCGGTCGGCGCCGACGAGTTCACCGCCCGCCTCGACGACTGGCTTCCGCTCGTGGGTCAGGCGCGCAGCCTCCCGCTGACCATGACCACGTGCTGTCCCGGCCACTACAAGCCGGTCCCACCACGGATGATCGACCGCTACAACGTCGGGGTGCTGTGGGGCCTGCTCTGGATGCGGACGACGTGCCAGCCCTCGGAGGAGACCCTGCGCGCCCTCGGCCAGATCGCGGAACGGGCCGCCCGCAAGATCCCGGGGCACGGGCCGGCCAGCCCGAAACTGGCGAACGTCGCGGTCGCGGTGCTCGTCGACACGGACCATCCCGCCGCGCTCGCGCACCTGGCGCGGCTGGCGTCCCGGCTGACCTACAAGAGCACGCTGCGCCTCGTCGAGAAGGGCCTGACCCGGCACGCCGAGGCGCTCGGCGTCTCCCGCGAGGACCTTGAGGAGATGGCCCTGCCCGGCTTCGGGTTGCCGCTTGCCGACAAGCTGGGCGACTGCTCCTACGAGCTGGAGGTGCGCGGCGTCGACGCGGTACTGGTCTGGCGCAACGCGGACGGCAAGGTGGTGAAAGCCCCTCCGGCGCAGGTGCGCAAGGACCACGGCGACGAGGTGAAGGAGTTGAAGGCGACGACAGCGGACGTCGCCGCCACGCTTGTCGCCACCCGCGACCGCCTGGAAGGGCTGCTGCGGCGCGACCGTTCGTGGACCGTCGAGCAGTGGCGCGAGCGGTTCCTCGATCATCCGTTGGCCCGTACGCTGGCCCGACGGCTCGTCTGGACGGTCGACGGAGTGGCCTGCTGCTGGAGCGGCGAGGCCCTGCGGACGGTCGACGACACGGTCTTCGAGCCGGCCGGCGACGCCACGGTGCGGCTGTGGCACCCGGTACTCGATCCGGCCGCGGTCGGGCCGTGGCGGGACTTTCTGTCCCGGCACGCGATCACCCAGCCGTTCAAGCAGGCGCACCGGGAGCAGTATCTGCTCACCGACGCGGAGCGGGCCACCGGCATGTACTCCAACCGGTTCGCCGCGCACATCGTGCGTCAGCACCGGCTCAACGCGCTGCTGTCCCGGCGCGGCTGGTCGTACGTCCAGCACCGCAACGACGGGGCCTGGTACGACCTGCCCCGGCTGGCACTCCCGGACTGGGGGCTGCGCGCCGAACTGGGTGTCGCCGGGATCGAGGACCGGGGCGACGACCTCGTGTTCGACACGATGGGGACCGACCAGCTGTTCTTCATCCGGGGAGAGCGCCTGCCGGTTCCGCTGGCGGAGGTGCCGCCGGTCGTGCTGAGCGAGGTGATGCGCGACGTCGACCTGTTCGTGGCCGCGGCCGGGGTGGGCGCCGACCCGAACTGGTACGACGGTGGGCCGCAGGGCCGGTATCGCGACTACTGGGCGCAGAGCAGCTTCGGCGAGCTGACCCCGACCGGCCGGACGCGCCGGGACGTGCTGGCGGAGCTGATCCCCCGGCTGGCCGTCGCCGGCCGCTGCACCCTCACCGACAGGTTCCTGGAGGTACGCGGTGACCTGCACACCTATCGAATCCACTGCGGCTCGGGCAACATCCTGATCGCCCCGGACGAGCGGTATCTGTGCATCATCCCGGACTCGGCGAAGGTGAAGGAGCCGGAGATGTACCTGCCCTTCGAGGGCGACAGCCGGCTCACCGAGATCATCAGCAAGGCCTTGCTGCTGGCCGCCGACAAGAAGATCAAGGATCCGGTGATCCTGCGCCAGTTGTGAGGCGGCCGGCGGGCGCCGGGCCCGGGGTCAGCTCGGCGCCCGCTTCGGCAGCAGCAGTTCCTCGTGGTCGAGTTCGCGTTCCAGCACGCGCAGTTCCTCGTCCGGCAGCCGGCCGGAGTCGCGCCATCGCAGCAACTCCTCGCGCTGCGCTTCGAGGGCGGTCCGGTGGACCCGCAGCGCCGTCTCGTACTCCGGCGAGGTGGGCAGCTCCGACGATCCGCTCTGCTGGAGCAGGTCGAGTCGTCCCCGGTAGCGGGCCAGCCGGGTCTGCAACTGGGTGCGGGTGGTGTTGACGGCCACCCGCGTGTCCGGTTCCTCGGCGGCGACTGTGTCGAGGCGGGCCAGGGCGGCCTCGACGGCGGCGGAGCGGGCCTCGTTGCGTACCCGGGCCTGGTCGGCCTCGTTGGCGCGCAGGCCGAGCATCCGCACGAGCGGCGCGAACGTCATGCCCTGCCCGACGAGCGTCACCAGGACGACCACGAACGTGCAGAACAGCAGCAGGTCACGGTCCGGGAAGGGCGCCCCGCTGTTCGTGGTCAGCGGCAGCGTGAAGATCGCGGCGAGGCTGATCACGCCACGGGTGCCGGACCAGCTCAGCGCCATCACCTCGCGGGCGGTCAGCCCGCGTTCCCTGCGGTCGGCACCGCCGAGCCGCCGCGCGGCGTCCGGTGCGTCGGTGTCGTCCTGCTCGGCGACGCCACCCAGCCGCGTGTGCAGGGAGCGGGGAAGCCACTGGGTCAAGATCAGCCACGCCGGGCGCAGGAGCAGCACCACGCCGACCGACACGGCGACGGCGATGACGATCGTCGACGTGTCGTACTGGCGCAGGCCCCGCATGACGGCGGGGAGCTGCTGGCCGATCAGCAGGAAGACGAAGCCTTCGAGGAGGAAGTCGACGAGCCGCCACACCGCGTTTGTCTGGAGGCGGGCGGCGCCGGAGCCGAACTGCGGCGTCTGGTGACCGACGATCAGGCCGGCGACCACCACGGCCAGCACACCGGAGACGTGCAGCGCCTCGCCGAGCAGGTAGGCCACGAACGGCGTCGCGAGCGAGATCGCGTTCGACAGCAGCGGGTCCGCGGTCAGCGGCCGGACCAGCCGTTTCGCCCGCGCGACGACCACGCCCACCGCGATGCCGCCCGCTGCCGCCAGCACGAACTGCCCGATCGCGGCGTGGAACGAGAACTCGCCGCCCACTGCGGCGGCCACGGCGACGCTGAGCATGGTCAGTGCCGTGGCGTCGTTCAGCAGTCCCTCGCCCTGGATGATCGTGACCATCTTCGGCGGCAGGTTGACCCGCCTGCCCACGGCCAGGGCGGCGACCGGATCGGGCGGGGCGACGGCGGCGCCGACCGCGATGCCGGCCGCCAGCGTCGCGCCGGCGACGAACAGGTGGAACCCGACGCCCACGAGCAGTCCGGTGAGGAGCACCAGCACCACGGAGAGGCTGACCACGATCCGCAGGTTGCGGCGGATGTCCAGCAGGGAGGAGTCCAGCGCGGCGCTGTACAGCAACGGCGGCAGCACGACCATGAGCACCAGCTCGGGATCGAGGTCGATGTTGGGGCCGGGGAGCAGCGCGTACGCGATGCCGATGAGGGGCAGGAGTGCCGCCGCCGGCAGACCGGTACGGGACGCGACCCACCGCACGGCGATGATGACCGCGACGGCGGCGAGCACAAACAGCAGTGTCGAATGGGTGCTCACCCCGACCGACAGTACCGGTGCCGAGATCATCACGCGCCGACGGTGCCGTCAACCGAGGGTTGACGGGTGAGCATCGTCAACCTATGGTTGACACATGGAGGAGACGGAACCGCTCAAGATGACCCATCCGGTACGCCTCGACGACCTCATCGACGGCATCAAGAAGGCACACACCGACGCGCTCGACCAGCTGGCCGGCGCGGTCCTCGTCGCCGACCACCTGGGCGACGTCGCGGACCACCTGATCGGGCACTTCGTCGACCAGGCACGCCGCTCCGGCGCCTCGTGGACGGAGATCGGCCGCAGCATGGGCGTGACCAAGCAGGCGGCCCAGAAGCGTTCCGCCGCCAAGGCGGAGACCGCCGCCGCGCTCGACCCGAACTCGGGCTTCGGCCGGTTCACGCCGCGGGCCCGAAACGTGGTGCTGGCCTCGCAGGAGGAGGCGCGGGCCGCCGGCAACGCCGAGATCGCCCCGGGGCACGTCGCGCTCGGGCTGCTCGCCGAGCCGGAAGGGCTCGCCGCCGCGGCGATCGTGGCTCGGGGCGTACCCCTGGAACGGCTGCGGGAGGTCGTCACCGCGACGCTGCCGGCGAAGGCCGGCCAGGTCCCGGACCTGATCCCCTACGACGCGCGGGCCAAGAAGGTGCTGGAGCTGACGTTCCGGGAGGCGCTGCGGATGGGACACAACTACATCGGTACGGAGCACATCCTGCTCGCCCTGCTGGAGGAGGAGGGCGACGACGGGGTGCTGCGCGGCCTCGGCCTGGAGAAGTCCGAACTGGAGTCGGCGTTCGAGGCGGCGCTCGCCGAGATCACCCGGAAGGGGGCCTGACGCCGCGCCGGGCACGCGTCACGGGGGCGCGTGCCCGGTGTGCGGGTCGTCAGCCGGCGACGGGGAAGCCGTACCGGGCGGCGTGCTCCGGGTCGGCCGGGTCGACCTGGCGGATGCTGGCGTCGGCGAGGCGCTTGTTCACCTCGTCGAGGTGCTCCCGGACCAGCCGGGCCTCCTCCTCGGTGACCCGGCCGCGGTGCGGGCGCCCGGCGTGCTCGAGGGTGCCGTAGTCGATCTTTTCGGTGGCGCGGCGGGCCTTGGGCGGCTTGACCCGCTCGGCGGTGCGCAGCAGCTGCGCCATCGGCACGTCGGTCGCCATCGCGTCGAACTCGCTGGCGGTCAGCACCACCCGGCGCGGCTCACCGTGACCGTGCCGGTCGTGGATCTCCACCACCGCGACGTCGAGCGCCGCGTCGTCGATGCTCTCCACGTCGACCGGGGTGGCGTCCAGCTGCACGGGCCCGGCGACCAGGTCCGGGTGCTCCAGGACGACGACCTTGACCACCTCGTCGTCGGGGCTGAGCACCTGACCGGTGAAGTCGGAGACGTGGATCGTCTTCTTGCCCATGCGCGGAGCTTCTCCTGTCGTAGGCCGGAAATCGGACCACAAGACGCTACCGCACAGGTGTGCGAAGGCCGGTACGCCCGCCCGGCCGGTGTGTCGCCGCCCGCTCTCTCAAAGGGGGGTGAGGCCGCGCCGGGCGGCGGCGCCGGCCGGTTGCGCGTTCAGTTCGGCCCAGGAGAGCCCTCGGTCGCGGGCCTCGCGGTACGCCGGCTGCGCCGGGAACCGCCCGGCGTCTGCCGCAGCCCGCCAGCCGCGCTCCGCGTCCTGCTGGAATCGGTCATTCGGTTCGTGAGGCATGACCACTACCGTCCCAGAGAAACTTGTCCATGTATGGAAATGAATATGACGCAGGGGCGATGCCTTCGGTTCCGCGAGGCGCCGGAGTTCCTGCGGCCGGTGGCGGGACCAGGAATCGGCGTCCGTCGCTGGCGTGCCGACCCTCTACCCACCTGCCGCGCGTCTCAACCGCGCCGCGATCGGCGAATTCCGCGGGCACGGGCGCGGCGTCCGGGCGTACCATGATCACGTGCTCGACCGGCGGGTCTTCCTTCATCTGGCGACCTGGTTGGGGCAGTGGCCGGCGGGCCCCGGGCTGCACGTGGTCCGGTCCTATCGCCGCGCCCGCCCGGCCTGGGACGGGCGGCTGCGCCCGGCCGTCGCGGTGACCGCGGGCGGCAGCACCGTCCTCTCGGTGGCCGCCGACCGGGTCGAGGCGGTACGGACGCTGGTGCGCGACCGGCCGCTCGGGGAGTGGCTGTCCGACCTGCCGGTCACTGTCGGCATGCCCGAGTTCGTCGCGCACACCTCGGTCTTCCGCTGGTGCACCGACCCGGCGCCGCTGCCCGAGGTGGGGGAGTGGGTTCCGCCCACGCTGCCCGGGCTGCCGCCGTGGCTGCGGCTGTTCGACCGGGAGGTGCTCGTGGTGCGGGGCGCCGACGGCGCGTACCGGGCCGGCGTGGGGATCAAGCGACACGACGCGTACGGGCACGAGATGGCGGTGGGTACGGTGCCGACGGCGCGCGGGCGTGGCCTGGCCCGGCGGCTGGTCGCGCAGGCGGCCCGCCGGGTGCTGGACGAGGGGGCGATCCCCACCTACCTGCACGACCCCGGCAACGCCGCATCGGCGCGGGTGGCCGAGGCCGCCGGATTCCCGGATCGGGGCTTCACCGCGTTCGGCGTGTTCCCCCGCTGAGCCGACCCGACTCCCGGCTTGGCGCGGACCGTGGATCCCGGGCCGGATCCACGGTCCGCAGCTCTCCCCCAGGCCCCTACATCGGTAACGCTATGTGTTAGTACCTGTGGTGAACAAGGGGTGGGTTACTGTCCGGTTACGGACTCTCACCTGCGGAATCGCTGCGCCGTGCGTCTGTGGAATCAGTGACGCAGTGTGTGGATCAGGGCGAGCGCCTGCCGGGTGACAGGCCGCAGTACGCGTAGCCGCGACAGTCCCACCAGACGGTCCACGAGCGGCACCACGCCGTCGATGAGCTGCCGGGTCTTGACCTGCCCCTCCGAGCGGTCGTGCACCCAGTAGAGCACCACACCCATGTAGCCGAGCCAGAGCAACTCGGGCAGCGCCTCGCGCAGCTCGTCGTCGAGCTTGACGGCGGAGCCGGTCAGCGCCTCGCGGAACAACGCGATCGACATGTCCCGGGGCTCCGACGACTCGGCGGAGAACGGGCTGAGCGGCGAGGTCGGCTCGGCCGCCGTCTTGAAGAAGGCGCCCGCGAACGCGTGGTACGGGCTCAGCACGTCGATGCCCGCGTGCAGCACCCCGGCCAGTCGCGGGCCGAAGTCCCGCTCCCGGGCGAGCACCGGCGCGGCCGCCTGCCGGTGCTCGCGCTGGGTGCCCGCGTAGAACTCCTGGACCAGGTGCTCCTTGGAGCCGAAGTAGTAGTAGGCGTTGCCCACCGCCACGCCCGCCTCCTGGGCGACCGCGCGCATCGTCGTGCGCGCGTACCCGCGTTCGCGGAACAGCCGCATCGCGGTGTCCAGGATCAGCTGGCGGGTCTGCTCACCCCGGGCCGTCGACCCCTGCCCACCCGCAGCGGTCGTCGGCGCACTCTGCTCGGTCATCGTCGTCACCGTATCCCGGTTCCCGGATCCGCTCGCGGACCGTCGACGCCGCCGCCACCACCCGCCGGGCCAGCGGCAGCAGGTGCGGGCGGGCCAGCCGTTCGGCCGTACCGCGATGCTCGGCCAGCGCCCAGAGGCAGGCGAACCAGGCGCCGTCGCCGCGGTAGACAGCGCCGGTGTCGGCCACCACCGTCAGGTCGCGCAGCGTGGCGTCGTGGTCGAGCCCGGGGAAGCGCCGCCGGGCCTCGGCGGAGCCGGCCGGCACGAACTCCAGCGGTACGAGCTGGGCGCGCGAGGCGAGCCACCGCCGGGCGGCCCGGCACATCGGGCAGTCCGCGTCGAACAGGACGGTGAACCAGCGGATCCCACCGGCCCCGTGCCCGGTGGGATCCTGCTGGTGCCCGCCCGGGGCGGACGTCACCGGGTCGGCGGGTTCGGGCCCGCCGGTACGGGGCCGCCCTGCGGCGGGAGCATCCTGACCGGCGGCAGCGGCGGGTGGGTGGCCTGCTGGCGCAGGCGGCCACGCCGGTAGCGGCCGAGCGCGAAGACGTTGAAGAAATGCAGCGCACCGAGCACGAGCAGCACCAGCCCGACCTTCAACGAGAGCTGCTCCAGCGCCTGGCTGGTGTCGCCGACCGGGCCGGACTCCTTCATCGCCACCGTGACGTAGCCGAGGTTGAGCAGGTAGAAGCCGACCACCAGCAGGCTGTTGACCGCCTCGGCCAGCCGGCTGTCGGCGAACACGTCCTGCAGGAACACCAGCCCGTTGCGGGACAGCGCCCGCGCCACCCAGATGGTGAGGCCGATGCTCACCGTCAGGTAGGCCAGGTACATCCAGACCTTCACGTCCATCCCCGTCGCCTCTCTTGAACGTGTTCAAATCCCGGACGCCCAGAGCGTACGACAGATTTTGAACGCGTTCAAGAGTGCGGCCCGCCGCCCTTCCGGGCGGCGGGCCGGGTGAGGGCGTGGGTCAGGCGGTCAGGCCGAGCACCTCGGCGGCGGCCCGGCCGTTGGCGTGGCTGGCGCCGTGGGTGGCGACGAAGGCGCGGGCGTCCGCCGGCCGCCATGCGCCCGGCCAGCCCATCTCGACCACTGTCACCTGGTGCGTGGCGACCAGCGCCTCGACCAGCTCGCGCGCCCCGGGCAGCCGGTGCAGGTGCCGCCCGACCAGCACGACGGGCCGGTCCCCGGCGAGCCGCCGCAACTGCTCCGGGTCGGTCTCGCCGGCAGTGGCGCGGGCCTGCTCGACGCCGGCGGCCAGGTGCGGGCCGAGCCCCCACGGCACCCGCCCCTCGGCGATCGTGGAGGTGGCGTGCACCTGCACCACCAGGGGCGCGGTGTCGCGGGTGAGGTCGCCCTCGACGCGTACCGCCCGCAGCGCGGCGGAGTAGCCCAGTCCGTCGGCGGCGGGCGGCGGGGCGTCGGTGGCGCCGGTGGCGGCGGCGAGCGCTGCGGTCCGGCCGGCGGCCCCCCCGCCCCGCTCCCGCGCCCGCCGGCCGTCGGCGCTCGCGGCGACGATCTCGGCGGCCACCGACTCGACCAGTTCGGCGTCGACCCGGGCGCCGATGCAGAGCAGGTCGGCGCCGGCGGCCAGGGCCCGGACCGCGCCCGGGCCGACCCCGCCGGCGGCGAGCACGGCGCCCTTCATCTCCAGCGCGTCGGTGATGATCGCCCCGGTGAAGCCGTACTCGACGCGCAGCAGGTCGTGCAGGACCGCGCGGCTGAACGTGGCCGGGCCGTCGCCGGTCAGCGCCGGCACCCGGATGTGCGCGGTCATCACCGCCCGGACGCCCGCGTCGACCACGGCGGCGAACGGCGGCAGGTCGCGGTCCCGCAGGACGGCCGGCGGCACGTCGACGGTGGGCAGCTCGTGGTGCGAGTCGGCGACTGTGGCGCCGTGCCCGGGGAAGTGCTTGGCGCAGGCGGCCACGCCGGTCGACTGGAGGCCGGCGACGGCGGCGGCCGAGTGGACGGCGACCCGCTTCGGGTCCGCCCCGAACGAGCGGGTGCCGATCACCGGGTTCTCGTCGGCGGTGTTCACGTCGACGGTGGGGGCGAGGTCGACTGTGATGCCGAGCGCGGCCAGTTCCGCGCCGATCGCCGCGTACACCCGGCGGGTGAGGTCGGGGTCGTCCACCGCGCCGAGCGCGGCGTTGCCGGGGTACGGGCTGCCGGTGGCGTGCGCCAGCCGGGTGACGTCGCCGCCCTCCTCGTCGATCGCGACGATCACGTCGGGGCGGCCGGCGCGCAGCGCGGCGGTGGACGCCGCCACCTGGGCCGGGTCGTGGATGTTGGTGCCGAACAGGGTGTGCCCGGCCAGCCCTTCGGCGAGCAGGTCGACCGCCCAGTCCGGCGGGACCGGTCCCGGGTATGCGGCCAGCAGCGTGCCCAGCGCGAGCCGGCGCAGTCCTGGATCCAGACCCACGAGTATCCCCTTTCCCTGCCGGGTCGTCCGACCTCCGCGGATGGGGGCGGCCGATACGCTAACGGGCACCCCTCGGCAGGCGTTTTGTGGTTAGAAAACTTTACTGAAAATTGAGGACGTTGGCATGAGTGCGACCCGGCTGCCCGGCACCCCCCGACTCCTGCGGGCGCTCAACGATCGTGCGGCGCTGGAGCTGCTGCTCGAACGCGGCCCGCTGACCCGGGCCCGGATCGGCGAGCTGACCGGGCTGTCCAAGGTCACCGCGTCCCAGCTCGTCGAGCGGCTGGAGGAGCGCGGCCTGGTCGCCCGGGTCGGCGAGCAGGCCGGCGGGCGGGGCCCGAACGCCCAGCTCTACGCCGTCCGGCCGAGCAGCGCGTACGTGGTGGGCGTGGAGGTGGGCGCGGAGCGGGTGGTGGCGGCCTGCGCCGACATCACCGGCACGGTGGCGGGCCGGGTCGAGCAGTCCACCAAGGACACCGACGACCCGGTCGGGGTGGTCCACAACGCCGTGGTCCAGGCGGCCAGCAGCGCCGGGGCGGAGCTGTCCGCCGTCCGGCGCGTCGTGCTCGGCACCCCGGGCCTGGTCGACCCGCAGACCGGCGACATCACGTTCGCGTTCAACCTGCCGCGCTGGCACAGCGGCCTGCTCGCCGCGCTGCGCGAGGACCTGGACACCCCTGTGGTGTTCGAGAACGACGTGAACCTCGCCGCCGTGGCCGAGGCGCAGTCCGGGGCGGCCCGTGACACCGCCGACTTCGTGCTGGTCTGGGTGGACGCGGGCGTCGGCCTGGCGATCATGCTGGGCGGCCGGCTGCACCACGGCAGCAGCGGCGCGGCCGGCGAGATCGGCTACCTGCCGGTGCCCGGCGCGCCCATCCCGCGCGACGTGTCCAAGCGGGCCAAGCCGGCGTTCCAGCAGCTCGTCGGCGCCGACGCGGTACGCGCTGTGGCCGCCGAGCACGGGTTCGCCAGCCCGGAGGCGGCGGAGCAGGGCGTCGCGGCGGCCCGGGCGGCCGATGTGGTACGCGCGGCCATCGCCGCCGGCACCGCCGGTGGGCCGATGCTCGACGAACTGGCCCGGCGGCTGGCGCTCGGCGTGGCGAGCACCTGCGTGGTGCTGGACCCGCCGCTCGTGGTGCTCGCCGGCGCGGTCGGGCAGGCGGGCGGCGCGGCGCTGGCCGAGCGGGTGCAGCACGAGGTCGCCGCTATCACGCTCGTGCGGCCCCGGGTGGTCACCACCGGGCTGACCGAGGAGCCGATCCTGCGCGGCGCGCTGCGTACCGCGCTGGACGCCGTACGCGACGAGGTGTTCGGCTCGACGGTCGGCTGACCGCGTCGTGCACCCTGGCGCCATGTGAAGGAATCCTTCATCATGGCGTCAGGGTTCGCAAGGAGTTGCCGAAAAGGGCCCTCCCTCAGATCAGGTCGCGGCGGCGGAACACCGTGAACGCGGCGGCAACCAGCGCGCCGGTCAGCCCGAGCAGCACCACCAGGCCCGACGTCCAGGTCAGCGTGTAGGAACCGTCGCAGTAGCCGGAGATCCCGGGGCCGCAGGCGTTGTTGTCCCACAGCCGCACCTCACCGGACAGCCAGGCCGCCAGATAGCTGGACAGCATGTACCGGTCCGGCCGGCCGACCTCCAGGATCTGGAACACCAGCCGCGCCCCCAGCTCCCACACCACCACGTACGCGGCCACCGTGCCGAGCGCCGCCGAGGTGTGCCGGCCCAGCGTGGCGACCGCGAACCCGAGCGCTGCGGCGAGCAGCACCAGCACCAGTCCGCGTACCCAGATCGCGGCCAGCGACGGCCAGAAGTCGCCACCGGTCCGCCCGACCAGGCCGGACGCCTGGCCGATCAACCAGAACGCCCCGAGGTACGCCGCCGACGCCAGCACCGACAGGCCGAGCAGCCCACCCAGCAGCGTGCCGAGCTTCGCGGCGAGCACAGTGGGCCGCCGGGGCCGCCACAGCAGCAGGTTGACCACCCCGCCCGAGTTCAGGTCGGCCCCGATGTAGGAGGCGCCGACCAGGAACCCGAACAGCGTCAGGAACGCGATCAGGAAGTAGAGCAGCGGCTCGGCCTCCTTGGCGAAGACGAACACGCCGGTGAGGTAGTCGGCAGCGCTCGGCAGCTCCTCGATCTGGGCCGGGTCGATCTGGGCGCAGTCGCGCGGCAGGTAGTCGTTCTCGCCCGGCGGGAGCGAGCCCTCCCGGATCCGCAGGCAGCGGTCGTACGTCATCTCCATCTGGCGCACGCTCTCCGCCGCCTGGGCCTGGGCCCGGCTCAGCTCCGCCGGGCCGGGCCGGTGCGAACCGGCGAGCGTGGTCACCACTGTCACCGCGAAGGCGACAGCCAGCAGCACCATCATGAGCTGTACGAAACGCCGGGCGGCCAGCCGCTCCAGCTCGGCACGGACCAGGTTCACGCGTCCACCTCCCGGGTCTCCCGGACGTCGAGGTCGATCACTCCGTCGCTCGGCGGCGCGCCGTCGACCTGCCGCGGCACCGCCAGGTGCTCGTGGCCGCCGGTCAGCTCCAGGAAGACGCTCTCCAGATCCGGCCGCAGCGGGACCAGCTCGCGTACCCACATGCCCTGCTCGCCGAGCGTCCGGCTGATCGTCTCCGGATCCTGCACGCCGGTCACCACCAGGTGGTCCGGCGCTACGGCCACCGACAGGCCGGCCCGGCCCAGCAGCTCCCCGGCCCGCTCCGGGTCGGCCACCCGGACCCGCCACTGGTGCTCGTCGAAGCCGGCCAGCACCTCCTCCACCGGCCCGTACGCGACCCGCTGCCCCCGGCTCACGATCGTCACGTGGTCGCAGATCAGCTGGATCTCGGCGAGGATGTGGCTGGACAGCAACACGGTCACCCCGGCCTCGGCCAGTGACCGGGTCAGGTCACGCATCTCCCGGATGCCGGCCGGGTCCAGCCCGTTCGCCGGCTCGTCCAGGATCAGCAGCTCCGGGTTCTTCAGCAGGGCCGACGCGACCGCCAGCCGCTGCTTCATGCCCAGCGAGTAACCCTTGACCCGCTCGTCGCCCCGGTCGCGCAGCCCGACCTGCTCCAGCACCTCGTCCACCCGGCTGGTCGGCACACCGCCGGCCAGCGCCAGCAGCCGCAGCGTCCGGTGCGCGGTGAAGTTGGCGAAGAACTGCGGGCTCTCCACGATCGCGCCGACCCGCCCGGCCACGTCCGGCAGGTGCTCGGGTGACTCGGCGCCCAGCACGCGCATCCGCCCGGCGTCCGGCCGGACCAGCCCCAGCAACGCGCGCAGCGTGGTGGTCTTCCCGGACCCGTTCGGCCCCAGGAAACCGTGCACCTGGCCCGCCTCGACCAGCATGTCGAAACCGTCGACGGCGACCCGGCGCCCCTGGCGCAGCGTGTGGAACGTCTTGCGGAGACCGGCGATCTCGATGACCGCGCTCATCTGCGCGTCTCCCGGCAGCGGTCGGGCATGGGTGTCCTTCCGGAAGCGGTGACCAACGACACGGCGCCCCACCCTATGGCGGCGGCGCCGCCCGTGGGGGGCGCCGGGCCGGTTGCGTGATTGGATGGAGCGGTGACTGGTGACCTGATCCCCGGCGCCCCGGGCGCCCCCGCCCCCTCGACCGTGGACGCGGATCTGGTGGTCAGCCTCGACGGAGTCGTCGTCAAGCGTTCCGGCACCGCGCTGGTGCACGACGTCGACTGGCGGGTCGAGCTGGACGAACGGTGGGTGGTGCTCGGACCGAACGGCGCGGGCAAGACCACGCTGCTCAACCTGGCCGCCGGGCGGCTGCACCCGACCAGCGGCGTCGCGCACGTGCTCGGCGAGCGCATCGGCCGTACCGACGTCAACGAGCTGCGTACCCGCATCGGCCTGTCCACCGCGACGCTCGCCGAGCGGATCCCCGCCGAGGAGCGCGTCGTCGACGTGGTGGTGACCGCCGCCTGGTCAGTGGTCGGCCGCTGGCGGGAGAGCTACGACCGCACCGACGTGGCGCGCGCCGCCGCGCTGCTGCGCCAGCTCGGCGTCGGCCACCTCACCGACCGCACGTACGGCACGCTGTCCGAGGGCGAGCGCAAGCGTGTCCAGATCGCCCGCGCGCTGATGACCGACCCGGAGCTGCTGCTGCTCGACGAGCCCGCCGCCGGGCTCGACCTGGGCGGGCGCGAGGACCTGGTGGCCCGGCTGGCCGAGCTGGCGTACGACCCGGACGCGCCGGCCATGGTGCTCGTCACCCACCACGTCGAGGAGATCCCGCCGGGCTTCACCCACGCGCTGCTGCTGCGCGACGGCGGCGTGGTGGCGCAGGGCCTGCTCGCCGACGTGCTCACCGCCGACAACCTGTCGAAGACGTTCGGCCTGCCGCTGGTGGTCACGCGGTCCGGCGACCGCTGGGCCGCCCGCGCCGCCTGAGCGACGGGACGACAGAGTGCCGCAGACCCGGATCGCCGTCGTCGGCAGCGCCAACATGGACCTGGTCGGCATCGGCGCCGCCCTGCCCCGGCCCGGCGAGACGGTGCTGGGCGACGACTTCGTCATGCTGCCCGGCGGCAAGGGCGCCAACCAGGCGGTCGCCGCGGTACGCGCCGGCGCGTCCTGCGTCTTCCTCGGCGCGATCGGCTCGGATTCGTTCGGCGTGACGCTGCGCGCCCGGATGACAGCGGCCGGCGTGGACACCGGCCACCTGCGGGTGGTCTACGGCCCGTCCGGCGTCGCGCTGGTGATGGTCGGCGGCGCGGGGGAGAACGCCATCCTGGTCATGCCCGGCGCGAACGCCGCGTTCACGTCGCTGACCGCCGACGAGCTCTCCGCCGTACGCGATGCGGATGTGCTGGTCGCGCAGCTGGAGGTGCCGGTCGAGACGGTGACCGAGGCGGCGCTGGCGGCCCGGGCCGCCGGTACCCGGGTGGTGCTCAACGCCGCGCCGGCCCGGCCGGTGCCGGCCGAGCTGCTGGCGGCCACCGACCTGCTCGTGGTGAACGAGCCGGAGGCGCAGGCGCTCACCGGTCGCGGGCGCGACGAGCCGGCGGCGTTGCTCGACCTGGTGCCCCGGGCGGTGCTCACGCTCGGCGGCGACGGCGCCTGGTACGTCGACCGGGACCGGCCGGCGGCGCACGTGCCGGCGGTGCCGGTGGACGTGGTCGACTCGACCGCCGCCGGGGACGCGTTCACCGCCGCGCTCGCGGTGGCCTGGGGCGAGGGCCGGGGCCTGGCCGACGCGGTGCGCTGGGCGGCGGCGGCCGGTGCGGCGTGCGTGCGCAAGCTCGGCGCCTCGGTGGCGCTGCCGCACCGCGCGGAGATCGACGAGCTGTTCCCCGGGTGTTAGGAAGGGCCCCTTTTACTACCGGAGGCGTTAAGAAGGGGCCCTTCCTTACACCTCGTCGGTGAGGCGCTCGCCGCGGCGGCGCAGCATGCCGAGCCCGGGGATGCCGGCGACCGCGAGCTTGAGATCGCGTGTGACGTCCAGCAGGTCGTGCAGGTCCGGGCCGACCCGGTCCAGCGTGGCCAGGATCGGCAGCACGTCCGAGGTGAGATGGTCCTTGAGCTTCGGCAACTCGTCCACCAGCCGGATCGCGGCGGTCACCTCCTCCGGGCTGAGCTGCTCCACGAAACGCGCCGCCATCGGCGCGGCCCGGCGCAGCGTCGCCTCGTACGCGGTCAGCAGCTCGGTCGCGACGCCCGTCGCCTTCTCGGCGGTGGCGAGGGTGCCCGCCGCCCGCGCGGTCACCGTCTCCGCCTCGGTCACCACACCGGCCGCGGTCCGGGCCACCCGGTCGGCCTCGCCGACCACGGCGGCCGCCGCCTCGGAGACCCGCTGCGCCTCGCCGACCACGACGGTCGCCGCCGCGGCCACCTCGGTCGCCGTGTCGATCGCCGCGGTGGCGGCGGCGCTGATCACCGCCACCTCGCGGACCGCCGTCTCGGCGTCGGTGAGCACCCGGTCGGTGCGGTCGAGCGTGCCCTCGATCCGGTCCACCACCCCGTCGATCCGCCGGACCAGCGCCTCCACCTGGTCGAGGACGGCGAAGGCGCGGGCGGGTACCGAGGCCACCGTGGCGGCCGAGCCGAGCGCCTGGTCCACTGCGGTACGGGTGAGGCCGAGCAGCGCGCCGGGCCGGGGGAGAGGGATCGCCATGACATCCAGTGTGCGGCGTCGCGGCCAGTGCCGCCGGATGAGGTGGCCGCCGCGCGCCGGGCCGGCTCACCGCAGGTCGCCCTGCTCGACGGCCCGCTGCACGGCCCGGTAGATCTGCCCGAACCGCAGCGCGTCCGGCGTGCGGACCAGCATCGTCTCCCGGCCGTGGTGTTGCACCCACAGCTCGTGCACCCGGTTGCCGCGCTCGTAGGAGCGGTCCAGCCAGCCGAGCGGCACCTCCAGGAACGGGGTGAGCGCCAGCCCGGCCACCACGAACGCGGCCAGGATGATCAGGGCGAGCTTCCACTCGCCCCGGTCCTGCGCGGACCAGGCCAGCGAGAGCACACAGACCACAGCGACAAGGGGTGGCAGCGACAGCAGCAGGACCAGCACCCCACGGCCCAGCACCCGCCCCCGTACGGCGAGCGTGGTGGTGCCGCGCGCGTGCCAGACGTACGTGACGTCGGCGAGCGCGACGGCCTGACCGCCCGCGTGGATCGCCTCGGAGGTGACCTGCACGGCGTCGTCCCGGTAATAGAGGACCATGAATCAGCGTAACCGCGCGGGGCGGCGTCGGCGATCGCGCGCCGCTAGGCTGGCGGCATGACGGACCGGAACGGGGCCGGAACCGCGGGTGACGAGCAGGCGCGCAACGTCGAGGTGGTCAAGCGCTACCTGCGCACATTCGTCACGAAGGATCTGGCCGAACTGGCCGAGGTGGTCGACGAGGACGTGGAGATCTACGGCTCCGGCACCGCGGTACGCGGCCGGCGTTACCCCGAGGCAGCCGTCTCCTCGCCCGGCCTGACCGTGCTCGACCAGGAGATCCGGGAGATCTTCGCGGCCGGGGACCGGGTGGTGGTGTCGCTGGCGCAGACGTACCGGCGGGACGCGACAGGGGCGACCACCGTGCAGAGCGCCTGCAAGATGTACCGCCTGGCCGGCGGCCGGATCGTGCAGTTCTGGGGCGAGCAGGACACCTACGGCCTGTTGCGCGGGCTCGGCCTGCTGCCGGACGAGCCGATCACGTTCTGACCCGCCGTGGAAGGGCCCGGCGTGGAAGGGCCCGGCGCGGCCCGACCCGGCCCCGGACGGCTCGGTGCGGACGGCAGGCTCTCCATGGCCCGCTGCACCGCCCGGTAGACCTGGCCGAAGCGCATCGCGTCGCGGGTGTGCAGTAGCCGTACCGGCCGGCCCCGCCACTGCGCCCACATCTCCATCTCCCGGCTGCCCCGGGCGTACGAGCGGTCCAGGTGTTCGAAGAGGAAGTCGGCGAGCGGCCCGACCGCGAGGCCGAGCAGCACCGAGGCGCCGACGATGGCGATCGTGACCACCGCCGAACGCTGGAGCCACACGGCCAGCGCGATGCCCAGCACGGCGGCCACCAGCGGCCCGGCGAGCGCGGCCCCGATCGCGCCGCGTCCGGCCAGCACCCGCCAGGAGCGGTCGCCCCGCCGGTGCCACACGGTGGTCAGTTCGGCCAGCGGGTAGCTGCGCCCGTCCACCCGTACCGCTGTGGAGGTGACCTGGACGGAGCGGTCGTCGTAGTAGGTGATCATGGCCTCACTCCCGGTGGCGGGGCGGCGGCGACTCCGGCGCGGCGACCTGGGGAGTCGCCGACACCACACTGTCTACCCCAACGAGGCGAGTCGTAAGGTTGGCACGCGACTTCGACGAGGAAGTGAGGGCAGCGTGGGCGAGTTCGTCAGGCTGGAAGTGAAGGACGGCATCGGCACCATCCGGCTGGAGCGGCCGCCGATGAACGCGCTGAACACCCAGGTGCAGGAGGAGTTGCGCGCCGCCGCGTCGGCGGCCACCGCCGACGCCGAGGTCCGCGCCGTGATCGTGTACGGCGGCGAGAAGGTCTTCGCGGCCGGTGCGGACATCAAGGAGATGGCCGACATGTCCTACGTGGACATGGCGGAGCGTGCGGCCGACCTGTCCAGCGCGCTCGGCGCGATCGCCCGCATCCCGAAGCCGGTGGTCGCGGCGATCACCGGGTACGCGCTCGGCGGCGGCTGCGAGCTGGCGCTGGCCTGCGACTGGCGGATCGTCGCCGAGGACGCCAAGCTCGGCCAGCCGGAGATCAAGCTCGGCATCATCCCCGGCGCCGGCGGCACCCAGCGGCTGGCCCGCCTGGTCGGCCCGGCCCGCGCCAAGGACCTGATCATGACCGGGCGGATGGTCGACGCCGCCGAGGCGCTGCGGATCGGTCTGGCCGACCGGGTGGTTCCGGCCGCCGAGGTCTACGACGCCGCCGTGGCGTACGTGAAGCCGTTCCTGACCGGGCCGGTGCAGGCGCTGCGCGCGGCGAAGGCGGCTGTCGACGGTGGTCTGGACATGGACCTCACCTCGGGCCTGGCCTGGGAGAGCCAGCTCTTCGCGGCGCTGTTCGCCACCGACGACCGGCGTGAGGGCATGGCCGCGTTCGTGGAGAAGCGCAAGCCGGGCTTCACCGGTCGCTGACGCGAGAGCTGTTCACATCCGCGATACCGGCCAGTAGCGTGACCCCGGTCGGTCGACGAAGGGGAATGGCATGACGGAGCGGATCGAGGGCCACGGGGGCGATCTGGCACTCGCGGCACTACGCGCGCACGGCGTACGGGAGATGTTCACGCTCTCCGGCGGGCACGTCTTCCCGCTCTACGACGCCGCGCACAAGGCGGGTTTCCCCCTCTACGACGTGCGGCACGAACAGTCGGCGGTGTTCGCCGCCGAGGCGGTGGCCAAGCTCCAGCGCCGCCCGGGCCTGGCCGTGCTCACCGCCGGTCCCGGCGTCACCAACGGGGTGTCCGGCCTGACCAGCGCGTTCTTCAACGCCTCGCCGGTGCTGGTGCTCGGCGGGCGGGCGCCGCAGTTCCGCTGGGGCTCGGGCAGCCTGCAGGAGATGGACCACCTGCCGCTCGTCGCGCCGGTCACCAAGCACGCCGAGACGGTGTTCAGCGCCGACGACATCCCGCGCGCGGTGTCGGCGGCGCTGACCACCGCGCTCACCCCGCACCGGGGCCCGGTGTTCCTGGACTTCCCGTTGGAGGCGGTCTTCTCGGTCGGTGACGCCGACCTGCCGTCGGTCACCCCGCCCGCGCCGATCGAGCCGGACCCGGACGAGGTGGCGAAGGCGGCCCGCCTGATCGCCGGCGCGTCCCGGCCGGTGATCATCGCCGGTTCGGACGTGTACGCGGGCGACGCCGTCGAGGCGCTGCGCGCCGCCGCCGAGTCGCTGCGGGTGCCGGTGTTCACGAACGGCATGGGCCGGGGCGCGTTGCCGCCGGAGCACCCGCTCGCCTTCGCCAAGGCCCGCCGGGTCGCGCTCAAGGGCGCCGACGTGGTCGCGGTGATCGGCACCCCGCTGGACTTCCGGCTCTCCTTCGGCGACTTCGGCGACGCCCAGGTCGTGCACGTGGTGGACGCGCCCAGCCAGCGGGCCGGGCACGTGCAGCCGGCCGCCGCGCCCGCCGGTGACCTGCGGCTGATCCTCGGCGCGTTCGCCGACCACACCGGTGACCGGGCCGACCACGCCGACTGGATCGCCGAGCTGCGGACCGCCGAGGACGCGGCGAAGGCCCGGGACGCGCAGGAGATGGCGGCCGAGAGCGACCCGATCCGCCCGGCCCGGATCTACGGCGAGCTGCGCAGGGCGCTCGCACCGGACGCCATCACCATCGGCGACGGCGGCGACTTCGTGTCGTACGCCGGGAGGTACCTGGAGCCGGCCCAGCCCGGCACCTGGCTCGACCCCGGCCCGTACGGGTGCCTCGGCACCGGCATGGGCTACGCGATGGGCGCCCGGGTCAGCCACCCGGACCGGCAGATCTGCGTGCTGATGGGCGACGGCGCGGCCGGCTTCTCGCTGATGGACGTGGAGTCGCTGGTCCGGCAGAAGCTGCCGGTGGTGATCGTGGTCGGCAACAACGGCATCTGGGGGCTGGAGAAGCACCCGATGCGGGCGATGTACGGCTACGACGTGGCCGCCGACCTCCAGCCCGGCCTGCGCTACGACAAGGTGGTCGAGGCGCTCGGCGGTGCGGGCGAGACGGTGGAGAAGGCGGCCGACCTCGGGCCCGCGCTGGGGCGTGCGTTCGACTCGGGCGTGCCGTACCTGGTGAACGTGCTGACCGACCCCGCTGACGCGTACCCCCGTTCGTCGAACCTGGCCTGAACACGGCGCGTGCGGGCCGCCCGCCGGATGACCGGCGGGCGGCCCGCGGCGCGTGTCAGACCTCGGGGCGGTCCCTGTCGTCCGGGCGGCCGCGCAGCTCCTCCTCGCGGCGGCGCAGGTCCTCCTCCCACAGCCGCAGCCGTTCCTGGTCCTCGCGGCGGGAACGCTCGTCCAGCGAGGCGAGGAACTCCGGGTCGTCGTCCGGGGCGAGCGGGCGGCGGGACGGGGCGGCGGGACGGAACGTTCCGGTGGCGCCGTCGGTCCCGGCCGGGCGCTCGCGGCCCACCAGGAACCAGGCGATCGAGCCGACCAGCGGGAAGAACAGAATGATCAGCACCCAGATCATCCGGGGCAGCGCCTTGACCTTCTCCTCGTCGGCGGAGAGGCAGCTGATCAGCGCGCACACGGCGAGGACGATCTGAACCAGGAAGAGCAGCACGTAGAGGCGGGCCATGCCTCATGATGGCTCACCGGCACACGTCAGTGCACCCCGCCGAGCACGTGCGCCACGCCGAGCACCGCCAGCCCGGCCGCACCGAGCGCGGTCAGCGGCACCGACCAGCTGTCGAACCGGCGCGGTCCGGTGCCGGTGGCCCGGTGCCAGGTCACCACGAGCACGGCGAGCCAGAGCACTACCGCGACCCCGGCCGGCGCCGCGTCCGCGGCCCGGCCGCTGAACGCCGGCCGGAGCTGGAGCAGCAGCACCGCGGTCAGCGTGAGCAGCGTCCGCCGCCAGGCCAGCCGGGTGCGCTCGGGCTGCAGGCCGGGATCTCGGGTCACCCCGCGCCGCCCAGCAGTACCGCGGCCACCAGCAGCAGCGCGCCGACCGCGACGATCAGCGCCAGCACGGCCGGGAAGCGGGACGCGGGCAACTCCTCGTTGAGCCGCATGGCGCGTTCGGTGCGCGCCCAGTGGTCGACCGCCCGGATCGAGACGGCCGCGCCCAGCAGCAGCAGGACGATCGCCAGCGCCTCGCGCAGGTGGGCCAGGCGCAGCGGGGGGAGGAACTGCGCGGCGGCCAGCCCGCCCGCCACCAGCGCGAGACCCGTTCGCAGCCAGGCCAGGAACGTCCGTTCGTTCGCCAGCGAGAAGCGGTAGTCCGGCGGGGTGCCGACCGAACGCAGCTCACGCCTGTCGAACCAGCTCTTGATCGACTCCCACACGCCGCCGATTATCCGCTTTGCCCCGCGCCTAGCCTGAGGGGATGACCGATCTTGACGCGCGCGAGCTGCGCGACGCCTACGACAACCAGGTCCGACCGGAGCTGCCGGACCCGCTGCCGGCCGGGGTGACGGTGGAGCGCGACGGCCCGTTGTTCCGCGTGCTCGGTCTCGACCACCGCGGCTTCCTCACCTACCGGACGCTCGACGGCCTGGCCGGCGCCGAGCTGGACGCGCTCATCGCCCGGCAGGTCGAGGTCTTCCGGGCCCGGGGCGAGTCGGTCGAGTGGAAGCTCGCCGGTCACGACGAGCCGGCCGACCTGGCCGACCGGCTGCGCGCCGCCGGGTTCGTGCCGGAGGACCAGGAGACCGTCGTGGTCGGGCCGGTCGCGCCGCTCGCCGCCGCCGTCCCGGTGCTCCCCGAGGGAGTACGCCTGCGCGAGGTCACCAGCCGGGCCGACCTGGAGCGGATCGCCGCCATGGAGGAGGAGGTCTGGCACGACGACCGCAGCCACCTGGTGATCGGCCTCGCCCGGGAGATCGAGGCGGACCCGCAGTCGATCACGATCGTGGTGGCGGAGGCGGGCGAGACGGTGGTCAGCGCCGGCTGGATCCGCTATCAGCGCGGCACCGGCTTCGGCAGCCTCTGGGGCGGTTCGACGCTGCCGCAGTGGCGCGGGAAGGGCATCTACCGGGCGCTCGTGGCGTACCGGGCGCGGCTGGCGCAGCAGCGCGGCAAGACGCTGCTCCAGGTCGACTGCTCGCCGGACAGCCGCCCCATCCTGGAGCGGCTCGGACTCGTTGCGGTCACCACCTCCACGCCGTACGTCTACACTCCGTGATCATGGAACGGTTGACGGCGGACGAGCGGCTCACCCTGAAGACCGGCGCGTTCGGTGCGGTGTTCCTGGTCTCCAACGCCGTGCCGGGGGTGCTGGCCATGGTGCGGGAGAGCTTCGCCGCCTCCGGCGCGCTCGCCGAGGTGGGGGGCGTGGTCAAGGAGGCGCTGACCACCGGGCCGCTGCCGCAGCTCCCCCGGGACTCGGTCATGGAGATCGAGTCGGTGGTGCTGCCCGCTCTGGGCCGGTCGGTGGAGATCCTGCGCGCCAAGTCGCCGGGCGACGTCGAGACGTACCGGTCGGTGGTGCTGGCCGCGGCGGAGCGGGTGGCGCAGGCGCACCGGGGGATCGAACCGGCCGAGGCGGCGGCGATCGAGAAGATCAGGCAGGCGCTGGCCGAGCCGGCGTGACGGTGGTGAGTTGCGTCACTCCGGCCCGCCGGGGTGGCCATGCTACTTGCGGGTAACATTGCGCTCGTGGGGAAGTGCACAGCTGCCCGCGGTTGACCCACGTTGCGTCACGCGGGAGGCTGCGCCCGTGACCGGGCGAGTGATCGCTACACCAAACAGGAGGGTCGTCGAAGCGCGATGAACATCGTCGTACTCGTCAAGCAGGTGCCCGATTCGGGCGCGGACCGCAACCTGCGTTCTGACGACAACACCGTCGACCGCGGTTCGGCGAACAACGTCATCAACGAGATGGACGAGTACGCCATCGAGGAGGCGTTGAAGATCAAGGAGGCGCACGGCGGCGAGGTCACCATCCTGACCATGGGTCCGGACCGGGCGACCGAGTCGATCCGCAAGGCGCTCTCCATGGGCCCGGACAAGGCCGTCCACGTCGTCGACGACGCCCTGCACGGCTCCTGCGCGGTGGCCACCTCGAAGGTGCTCGCCGCCGCCCTCGGTCAGCTCAACGCCGACCTGGTCATCTGCGGCGCCGAGTCGACCGACGGCCGGGTGCAGGTCATGCCGCACATGATCGCCGAGCGGCTGGGCGTGGCCGCCCTGACCGGCGCGCGCAAGCTCACCGTCGACGGGGCGAACCTGACCGTCGAGCGGCAGACCGAGGAGGGCTACGAGGTGGTCACCGCCTCGACCCCGGCCGTGGTCTCCGTCTGGGACACCATCAACGAGCCGCGCTACCCGTCCTTCAAGGGCATCATGGCGGCCAAGAAGAAGCCGGTGCAGACGCTCTCCCTGGGCGACCTGGGCGTGGCCCCGGCCGAGGTGGGCTTCGACGGCGCCACCAGCGCCGTGGTCGAGCACTCCAAGCGCCCGCCGCGCTCCGGCGGCGAGAAGATCACCGACGAGGGCGAGGGCGGCGTGAAGCTGGTCGAGTTCCTCGCCACCGAGAAGTTCGTGTGAGAGGTCTGGGACATGTCTGAGGTTCTCGTCGTCGTCGAAGCCACCCGGGAGTTCGGCGTCAAGAAGGTCACCCTGGAGATGCTCACCCTCGCCCGCGAGCTGGGCACCCCGAGCGCTGTCGTCCTCGGGGGCGCCGGCGCCGCCGAGGCGCTGAGCGCCAAGCTCGGCGAGTACGGCGCGGAGAAGATCTACGCCGCCGAGGGCGAGGAGATCGACGGCTACCTGGTCGCCCCGAAGGCCACCGTGGTCGCCGAGCTGGTCAAGCGCGTCCAGCCGGCCGCCGTGCTGCTCGCCTCGTCCCAGGAGGGCAAGGAGATCGCCGCCCGCCTGGCGGTCAAGCTGGACAACGGCATCCTGACCGACGTGGTCGGCCTGGCCGCCGACGGCACCGCGACCCAGGTCGCGTTCGCCGGCTCCACCATCGTCAAGTCCAAGGTCACCAAGGGCCTGCCGCTGGTCACCGTCCGGCCGAACTCGCTCGCCCCGGCTCCGGCCGCGGCGACCCCGGCCGTCGAGCAGCTCACCGTGTCGGTCACCGACGCGGACAAGCTGGCCAAGGTCGTCGACCGGGTCGCCGAGCAGAAGGGCTCCCGCCCCGAGCTGACCGAGGCGTCGGTGGTCGTCTCCGGCGGTCGCGGTGTCGGCAACGCCGACAACTTCAAGCTGGTCGAGGAGCTGGCCGACCTGCTCGGCGGCGCGGTCGGCGCGTCCCGCGCGGCAGTCGACTCCGGCTTCTACCCGCACCAGTTCCAGGTCGGCCAGACCGGCAAGACGGTCTCCCCGCAGCTCTACGTCGCGCTGGGCATCTCCGGCGCGATCCAGCACCGGGCCGGCATGCAGACCTCGAAGACCATCGTCGCGGTGAACAAGGACGCCGAGGCGCCGATCTTCGAGCTGGCCGACTACGGCGTGGTCGGCGACCTGTTCAAGGTCGTCCCGCAGGCCGCCGAGGAGATCCGCAAGCGCAAGTGAGCGTGGCATGAAGAGGCCGCCGCCCGGTGCACCGGGCGGCGGCCTTTCTCGTAGGGAGCTGATCGGCGGGCCGGGGAGCTGAGCCGGCCCGCCGATCAGCCCGTCAGGGTGCCCCTCAGGAGGCTGTCACCGGAGTGATCGGGCTTGTTGTCGTACTGCTCGGCGCTGATGTCGACCACGGTGTAGGTACGCAGGTCGACGTTCGGGGGAATCGGCAGCAGCGCGTCCCCTGATCCGTTGCTCAGCGTACCCACGGAGAACATCTTCATCGTGTTCGGATCGATCAGCCAGACCTCGTAGTACCCCGGAACGGTCGGGAGATTCGTCACGTGCAGATGCAACCGGTTGTCACCGAGCACCCGGGCGTCGCCGGAGGCGTCCTTCGGCGTCGAACCGAACGCGGCGAGCGGCGCGCTGGCCACCACCGGTGGCTCTGGGTCCGTCTGCTCACCGCCGCCACCGCCGAGCACCGCGGCGGTGCCGGCCACGCCGATCACCGCGGCGGCGGTGGCGGTGACCGCCGTGGTCGCCCACCCCGGCCAGCGCCGGCTCCGCCGCGGACGACGTGCCACGACGGGTACGGCGGCCGGCTCCACCGGGTCGGCCGGGCGCGGCAGACGCCGCTCGGTCAGCGCCGGCAGCTCCTCGGCGGCCCGGATCTCGGCCACGATGCCCTGCCAGATGTGCTCCGGCGGGTCGGGCAGGTCGGCCAGGCCCTGGGTGCCGGCGCCGAGCCCGGCGACGTGCTGGAGCGTCTCCATCTCGCCCCGGCAGTGGTCGCAGGTGTCCAGATGGGTGGCCTCGCCGTCAGCCGCCTCGCTCTCACCGAGCGCCAGAAAGACCAGCCGGTCGTGGTCCAGGTGCTGCACCGTCCACCTCCCATCTGCGTTTCAGGCTCTGCATGCCGCGTCTGATGTGACTCTTGACGGTGCCTAACGGCACTCCGGTCACCGCCGCGATCTGCTGGTGTGTCAGGTCGTCGTAGAACGCCAGCTCGAGCATCCGGCGTTGTTCGTCGGGGAGCCGGGCCAGTTCGTCGGCGACCACCAGCCGGTCGACCACGGTGTCCGGGTCGGGGCCGGTGGAGACCGGCTCCGGCAGTTGCTTCACCGTCTCGACCACCCGGGTCTCCCGGGCCGCGGCCCGGATCCGGTCGACCACCTTGCGCCGCCCGATCCCGAGCAGCCAGCCGACCAATGAGCCTTTCGCCGGGTCGAACGTCTCCCGGCCGAGCCAGGCGGCGACGAACGTCGCCTGGGTCACGTCTTCGGCGTCGCTGCGGTTCACGAGCGTCGTGGTGGCCAGGTGCAGCACCGCCCGCCCGTACCTGTCGTACGCCTCTCGCAGGGCCGCCTCGTCGCCGTCGCGGAACCGGGTGGCGAGGTCGTCCTCGCCCGGCGGTTCGGGGCCCTGCCTGGCCGCCGTCACCGGGCGGCTCGCCTTCCGTGGGGCATGCCCGACTGTAACTCCCACAGCCCCCGCCCCACTCTCCCGGTGTGTCCCGTCACGACCCTCGTCACCTCTCCTTCGTCGCCGGAGCCTCCGGCGGATGCGCCCGGAGACGGGAAAAAGAAATCGGATCCGGCCGCATCCGGGGGCGACGGAGCCGGCGTAACCCGTTCTGCAAGCCAGGCCTGACGAATCAGCACCAACCACCAGGAGGCAGACAATGCAGTACGCGATGTTCCGTCGGGTCGCCGCGGGCGGCGCGGTGGCCGCCCTCACCTTCGCCGGCGTCGGCGCCGCCACCATGAGCCCGGCCTACGCCGCCTCGTCGAAGGTCTCCGTGGTCCACGGCATCCCGGACACCCCGGTCGACGTGTACGTCAACGGCGAGAAGACGCTGAACAACTTCAAGCCCGGCGACGTGGCCGGCCCGCTCACCCTGCCCGAGGGGGACTACGACATCGCCCTGACCAAGCCCGGTGAGGCGATCGACAAGGCGATCCTGAAGGTGGACGACGCCGCGGTGCCGGGCGGGGCGAACATCAGCCTCGCCGCCCACCTGAGCGCCGCAGGCGAGCCGCAGATCACCCCGTTCGTCAACGACGTGTCCAAGGTGGGCGCCGGCAAGGCCCGGCTGATCGTCCGGCACACCGCCGCCGCCCCGGCCGTCGACGTGCGGGCCGGCGGCAAGCCGGTCTTCGAGGGCCTGACCAACCCGAAGGAGGCCAAGGCGGACGTGGCCGCCGGCTCGGTCGAGGCGGACGTGGTGCTCGCCGGCACCGACACCGTCGCCATCGGCCCGGCCGACCTGAACCTGAAGGAGGGCACCGCCACCATCGTCTACGCGATCGGCTCGGCCGAGGCGAAGAACCTGAGCGTGGTCGCCCAGACCGTCAACGGCCTGCACTCGGCGCCGGGCGGCGTGCCCAGCGGCACCGGCGGCCAGGCCGGCACCGGCGTGGACACCTGGTGGTACGTGCTGGCCGGAGCCGGCGTGCTGCTCCTGGTCGGCGGCGGGGCGCGGGTGGCGGCAACCGCCCGGGCCGGTCGCCGATGACGGTGCGCAACCGCGGGGCGCTGGCGGCGATGGCCGCCGGCGCCGCCGCGCTCACCCTGGCGACAGTGGTGGCGTGCGGCTCCGACAGCGCCGAGGACGTCGGCGGCGACGAGGTGACGGCCCTGGCCAGTGCCACGCCCACGCCGGCCCCGGTGGCGACCGGCGGCGGCTCGGTCCCGGTGAACCCGGGGACGCTGCCGGCCGACAGCGAGATCGTGCCGCCGGTGAAGCTGAGCATCCCGCCGATCCGGGTCACGGCGACCGTCAACCCGGTGGGCGTCAACGAGCGCACCGACGAGTTCGAGGTGCCGCCCAGCGTGGACCAGGTGGGCTGGTACCGCTACGGGCCCGGCCTGGAGGCCGGCGCCGGCTCGGTGGTGATCGCCGGGCACGTGGACAGCGCCGAGCAGGGCAAGGGGGCGTTCTTCCGGCTGCGTGAACTGGGCCAGGGGGACGAGCTGACCGCCACCGGCTCGGACGGCCGCGAGCGCTCCTACCGGGTGGTGGCCCGGGAGGAGTACCGGAAGTCGAAGATCCCGCTGGAGCGGTACTTCGCGCGCGACGGCAAGCCCCGTCTCACGCTGATCACCTGCGGCGGGCCGTTCGACGCGAAGACCCGCAGCTACCGGGACAACATCGTGATCACGGCGGTTCCCGCGTGATCACGGCCGTTCCCGCGTGAGCGGGCCGGACCGCCCCGGGTGGGACGGGGCGGTCCGGCCCCCGGCACCGGGTACGCAGGCCGTTAGGCTGAACCGTGATGGCATACCTTGATCACGCGGCGACGACCCCGATGCTGGACGAGGCACTCGAGGCGTACGTCGCTGTCGCCCGCGAGGTCGGCAACGCCTCGTCGCTGCACGCGGCGGGTCGCCGGGCCCGGCGACGGGTGGAGGAGTCCCGCGAGCGGGTGGCCGCCGCGCTCGGCGCCCGCCCCTCCGAGGTGATCTTCACCGGCGGTGGCACGGAGAGCGACAACCTCGCCGTGAAGGGCGTCTTCTGGGCCCGCCGCGCCGCCCGCGCCGACCGGGTCCGGGTGGTCTCCAGCGCGGTCGAGCACCACGCCGTCCTCGACGCGGTGGACTGGCTGGTCGAGCACGAGGGCGCGCAGGCCGGCTGGCTTCCGGTCGACGCGGCCGGGCGGCTCGACCCGGCGCGGCTGCGTGCCGAGCTGGCCGAGCACGGCGAGCGCGTCGCGGTGGTCACCGCCATGTGGGCCAACAACGAGGTGGGCACCGTCCAGCCGGTCGCCGAGCTGGCCGCAGTCGCCGCCGAACACGGGGTGCCGTTCCACACCGACGCCATCCAGGCGGTCGGGCAGGTGCCAGTCGACTTCGCCGCCAGCGGCGTGTCGGCGCTCACCGTGACCGGGCACAAGCTCGGCGGCCCGGCCGGTGTGGGCGCGTTGCTGCTGGCCCGCGACGTGGCGGCCACCCCGCTGCTGCACGGCGGCGGCCAGGAGCGCGACGTACGCTCCGGGACACTGGACACCGCGGGCATCGTCGCGTTCGCGGTCGCCGTCGAGAGCGCGGTCAAGGGCCAGCAGGAGTACGCCGCCCGCGTCGCCGCGCTCCGCGACGAGCTGGTCGAGCGGGTCCGGCAGGCCGTCCCCGAGGTGATCTTCAACGGCGACCCGGCCGACCGGCTCCCGGGCAACGCGCACTTCTCCTTCCCCGGCTGCGAGGGGGACGCGCTGCTGCTGCTCCTGGACGCCCAGGGCATCGCCTGCTCGACCGGGTCGGCCTGCTCCGCCGGGGTGGCCCAGCCCTCCCACGTGCTGCTGGCGATGGGCGCCGACGACGACCGCGCCCGGTCCTCGCTGCGCTTCACGCTCGGGCACACGAGCACCGGCGCGGACGTGGACGCGCTGATCGCGGCGCTGCCGGCCGCCGTGGAACGGGCCCGCCGCGCGGCCGCCCTCCGTACGCCCCGCTGACCCGGATACGCTCGGTGAGGACGAGGGGAGTGGGCCGGTGAGGGTTCTGGCGGCGATGTCGGGCGGGGTGGACTCCGCCGTCGCGGCGGCACGGACGGTGGAGGCCGGGCACGACGTGACGGGCGTGCACCTGGCGCTGGCGCGTAACCCGCAGACGTACCGCACCGGCGCTCGGGGCTGCTGCACACTGGAGGACTCCCGGGACGCCCGGCGCGCCGCCGACGTGCTCGGCATCCCGTTCTACGTGTGGGACATGGCCGACCGGTTCCACGACGACGTGGTGGACGACTTCGTGGCCGAGTACGCCGCGGGGCGTACCCCGAATCCCTGCCTGCGCTGCAACGAGAAGATCAAGTTTGCCGCGGTGCTGGACCGGGCCGTGGCCCTGGGCTTCGACGCGGTGGTCACCGGCCACCACGCCCGGCTCGGCGCCGACGGCCTGCTGCGGCGCAGCGTCGACGCGGCCAAGGACCAGTCGTACGTGCTGGCGGTGCTGACCCGCGCCCAGCTCGACCGGTCGATCTTCCCGCTGGGCGACTCGACGAAGGCCGAGGTGCGCGCGGAGGCCGCCCGGCGTGGCCTCGCGGTGGCCGACAAGCCGGACTCGCACGACATCTGCTTCATCGCCGACGGCGACACCCGCGGCTTCCTGGCCGAGCGGCTCGGCGAGGCGCCGGGGCAGGTGGTGGACGCGCTCACCGGCGCGGTGGTGGGCAGCCACAGCGGCGCCTACCAGTACACCGTGGGGCAGCGGCGCGGCCTGCACCTGGACCGTCCCGCACCGGACGGCCGCCCCCGCTACGTGCTGTCCATCACCCCGACCACGAACACCGTGACAGTCGGCCCGGCCGAGGCGCTGGAGGTCTCCGACGTGCGCGCCACCCGCCCGGTGTGGACCGGCGGGCCACGCCCGGACGGCCCGGTCGAGTGCGAGGTGCAGCTCCGGGCGCACGGCGACGTGGTGCCGGCCGCCGTCGAGGTCGACGCCGACGGACTGCGCGCGTCGCTGCGCCGCCCGGTCCGTGGGGTCGCCGCCGGCCAGGCGATCGTGGCCTACCGGCCGGACCCGGCCGGAGACGTGGTCCTCGGCTCCGCCACCATCACCGCCGCCTGACCGGCGACGGGCAGCGGATAGGCTGCGGCCGTGACTGAGCAGGCATGGCCCTGGCCCACCGGCGCGGCGACCGGAATCGGGTCGCTGCCCGGCACCGACATCGCCGAGGCGCAGCGGATCGTGCTCGGCGAGCTGCCCGCATTGCCGCACCTGCCCGAGCTGCCCGCCCGGGGGCCGGGCGCGGACATCGTCGGCCGCACCGCCGGTCTGCTCGTCGAACTCCCGGTCGAGCTGTACGCGGCCCGCTGGCGGATCGCCCCGCGCCCCGGCCGCGACCTGCGCCGCGCCCGCGACCTGATGGAACGCGACCTCGACCAGCTCGCCGAGCAGGCCGAGGAGTACGCCGGCCCGGTCAAGGTCCAGGCCGCCGGCCCGTTCACCCTCGCCGCCGCGCTGGAGCTGCCGATCGGCGGCCGGATGCTGCGCGACCCCGGAGCGGTACGCGACCTCGCCGGCTCGCTCGGCGAAGGGCTGCGCGGGCACGTCGAGGCGGTGGCCCGGCGGCTGCCTCGCGCCTCGGTGCTGCTCCAGCTCGACGAGCCGTCGCTGCCGGCGGTGCTGGCGGGCCGGGTGCCCACCGAGAGCGGCTTCGGCACCCACCGGCCGGTGGAGACCGAGGTCGCGCGGGCGCTGCTGCGCGACGTGATCGAGGCGGCCGGCGTCCCGGCGCTCGTGCACTGCTGCGCGCCGGACGCGCCGCTGGAGCTGATCCGCTCCACCGGCGCGGTGGGCGTCGCGCTCGACCTGTCGCTGGTCACCGACCTCGACCCGCTCGGCGAGGCGATCGACGCCGGGCTCGGCCTGCTCGCCGGCGCCGCGCCGACGCTGCCGCCGGCCTCCGGCCGGGCGCCGACGTCGGCCGAGGTCGCCGACCGCATCCGGCGCGTCTGGGACCAGCTCGGCTTCCCCCGCCGCCGGCTGGCCGAGCAGGTGGTGGTCACCCCCGCGTGCGGCCTGGCCGGCGCCACCCCGGGGTACGCCCGCGCGGTGCTCGCCGCCTGCCGCGACGCCGGCCGGCGGCTCGCCGAGGACTGACGTTTTTCCGTCGTACCCGCCGGGCACGATGACCGGCATGATTGGACGACTGCGTTCCACAGTGATCGACTGCCCCGATCCGCACGCGCTCGCCGCCTTCTACTCCGAGCTGCTCGGCCTGCCCCTGGTGGAGGAGGACTCCGACGGCGACGAGTGGGTGGTGCTCGGCGGCCCGCCCGGGCACCAGCCGCGGGTGGCCTTCCAGCGGGCGCCCGGCCTGCGCACCCCCGACTGGCCCGACCCGGCCCGGCCGCAGCAGTTCCACCTCGACGTGACTGTCGACGACATCGAGGCGGCCGAGAAGGCGGCGCTGGCGCTCGGCGCGCGACGGCTGCCGGGTGAGGGGGAGGGCTTCCGGGTCTACGCCGACCCGGTCGGCCACCCGTTCTGCCTCTGCTGGGACTGATCTTCCGCAAGTTGCGCGGCGGAGGCATGATCGCCACCGTGACCGCCTCCACCGCCACCGGCCGCGCCGCCGGTTCGCTGTTCGGCCTGGCCTTCGGCGACGCCCTGGGCAAGCCGACCGAGTTCCTCACCGTCACCGAGATCGTCCGGCGCTACGGCCCGGCCGGTCCGCGTGAGCTGACCGGCGATCCGGCCCTGGTCACCGACGACACTCAGATGGCGCTGGCCGTGGCGTGGGCGCTGCACGACGCGCCCGCGTACACGGCCGGTGCGGTGGAGCCGCTGCTGCGGCAGCGCTTCGTCGACTGGTCGGTCAGCCCGGAGAACAACCGTGCCCCCGGCATGACCTGCCTGCGGGCCTGCGCCGAGCTGGCCCGGGGCGCCCGCTGGCAGGAGGCCACGGTCGCCGATTCCAAGGGCTGCGGCGCGAACATGCGCGTCACCCCGGTCGGGCTGCTCGACGTCGACCTGGACACGATGGCCGGGCTGGCCCAGCTCCAGGCCGGTCTCACCCACGGCCATCCGACCGGGCTGGCGGCCAGCGAGCTGACCGCGTACGCGGTCCGGCTGCTGCGCGACGGCGCGGCGCTGCCGGAGCTGCCCGGTCTGCTCACCGAGCGGGCCCGGGAGCAGCGCACCGTCTACCGGGACGACTGGCTCGGTGACCTGTGGCGGCGGCCCGGCGACAGCGGCGTGGCCGAGTTCGTCGCCCGGGGCTGGGACGACTGCCTGCGCGTACTCGCCCGGCTGGAGGCGGCGCTGGCCCGCCCGGACGACGGCGGCGACCTGTGCCGGCTCACCGGCGAGGGGTGGATCGCCGAGGAGGCGCTCGCCACGGCGCTGCTCTGCGCGCTGCGCCACACCGACGACCCGGTCGGCGCGCTGGCCCGTGGCGCCACCACCGCCGGCGACTCGGACTCCATCGCCGCGCTGGCCGGCGCGTTCGTTGGCGCCGCGTACGGCACGGCCGCCTGGCCCGCCGGGTGGGCCGGCCGGATCGAGTACGCCGACCAGCTCACCGCGCTCGCCGCCGCGTTCGACCCGGAGGCGTCCGGCGCCGGCTCAGACGGTGGTCGGGGATCGTCGGCGTGACGTCGGCCCGGGTGAGGCGGGACGGCGGCGGCCCGCTCAGCCGGCGAGGTGGCTCAGCCGGCGCACGCCCCGCCACAGGTCGGGGTCGCAGGTGCCGGCCCGGTCGGCGAACGCGCTCAGCGGCACCGGGATCGGCTCGCTGACGTCCAGGTAGCTGTCGTGGTCGGCGCCCGGATCCCAGTCGCGGGTGGGGATCGGCAGGTGGTCGTCCCGGTCCGACTTGTCCTGGCTGGTGATCTTCAGCACCTCGGCGTCCCGGCCGTCGACCCGCAGCACCAGGCAGGGGCGCACCTTCGAACCGCTCCCGTCGGCGTAGGGCACGTCGGCCCACCAGATATCCCCGGGCCAGGGCTCGTCCCGATCGGCCCGTCCGGCGCCGCGCGGCCTCGGCGGCGTCGCGGTGCGGTCACCCCGCGGACCGGTGCCCGCCCGGTCACCGCGGCGTCCACCGCCGGGCCGGTCGGTGCCGGACCGGTCGCCGTCCGGTCCGCCGGTGCGGCTGCCACGTCCGGTGCCCGGCCGCCGTCCGTCGGCCCGGTCGCGTCTCCCGTCGGCCCGGTCGCGCGTCCCGGCGCGTTCGGCCGCGCGGCGGCGCCAGTCGTTCCACAGCCAGCCGGCCGCGACGCAGGCCACGATCACCAGCGCCCAGATCAGCCCGTCGCGCATCCGCCGCCCGCCTTCCGACAGTTGTCGCCCAGCACCGCCGACGCGATCGTCGCACGGCCGGGCCGCACCCGCCCGGGTGGCGCGACGAGCGCCGGTTCGCCCTGCTCGGCGCGGGTGGCCGGACGACTGTCACAGCCGACCGTTACGGTTCTCGGGTAGCACGAACACGGGAGGTCGACAGCGGTGTCCGAAGGCGGCGGCGTGTCCGAAGAAGCGGTTCCCCCAGCGGTCGACGCGGCCCAGGACGCGGCGGCGGGTGCCGAGCCGACCCCGGCGGCCCGGGAGCGGCACGCCACGCTCAGCCAGGAGCTGACCGAGCACCAGTACCGCTACTACGTGCTCGACGCGCCGACCGTCACCGACGCGGAGTTCGACAGGCAGCTGCGGGAGCTGGAGGCGCTGGAGGCCGAGTATCCGGCGCTGCGCACCCCCGACTCGCCCACCCAGCGGGTCGGCGGCACCTTCTCCACCGACTTCACGCCGGTCGCGCACGCCGAGCGGATGCTCTCGCTCGACAACGCCTTCGCCGACGAGGAGCTGGCGGCCTGGTCCGAGCGGGTCGAGCGCGACGCGGGCGGCCCGGTGCCCTACCTGTGCGAGCTGAAGGTCGACGGGCTCGCCATCAACCTGACCTACGAGAAGGGCCGGCTGGTGCGCGCCGCGACCCGGGGCGACGGCCGCACCGGCGAGGACGTCACCGCCAACGTGCGCAGCATCAAGGGTGTGCCGGCCCGGCTGACCCCGGCCGACGACTTCCCCGACGTGCCGGATCTGATCGAGGTGCGCGGCGAGATCTACTTCCCGGTGGCGGCGTTCGCCGACCTGAACGCGAGCCTGGTCGAGCAGGGCAAGGCGCCGTTCGCCAACCCGCGCAACGCCGCCGCCGGCAGCCTGCGGCAGAAGGACCCCCGGGTGACCGCCTCCCGCCCGCTGCGCCTGGTGGTGCACGGCATCGGCGCGCGCACCGGGTTCCGGCCGGCCGCGCAGTCCGAGTCGTACGCCGCGCTCAAGGCGTGGGGGCTGCCCACCAGCGACCGGTGGCGGGTGGTGGACGACCTGGCCGGGGTCGCGGAATACATCGCCTACTACGGCAAACACCGGCACGACGTCGAGCACGAGATCGACGGCGTGGTGGTCAAGGTCGACCCGGTCTCGATCCAGGGCCGCCTCGGCTCGACCAGCCGGGCGCCCCGCTGGGCGATCGCCTTCAAATACCCGCCGGAAGAGGTGAACACCAAGCTGCTCGACATCGACGTCAACGTCGGGCGCACCGGCCGGGTCACCCCGTTCGCCGTCCTGGAACCGGTCCGGGTGGCCGGTTCCACTGTCGCGCTGGCGACGCTGCACAACGCCCGCGAGGTGGAGCGCAAGGGTGTGCTCATCGGCGACACGGTGGTGCTGCGCAAGGCCGGCGACGTGATCCCCGAGGTGCTCGGTCCGGTGGTCGAGCTGCGCCCGGCCGACGCCCGCCCGTTCGTCATGCCGACCACCTGCCCGGCCTGCGGCACGCCGCTCGCGCCGGCGAAGGAGAGCGACGTCGACATCCGCTGCCCCAACGGGCGGGCCTGCCCCGGTCAGATCCGCGAGCGGGTCTTCTACCTGGCCAGCCGCAAGGTGCTCGACATCGAGGTGCTCGGCGAGAAGGGCGCGGCGGCGCTGCTGGACGCCCAGATCATCACAAACGAGGGTGACCTGTTCCAGCTCGACGCCGAGCAGCTGAGCCGGTCGCCGTTCTTCGTCAACAAGGACGGCAGCCTGGGCAGCAACGCCACCAAGCTGCTCGACAACCTCGCCGAGGCCAAGGAACGCGACCTGTGGCGGGTGCTGGTGGCGCTGTCCATCCGGCACGTCGGCCCGACTGCCGCCCAGGCGCTCGCCCGGCACTTCCGCTCGGTCGCCGCGATCGAGGCCGCCGGTGAGGAGGAGCTGTCCTCGGTGGACGGCGTCGGCCCGACGATCGCGGCGAGCGTGAAGGAGTGGTTCGCCGTCGACTGGCACCGCGACGTGGTGCGCAAGTGGGCCGAGGCGGGCGTACGGATGGCCGAGGAGGCCGCCGACGAGGGGCCGCGACCGCTCGACGGCGTGACAGTGGTGGTCACCGGCACGCTCAGCGGGTTCAGCCGCGACCAGGCGGCCGAGGCGATCCAGGTCCGGGGCGGCAAGGTGACCGGCTCGGTCTCCAAGAAGACCGGCTTCGTGGTGGTCGGCGACAATCCCGGCTCCAAGGCCGACAAGGCCGCCACCCTGAAACTGCCGATCCTCGACGAGGACGGCTTCCGCGTCCTGCTGGACTCCGGCCCGGAGGCGGCCCGCGAGGTGGCCCGGGTGGAGGACTGACAGGCTGGTCACAGCGATCGGCCGGCGGATACCAAGTTAATTACGACTACGACCGATTCGTGACTGTCGTGTCGGGGAAATCGCCTCGGAGGGCGTTTCATTGGCGTACGACGCGTGACGGTGCGCGCCAGGACGTTCCCCGGGAGGTGCGATGGAGACCGGCGATCCGCGTAACTCCGTCCCGCCCGGCCGGAGCGGGCCGTTCTTCGGCTTCGTCGGCGCGATCGGCGTGGTCGCCCTGGCGGTCTCGGCCGGGCCGCTCGTCGCGCTCGCCGACAGGTGGAGCGAGCTGCCGGCCGCGTTCTGGACCATGGCGGCGCTCGCCGTCGCGTGCGACGCGCGCCCGTTCGTCCCGCCCGGCCGGCGGCAGACGTCGGCGGTGTTCCCGTCGACCTGCTTCACCTTCGCCATCCTGCTCGGCTGGGGCTTCGGTCCGGCCGTGGCGGTGCAGGCCGTGGCGGTGGCGGTCAGCGGCTGGCGGCTCGGGTACGCGCCCTGGCGCACCGGCTTCAACGCGGCGCAGTACGCCTGCGCGCTCGCCGCCGCGTACGCGGCCACCCGGCTCGGCCCGGGTGAGCTGTTCGACGGCGGCCGGCTGCACTGGACCGACGTGGCGGCGGTGGGCGGCGCGACGATCGCCTGGTTCGTGGTCAACTACGGGCTGGTCAGCTCAGCGGTCCGGTTGCGTTTCGGCGACCGGTGGTGGCCCAGCGTCCGCAGTGGCCTGGCCTACGAGCTGCTCGCCACCGGCTCGCTGCTGCTGCTCGCGCCGGTGCTGGTGGCCGCCGCCCGGGCCAGCGCGGCGCTGATCCCGCTGGTGCTGGTGCCGCTGTTCGCGGTCTACCGGATGGCCCGGCTCTCCGCGGAACGGGAACAGCTCGCCGACGTGGATCCGCTCACCGGGCTGCCCAACCGCAAGGCGCTGCTGACCGAGGTGGCCGAGCAGGTGCACCTGCACGGCGACCGGGCCGCCCGGGGCGCGCCGGACGCGCATCTGGCGCTGCTGCTGCTCGACCTCGACCGGTTCAAGCACGTCAACGACGCGCTCGGGCACGCTGTGGGTGACCGCCTGCTGGTCGAGGTGAGCGCCCGGCTGATGGGCGCCGTGGACGGCGGTGACATGGTGGCGCGGCTCGGCGGCGACGAGTTCGCCATCGTCGTACCCCGGCTCACCGACATCGACCAGGCCCGCGAGCGGGCGGACCGGGTGGTCGCGGCGCTCGCCGAGCCGGTGCCGCTGGACGGGCTGCCGCTGGACGTGGGCGGCGCCATCGGCATCGCGCTCTACCCCGAGCACGGCGAGGACTTCGCCACCCTGATGCGTCACGCCGACGTGGCCATGTACGACGCGAAGCACCGCAACGACACGGTGGCGGTCTACGCGCCGGAGTCCGACCACAACTCGGCCGAGCGGCTGAGCCTGCTGGCCGACCTGCGCCGGGTGCTGGAGTCCGGCCCGTCCGCGCGGGGCGGGGAGACGGTCGGCGTACGCGGGGGTGACGGCGCCGCCCTGCAGCCGGCGCTGCCGGTCCGGGCCGACCGTCCGGCCCGCAACCAGCGCCCGGCGCGCGACGGCGGTCGCGGGCGGTCCGGCGACGGGCCGAACCGGTGGCTGCGGCGCCGCCGGGACCGGGCGGAGGAGCGGCACGACGACGACCTGATCGAGCGGATCCTCACCGGCGCCGACCCGATCCGCCGCCGGGCCGCCAACGCCGGGGCCGGACCGGCTGCGGGCCCGCTCGTGGTGGACGACGCGGATTTCACGCCGGCCACCGGGACCGCCGGCGGGGAGGTCACGCGCGACGCGGAGGCGGCGGTCAGCACCGGCGCGCCGGGTGTGATCGGGCCGACCGCCGACGGGAGCACGACGACCGCCCCGGACGACCAGGCGGGGGACCCGGGCGAGATCACCATGTACTACCAGCCGCAGATCGCCATCGCCACCGGCGAGGTGGTGGGCGTCGAGGCGCTGCTGCGCTGGCGGCACCCGCGCCGGGGCATGGTCGACCCGGGCGAGCTGATCCAGGTCGCCGAGCAGAGCGCGGTGATGCGGCTGCTCACCCGCCGCGTGGTGGACGACGTCGTGGAGCAGCTCGCCAAGTGGTCGGCGGCCGGGCTCACGCTGCGGGCCGCGCTCAACGTCAGCGTGCGTGACCTGCACACCGGCGAGATCGCCGACCAGATCGCCGACCGGCTGACCCGGTACGGCGTGCCGCCCGAGCGCCTCCAGGTGGAGATCACCGAGGGCGCGTTGATGGCCGACCCCCGGCGGGTGCTCGCCAGCATCACCCAGTTGCACCGGATCGGCGTCGGCATCGCGCTGGACGACTTCGGCACCGGCTACTCGTCGCTGCAGCACCTGCGCCGGCTCCCGCTGTCCGAGGTGAAGGTGGACCGGTCGTTCGTCCTCGGGATGGCCGACGACCCGGACGACGCGGCGATCGTCCGCTCGATGATCGAGCTGGCCGGCGCGCTCGGGCTGCGGGTGGTGGCCGAGGGCGTGGAGGACGAGCGCACCTGGCGGCTGCTGCACGCCGCCGGGTGCGACGTGGCGCAGGGCTGGTTCCACGCCCGGCCGATGCCGGCCGAGGACCTGGTGGCCTGGCTGTCCCGCTACCGTCCGGTGCGCCCGGCGGAGGTGGGGAGCCGCAGCGGTCCGGCGCCGGAGGGGGAGTCGAAGGCGTCGTCGTGACGGCGGGACAATAGACTCGCTCCGGTCACCGCGCGTCATGGAGCACGCCCGTACGCGCGGCCGGCCCACCGCAGACGTCTCAGGACAGCCACGAAGGGGGCACTGATGGCCGCCATCTCCCGCGAGGAGGTCGCGCACCTCGCGCGACTGTCGCGGCTCGCCGTCACGGAGGAGGAGCTGGACACCTTCGCCGGCCAGCTGGATGTGATCCTCCAGTCGGTCGCGCAGGTCGGCGAGGTCGCCGCGGCGGACATCCCGCCGACGTCCCACTCCGTGCCGCTGACGAACGTGCTCCGCGAGGACGTGGTGCGGCCGGGCCTGACCCCGCAGGAGGCGCTGTCGGGTGCCCCCGACGCCGAGGAGCAGCGGTTCCGCGTCCCGCGGATCCTGGACGAGGATGTGGCCTCATGAGCGAGCGCAGCGGGAGTGCCGGCATGACCGACCTGACCAAGTTGAGCGCCGTCGAACTCGCCGGGCTGGTGGCGAGCGGCGAGACCTCCGCGGTCGAGGTCACCCAGGCCCACCTGGACCGTATCGGCGCCGTCGACGACCGGGTGCACGCGTTCCTGCACGTCGACACCGAGGGCGCGCTGGCCGCCGCTCGTGCGGTGGACGAGCGCCGCGCCGCCGGCGAGGAACTGGGCCCGCTGGCCGGGGTGCCGGTCGCGGTGAAGGACGTCCTGACCACCAAGGGCGTGCCGACCACAGTCGGGTCGAAGATCCTGGAGGGCTGGCGCCCGCCGTACGACTCGACGATCGTCGAGCGGCTGCGCGCCGCCGGCACGGTGATGCTCGGCAAGACGAACATGGACGAGTTCGCCATGGGCTCCTCCACCGAATACTCGGCGTACGGGCCGACCCGTAACCCGTGGGACACCGACCGGATCCCGGGCGGCTCCGGCGGCGGCAGCGCGGCGGCGCTGGCCGCGTACGAGGCGCCGCTGTCGATCGGCTCGGACACGGGCGGCTCGATCCGCCAGCCCGGCGCGGTCACCGGCACCGTCGGCGCGAAGCCCACCTACGGCGGCACCTCCCGCTACGGCCTTGTCGCGTTCTCCTCGTCGCTGGACACACCCGGCCCGTGCGCGCGTACCGTGCTCGACGCCGCGTTGCTGCACCAGGTGATCGGCGGTCACGACCCGCGCGACTCCACCTCGATCCCGGCCCCGGTGCCGGACGTGGTGGCCGCGGCGCGGCGCGGCGCCGGCGGCGACCTGACCGGCGTGAAGCTCGGCGTGGTCACCGAGTTCACCGGCGAGGGCGCCGAGCCGGGCGTGATGGCCGCGTTCCGCGAGTCGGTCGAGGCGCTGGCGAAGCTGGGCGCCGAGATCGTCGAGATCTCCTGCCCGCACTTCAAGTACGCGCTGCCGGCCTACTACCTGATCGCGCCGAGCGAGTGCTCCTCCAACCTGGCCCGGTTCGACGGCGTCCGGTTCGGCCTGCGGGTCGGCGACGACGGCAACCGGTCGCTGGAGGAGGTCATGTCGCTCACCCGCGAGGCCGGCTTCGGCCCCGAGGTCAAGCGCCGGATCATGATCGGCACGTACGCGCTCTCGTCGGGCTACTACGACGCCTACTACGGCCAGGCGCAGAAGGTCCGCACCCTGATCACGCGGGACTTCACCAGTGCGTTCGAGCAGGTCGACGCGCTGATCTCGCCGACCACGCCGTTCGTGGCGTTCCCGATCGGGTCGCGTACCGCCGACCCGTACCAGATGTACCTGGCCGACCTGTTCACCATCCCGACGAACCTGTACGGCGGCCCGGCCATCTCGGTGCCGTGCGGCCTGTCCGACGGGCTCCCGGTCGGTTTCCAGATCATGGCGCCGACCATGGCCGACGACCGGATGTACCGCGTCGCCGCCGCGCTGGAGAGCGCCGTCGGCACGCTCACCCCGCCGGCGCTCTGAACGCCGGGGTACGGAGGCGGGCCGCCCGCCCCCGTACCCGGAAGTCGTCCCGCGCCCGGTGCGGTCACCACGACCGCGCCGGGCGCGGCTGTCGTCGCAGCGACACGGTGATCACCGATCAGTGGATTGTCCGGGGCCGCTGGCACTGGTCGAATAAACTCCGAGTCTGCTGGATCGACTGGACTGTGGCCCGCTGGCGGACGCGAGCGGTTCCGACCGAGAGCTGGATGTGCGATGGGGACACTTCGCCCGGTCATGGCCCTGACGATGGTTGCCGCTCTGCTGCTGGGCGCCGGTCAACCGGCCGCCGCGCAACCGGCCACCGCCGTCACGGAGGCCGTCACCATCACCTCGGGCAAGCCCCCGTCCGTCATGGTCATCGGGCAGGTCTACGCGATCCACACCGTCGAGGCGACAGGCGGCACCGGGCCGTACCGGTTGTCGGTGGTGTCGGGCGCTCTGCCGCCGGGGATGCTGGTGGTGGGGACGTCGCTCGGTGGCGCGCCGACGACGCCCGGCACGTACACGTTCACGTTGCGGATGACCGACCAGAACGACCTCTTCGACGAGCAGACGGCGACGATCGAGGTACGCGAGCCCAAGGTCGTCATCACGTCGGGCAAGCCCCGGTCGCCCATGTACCTCGGCCGGGTGTACGCGATCCACACGGTCGAGGCGACAGGTGGCACCGAGCCGTACCGGTTGTCGGTGGTCTCGGGCGCTCTGCCGCCGGGGATGCTGGTGGTGGGGACGTCGCTCGGTGGCGCGCCGACCACGCCTGGGACGTACACGTTCACGCTGCGGATGACCGACAAGAACGACCGCTTCGACGAGCAGAACGCCACGATCGTCGTCGCCGAGGCCGCGACCGCCTTCACCTCCGGCGAACCGCCCGCCGCCACCGTCGGTAAGCCCTACTCCTTCGGGTTCACCGCCGACGGCGACTCGGACATCACGTTCGCCCTGGCCGCGGGCGCCCTGCCCGGCGGTCTCACCCTCGACGAGGAGGGCCGGCTGCGCGGCACCCCGACCAGCGCCGGCACGTTCGCCTTCACCGTCGCGGCGAAGGGGTACAGCACCAGCGCCACGAAGCAGGTGTCGCTGACCGTCGCCGCCCGGACCCCGGGCACCGCCACGGCGACCCCGGCGGACCCGACCGCCACGCCCGTCCCGGCGGACCCGACGGCGACGCCGACGCCGGGCGATCCGGCCGCCACGCCGTCGGAGAGCAGCACTTCGACGCCCCGGCCGACGCCCTCGCCGTCGAAGGTGAGTGGCGCGTGGCTGCCGATCACCGGACCGGGCTCGCCGCTCGTACTCCTGCTGTTGAGCGTCGTGGCCTTCTCCGTCGGCGGCATCCTGCTCGTGCTGGCCTACAACCGTCGGCGGAGCTTCACCACGCCCGAGTGACGCCCGGCCGAGGCCGGGTAGACGGAGCGGTAGGCTTGGCGGCGTTGTGTCCGGATGCCGCCGTGGGCCGGCTACCGCCTGCAAAGCTGGAGTTCTCATGACCACGACGCTGCCCGCGTACGACGAGGTCGTCGCGCGCTTCGAACCGGTGATCGGCCTGGAGACCCACGTCGAGCTGGGCACGAACACCAAGATGTGGTGCGGCTGCCCGACCGACTTCGGCGGCGAGCCGAACACCCGGGTCTGCCCGGTCTGCCTCGGCCTGCCCGGCTCGCTGCCGGTGGCGAACAAGGCCGCCATCGAGGCGACCATCCGGATCGGGCTGGCGCTGAACTGCTCGATCGCGGAATGGTGCCGGTTCGCCCGGAAGAACTACTTCTACCCGGACATGCCGAAGAACTTCCAGATCAGCCAGTACGACGAGCCGCTGTGCTTCGACGGCTACCTGGACGTCGAGGTGAACGGCGAGCTGGTGCGCATCGGCATCGAGCGGGTGCACCTGGAGGAGGACACCGGCAAGACGCTGCACGTCGGTGGCGCCACCGGCCGCATCCACGGCGCCACCGAGTCGCTCGTCGACTACAACCGGGCCGGCATCCCTCTGGTCGAGATCGTCACCAAGCCCATCCCCGGCACCGGCGCGCTCGCGCCCGAGGTCGCCCGCGCGTACGTCGCCGAGCTGCGTGACGTGATCCGCTCGCTCGGCGTCTCCGACGTGCGGATGGAGGAGGGCTCGCTGCGCTGCGACGTCAACACGTCGCTGAACCGGCCGGGCGAGGAGTGGGGCACCCGCACCGAGACCAAGAACGTCAACTCGCTGCGCTCGGTCGAGCGGGCGGTGCGCTCGGAGATGCTGCGCCAGGCGTCGGTGCTGGAGGCGGGCGGCCGGATCACCCAGGAGACCCGGCACTTCCACGAGGACACGGGCGACACCACGCCGGGCCGGTCCAAGGAGACCGCCACCGACTACCGGTACTTCCCGGAGCCGGACCTGGTGCCGCTGGCCCCGGACACCGCGTGGGTGGCCGAGCTGAAGGCCGCCCTGCCGGAGCTGCCGCGGCTGCGTCGCAAGCGGATCCAGCAGGAGTGGGGCCTGTCCGACCTCGACATGCAGTCGGTCGTCAACGCCGGCGCGGTCGAGCTGATCGAGGCGACAGTGGCCGCCGGCGCCACCCCGGCCGCCGCCCGGAAGTGGTGGCTGGGCGAGCTGTCCCGCCGCGCCAACGAGACCGGCGTGGAGCTGGCCGACGTGGGCGCAACCCCGGCCCAGGTCGCCGAGCTGCAGGGCCTGGTCGACGCCGGCAAGCTCAACGACAAGCTGGCCCGTACCGTGCTGGAGGGCGTGGTGGCCGGCGAGGGCTCGCCGACCGAGATCATGACCAACCGCAACCTGGAGGTCGTCTCGGACACGGGCGCGCTCACCGCCGCCGTGGACGAGGCGATCGCGGCCAACCCGGACGTCGCCGACAAGGTCCGCAGCGGCAAGGTCGCGGCGGCCGGCGCGCTGGTCGGCGCGGTCATGAAGACCACCCGCGGCCAGGCGGACGCGAAGACCGTCCGCGAGCTGATCCTGGCGCGCCTCGGCGCCTGACGTACGTAAGGAAGGGCCCCTTCTTAACGCCTGGTGCATGGGAAGGGGCCCTTCCTAACGCCTCGCCACCCCTCCCCGGACAGGGCGTCAACGGCGACGCCCGGATGGAGTCACCGTGAACCAGCACGACCTCGACGTCCTCGACGAGATCCAGCGCCGGGTGCTCTGGCTCGCCACCCGCATCGTCGACGCGGCCAACCACGACCGCGACACCGGTGACGGGGTGAAGGTCGGCGGCCACCAGGCGTCAAGCGCCTCGCTGGTCACCGCGATGACAGCGCTCTGGTTCCACCACCTGGACGCCGAGGACCGGGTCGCGGTGAAGCCGCACGCCTCGCCGGTGTTCCACGCGATCCAGTACCTGCTGGGAAACCTCGACAAGTCGTACCTGCCGAAGCTGCGGGCGCGCGGCGGGCTCCAGTCGTACCCGTCGCGCACCAAGGACCCGGACGAGGTGGACTTCTCGACCGGGTCGGTCGGCCTGGGCGCCGCCGCGCCGCTGTTCGCCGCCGTCACCCGCCGCTACGTCGACGCGCACTTCGGCCCGCGCCCGCACTCCCGGTTCGTCGCCATCATCGGCGACGCCGAGCTGGACGAGGGCAACATCTGGGAGGCGGTCGCCGACCCGGCCACCACCGGGCTCGGCAACGTGATGTGGCTGGTCGACTTCAACCGCCAGTCGCTGGACCGGGTGGTACCCGGCATCCGGATCAACCAGTGGCGCGGCCAGTTCGAGGCGGCCGGCTGGCACGTCGTGGAGGTCAAGTACGGCCGGAAGCTCGCCGAGGCGTACGCCCGGCCGGGCGGCGCGGCGCTGCGCGACTGGATCGACCGGATGCCCAACGAGCAGTACCAGTCGCTGTTCGGGCTGGCCGGGCCGGCGCTGCGCAAGCAGTTCCTGGACGGCGCGCCGGCCGAGGTGGCCGCGTTCGTCGCCGACATCGGCGACGACGAGCTGGGCCCGCTCGTCACCGACCTGGGCGGGCACGACGCGCAGGCCATGCTCGACGCGTACGCCCAGTGCGACGCGGTCACCGACCGGCCCAGCGTCGTGTTCGCGTACACGGTCAAGGGCTGGGGCCTGCCGATCGCCGGAAACCCGCGCAACCACTCGGCGCTGCTCACCACCGAGCAGGTCGACGCGTTGCGCGCCGCGAACGGCCTGACCCCGGAGACCGAGTGGGACCGCCTCGACCCGGCGTCCCCGGCCGGCATCCGGGCCGGCGAGCGCCGGGAGGCGCTGTCCCGCCCGCCGCGCGAGCGTGCGCTGGGCGTCACCGTTCCGGAGACCACGCGGGTACGCGCGAACAAGCCGGTCTCCACCCAGGAGGTCTTCGGCCGGGTGCTCGTCGACCTGGCTCGCGATCCGCAGGTCGCGCCCTACCTGGTGACCACCGCGCCGGACGTCGCCACCTCGACGAACCTCGCCGGATTCATCAACAAGACCGGCGTCTTCGCCCCGACCGAGCAGCGTTCCTGGACCGAGGACCGGATGCTGCGCTGGACCGAGAGCCCCGCCGGGCAGCACATCGAGCTGGGCATCTCGGAGATGAACCTGTTCCTGCTGCTGGGCCAGCTCGGCCTGTCGTGGGACCTGTCCGGCCAGCCGCTGCTGCCGGTGGGCACGGTCTACGACCCGTTCGTGCTGCGCGGCCTCGACGCGTTCCTCTACGGCACGTACTCCGGCTCCCGGTTCGTGGTGGCCGGCACCCCGTCGGGCATCACGTTGGCGCCCGAGGGCGGGGCGCACCAGTCCACCATCACCGCCTCGGTCGGCCTGGAGCTGCCGGGGGTGACGTTCCTGGAGCCCGCGTACGCCGGCAGTCTCGACTGGCTGCTCTGCGACGCGCTCGGGCAGATCGCCGGTGGCTCCGCGCCGGCCGCGACCGCCGCGCCGGCCGAGGACGGGGCGTACTACTTCCGGCTCAGCACCCGGCCGATCGACCAGGCGCCGTTCGAGGCGGCGCGGGCGCGGCTCGGGGACGCGGTGCTGCGACGGCAGGTGGTGGCCGGCGCGTACCGGCTCGTCGACGCGCACCAGGCGTACCCCGATCTGGTTGACGCCCCGGTCGTGCAGATCGCCGCCTCCGGTGCGGTGCTGCCGGAGGTGCTCGCGGCCGCCGCGGAGCTGGCGGAGGAGGGCGTGGCCGCGCACGTGGTGGACGTGACCAGCCTGGACCGGCTCTACCGGGCGTGGCAGCGGACGCTGCGCCAGGGTGTGCGGACCGCGACCGTGCCGAGTGTGCCGGGCGCGCTGCGGTCGGCGTTCGCCGACCGGGTGCCGGTGGTGACCGTGCACGACGCGGCGTCGCACGCGATGGCCTGGCTGGGCTCGGCGGTCGGTGCCCCGGCGGTGCCGCTCGGCGTGGACGAGTTCGGTCAGTCCGGCAGCGTCCGGGAGCTGTACGAGCTGCACGATCTCCTGCCGGGCAGCATCGTCAACGCCGCGCTGGCCGCGATCGCGCTGCGCTGAGGCGCCTGTCTCGACCACGGGCGCTCGGCCCGGTGGCTCCTCGCGACCGGGCTCGTCCGGCTCGACTCCGGCACGGCGGTCCGCGTCGTGGTCGAGCCGGGTGGCGCGCGGTAGACGAGGTCCCTCACCGAACGTGATCGCCGACGTGGGTGCGGTGAGTAACCGCCGCTGAGGGTCGGAGGTGTTGCCTCTCGCGCCCTTTGCTCTGCAGCCATATCCGCAGCACCGCTCTGAGCTGGGGTGGAGCGGTACGCGCCGCCGCTCTGCAGCCACCCGCGCGGTGACTCTCGGTGCCTGCCGCGCCGATGGGTGCAGAGCAAAGGCGGCGGCGAGGCATCCCGGTGCCGAGCGGCTTCACAACGCCGAGTGACCGGGTTCCAGCGTGGGCGAGCCGCCGGGCGCGACGTGAGGGACCGGGAGAAGCAGGGGGACGGTCAGCTCGTGGGGGTGGGGCTCAGGGTGGTCGTACCCGGTGACGGCGACTCGGACGGGCCGCGGGTCGGCGTCGGGGTGACCGGCACCTGGTCGCCCTTGGCCGGGTCGCGGATGACGTGCCGTTCCAGGTTGACCTGCGACTGCCCGGTGCCGCCCACGGTGATCTCGTCGTACGCCTGGAGCAGCTTCTGCTGGTCGAAGTAGAGCACCGTCATGGTCAGCGGGGTCGGCTTCTCGCCCTCCAGGCCGCGCAGCCCGGCCCCACCGGTGGAGCCCTGCACCATCAGCGTGGTCGGCTGTTCGCCCTCGACCTGCGGCAGCTTCGACACCTGCCGGGAGTGGGTGTGCCCGGAGAGCACGAGCGGGCAGGTGCCGGACAGCGGACCGGCCGAGGCGGGGTCGTGGATGAGCGCGATGTCGACCTTGCGCGGTGACTTCTCGATCGTGCCGGCGAGCTGTTCGCCGGTGCCGATCACCTGGTCGGCGACGGCTGAGGTGAGGCCGCTGCCGGCCGGTGAGGTCTCCTTGTCCGGGGTGAAGCGGGGGTCGCCGATGCCGGCGATGGTCAGCCCACCCACCGTCGTGACCGAGTTGTTCAGCACGATCGCGTTCGGCTGCTGCGCCACGGCGGCGGCGGTGCGCGGCGAGTCGTGGTTGCCGCGGATGAACACGTACGGCTTCTTGAGCAGGCCGATCGAGCCGACGAACGATGCCTCCGGCTCGCTGCCCCAGTCGGTCATGTCGCCGGTGTCGACCACCACGTCGATGCCGAACTGCTCGACCACGGTACGGATCAGCTGCCACCCGGTCGGGTTGAGGTGGATGTCCGACACGTGCAGCACCCGGGTGGTGCCGGGCGACGGCTGCACCACGGGCAGGGCGGAGACCGTGGTGTAGAGCTTGCTGACGTTGCCGACCAGCCGTTGGAGCTGCTCGGCGTACTTGGTGTAGTCGTTCGCGATCCGCCGCGCGTCACCGACGATCGCGGGCGCGTTGACCAGCAGCCCCTCGTACCGCGGCTCCTCGATCGCCTGCGGGCGCAGGGTGCTCGCGGCGGCGCCGAGGCTGCCCGCGGTCACGACGAGCGCCAGGCCACCGGCCCAGGCGGTACGCCGGACGTCCCGGAAGACCAGCGCGGCAAGTAGCAGTGTGGCCAGCACGGCCGAGGCGAGCGTACGCAGCCCGAGCCGCATCACACCGTCGCGGACGTCCTGGACCGCCGACTGGCTGGCCCGGCTGATGCTGGCCGGGTCGTCGATGAGCGCCTCGGTGCGCCCCTGGTCCAGCGAACCCACCTCGACCGTGAGGTACGCCGGGCCGTCGTGGCTGTCCAGCAGCAGCGCGCCCAGCGGCGGGATGTCGACGGTGGTGCCGCCGGACAGCGACGGGCTGAGCTTCAGCTCCGCCCGGAACGGTCCGATGTCGGTGCCGACGTGACCGCCCGCGTACGTGCCGACCACGATGCCGCCGAGCGTGACCGCGAGCACAGCCAGCACGACACCCAGCCGGCGCAGCCAGTGACCGGGCCGCCACGCCGCCCAGCGGCGGGCGCGCCCGCGCTCCGGAGACGTCTCGTCCCCGGAGCGGTGCTGTTCGTTCTCGTGGCCGTCCATGCTGAGATCCTGACCTGCCCCTTGAGCGATCTTGACAAACCCGGTGGGCCGGATCAGCTCCGGCCGGCGCCCCCGTCGGCGAAGACGAGCCGCAGGATGCGGTCGTCCTCGGCGGTGGGCGTACCCCGCCCGTCGCGGTTCGAGGTGCTCACCCAGAGCGAGCCGTCCGGTGCCGCCGCGACGGCCCGTAGCCGACCGTACCGGCCGGTGAGCAGGTCGCGGGGCTGACCGAGGACGGTGCCGTTACCGGTCAGCTCCACCAGCCAGAGCCGCTGGCCGCGCAGGCAGGCGGCGACGAGCAGGCGGTCCGCCGCCGCCAGGCCGGAACAGGAGGCGTCACCGGTGGGCCACTGCGTGATCGGGTTCACGTAGCGCTTGTCGTCGCCGCGCCCCTCGACCCGGGGCCACCCGTAGTTGCCGCCCTTGTTGATCTGGTTGATCTCGTCCCAGGTGTTCTGGCCGAACTCCACCGCGTACATCTTCTTGTCCGGCGTCCAGGCGAAGCCCTGGACGTTGCGGTGACCGGTCGACCAGACCGGCGACCCGGCGGTGGGGTTGCCCGGCGCCGGTTTGCCGTCCGGGGTGAGCCGCAGGATCTTGCCGCCGAGGCTCTTGGCGTCCTGGGCGTTCTCGGTGCGCCCGGCGTCGCCGGTGCTCGCGTAGAGGTTGCCGTCCGGGCCGAAGCCCAGCCCGCCGCCGTTGTGCGTGCCGGACTTCGGGATGCCGGTGAGGATCGGCTTCGGCGCCTGCCCGAGCTGCATCTTCGCGATCCGGTTGTCGTCCTCGGTGGTGTAGTAGACGAAGACCGTGCGGTCCTGGGCGTACGCGGGGGAGACCGCGATGCCCAGCAGGCCGCCCTCCCCGCCGGCCGCCACGTCCGGCACGGTCTGCACCGGCCGGACGGCCAGCCCGTCCGGGCCGGACTCCGGGCCGACCTGGAGGATCCGTCCCTTGTCCCGCTCGGTCACCAGCGCCCCGCCGTCGGGCAGGAACGCGATGCCCCACGGCACCTCCAGCCCCTTGGCCAGCACGGTGGCCACGACCTGCTGGCCGGCCCCGCCGGGACTCGCGGTGGAAGACGGCGTCGGCAGGTTGGGCGGGGCGCCGGCCGGGTCCGGCTCGGGCTCGCCGAGGGCGCAGCCGGCGGTGCCCAGCAACAGCGCCGCGCAGGACGCCGCCAGCGCCGTCCGGAGGCGGCGCACACGGGGGTACGCAAGACGCGGGCTCACCCGCCCCAGCCTAGCCGGGCGGACCGGCGAACCTGGCGCGTCGCGCGTACGCCTGCCCGCGTCCGGCCGTTCGGGGGAGTGCCGGTTCAACCGGCCCGCAGCGCCAGCAGGGCCACATCGTCCTCCCACTGGTGCGCGGCGGCGAGCAGCCGGTCGCAGAGCAGGTCCAGCGGTACGCCCGGTCCGCCGGCCCGGAGGTGGGCGAGCAGGTCGGCCTGGCCCACGTCGATCGGCTGGTCCCGGCGCTCGATCAGCCCGTCGGTGTGCAGCAGCAGCGTGTCGCCGGGGGCGAGGGTCAGCGTGCGGCCGGTGCGCCGGGGCGGCCGGGCCAGGCCGAGCAGCGGTCCGCGGCCGTCCGCCACCGAGACCGTGCCGTCGGCCCGCACCAGCAACGGCGGCGGGTGTCCGGCGTTGCACCAGGAGACCGCCAGCCCGCCGGCGGCCGGGCGGGCCCGGGCCAGCACGGCGGTGGCGACAGTGGGCACCCGCAGCCCGCCCATGGCCCGGTCGAGGTGGGCCATCAGATCCTCCACCGGGTCGTCCCGCCCGTACGCGTTGCCCCGCACCAGGTTGCGCAGCTGGCCCATGGTGGCCGCCGCCTCGATGTCGTGCCCGGCGACGTCGCCGATCGCGGCGATCAGCTCGCCGTCGGGCTGGACGAAGGCGTCGTACCAGTCGCCGCCCACCTCCACCCGGTCGGCGGCCGGCAGGTAGCGGGCGGCCAGCTCGATCCCCGGCACAGCCGGCAGGGCGGGCAGCATGCTGTGCTGGAGGACCTCGGCGACGTGGCGCTGCTCGCCGTAGAGGCGACTGTTGCCGACCGCCTGTCCGGCGCGTACCCCGATGTCCTGCGCGGTGCGCAGGTCGCTCGCGTCGAAACCGCGCCGCCCCTGACGGTTGACCAGGGTGACGGCCCCGATCACCCGGTCCCCGGCGGCGGTGATCGGCACGGTCAGGTGGGAACCGACGCCGAGCCGGTCGGCGAGCGGCACCAGCTCCGGGTGCGTGGTGCCGCGCGCGACGTCGTCCAGGCCGGCCACGGCGCGCACCGCCGGCCGCCCGGTACGCAGCACCGCCCGGATCTGCGACTCCGTGCTGAGCCCGGTGGTCAGCAGCTCGGCGAAGCGCGCCAGGTCGGCCTCGCGCTCGGCGTCCCGGTGTACGCCGGTGACGGTGCGTGGCCGGCCGGCCGGGTCGACGAGCGTGATCAGGCACCAGTCGGCGAGCAGCGGCACCATCGCGTGCCCGAGCCGGTCGACGGCCGTGGCCACGTCGAGCGTGCCGCCGAGCATCTCGCTCATCCCGGCCAGCATGGCGAGCCGGTCGTGCGCCTCCTCCGCGCGGCGGCGGGCCTGCTCGGCGCCGCGGACCGCGATGCGCAGCCGCAGCTCCGAGGAGCAGGCGGCGGCCAGGTCGGCGAGCGTCCGCAGCTGTTCCTTCGTCCAGGCCCGGGGCTTGCTGTCGATGGCGCAGAGCGAGCCGAGCACCCGCCCGTCCAGGTCGGTCAGCGGCATGCCCGCGTACGCGACCACGCCCAGGTCCTCGACGGCCAGGTTGAGGCGTACCCGGGGGTAGAGGCGGGCGTCGGGCAGCACCAGCGGCATCTCGACGTCGACGACGTGCTGGCAGAACGAGTGGCTCAGTGGCGTCTCCCGGCGGGCCGCCCACGGTTCCGGGAGCCCTGTCGCGCCGGGGAAGAACTGACGGTCGGCGTCCACCAGGGAGACGAGCGCGACGGGCACGTCCAGCAGGTCTCCGACCAGACGCGCGAACCTGTCGAACGCCTCGTCCGGTACGGCGTCGAGCCGCGTCTCGTCGAGTGAACGCAACCGGTCGGGATCGGCGAGCGCCGGAATCGGCACGGACACCCGTCCCCGGCCGTGCTCGCTCATCGATATCGCCCCCCGGGAAACGGGAACGCCCGGCCGACGTTCCGCCCCCGGTTATACCCCGCTGGGGCGCCACTTCATTCCCGGCGCGGTGTTCGTCACGGGTCACGCCGCGCCGGCCGGTCCGGGACCGATATCGTCGGCGGTCGTGAAGGTGTGGATTCCGCATTCGGAGGGCCGCCGGTTGCTCGGTGAGCTACCGACCGGCGTAACCGTGGAGCTGCTGGACGACCCGCGTCGGCTCCCGTCGTCCCCGTCCGGGGTGCGGTTCTGGGTGCCACCGTTCCTGTCCGGCCCGGACGCCGGAGCGCTGCTGGCCGAGCTGCCCGACGTCGAGGTGGTGCAACTGCTCTCCGCCGGGGCGGACGCCTGGGTGGGACGGATCCCCGACGGCGTGACGCTCTGCGACGCCCGGGGCGTGCACGACTCGCCCACCGCCGAATGGGTGGTCGCCGCGATCCTCGCCTCGCTGCGCGGGTTCGCGCCACTGGCCCGCGCCCAGGCGCGGCGCGAGTGGGCGTACGACGAGGTGGCACCCACCGACGAGCTGGCCGGCAAGCGGGTGCTGATCGTCGGCGCCGGCTCGATCGGCACCGCGGTACGCGACCGGCTCGCCCCGTTCGAGGTGACCTTCACGCTCGTGGCCCGTACGCCGCGCCCCGACCAGGGCGTGCACGGGGTCGACGAGCTGCCCGCGCTGCTGCCGGAGGCGGACGTGGTGGTGCTGCTGGTGCCGCTGACCGAGCAGACCCGGGGCATGGTCGACGAGCGTTTCCTCGCCGCGATGCCTGACGGCGCGCTGCTCGTCAACGCCGCCCGGGGGCCGGTCGCCAGCACCTCGGCGCTGGTCGCCGAGCTGACCTCGGGCCGCCTGCGCGCGGCGATGGACGTCACCGACCCGGAGCCGCTGCCCGCCGACCATCCCCTGTGGGAGCTGCCGAACGTGCTTCTCACCCCGCATGTCGCGGGCTCGGTACGCGGGCTGCTGCCCCGCGCGTACCGCCTGGTGGGCGAGCAGTTGCGCCGGTACGCGGCCGGGGAGGAGCTGACGAACCGGGTGGTCGACGGCTACTGATCGCCGGTCTGCGGACCGCTGCCGGCGTCCGGTAGCTCCTGGCCGGTGACGGCGATCAGCCGGGGCAGTTCGGTGGCGCGTACCGCCGGCAGCACCAGCACCTCGCCGTCGTCGAGCCGGGCGACCGCGCGGCCCCGGGCGTCACCGGCGAGTTCGGCGACCCGGTTCCACGGCACCCGGCGCTGCCCGACGAGCGCCCGCAGCCGCAGCTCCCGGGCGTCGGCGTCGGTGCCGGCCCGCCACGCCCAGACCGCGACGGCGAGCGGCACGAGCAGCACCCAGAGCAGCCACCATCGAGCGGAGGCCAGGGGCAGCGCCCCGATGGTGGCGACGATTGCGGCGACCAGGATGGCCTGGTTGTGGCGGAAACGGACGGTATCGGCGCGGCTCACCCCCCGATGATCCCATCCGGCCAGTTCACGCCACCCCGCGGGCGTCCCCACACCCCGGTCGGGCCCTTCCGCGCCCGGCCACTGCGCCGCAGGCCGCCCCCTGGAGGCGAGCACGGGTGGGAGGTAGGGCTTGGGTGTGACGGACGTCACTGATGCGGTGACGTCACCGGGCGCTTCCGGGATCGTTTCTAGGCGTGGCCGCAGCGGTCCCCGCCGATGCGTCCCCGCCCGCTCCGACCCCGCACCGCGTACCGCAACCGCACCGCCCCGTGCCCCCTCACGAAGGCGACCGCCGTGCCCGTCCCCCCTCCCGCCGCTCCCCGCCGGCGATCAGTCCTGCCCGATGTCGCCGTGTCGCTCGCCGGCGCGGCCTTCCTCCTCGCCGGTGTCGCCGGTGCCCTGCCCGGCCCCGCCGCCGCCGCGCTCGCCGTAGCCGGCGGCTTCGCCCTCGCCTGCGTCCGGCTCGCCTGGCTGGCCGGAGCCGCCGCACCGACCAGCATTCCCGCAGCCATCGGTCGCCCCGCACCGACCGACATGCCTGCACCCGGGCGGCGAGCCGCCGAACCCGGACCGCAGCAGCCCGGACCGCAGCAGGCGGTCACGTTGCGGTGGCACGCCGGCGAGGCCACGGACACCGCCCCGGCGCACGGCGCAACGACGACCGGGCGGCGGGCGCGACGCGCTGCCCTGTCCCGTCGGGTCGCCGCCATCCTCGACAGCGCCGTCCTGGTCGCCGGGCTCACCGTCGCGGTGCTGCCGCTGAGCGACGTCGCCCACCGGCTGCCGATCGCGCTGGCCGGGCTGTGCCTCACCGGGGCGCTGCACGTGACGGCCCTGCTGCGCCTGCCCGGCCGGTCCCGGCTGTCCGGGCCGGAGCTGGTCCGTCGTACCGTCGACGTGCTGGCGCTCGGCGTCAGCCTGGTCTTCGCGGGCTGGATGCTGCTGCCGGGCGGCCCGGTCCCGGCCGTCGCCGGGATCGTCGCGGCTGGTGGCGCGGTGGTGCTCGCCGTGCTCGTGGTGGCGTCCGTCGCCGAACGCCGCCGCCGGCCCGGCGCCGCGCGCTGCCACGCCGGGGCCGCGCTGACGCTCGGCGGGCTGACGCTCCTCGTGGTGCTGCTGGCCTACGACGCGCCGGACCGGGCGCTGCCGCTCGTCGCGGCGCCACTGGTGGCCGGGGCGCTGCTCACCGCCGCCGGCGCCCGGCGTACCTCGGGCGGTGAACGACCGGGCCGGGACGTGGCACCGGCCGCCTGGCCCCGCCTCACCGCGCCGGCCGGGATCGCCGCGCTGGCCGCCGGGATCCACCTGGGTACGGCGGGGGAGTTCAGCACCGGCGCGATGGCTCTTGGCCTGGCGGTCATACCGCCGATCATGGCGGGTGAGCTGCTCGCCGCCGCCGACCAGCGCCGCCGGGTGCAACGGCTCGCGGCCCGTGAGGCGTGGTTGCGGCGCCGGCTCGGACCGGACGGCCGGAGGGTCGAGCCGCTGACGCGCGCGGAGCTGGTCACGACGATGGCGGAACGCAGTGGCGGCGCGCTGCTCGTCGTCGACCTGCACGGGGTGGGTGGCGCCGTGCCGGAGTCAGCGGTGCTCTGCGAGGCCGCGCGCCGGCTGCGGGCGGGCTCCGAGACGCACGATCTGGTGGCCCGGCTCGGCGACACGGAGTACGCCGTCCTCACCGATGCCGGGCCGGTGCTCGCGTACGCGCTCGGCCTGCGGCTGCTGGCGGCGCTGGGTGAGCCGTACCCCCGGCCCGGCGGTGCCGTCCGGCTGGGGGTGAGCGTCGGGCTGGCCGAGACCAACGGCGGTGATCCGGAGGACGTGCTGCGCCAGGCGGACCTGGCCCGTCGCCGGGCGGTGCAGCTCGGCCGGGACCGGGTGGAGTGGTACGACGCCTACCTGGAGGAGCAGCTGGTCCGGCGCCTGGATCTGGAGCGGGAGCTGCCCGGTGCGGTGGCGCGCGGTGAGCTGGACCTGGTCTACCAGCCGGTGGTGGCGCTCGCCGACCGGGTGCCGGTGGGCACCGAGGCGCTGTTGCGCTGGCGCAGCCCGGCGCTGGGCACCGTGCTCCCGGCCGAGTTGCTGCCGGTGGCGGCCGACCTCGACCTGACCGGCGAGATCGGGCGGTGGGTGCTGGACCGGGCCTGCCGGCAGCTCGCCGCGTGGTCGGAGGGCGGCCGTGAGCTGTGGATGGCGGTCAACGTGACACCGCGCGAGCTGGCCGCGCCGGACTTCGTGGCGCGTACCGCGACCGCGTTGGCCGCGTACGACGTGGTGCCGGAACGGCTGGTGGTGGAGGTGGCCGAGCCGGTGGTGGGCGCTGAGCTGTCCACTGTGGTGGCGCGGCTGGCCGGTCTGCGGTCGATCGGCGTGCGGATCGCGCTCGACGACTTCCGGGCCGAGCACGCCTCGCTCGCTCAGCTCCGCCGGTTGCCGATCGACCTGCTGAAGGTGGCGCCGCACCTGGTCGGTCCGGGCGGGGACGGGCAGCGTCCGCTGATCGACGTGGTGGCGAACCTGGCCGACCGGCTGGGCGTGGAGCTGGTGGTCGAGGAGTTGGAGTCGGAGGGGCAGGTGGCCGGCGCGCGGCGGGCCGGCTGCCGGTACGGCCAGGGCTTCGCGCTGGCCCGGCCGGCGACCGCCGAGCGGGTCGAGGCGTGGTTCGAGGACCACCCGTCGACCGCCCGGTGAGCTGAACCGGTTCAGCGAGCTGTCGTACGAGGTGGGGCGGTGCTGCCGCGCGGCGTCAGGTGCGCGGTCTCGTCCTGCACGACGGCGGCCGGTTCGCCCGCGATCACGGCCAGGAGCTGCCGGGCGGCGTGCGCGCCGTACGCCGGGATGTCCCGGCCCAGCGCCGTCAGCGGCGGGTGTACCAGCCGGCAGAGCGGTGAGTCGTCCCAGGCCACTATGGACAGGTCACCGGGCACTGTGAGGCCCATCTCCTGGGCCACGGAGAGCCCGGCGATCGCCATCACGTCGTTGTCGTAGATCACCGCTGTCGGCCGCCCGGCGGAGCTGAGCAGCCGGCGGGTGGCGCGCGCGCCCTCCTCGCCGGTGTAGTCGGACCAGACGGTGGTCGCCTCGTCCAGCCCGAGCCGCCGGCACACGCCGGTGAACGCCTCGGTGCGGATCTCGGTGTGCAGCAGCGAGGGCAGCCCGCCGACCCGGGCGATGCGCCGGTGGCCGAGCGCGACCAGGTACTCCACGGTCTCGACCAGGGCCGCCGCGTCGTCGGACCAGACGCTCGCCAGGCCCCCGGTGTGCCCGGGGCCGCCGATCACCACCGCCGGCAGTTGCAGTTCCTCCAGCGCCGGCACCCGCCGGTCGTCGGTGCGCAGGTCGCAGACGAGCACGCCGTCCACCCGGCGCTCGGCCCACCACCGCCGGTAGACGGCGATCTCGGCCTCCTGGTCGCTGACCACCTGGAGCATGAGCGCGTACGAACGGGCCGACAACTCGGCCTCGACGCCGCTGATCAGCTCCATGAAGAACGGCTCGATGCCGAGTATCCGGGCGGGGCGGCACAGCGCCAGCCCGACCGCCTTGGCGGTGGCGCCGGACAGCGCGCGGGCGGCGCTGCTCGGACGGAACCCGATCTCGGCGGCGATGGCGAGGATCCGCTGCCGGGTCGCCTCGGAGACGCCCGGCTGCCCGTTGAGCGCGTACGACACCGCGCCCTTGGAGACCCCGGCGCGCCGGGCGACGTCGGCGATGGTCGGCCGCTTCACCGCAGCGTTCCTCCACTGTGTCCGGCCCTCGCGGGCGTTCCGGTCCGCCGGATCACCGGCGTCTGGTGACGCTACTGCACGCCCCGCCGGGGCCGGGGGCCGCGGCAGCACCGGCGGACGGCATCCGGCGGGCCGTCGCTTGTGCGGTTCAGCTTAGAGCGCCGGCTACCCGGCACCTGCCCTGGACGGCGCGAACGACGGTCGTGAGCGGCGGCAAGGTTGCCGGACGGGCACTTCGGTAACCGGCCGTTGACAGTCATGAATGGGAACCGTACGGTGGCGTCACTTATCCGGTTCAGTCAACGTTCCTCGATATCGGGAGCGTTCCCATTCGGCGCGGAGGATGAGATGAGACGGTCCTGGACGCACCTGGCGCGGGTGGCCGCCGTCGGTGCCGTCAGCCTGGTCATGGTCGCCGCCTGCAGCGGCAGGAGCACCACCGGCGGCTCGGACTCGGCCGGTGGTCAGGTCACGCTGAAAATCAACTTCTGGGGCGACTTCGGCCTCCAGGACCTGAAGGCCAAGTACGAGGCCGAACACCCGAACGTCAGGATCCAGCTCAACTCGGGCGAGTACAACGCGCAGCACGAGGACCTGCAGAAGAAGCTCGTCGCGGGCAACGGCGCGCCGGACATCGCGGCGATCGACGAGGGCTTCATGGTCCAGTTCCGCAGCCAGTCCGACAAGTTCGTCAACCTGCTCGACAAGGGCGCCGGCTCGTACGAGAGCAAGTACCTGCAGTGGAAGTGGAAGCAGTCGCTGTCGGCCGACGGCAAGACGCAGATCGGGCTCGGCACCGACGTCGGGGGCCTGGCCATGTGCTACCGCACCGACCTGTTCAAGGCCGCCGGCCTGCCCACCGAACGCGACCAGGTGTCGGCGCTGTGGCCCACCTGGGACAGGTTCATCGAGGTCGGCCAGCAGTACACGGCGAAGACGAAGAAGAAGTTCATCGACGCCGGCACCAACCTGTTCAACCCGATCCTCGGCCAGCAGCCGGTCGGCTTCTACGACGAGCAGGACCAGCTCCGGATGGAGCAGGGCCCGAAGGTCGCGTTCGACTACACGGTCAGGGCGGTCGGGGCCGGGCTCTCGGCGAACCTGGTGAGCTTCCAGGCCGACTGGGACAAGGGCTTCACCAGCGGCGCGTTCGCGGTGCTCGCCTGCCCGGCCTGGATGCTCGGCCACATCAAGGACACCGCGCCGGGCACCGAGGGCAAGTGGGACGTCGCCGCGGTGCCGGGTGGCGGCGGCAACTGGGGTGGCTCCTTCCTGACGCTGCCCAAGCAGGGCAAGAACGTCGACGAGGCGTACAAGCTGCTGACCTGGCTGGTCGCGCCGGAGCAGCAGATCGAGATCTTCAAGAAGGTCGGCAACCTGCCGTCGCAGCCGGCGCTCTACACCGACCCGGCCATCGCCGACTTCAAGAACCCGTTCTTCAACGACGCCCCGGTCGGCCAGATCTTCCCGAAGATGGCGCAGGGCCTCACCCCGCAGTACCTGGGCCGCAAGAACGGTCCGACCCGGGTGGCCGTGGAGAACGTGATCCGGCGGGTGGAGAACAAGTCGCTCAAGTCCGACGCCGCCTGGTCCGAGGCGGTCAAGGAGGCCGAGAAGGCCGCCACGTCCTGATGTCCAGCACCCGTGCCGGGGCCGGCGACCGGCGGATGACCTGGCGCGACCGGCTGTACCGCTTCGACATGCGGTACATGCCGTACCTGATGATCGCGCCGTTCTTCCTGCTCTTCGTCGTGTTCGGGCTGTTCCCGCTGCTGTTCAACGCGGTCGTGTCGCTGCGCAACTACCGGCTGGACGACCCGACGCTGCCGTACTGGGCGGGCGTGGAGAACTTCAGCCGCCTGGTCGCCGACGAGGACTTCTGGAACGCCCTGGCCAACACGTTCGGCATCTTCCTGCTCTCCACGGTCCCGCAACTGCTGCTCGCGCTGCTCGTCGCGTCGCTGCTCAACCGCAAGCTGCGGGCGCAGACCTGGTGGCGGGTGGGCGTGCTGCTGCCGTACGTCACACCGATCGTGGCCTCGACGATGGTGTTCAGCGTCTTCTTCTCCCGCGACTTCGGCATGGCCAACTGGGCGCTCGGCCTGCTCGGCATCGGCGGCCCGGACGACCCGATCGACTGGCGGGCGGACAAGCTGCACGCCTGGATCGCCATCGCCACCATGGTCAACTGGAAGTGGATCGGCTACAACGCGCTGCTCTACCTGGCCGCCATGCAGTCCATCCCGCGTGACGTCTACGAGGCCGCCGCGATCGACGGCGCCGGGCAGTGGAAGCAGCTCTGGCGCATCACCGTGCCGATGATCCAGCCGGTGGTCCTGTTCACGGTCATCCTGTCCACCATCGGCGGGTTGCAGCTGTTCACCGAGCCGATGCTGTTCGACCCGAACGCGCAGGCCGCTACCGGCGGGCCGGACGGCGAGTGGCAGACCATCGCCCAGCTCATCTACAAGGTCGGCTGGAAGGACCTCAACCTGGGGTACGCCGCCGCGATGTCGTGGGCGCTGTTCCTGATCATCCTGGTCGTGGCCGGCGTCAACTACCTGCTGACCAACCGACTCTCCGGAGGCCGCCGGTGACGACGCGACGCGTGGTGGCCCGGGCGCCGCAGGACACCCCGGCCGGGCTCTGGACCTACCTGCTGCTCGCGGTGAGCATGCTGTTCGCCGCGTTCCCGCTCTACTGGATGTTCGTCATCGCCACCAGCGACGACGAGGCGCTGGCGAAGCTGCCACCCGCGGTTGTCCCCGGCGACCGCTTCCTGACCAACGTCGACGAGGTCTTCTCCCTCCAGGACGTCTACTTCGCCGCGTCTCTCGTCAACAGCGTCATCGTCTCCGCCGTGGTGACCGCCTCGGTGCTGTTCTTCTGCTCGCTGGCCGGCTTCGCCTTCGCCAAGCTGCGCTTCCGAGGCAGCCGCGCGCTGATGCTGTTCGTGGTGCTCACGCTCACCGTGCCCAACCAGCTCGGCATCGTCGCGCTCTACATCGTGATGGGCAAGCTCGGCTGGAACGGCACGCTGCTCGCCGTGATCGCGCCCGGCCTGGTCACCGCGTTCGGCGTGTTCTACATGCGGCAGTTCATCGTGAACACCGTCCCGGACGAGCTGATCGAGTCGGCCCGGGTCGACGGCGCCACGACCATGCGGGTGTACGCGACGATCGTGCTCCCGGCGATCCGCCCGGCCCTGGCGGTGCTCGGCCTGCTCACGTTCGTGGCCACCTGGAACGACTTCCAGTGGCCGCTGATCACGCTCAGCGGCACCGACTACCCGACGTCGATGGTGGCGGTCTCCGACCTGGCGAGCGGCAACTACGTGATCTACCGGCGGGTGCTCGCGGGGACGTTCATCGCCACCGTTCCCCTGCTGGTCATGCTGTTCATCGGTGGGCGTCAGATCGTCCGCGGAATCATGGAAGGCGCGGTGAAGTCGTGAGCCGTCGAACGCTGCTGCACGAGGGGTGGACGCTGCGGGCCGAGGCCGGCCCGGCGGTGCCGCCGGAGATCGCCGGGACGGCGGTGCCGGCGACGGTGCCCGGTTGCGTGCACACCGATCTGCTTGCGGCGGGCCTCATCCCCGACCCGTACCTGGACGACAACGAGAACCGCCTCACCTGGATCGGCCGCACCGACTGGGTCTACGAGACGACATTTCCCTGGCAGCGAGGCGACGGCGACCGGGTCGACCTGGTCTGCGCGGGCCTCGACACGGTCGCCACCGTCACGCTCAACGGCGTCGAGGTCGGCCGCACCGAGAACCAGCACCGCTCGTACCGCTTCGACGTCCGCGCGCTGCTGCGCCCGGACGGCAACACACTGGCCGTACGCTTCGACTCCCCCTACCGGTACGCCGAGGCGCACCGGGACCGGCTCGGCGACCGGCCGAACGCGTACCCGGAGCCGTTCCAGTTCATCAGGAAGACCGCCTGCAACTTCGGCTGGGACTGGGGACCGACGCTCGTCACCGCCGGCATCTGGCGCGAGATCGGCCTGCACGCCTGGTCCACCGCCCGGCTGGCCTCGGTCCGGCCGCTGGTCACAGTCGTCGACGGCACCGGCCGGGTGGAGCTGCACGTGGAGGTCGAGCGAGCCGCCGGCGAGCCGCTGACCGTACGCGCCGCCGCCGCCGGGGTCACCGCCGAGGTCGCCGTACCGGCGGGGGAGCGGACCGCCGTCGTGACGCTCACCGTCGCGGACCCCGCGCTGTGGTGGCCGATCGGGTACGGGGACCAGCCCCTGTACGACCTCGACGTGAGCCTGCACGGCGCCGACGGCCGGGAGCTGGACGCCGCGTCCCGCCGGATCGGCTTCCGTTCGGTCCGGCTGGACACCACGCCCGACGCGCACGGCACCCCGTTCGCGCTGGACGTCAACGACGTGCCGGTGTTCGTCAAGGGCGTCAACTGGATCCCCGACGACGCGTTCCCGAACCGGGTCACCCGGGAGCGCCTCGCGCAGCGGTTCGCCCAGGCAGCCGGCGCCAACGTCAACCTGCTGCGCGTGTGGGGCGGCGGCCGGTACGAGTCGGACGACTTCTACGAGCTGGCCGACGAGCTGGGCCTGTTGGTGCAGCAGGACTTCCTGTTCGCCTGCGCGGCGTACCCGGAGGAGGAACCGTTCCGCACCGAGGTCGAGGCGGAGGCGCGGGAGCAGGTGACGCGCCTCGCCGGGCACCCCTCGCTGGTGCTCTGGACCGGCAACAACGAGAACATCTGGGGCTGGCACGACTGGGACTGGCAGGAACCACTGGCCGGGCGCACCTGGGGACGCGGCTACTACCTGGAACTGCTCCCCGCTGTCGTCGGCGAGCTGGACCCGACGGTCCCGTACTGGCCGGGTAGCCCCTGGTCCGGCAGCGAGGACCTGCACCCCAACGACCCGGCACACGGCACCACGCACATCTGGGACGTGTGGAACACCGACGACTACACCCGCTACCGGGACTACGTGCCCCGCTTCGTGGCCGAGTTCGGCTACCAGGCGCCGCCCGCGTACGCGACGCTGCGCCGGGCCCTCTCCGACGACCCGCTCGCGCACGACTCGCCGGGCATGGCGCACCACCAGAAGGCGGCCGACGGGGACCGGAAGCTGCGGCGCGGGCTCGACGCCCACCTGCCGCCGCCCGCCGGCTTCGACGACTGGCACTACCTCACCCAGCTCAACCAGGCCCGCGCCATCCAGCTCGGCGTCGAGCACTTCCGCTCGCACCGGCCGGTCTGCACGGGCACCGTCGTGTGGCAGCTCAACGACTGCTGGCCGGTCACATCCTGGTCGGCCGTCGACGGCGACGGCCGGCGCAAACCCCTCTGGTACGCGCTGCGCCACGCCTACGCCGACCGGCTGCTGACGGTGCAGCCGCGCGACGGTGGGCTGGCCCTTGTCGCGGTGAACGAGACCGCCGACGCGTGGAGCGGGCCGGCCACCGTCACCCGGCTGACAGTCACCGGGGAGCCGAGGGCGAAGACCTCGGTCGACCTCCACGTCCCCGCGTACTCCTCGGTGGTGCTGGCGCTGCCGGCGGAGCTGGCGCGGCCGGACGACGGCCGCGCGGAACTGCTCGTCGCGGACGCCGGGGACGCCGCGGAGCGCGCGCTGTGGTTCTTCGCCGAGGACCGCGACGTGCGCTGGCCGGCGGCGGAGTGGGACGCGGCGGTCGAACCGGCGGACGGCGGCCGGCGGGTCCGGGTGACCGCACGGACGGTGCTGCGCGACCTGACGCTGTTCCCGGACCGCCTCGATCCGGCCGCGCAGGTGGATCGGGCCCTGGTGACGTTGCTGCCGGGGGAGAGCGTCGTCTTCACGGTGAGCACCACGCGCCCGCTCGATGCCGACGCGCTGACCTCCCGGCCGGTGCTGCGCTGCGTCAACGACCTGATCTGAGAGGCCCGGCCTCCATCTCCGTCGATTTGAAGATTTCTGCAAGTGCTAAAGTCTTCAGAGTCGTCGGAGGGGTGAGTCGTGTCGGTGCCGCTGTACCAGGCCAAGGCGGAGCTGTTCCGCACCCTCGGGCACCCCGTTCGCATCCGGGTGCTCGAACTGCTCCAGGACGGGCCCAAGCCGGTCCGCGACCTGCTCGCCGCCATCGACGTGGAGGCGTCCAACCTCTCCCAGCAACTCGCCGTGCTGCGCCGCGCCGGCATGGTCACCTCGTACCGCGACGGCCCCCTGGTCATGTACGCGCTCAGCACCCCCGACGTCGCCGACCTGCTCGCCGCCGGACGGCGCATCCTCGGCGCGGTCCTCACCGACCGGGACGCCCTGCTGGACGAACTAAGGGCCTCGGGGACGGACCGGTGAGCGCGGCGGCTGCCGCTCGCGCCGGTGACGTCGCACGGCAGGCGGGCCGGCTGTTCGGCGGACTGCTGCCCGGCCGGTCCGACTGGGCAGCAGTGCGCCGCTCGCCCCGGCGCGATCTGCTCGCCGGGCTCACCGTCGCGGTGGTGGCGCTGCCCCTGGCGCTCGCCTTCGGCGTCACCTCCGGGCTCGGCGCGCAGGCCGGCCTGGTCACCGCCGTCGTCGCCGGAGCCGTCGCGGCGGTCTTCGGCGGCTCCAACCTCCAGGTCTCCGGCCCCACCGGGGCCATGACAGTCGTGCTGGTGCCGGTGGTGCAGCAGTTCGGCGCCGGAGGCGTGCTGATGGTCGGCGCGCTGGCCGGGCTGATCCTGATCGCGCTGGCAGTGGCCCGCCTGGGCCGGTACGTCCGCTACCTGCCGGCCCCGGTGATCGAGGGCTTCACCGCCGGCATCGCCGTGGTCATCGCGCTGCAACAGGTACCGGCCGCGCTCGGCGTCACCGGCGCGCACGGCGAGAAGGTGTGGGCGGTGGCCGCCGACGCGGTCGCCCGGTTCGCCGCGCAGCCCCGGCCCGCCGCGATCGCCGTCGCGCTCGGCGTGGCAGCACTCATGCTGCTCGGCGGCCGGTGGCGGCCCGCCGTACCGTTCTCCCTGGTCGGAGTGGCCGCCGCGACTGTTCTCGCCGAGCTGGCCCCGATCGACCTGGCCCGGATCGGCGAGCTGCCGCAAGGGCTGCCCGCGCCGTCGCTGAGCTTCCTGGATCTCGGCGCGCTGGGCGTCCTGCTGCCGAGCGCCCTCGCCGTGGCCGCGCTCGCCGCCCTGGAGAGCCTGCTCTCCGCCACGGTGGCGGACGGCATGACGGTCGGCGAGCGGCACGACCCGGACCGGGAACTATTCGGCCAGGGCCTGGCCAACCTCGCCTCCCCGGTCTTCGGCGGCATCCCGGCGACCGCCGCCATCGCCCGTACCGCCGTCAACGTCCGCGCCGGTGCGTCCTCGAAGCTCGCCGCGCTCACCCACGCGGTAGCCCTCGCCGCGATCGTGCTCGCCGCCGCCCCGCTGGTCGGCCGCATCCCGCTGGCCGCGCTGGCCGGGGTGCTGCTCGCCACCACGGTCCGGATGGTGGAGGCGGCCTCCCTGCTCGCGCTGATGCGGGCCACCCGCGCCGACGCGGTGGTGCTGGTGCTGACGTTCGCCGTCACGGTGATCTGGGACCTGGTGACAGCCGTTGTCGTCGGGCTCGCCGTCGCTGCCGTGCTGGCGCTGCGCGCGGTGGCCCGCAGCGCCAAGCTGGAACAGGTGCCGCTGGACACCGGCGAGCACAGCGCCGAGGAGCACGCGCTGCTGGCCGAGCACATCGTGGCGTACCGCCTGGACGGTCCGCTCTTCTTCGCCGCCGCGCACACGTTCCTGCTGGAGCTGGCCGAGGTGGCCGACGTGCGGGTGGTGATCCTGCGGATGTCCCGCGTCTCCACCATCGACGCGACGGGCGCCCAGGTGCTCGGCGACGCGATCGCGCGGCTGCGGGCCCGGGGGATCACCGTGCTGCTCTCCGGCATCACCCCGGGCCACGACCAGGTGCTCAGCGCCCTCGGCGTCGCCGACGAGCTGCGCCGCGAGGGCCTGGTGTTCGGCGACACCCCGGCCGCGATCCGGTACGCCCGGGGTGTCGCCCTCGCCGCGAGCCCGGCCTAGGCTTCGGCCCCTTCGAGTGCCTGCCCGCGCACGCCCGCGTCCTCCGGCTGCCTGCGCACGCCGAGGACGATCAGGTAGCCGAGGATCCAGACCTCGCCCACGGTGGCCGGGACCACCAGCAGGTCCCCGACGATGCCGGCGCCGGGGGCGAGGTACGCGACGAACGTCATGAGCACGTAGCCGGCACCGCCGGCGACGAGGACCCAGCCCAGCGGCCGGGGCAGCCAGCCCGACCGGAGCACGCACCAGCCCATCGGCACCAGCCAGAGGCCGAAGAAGAGGCCGCCCACCTCCCACAGGTTCCCGCTGACCAGATAGAGCAGCTGGACGGTGCCGGCGTCGCCCGGCCCGGCGGTCGCGGCCTGCAGAGCCGTCGCGAGGACGGCGGCGCTGCCGAGGATCGCGACGGCGTTGACCAGCCCGAAGGCGGCGATGCTGCCCGCGGCGGTGCTGCCGACGGTACGGAACAGCCGGTAGAACCAGACGGCGGTGAGCGCCTGGGTGAGGACGACCAGCAGTTCGAGCGCGATGCCGGCGCGTGCCAGCGACTCGTGGGCCACCAGGTTGGCGAGCGTCGCGCCCGCGTCGTCCGCGTCGAAGATCATCGGGCGGACGGTGAGGAACCCCAGGGCACCGGTGACGGCGAGCCCGAGGTAGAACAGCCCGGTCACGCGGGCGGTACGGATCAGCTGGTGCATGGCGGCTCCTCGGGGGTGGGTCGACGTGCCGTGGCGGGGGTCGCCTTACGTAGTAAGGCCAACCGTACGTTGTAAGGTCAAGGGGAGATGGGAAGCCGGATGGGAGCGCGGAAACCTCGGGAGCCGCTGAGCCGCGAGCGAGCCCTGGCCAGCGCGATCGCCCTGGTCGACGCCGAAGGGATGGCCGCGCTCACGATGCGCCGGCTCGCCGCCGAACTCGGCGTCGAGGCCATGTCGCTCTACCACCACCTGCCCGGCAAGGCCGGACTGCTCGACGGCCTCGTGGACGCCGTCGCCGCGGAGATCACCTCAGCCGCCGAGCGGGCCGAGGCGGACGCGCCCGGCGCCGACTGGCGAACCCGGCTGCGGCTGCGCTTCCTCGCCGCGCGTGCCGTCATGCTGCGGCACCCGTGGGCCCCGGCGCTGCTCAGCTCCCGCCCCACCGTCCCCGCCGGGCTGTACGCCTACTACGACGGGATCCTCGCCACGCTCGTCGGCGGCGGCTTCTCGTACCGGATCGCCCACCGGGCGCTGCACGCCTTCGGCAGCCTGGCGCTCGGCTTCGCCCAGGAGGTGTTCCGGCCGGACGCGGGCGGGGAGGCGGACGCGGAGGCCGCGGAGGCCGAGATGGTGGCGCTGGCCGAACGGCTGCCGCACCTGGCCGCGATGGTCGCCGCCGAGACGCACGACATGGCGGATCCGACACTCGGGTGGTGCGACAGTCAGACCGAGTTCGAGTTCACCCTCGACCTGCTCTTCGACGGCCTGGAACGACACCTGCCGCGCGCCTGAGTCCGTCGGTGGAACGCATTCGCAGTCAGGTATCGGACTGATAAGCCGACCAGAGCCGAATTGATGACACCGGCTATCCGTCCGGCAGTCGGTTTCCACCGGGACGGATCGCTCGACATCCGACTGGTCAACTCTTTCCGTTCGTACGCGCCAGTTGTCGCGCCGCTTTCCGGCCGGGCTCGCGAGTAACTTCTCGTACCACCGCATTCACGAGGAGTCACTTTATGTCTGAGGAAACCTGGCTCGCGGCCCGCCTGATCCCCACTTCCGGGATCAACGGCGCGGAGGAGCAGGAACGCCGGGCGACCTCCGCCCTGCTGGCGGTGATGAGCGCGGTCCGGGAGTTCGGACGTGTCCTGACCCAGTCCGTCGGCGCGCCGGCCGGAGTGGTGCAGACCTTCATCGAGGTTCCCTTCAAACTCGGAAACCAGCAGCTATTCCCGGACGGTCTCATTCGCGTCACCAGGGGACAACGCCAGTGGACCGCACTCGTGGAGGTGAAGACCGGCAGTAACCCGCTGCGGTCCGAGCAGTTGGAGGCCTATCTGGACATCGCACGGGAGCAGGGATTCGACGCCCTCATCACGATCTCCAACGAGATCGCCCCCGTCCCGGGCCAGCACCCGACGACCGTCGACCGGCGGAAACTCCGCAAGGTCGCCCTGTACCACCTGCCATGGACGGAGATCCTCACCCAGGCGGTGATTCAGAAGGAATACCGCGGCGTCGCAGACCCGGATCAGGCATGGGTTCTGGGCGAGTTGATCCGATACCTCGAACACCCGCGCTCAGGCGCTCTTGAGTTCAGCGACATGGGGCCGGCGTGGGTACAGGTTCGGGATGGGGTGTCTGCCGGGACACTGCGGGCGGGTGACGGTGCGGCAGCGCAGGTCGCCGGACGCTTCGACGCCCTGATCCGTTACGCGTGCCTCCGACTCGGTCGACGGCTCGGTACCGACGTGACTCCCGCTCTGAGCCGCCGCGACCTCGCCGATCCGGCCGCGCGCACCCAGTCGCTCGCCAACCAGCTCGCCAGTGCAGGCACCCTGACCGGCAGCATCCGGATTCCGGGTGCGGTCGGCCACCTTCACGTCACCGCCGATCTGCGGGCAGGGCAGATCGTCTGCCACGTCGATGTCGACGCCCCACGCTCTGGCCGGCCGACAACCCGGGTGAACTGGCTGGTCCGTCAACTGAAGGACGCGCCGGACACGGTCCGGATCGAGGCATTCGTGATGCACGCCCGAGGCGGCGGCGCCACCGATCTCCTCCGCCAGATCCGCGCCGAGCCGACGACGCTCATCAGCGACCCCTCGCGCGAACTGCGGGCATTCCGCATCGCCCAGAGCACGACCGCGGGAACCAAGCGTGGCAGCGGTCGGGGCGCCTTCATCGACTCCGTGCTGCACGCCATCGACGACTTCTACGAGCAGATCATCCAGAACCTCAAGCCGTGGATGCCCGCGCCGCCCCGGTTGCGTACGTCGGAGGACGTAATTCCCGTACAGCCGGTCGCCTCCAGCCTCGTCTCCACCGCCATCTCCTCGCAGGACAGCCCTGAGTTCGACACCCGGGAAACGCCCGGCACCCCTGGATCGCCGGACCGCTCCGGCGAGTGACCCCACCGTTCCGCCCGTAGTGAGGTCGGTCGGCTGGACCCCTACCCGGCCGGGCCTGGTCGAGGCCTGGAAGACGGTCCGCCTCTGACGGACAGGCGCGGTCGACGGGCTGCGGCCGGGCGGGTTCGGGCGGCGGCCGGCGGGTACCAGGACGGCATGACTGATCCGGTTGAGCTGTCCGAACTGCACGCCGGAGGCGCCGACCCCGACGGCGTCACCCCGGACGAGCCGCACGCGGACCTGGACGGGACCGACGAGAACTCACCGGCGGAGTTCGGCCTGCCGACAGACGGCACCGCCCCCGCCGAGGAGAACCCCACCCAGTCCTGACGCGCGCCGCCGTCGTCGCCGCGCCGTGGGTGGAACGTCATGGGTGTCTACGGCCCCGTTTGACACCCATGACGTTCCACCGACGGTTGTGAGGGCTGAGAGCGCTAGTTGGGCAGGGCGGCGAGGCCGGCCAGCAGTTCCCACCGCTCGGCCTCGGTGAGCACCGCGTACGCCGGCTCGTCACGGCGGTCGGTGTCCGCCTCGATCGCCGTACGCTCCGGTCCGTCCGGCAGCGCCCGGATCTCGTCAGCGGTCAGTCCGGCGGCCCGCCACGCGGCACGGTGGGCGTCGGCCCGGTGGTGGCGCAGCGAGCCGAGCCGGGTGACCAGCAGCAGTGCCGGGGAGGCGCCCTTCGGCTCGTACGGCGGGGACATCGCCCGGAACACCGGCCCGCCGGTGGCCTGCGCGTGCGTCAGGACCCGGCCGACCAGGTCGGCGAGGCGGGGCACGATGTTGAGACCGGGCAGCACGCCGGGCAGCATCGTCCACAGTTCCTCGGCGGCCTCACCGGTGGCCCGCTGGGCGAACAGCGTCAGCTCGCGGCCGAGGTCGGTGAGGTGCCACGCGCCCTCGGCGTCCCGGACGACGATGCCCTGCTCCAGCTCCTCGTCCATGCTTCCGGAGGTGTAGATCAGGCCGTCGGCCAGCGCCTCGGCCGGCATCGGCCGGGCCAGCACCCCGGAGAAGAAGCTGTTCTCCGCGCCGAGTGTGCAGCCCCGCTCGGCGTAGAAGGCCTCCATCCGGGCGCGGGCGCCCAATCGGGTGCCCACATAGACCCGGTCGATCGCCGGCCGGACCAGTCGCGCGTAGCTCACCGTCGTCTCCACGCCGCCGGACCCTACCGGCGCGCGGGTGTTAAGAAGGGCCCCCTGCTCTACCGGAGGCGTTAAGAGGGGGCCCTTCCTTAACTCACTCCGGGACGCGGCGGTAGGCGCCGTCGCTGGCCGAGGTCGCCATCGACGCGTACGCGCGCAGCGCCGCCGACACCGGACGCTGCCTGTCGACCGGGGTGTACGGGCGGTCCCGCTTCTCCTCGGCCACCCGGCGCGCCTCCAGCTCGTCGGCGGGCACGTTCAGCTCGATCGACCGGCCCGGGATGTCGATGACGATCTCGTCGCCGTCGCGCACCAGCGCGATCAGCCCGCCCGAGGCGGCCTCCGGGGAGACGTGCCCGATGGACAGGCCGGAGGTGCCGCCGGAGAACCGGCCGTCGGTCAGCAGCGCGCAGGAACGGCCCAGCCCGCGGCCCTTGAGGAACGAGGTGGGGTAGAGCATCTCCTGCATGCCGGGGCCGCCCTTCGGGCCCTCGTACCGGATCACCACCACGTCGCCGGCGACGATCTCCTTGGCGAGGATCGCGGTCACCGCGTCGTCCTGCGACTCGTAGACCTTGGCCGGGCCGCGGAACGTCAGGCACTCCTCGGGCACACCGGCGGTCTTCACCACGCAGCCGGCCGGCGCGAGGTTGCCGTGCAGGATGGCCAGGCCGCCGTCCGCGCTGTACGCGTGCTCCAGGTCCCGGATGCAGCCGCCGGCCGCGTCGGTGTCCAGTGACGACCAGCGGTTGGTGGTGGAGAACGGCTCGGTGGTGCGCACCCCGCCCGGCGCGGCGTGGAACAGCTCGACCGCCTCTCGCGTGGCCGAGCCGCCCCGGACGTCCCAGTCGGCCAGCCACTTGTCGAGGTCGGGGGAGTGCACCGCGCGCACGTCGCGGTGCAGCAGCCCGGCGCGGTCCAGTTCGCCGAGGATGGCCGGGATGCCGCCGGCCCGGTGCACGTCCTCCATGTGGTAGTTCGGGGAGTTCGGGGCGACCTTGGCCAGGCACGGCACCCGGCGGGAGATCGCGTCGATGTCGGCGACGCCGAAGTCCAGCTCCGCCTCGCGGGCGGCGGCGAGCAGGTGCAGCACCGTGTTCGTGGAGCCGCCCATCGCCACGTCGAGGGCGATCGCGTTCTCGAACGCCTCCCGGCCGGCGATCGAGCGCGGCAGCACCGAGGCGTCGTCCTTCTCGTACCACTGCTTGGCGATCTCGACGACGGTGCGCCCGGCCTCGACGAACAGCGACCGCCGCGCGGCGTGGGTGGCGAGCGTCGACCCGTTGCCGGGCAGCGCCAGACCGATCGCCTCGGTGAGGCAGTTCATCGAGTTGGCGGTGAACATGCCGGAGCAGGAGCCGCAGGTGGGGCACGCGGAGCGCTCGATCTCGCCGAGCTGGTCGTCGGTGACCGCCTCGTTCGAGGAGGCGATCATGGCGTCGATCAGGTCGATCTTGGAGTGCACCACGCCCTCGATCGCCACCGTCTTGCCGGCCTCCATCGGGCCGCCGGAGACGAAGACGGTGGGGATGTTGAGCCGCAGCGCGGCCAGCAGCATGCCCGGGGTGATCTTGTCGCAGTTGGAGATGCAGACCAGGGCGTCCGCGCAGTGCGCGTTGACCATGTACTCCACCGCGTCGGCGATCAGCTCCCGGCTGGGCAGGGAGTAGAGCATGCCGCCGTGGCCCATGGCGATGCCGTCGTCCACGGCGATCGTGTTGAACTCCCGGCCGACGCCGCCGGCCTCCGCGACCGCGTCGGCGACCAGGCCGCCGAGGTCCTTGAGGTGGACGTGACCGGGTACGAACTGGGTGAAACTGTTCGCGATGGCGACGATCGGCTTGCCGAAGTCGTCGTCGGTCATCCCGGTGGCCCGCCAGAGGGCCCGGGCGCCGGCCATCGTCCGACCGTGGGTGGAGGTCCTCGACCGCAGCTCAGGCATGACAACCAGTCTGACACCATCCGCGCGGCGATCCCCCGGCGCGCACCCTGTGTCCCAACAGTTGCACACCCGGTGCCCCACGGGAGGCGCTCATCCGGCAGAGTTGACGCGTGCAGTCGTCCCCGGGGATGGTCACCGTCGCGGTGTTGAGCGGGATCGCCGCGGCCGGTGCCGCCGTGCTGCTCGCCGCGTCGGTGCGGCGCCCCACCGGCCCCCGCCGGCCGGCTCACCTGCTGCTCGCGGTCGCCGCCGGTGCCGCCCTGTTCAGCCTCCTGGTCGGTCTCGGCGGCCTGCTGGCCGCCGGTGACCACTGGGCGCACCGGCAGGGCCAGCGGACCGGGTGGGCGGTCCTCGTCGCCGTCGGTACGACGCTCGCCGCGCTCGGCCTCGGCGCCGCCGTCCTGCGGCTGCCCGGTGCCGCCGCGACCCGGGCCGCCACCGCCCGGCTGCTGCTCGACGGCCTGATCATGGGCAGCGCGCTCTGGTTCGTCGGCTGGGTGGCGTTCAGCGAACCGACCCGGCTGCTCGGCGACGCCACCCCCGTCGCCTGCCTGCCGATCGTGCTGGCCACCGTCAGCGCGGCGCTCACCACCGGGCTCACCGTGATCGTCGTGCTGCGGGTCGCGCCGCCGCGCGGGTGGCTGACGCTGCTCGCCGCCGGCGCGACAGCGGTGACGGCCGGCGGGCTGGCGGTGTCCGCCGGGCTCTGCCAGGCCGGCCCGGGCATGGTGCTCACCGGCGCGGTGCTGACCGCGGCCGGTCTGCTGGCCACCGCCGTGGCCGGGCGCCGGGCCGACCTGACGCAGCTCGACGTCGACTTCATCCGCCGCGACGGCGAGTACGCGTTCGTGCCGATGTTCGCCATGGCCGCCTCCGCGATGTACCACCTGGTGCAGGGCGGCGGGTTCGACGGCTACGCCATCGTCGCCGGCACCGTCGAGGGGTTCGCCCTGGTGACCCGGCAGTACCTCGCCCTCAACGACGTGCGCGGCTACGCGATCCGGCTGGCCGAGCGGGAGGCGCACTTCCGTGAGCTGGCGCACACCGACCCGCTGACCGGGCTGGCGAACCGGCGCGGGCTGCTGCGTGCCCTGCACCGCAGTGCCGAGGCGGGCGTGCCGTGCGTGCTGCTCGGGCTCGACCTCGACGGCTTCAAGAACGTCAACGACATGCGCGGGCACGACGTCGGCGACGCGGTGCTGGTCGAGGTGGGGCGGCGGCTGCGGGGCAACCTGCGCCCGGGTGACCTGGCCGCCCGGCTCGGCGGCGACGAGTTCGCGGTGCTGATGCACGGGTCGGCCGACCCCGGCCCGGTCGCCGACCGCCTGCTCGGGGTGCTCGGCCGCCCGTACGAGCAGGGGGACGGGCCGGTCTTCCTGTCGGTGAGCATCGGGGTGGCCGCCGGGCACGGTGAGCAGGACGTCGAGTTGCTGCTGCGCAACGCCGACCTGGCGCTGCGCTACGCCAAGCAGCGGGGCAAGAACCGGATCGAGCGCTACGACGCCACGTACGACCAGCTGCTGAGCCGGCGTACCCGGATGGAGCACGAGCTGCGCGGCGCGATCGAGCGCGACGAGCTGCGGCTGGTCTTCCAGCCGGTGGCGTCGCTGCCGTCGGTGCGGCCGGTCGGCGCGGAGGCGCTGCTGCGGTGGCGGCACCCGGAGCTGGGCAACGTCCGGCCGGACGAGTTCATCCCGCTCGCCGAGGAGTGCGGGATGATCGCCAAGCTCGGCGCGTGGGTGCTGCACCAGGCCTGCTACCAGCTCTCCCGCTGGCTGGCCGACGGCCACGACGTCTGGGTGTCGGTGAACGTGTCGCCGCGCGAGCTGCACGCCCCGGAGTACGTGGTCCAGGTCGCCGACGCGCTGCGCGCGCACCACGTGCCGCCGCAGCGGCTGGTGCTGGAGGTGACCGAGCACGCGGTCGCCACCGACCTGGACGAGCTGATCCGGCGGCTCACCGCGCTGCGGCTGACCGGAGTCCGGATCGCGCTCGACGACTTCGGCGCCGGTTACTCGTCGCTCGGCCAGCTCCGGCGGCTGCCGATCGACATTCTCAAGATCGACCACAGTCTGGTCGCCGAGCACGAGCCGGTGCGGCCGGTCGGGCGGGACGGCCCGGCGTTCGCCCCGATGGTCGACATCGTCATGCGCCTGGGTCACCAGCTGGGGCTGGAGGTGATCGCCGAGGGCGTCACCAACCCGACCGAGCTGGCCGCAGTGGTGGCCGCCGGCTGCCGGTTCGGCCAGGGCGCGCTGTTCGGCTGGGGCGTACCGGCGGAGCACCTGGAGGCGATGCTGGAGGCGGCCACCGCGCCCGGCAACCGGCACAGCGCGATGCCGGCGGTGCCGCCGCCCGCTCCGGCGCGCGCCCCGTCGCCGCTGCTGCCCCGGCTGCGCAACAATCCGCCCGCCGCGGTGCCCGCCCAGCGTCCCCCGTTTGAGGGATCTTCGCAGGCGGCACCGGTCGCGGAGGGGGTGCCGACGAGCGACACGCCCACGTCTGTGAACCAGAATGTGGGATCAGTTGACTCATCGCGTGAGATGCGTCAGGCTTAGCCGCATGTCGTCGAACCGGTCGCCGCGAGTACTTACCTGAGCGCACTCTCCCACCGAGAGTGCGCTGGCCCCGTGCATCCTGCACGTGGGCTTTTTTGTTGCCGTCGGACCATCGCCGGGACCCTGCCGTCCCATCCTGAGAAGCGCGTCACCCACTCACTTCCGAAGGCTTGAACCGCCATGACGAGACCCACGCCAGAGACCCTCGCCCACTCCGCCCGCCGTGCCCGCTCCGGCACCGGCGCGGCCGGTGACTCCGACCCCGCCGCCCGCCCCGGCCGTTCCGTCCCGGCGGCCGCCACCACCGAGACGCCCGTACGGGAGCCCGCCACCGCGCAGGTCTCGGGCGCCGGTTCGCTCGTGCGGTCGCTCGAGGCGCTCGGCGTCGACGTGGTCTTCGGCATTCCGGGCGGCGCGATCCTGCCCGCCTACGACCCGCTCTACGACTCCACGGTCCGGCACATCCTGGTCCGCCACGAGCAGGGCGCCGGGCACGCGGCCACCGGTTACGCGCAGGCCACCGGCCGGGTCGGCGTCTGCATCGCCACCTCCGGCCCGGGCGCGACGAACCTGGTGACGCCGATCGCGGACGCGTACATGGACTCGGTCCCGATGGTCGCGATCACCGGTCAGGTGGCCCGGCCGTCGATCGGCACCGACGCCTTCCAGGAGGCCGACATCCAGGGCATCACGCTGCCCATCACCAAGCACAACTTCCTGGTGCAGACCGCCGACGAGATCCCCCGCGTGCTGGCCGAGGCGTTCCACCTGGCCGCGACCGGCCGCCCGGGCCCGGTGCTCGTCGACATCCCGAAGGACGTGCTCCAGGCGCCGGCGACGTTCTCCTGGCCGCCCACGCTCGACCTGCCCGGCTACCGGCCGACGCTGCACCCGCACGGCAAGCAGATCCGCGAGGCGGCCCGGCTGATGACCTCGGCCCGTCGCCCGGTCCTCTACGTCGGCGGCGGCGTGCTCAAGGCCGGCGCCACCGAAGGGCTGCGCAAGCTGGCCGAGCAGACCGGCATCCCGGTGGTCACCACGCTGATGGCGCTGGGCGCGTTCCCCGACTCGCACCGCCAGCACCTGGGCATGCCCGGGATGCACGGCACCGTCGCCGCGGTCTACGGCCTGCAGAAGGCCGACCTGATCGTGGCGCTGGGCGCCCGCTTCGACGACCGGGTGACCGGCAAGCTGGACTCGTTCGCGCCGGACGCGGCAGTGGTGCACGCCGACATCGACCCGGCCGAGATCGGCAAGAACCGGCACGCCGACGTCCCGATCGTGGGTGACGCGCGGCACGTGATCGACGAGCTGATCGCCGCCGTCACCGCCGAGCAGGCCGCCCACCCGTCGGCCGACCTGACCGACTGGTGGACCCAGCTCGACGACCTGCGCGAGCGGTACCCGCTCGGCTTCGAGGAGCCGGCCGACGGCACGCTCTCCCCGCAGTACGTGATCAAGCGGCTGGGTGAGATCGCCGGCCCGGACGCGGTCTACGTGGCGGGCGTCGGCCAGCACCAGATGTGGGCCAGCCAGTTCATCTCGTACGAGAAGCCGCACACCTGGCTCAACTCCGGTGGCCTGGGCACGATGGGCTACGCGGTCCCGGCCGCGATGGGCGCCAAGGTCGGCAAGCCGGACACCACGGTGTGGGCGGTCGACGGCGACGGCTGCTTCCAGATGACCAACCAGGAGCTGGCCACCTGCGCGCTGGAGGGCATCCCGATCAAGGTCGCCGTGATCAACAACGGCAACCTCGGCATGGTGCGGCAGTGGCAGACCCTGTTCTACGGGGAGCGCTACTCCAACACCGAGCTGGGCACGCACAAGCACCGCATCCCGGACTTCGTCAAGCTCGCCGAGGCGCTCGGCTGCGTCGGGCTGCGCTGCGAGAACGCCGCCGACGTGGACAAGACCATCGAGGCGGCCATGGCGATCGACGACGCGCCGGTGGTCGTCGACTTCGTGGTCGGCAAGGACGCGATGGTCTGGCCGATGGTCGCCGCCGGCACCAGCAACGACGAGATCATGTTCGCCAGGGGTGTTCGCCCCGCGTTCGACGAGGACGAGTTGTAGTCATGACCGAATGCACCGAGCGCAGCGAGGGCCATGAGGGCATGACGAGGAAGGTGCCGGTCATGACCGAATGCACCGAGCGCAGCGAGGGCCATGAGGGCATGACGAGGAAGGCTCAGCAATGACCATGCACACGCTGTCCGTGCTGGTGGAGAACAAGCCGGGTGTCCTCGCCCGGGTCTCCGGGCTGTTCTCCCGGCGCGGGTTCAACATCGACAGCCTCGCCGTCGGCGAGACCGAGAACCCGGACGTCTCCCGCATCACCATCGTGGTCAACGCCGAGTCCTCGCCGCTGGAGCAGGTGACCAAGCAGCTCAACAAGCTGGTCAACGTACTCAAGATCGTGGAACTGGACCCGCAGGTGTCGGTGGCGCGGGAGTTGCTGCTGGTCAAGGTCCGCGCGGACCGCACGGCCCGCGCCCAGGTGCTGGAGACGGTCGGCCTGTTCCGCGCCCGGGTGGTCGACGTCGCGCCGGACACGCTGACCATCGAGGCGACCGGCACGCCGGACAAGCTCGACGCGCTGCTGCGCGACCTGGAGCCGTTCGGCATCAAGGAGATGGTCCAGTCCGGCACCGTGGCCATCGGGCGGGGTTCGCGGGCCATCACCGCCGGCCCGGCCCTGCGCGCCGCCTGATCCGTACCCACAAGTTTTTCGACGGGCCGACGGGCACCGCCGTACGAAAGGGAAGTCAATGAGCGTTGAGGTGTTCTACGACGACGACGCCGACCTGGGCCTGATCCAGGGCCGCAAGGTCGCCGTGATCGGGTACGGCAGCCAGGGCCACGCGCACGCGCTGTCGCTGCGCGACTCCGGCGTCGACGTGGTGATCGGCCTGCCCGCCGGGTCGAAGAGCCGGCCGAAGGCCGAGGAGCAGGGCCTGCGGGTGCTCACGCCCGCCGAGGCGGCGGCCGAGGCCGACGTGATCATGATCCTGGCGCCGGACACCGCCCAGCGGCACATCTACGCCGAGTCCATCGCGCCGAACCTGGCCGCGGGCAAGGCGCTGTTCTTCGGGCACGGCTTCAACATCCGGTACGGCCTGATCAAGCCGCCGGCCGACGTGGACGTGGCGATGGTCGCCCCGAAGGGCCCCGGTCACCTGGTCCGCCGCCAGTACGTCGACGGCAAGGGCGTGCCCTGCCTGGTGGCGGTCGAGCAGGACGCCAGCGGCAACGCGTTCGGCCTGGCCCTGGCGTACGCCAAGGCGATCGGCGGCACCCGGGCCGGCGCGATCCGGACCACGTTCACCGAGGAGACCGAGACCGACCTGTTCGGCGAGCAGGCGGTGCTGTGCGGCGGCGCGGCGGCGCTGGTGCAGACCGGTTTCGAGGTGCTCACCGAGGCCGGCTACGCGCCCGAGGTGGCCTACTTCGAGTGCCTGCACGAGCTGAAGCTGATCGTCGACCTGATGTACGAGGGCGGCATCGCCCGGATGCGCTACAGCATCTCCGACACCGCCGAGTACGGCGACCTGTCCCGCGGCCCGCGCGTGATCGACTCGCGGGTCAAGGAGGAGATGCGGAAGATCCTCGGTGAGATCCAGTCCGGCGAGTTCGCCCGCGAGTGGGTGGCCGAGGACGAGGCGGGCCGGCCGAACTTCGCCAAGTGGCGGGCCGAGGGCGCGGCGCACCCGATCGAGGAGACCGGGCAGAAGCTGCGCGCGATGATGAGCTGGGTCGACCGCCCGATCACCGAGACCGCCTGAGCTTCTCCCTCGTGCGGCCCGCGACCCGACGCTCTCCCCGGCGTCGGGCCGCGGGCCGCCGTTCGTTCACGTGCTGGGACACGGTGAGTAACGCCTCGTCCCGCACCGCCCCCGGTGAATCGGGGATGACAGGCGTGCGACAGGCCTGTGTGAGGGCGCTCACCCCGCAGTCCGGGACCCGGAGGGCGGACCGCCACCTACCATCCTTGGTGTGGTGCCCGAGCGCACCCGACGGCCGTGGCACGGATCGGCGCAGGGCGCAGCGCGGCGTCCCCGCGCCCCAGGCCGAACCATTACCGAGCGTCTACGAGGACCGATGAATCCTGTCGTACTGATCGCCGAAGAACTCGCCCCCGCCGCCATCGAGGTGCTCGCGCACGACTTCGACGTGCGCCACGTGGACGGCACCGACCGCCCCGCTCTGCTCTCCGCCCTCTCCGAGGCCGACGCGGTGATCGTACGCAGCGCCACCCAGATCGACGCCGAGGCGATCGCCGCCGCGCCGCGGCTGAAGGTGGTCGCCCGGGCCGGTGTCGGCCTGGACAACGTCGAGGTGCCGGCCGCCACCGCCCGTGGCGTCATGGTCGTCAACGCGCCCACCTCGAACATCGTCTCCGCCGCCGAGCAGGCCGTCGCGCTGCTGCTCGCGGTCGCCCGCAACACCGCCAGCGCCAGTGCCGCGCTCAAGGCGGGGGAGTGGAAGCGGTCCAAGTACACCGGCGTCGAGATCCAGGGCAAGACCGTGGGCGTGGTCGGCCTCGGCCGCATCGGCGTGCTCTTCGCGCAGCGCATCGCCGCGTTCGGCACCCGGCTGATCGCGTACGACCCGTACATCCAGCCGGCCCGTGCCGCGCAGCTCGGCGTCCGCCTGGTCGGGCTGGAGGAGCTGCTGCGGGAGAGCGACTTCATCTCGATCCACCTGCCGAAGACGCCGGAGACGGTCGGCCTGATCGGCGAGAAGGAGCTGGCGATCGTCAAGCCGGGCGTCCGGATCGTCAACGCCGCCCGCGGCGGGCTGGTCGACGAGCAGGCGCTCGCCGACGCGATCGCGGAGGGCCGGGTCGCCGGCGCCGGTGTCGACGTGTACGCGAAGGAGCCCTGCACCTCCTCGCCGCTGTTCGCCTTCGACAACGTGGTGGCCACCCCGCACCTGGGCGCCTCCACCAACGAGGCGCAGGACAAGGCCGGTCTCGCGGTGGCCAAGAGCGTCAAGCTCGCGCTCCAGGGCGAGTTCGTCCCGGACGCGGTGAACGTGCAGGCCGGCGGCGTGGTCGCCGAGGACGTCCGCCCGCTGCTGCCGCTGGCCGAGCGGCTGGGCCGGGCGTTCACCGCCCTGGCCGGCGGCGTGGCCGCCAGCGTCACCGTCGAGGTGCGCGGTGAGATCGCCGCCCACGACGTGTCGGTGCTCAAGCTCGCCGCGACCAAGGGGCTGTTCAGCTCCGTGGTGGAGGAGCAGGTCACCTACGTCAACGCGCCGCACCTGGCCGCTGAGCGGGGCGTCGAGGTCACGCTCGCCACGCCGGGCGAGACCGTCGACCACCCGAACCTGGTGACCGTACGCGGGGCGCTGCCGGACGGCCGTACCGTCCGCGTCTCGGGCACCGTGGCGCACGCCGGCACCCGGGACGTGTTCAAGCTGACCGAGGTGGACGGTTTCGACGTGGAGATCGGCGCGGAGGGCATCCTGGTCTTCCTGCGCTACGCCGACCGGCCCGGTGTGGTCGGCACCGTCGGCACGCTGCTCGGCGAGGCCGGCGTCAACATCGCCGCCATGCAGGTGGCCCGCCGTGAGGCCGGCGGCGAGACGCTGATGACGCTCACCGTCGACCAGGCGCTCGGCGCCGACCTGCTGACCTCCGCCGCCGACTCGATCGGCGCGGTCGCGGCCAGCGCGGCGGACCTGCGCGACGTGTAGTCCGAACAGGACACAGCGGGGCCCGGCCGGATCGGCCGGGCCCTTCGTCGTTCCGATGGGTCAGGAACGGACGCGGGCCGGTGGCGGGTAGACCGAGCCGTCCTGCGCGTCGAAGAGCATCAGGTCGTGCTCACCGGCCAGCCGCTCGATGTCCAGCAGGACCTGGTCCGGGCAGGTCGGATACAGGTTCATCTCGATGTGGTCGGCGGCCGTGTGCAGCGGCGCCACCTCCCACGGCGTACCGGGCCGGGCCGGCCGGTCCGGGTAGCTCGCCGTGATCGCCCGGTAGAAGGCGACGAGTCGCGGGTCGGGGTGCCGCTCGCCGTGCCGGCCCTCGCGGCACTGCCGCACGGCCGCCCGCACCTGCTCCGGTGTCGCCCCGTTCGGCAGGGCCCACACGCTCAGATCGAAACTCACGGCGGACAGCGTGCCATCCCGGGCCCGGCCCGTCACCTCTGCCCCACCGTGCGTTCACCGCTGATTGCCGACATCGTTCATCCGGCGTCCGCTGTGGAGACTCTTGCGTCGAGTTGCGTCGATTCGCTAGCGTACCGATGCGGTTTCCGCTGAGTCGATCCCCGGCCCGTCTTCGGGTGGCGCGGTCGGGCGCCCGGCCCCTCGGCCCGCACCCCTCGATTGCGCGAGCCACGCGCACTCGTCGCTGACCGGCCCTCACGGTCGTTGCCGAGACCGTGGGGGCCGATCGCGCTCCGCACCGAGTTGCGGGTCAGCGCCGGTGGTGGGCGAACAGCGGGCGGTAGTCCGCGTCGTGGCGGAACCAGGCCAGCCCGGCCGGTCCGGCGGCGTACAGGGCGGTGGCGTAGGCGTCCGCGACTGCGAGGTTCGGGCCGAGCACGGTGGCGGCCACCAGCCGGTCGGTCGGCTCGCCGGTGTGCGGGTCGACGACGTGGCCGCGCCGGCCGGTGACGCCGGACGTGCCGACCGCGCCGGTCGTCATCTCCAGCACGACCGGTGTCCGGCGGGTGTCGGTTGGGTGGTGCACCGCGACGCGCCACGGCCCGCCGTGCGCCGCGTGTCCGCGTACCGTCAGGTCGGCGCCGCTGAGCACGGCGTAGTCGTGGATGCCGGCGGCGCGCAACCGCGCCGCGGCCCGCTCCACCGCCCAGCCACCGAGCAGGCCGCCCGGGTCGAAGCCGCCGGGCACGGCCCAGGCGTCGAACCAGCCGTCGGTGGCTGCCCGCATCGCGGCGCAGAGGTCGATCAGGTCGGCCAGCGGGGGGTACGAGTCGGGGCTGATCTCGTCGCGGCGCAGCCGGGAGACGAGGCTGTCCGGCCGGTTCGGGCCGTAGGTGAGGTCGACGGCGCGCAGTTCGGCGACGGCGTCGCGCAGCGCCTCGCTCACCGCCCGGTGCCCGAACCACTCCGGCGCGTTGAGCAGCATGGTGTAGTCGGCGGTCGACGTGGTGACCGTGTGCCGGACGCTGATCCGGCCGGACGCCGCGGCGCCGGCCCGCTCCGCGCGGTGGTTCGTGGCGCCCAGGTGCAGGTCCGGGCGGGCCGGGCGGAACGCGGACTGGTCGACCCAGCGGGTGCGTGGCTGTTCGTCCGCCCAGCGGGCCCGCCGGTGCTCGATCCGCATGACACCTGCCCCCTCCGTGGTCGCCGCCGCGTCGCGGCGGTGCCGGATTCCGGGCCCCCGTCGACCCGGTGAACCGACCCTAAGCAGTGGAGATGACCGCACCATGAGTGCCGGCTGGGAGCCTGCTGTGATTCGTCGTCCCGGATGCTGGAAGATTCGTACCGGGGGGCGGGACGGCGACGTACGGTTGCGCCTAACGACAAGACGAGGAGCGTCAGGTGGCACACATCGCGGTGGTGGCCGGCGACGGCATCGGACCCGAGGTGGTCGCGCAGGCCCGCAAGGTCCTCGACGCGGTGGTGCCCGGGATCGAGGCCACCGAGTACGACCTGGGCGCGGCGCGCTACCACCGCACCGGCGAGGTGCTGCCCGACTCCGTCCTCGACGAGCTGGCCGGTCACGACGCCATCCTGCTGGGCGCGGTGGGCGACCCGACCGTGCCGCCGGGCGTGCTGGAGCGCGGTCTGCTGCTCAAGCTCCGGTTCGCCTTCGACCAGTACGTCAACCTGCGCCCGTCCCGGCTCTGGCCCGGCGTGGCCGGTCCGCTCGCCGCGGTCAAGCCCGGCGAGGTCGACCTCGTGGTGGTCCGCGAGGGCACCGAGGGGCTGTACGCGGGCGCCGGCGGCGCGCTGCACCGGGACACCCCGGCCGAGGTGGCCACCGAGGAGAGCCTGAACACCCGGCACGGCGTCGAGCGGGTGATCCGCGACGCGTTCGCCCGCGCCGCCCGCCGGGAGCGGCGCAAGGTCACGCTCGTGCACAAGACCAACGTGCTCACCCACGCCGGGTCGCTCTGGGCGCGCGCGTTCGCCGCGGTTGCCGCCGAGCACCCGGACGTGACCACCGAATACCAGCACATCGACGCCGCCGCGATGTTCCTGGTGACGAACCCGTCGCGCTACGACGTGGTGGTCACCGACAACCTGTTCGGCGACATCCTCACCGACATCGCCGCCGCCGTGACCGGTGGCATCGGGCTCGCGGCCAGCGGCTGCATCAACCCCGAGGGGCGCTACCCGTCGATGTTCGAGCCGGTGCACGGCTCGGCGCCGGACATCGCCGGCCAGGGCGTCGCCGACCCGGTCGCCGCTGTGCTGTCCGCCGCGCTGCTGCTGGACCAGCTCGGCCACGCCGACGCCGCCGCCCGGGTCACCGCCGCGGTCGGCACCGAGCTGGCCGGGCGTACGCCGGGAGCGCCGAGAAGCACCGAGGAGGTCGGCGACCGGCTCGCCGCGCTCTCCGTAGCCTGACCGGGCCGACCCTGCCGGCGGCCCGGTACCGGGCCGCCAGACCCGTCACCGGGCCCACCCGACCGTCCGACGCGTCGCTTCCGGCGCGTCGCTTCCGCCGGGGCGGAGCTATCCGCTGAACGACCGTTCGGGGTAAGTTTCTGGCACCAGTGACGTCGGCGTGCGATCCCGCATGCCGTGAACCCGCAGGGAGGTCAGCGCGATGAGCGGTGGTGACAAGCTCGATTTCGAGATCCGTCCGAATCCCGCGCCGGTAACCGCCGCCGACCGGGCCGCCCTGCTGGCGAACCCGGGCTTCGGCCGGGTCTTCACCGATCACATGGTCACCATCCGGTACGCCGAGGGCAAGGGCTGGTACGACGCCCGGCTGGAGGCGCGGGCGCCGATCCCGATGGACCCGGCCGCGGCGGTGCTGCACTACGCGCAGGAGATCTTCGAAGGGCTGAAGGCGTACCGCACCGGTGACGCGGTGACGATGTTCCGCCCGGAGGCCAACGCGGCCCGGTTCAACGCGTCCGCCCGCCGGCTGGCCATGCCGGAGCTGCCGGAGGAGACGTTCGTGGAGTCGCTGCGCCGGCTGGTCGAGATCGACCAGGCGTGGATTCCCGAGCACGAGGACGCCAGCCTCTACCTGCGTCCGTTCATGTTCGCCAGCGAGGTCTTCCTCGGCGTCCGCCCGGCGAACGAATACCTCTACTGTGTGATCGCCTCGCCGGCCGGGGCGTACTTCGCCGGTGGGGTGAAGCCGGTGACGGTGTGGGTCTCGCCGGACTACACCCGGGCCGCGCCCGGCGGCACCGGCGCGGCCAAGTGCGGCGGCAACTACGCCGCCTCGCTCGCGGCCCAGGCCGAGGCGATCGAGGCCGGCTGTGACCAGGTGGTGTTCCTGGACGCGGTCGAGCGGCGGTACGTCGACGAGCTGGGCGGGATGAACGTCTTCTTCGTCTACGACGACGGCAGCATCGTCACGCCGCCGCTGGGCGGCACGATCCTGCCGGGCATCACCCGCGACGCGATCCTCATGCTGGCCGCCGAGGCCGGGCACGAGGTGCGGGAGGCGCCGGTCAGCTTCGCCGACTGGCAGGCCGACGCGGCGAGCGGGCGGCTGCGCGAGGTCTTCGCCTGCGGCACCGCGGCCGTGATCACCCCGATCGGCGGCGTGCGCTTCCCGGACGGCGAGTTCCTCATCGGCGGCGGCGAGTCGGGCCGCGCCACCATGGCGCTGCGCCAGAAGCTCGTCGACATCCAGCGCGGCCGCGCCGCCGACCCCCACGGCTGGGTCACCCGAGTCCTCTGACCCCTGCGGTGATCAAGGAGTTCCCGTCCGGTTCCGGCGCGAACGAGGACACGAACTCCTTGATCACCGCTAGGTGGGGGTCAGTCCAGGAGGTGGGTGCGGAGGGACTCCAGCTGCGCCTCGGTGACGCCCGCGTGGGTCAGGTAGCCCTCGACCGACCCGTAGCCGGTGCGCAACTCGGCGAGGAACAGCTCCATCGTCTCGGCCGGTGACTCCAGGAACGGCGGTGGCGGTTCCTCCGCGTCCGGCAGCGTGGCCCGGACCCATTCCGTGAAGCGCCGCGACGCGGCGGTGCTGAGCGCGTAGTCGGCTACCACGTCCTCGTCGGGCACGCCGAGCACGGAGAGCGTGAGCGCGCAGACGATGCCGGTGCGGTCCTTGCCGGCGACGCAGTGCACCACCACTGGGGCGTTGGCGCTGTCCGCGATCAACCCGACCGCCGCGGCGAGCCCGGCGGTGCCGGTACGCGCCAGGTCGGCGTAGCGGTCGGCCAGGTAGCGGGCCAGGCTGACGCCGGAGGAGCCGAACGGGTTCGCGCCCCAGTCGGCGTGCTCGGGGTGGATGTGGCGGTAGGCCAGGCCGTCGTAGGCGGGCACCCGCCCGTCGCGTTCCACCTCGGACGGCCGGCGCAGGTCGATCACGGTGCGGATGCCGAGCGCCGTGAACGCGCTCCGGTCGGTCTCGTCGATGCGGTGCAGCGAGTCGGAGCGGTAGAGCCGGCCGCGGCGGACGGTGCGACCGTCCCGTGTGGCGTATCCGCCGACGTCGCGGAAGTTGAACAGGGCGGGGAAGGGGCTCTCCGGGGCGTCCACATCCGACACGGTAACGGCCGGCGGGGCGTTCCAGGTCCCCGCCGGCCGTCGACCGGGTGTCAGATGCGCGGCGGTACGTCCGGCGGCAGCGCGGAGTGGTTCTCGCCGTAGTAGCCGCCCAGCCGGTCCCGGTAGCCGGGGTCGGCGTGGCTGGACTCGTCGTACTCGGGGGCGGCCTTGATCTGGTCCTTCTCCCGGTCGACGTGCACGGTGCGGGCGTCGTGGTCGACGTGGTTCACGGTGCCGGCCGGGAGCATCACCTTCTTGCCGAAGATCCACGGCCCGGTGTCCACGACCAGGTAGCTGTCGTCCACCTCGTGGCTCGCCCGGTCGATCTTGCCGATGGCGCCGTCGGTGGCCTCGACCTTGTAGCCGGTCAGGTCGGCGCTCGCGACGCCCGCCTCGTCGCGGTAGCGCCACGGGTCGAAGGCGCCCGCCGGAGCGCCCCCGGCGACCGTGCCCCGGCCGTCGTCGAGGATCGGCTCGGTGCCGCCGTGCGTGGCGCGCGGGTCCAGTCCGTCCATGTGCCGCCTCCCGTCCCGTCGGCCGCGCCCGTCGCGGCACCGTCGTCCGTCGGGACGGTTACCCACACTGCCCGGACGCCAACCGCCGAAGGGCCGGCGGCCGACCCGCCGACGCCGAGGGGCCGGCGCCACGGTGGTGACGCCGACCCCTCGGTTCGTCGGCCCGGGCGGTGCCGGTCGGCGCGCGCGGGCCGGTGGATCAGGCCAGTGCGGCCTCCGCGTCCAGGGTCACCGCGGCGGCGTGCACGACGGCGGCGATCCGCAGCCCCTCGTGCACCTGCTCACGGCTGAACCCGGCGGCACGCAGCGTCTTCTCGTGCGACTCCAGGCAGACGCCGCAGCCGGTGATCGCCGAGACGGCGAGGCACCACAGCTCGAAGTCGGTCTTCTCCACGCCGGGGCGGGCGATGATCTGCATCCGCAGCCGGGCCGGCAGCGACGCGTACTGCTCGTCGCCGATCAGGTGCTTGGCCCGGTAGTAGACGTTGTTCATCGCCATGACCGCAGCCGCGCCCTTGGCCGCCTCGACCGCCTCGGGCGTGAGGTGACCGGCCGCCTCGGCGGCGATCTCCCGCAGCACCACCGGGTTGCGGGCCGCCACCGCGCAGGCCAGCGCGGTGCCCCACGCCTGCTCCGGCTTCAGCGTCGAGGTGGTGATGGTGGAGCCGAGGTTCAGCCGGATGTCCTTGGCGTACTCGGGCAGGCCCGCCTTGATCGCGTCCAGACCCATGTCAGGCCCCGGCGCCGGCGAGGAGCGCGTTGGCGTCGAGCGTCGCCCCGCCCTTGTTCCAGTTGCACGGGCACAGCTCGTCGGTCTGGAGCGCGTCGAGCACCCGCAGCACCTCGGAGACGTTGCGGCCGACCGAGCCGGCGGTCACCATGACGAACTGGATCTCGTTGTTCGGGTCCACGATGAAGGTGGCCCGCTGCGCCACACCGTCGGAGCCGAGCACGCCGCACGCCTCGGTCAGCTCACGCTTGATGTCGCTGAGCATCGGGAAGGGCAGCTCGCGCAGGTCCGGGTGGTCCTTGCGCCACGCGTAGTGGACGAACTCGTTGTCGACGGAGACGCCGAGCACCTGGGCGTCGCGGTCGGCGAACTCGCCGTTGAGGCGGCCGAACTCGGCGATCTCGGTGGGGCAGACGAAGGTGAAGTCCTTCGGCCAGAAGAACACGACGCGCCACTGGCCCTCGTGGGACTTGTGGTTGATCGTCTCGAACGCCTTGTCGGCGTCGAGCGACACGCAGGCGGTGAGTTCGTACTCGGGGAAGTGGTCACCGACAGTGAGCACGGGTCCTCCTTGGGCGTGACCCGGCAGCACCGCCGGGCCAGTAACTGGATCTGTTCAAGATCCTTCCGTAGTCCCGTTGGCGCTCGTGGCGGGCGTGCCCGCGTGTGAAGGCGATCACCGGTCGGGTCGTCGTCCCGGAATATGGGTTTCGCCTCCCAAAACCGAGGGCGGAGTGGCAGAGTACGGGTCGTGACCAGCTTCGTCCTGATCATTAGCAGCTAGCGCGCCGGCCCTTCCCTCGCCGAGCGCGCAGACCTCCCGCATCCGCGGGGGGTCTTTTTGTTTGCTCCCCCAGGGCACGAGAAGAGGACTCCGATGACGTTCCAGGTGTACGACACGACGCTGCGCGACGGCGCGCAGCGCGAAGGGCTCACGTACTCGGTGGTCGACAAGCTGGCGGTGGCCCGCCTGCTGGACGACCTCGGAGTCGGCTTCATCGAGGGCGGCTGGCCGGGCGCGGTGCCCAAGGACACCGAGTTCTTCCGCCGCGCCCGCACCGAGCTGGAGCTGCGGCACGCGATCCTGGTCGCCTTCGGGGCCACCCGCAAGGCCGGGCTCGCGGTCGAGGACGACCCGCAGGTGCGCGGCCTGCTCGACGCGCAGACCCCGGCCGTCGCGCTGGTCGCCAAGGCGGACCTGCGGCACGTGGAGCGGGCGCTGCGCACCACCGCCGAGGAGAACCTCGCCATGGTCCGGGACACCGTCTCGTACCTGGTGGCGCAGGGGCGGCGCGTCTTCGTCGACGGGGAGCACTGCTACGACGGGTTCCGGTTCGACCCGGGCTACACCGCCGCCGTCGCGGAGACCGCGCTCGCCGCGGGCGCCGAGCGCTTCGTGCTCTGCGACACCAACGGCGGCATGCTGCCCTCCCAGGTCACCGCCGTGATCGAGGGACTGGTGGCGCGGACCGGGATCGCGCCGGAACGGCTCGGCATGCACGCGCAGAACGACACCGCCTGCGCGGTCGCGAACACGATCGCCGCGGTCGAGGCGGGCGTCCGGCACGTGCAGGGCACCGCCAACGGGTACGGCGAGCGCCCCGGCAACGCCGACATCTTCGCGATCGTCGCCAACCTCCAGCTCAAGCTGGGCATGCCCGTCCTACCGGAGGGCTGCCTGGAACAGATGGTGCGGGTCTCGCACGCCATCGCCGAGATCGCCAACATCGCCCCCGACACCCACCAGGCCTACGTCGGGGCCGCCGCCTTCGCCCACAAGGCGGGGCTGCACGCGAGCGCGATCAAGGTCGACCCGTTGCTCTACAACCACGTGGAACCCACAGTGGTGGGCAACGACATGCGGATCCTGGTGACCGAGATGGCCGGCCGGGCCAGCATCGAGCTCAAGAGCCGCGAGCTCGGTCTGGACCTGGCCGGCCATCCGGACGCCCTGTCCCGGGTCACCGGGCGGGTCAAGGAGCTGGAGGCCGACGGCTGGTCGTTCGAGGCCGCCGACGCCTCGTTCGAGCTGCTGGTCCGCTCCGAACTGCCGGACGCCGCGCCGGCCCGGCCGTTCGCGCTGGAGTCGTACCGGGTGATCGTCGAGCACCGCGAGGACGGCGCCGTGGTCTCCGAGGCCACGGTGAAGATCCGGGTACGCGGCGAGCGGGTGATCGCCACCGCCGAGGGCAACGGCCCGGTCAACGCGCTGGACGAGGCGCTGCGGGTGGGCCTGGCCCGGCACTACCCGGAGCTGCGGGAGTTCGAGCTGGCCGACTACAAGGTCCGCATCCTGGAGGGCAGCCACGGCACCGGCGCGGTCACGCGCGTGCTCGTGGAGACCGCCGGCGCCGGCCGCGACTGGACCACTGTGGGCGTGCACCCGAACGTGGTCGAGGCGAGCTGGCACGCCCTGGTCGACGCGCTCACCTACGGCCTGGACCGGGCCCGGGTGCCGGGCGGGACGGCGGCCTGACTCACCCGGCCGGCAGGCGCAGCTCGGCCAGCAGCGCGCGGTGGTCGCTGCCCGGCACCGGGTGGGTGCCGGCGGCGCGCACCGCGATGCGCCGGTCCACCAGTACGTGGTCGATGGTGACCGGCGGGAGCGGGTCGCCGTCGTACGGGCCCCAGGTGCCGCCGAACCCGGCTCCGGCCGCGTCCGCCGCGTCGGTGTAGCCGGTGGCGACCAGGTCCCGCAGTGCCGCGTGGTCGAGCGTGGCGTTGAAGTCCCCGGCCAGCACGCTCAGCCCGCCGTCCGGGGTGGCCGGTGGCTGGGCGCGCTGGTCGGTCCACCAGTCCGGCACCACGTCCGGGGCGTACGGCGCGGCCGGGTGCGCCGACTCCACCCGCAGCGGCGGCGCGCCGGGCACAGTCACAGTGGCGTACGCCTGGGTGAAGAAGAAGCCCTTGTTGCGCCGGTGACCGGCGTCGCGCAGCGGGTGCCGGGCGTACACGCCGGAGCCGGTCGAGCCGACCTCGGGGGTCAGTGACCGGTGCGGCAGCAGCGCGGCCAGGCCGAGCCGGTCCAGCTCGGCCGCCAGCGGCGGGGTGAGTTCCTGCACCGTGAGCACGTCCACCCGCCGCGTCCGGACCAGGTCCACGAGCGCCGCCGGATCGGCCGAGCCGAGGCGCAGGTTGGCGGTGAGCAGCCGCAGCGTCGGCCCGTCGGCGACGGGCCGGTCGCCGGGGATCGCGCGTGGCGCCACCGCGCCGACCAGCGCCAGCGCGGCGAGGGCCGCGACCACCGCCGGGGCGCGGCGCCGCAGGGCGAGCGCCGCCACCGCCACGACCGGGGTCACGGCGGCGACGTACGGCGTGAACGCGATCGCCTGCACCAGCGGGCCGCGTTCCAGCCCGGCCAGGCGTACCAGTGCCCACGCGGCGACCGGCGCGGCAGCGAGCCAGCACGCGACGGTGGCCGGGCGGCCGCCGCGGGTGCCGGCCCGGGGCAGGCGCGGCAGGGTGATCATGACGGTGAGGCTACCCGGATCCGGGCCGGCGCGATGCCCTCCGAAACAATTTCGTGAATTGTTTCTCGCAATTTTCGGGCACCTTTGCGGATCGCTCGGACACGCAATAACACTATTGACCGCCCGCATTTTTCGGTGCTAGGTTCCACCTGGTTGAGACGTCGCGACTCTCTGTAGTAAGACCAGCTCACGAGCGGTGCGCTCCCGGCGGATACCCGATGATCCGCAATTTGACGCGCGCAGTCGCCGTATCACCACGGTCTACCAAGGGAGAACTCATGGCCACATTCTTCAAGCGCAAGGCGACGGTGGTGGCGCTCGCCGCGCTGTCGCTCAGCCTGGCCGGTGGCGGGATCGCCGCGGCCGCCCAGCCGGAGGCGAAGCCGCAGCCCGGCGCCCGGCATTCGACGGCGCAGCCGCCGGTGACCGCCGTCGAGCGGCAGGCCGCCCGGACCGCCATGCGGGCCACCCTCGCCCCACCGGCCCCGGGGCAGGTCGCCTGGGCCGTCGTGGCGGCCAACGGGACGCTGCTGCAGCACTCCGGCAACGTGGTGTCCTCGTTCCGGTTCACCCCCGGCACGGGCGTGACCGCCGGGCAGTACCAGGTGCTGCTGGACTACAACGTGTCCGCCAAGGCGTACGTGGCCACCATCGGCACGAACGACCCGGCGAACGTGCCGCCGGCCGGTGAGGTGTCGGTCGCGCCGCGCACGCTGACCCCGAACGCGGTCTTCGTGCAGACGCGCAACTCCACCGGGGGCGCCGCGGACCGGCCGTTCCACCTGGTCATCGCCAACTGACCCGTCCCGCCCCGCACCGGCCCCCGCTCCGGCGGGGGCCGGTGTCGTGTTCCGTACCGGTCCGGCCGGTGCCGCGCCGCTTCGCGCCGTTCCCGCCCGGCTGGGGAGAACCGGCACGTCCGGGCCGGTCACCACCCCCCAGGGGCCGATAATCCGACGTTTGTCGCCGGTCCGGCACGGGAAGCAAGCACCGTGACGGACATCTCGGACACCCCGGCCAGCGTGCTCACCCCGGTCGACGCCGACGCGAGCGGCGTCGAGCTGGAACAGACCCTCGCCGAGGTCAAACGCGTGATCGTCGGGCAGGATCGGCTCGTCGACCGCCTGCTCACCGCCCTGATCGCCGACGGGCACTGCCTGCTGGAGGGCGTACCGGGTGTGGCCAAGACGCTGGCCGCCCAGACACTCGCCACAGTGGTCGGTGGCACGTTCTCCCGGATCCAGTTCACCCCCGACCTGGTCCCCTCCGACATCGTCGGCACCCGCATCTACCGCGCCTCCACCGAGCAGTTCGACGTGGAGCTGGGGCCGATCATGGCGAACCTGGTGCTCGCCGACGAGATCAACCGGGCCCCGGCCAAGGTGCAGTCGGCGCTGCTCGAGGCGATGGCCGAGCGGCAGGTCTCGATCGCCGGCCGGAGCTGGCCGGTGCCGGACCCGTTCCTGGTCCTGGCCACCCAGAACCCGATCGAGTCCGAGGGCGTCTACCAGCTCCCCGAGGCGCAACGCGACCGCTTCCTGATGAAGGTCGTGGTCGACTACCCGAGCGACGCCGACGAGCTGGCCATCCTCTACCGGATGAGCACCGAGCGGCCCACCGCGCGTACCGTGCTCGACCCGGTCCGGCTGCGCGAACTCCAGCGCCGCGCCACCGACGTGTTCGTCCACCACGCGCTCGCCGAGTACGTGGTCCGCCTCATCCTCGCCACCCGCGACCCGGAGCGCTTCGGCCTGCCCGACGTCGCGCCCCTGCTGGCGTACGGGGCCAGCCCACGGGCCACGCTCGGCCTGGTGGCCGCCGCCCGCGCGCAGGCGCTCATCCACGGCCGGGACTACGTGCTCCCCGAGGACATCCGGGAACTGGCGGTGGACGTGCTGGCGCACCGGCTCGTGCTCTCGTTCGACGCGATCGCCGACGGCATCTCCGGCGAGGACGTGGTGCGCCGCGTGATCGAGGCGGTGCCGCCGCCCCGGCTGGTGAACGGGCCGACCGAGACGGTGAACGACCTGGCGGCGGCATGACCGGCGCGGCCGAACCCGGGCTCGCCGATCTCGCCCCGGACCAGCGGCTGCGCCGGCTGGAGCTGACGGTGACCCGGCGGCTCGACGGCCTGCTGCACGGCCGGTACCGCGGCCTGCTGCCGGGACCCGGCAGCGAGGCGGCCGGCAGCCGCGAGTACCGCCCCGGCGAGGACGAGGTACGCCGGATGGACTGGGCGGTCACCGCCCGGACCACGGTCCCGCACGTACGCGAGGTCGACGCGGACCGGGAACTGACCACCTGGCTGCTCGTCGACGCCAGCCCCAGCATGGAGTACGGGACGTCCACGCTGGACAAACGGGAACTCGCGGTAGCCGCCGTGGCGGCGATCGGCTTCCTCACCGCGGGAGTCGGCAACCGGCTCGGCGCCCAGGTTCTCACCCCGGCCGGGCTGCGCCGGTTCCCGGCCCGCAGCGGGCGTACCCATCTGCTCGGGCTGCTCCGCGCGCTGCTCGGCGCCCCGCGTACCGGAGACCGGCCGGACTCCGGCGGCGCGGGCGCGGCCGGCGCGGGCCGGATCGACGCACTGCCCGGCCTCGTCGACGGGCTGGACGGCCTCCAGCGCGTCGCCACCCGGCGCGGGCTCGTGGTGATCGTCTCCGACTTCCTCGACGAGCTGCCCGACGACCCGGACGCCGCGCCGCCGCCGTGGGCCGCGGCGCTGCGCCGCCTCGCGGTTCGGCACCAGGTGCTCGCGGTCGAGGTGACCGACCCGCGCGAGCTGGAACTGCCCGACGTCGGCCTGATCACGCTCGTCGACCCGGAGAGCGGCCGGCACCGCGAGGTGTGGACCGGCGACCCGGGCCTGCGTGAGCGGTACGCGCGTGCCGCCGCCGAGCAGCGCGACCAGGTACGCCGCACGCTGCGTCGGGCCGGCGCGACCCACCTGGCGCTGCGCACCGACCGGGACTGGTGCGCTGACGTCGTCCGGTACGTGCACGAGCAGCGCCGGCTGGCCATGGTGCCGGCCGCGGCTCGCGGAGGTGTCGCATGACCTGGCAGTCACCCGCCCGCCTCTGGCTGCTGCTCGTCGTCGTCGCGCTGGTCGCCGGCTATCTGGTGCTGCAACGGCGGCAGAGCCGGTACGCGGTGCGCTTCACCAACCTGCGCCTGCTCGACCGGGTCGCCCCGCGCCGTCCGGCCTGGCGGCGGCACGTCCCGGCGGGCCTGTTCCTCGCCATGCTCGCGCTGCTCGTGGTCGGGTTCGCCCGGCCCGAGGCGGAGGTGCGGGTGCCCCGGGAACGGGCGACGGTAATGGTCGCGGTGGACGTCTCCACCTCGATGCTCGCCGGTGACGTGGACCCGGACCGGTTGAGCGCGGCCAAGGAGGCGGGCCGGCGGTTCGTCGACGGGCTGCCGGACGAGTTCAACGTCGGCCTCGTCGCGTTCGCCGGCAGCGCGGCGGTGCTGGTGCCGCCGAGCACCGACCGGGAGGCGCTGCACGACGGCATCGGGCGGCTGGCCGAAGGCATCACCGGCGTGCAGGGCACCGCCATCGGCGAGGCGATCAGCACCTCGCTCGGCGCGGTCAAGAGCCTGGACGCCACCGCCGCCAAGGATCCGCCGCCGGCCCGGATCATCATCCTCTCCGACGGCGCGAACACCTCCGGCATGGACCCGATGGAGGCCGCCGACCAGGCGGTCGCCGCGAAGGTGCCGGTGCACACCATCTCCTTCGGCACCCCGGGCGGCTCGGTCGACCGGGGTGGCCGGGCGATCCAGGTGCCGGTGGACGGCCAGACGCTGCGGGCGGTCGCCGAGCAGACCGGTGGCGGGTTCCACGAGGCGTCCACCACCGCCGAGCTGAAGGACGTCTACGAGGACATCGGCACCTCGGTCGGCTACCGCACCGAGCGGCAGGACGTCTCGGCCCGCTTCATCGGCCTCGGGCTGGTCCTGGCGATGGGCGCCGCGGCCGGCTCGCTGCGGTGGTTCTCCCGGCTGCCCTGACCCGCACACCACTACCGCACGACATGTGAGGAGCCAGGCATGGCAGTGCAGACCGGACTCGGCGAGCCACGCGGACCGTGGTTCGTCTCGCCGGAGCTGGACCCGGACGGGCGCGGCCACCGGGACGTACCCGGGGGCGGGCCGGAGGCCGGGCGGCGCAGCCTGCGGCACCGGCTGCTGAGCGTGGCGGCGGTGGTGGCGCTGTCCACCGTCTCCGGCGCGGCGGCCGGCACCTGGGCAGCCGACCGGGGTGCGCCGGGACCGACGGCCGCGTCCGCCGCGCCGGTGCCGGCCGAGCTGGTCACCGCCGCCGGCAAGACGGTGCCCGGGGTGGTCTCGGTGATGGTCGGGGGCCGCTCCGGCGCGTCCGCGTCCGGCTCCGGTTTCGCCATCGACAACGAGCAGCACATCGTCACCAACGACCACATCCTGGCCCGGGGCGGCTCCGGCGCGGTGACCGTGGAGACCTCGGACGGGCGGCGCTTCCCGGCCGAGGTGGTGGGCCGGGAACCGGCCAGCGACCTGGCCGTGCTGAAGGTGCCCGCGTCGGCCGGATTGCCGCCGTTGCCGCTCGCAAAGGCGAACTCGACGCGGGTGGGGGAGCCGGTGCTCGCGGTCGGGTCGCCGCTCGGGCTCGCCGGGACGGTCACCGCGGGCATCGTCAGCGCGCTCAACCGGCAGGTACGCATCGGCAACGGCAGGCACACGGCGGTGCAGACCGACGCCTCCATCAACCCGGGCAACTCCGGCGGGCCGCTGGTGAACGCGCGCGGTGAGGTGGTCGGCGTGAACACCGCGATCGCCACCATCGACGGCAACGGGTCGATCGGCATCGGCTTCGCCATCCCGATCGACCAGGTCCAGCAGACCGCCGACACCATCATCGGCCGGGGCGGCTGAGGCGCGGTTGCCTGCGCGGGGCCGGCCCGGTGCGCCGCGCTGACCTGCACGAGCGCCGCAAGATCGGTGCGAAGTGTCGGATATCCGGCGTGGAATCATTGGGGCATAGAAATATTACGCTGAGTATGGATACTGGCGGAGGTGGAGCAAGCTGTCATTGCGGCCCTCCTCGTGGTGGGCCTGATCATCGGCGCCGGTGTCGGCGCGTCCTACGCGCGTGCCAAACGCGGCTGGACGGATTACCAGACGATCCGGACCAGCGTCCCCGGTGCCCGGCGCAACGCCTGGCTCGCGATCCGGGGCGTGGTCGTCAAGCTCGCGGTGGTCGCCCTGCTGCTCGTCGGCGCGGCCGCGTACGCGGCGTCCGGCGGCGGTGAGGAACGAGCCGATCCCACGCCGAGCGCCACCCCCACCCCGAGTCACCGGGCCGGGCGCTAGCCTCGGGGAGTGGACGACGGACTGCGGGTCACCGACCGGCTCGTGGTGCCCGCCGCCGAGCTGCGGGAACGGTTCTCCCGCTCGTCCGGCCCGGGCGGACAGGGGGTCAACACCACCGACTCCCGGGTGGAGCTGAGCTTCGACCTGGGCGGCTCGCCGAGCGTGCCGGAGGCGCTGCGGGAACGGGCGCTGGCCCGGCTCGCCGGCCGCCTGGTCGGTGGCGTGCTGACGGTCACCGCCAGTGAGCACCGCGCCCAGCTGGCGAACCGGGAGGCCGCCCGCGAGCGGATGGCCGCGCTGCTGCGCGAGGCCGTCGCGCCGCCGCCGAAGGCGCGCCGCCCGACGCGTCCCTCCCGCGGCGCGAAGGAACGTCGCCTGGCCGAGAAGAAGCGACAGTCCCAGCGCAAACGCGACCGCCGGGTGGACGGCGACTGACCGAAAATCCGTTGAGCCGCCACTCGCGCCGCCCGGAGAATTCCGCCACGTGATCGACTTCTCCGTCAAGCCCACGCTCACCGGCGAACTCGTGGTGCTGCGCCCGTTCCACGACGACGACCTGCCGGCGCTCGCCGAGATCCTGGCCGATCCGGAGGTGGCCCGGCTGACCGGCAGCCCGCCCGGCGAAGGCTTCGAGCCGACCCGGCTGCGGGCCTGGTACGGCACCCGCAACAGCCAGGACGACCGGCTCGACCTCGCGGTGGTCGACCGCGCAACCGGCGCGTGCGTCGGCGAGGTGGTCCTCAACGAGTGGGACCGGGTCAACGCGAGCTGCAACTTCCGCACGCTGATCGGCCCCGGCGGCCGCGACCGCGGCCTCGGCACCGAGGCGGTCCGGCTGATCGTCGGGTACGGCTTCGAACAGCTCGGCCTGCACCGCATCGGGCTGGAGGTGTTCGCGTTCAACCCGCGTGCCCGGCGCGCCTACGAGAAGGTGGGTTTCGTCGCCGAGGGGACGCTGCGGCAGGTGCTGCGCGACGGCGACGACTGGGTGGACGCCACAGTCATGTCGATCCTCGCCCCGGAGTGGAACCGCCACCGCGGGCACCCGGAGGGTTAGGCCTGCACGGCCCGGTCCAGCGCGGCCAGCAGCCGGGCCCGCAACCCGGCCGCACGCTCGGCGAAGCCGCGCTGGGCGGCGGCGTACTCGGCCCGGCCCTCCGGCGTCTCCACCCGCACCGGCGGATAGCCCAGGTCGGCCAGGTCGTACGGGCTGGCCCGCATGTCCAGCGCCCGGATCTCCCGCGCCAGCGCGAAACAGTCCGCCACCAGCTCCGACGGCACCAGCGGGGACAGCTTGTACGCCCACTTGTAGAGATCCATGTTCGCGTGCAGGCAGCCCGGCTGCTCCAGCGCGTGCTGACCCTCCCGGGTCGGCTGGAGCACGTTGAGCGGCCGGGCCGGCGCGGTGAAGAACCGGAACGCGTCGAAGTGGCTGCACCGCACGCCGCGCTCCTCGACCACAGCCGCCGTCGCCGCCGGGCTCAGCCGCAACGGCCAGGCGTTGTGCCGTACCTGCTCCTGGGTCTGCCGGTAGACCATCGCCCACTCGTGCATGCCGAAGCAGCCGAACTGCGCCGGGCGTCCGGCGGTCGCCGCGAGCAGCGTACGGATCCAGGCGATCGACTCGGCGCGGCGCGCGCGTACCCGATCGGTGTCGAGAGTGAGCCCGGCGGCGCCGGCGGTGTAGTCCGGGCCGAACCCGGCCGGGTCGGCGTCGCGCAGCACCACGCCCGCACCCGGGTGCCAGCGGCGCAACTGCGCCGGGCGGTGCGAGTAGTAGGTGAACAGAAAGTCCTCGACCGGGTGCTTCACCCCGGTGCGGCGGCGGGCCAGGTGCGGCGTCAGCCAGGCGTCCACCCGCGTCTCGTGGGCGTGCCGGCGCGCCTGCCAGTCGGCCAGGTCGAGCGCGGGGGCGAGGGCGGCGGTCACACACCCCAGGGTACGACCGCCGCCCGTGCCCGGATCACGCCACGTCCACCCGCACGCCCGCGGAGAAGACGCCGCTGCGCAGCTCCAACCGCTTCGGCGGCTCGTCGCCGCGCATGGTGAACACCAGCGGCAGCAGCACCCGCCGCCCGGCGGCCACCGGCTGGGAGAAGACGTCCCGGCCCAGGTTCGCCACCCGGGTCGCGTCCTCGTCGGCGGCCACCCAGTTGCCGCTCGGCAGGTACGCGCGCTGCAACTGTCCGTGCCAGGTCTGGTCCTCGTTTGTGAGGTTGCGCACCCCGACAGTGGCCAGGCACGGCCGGCCGCCCCCGGGCGACGGTGGCAGGACGTCGGCGCCACAGCTCACCCGGTAGACGGTGAACTCGAACGCGGTCTCGCGCAGCGGCTGGCCCAGCGCGCCGGTGACGCTGCTGCCCACCCACGCGCCGCTCGTCGGCTGCTTGGTGGTGTCCATCGCGGCCACCCGCTGCGTCGCCGACCAGGCCGCCGCGCCGACCACACCGGCGAGCACCGCCGCCGCCACGCCGACCACGAGCCAGACCGGCGGCCGCCGACGACGGCTCGCGGGCGACGGCACCGCCGTACGCGGATAGACGGTGCCGCGCTCGGGCGGTCCTTGGCCCGGTCCGGCTCCGCCCGGCATGCCTCCGCCGGGCACAACGCTTCCAAGGCCGCCGGTGTGCATGGTGCCGCCCACGGGCGTACCGGTGGGCGTCGCGCCGCCTCCGGGGGCGCCCGTCCCGCCGCGGGCCATGGTGCCCGGCGCGGCGCTTCCCGGCGCCGTGCGCCGACGGCGGCGCCACAGCGCCCACCACACCACACCGGCGGTGACCACCAGCAGCGCGGTGAACGCGGCCAGCAGCACCGGCGGCCGCCGCCAGGCCGGGGCGGCGGTGACCTGCGCCGCCGGGGCCGTCGCGGCGCCCACCCAGGTCGCCGTGGCGCAGTCGAACGGGCGGGTGCCGTCCGTGCCGTAGACGCAGGTGGGTGCGGTCACCGAGCGGCCCGGACCGGGGACCGACAGCGCGGTGTGCAGCGTGGTGGTGCTCTTGCCCGGCAGCCGCAGCCGCCAGGTCACCTCACCGGCGCTCATCCCCGCGGGCCGGCTGGTCCGGCCACCGCCGGTCACAGTGGTGGCCCGCGAACCGTTCGGCAGTTCCTGCCGGACCATCGTGTCGACGGGTGCCGAGCCGGCGTTGCGGACCTCGATCCGGTAACCCGGCGCCGGTGTGCCCGACGCGCCCACCGCCACGCTCACCGGGGGCATCGACGGCCGGACCGGGGCCGGCCCGGTGGTCGGCACCGCCGGGGGCACCGCCGGCACGCCGGTCGGGATCGGGGTGGCCGCGGCACCGGGGATGACCGCCGGTGCCGGGGCCGGATGGGCGGGGGCGGCGACCGCGTGTGGCGTCGCCGGGGACAGCGCCGGTACGGCGGCGATGACGCCGAGGCAGTTCACGAACACTGCCAGGGCCCTGTGGTGTCGTCTCGATGCAGGCATACCAACGAACCTCCGGACCCGAAGCTATGGTCCGGGGCCCGCCGGGCGGGTACGAAGCCGCCATTCCCGCCCCGTCCGGCGCGGTCGCGCGTACCCTGTCCGGCTCCGGCCGGTCCGGTGCCGCCGGCGGCACGGGAGGGTGGGGCCCGCTGCGGCCGGGGCGTGCCGACTGCCGGTGTCCGCCGGGCGGCCGGCGGACGGGGATAGATTGGCCGGGTGCGTATCGCTCGTTTCGCTCATGCCAAGGGAATGTCGTTCGGGGTCGTCGAGGGCGAGCCGGAGGCCGGGCCGCAGGGCCTGACCATCGCCGAGATCGAGGGCCACCCGTTCGGGCAGATCCAGTTCTCCGGCGCCCGCTGGGCGCTCTCCGACGTCCGGCTGCTGTCGCCGATCCTGCCCAGCAAGGTGGTCTGTGTCGGCCGTAACTACGCCGAGCACGCCGCCGAGCACGGCAGCGAGGTGCCGAAGGAGCCGTTGCTCTTCCTCAAGCCGTCCACCTCGGTGATCGGCCCGCGCGACGCCATCCGGCTGCCGATCTTCTCCAAGCAGGTCGAGCACGAGGCGGAACTCGCCGTCGTGATCGGCGCCCCGGGCGCCCGCCGGGCCGACCGGGCCGCCGCCGAACGGGCCATCTTCGGCTACACCTGCGCCAACGACGTCACCGCACGTGACCTCCAGCGCTCCGACGGGCAGTGGACCCGCGCCAAGGGCTTCGACTCGTTCTGCCCGATCGGGCCGTGGATCACCACCGGGCTCGACGTCAGCGACCTGGAGATCCGGTGTGAGGTGGGTCGCAACCCGGAGGAGATGGAGGTACGCCAGCTCGGCCGGACGAAGGACATGGTGTTCGACGTTCCGGGTCTCGTGTCGTACATCTCGCACGTGATGACGCTGCTGCCCGGCGACGTGGTCCTCACCGGCACGCCGGCGGGGGTTAGCCCGCTCACCGAGGGGGATACGGTCACCGTGCGGATCCAGGGGATCGGGGAGCTGAGCAACCCGGTCGTCCCTGTCGCCTGATCGCTCCGGTGCCTCGTTTCCGCTGGTCAGATGGGTTTCGAGGGATTGGATTTGGCCTGTCGGCACCGGGAGGGTAAAGTTCATTCCCGGCGCCGCAAGGGGCCAATGGGGTATGGGGTAATTGGCAGCCCGACTGATTCTGGTTCAGTTAGTCTAGGTTCGAGTCCTGGTACCCCAGCGCAACCGCGGGTTCGCGAGAACCCGCGGACGCTGGATTCCGGCAGTTCACGCTGGCGGAGTGCAATGAAGGTTCTGGCCCCGTCGTCTAGCGGCCCAGGACGCCGCCCTCTCAAGGCGGTAGCGCCGGTTCGAATCCGGTCGGGGCTACAGCACCGACAGCCCGTCCCGTCTTCCGGGGCGGGCTTTCTGCTGTCCGGTGCGCGTACGCAGGGGGTGACCCCCCTCCGTGGTGCCGGACGGGATGCCGCTAGACTACTGCCACGCCGCCCGGCAGGGTGGTGAAGCAGGAAAAGTGCCTGGCCCCGTCGTCTAGCGGCCCAGGACGCCGCCCTCTCAAGGCGGTAGCGCCGGTTCGAATCCGGTCGGGGCTACGTTCCACGAACGGCCCGTCTCGCTCCGCGAGGCGGGCCGTTCCGCATTCCCGCCTCCCCGCGCCTCCCCACCGCTGGCCGGCCCTGCCGCTCCGCCCCGTTGATCATGAAGTTGGCGGCAGTCGGGGAGATCAAAAATGCCGCCAACTTCATGATCAACGGGAGTGGTTGGGGTGGGTGAGGGTCGGGGGGTCAGAGGCCGGAGAGGCGCTGGCCGGCTCGGACCACTGCCATGGCGTGGCGTTCGCCGGGGCGGCGGCCGAGGCGCTCGATCGGGCCGGAGATGCTGATCGCGGCGATCACCCGCCCGGTCCGGTCGCGGATCGGCGCCGAGACGCTCGCCACACCCGCCTCCCGCTCCGCGACGCTCTGCGCCCAGCCGCGCCGGCGCACCTCGGCCAGCGTGCGGCCGGTGAACTTGGAGCGGGGGAGCAGCGGCATGACCGCCTCCGGCGGCTCCCAGGCGAGCAGGATCTGCGCCGCCGAACCGGCGGTCATCGGCAGCACCGAGCCGACCGGGACGGTGTCCCGCAGGCCGCTGGCACGCTCGGCGGCGGCCACACAGATCCGCTCGTCGGCGCGGCGCAGGTAGAGCTGGGCGCTTTCGCCGGTGGCGTCCCGTAGCGCGGCGAGCAGCGGCTCGGCGGCGGTCAGGAGCACGTCCGGGGCCGCGTTGGCCAGCTCGCCCAGGCGTGGACCCGGGCGCCAGCGCCCCTGGGTGTCCCGGACGAGCATCCGGTGGATCTCCAGCGCCTGTGCCAGCCGGTGCGCGGTGGCCCGGGGCAGCTTGGTGCGTTCAACGAGTTCGGCCAGGCTGGCGCCGTCGACACAGGCGGCCAGGATGACCACCGCCTTGTCGAGAACGCCGACACCGCTCATACTGTGTCCCACAAGCCGAAATTTACCTCCCAGAATTTAGGATGTCCAGATGGTGGGAGTCACTCAACCGAGGACCCTGGCCGAGAAGGTCTGGGACGCACACGTGGTCCGCTCCGCCGCGGGCGAGCCGGACCTGCTCTTCATCGACCTGCACCTGCTGCACGAGGTGACCAGCCCGCAGGCGTTCGACGGGCTGCGTCTGGCCGGGCGCGGGGTTCGCCGTACCGACCTGACGATCGCGACCGAGGACCACAACACCCCGACCGGGTACGACGACCCGGCGTTCCGCTCCCGGCGCGGCGACCTGCTCACGATCGCGGACCCCACCTCCCGCACCCAGATCGAGACGCTGCGCCGCAACTGCGCCGAGTTCGGCGTCCGCCTGCACCCGCTGGGCGACGAGAACCAGGGCATCGTGCACGTCATCGGCCCGCAGCTCGGCCTCACCCAGCCCGGCATGACGATCGTGTGCGGCGACTCGCACACCGCCACCCACGGCGCGTTCGGGGCTCTGGCGTTCGGCATCGGCACCAGTGAGGTCGAACACGTCCTGGCCACGCAGACGCTGCCGCAGGCCCGCCCGAAGACCATGGCCGTGAACGTCGTCGGCGAGCTGGCGCCCGGCGTCACCGCCAAGGACCTGGTGCTCGCGCTGATCGCGCAGGTCGGCACCGGTGGCGGGCGCGGTCACATCGTCGAGTACCGGGGCGAGGCGATCCGCGACCTCTCGATGGAGGGGCGGATGACGATCGCGAACATGTCCATCGAGTGGGGCGCCAAGGCCGGCATGATCGCGCCGGACGAGACCACGTTCGCGTACCTGAAGGGCCGGCCCAACGCGCCCCAGGGCGACGACTGGGACGCGGCGCTGGAGTACTGGCGGACGCTGCCCACCGACGAGGGCGCGACGTTCGACACCGAGGTCACGCTCGACGCGAGCCGGATCACGCCGTTCGTCACCTGGGGCACGAACCCCGGGCAGGGCGTGCCGCTGGGCGCCACCGTGCCGGACCCGGAGGACTTCGTCACCGAGCCGGAGCGGGTCGCCGCCCGGCGCGCGCTGGAGTACATGGACCTCACCCCGGGCACCCCGCTGCGCGACCTCGCCGTGGACGTGGTGTTCGTCGGCTCCTGCACAAACGGCCGCCTGGAGGACCTGCGCGCCGCCGCCGAGGTGCTGCGCGGGCGGCGGGTCGCCGACGGCGTACGCATGCTCGTGGTCCCCGGCTCCGCCGCGGTCCGCGAGGCGGCCGAGATCGAAGGGCTGGACAAGGTCTTCACCGACGCCGGCGCCGAGTGGCGCTTCGCCGGCTGCTCCATGTGCCTGGGCATGAACCCGGACACGCTGAAGCCGGGCGAGCGCTCCGCCTCGACCTCCAACCGCAACTTCGAGGGCCGCCAGGGCCGGGGCGGGCGTACCCACCTGGTGTCCCCGCCGGTCGCCGCCGCCACCGCCGTGGTCGGCCGGCTGGCCGCCCCCGCCGACCTGTAGAAGGGCAGCCGACAGATGGACAAGTTCACCACCCACACCGGCACCGCCGTGCCGCTGCGCCGATCCAACGTGGACACCGACCAGATCATCCCGGCCGTGTACCTCAAGCGGGTGACCCGGACCGGATTCGCAGATGGTCTGTTCAACGCGTGGCGGGAGGACCCGTCATTCGTCCTCAACGATCCCGTCCATTCGGGTGCGTCGATTCTGATCGCCGGCCCCGAGTTCGGTACGGGATCCTCCCGGGAGCACGCCGTCTGGGCGCTGCGGGACTGGGGCTTCCGGGCCGTCATCTCGCCTCGCTTCGGTGACATCTTCCGCGGCAACGCGCTCAAGGAAGGTCTCCTTCCGGTCGAGCTGGAATTGAAAGCCGTGGAAGAACTGTGGGATCTCGTGGAATCGGAGCCGACCACGCCGATCACTGTCGACCTCGCCGCCCGTCAGGTCCACGCCGGTGACGCCACCTGGGCGTTCCCGCTGGACGACCACAGCCGTTGGCGGCTGATGGAGGGCTTGGACGACATTGGACTCACCCTCCGGCACGAGGCCGAGATCAGCGCGTACGAGGCCACCCGGCCGGCGTTCCTGCCCTCGATCGCCTGACTTCCAGCGCTATTCGCCCCCACCGGTGCATCCGGTGGGGGCGAATCCGTTGCGACACAAGGGCTTTTTTCGACCGAATGTTTGTGTCCAGGCAGCACAGGGCATACCGTGCGCGCAGAATGGCTCGCGTCGAGTCAGTTGCACAATCGGGAGGAAGTCGTGAACAAGGCCGAGCTCATCGAGGCGCTCGCCGTTCGCCTGGGGGACCGGAAGACGGCGACGGCCGCGCTCGACGCGGTTCTCGCTGAGGTCCAGGCGGCGGTCACCAAGGGCGAGAAGGTGGCGATCACCGGTTTCGGAGCGTTCGAGAAGCGCGTCCGGGGAGCCCGAACAGCGCGCAATCCGCGGACCGGCGAGGCGGTGAAGGTCAAGAAGACCTCCGTCCCGACGTTCCGGGCGGGCGCGGGCTTCAAGGAGATGGTGGCCAGCGGCAAGGTGCCGAAGGACACCGCCGCCGCGAAGAAGACCACCGGGGCCGCCAAGGCCACCGGCGGCCGGACCACCGCCGCCGCCAAGAAGACCACGGCGGCGAAGGCCACCAAGACCACCGCGACCAAGAAGGCCGCGCCGGCGAAGAAGGCCGCCGCGACCAAGACCACGGCGGCGAAGAAGACGACCGCGGCGAAGTCCACCGCGGCGAAGAAGACCACCACCGCCAAGAAGACGACCGCGGCGAAGTCCGCCACGGCCAAGAAGACCACGGCGGCGAAGAAGGCGCCCGCGAAGAAGGCGCCGGCCAAGAAGGCCGCCACCCGGCGCTGACCGGACGGCCCACGAAAGGGCGCCCGCCGTTCGCGGTGGGCGCCCTTTCGCATGGGTACGCGTTGACCGCCCGCCGCCGTGCCCCGCAGAATCGCCGTGCCGAAAACCCCCGTCGGTCACGAGAAGAGGCGCCCGTGCGGCACCGTCACCTCTCCACCCTGGCGCTCGCGCTGGGCATCGCGATTCTGCTGGACGTGCTGCGGGTCTGGCTCCCGTCGATCATCACCTTGTTCGGCCGGGCCGCCGAGACACCGGCCGAACTGCTCGGCGCGTTCGCGCTCGGCTGGTTCCTGCTCGCCCTCGCCGCGCCCACGCTCGTTCGCCGCATGGGCGCCCGCCCGGTCGGGCTCGCCGCCGCGGGCGTGCTGGCGGTGGCCCGGCTGGCGTTGACCGCGCAACCCGGCGGCCCGGCCCAGCTCTGGCTGGCCTGCGCCGGGCTGTTCGCGGGCCTGGTCTGGCTCGCCGCCGTCGCCGCGTCCGTGCCCCGCCCCGTCGCCGGGCTGGCGCTCGGCCTGGCCGGGAACGCGGTCGGGCACGCCCTGCTCGGCACCGAGGATCTGGTGTGGCGCGGCGGTGTGCTCGCCTGGAGCCTGAGCGTCCTGCTCGTGTCGGCGTTCCTGGCCGCGTCCGTGGCGGTACGGCGGGAGCGGGCAGTCGCTCCGGCAGGCGGCGACGCGGCGCGGACGGCCGCGCCGGTGGCCGGCGTGGCGGACGGCGACGCCAGGGGGCGCGTGCCTACGCCGGGACGCCGGGCCTGGTTGCTGTGCGGGCCGGCGTTGTTGCTGGCCGGTCAGGTGGCGCTCGCCCCGGCGATCTGGAGCGCCGCCGCGGGCACCGGATCGCCTGACTTCCCCGGTCTCGCCCGCCCGGCCGGCGGATCGCTGTGGGGCGTGCTCGCGGTGCTGCTGTTCCTCGCGGCGGCACTGTTCCGGGCACCGGCGCGTGTGGCCCGAGGGCTGTGGCCGTTGGCGCTGCTCGCCGGGTCGGTGCTGTTCGTGACCGGGCGTCTCGTCCCGGCGTACCTGCTCACCGCCGCCGGTCTCGGCGGCTGCCTGGCGCTCACCGACGCGGCCGCCGACGGCGACCGGGCCGCCGCCACCGGCGGACGAGGCGCGGACGACGGACGGGCGGGGGCGCGGCGCGGGCGGGCGGCGGTGCTCGGGATGCTGGTGTTCGCGGTGGCCACGGTGGCCTACTACGCCGCCTACGACCTGGGGTACCCCAACGGTTGGGCACCGCTCGCCACGGCCGTCCTGGTGGCTCTGGTGGCGGCTACGGCACCTGTCCGCTCCGCTCCCACGGCACCTGGCGCGGCGTCACCCGGCCCGGTGTTGCCCGCCCCGGTCCGGGTCGCGGTCCTGGCGGGCCTGACCGCGCTGGCCGGGCTCGCCGCCGCGCTGCACGTGCCGCCCGGGCAGGCCCGGGCCACCACCGCACCGGCGGCGGTACGCGTGGCCGCGTACAACATCCGGATGGGGTTCGGCCTGGACGGCCGGCTGGACCTGGACGCGCTGGCCCGGGAGTTGCGCGGCGCGGACGTGGTGCTGCTCAGCGAGGTGGACCGGGGCTGGTGGCTCAACGGCGGCCACGACACGCTGGCGTTGCTGGCCGGGCGGCTGGGGATGCCGTACGTCTTCGCGCCCGCCGCCGACCCGGTCTGGGGCGACGCGGTGCTCAGCCGCTTCCCGATGCGCTCCGGGCAGACCCGGCGGCTGACCGCGCACGGCGCGCCGACCGGGGCACAGGCCCTCGGCGTCACACTCGACCTCGGCGGGCGGGAGCTGGCCGTTGTCGCCACGCACCTGCAACCGCCGCCCGGCCGGGATCCGGTCGAGCAGGCGGGCGAGGTGGCCGCGTTCTCCGGCCGGTACGCGAACGGCCGTCCACTGGTGCTCGGCGGTGACCTGAACACCGAACCGGACGACCTGGCGTTCGCCGAGTTCACCCGCGCCGGTCTGGTGGACGCGCTGGCCGCGGCCCGGCCGCTGCGGACCAGCCCGGCCGACGATCCGCGCACCCAGATCGACCACGTCTTCGTGTCGCCGGGTCTGACCGCCGGCGAGGTACGCGCGCCGCGCACCGAGGCCAGCGACCACCTCCCGGTGACGCTCACCGTCACGCTGCCCTGAACCGCCGCCGCGCGACCGGTACCCCGCCGCGCGGCCGCGGCCCGCCTCACAGCCGGTCCGGAAGGACCAGCCGGTCACCGGCGAACGGCAGCAGCCAGCCGCCGCCCTTGGCGGTGGTGAAGTCCTCGTCCACGCGGCCGGTGAGCCGTTCCAGCGCGCCCGGGATCACCTTGCCCTGACTGCACACCGCGACCGTCCCGACGGCCTGCGCCAGCGCGGTCAGCCGCGCCGCGGCGGCGAGCGCGCACTCCTCGGCCTGCTGGCCCGGCACGGGCTCGTCGAAGTCGCCGCAGACCTCGATCGGCAGGTCCAGCCGGGCCGCCGCCGGGTCCAGCGTCTGCACGCAGCGGCGGGCCGAGGCGGAGAACAGGCGGGCCGGGCGGACCAGCGCCACCAGCGGGACCAGCAGACGTGCCTGCGCCCACCCCTGCTCGTCCAGTGGGCGGCCGTGGTCCGGGCCGGTCCAGGTGCCGCGCTTGCCGGCGTGCGCGTGCCGGACCAGCAGCACCGTCGCGGTGACCGGCGGCAGCGCCGCGAACGCGGCGATCACCTCGGCGTCGTGCGGGTAGCTGACCCGGCGTACCGCGTCGTCGACCGGGAACCAGGCCACGTCGTCGACCTCGGTGCCGGGCTGGAACCCGCCGGTGCCGGCCGCCCGCATGGACCAGTAGTCGACCGCCTTGGCGAGGCCCTCGCTGCGGTAGCGGGCGGTGGGCAGGCGTACCTGCGGCACGGCGCGTACGTCGGTCTCCTCGGCGACCTCGCGGACGGCGGCCACGAGCGGATGCTCGCCGCGGTCCAGCTTGCCCTTCGGCAGCGACCAGTCGCCGTACCGGGGGCGGTGCACGAGACAGACCTCGACGCCGGCCGGACCCGGGCGCCACACCACGCCACCGGCGGCCCGGATCCGCACCGGTTCGTCGTCGCTCACCCGCTCACCGTATGCCCGCCCGGCACGCGCCACGGCCCGGTCAGTCCGCCCGCCCGCCGACCCGGCGCAGCAACAGATCCTGGAGGTGGGTCAGCGGCACGTCGCCGGTACGCCGGTGCCAGGTGCCGTCCGCGGCCAGCTCGAACGCGTCCACGTCGGGATCGAACGCGGCGGCGAGGACGTGGTCCAGCTCGGCCCGGGCCACCGGGTCGCTCACCTGCACCAGCGCCTCCACCCGGCGGTCCAGGTTGCGGTGCATCAGGTCGGCCGAGCCCATCCAGAACTCGGCGTCGCCGTTGTTGCCGAACCGGAAGATCCGCGAGTGTTCCAGGAACCGGCCGAGGATCGAGCGGACCCGGATGTTCTCCGACAGCCCCGGCACGCCCGGCCGCAGTGTGCACATGCCGCGGATCAGCAGGTCCACGTGCACGCCGGCCCGGGACGCCCGGTAGAGCGCGTCGGTGATCTCCTCGTCCACCAGGGAGTTCACCTTGAACTGCACGAGCCCCGGCATGCCCAGCCGGACGTGCTCGATCTCCCTGTCGATGCGTTCGATCAGGCCGCTGCGGATGCCCTGCGGCGCCACCAGCAGCCGCCGGTACGCGGTCTGCCGGCTGTAGCCGGTGAGCACGTTGAACAGGTCGGTCAGGTCGGCGCCGATCTCCGGGTCGGCGGTGAGCATGCCGAAGTCCTCGTAGAGCCGGGCCGTCTTCGGATGGTAGTTGCCGGTGCCGATGTGGCAGTAGCGCCGGATCTGGTTGCCCTCCTGGCGGACCACGAGCGCGGTCTTGCAGTGCGTCTTGAGTCCCACCAGGCCGTACACCACGTGACAGCCGGCCCGTTCCAGCGTGCGCGCCCAGCCGATGTTCGCCACCTCGTCGAAGCGCGCCTTCAGCTCGACCAGCACCACCACCTGCTTGCCGGCGGCGGCCGCGTCGACGAGCGCGTCCACGATCGGGGAGTCGCCGCTGGTGCGGTAGAGCGTCTGCTTGATGGCGAGCACGTTCGGGTCGGCCGCGGCCTGCTCGACGAAGCGCTGCACGCTGGTGGCGAACGAGTGGTACGGGTGGTGCACCAGCACGTCGCCGTCGCGCAGCGTGGCGAAGACGCTGCGCGGCACCTCGCCCTCGGCCAGGCGCGGATGGGTGGCCGGCACGAACGACGGGTCCTTCAGGTCGGGCCGGTCGGCCTCGCCGTAGACCTGCCAGAGCGCGGACAGGTCGAGCAGTCCGCGCACACGCAGCACGTCGTGGCCGTCCATGTCCAGCTCACGGACCAGCAGCTCCAGCATGTGGTCGGAGATGGAGGCGGCGACCTCCAGGCGTACCGGCGGGCCGAACCGGCGCCGGGCCAGCTCCCGCTCCAGCGCCTGGAGCAGGTCCTCGTCGCGGTCCTCGTCCACCTCCACCTCGGCGTTGCGGGTCACCCGGAACAGGTGGCACTCGACCACCTGCATGCCGGAGAACAGCTGGCCGAGGTGCACCGAGATGAGGTCCTCGACCGGAAGGAACCGCACGCCCGGCTGGTCACGATGGACCCGGACGAACCGGGGCACGTTGTTCGGCACCTTGACCCGCGCGAACAGCTCCGAGCCGCCGTCCGGGTCGCGTACCGAGACGGCCAGGTTCAACGACCGGCCGGAGATGTACGGGAACGGATGCGCCGGGTCGACCGCCAGCGGGGTGAGCACCGGGAAGATGTGCTCCCGGAACCAGGTGCGCAACCGCTCCCGCTCGGCGTCGTCCAGGTCGCTCCAGCGCAGTATGCGGATGTCCTCGGCGGCGAGCTTCGGCAGCACGTCGTCGACCAGGCAGGCGGCGTGCCGGGCGACCAGGCCGGCGGCCTTGGCGGTGACGAGGTCGAGCTGGGTGCGCAGCGGCAGCCGGTCACCGCCGCGTACCGGCAGGCCGGCGGAGAGCCGCCGCTTCAGCCCGGCGACCCGGACCATGTAGAACTCGTCCAGGTTGCTGGCGAAGATGGCCAGGAACTTCGCCCGTTCCAGCAGCGGGGTGCGCGGGTCCTCGGCGAGCGCCAGCACCCGGGCGTTGAAGTCGAGCCAGGACAGCTCCCGGTTGAGGAAGCGGTCCTCCGGCAGCGGCGGCGCAGTCGGCGGGGCGGCGTCCGCTGCGGTCTCGTCGGCCGGGCCGGGGCCCTCCACCGGGTCGAGCGGTTCGTCCAGCCCGGCCGCGCCGGCCGCGTCCGGATCGGCGCCGAGACGCTCCTCCGGCGGGCGGGGCTGGCGGAACCGCCCGTCCGGGCCGCGGGTGGGGCGGCCGTTGCGGGGCGTGCCGGGGTCGAGGATCGGCGGCGGGCCGTCGGGTTGCTCGCGAGGGGTGCTCACCACCTCATGATTCCCCGATAAGGGTGAACGGAAAATGAACTCGGGCCAGGTTGTTCACGCCATCGTCGGCAAGGTCACCCGGACCACCTCGCCGTCGGCGTCCCGCTCGATCCGGACACGCTGCCCCAACCGGAGCAGCCGCAGCCCGGAGGCGTCGAACGCGCGGGCCGGGAACGCCAGCTCGGTGCCGTCGTCGAGCAGCAGCACCCCGCTGCGGGTCGACGCGTCGTAGGTCGCCACCGTCCCCTGCATGCCAGCACCGTACTCCACCGCTGCGGCGACCCGGGCCAGCAGCGCGGCCGTGCGCGAACCCACGCCCAGCCCGGCGGCGTCGGCCAGATCCGCCGGGGTGTCCACGTCCCGGCGCAGGCTGGGCCACTCCCCGGCGAGCGGCAGCGCCCCGCTCGCCGCGTGCGCGGCGGCCGAGTCCGCCCCGAACCGCGGCGCCAGCGGCGTACCGGCCGGCGCGGCGAGCAGCACCGTGCCCGCGCCGGGGGCGTCCGCCACGAACCCGCGTACCCCCGCGGTGGCCCGCAGCGCGGCGGCCAGGTCGGCCGGTCGCAGCGCCGGCAGGTCGGCGGTCAGGCCGGCCACCTCGGCCCGCGGCCCGGCGACTGCCGCGCCGTGCCGGAACGCCGCGTTCAGCCCGCCGCCGGGGTCGGCGGTGACGCGGGCGCCGACCACGCCGGCCGCCGCGGCCACCCGCGGGTCGTCGGTCACCACGAGCACCCCGGCGACCGCCGGGCACGCCCGCACCGCGCGCAGCGTGTCGGCCACCAGGGCGAGCGCCAGCTCCTCATGGGGTACGCCGGGCAGCGCGCCCCGCAGACGGCTCTTCGCCGCCGCAAGGCGCTTCACCGGCATCACCACGGTCCAGCGGGCCTCAGACACGCCGACCATCCTGCCAGCGAGGGCGCCGGTACCCGCACTGGCCGCAGCGGGGGCGAACAGGCATGATTCTGTGCCGGGGCGCGAGGGCGGATCGAGGAGGCAGAGTGGCACGGCGGAGGCTGGGGTTCTGGCGACGGCTCGCCGTGGTGCTGGTGAAGCCGCTGATGACGGTCTGGACCCGGCGCACCTGGCGGGGCATGGAGCACCTGCGCCACGACGGCGGCGTGATCCTCGTGCCGAACCACATCTCGCACGCCGACCCGCTCGTGGTCGCGCACTACATCTACGACGCCGGGCGCTGGCCGCGCTTCCTCGGCAAGGCCAGCGTGTTCCGGGTGCCGGTGGTCGGCTGGATCCTGCACCGGTGCCAGCAGATCCCGGTCGAGCGGGGCACAGTCGAGGCGGTCAAGTCGCTGGACAAGCTGGTCGCCGCGCTGGCCGAGGGCGGCGCTGTGGTGATCTACCCGGAGGGCACCACCACCCGGGAGCCGGACCTGTGGCCGATGAAGGGCAAGACCGGCGCGGCCCGGCTGGCGCTGGCCACCGGCGCCCCGGTGGTCCCGATCGCCATGGTCGGCCCGGAACTGATGTTCGACCCGCGTACGGCCCGGTTCGGGCTGCGCCCGCGTACCCCGGTGACGGTGATCGCCGGTCCGCCGGTGGACCTGAGCCGCTGGGCCGGCGCCACGCCGACCCGGCCGATCCTGGAGGAGATGACGGACACCATCATGCTGCGCATCCGGGATCTGGTCGCGGAGATCCGCGGCGGCACACCACCGCCGCTCTGGGAGCGGCCCGCCCGCACCGGCACCCGGGAGGTCAGCGAATGAGCGGGCACGTGGCCGTGCTGGGCGCCGGATCCTGGGGGACCGCGTTCGCCAAGATCCTCGCCGACGCCGGCCGGGACGTCACGGTCCTGGCCCGCCGGTCGGCCGTGGCCGAGGCGATCCGGACCGGCCGGGGGAATCCGGAGTACCTGCCGGGCGTACGCCTGCCGGAGCGGGTCACCGCCACCGGCGACGCCGCCGAGGCGATCGAGGGCGCCGAGGTGGTGGTGCTGTCGGTGCCGTCCCAGACGCTGCGCGGCAACCTCGCCGACTGGACGCCGTACCTGGCGCCGGACGCCACGCTGGTGTCGCTGATGAAGGGCATCGAGCTGGGCACCACCAAGCGGATGAGCCAGGTGATCACGGAGACCGCCGGGGTGCCCGCCGACCGGGTGGTGGTCGTCTCCGGGCCCAACCTGGCGCCGGAGATCGCCGCCGAGCAGCCGGCCGCCACTGTCGTCGCGGGCACCGACAGCCGGCGTACGGCGCTGGTGCAGGCGTCCATCCGGACGCCGTACTTCCGTCCGTACACCAACGACGACGTGATCGGGTGCGAGCTGGGCGGCGCGGTGAAGAACGTGATCGCGCTGGCGTACGGCATCGCCACCGCGATGGGCTTCGGCGACAACACCCGGGCCATGCTGATGACCCGCGGCCTGGCCGAGACCGCCCGGCTGGGCGTGGCGCTCGGCGCCGACCCGATCACGTTCGCCGGGCTGGCCGGCATGGGCGACCTGGTCGCCTCCTGCTCGTCGCCGATGGCCCGCAACCGCACCTTCGGCGAGCACCTGGGCCGGGGGGAGACGCTGGAACAGGCCCAGGCGGCCACCCGGCAGACCGCCGAGGGCGTCAAGAGCTGCCTGGCCATCCGCGACCTGGCCCGGGCGCACGGGGTGGAGATGCCGATCACCGAGCAGATCGAGCGGATCTGCCACGAGGGGATGGATCCGCGCCTGGCGGTGGACGCGCTGATGAGCCGCACCGCCAAGCCCGAGTCGTACGAGTGAGCGGAGCCGAGATGACCGACGAGCACTGGGGTGACGGCACGCGCAGCGTGCACGCGGGCCTGCCGGACGCCGTACCGGGGCAGCCGTTCCTGCCCGGCCCGGTCTTCGCCGCGCCGTACCACCTGGACCCGGAGCACGGTCCGTCCGCGGCGACGAACGGGTACGGACGGCCGGACAACCCCACCCGGCGGCTGCTGGAGACCGCCGTCGGCGAGCTGGAGGGCGGCGACTGCCGGGTCTTCGCCAGCGGCCAGGCCGCCATCACCGGGCTGCTGCTGACACTGCTGCGCCCCGGCGACACGGTGCTGCTGCCCGCCGACGGCTACTACTCGGTGCGCTCGTTCGCCTCGGACACGCTGGAGCAGCTCGGCGTACGCGTGGTGCTCGTGCCGACGGCCGGGCCGTACCCGTCGTTCGAGGGGGTCCGGCTGGTGCTGCTGGAGACCCCGGCGAACCCCGGCCTGGACGTCGTCGACGTGCGGGCGGTGGCCGCCGCAGCGCACGCCGCGGGCGCGCTGGTGGCGGTGGACAACACCACGGCGACGCCGCTCGGGCAGCGCCCGCTGGACCTCGGCGCGGACGTGGTGGTCGCCTCCGGCACCAAGGCGCTGACCGGCCACTCCGACCTGCTGCTGGGCTACCTGGCCACCCGCGACGCCGGTCTGCGGGACGCGGCGACCACGTGGCGCAACGCCACCGGCGGGGTGCCCGGCGCGTTCGACTGCTGGCTGGCCCACCGTTCGCTGGCCACGCTCGACCTGCGGCTGGCCCGGCAGACCGCGAACGCGGGGGCGCTGGCCGAACTGCTCGCGGCCCGCCCGGACGTCACCGGGGTGCGCTGGCCCGGACGGCCGGAGGACCCGGCGTACCCGGTGGCGTCGGCCCAGATGCGGCGCGTACCGGGTGTGCTCTCGTTCGACCTGGGCGACGAGCGCCGGGTGGCCCGGTTCCTCGGCGCCTCCCGGCTGGTGGCCGCCGCCACCTCGTTCGGCGGCCTGCACACCACAGCCGACCGGCGGGCACAGTGGGGCGACGCCACGGCCCCGGGCTTCGTGCGCTTCTCCTGCGGCGTCGAGGACACCGCCGACCTGCTCGCCGACGTGACGTCGGCGCTCGACGCGGCGGGCTGACGGCGTATCGGCCGCTGGGCTATCGTGACGGGCAGCCACGGCCCGTGGGCCCCGACCCGAGGAGGTGAGTCCGATCCACAAGCAGAGGACCGGCGCTCCCTCCGAGTCCGCGTCGCCTCGGGGCTGAGGCGACGCCGGGGGCGCCGACGAGCGCTTCCCGAAAGGCTTGCCATGGCATCCACCGTGTTCACCCCCGACCGTCCCGCCCTCGTCCGGCGGCTGCGTGCCGCCGGTTGCGTCTTCGCCGAGGACGAGGCGGACCTGCTGATCGCCGCCGCCGACTCGGCGCAGTCGCTGACCCGGCTTGTCGACCGTCGCGTCGCCGGCCTGCCGCTGGAGCACCTGCTCGGCTGGGCCGAGTTCTGCGGCCTGCGGATCGCCGTGCACCCGGGGGTCTTCGTGCCGCGCGGGCGTACCGCCCTGCTCGTCGACACGGCGACGGCGCTCGCCGGGCCTGCGCCGGTGGTGCTCGACCTGTGCTGCGGGTCCGGCGCCGCCGCCGTGGTGCTGCACCAACGGCTGGCGCCCCGCTGGCTGGCCGCCGCCGACATCGACCCGGTGGCGGTGGCCTGCGCCCGGCGCAACCTCGAACCGCTCGGTGTCCCGGTCTACCAGGGTGATCTGTTCGACGCGCTGCCCGCCGGGCGGCGCGGGACGCTGGACCTGGTGGTGGCGAACGCGCCGTACGTGCCGACGGCCGCGGTGGCCTCGCTGCCGGCCGAGGCGCGCCTGTACGAGGCGCCGGTGGCGCTGGACGGTGGCACGGACGGCCTGGCCGTGCTGCGCCGGGTCGCCTCGGGCGCGGCGCAGTGGCTCGCCCCGGGCGGGCACGTCGTGGTCGAGGCGAGCGCCGCGCAGGCCCCGGAACTGTGCTGTGTGTTCACCGCCGCCGGGCTGGACCCGGCTGTGGTACGCGACGAGGAGCGGGAGGCCACAGCGGTGACCGCCCGCCGCCCCGGCTGACCGCGCGGGGGAGTCCGCGCCGGGGCGTGGCGGGTGGGCCGGGCGGGAACTAGCCTCGGGGCAGGCGCGGCGGGAGGCGGTGGCGGTGGGCAGCGCAGGTGTGCCGGTGGTGGTGGGGCTGGACAACGGGGGCACGAGCGACAACGCCACGGTGCTCACAGTCGACGGCCGGTTCCTGGTGGACGGGCTTTTGGAGATCCCGAGCGAGGTGGGCGCCGGGCCGGAGGCGGCGGTGGAGGCGCTGGCGCGGGCGTTCGACGGCGTACTGGCCCACACCGGCGTGCCGCGTGAACTGGTCCGCGCGGTCGGCCTGGACACGCCCGGCCCGGCCAGCGCCACCGGCGTCATCTCGTCGCGCGGCTCGACGAACTTCTCCCAGCCGGCCTGGCGGGGCTTCGACGTGCGTACCGCGTTGGAGCGGCGGCTGGGCCTGCCTGTGGTGTACGCCAACGACGGCAACGCCGCCGCGCTCTACGCCCACCACGTGCACTTCGGTGCCGAGGCGATGGCGCGGTCGTCGGTGTCCGCGATCGTCGGCACCGGGCTCGGCGGGGGAGTGGTGGAGTCGGGGCGGGTGGTCCGCGGCGCGGCCGGCATGGCGGGCGAGTTCGGGCACGTGCACATCCCGCTGGACGGCCTGGTCGAGCCGGACCAGGCGGCGCCGGTCTGCGCCTGCGGCTTCACCGGGGACGCGGAGAGCGTCGCCTCACTGACCGCGATCCGGCGCAACCTGCTGCCGTACTGGCTGGCCCGGCACCCGGAGCATCCGCTCGCGGCGGAGGAGCCGGACCGGGCGGCGAAGCTGCTGCGCGGCTACGCCGAACGCGGCGACCCGCTGGCCCGCCTGGTGTTCGGCCAGCAGGCCAAGGCGCTGGGCCGGCTGTTCACCATCGCGGCCAACTTCACCGACCCGCACGCGTACTTCGTCGGCGGGGGTGTGGTGGAGGCGGCGCCGGAGTTCCGGGACTGGTTCCTCGCCGCCGTCGCCGAGCACACGGTGCTCCGGGAGGAGCAGCGGGCGGTGGCCACCTTCGCGCTGGTGCCGGACCGGGACATGGCCGGGGCGCGCGGGGTGGCCATCGCGGCGCTGGAGGCGGTACGCGGCACCGTCACCGCCGCCGCCCCGCTCGGCTGACGGGCCGAGCGGGCGGCGTCACGCCAGGTGGGCGGCGGGCCGCTCAGGCGTGCGGCGGCGCGGCGGTGAACGCGGCCCAGGCGTGCGGCGGGAACACCAGCACCGGGCCGGCGGGGTCCTTGGAGTCGCGGACCGCCACCGCGCCGGGCAGCGGCGCCATCTCCACGCACGCGCCCTCGTCGCCACTGTGGCTGCTCTTGCGCCAGCGGGCCGGCGTGGGGTTCGTGCGGTTCGTGCCGTTCATCTGGTCACCTCTCGTTCAGCAGGCGGAGGAGCTGGTCCCGACTGGCCGCCGGGCTCAGCGCCACGGTCCGCAGGTGCTCCATGATCTTGCCGCAGGTCCGCAGTTCACCCGGCCGGTCGAGGACCATCTGCCCGGCGACTGTCTCCACCGAGGCGATGATCGGGTCCTCCGGGTCGGCGAACTCCAGGATGTGCAGCGATCCCCGGGTGCCCCGGTGGTAGCCGGCGGCCAGCGGGATGACCTGCACCGTGACGTTCGGCAGCTCGGCCATCTTCAGCAGGTGCTGGAGCTGGCCGGACATGACCGAGCGGTCACCGACCGGGCGCAGCAGCGCGCCCTCGTCGATGATGGCGTCGAGGATAGGCGGCTCGGCGCCGGAGAGCCGCTGCTGGCGGTCCAGCCGTAGCTGGACCCGCTGCTCCACCTGCTCGTCGGTGAGCGTGTGCGGCCCGCCGCGCATGACCCCGCGGATGTAGTCGGCGGTCTGGAGCAGACCGGGCACCACCGACGGCTCGAAGTTCGCGATGCCGGTGGCCTCGGCCTCCAGTGCGATGAAGTCGATGGTGCGCTGGTCCAGCAGGTACGAATAGGACACCCACCAGCCCGGCTTGCGGGCGTCCTTCGCGAGCTGCACCGCCGCGGCGATGTCCGCCGGGCCCACGCCGTAGCTGGTCAGCAACGCGCGCACGGTGGCGGGACTGACGAGCGTCTGCGCGTTCTCGTAGCGGGACAACGTGCTCCGGGTGCTGTTGATCTCGTCGGCCGCGGCCTCCAGGGTGAGGCCGGCGGCCTCCCGGTGGGTCCGCAGGGCGATGCCGAGCCGTCGGGCCCGGGCGGTCTTCGGCGCCATGCATCGATGGTTGCACATCCCGCGGGAGAACGGGCATGAGAGAACGCCGATGAGAGTTGCATTCATGGCGGTGAACCTGTCAGTGTGTGACGGCGTCCTCACCACCGGTTGTCGTGGCGACGGTGGTGGTGAGCGACCGGAGGGGATGGGGCGCGCGGTGGTCGGATTCTTCACTCCCCCACGATCCGACCGCCGCGTGCCGCTACCGGGCCACGAGACGGGGAGGGGTTCCGCGGTGACCAGGTTCCTGGTGGTCCTGACCGACGTGCGTCCACCGGACGGCACCCGGCGTGACGAACGGACCAGCCCGGAACGCCGCCGCCAGGTGGTCGGCGCGAGCAGCCGGGAGGCGGCCGACCGGATCGCCGGCGCGTTCATGGCGCTGGGCATGGTGCGGGCCGGCCGGCAACGGGTGAAGGTCATCGCGGTCGGCCGCCGGCCCCGCCACCCGGCCTCCTGAGGCACACCGTTCCGTTACTCCCTGTAGATGTCACCTTGACCGTTTGCCACACGACTCCGCGTCTCCCCGGGTAACGACCACCGCTTGCGGCAACGCACAGTAAGGTCAGTCGGGTGAGCGCCACCGGCGAGCACGGCCAGCCGCAGTCGCGAACGATGAGGTGACCATGACCACCCCAGGCAAGACCCGTGTGGCGATCGTCTTCGGCGGCCGCAGCCCCGAGCACGGCATCTCCTGCGTCAGCGCCGGCAGCGTGCTGGCCGCGCTCGACCCGGACGAGTTCGAGGTGGTCCCGGTCGGCATCACCCGGCAGGGCCAGTGGGTGCTCGCCAGCGGCGACCCGAGCCGGCTCGCGATCGCCGACCGCAAGCTTCCCGAGATCACCGCCGGCTCCGGCGCCGAACTGGTGCTGCGCGCCGACCCCGCCGTCGGCGGCCTGATGGTGCTCGACCCGGCCCAGGGGCCGGTCGCGCTGGCCGACGTGGACGTGGTCTTCCCGGTGTTGCACGGCGCCTACGGCGAGGACGGCACCATTCAGGGGATGCTGGAGATGGCCGACATCCCCTACGTCGGCGCGAACGTCTTCGCCTCCGCCGCGGCGATGGACAAGGAGTTCACCAAGAAGCTCTGCGCCGCCGAGGGCATCCCGGTCGGCCCGTACGCGGTGCTGCGCACCGGTATGTCGCTGAGCGAGGAGGACAAGGAGCGCCTCGGGCTGCCCGTCTTCGTCAAGCCGTCCCGGGCCGGCTCCTCGTTCGGCATCACGAAGGTCGACGACTGGGCGGACCTGGACGCCGCGCTCGTCACCGCCCGCGAGATCGACAGCAAGGTGCTCGTCGAAGGCGCGGTGGTCGGCCGCGAGATCGAGTGCGGCGTGCTGGAGGGGGAGGCCGGTGGCGCGCCCGAGGCCTCCGTGCTCGCCGAGGTCCGGATGATCGGCGACCGCGACTGGTACGACTTCGAGGCCAAGTACATCTTCGCCGACGAGGTCTGCGAGTACGACGTGCCGGCCGACCTGCCCGAGCCGGTGGCCCGGCAGGTGCGCGACTACGCCACCCGGGCCTTCACCGCGCTCGACTGCTCCGGCCTGGCCCGGGTCGACTTCTTCGTGACCCCGCAGATGGACGTCTACCTCAACGAGATCAACACGATGCCGGGCTTCACCCCGACGTCGATGTTCCCGCGGATGTGGTCGGCCAGTGGGCTGGAGTACCCGAAGCTGGTCAACCGCCTGATCCGTACCGCCCTGCACCGCCGCGCCGGCCGCTGACCGCCCGCACCGCCCGGCCGGCTGCCGAGCCGGCCGGGTGTCAGGCGGAGCAGCCGGAGGGGGCCTGCTTCGCCGAGGGGACCGAGCTGACGATCGTGTCGGAGATCGAGGTCACCCACTGAAGCGGCGTCTCGTACGACTTCGGCACCCGGACCCGGATCGGGGTCTCCCGATCGACTGTGGTCAGCACCGTGGCGTCGGCCTCCTCGGCGGCGTGCCAGCAGACCTTGTTGACCGTCCAGACCTCGTCGGTGGGCGGGAACTGCGCCGGGCTGCCGCCGCAGGCCACAGTCAGCGCCGGGTCGCCGTACGCGGCGTTCTGCTCCGGGCCCGCAGTGACCGGGCGCTGCGGCAGGTCACGCACGCTGTCCGGGAGCTGCGACATCAGGGCCCGGCAGAGCACGGTCGGGCGCTCGGCCAGCGCCGGGGCGGGCATCTCGACCGGCGCGCTGGACTGCGCCCGGGGACTCGCCGACGCGCTCGGCTCGGCGTCCGGCGACTCCGGGGCCAGCTTGGCGAACGTGAACCCGGCCACCGCCAGGGTCACCGGCACCGCGACGAGCGTCGCCCAGAGCGCGGCACGGCGGGTGGCGCCGTCCCGGCGGGGGGAGGTGTCCTTCTCGTCCACTTACAGCCGCACCACCGAACACGTGAGGGTCCGGGTGATGCCGGGCACCATCTGCACCTTGCTGACGATGAGTTTGCCGAGCTCGTCGACGGTGTTCGCCTCGGTGAGCACCACCACGTCGTACGGCCCGGTGACGGCGTCGACCCGTACCACGCCGGCCAGGTCCGCGATCAGACCGGCCACGTCACGCGCCCGGCCGACCTCGGTCTGGATGAGGATGTACGCCTGTACCACGACTCGACCTCCGTCCGTCGCCTCCGGGCGACCCGAAGGGTGAAACTACCGTACTGAGCGGCCGTGATCCCTATCGGTTGCCGGTCGGACGCGGTGAGCGAGCACACGCCGGTACGGACAGGGGTGGGACGTGCGGAACGACGCAGCGGAGCGAGGGGACGGAATGACTGTCACTGATGTCGGCGAGTTCGGCCTGATCGATCGGGTGACCGCCCGGCTGGCGCAGGGACAGAGCTGCCTGCTCGGCCCCGGCGACGACGGCGCAGTGGTGGCGGCGCCGGACCGGCGGGTGGTCGCCTCCACCGACGTGCTGGTGGAGGGGCGGCACTTCCGCCGGGACTGGTCGTCGGCGCGGGACGTGGGGCACCGGGCGGCGGCGGCGAACCTCGCCGACATCGCCGCCATGGGCGCCACCCCGACCGCGCTGCTCGTCGCGCTCTGCATGCCGGCCGAGCTGGACCCGGCCTGGGCCGAGGAGCTGGCCGACGGGCTGGGCGCGGAGGCGGCGCTCGTCGGCGCGAGCGTGGCCGGCGGGGACATGTCCGGCAGCCCGACGCTCACCGTCGCGGTGACGGCGCTCGGCGACCTGGCCGGCCGGGCCCCGGTGGTCCGCTCCGGCGCCCGCCCCGGCGACGTGGTGGCGCTGGCCGGTCGTACCGGGTGGTCGGCGGCCGGCTACACCGTGCTGTCCCGGGGTTTCCGCACGCCCCGGCTGCTGGTCGAGGCGTTCCGCCGCCCCGAGGTGCCGTACGCCGCCGGACCCGCTGCCGCCGCGGCGGGGGCCACCGCCATGATCGACGTGTCGGACGGGCTGCTGGCCGACCTCGGGCACGTGGCGACCGCCAGCGGCGTGGCGATCGACCTGAGCCGTGAGGCGTTCGAGGTGCCCCGGCAGATGCGGGACGCGGCGCAGGCGCTCGGCGTCGACCCGTACACCTGGATCCTGGGCGGCGGCGAGGACCACGCGCTGGCGGCGACGTTCCCGGCGGACGCCGCGCTGCCCGACGGGTGGCGGCCGGTCGGGCGGGTGGCGGCCGGCGCCGGGGTCACCGTCGACGGCGCCGCCTACACCGGCCCGCGCGGCTGGGACCACTTCCGCAGAGCGGAATAGCCGGCCCGGCCGGCGGACGGCGGAGTGATCTGCGTCCGACCCCGGGCGGCCGGGCCGGGCCGGGGCCGGCGGCGGTCGTAACCTGGCACGGTGAGCGAGATCGAGATCCGGGAGCGGCGCTTCGACGCGCCCGAGTCGCAGGCGTTGATCCGGGCGGCGCTGGCCGACCTCGGCGCCCGGTACGGCGGCAGCGGCGACGAGACCCCCGTCGACGCGGCCGAGTTCACCCCGCCGGACGGCGCGTTCCTCGTCGCCTACCTCGACGGGCGGCCGGTGGGCTGCGGCGGCTGGCGCAGCCACGGCGAGGACGGGGACACGGCCGAGCTGAAGCGGATGTACACCGACCCGGCGGCCCGGGGCCGGGGCGTGGCCCGCACGGTGCTCGCCGCGGTCGAGCGGTCCGCGCGTGACCACGGCCGCAAGCGGATCGTGCTGGAGTGCGGCGACAAGCAGCCCGAGGCGATCGCCATGTACACCTCGGCCGGCTACGAGCGGATCCCGAACTTCGGCTTCTACAAGGACGCCCCGGGCTGCCTGTCGTACGGCCGCACGCTCTAGCCGACCGTGATGCGGATCGCCCCGGCGGCGCGGCGCGCTGCGTCCGCGGCCTCGTCCGGGGTGGCGCCCCAGGCCATCAGGTGCCCGCTGCGGTGCGCCGAGGAGAGCAGCTCCGGCACGGTCTGACCGACCTTCGTCTCCACCTGAACGTCGAGCACACCCGGCACGCGCAGCGCGTCGCGCCTGCCGTCCACGGCGGTCACCCGGCCGGGCGGCGCGATCAGGAACTCGATCGCCGCCGCGCCGGTCGCCCGCGCCGGCAACGCCGGCCGTTCGCCGCGCAGGATCCGCAGGTACGCCTCGATGACGTCGCGCTCGTAGGCGATCGAGATGAGCGCGGTGATCATGTCGCCGGGCATCCGGGCGGCGCACTCCACGAGCGTCGGCACGCCGTCGGCCAGGATCCACTCGCTGTGCAGCATGCCGCTGCGGAAGCCGGCCGCCTCGGCGAGACGTACCGCGGCGGCGCGCAGCGCGTCGTGCGCGTCGGCGGGCAGCGCGGACGGCACCGTGTGGCCGGTCTCGACCGGATAGCGGCCACCGGCGATCCGCTTGTCGGTGACGTTCGCGAAGACCACATCGCCCTCGGCCACCAGCAGCTCCACGCTGTGCTCGGAGCCGACCAGCAGCTCCTCGACCAGCACGCCGGTGGGCAGGCCGCGCTCGGTGGCCTCGGCCGGGTCCGGCGGGGTGGCGCTCGCCGCCCAGCGGGCCGGCACCTCCGCCGGGTCGCTGATCAGCTGTACGCCCAGGCTGCCCGAGCGGCGGGTGGGCTTGAGCACGCACCGGCCGCCGTGCGCCTCCGCGAACTCCACCGCCCGCGCCGGGTCGTCGACCAGCTCGTACGCCGGGTTGGCCAGCCCGATCCGGTCGGCGAGCACCCGCATCCGGTGCTTGTCGGAGAAGACGTCGGCGGCCTCGACTCCGGCGCCGGGCAGCCCGAGGCGTTCGGCGAGCCGGGCGGTGGCGCCGACCGAGTACTCCAGGCCGGGCAGGACCAGCCGGGCGTCGGCGAGACCGGGCTCGCGGGCGAGCAGGGCGTCCGGGTCGAAGCCGGTCTGGTACTCGGCCGCGACGAGGCGCCCGATCATCGGCAGCCGCTCGGCGAACCCGGCCAGGCCGCGGCGGGCGATCACGTCCGGCTCCTCGACCAGCACCACGCTGCCGGCCGGCAGTTCCTGGTCGAACCAGCTCAGCGAGCCGAACGACGCGCCCACCACCACCAGTTGCTCGCGACCCAGATCGAGGTCCACCGGTCACCCTCCCCACGGCTCGCGCCGGAACCGGACGGCCGGCGCAGCAGCACCCTAACCGGCCGGTACCAGCCGGTCGCCGTACGGTCGGTCAGGGGTGCGGGGGCGGGTCGGCCGATACCGAGGGCGGGTCGGCCGGACACGACAGAAGCCGGCGGACCCCGAAGGGATCCGCCGGCGACCGACGATGTTCCGGTGGCGCTACCGCGTCAGGCGCGGGTGACCTTGCCGGCCTTGATGCACGAGGTGCAGACCTGCAACTTCTTGGTGGTGCCACCACCGGCCGGGGTACGCACCGACTGGATGTTCGGGTTCCAGCGGCGGTTGGTCCGCCGGTGCGAGTGGGACACGTTGTGGCCGAAGCCCGGCCCCTTGCCACAGACGTCGCACACGCTAGCCACGGGATACTCCTGGGATTGAAACGTTCATGAGGTCGCCGCCAGGCGCTGCCCGGGCAACCTGGTCAGGTTACCCGATGACAGTCGGTACGCCCAACCGGCCCTTTCGCGAGCCCACCCAGCGTACCGGCGTGCCGGCCGGGCCGTCGGCCGGGGCGGACACGCGGCGGACGACCCCGGCGCGTGTCGGTGCGCGCCAGTAGGCTTCCCGACGTGCTGGAGACCCTCGACGCCGCAGCGGTACGCCGCTGGTGCGCGAGCGGGCTGACCGCCCTCCGGGCCCACCAGGGCGAGATCGACGACCTGAACGTCTATCCGGTGCCCGACGGCGACACCGGCACCAACCTGGTGCTCACGCTCACCTCGGCCCAGCAGGCCCTGGCCATGGACCTCGGCACGCTCCCCGACGACGGGCACACCCCGCACGGGCACGCGTTGCGGCTGATGGCGCGGGGCGCGCTGCTCGGGGCGCGTGGCAACTCCGGCGTGATCCTCTCGCAGATCCTGCGCGGTCTCGCCGACACGCTCGCCGCCGCGCCCGCGGTGCGTGGGCGGCAGCTCGCCGACGCCCTGGCCGACGCCACCACCGCCGCGTACGCCGCTGTCGCCCGGCCGGTCGAGGGCACGCTGCTGAGCGTGGTGGCCGCCGCGGCGCAGGCGGCCCGCCGGGCGGACAGCGACGACCTGCGCGCCGTCGCGCGGGCCGCGTCCGAGGCGGCGGCGCACGCGCTGGCGCGTACCCCCGAGCAGTTGCCGGAGCTGGCCCGCGCGGGCGTGGTCGACGCCGGCGGGCGCGGCCTGTGCCTGCTGCTGGACGCGCTGGTCGAGGTGATCACCGGGGAGAGCCCGGGGCAGCCGGCGCCCGCGCCGCCCGCCCGCCGCGCGTCGGCCACCGCCGTGCGGGAGAGCGGCTCCGACGCGTACGCCTACGAGGTGCAATATCTGCTGGACGCCACCGACGAGGCGGTGGCGCGGCTGCGCGCCGAGCTGGACGCGCTCGGCGACTCCCTGGCCGTCGTCGGCGACGGCGACGGCACCTGGAACGTGCACGTGCACGTCAACGACATCGGAGCGGCCGTCGAGGCGGGCGTGGTGGCCGGCCGCCCGCACCGGATCAGCGTGACCCGCTTCGCCGACCAGACCGCCCCGGCGCTCGCGCCGCAGGTGGCGCGCCCGGACGGCCGGGCCGCCGTGGTGGTGGCCACCGGCGCGGGCATCGCGGAGCTGTTCGCCGCCGAGGGCGCCGTTGTGGTGCCCGCCAACCCGTCCACCGGTGAGCTGCTCGACGCGATCCGCGCCACCGGCGCCGCCCGGGTGGTGGTGCTGCCGAACGACCCGAACACCCAGTCGGTGGCGAGCGCGGCGGCCAGGGAGGCGCACGGCCTCGGCATCAAGGTGAGCGTGGTGCCGACCCGCTCGCCGGTGCAGGCGCTCGCGGCGCTCGCCGTCCGCGATCCGAAGCGGCGGTTCGAGGACGACGTGATCGCGATGGCCGAGGCGGCCGGCGCCTGCCGGTACGCCGAGGTCTGCCACGCCGCCCGGGAGGCGCTCACCGTCGCCGGCCCGGCCCGCCCGGGTGACGTGCTGGCCCTGGTCGAGGGCGAGGTGCACCTGATCGGGCAGGATCTGACCGACACCTGCACGGCGGTGGTGGACCGGATGCTCGGCGGTGGCGGCGAACTGGTCACGCTGCTCTGCGGCGCCGACGCGCCGGCCGGGCTGGCCGACCGGGTCCGCGCCCACGTCGAGCGGGCCTGGCCGTTCGTCGAGGTGCAGGCGTACGAGGGCGGGCAGCCGCACTATCCGCTCCTGCTGGGGGTCGAATGACGAGCGAGGCGGCCACTGTGGACACGCCGCTGAAGAAGCTGGTCGGCGAGCGCACCGCGAAGGCGCTGGCCGGGCACCTCGACCTGCACACCGCGGGCGACCTGATCTACCACTTCCCGCGCCGGTACGACGAGCGCGGCGAGCACACCGACATCCGCTCGCTCGACGTGGGGGAGCAGGTGACAGTGCTGGCCCAGGTGCAGCGCACCGCGGTCCGCCCGATGCGCCAGCGGCGCGGCAACCTGCTGGAGGTCACCGTCGGCGACGGCTCCGGCGGTGTGCTCACCTGCACGTTCTTCGGCAACCAGGCGTGGCGGGAGCGGGAACTGCGGCCCGGCCGGTGGGGGCTGTTCGCCGGCAAGGTGACCGAGTTCCGCGGCAAGCGCCAGCTCAACGGCCCGGAGTACGTCCTGCTGGGCGAGGGCGGCGAGGGCGAGGCGGCCGCAAACGAGGAGGTCGAGGAGTTCGCCGGGGCGCTGATCCCGGTCTACCCGGCCGCGGCGGCGGTGCCGACCTGGGTGATCGCCCGCTGCGTACGCGTCGTGCTCGACACGTTCACCCCGCCCGAGGATCCGCTGCCGGCCACCGTGCGGGCCGCCCGCAACCTGATCGACATCGGCACCGCGCTGCGCGAGATCCACCGCCCGACCAGCAAGGAGGCGCTCTACCGGGCCCGCCGCCGGCTGAAGTGGGACGAGGCGTTCGCCGTGCAGCTCACCCTGGTGCAGCGCAAGCACCGGGCGGCGGCGTCGCCGGGGCGGGCCCGGCCGGCGAAGGCGGGCGGCCTGCTGGACGCGTTCGACGCACGGCTGCCGTACGAGCTGACGTCCGGCCAGCAGGTCGTCGGGCGGGAGATCGCCGCCGACCTGGCCCGGGCACACCCGATGCACCGGCTGCTCCAGGGCGAGGTGGGTTCCGGCAAGACGGTGGTGGCGCTGCGCGCCATGCTCCAGGTGGTCGACGCCGGTGGGCAGGCCGCGCTGCTGGCCCCGACCGAGGTGCTCGCCGCCCAGCACCACAGGGGCATCCTCGATCTGCTCGGCCCGCTCGGCCGGGCCGGTGAGCTGGGCGCGGCCGAGGACGCCACGCGGGTGGAGCTGGTCACCGGCTCGCTCGGCGCGGCAGCCCGGCGCCGGGCACTGGCCGAGGTGGCCGAGGGTCGCGCCGGCATCGTGCTCGGCACGCACGCCCTGCTCTACGAGGGCGTCGACTTCCACGACCTCGGCCTGGTGGTGGTGGACGAGCAGCACCGCTTCGGCGTGGAGCAGCGCGACGCGCTGCGCGCCAAGGCCGAGCAGCCGCCGCACGTGCTGGTGATGACAGCCACGCCGATCCCGCGCACCGTCGCCATGACCGTCTACGGCGACCTGGAGACCTCCACGCTGTCCCAGCTTCCGCAGGGCCGCTCGCCGATCGCCTCGCACGTGGTCCCGGCCGCGGAGAAGCCGGCGTTCCTCGACCGGGCCTGGCGCCGGCTGCGCGAGGAGGTCGCGAAGGGCCACCAGGCGTACGTGGTGTGCCCGCGCATCGGTGAAGGCCCGGTGTCCGACGAGGAGGCGCCGCGGGAGGACGACAGCGGCCGGCGTCCGCCGCTGGCGGTGACCGAGGTGGCCCCGCTGCTGGCCGAGGGGCCGCTGCACGGGCTGCGGATCGGGGTGCTACACGGGCGGCTGCCGGCCGACGAGAAGGACGCGGTGATGCGCGCGTTCGCCGACGGTGAGCTGGACGTGCTGGTCGCGACCACTGTGGTCGAGGTCGGCGTGAACGTGCCGAACGCGACGGTGATGATCGTGCTGGACGCCGACCGGTTCGGCGTCTCCCAGCTGCACCAGCTGCGCGGCCGGGTCGGCCGGGGCTCCGCCGCCGGTCTGTGCCTGCTGGTCACCGAGGCGGCCGAGGGTTCGTCGGCGCGGGAGCGGCTGGACGCGGTCGCCTCCACCACCGACGGCTTCAAGCTCGCCGAGCTCGACCTGGAGCAGCGCCGGGAGGGTGACGTGCTGGGCGCGACCCAGTCCGGCCGGCGCTCGCACCTGCGGCTGCTGTCGCTGCTGCGCGACACCGAGCTGATCCGTGACGCGCGGGCCGAGGCGATCGAGCTGGTCGAGGACGATCCGGAACTGGCCCGGCATCCGGCGCTGGCGGCGTCGGTCGCCGCGCTGGTCGACGAGGAACGCGCCGAATACCTGGAGAAGGGCTGACCCCCCACCAGCTCGGCGGGGCGGTGACGGATCACGGGACTGCGGCGCGCGCGTCGCGTGCCTAGGCTCGCGCAGATGTCGACACCATTCCTCGAACGCGGTGTGCTGCTGCTGGCCCGAGGTGACGATCTCCTCGTGGACCGGGTCGTCGGCGCGGCCGACGAGACGTCAGGCCGGCCGTGCATCCCGGCGACCCGGTTCCAGATCGCCTCGATCAGCAAGCAGATGGCCGCAGTGGCGGTGTTGCTGCTCGCCGAACGTGGTGTGCTGCGCCTGACCGACCCCGTCACCCGATGGCTGCCCGGCACGCCGCCGCCGGAATGGTCCGGCATGACGCTGCACCACCTGCTCACTCACACCTCCGGGCTGGGCCACTCGGAGGAGTACCCGGCGATCGACCTGCACGGGCCGGCCGAGCCCGACGAGCTGCTCGACCGGTTCGCGGCGCTGCCACCGCTGTTCCCGGCCGGAGCCGGGTGGCACTACAGCAGCCCCGGCTACGTGCTGCTGGCCCGGGCCGTCGAGCGGGCGGCCGGTCGGCCGTACGCCAAGTTCCTCGCCGAGGAGGTCTTCGCGCCGCTGGGCATGACTGGCAGCTTCGCCGGTTCCGGCGACGGCCGGCCGGACCTGGCGGTCGGGCACGAGGGCGGCCGTCCGGTGCCGTCCTGGGACCTGGCGACCGTCAGCATGGGCGCGGGCGACGTCTGGTGCACCGCTGCGGACCTGCTGACCTGGTTGGACGTACCGCGCCGGGGCCGGCTTCTCGCCCCGGCCTCGGTGGCGGCGCTGACCGCACCGCACGCACCGACCGGGCGGCCGGACGAGGCGTACGGCTACGGCTTCTTCGTCGGCCCGCTGGCCGGGCGGCGGGCGGTGCACCACTCGGGGGACAACGGCGGCTACAAGGCGTTCGCCGCCTGGCTGCCCGACTCGGACGAGCGGCTCGTCCTGCTGGCCAACCAGGCCGAGGTGAACCCGGCCGCTGTCACGTCGGTGCTCGACGCGGTCTGACCGGCGGCGCACGCACGGCGAGGGCGCGCCGACCGGGTGGTCGACGCGCCCTCCTTGTGCATCAGCGGATCGGCGGATCAGCCAGATCGGCGGATCAGGCGGATCAGGCGGTGAAGCGGATCCGGCGGCGGCGGGCCAGTACGAACAGCACCGCGCCGGCGGCCAGCAGCAGCGCCGCGCCACCGGCGATGGCACCCGCGGCCGGGCCGGTGACCGGCAGGCCACCACCCTGGCCGGAGCAGTCATCCGGCTGGGCGTACGGGATGGTCTCGGCGTCCTCGACCACGTCGTACTTCACAGTGACCTTGAGGCCCGGGTAGGCGTCGAACTCGGCGGAGCTGGTCCTGCCGGGCTCGGAGACGAGCTTCCTGGTGACGCCCTTCTCGCTGGTCAGCGTGGCGGTGAAGGGCACGCCGCCGGCCGGGTTCTCCACGACGAAGGTCATCGAGTCGCAGTCCTGGTCCAGCTTGAAGATCGGCTCCGCCGGCTCGGCGGGAGAGCTGGGCGTCGCGGGCGGGGCGGTCGGGCTCGGCGGCACGGACGCCGACGGGGTCGGGGTGGCCTGCGGCGGCGTGCTCGGCGAAGGGCTGGCGCTCGGCGGCGTGCTGGGCGACGGCGACGGGCTCTGGGTCCCGCAGTTGCCCCCCGGGCGGGCCGTCACGGTCCGCTCTCCGTCGTGCGACTTGCGGCCCCGCTCCCAGTGCGCCCCGACGGTCAGCTTCAGCTCCGGGATCGCGCCGGCGAACGTGTGGGTCTGGGTGCCGGTCAGCGGGCCCTGACCGGCCGGCTTCAGTTCCGCGCCGACCGCCAGCCCACCGCTGATCGCGCCCGGCACCGTGGATTCGATCTTGGTGATGCGGCCGGAGATGTCGGTCTCGCTGCTGATCACGGACCAGGTCACCGTGACGGTGCCGTTCCCGGCGGCGCAGTAGCTGCCGGACGGCTCGGGGTGGTGGGCGGCGGCCGGGCCGGCGACTGTGGCGACGCCCGCGAGGCCGAGGAGCGTGCCGGCGGTGAGGACGGCGGCACGCCGGAGGTGGAGACGCTTCACGCCTACTCCTGACGAGGGGGAGGATGGGAGACACCGGGCGGAGGGGCCGAAGCCGCGCGTCCGTCCGGCAATCGGGCCAGACCCTAGCGAGATCGACAGTGCGGGCGTCACCGTGATCGAAGGGTCGTAAAGGGTCCGTTATGCATCTGAGATCATTGATGTACGTCGAGTCACGGATCGTCGCGCCGGGTACTTCGTCCACGCCTCGGGGCGTCGCGTAGCGTCGGGGCATGCGCAGGGAGCGACGGTGACCCGGATCGTGGCCGGCACGCTCGGCGGGCGGCGGATCGCCGCGCCACCGGGTGCCGGCACCCGGCCCACCTCCGACCGGGTCCGCGAGGCGCTGTTCAGCGCCGTGCACTCCCACGCCGACCTGGACGGCGCGCGCTTCGCCGACCTGTACGCCGGTTCCGGCGCGGTCGGTCTGGAGGCGCTGTCCCGGGGCGCCGCCCACGTGCTGCTCGTCGAGTCCGACGCGCGGGCCGCCCGGGTGATCCGGGAGAACATCGCCGCACTCCGGGCCGCGCCGGCCGCGCGCCTGGTCACCGGCAAGGTCGCCACAGTGCTGGCGGCCGGGCCCACCGACGGGCCGTACGACGTGGTCTTCGCCGATCCGCCGTACGCGGTGCCGGACGCCGAGATCACCGCGATGCTGACGGCGCTGGTCGACGGCGGCTGGCTCGCCCCGGACGCCCTGGTGGTCGTCGAGCGGTCCAGCCGTACCGGACCGGTCACGTGGGTGGAAGGTGTCACTCCGGAGCGCAGCAGACGTTACGGCGAGACCACTCTTTGGTACGGTCGCCGATCATGAGACGTGCGGTCTGCCCGGGCTCGTTCGACCCGGTCACCAACGGACACCTCGACATCATCGGCCGGGCCAGCCGGCTGTTCGACGAGGTGATCGTCGGAGTGCTGGTCAACCAGTCCAAGCAGGGCCTGTTCACGGTCGAGGAGCGGATCGCCATGCTCCGCGAGGTGACCGCCTCGTACGACAACGTCCGGGTGGAGTCGTTCCGCGGCCTGCTCGTCGACTTCTGCCGTGCCCAGCAGGCGAGCGTGCTGATCAAGGGCCTGCGCGCGGTGAGCGACTTCGACTACGAGCTGCAGATGGCGCAGATGAACATCGGCCTGGCCGGCGTGGAGACGCTGTTCATGCCGACCAACCCGCTCTACTCGTTCATCTCGTCCAGCCTGATCAAGGACGTGGCGAAGTGGGGCGGCGACATCTCCGCCCACGTCCCCGACCTGGTCCGGGCCCAGCTCTCCGCCCGCCTCCGCCCCTGACCCCGCCCCTGCCCCTCGCCCTCTGACCCCCGCGATCTTGCACTTTCGGCCCGGCGTTCGTCCCCTACGGGAGGAATGTCCGGGCCGCAACTGCAAGATCGCCGGGGAGAGGGCGGGGGGCGGGGAGAGGGCGGGAGGGCGACGCGCCGGGTGGGGCGGGTGGGGTGTGGGTGGCCTTGGCGAGACATGATGTCTGCAGCGCCGAGAACGGGGCGCAGGCCGCATGATGGAGGGCGGCCGACGAAGACAGGAGTGAGGTACCGGTGGACCCGCTCGATCGCATCGACGAAATGATCGCCATGGTGGAGCAGGCCCGCTCCGTCCCGATGTCGCGCAACAACTGCATGGTCGACCGGGGCGAGATGATCGCCGCGCTCGACGAGCTGCGCGCGGAGCTTCCCGCGGACCTGCGCCGGGCCGCCGCGCTGCTGGAGGAGCGGGACAAGATCATGGAGGCCGGCAAGCGCGAGGCCGACCGGATCATCAGCGAGGGTGAGGCGGAACACGCCCGGCTGGTCTCGGTCAACGAGATCACCGTCTCGGCCGAGCACGAGGGCGCGCGGATCATCGCCGAGGCGCGGGCCGAGGCGCAGCGCCTCCGGGAGGAGGTGGACGACTACGTCGACACCGCGCTGGCGAACTTCGAGCAGTTCCTCACCCGGGCGCTGGCCTCGATAGAGCGCGGCCGCGACAAGATGCACGCGCTGCGCGAGATCGGCACCTTCGCCGGGGACGAGGCGGACCGCCCGCTACCCTTCTGAGCGGCGCGCAGGCCGGTCGCCGACAGCCGGCTGCCGTCGAGCCGGAGGTGAGCCCCGGTTCGACGGTCCGCCCACCTGGCAGGTAACCTTCTTTGTCGGCCTCTCAACGGCCGGAGTCTGACTATGCCCAAACACTCGCCAAGCACACTCGACCCCAGGTCGCCGCTGGTTCTCGACACGAGGGAACTGCCGCGCCGACCTGGCGCGTTGCGTACGCACAAGCGGGTCGTGCCGGCACCGGCGGACCTCGGCGTGGAGTTGATCGGCGTGCCGGAGGGCGCGGACCTCGACCTCGACCTGAGGTTGCAGTCGGTGTCCGAGGGCGTGCTCGTCTCCGGGACCGTCACCGGTCCCGTAAAGGGCGAGTGCGGGCGCTGCCTGCGCGAGATCGACGACTCGTTGGCCGTGACGATCCAGGAGCTGTACGCGTACGAGAACAGCACCACGGACGACACGACCGACGAGGACGAGGTGGGCCGGATGCAGGGCGATCTGATCGACCTGGAACCGGCGTTGCGGGACGCGGTGGTGCTGGCGCTGCCGACGAACCCGCTCTGCCGGGAGGACTGCCCAGGCCTGTGCCCCGACTGTGGGGTGCACTGGGACGATCTGCCGGCCGACCACAGCCATCAGCAGGTCGACCCGCGTTGGGCGAGCCTGACGCAACTGACCCGTACAGAGGAGTAAGAACCGTGGCCGTCCCCAAGCGCAAGATGTCGCGCAGCAACACCCGCGCCCGCCGGGCGAACTGGAAGGCCTCGGCGGTTGCGACCGTGGCCTGCCCGCAGTGCAAGTCGGCCAAGCTGCCGCACGCCGCCTGCTCCGTCTGCGGCACCTACAACGGCCGTCAGGTCCTTGAGGTCTGACCCGGCTGCCGAGTGACGTCCCCGACCACCGGTCGGGTGACGCGCGCACCAAGGCTCTCGCCCGGTGCCCCGGCTCCCGCCACCGCCGACCGGCTTCCGGCCGGCGGACCGTCGGAGCCGGGCACCGCGCGGATCGCCGTCGACCTCCTCGGCGGGGACGATGCTCCCGCCGTCGTGGTTGACGGCGCTCTGCGAGCGGTACGCACGGATCCCGCCCTGCACCTGCTGCTCGTCGGCCCGATCGAGGTGGCCGACGAGCTGATCGATGCGCTCGACCCGGCCCAGCGCGCCCGGGTCACGGTCCGCCCCGTGCGGACCGCCGTCGGCATGGCCGACCATCCCACCGCCGCCCGCGGCGAGAGCACGGTACGCACCGCCGTGCAGGCCGTCCGTGACGGACTCGCCGACGCGGTGGTCTCCGCCGGCTCGACCGGCGCCACAGTCACCGCCGCCGCGCTCGGCCTCGGCCGCTGGACCGGGATACGCCGGCCCGCGCTAGCCGCCACGCTGCCCGCCGTCGAGGGGCCGGTGGTGCTGCTCGACGTCGGCGGCACGCTCGAACCCGGCCCGGCCACGCTGGCCCGGCACGCCCTCCTCGGTGCCGCCTACGCGTCGGTGGCGCACGCCCTCACCGCACCCCGCGTCGGGTTGCTCTCCGTCGGCCTGGAGACGGGCAAGGGCGACCGGCTGCGCCGCGTCGCCGCGCCCGCACTCGCCGCCGCGCCGCTGCCCTGCGACGGCCGCTACGTCGGCCTGGTCGAGGGGTACGACATCTCGCTCGGCACCCGCGCCGACGTCGTGGTGACCGACGGCTTCACCGGAAACGTCCTGCTGAAGGCCATCGAGGGCGCGTACGCGATGGCCGGCGGCCCACCGTCACGCGGCGGCGCCCCGCGTGCCGCGGCCCTGCTCGGGGTGGGCGGCACAGTGGTCGTGTGCCACGGCGCGGCCGGATCCGAGGACGTCGCCTCCGGTATCGCGCTCGCGGCCCACCTGTGGCGCCGCGACGCCGCCGGGACGGTCCGCGCCCTGCTCGCCGACATTCCGCACGATCTCGTACCCGACCGACACGACACCGAGGTAGCACCATGACCAACGACAAGCGGCGGCGTGCTCCCGTCGGCCACCTGGAGGCGGCCTTCGGGGTGTCGCTCGACCCGGAACTGCTGGAGCGCGCACTGACCCACCGCTCGTACGCGTACGAGAACGGCGGCCTGCCCACGAACGAGCGGCTGGAGTTCCTGGGCGACTCGGTGCTCGGCGTGGTGATCACCACGGCGCTGTTCCACAACCACCCCGACCTGCCCGAGGGGCAGCTGGCGAAGCTGCGCGCCAGCGTGGTCAACATGCGGGCGCTCGCCGACGTGGCGCGTGGCCTCGGCCCGGACGGGCTGGGCGCGTACCTGCTGCTCGGCAAGGGCGAGGAGGCCACCGGCGGGCGGGACAAGGCGAGCATCCTGGCCGACACGCTGGAGGCGCTGCTGGGCGCCATCTACCTCCAGTACGGCCTGGACACCGCCGCCATCGTCATCCACCGGCTGTTCGACCCGCTGATGGCCGAGTCGGCGGGCCGGGGCGCGGCGCTGGACTGGAAGACCAGCCTCCAGGAGCTGACCGCCGCGCTCGGGCTCGGCGTGCCCGAGTACCGGATCGAGGGCACCGGGCCTGATCACCTCAAGACGTTCACCGCCTGGGTGGTGGTGGCCGGCAACCGCTACGGCGGCGCGGAGGGGCGCAGCAAGAAGGAGGCCGAGCAGCGCGCGGCCGAGTCGGCCTGGCGCACGCTCACCGAACAGGCCGAGGCGCAGGCGCAGGCCCAGGCGGACGCGGCGGCGCGCGCCCAGGACGCGACGACCCCGCAGGACGACACGACGGATGTCGAGGCGGGCGCCGGCCGTGCCTGAGCTGCCCGAGGTCGAGACCGTCCGGCTCGGACTCGCCCAGTGGGTGATCGGCCGGCGGATCGCCGCCGTCGAGGTACGCCACCCGCGGGCGGTACGCCGGCACGCGCCCGGTGGCGCGCACTTCGCCGACGTGCTCGCCGGACGGACGGTCACCGGCGTACGCCGCCGGGGCAAGTACCTGTGGCTGCCGCTGGACAGCGGCGACGCGGTGATCGGCCACCTCGGCATGTCCGGCCAGCTGCTGTTGCAGCCGGTCGGCGCGGCCGACGAACTGCACCTGCGGGTCCGGTTCCGGTTCGCCGACGACGGGCCGGAACTGCGCTTCGTCGACCAGCGCACGTTCGGCGGACTGTCCGTCTCCGAAGGTGGGGCGGAGCTGCCTGCCGAGATCGCCCACATCGCGCGCGACCCGATGGACCCGGAGTTCTCCGACGAGGCGTTCGTGGCGGCGCTGCGGCGCAAGCGTACGGAGATCAAACGCGCGCTGCTCGACCAGACGCTGATCTCCGGGGTGGGCAACATCTACGCCGACGAGGCACTGTGGCGGGCGAAGCTGCACGGCACCCGTCCGGCCGACGCGCTGACCCGCCCGGCCGCGCTGCGGCTGCTCGGGCACGTGCGGGACGTGCTCGCCGAGGCGATCAAGCAGGGCGGCACCAGCTTCGACGAGCTGTACGTGAACGTCAACGGCGAGAGCGGCTACTTCGACAGGTCGCTCAACGCGTACGGCCGGGAGGGCGAGCCCTGCCCGCGCTGTGGCGCCCCGATCCGGCGCGAGGCGTTCATGAACCGGTCCTCCTACAGTTGCCCGCGTTGTCAGCCGCGGCCCCGGGGCACCCTCCGGGGATGACCCCGAGCCGGTTCGGGGTTGCGCCGGTGTGCATCGCCCGGCCGTCCCCGGAGACGCGCCGGAGCGTACCCGGAGATGCCCTTTTCCACCCGGTCCGCGCGGCCGGTTCCGGCCGCGCGGACCCCGCCGCCCGGATCGGGGACGAGCGGGGGCCGTTCCCCGATGTCGGGGGCCCGCCTGCTGCCTAGCGTCATCTGGGGTCGGCACAGGGCCGGCATCAGGAGGGTGGAACCCGGGACATGGGCAGGCGACCGGTGACCGTGCGGCTGGCACGGTGGAGTGCGGAGCATCCGTGGCGCGCGATCGCGTTGTGGGTGGTCTTCGTGGCGGTGTGCTTCGTCGGCGGCAGCGCCGCCGGGCTGAACGAGGCCACCGACGAGGATCAGGCGATCGGCGAGTTCGGACGGGCGCAGCTCATCGTCGACAGTGGCGGGTTCGACCAGCCGGCGACGGAGAACGTGCTGATCACCGCCCGGTCGGGCTCGCTCGACCAGGCCGCGGCGGAGGCCGCAGCGCGGGACGCGGCGGACCGGCTGCGGCAGGTCGACGGCGTGGCGTCGATCGGTACGCCGATGCCGTCGCGCGACGGCAGCGCGCTGCTGGTGCCGATCACCATGTCGGGCGACCCGGGCACCGCCGGCGACCGGGTGCAGCCGCTGCGGGACACCACCGCGAAGGTGCAGGACGCGCACCCGCAGCTGCGGGTCGAGCAGGTCGGCGGCCCGTCCATCGACAAGGCGCTCGACGACACGCTCGGCAAGGACTTCAAGCGCGCCGAGCTGCTCAGCCTGCCGGTGACGCTGGCCATCCTGATCATCGCGTTCGGCGCGCTGATCGCCGCCGGGGTGCCGGTGCTGCTGGCGCTCTCCTCGGTGGCCGCCGCGATGGGCCTGTCCACGCTCGCCTCGCACCTGGTGCCGGCCACCGACACCACAGCGAGCGTCATCCTGCTGATCGGTATGGCGGTCGGCGTGGACTACTCACTGTTCTACGTGCGGCGGGAACGGGAGGAACGGGCGAAGGGCCGGTCCGGACTGGACGCGGTGGAGATCGCGGCGGAGACGTCCGGGCACGCCGTGGTGGTCTCCGGCACCGCCGTGATCATCTCGATGGGCGGCCTGCTGCTCGCCCAGGACGCGATCTTCTCCTCGCTGGCGGTCGGCTCGATCCTGGTGGTGGCGGTCGCCGTGATCGGCTCGCTCACAGTGCTGCCGGCGCTGCTGGCGAAGCTGGGCCGCTGGGTGGACCGGCCGCGGGTGCCGCTGCTGTGGCGCCTCACCGCGCCGCGCACCGGACAGGACGGCCGGCCGGCCCGGCCCCGGTTCTGGCCGGCGGTGCTCAAGCCGGCGCTGCGCGCACCCGTGGCCACGCTGCTGATCTCGGTCGCGCTGCTGCTCGCGCTCGCCGCGCCCGCGCTCGGCATGAAGCTGAAGTTCCCCGGCCCGGAGGACGTGCCGCGCAACACCGCGGCCATGCAGGCCTACGACCGGCTCACAGCGGCCTTCCCGAGCAACGGCACCAGCCACACCGTGGCCGTGCGGGCGCCCGCCGAGCAGGCCGACCGGGTACGCGCCGCGCTCACCGACCTGGCCGGCCGTACCGCCGCCGACCCGCTCTTCGCGCCGGCCGAGGGGGACGGCCCGGAGATCCAGGTGTCGGCGGACCGGCGGGTGTCGGTGCTGGAGGTGGCCACGCCGCATGCCAGCCGCTCCGACGAGGCGTCCCGGTCGCTGCACGAGCTGCGCGAGGACCTGGTCCCGGCCACGCTCGCCGGCATCCCGGGCGTGGAGTACGCGGTCGGCGGCGGCGTCGCCGCCAGCGAGGACTACGCCGCGCACATCTGGGCGAAGCTGCCGATCGTCGCGGCGTTCGTGCTGGCGCTGACGTTCCTGGTGATGGCGTGGACGTTCCGGTCGGTGGTGGTGGCGCTGACCTCGATCGTGCTGAACCTGCTCTCCGCCGGCGCCGCGTACGGGCTGCTGGTGCTGGTCTTCCAGAGCGACTGGGCCGAAGGGCTGCTCGGCTTCACCTCGATGGACGCGATCGTCACCTGGCTGCCGCTGTTCCTGTTCGTGGTGCTGTTCGGACTGTCGATGGACTACCACGTCTTCGTGGTCAGCCGGATCCGCGAGGCGGTCGACCGGGGGATGCCCAACCGGGAGGCGGTGGCGCACGGCATCACCTCCTCGGCCGGGGTGGTGACCAGCGCGGCGGTGGTGATGGTGGCGGTGTTCTCCATCTTCGCCACGCTCAGCATGATCGACTTCAAGCAGCTCGGCATCGGCCTGGCGGCGGCGATCCTGCTGGACGCCACGATCATCCGAGCGGTCGTGCTCCCCTCGGTGATGACGCTGCTGGGTGACGCGAACTGGTGGGCGCCGCGCTTCATGCGCCGCCGTACGGCCGCCCCGGCGGTCGAGCCGCCGCCCGCCCCGGCACCGGAGCTGGTCGGCGCCCGCTGACCGGGCCGCCCCGGCGGCGAGCGGTCTCCGCGACGTGCCCGAGAGCCACGGCTCTCGGGCACGTCGTTCTCCGGTTCTCCGCCGTGGATTAAGGGTCCTAGCTGCGGGGCATCTGGGCCGCCATGGACGAACAGCTATCGCCGGCGGCCCGTCGCGCCCCGGCCTCCGCATCCCACCGGCGGTCGTCGTGAGCACCGACGCCGCGACCGGCACCGTACGGACCAACGTCCCGGCCCGCCTCGACCGGCTGCCGTGGTCCCGCTGGCACTGGATGATCGTCATCGGTCTGGGCACGGTCTGGATCCTCGACGGCCTCGAGGTGACGATCGTCGGCAACCTCTCCGGCAAGCTCGCCGAGCCGGGCAGCGGCCTGGACATCACCCAGAGCCAGGTCACCGGCCTGGCCGCCGCGCTCTACGTCGCGGGCGCCTGTACCGGCGCGCTCCTGTTCGGGTGGCTCACCGACCGGTTCGGCCGCAAGAAGCTGTTCCTGCTGACGCTCGGGCTGTACCTGGTCGCCACCGCGCTCACCGCGCTGTCGTTCGACACCTGGTGGTTCTTCCTGTTCCGGTTCCTCACCGGCATGGGCATCGGCGGTGAGTACGCCGCCATCAACTCGGCGATCGACGAGCTGATCCCGGCCCGCCACCGCGGCCGCATCGACATCATCATCAACGGCACGTTCTGGCTCGGCGCGGCGCTCGGCGCGCTGCTGACCGTACCGCTGCTCAACGGCCTGCCGACGAACCTCGGCTGGCGGGTGGCGTTCGGGCTGGGCGCGGTGCTCGGCGTGGTGATCCTGCTGGTCCGCCGGCACGTACCGGAGAGCCCACGGTGGCTGTTCATCCACGGGCACGCCGACGAGGCGAACCACCTCGTGGACTCGGTCGAGGCCGAGGTGAGACGGGAGACCGGCAAGGACCTCCCCGAGGCGGACAACTACATCGAGATCCGGCAGCGCAGGAGCACGAACTTCCTGGAGATCGCCCGGACGCTGTTCCGCCGCTACCCGAAACGGGCCACCCTGGGCTTCGCGCTCTTCATCGGCCAGGCGTTCCTCTACAACGCGATCACGTTCGGCTTCGCGCAGATCCTGGAGACGTTCTTCGACGTCCCGACCGGCAACAGCGGCTACTACTTCGCGGTGATCGCCGTCGGCAACCTGCTCGGCCCGCTGCTGCTGGGCCGGCTGTTCGACACGGTGGGCCGGGTGCCGATGATCGCCGGGTCGTACATCGGCTCGGGTGTGCTGCTGCTCGGCACCGCCTGGCTGTTCCACTCCGGCGTGCTGAGCGCGGTGACCATGACCGCCTGCTGGTGCGCGGTGCTGTTCTTCGCCTCGGCCGGCGCGAGCGCGGCGTACCTGACGGTCAGCGAGATCTTCCCGATGGAGACCCGGGCCATGGCGATCGCGTTCTTCTACGCGATCGGCACCGCCGCCGGTGGCATCACCGGCCCGCTGCTCTTCGCCAAGCTGGTCGGCAGCGGCGAGGTCGGGCAGACAGTGCTGGCGTTCGTCATCGGCGCCACCGTCATGATCATCGGCGGGCTGGTGGAGCTCACGCTCGGCGTCAAGGCCGAGGGCAAGTCGCTGGAGGAGCTGGCCACCCCGCTGAGCGCGGAACACGCGGGGGTGCCGTCGCAGCGCGGCGGCGAGACCACCACCCCGGCCACCGGCGCGACCACCGGCTGAGCGCACCCCGGCGCCCCCGCTCCCCGACGGGCGGGGGCGCCGCGGTGTCAGGGCAGCACGCACGGCTCCCGCCAGGCGTCCAGTCGGCGGTCCTTGCGGATCGAGGCGAAGCCGTAACCGACCGAGGTGACGCAGAAGTCCGCCGGTTCGCCCGTGTACTCGACGTGGAAGACGGGCTTGCCGGCGTCGACGAACGGCAGCAGCTTCGCGCACCCGCGGCGGCGTACGCACTCCTGGTTGACCGCGAAGTCGAAGTCGGGTGCGAGCGCGGCCACCTGTGCCACGTCGTCGACCAGGCCGGGGGAGAGGTCGATCTTGCGGGCCAGCGCGGCCAGCCGGCGGTTGAACAACAGCTGGTCGTCGAAGTCCAGCGGGAAGCCGGAGCGGTGCCGGTAGCCGTCCGCGTCGGCGAACGCCACGGCGCCGAAGCCCTTGCCCCGACACAACCGGAACCGGTCGGCCAGCACCGGCGCGAGCGCGTCCCAGTTCCGTACGTCCAGGAATCGGCTTCCCGGCCGCCCCGGCGCCGCCGTGCCGCGGACGGCGGCGGGGAAGCGGGTGGCGTCCGGGTCGTCGGCGGCGTACGTGCCGACCCGGACGTGGCAGACCAGCCGGCGGCCCCGCTCGCGCAGCGCGGCGGTCTCGGCCGAGGTGGTCGCCACCGGGTCGAGGAGGAAGACGTCGGCGTCGACAGTGACGTCCACCGGGGTGGTGAGCTGCCACTGCCACCGCCAGCTGCCGGCCTGGGCGGCCGGCCAGGGTGTGGGCGCGCCGGGCGGCGTGATCGGCCGGCGGCAGGCCGGCACCGGGGCGAGCAGCAGCGCGGTCAGCGCGAGCGCCACGCCCCGGCGCGGGCCACGTCGGCGGACGTGGGCCGGCCGGGAGCGCGGCACGGCCCACACCGGCCGGATCCGCATCGACAGCTCCCCGGACGCGGGCGGCCCGACGCCGCCCCCGACCGGTCAACGAGCGCCGGGCCGGTCACGACGCGCGGTCAGCTCGGGGTGGCGAAGACCTGCGTCCAGTACGGCCCGTTGCTGCGCGCCACACCCACACCGATCTGGGTGTACGAGCAGTTGAGGATGTTCTTCCGGTGGCCTTCGGAGTTCATCCAGCCCTCCATGACCGCGGCCGGGGTCTGGTAGTTCCAGGCCACGTTCTCGCCCACCATGCGGTAGCTGTAACCGGCGGCCTTGACCCGGTCCCAGGGCTGGCTGCCGTCGCTGCCCGTGTGGTCCATCTTCTGGTGGTCGGCCTGGTCCTGGCTGTGCCGCTGGGCGGCCAGGTTCAGCTTGGCGTTGACGGTCAGCGCCTTGCAGCCCGCCTTCGCCCGCTCCTGGTTGACGATCGTGACGACCTTCTGGAGTTCGGCGCTGAGCCCGGTCGTGGCGGTGGCCTTGGTGCTCGTGGATCCGCCGCTGGATGCGCCACTGCTCGACCCGCCGCCGGGGGCGCTGCTGCGCTCCTGCTGCCGCGACGGGGCGGTGCTGCGGCTCGGCTTCGGGGTGGCCTTCTTCGGGCTCGGCGCGGCGGTGGTCGGTACGGCCGACGGGCTCGCCGACTCGGGAGTGAGCGCGTCGGCGGGCGCCTCCTCCGACCCCTCGGGCGCCTGCGGCGCGGCGGCCACCGGCGCGTCGGCCGAGGTGCGCTTCGTGCCCTGGTCGTCGCCCGGCAGCAGGACCGCGCCCACCCCGAGGCTCACCACGAGCGTCGCCGCGGCGGCGGCCCCGCCGATCACGAGCGGCCGGGACAGGCGCCGCTTCGGACGCCGCCGGTCGTCGGCCGGGGTGTCGGTCGCCGGCTGCCAGGTGGCGACGGGCTGCTCCCAGCCGCCGGCCGGCTGTTCCCGGCCCTGCCAGGCGGTCGGCTGGTCCTGGCCCTGCCACGCCGCCGGCTGCTCCTGGCCCTGCCAGGCGGTGGGCTGGTCCTGGCCCTGCCAGGCGGCCGCCTGCTCGTGGCCCTGCCACGCGGGCTCCTGGCCGTGCCAAGCTGCGGTCGGCTGCTCCTCGCCGTTCCACCGGTCCCGGGGCGGCGGGTAGGAGCCGGCGGGCGCCTGCTGCGCTCCGTCTCCGAACAGGTACGACGACCGCGGCTCGGGCCGGTCGCTGAGCCACGCCGGACCCTCGTCGGTCGGCGGCTCGGGACGCCGGCGGGCGCCCTCCGGTTCGATCGGGTCGTTCCAGCGGTACACGCCTGTCCCCTCCACGGGTCGGTTGCGGGCCCGGGTGACGCTACGGGCGCGCTCCAAGCTGCGGCAACGTGGCTAAGAAAGAGTTAAGGCGAAGCCGGTGGCAAGGACGAGTCGTTCACACATTTCCGGCGTACAGTAAAGGCGTCCGGACAGAGCGTGTCCGCGCCTTGTGGCAGCCCCCCGGCGAGTGGACCGGCCGACGTGGAGATGATCTACGGCCTTGGTCAACTTGACGAAGGAGGGGGTTTCGGCTCAATATATAGGTGTCGCCAGTCGCGCCCAGCCATGCCCCGATGCAGTGGGAATGGCAGCCGCGAACATCATGGGCGCGCGTTGGCCGGCCTTTCCGGCAGCGCACATCAAGGAGTCAGCATGGCGAAGGCCCTCTACGGCCACGTAAGTGCAGCGCCCGACCGGCGTCTGCTCGACGAGGTCACCCGACTGCGTGCCAGGGTTCAGGCACTGGAGTTCGAGATCACGCGTCTGCGCGCCGACAACGATCGGCTCGCGGCGGCAGCGGCGGAGGCGGACGACCTCCTCCGTCTGGCTGAGCCCGCACTGACCTGATCTCCAGTTGTCGGAAAACTGAATCGCACCACACCGAAAAGCGCGCCGACACTCAAGTGCCGGCGCGCAGCCATGTGCGTACCCCTTTTCGTCGCCGCCGCCGCAATTCTCGATCTTGCGGAACCGCCCGGAATTGCGCCCGGTAATTGTGATCATGCATTTCCGTTCCCTCCGCGACCACCGGGCGGAAAGCGGACAGCCGGGCCGGCGGGTGGGTCGCGTGGCGGCGGCGCCCCGGTCCCGGGTTAGTCTGCGGGTTCACCAGGTCCGCGCAGCCGGCGACGGTACGGCGGCCACCGGACGAGGATCGAGAAGGTGCATCTCAAGAGCCTGACGGTGAAGGGCTTCAAATCCTTCGCCTCCGCCACGACGTTGAAGCTGGAGCCCGGGATCACCTGCGTGGTGGGCCCGAACGGCTCCGGCAAGTCCAACGTCGTCGACGCCATCGCCTGGGTGCTCGGCGAGCAGGGCGCCAAGGCACTGCGCGGCGGCAAGATGGAGGACGTCATCTTCGCCGGCACCGCCGGACGGGCGCCGCTGGGCCGGGCCGAGGTCACCCTCACCATCGACAACACCGACGGCGCGCTGCCGATCGAGTACACCGAGGTCTCCATCACCCGCCGGATGTTCCGCTCCGGCGAGAGCGAGTACGAGATCAACGGCGACTCCTGCCGGCTGCTCGACATCCAGGAGCTGCTGTCCGACTCGGGCATCGGCCGCGAGATGCACATCATCGTCGGGCAGGGCCGGCTCGACGGCATGCTGCACGCCAAGCCGGAGGACCGGCGGGCGTTCATCGAGGAGGCGGCGGGCGTCCTCAAGCACCGCAAGCGCAAGGAGAAGGCGCTGCGGAAGCTCGACGCGATGCAGACCAACCTCAACCGCCTGACCGACCTCACCGCCGAGCTGCGCCGCCAGCTCAAGCCGCTGGGCCGGCAGGCCGAGGTGGCCCGCCGCGCCGCCGGGATCCAGGCCAACCTGCGTGACGCCCGGCTGCGGCTGCTCGCCGACGACCTGCACACGCTGCGGACCACACTGGACAAGGAGATCGCCGACGAGACCGCGTTGCGCGAGCGGCGCGAGCTGATCGAGGCCGAGCACGGCGAGGTGCAGGGCCGCCTCGGTGAGCTGGAGGCGGCGCTGGCCGAGGACGCTCCGCTGCTCGCCGCGGCGCAGGACACCTGGTACCGCCTCTCCGCGCTCCAGGAACGGTTCCGCTCGATCGAGCAACTGGCCCGGGAGCGGCTGCGTCACCTCAGCGCCGCCGGTGACGACGAGCGCCCCGGCCGAGACCCGGAGCAGCTGGAAGCGGAGTCGCGACGCGTACGCGAGCAGGAGGAGGAGCTGCGCGCCGCGCTCACCGAGGACCAGATCCGGCTGGCCGAGGCGGTCGAGCACCGCCAGGAGCTGGAACGGCAGCTCGCCGCCGCCGAACGGGAACTGGTCGCCGCCGCCAAGGCGATCGCCGACCGGCGGGAGGGGCTGGCCCGCCTGACCGGCCAGGTCAACTCCGCCCGGGCGCGGACCACGAGCGCCGGCGAGGAGATCGAACGGCTCGCCGCCGCGCACACCGACGCGATGGGTCGGGCCGAGAAGGCGCAGGCCGACCTGGACGCGGTCGCCGAACAGTCGACCGAGGCCGACCGGGACAACGCCGACCTGGACGCCCGGCACGACGAGGCGGTGGCCGTGCACGAGCGGGCTCAGGCGGCGGTGCGCAGCCTGGCCGACGGGGAGCGCGCCGCCGAGAAGGACGCCGCCACCTGGAAGGCCCGCGAGGAGGCGCTCGCGATGGGCCTGCGCCGCAAGGACGGCGCCGGGGAACTGCTCGCCCGCGCCGACCAGGTGCCCGGGCTGCTCGGCAGCCTCGCCGGACTGCTCACAGTCGCCCCCGGTGACGAGGCGGCACTCGCCGCCGCGCTGGGCGGCCTGGCCGACGCGGTGGCGGTCAGCGGCGTGGACGAAGCGGTCGAGGCGATGCGGCTGCTGAAGATCTCCGACGCCGGCCGGGCCGGGCTGCTCGTCGGCAGCCCCGCCGGACCGGGCATGGACGGCCCCGCCGACGCGCTGCGACCGAAGCTGCCCGAGGGTGCCCGCTGGGCCCCCGACCTGGTGGAGTGCTCGGCCGCGATCCGCCCGGCCGTGCACCGGGCGCTGCGCGACGTGGCGCTCGTCGACGACCTGGCCGCCGCGTCCGCGCTCGTCGCCGCGAACCCGGAGCTGCGCGCTGTCACCCCCGACGGCGACGTGGTCGGGGCGTACGCGGCGGCGGGCGGGTCGGCCAAGGCGCCGAGCTTCATCGAGGTGCAGGCCGCCGTCGAGGAGGCGCGGGCCAACCGGGCCACCGCCGAACGTACCGCCGCCGAGCTGCGGGAACAGCTCGCCGAGGCGCGCGCGGAGGTGGCCGCCGCCAAGGAGGCCGTACAGCACGCCGCCGCCGCCAAGCGGGAGGCGGAGAGCCACCGCAACGCCGCCGCGCGCCGCCTCGCCGAACTGGGCGCCGCTGCCCGCTCGGCGAAGGCGGAGACCGACCGGCTCGGCGAGTCCCGGGCACGCGCCGAGGCGGCCCGGGAACGGGACCTCGCCGCGCTCGCCGAACTGGAGGAACGGCTGCGGCTGGCCGAGGCCACCCCGATCGACGCCGAACCGTCCACCGAGGAGCGGGACCAGCTCGCCGCCATGGTGCCGCAGGCACGGCAGAACGAGATGGAGGTCCGGCTCGCGGTGCGTACCGCCGAGGAGCGGGTGGCCTCGATCGCCGGGCGGGCCGACTCGCTGGCCCGGCAGGCCACCGCCGAACGGGCGGCGCGGGAGCGCGCCGCGGCCCGGCGCGCGGCCCGCACGCGCGGCGCCCAGATCGCCCGGGCCGTGGTCGGCGGCGCCCGCGAGGCGCTCACCCGGCTCACCGTCTCCATCGCCCGGGCCGAGGAGCACCGCGACGCCGTCGCCCGCGAGCGCGCCGCGCGCGAGGCCGAGCTGTCCGAGGTACGTGGCGCGGCCAAGCGCCTCGCCGCCGAGCTGGAACGGCTCACCAGCCAGGTGCACCGCGACGAGGTGGCCCGCGCCGAGCAGCGGATGCGCATCGAGCAGCTGGAGGCCAAGGCCGCCGAGGACTTCGGGCTGGACGTGGCCACGCTCGTGGCCGAGTACGGCCCGGACCGGCTGGTCCCGCCCACCGACGCGGATGTGGCGCTCGCCGAGAAGGACGGCCGGCCGGTGCCCGAGCCGGTCCGCTACGAGCGGCCGGTGCAGGAGAAGCGGGCCGCCAAGGCGGAGCGGGAACTGGCCCTGCTGGGCAAGGTGAACCCGCTCGCGCTGGAGGAGTTCGCGGCGCTGGAGGAGCGCTACAAGTTCCTCTCCGAGCAACTGGAGGACCTCAAGGCCACCCGGCGTGACCTGCTCACAGTGGTCAAGGACGTGGACGACCGGATCCTGGAGGTCTTCGCCAGCGCGTTCGAAGACACCGCCCGGGAGTTCGAGCAGGTCTTCACAGTGCTGTTCCCCGGCGGCGAGGGCCGGCTGGTGCTCACCGACCCGGAAGACCTGCTCACCACCGGCGTCGAGGTCGAGGCCCGCCCACCGGGCAAGAAGATCAAGCGGCTCTCGCTGCTCTCCGGCGGGGAGCGGTCGCTCACCGCCGTGGCGATGCTCGTGGCGATCTTCCGCGCGCGCCCCAGCCCGTTCTACATCATGGACGAGGTGGAGGCGGCGCTCGACGACGTGAACCTGGGCCGCCTGATCACGCTGCTGGCACAGTTGCGGGAGAAGAGCCAGCTCATCGTGATCACCCACCAGAAGCGGACCATGGAGATCGCCGACGCGCTCTACGGAGTGACCATGCGCGCCGGCGTGACCCAGGTGATCAGCCAGCGGCTCAACCGGGCCGACGACGAGGAACAGGTGACAGACGAGTGAGTCGGGAACGCGCCACGGCGCTCCTGGTGGACTTCGACGGCGTGCTGCGCCGTTGGGATCCGGCGGTGGCCGCCGGTGTCGAGCGGGAGTACGGGCTGACCGAGGGCGTCCTCGGTGAGATCGCGATGTCCTGGGGTCTGCTCCAGCCGGTGCTGACCGGCCAGGTCAGCCACGCCCAGTGGATGATGAGCGTGGCTGACGCGCTGACCCCCGTAGTCGGCGCGGACCGGGCCCGTGCGGCCGTCCAGGAGTGGCAGAGCTACCGCGGCGAGGTCGACCCGGACGTGCTGGCGTTCGTCCGCGAGGCGCGGGCGGGCGGCATCCGGGTCGGGCTGGGCACAAACGCCACCGACCTGCTCGACGCCGACCTGGCCGCGCTGGGCCTGACCGACGAGCTGGACGTGATCGTCAACTCCTCGGTCGTCGGGGTGCACAAGCCGGCGAAGGAGTACTTCCAGGCCGCCTGCGAGGCGCTGGGGACGCCGCCGGGGCGGGTGCTGTTCGTCGACGACGAGGACCGCGCGGTGGCCGGCGCCCGGGTGGCGGGCCTGTCCGCGCACCGCTGGAGCGGCCCGGCCGACCTGCGGTACCTGCGGGCGGCGCTGGCGTACTGAGCCGGTTCAGGCCCCGGTGACGCCGTCGATGCGCTCCCGGATCAGGTCGGCGTGGCCGTTGTGCCGGGCGTACTCCTCGATCATGTGCACGTACACCCAGCGGAGGTTCATCTCGTCGGCGCCGCCGTCGGGCCGCCGGCACAGGAACGTGTGCTCCAGCGGCAGGTCGGCGGCGGCCTGGTCGGCCGCCTCGATCTCGGCCCGCAGGGTGGCGAACGCCTCGGCCGGGTCGGCGTCGGCGATGTCGTTGAGGTCGGCGTCCGGGTCGACGCTGCTGTCGTAGAGGTCGGGCAGATCCAGTCCGGCGGCGCGGTGACGGAACCACCACCGCTCCACGTCGGCCATGTGCCGGACCAGGCCGAGCAGGGTCAGTCCGGAGGGCTCCACGCTGGGCGTACGCAGTTGTTCGGCGGTCAGCCCGGCGCACTTGTGCTGCAGTGTGTCACGGTGGAGGTCGAGCCAGCCCTGCAGCATGGCGCGCTCGTCGGCGACGTAGGGCTCGTGGCGGCGGTCGATCTTGGGTGCGGTCCAGGTCATGGGCGCAGATGTTAAGCGGGGGCCCCTTCACCTCGCGAGGCGTTAACAGGGGCCCCCTCCTTACATCTCAGGGCACCACGACGACGGGCCAGCGGCCGGTGCGGACCAGCCGGGTGGCGACCGAGCCGACCAGCTTGTGCCCGGCCTGCTCGGAGGAACCGACCACCACCATGTCGGCCCGGTGCTCGTCGGCGGCCCGGCACAGCTCGGTGTAGGCGTCGCCGCGCCGGGACAGGAAGGTCACCGGCAGGTCCAGCTCCTCGGCCCCGCGCCGGCACTCGGCGCGCAGCTCGTCGGCCAGCTCGTCGTGGGTCTGCTGGACCGCCCCGGCCACCACGCCGGAGAGCATCACGCTGTACGAGGTCGGCGAGCTGACGAACACCGCCACCAGCGTGGCGCCCTGCCGCCGGGCGAGTCCGGCGGCGTACGCGGCGGCGCGCATCGAGGTGCGGCTGCCGTCCACGCCGACGAGCACCACCCGGGGCCCGTCCGTACCCCGCTCGTAGGGCAGCGGACGGGTCCGGGGGCCGTACCGCTCACGTTCCGCGGCGTCCATCGTCAGTCCCCCGCTCCGGCCGGGACCGCCTCGGCCGTCTCCCGCCCGGCGGGGACCGGCTCGGCGTTGGAGCGGCGCAGCGGCACCTCCCGGATGAGGACCACAGCGACGAGGGCGAGCAGCCCGAACGGTGCGGCGGCCAGGAAGATGTCACCGGCGGCGTGCCCGTACGCGGCCTCGACCACGGTGCGGATAGGGCCGGGAAGCGTGTGCACGTCCGGCAGTCCGCCGCCACCCGACCCGGAGGCGGGGATGCCGAGGCGGCTGAGGCCGTCGGCCATGTAGCCGGTGACCCGGTGCCCGAGCACCGCGCCGAGCGCGCTCACGCCGATCGCGCCGCCGAGGCTGCGGAAGAACGCCACCACCGAGCTGGCCGCACCGAGTTCGTCCGGGCGGACGGTGTTCTGCACGGCGAGCACCAGGTTCTGCATGGACATGCCGACGCCCAGGCCGATCAGCGCCATGAAGACGGCGAGGTGCCAGTACGGGGTGTCGGCGCGCATGGTGCCCATCAGCGCGAAGCCGGCGGTGAGCAGCACCGAGCCGATGACCAGCCAGCTCTTCCAGCGGCCGGTGGCGGTGATGATCCGGCCGACCACCGTCGAGGAGACCAGCAGGCCGCCGATCATCGGCAGCGTCATCAGGCCGGACATGGTCGGGCTGGCGCCGCGGCTGATCTGGAAGTACTGCCCGAGGAAGACCGAGGCGCCGAACATGCCGACCCCGACCGCGATGCTGGCGATCACGGCGAGCGTGATGGTGCGGTTGCGGAACAGGTGCGGCGGGATCATCGGGTCGGTGGCGCGCTTCTCGACCCGTGCGGCGAGCACGCCGAGCAGCGCGGCGCCGGCCACCATCACCCCGCTCTGCCAGGAGATCCAGTCGTACTTGTCACCGGCCAGGGTGATCCAGACGAGCAGCAGCGAGACGGCGGCGGTGATGAGCGTGGCGCCCCACCAGTCGATCTTCACGTCGCGCTTCACCACCGGCAGGCGCAGCGTCCGCTGGAGCACGATCAGGGCGAGCACGGCGAACGGCACGCCGACGTAGAAGCACCAGCGCCAGCCGAGCCAGGAGGTGTCGACGATGACGCCGCCGATGAGCGGGCCGCCGATGGTGCCGACGGCCATGACCGCGCCGAGGTAGCCGCTGTACCGGCCGCGCTCGCGCGGGGCGATCATCGTCGCCATGATCACCTGGGCGAGGGCGGTGAGGCCGCCCGCGCCGACGCCCTGCACGACCCGGCAGGCGATCAGCCCGCCGGTGGTGTGGGCCTGCCCGGCGAGCACCGAGCCCAGCACGAAGACCACCAGGGAGATCTGGACCAGCAGCTTCTTGCTGAACAGGTCGGAGAGCTTGCCCCAGATGGGCGTGGTCGCGGTGGTCGCCAGCAGCGTCGAGGTGACCACCCAGGTGTACGCGGACTGGCCGCCGCGCAGGTCGGTGATGATCCGCGGCAGCGCGTTGGAGACGACCGTGGAGGAGAGGATCGCGACGAACATGCCCAGCAGCAGTCCGGAGAGCGCCTCCAGGATCTGCCGGTGGGACATGTCGACGCCGGTCGCCCGGGCGGGCGCAGTCGCCTGAGTCATCGTGGATTGCCTCCGGAACGGGGGAGATAGGTTGCCTCGGGCAACCGCAGAAGTCGTTGCCTTGAGCAACAACCTGGGCCGGGCCGGGATTGTTCCCCGCACTACCGGGTCAGAACGACTCGTTGAACCTGTGCATCAGCCGGGCGAGGTCCGCCACGTCCTCTTGCGGCCAGTTCTCCAGCGAGCGTCGTATTTGTCCGAGTCGTGCCGCCCGGGCCGCGTCGAAGCGCCGGGTGCCCTCCTCGGTAAGGCTGAGCTGGGCCGCCCGCCGGTCCGTCGGGTCCGGGTCGCGGCGGACCAGGCCCAGCGCCTCCAGCCCGCCGATCTGGCGGCTGAGCGTGCCCTTGCCGATGCCCAGCTTTGCGGCCAGGTCGGTGAGCCGGATCGAGCCCGAGCGGCGCAGCCAGAGCAGCAGGCCGTACGCGTTGGGCTCCAGGTTGGGGTGGACCTCGCGGGCGATCTCCCAGGACAGCGCCCGGCCGCGGCGCAGCAACGCGGTCAACTCGTGCTCCACTGCGCGCAGCGTCTCGTCCACGCTCAGAGGGTACTCAGTCCTCGTCGCTGAGTTGCTGTCGCGCCACCGGCCGCAGCTCGCCCTCACTGGTCGTGCCCTCGATCACCACGGCGGCCCGGCGGCCCTGGTGGGTGAGCGTGGCCACCGCGTTGCCGAAGTAGGGTCCGGCCAGCTTCCGCCACCGCACCGGCGGGCGCCGTACCCCGGCCGAACGTGCCAGCGCCCGGGCCGCCCCGGCCGGGCCGGGATTCCAGCCGAGCGTCATCAGCGGGCGCATGGCGGCCGGCACCTGGTTGTGGATCGGCGAACAGGTGAGCTGGTGCACGGGCGTACGGACGTCGCGGTCGGCGAACCGCGCCCGGGCCACGTACGAGTGGTGCACGTCACCGGAGAGCACGCTGATCGACGCCGGCCGCGCGTACGCCGGCCCGGCGCCCACCCGCGCCCCGGTTCGTGGCGCGGTACCGCTGCCCAGCCGTGCGAACAGCTCGCCCAGCGCCTCGAACGAGCGCCGGAACGCCGCCCAGTGCTCCAGGTCCCAGGCCCGGCGCATCTGCTCGGCCAGCCGCGCCACCCAGGGGCGGCCGGAGTCGGCCAGGCGCTCGTTCCACGACTCGACGTGGTGGATGCCCGGCGGCAGCAGCCACGGCAGCGAGCTGCCCACCACCAGATGGTCGTAGGTGCCGTGGGCCTGGTCGAGGAACCACGACCACTCGCCCGGCGGCAGCATCGCCCGGTTGCCCGGCAGGAGCACCCGGCTGGAGCGGTTGTCCAGCATGACCAGGCGGGTCCGGCCCAGGTCCAGCGCGTAGCTCCACTGGTACTGCACGGCCCGCCAGCGCTCGGTGTCGTGCGCCAGGTCGGCCTCCTTGTCGACCCGCTCACCGAACTCGTGCAGCACACCGGTGGCGTCCTCGGCGGCCATCACCTTCGCGTACACCGGGTCGGCGGCGATCTCGTCCGGGCTCAGGTTGCCCAGGTGCTGGTAGACCCAGTAGGAGGCGAGGCCGCTGCGGATCCGCTCGGCCCACCACGGCTGCTCGCGCATGTCCGCGCGCCACGACTGCGAGGTGTTCCAGTCGTCGATCACCTCGTGGTCGTCGAAGATCATCACGCTCGGCACCGTGGAGAGCAGCCAGCGGATCTCCGGGTCGCGCCACGACTCCAGGTAGAGCTTCGTGTACTCGTCGAAGCTGACCACCTGCGTCGCCGGGGCGGCCTTCGGCCGCCGCCGGCGCCGCTTGAGCAGCCGCCGCACCGTCGGCGAGGTCTCGTCCGCGTACACCTGGTCGCCGAGCAGCACCAGCAGGTCGGGCAGTGCGGCCTCATCGGGCGCGGCCATCACCCGCCGGGCGTACGCGTCGAGCGCGTCCGGCGGCAGCTTCCGCGCGGTGGAGTGCTGGGTGGTCTCCCGGCAGGAGCCGAACAGCAGCCGCACCGGCTGGTCGGCGTCGTCGAGCGCGCGGGTCCGGATCACGCTGGGCGGGAACGACGAGTCGGGCAGCGGCCACGCCACCTCGTCGTCGATCAGCACCTCGTAGGTCGTGGCGCTGTCCGGCGTGAGCCCGGTCACCACGACGATCGCGTAGTGGTGGTCGTACGCCGAGAAGGTGGGCGCGCTGCCGGTGGCGCCGTCGGCCGTGCGGACGGTGACCACGGCGGGCGAACTGGTCTCCACCCAGACGGTCGCCCGCGTGTCGACGACCCGGCGCAGCAACGGGCCGATGAGCAGGCGGGAACCGGGCACGACGTACACCTCCGACAAGATCGTTTCGGTTGTTCCCTACCCGGCCGGCGGTTGCGGTACGCCTTCCGGTGCGAGCGTACCCGCAGGTTGTTCGCGTGCCGAGGCGGTGAGTGGGACGCCGTCGCCGCCATCTGACAGGATTTCGGGCATGACGGAATACCTCCTCGTCGCTCTCGCCCTGCTCGGCGTGCTGATCATCGGCGGCCTGAGCCTCGTGGTGCCCCGGCTGCGCCGGCGCCCGCAGCCGCCGCTGCCGCGCACGGAGGTCGACACCCGGACGGAGGAGGACCTGGCCGGCCCGCCGGTCGAGGCCCCGGAGGCGGAACTCACCACCGGCGTGGTGGTCGAGGCGCCACCGGCCCCTCCGGTCGAGGTGCCGCAGGTCGAGGTCCCCGAGCCCACCGCCGGCCGGCTGGTCCGGCTGCGCTCGCGGCTGTCCCGCTCGCAGAACGTCTTCGGCAAGGGCCTGCTCGGCCTGCTCAGTCGCGACCGGCTGGACGAGGACACCTGGGAGGAGATCGAGGACAGCCTGATCACCGCCGACGTCGGCATCGACGCCACCCGGGAGATCGTCGACCGGCTGCGCGAGCGGACCCGGGTGCTCGGCACCCGTACCGGGGACGAGCTGCGGGCGCTGCTCGCCGCCGAGCTGGTCAACGCGCTCGACCCGGGCCTGGACCGCGCGCTGCGTACCGCGCCCAAGGAGGGCGTCCCGGCGGTGGTGCTCGTGGTCGGCGTCAACGGCGCCGGCAAGACCACCACCTGCGGCAAGATCGCCCGGGTGCTCGTCGCGGACGGCCGCAGCGTGCTGCTCGGCGCGGCCGACACGTTCCGGGCCGCCGCCGCCGACCAGCTGGAGACATGGGGCGGCCGGGTGGGTGCCGAGACAGTCCGCGGGCCCGAGGCCGCCGACCCGGCGAGCGTCGCGTTCGACGCGGTCAAGCGCGGCATCGACACCGGCGTGGACACCGTGCTCATCGACACCGCCGGCCGGCTGCAGAACAAGGTCGGCCTGATGGACGAGCTGGGCAAGGTCAAGCGGGTGGTGGAGAAGCACGGCCCGATCGACGAGACGCTGCTGATCCTGGACGCCACCACCGGCCAGAACGGGCTGGAGCAGGCGCGGGTCTTCACCGAGGCGGTGAACGTCACCGGCGTGGTGCTGACCAAGCTCGACGGGACGGCCAAGGGCGGCATCGTGATCGCCGTCCAGCGCAAGCTCGGCATCCCGGTCAAGCTCGTCGGCCTCGGCGAGGGCAAGGACGACCTGGCCCCGTTCGACCCGGCACAGTTCGTCGACGCGTTGCTCGGCACCGAGCCGCTCGCCCGGGACGCGTAGCCTCTCCCGTGACGACTGACGATCGCGCCTACGCGGGGTGGCGCGACCCCAGCCACCCGTCGCCACGCCTCGGGAGACCGTACGTGACTTCGCAGGAGATCCCGCTGCACGGCGGGAACGTCAGCACAGTGGTCCGTGTGGGAGACACGGTCCGGCGCAACGCCGGCCCGTGGACGCCCTCCGTGCACGCGCTGCTGCGCCACCTGGAGTACGTCGGCTTCACCGGCGCGCCCCGGGCGCTCGGCATGGACGAGCGCAACCGGGAGGTCCTGTCGTACCTGGAGGGGGAGTGCGGGGAGTACCCGCTGGCCCCGCACTGGGTCACCGACGAGGCCCTGGTGACGGTGGCCACCATGCTGCGGATGTTCCACGACGCGCAGTACGGCTTCACCCCGCCGCCCGGCGCGGTGTGGCGCTCGTTCGGGCCGCCCCCGCCGGACACCGAGGTCATCTGCCACCACGACGCCGCGCCGCACAACGTGATCTGGCGGCCGGACGGCACGCTCGGGCTGATCGACTTCGACCTCGCCTCCCCCGGCGCCCGCATCTACGACGTGGCGTACGCCGCCTGGACCTGGGTGCCGATCTTCTCCGACCGTGACTCGATCACGCTCGGCTGGAAGCACCCCGACCGGCCGCGCCGGCTGCGGCTGTTCGCCGACGCGTACGGGCTGATCCCGCGCGACCGGCACCGGCTCATCCGGACCATCCGCAAGCGCATCGTCGACCACGTCGAGGGCATCCGGCGGATGGCCGCCGCCGGTGAGCCGGCGTTCGTCCGGATCGTCCACAAGGGCCACCTGCGTCGCCCTATGCGTGACCTGCGGCTGCTCGACTACGAGCGGCACCAGCTGGAGGCGGCGCTCCGCTGACCAAGATCGGCGTTCTTCACACGCCGGAAACAACCCGTCACGCGTCGGAAATCGCGCGGTGTCGCTGAAGGAAACAGCCGGCGACAAAGCTTCCGCGCAACCGGCTGACGGGCGATGCTGCCAGGTCTCAGTCGGAGGGAGGAATACGACAACGAGAGGAGGCAGCGTGGAGATCGACACCGGGAACACTGCCTGGTTGCTTGTCTCGACTGCCCTCGTGCTGCTCATGACCCCCGGTCTCGCGCTGTTCTACGGCGGGCTGAACCGGTCCAAGGGCGTTCTGAACATGATGATGATGAGCTTCTCGTCCATCGGGCTCGTCAGCATCCTGTGGCTTTTCTACGGCTTCACTGTCGCCTTCGGCGAGGGCGGCAAGTTCTGGGGTGACCTCGGCCAGTACCTGGGCACCAAGACCTTCGTCGGCGAGAACGACCTGTGGGGCGAGACCGGCATCCCGATCTACGTCTTCATCGCCTTCCAGATGATGTTCGCGGTCATCACCGTGGCACTGATCAGCGGCGCGCTGTCCGACCGGGTGAAGTTCGCCGGCTGGCTGCTGTTCGCGTTCGGCTGGGCCACGCTGGTCTACTTCCCGGTCGCCCACATGGTCTGGGGCGGCGGGCTGATCGGCGGCGACATCGGCGCGCTGGACTTCGCCGGTGGAACCGCTGTGCACATCAACGCCGGTGCCGCGGCGCTCGCGCTGGTGCTGGTGCTCGGCAAGCGGGTCGGCTGGCCGCGCGAGAGCATGAAGCCGCACAACGTCCCGATGGTCGCCCTCGGCGCCGCGCTGCTGTGGTTCGGCTGGTTCGGCTTCAACGCCGGCTCCGAGCTGACCGCCGACGGGGTCACCGCGCTGGCGTTCATCAACACCCAGGTCGCCACCGCCGCCGCGCTGCTCGGCTGGATCGTGGTGGAGTGGCTGCGTGACGGCAAGCCGACCCTGGTCGGCGCCTCGTCCGGTGCCATCGCCGGTCTGGTCGCGATCACCCCGGCCTGTGCGTTCATCACCCCGGCCGCAGCGGTGCTGCTGGGCGTGGTGGCCGGTGCGGTCTGCGCCCTCGCGGTCGGCCTGAAGTACCGGCTCGGCTACGACGACTCCCTCGACGTGGTGGGCGTGCACTTCGTCGGCGGCTGGATCGGCTGCCTCTGGATCGGCCTGTTCGGCACCGCCTCGGTCAGCTCGCTGGTGGAGACCGACGGCCTGTTCGTCGGCGGCGACGCCACGCTGCTCGGCAAGCAGGCGATCAGCGCGCTGATCGTCAGCGTCTACTCCTTCGTGGTCGCCTTCGCCCTGGGCTTCGTGATCGACAAGACGATCGGCCTGCGGGTCTCCGCCGAGGCCGAGGTCGACGGCATCGACATCGCCGAGCACGCGGAGAGCGGCTACGACCTGTCGCCCACCACGGGCAGCAGCGGTGGCGCGTTCGCGATGGCCGGGATCGGCGCCGGCAAGCCGGCCGCGGAGCCCGCCGTCGAGACCGACGAGTCCGCGCCGGTCAGCGAGAAGGTCGCCGGTTAACGTTCCTGGGATGGAGGGGTTGGACATGAAGCTGGTGACCGCGGTCATCAAGCCGTACCAGCTGGACGCGGTGAAGGAGGCCCTGCACGCGCTCGGCGTGGCCGGGCTGACCGTCAGCGAGGTCCAGGGCTACGGCCGGCAGAAGGGGCACACCGAGGTCTACCGGGGTGCCGAGTACACGGTCGAGTTCCTGCCCAAGATCCGGGTCGAGGTGCTCACCGACGAGATGGACGTCGACAAGATCGTGGACGCGATCGTCGGCGCCGCCCGGACCGGCAAGATCGGCGACGGCAAGGTCTGGGTGACCGGCGTCGAGGAGGTCGTCCGGGTGCGTACCGGCGAGCGCGGGCTCGACGCCCTCTGATCGCCGGATCCGCCGACATGACCTCGTTGACCACTGCCACCGGCCCCTCCGAGGGCCAGGCGGTGGTCAACGAGGTCGTCGGCGTACCCGGGGGCATCGGCGCGGCCGCCCGGTCCGCGCGGGCCGACGCGCTCGACGCCTGGCTGTGCCGGGCCTTCCCGGACCGGGACGGCGTCGCGCTCGTCGCGGTGGGCGGGCTGGGCCGCCGCCAGTGCGCCCCCTACGGCGACCTCGACCTGGTGCTGCTGCACGCCGGGGTACCCGGCATCGACGAGCTGGCCGCGTCCCTGTGGTACCCGATCTGGGACGCCGGGCTGCGGCTGGACCACTCGGTACGCACCGTCGCCGAGGCACTGTCGGTGGCACACGACGACGTCAAGGTCGCGCTCGGCCTGCTCGACGCCCGGCACGTGGCGGGCGACCCGGCGCTCACCGACCAGCTCGCCCGTACCGCCACCGACCACTGGCGGCGGACCGCGATCCGCCAGCTCCCCGGCCTGCGCGAGATCACCGCCGCCCGCTGGGAGGCCCACGGCGAACTGGCGTTCCTGCTCGAAGGCGACCTCAAGGAGGCAGCCGGCGGGCTGCGCGACGTGGGCATCCTGCGTGCCATCGCCACCGCCGGGGTCACCGACGCGCTCCGCCCCGCCGTGTACGCGGCACACCGGCGGCTGCTGGACACCCGCGACGCGCTGCACCAGCAGGTGGGCCGCCGGGTCGACCGCCTGGTCGCCCAGGAACGCGACGGCGTGGCACGCCTGGTCGGCGCCGAGGACGGCGACGCGCTGCTGCGGCTGGTCGCCGGCGACGCCCGCACGGTGAGCCACGCCCTCGACGACGCCTGGCGGGCCGCCGACCGGCTCCGCTCCGGCCGGCACCGCGCCGCGCCCGGCCGTCCGCTACGCCGGCCGGTCGCCCGGGACGTGGTGGAGCAGGACGGCGAACTGGTGCTCGCCCGTACCGCCATCGGGGCCCGCCCCGACCCGAGCCTGTCGCTGCGCGTGGCCGCCGCTGCCGCCACCACCCGGCTGCCGATCGCGCGGGCCACCTGCGAGTGGCTGGCCGCGTACTGCCCGCCGCTGCCCGCGCCCTGGCCACCGGCGGCCCGCGACGCGCTGATCACCCTGCTCGGCGCCGGCCCCGGCCTGGTGCCCGCCTGGGAGACCTGCGACAGGTACGGCCTGATCGATCGCTGGCTGCCCGAGTGGACCCGGATGCGCAGCCTGCCCCAGCACAACCCGGTGCACCGGTTCACGCTCGACCGGCACCTGGTGCAGACCGCGTACGAGGCGAGCCGGCACACCCGCGACGTGGAACGGCCCGACCTGCTGCTGCTCGGCGCGTTCCTGCACGACATCGGCAAGGGACTGGACGGCGACCACTCGACGGTGGGCGCGCCGCTGGCCGAGGCGGTCGCCACCCGGGTCGGGCTGCCGCCGGACGAGGCGGCGCTCATCGGCACGCTGGTCCGGCTGCACCTGCTGCTGCCCGACGTGGCGACCCGGCGTGACCTGTCCGACCCGAAGACCGTCGCCGGGGTGGCCGAGCGGGTCGGTGACACAGGCACGCTGGAACTGCTGCACGCGCTGGTCCGCGCCGACGCCGCCGCCACCGGCCCGGCCGCCTGGTCCGGCTGGAAGGGCCGGCTGATCGCCGAACTGGTGAGCCGGGTGCGCACCACCCTGGACACCGGCGTGGTGCCCGCCCCGCCGGCCCCCGACCCGGCGCTCGTGGCCGGGCCGCTGCCTGTCGTACACCTGGGGGAGGACCGGGTGTCGGTGGCCGCAGCCGACCGGCGCGGGCTGCTCGCCACCGTCGCCGGCTGCCTGGCCCTGCACCGCCTGGAGGTGATCTCCGCGGACGCCGCCACAGTCGACGGCCGGGCCCTGGTGCAGTGCCGGGTGCAGCCGCGCTACGGGTTGGCCCCGGAACCGATCGCGCTCAGCGCCGACCTGCGCCGCGCGGTCGGCGGCGACGTCTCGGTCATCCAGCGGCTGCGCGGCCGGGCGCTCGCCGCGCGCAGCCAGGGCGCGGCGCCGCGGGTGGTCTGGCACCGGGAGGCGGCCACCGACGCGGTCCTGCTGGAGCTGCGGGCGGCGGACGCGGCCGGACTGCTGTACCGGGTCACCTGCGCGCTGGACGACGCGGGCGCCCAGGTGCGGGCGGCCCGGATCTCGACGCTGGGCGGTGACGTGGTGGACGCCTTCTACCTGGTCGGCGGCTGGCCCTCGGACGAGGAACGGGCCCGGATCGAGGCCGCCGTGCTCGCCGCCGTGTAAGGAAGGGCCCCCTCTTAACGCCTCCGGTAGAGCAGGGGCCCCTTGTTAACGCAGCTACGTCCGCTGACGTACGCCGGGAGCCGCCGCCGGGCCGACGCGCCGCGCGGTCGTCGGCGCGACGCTCGACGGCATGAACCTGCCAGTGCAGACCCAAGGGCTCAGCAAACGGTACGGCGGCCTGACCGCCGTACGCGATCTCGACCTGACCGTCCGGGCCGGCGAGGTGTACGGCTTCCTCGGCCCCAACGGCGCCGGCAAGACCACGACGCTGCGCATGCTGCTCGGCCTGGTCCGGCCCAGCGCGGGGACGGTGCGGCTGCTCGGCCGCACGCCCGGCGCGGGGCGGCTCACCGGCGTCGGCGCGCTGATCGAAGGGCCGGCCTTCTACCCGTACCTGTCGGGCCGGGACAACCTGCGCGTGCTGGCCCGCTACGCGGGGGTCGGCGCGGACCGGATCGGGACGGTCCTCGACCTGGTCGACCTGACCGATCGCGCGGGTGACCGGTACACCGGCTACTCGTTGGGCATGAAGCAGCGGCTCGGGGTGGCCGCCGCGCTGCTGAAGGACCCGCGCCTGCTGATCCTGGACGAGCCGACGAACGGCCTCGACCCGGCCGGCATGGCCGACATGCGGACGCTGATCCGGCGGCTCGGCGCGGCCGGCTGCACTGTGCTGTTCTCCAGTCACCTGCTCGGCGAGGTCGAGCAGATCTGCGACCGGATCGGCGTGATCGCCGGAGGCCGGATGGTGGCCGAGGGCAGCGTCGCCGAGCTGTGCGGTTCGGCCGGTCTGCGGGTGCTCGCCGACCCGCTTGACGAGGCGGTGAGCCGGGCCCGGGAGCTGGTCGGCGTCGACCGGGTCCGCGTCGTCGACGGCGGGCTGGACCTGTCGGTGGAGCCGGACCGGGCGGCCTGGCTGAACGCCGAACTGGTCGGCGCCGGGCTGGCGGTGCGCGAGCTGCGGCACCGGGACCGGGATCTGGAACAGGTCTTCTTCGAGCTGGTGGAGAGGGGTACGGCCGATGTCGCGTAGCTTCTCCGCCGAACTGGTCAAGCTGGTCCGGCGTCCGGCCGCCTGGCTGCTGCTGGGCATCACGCTGGCGCTGTCGTTGATCTTCACCTACGTCTTCCCGTACGCCGGGGTCGCCGGCGGCACGGACGGCCCGAACACGGACCGGGCCCTGCCCGCCATGCTCCCCGACCACCTGGTCGGCAACTCGCTGGGCGGCCTGCCGGTGTTCCTCGGCGCGATCCTGCTGATCCTCGGTGTGCTCACGGTCGGCGGCGAGTACGCCTGGGGGACCTGGAAGACGGTGCTCACCCAGGGACCCACCCGGCTCCAGGTGTACGTGGGCAAGCTGCTCGTGCTCGCGGTCGCCGCGCTCGCAGTGGTGCTGGCCGTGTTCGCGGTCGGTGCGGTGGCGTCGGTGCTCGTCGCGTCCGCCGAGGCGCAGCCGGTGCGCTGGCCGTCGGCCGGCGACCTGCTCACCGGCGTCGGCGCGGGGTGGCTCATCGCCACGATGTGGGCCATGCTCGGTGCCGTGATGGCGGTAGCGCTGCGCGCGGTGGCGCTGCCGGTCGGGTTGGGCCTGGTGTGGATGCTCGCCGTGCAGAACCTGCTCGCCGCCATCGCCGCCCCGCTCGTCGACTGGGTGGCGACCGCACAGGAAGGGCTGCCCGGCCCGAACGCCGGGTCGCTGGCCGCCGCGCTCGGCGCGCCCGGGGACACGCCCGGTGTCGCCGCCGTCGTCTCCGGCGGACGGGCGGCCCTGGTGGTGGCCGTGTACCTGGTGGTCTTCGCGTCGGCCGGTGCGGCGCTGCTGCGGCGGCGGGACATCGGCTGAGCCGGGACGGGGGAGGGGACATGGACCGGGAACGGCGGTGGCCGGACGCCCTGCTCGCACTGGCCCTGCTGGCGATCGGGCTGGTCGGCACCGCGCCGGCCGGCGTGAACCAGGGGGTGGACGCGGAACCCGGCGCCTACCCGCTGGTGGTGGTCGCCGCGCTCGCGGTCGCCGTGCGCCGGCGCCGGCCGCTGGTCACGCTCGCCGTGGTCACGGCGGCGACCACGGCGTACCTGATGCTGGGCTACCCGTACGGCCCGATCCTGCTCTCGTTCTTCGTCGCGGTCTACACGGTGGCCGCGTACCGGCCGGTGCGCGACGCGGCGGTGGCCGGCGCGGGCGCGCTGGCGGCGCTGCTGGCCTACGTCCTGTTCGGCGCGCGCTCGCCCGGCCTGGTCGGGCTGATGCCGGTGGCCGCGTGGGTGGTGGTGCCGTTCGCCGCCGGGGTCACCGCGCGGCTCAGCCGGGAGGCCGCCGCCCGGAACCGGACCGACGAGGCCCGCCGGCTGGCCGACGTGGAGCGGCTGCGGGTGGCCCGCGAGGTGCACGACGTGGTGGGCCACGGGCTCGCCGCGATCCACCTGCAGGCCGAGATCGCCCTGCACCTGCTGGACCGTAGGCCCGAGCAGGCGGAGGCGGCGCTCACCGCGATCAGCCGGACCAGCAAGGAGGCGCTGGACGAGCTGCGGGTGACGCTCACCGTGGTCCGGCGCGAGGAGGCCGCCGACGAACGCGCGCCGGCCCCGGGGCTGGACCAGCTGCCGCAGTTGCGCGAGCGGCTGGCCGGCGCCGGGGTCCCGGTCACCGTCGAGGTGACCGGCGCGCCGCTCGCCCTGCCGGTGGCGGTGGACCTGGCCGCGTACCGGGTGGTGCAGGAGGCACTGACGAACGTCCTGCGGCACGCGGGCCCGGCCTCCGCCGCGGTTCGCGTCGGGTACGCCCCGGGCGAGGTGACGGTGGAGGTGACGGACACCGGCCGGGGCGGGGACGCCGTGCCGGAGCCGTCCGGCGGGTCCGGTCTCGCCGGGATGCGCGAGCGGGTCACCGCGCTCGGCGGTACGTTCAGCGCCGGGCCGGCCGCGCCCGGTGGCTTCCGGGTGCACGCCACGCTGCCGCTGCGGGAGGCCGCATGATCCGCGTACTGCTCGCCGACGACCAGGACCTGGTCCGGATCGGCCTGCGCGCCCTGGTGGACAGCGAGGACGACCTGTCGGTGGTCGGTGAGGCCGCCGACGGGCTGGCCGCCGTGGAGACGGCCCGCCGGGAACGCCCCGACGTGGTGCTGATGGACGTGCGGATGCCCGGCGTCGACGGCATCGAGGCCACCCGCCGGATCGTCGGCGACCCGGCGCTGGCCGGTACCCGGGTGGTGGTGCTGACCACGTTCGAGCTGGACGAGTACGTCTTCGACGCGCTCCGGCACGGCGCCAGCGGCTTCCTCACCAAGGACACCCGCCCGGCGGATCTGCTGCGGGCGATCCGCCTGGTCGCCGAGGGGGAAGCGCTGCTGTCCCCGTCGGTGACCCGCCGGGTGGTCCGGGAGTTCGCCACCCGGCCGGCCCGGGTGCCGCGCCCGCATCCCCGGCTGGGGTCGCTCACCGACCGGGAACGCGAGGTGGTGGCGCTGGTGGGCGAGGGCCTGAGCAACGCCGAGATCGCCGGGCGGCTGATGGTCAGCCCGGCGACGGCGCGTACCCACGTGAGCCGGGCCATGGTCAAGCTCGGCGCCCGGGACCGGGCCCAGCTGGTGGTGTTCGCGTACCAGTCGGGCCTGGTCGTGTCCTGACCCCGGCCGGCCGGTCCTCGGAAGGGAGCGGGCGCGTGGGCGGCCGGGCCGGAGCGGGGGGTGCGGGCGGCGGGCTACCCTAACGGTGGGCTGGACCACCGGCCCGGCAGCATGTGCCCGCCGAAAACGACAAACGGGATGTTCGCGTGTTTGACACCTTGAGTGACCGCCTGTCCGGGATCTTCACCAAGCTCCGCGGCAAGGGCCGGCTCACCGACGCCGACATCGACGCCACCGCGCGCGAGATCCGGATGGCGTTGCTGGAGGCCGACGTCGCCCTGCCGGTGGTCAAGGGCTTCATCGCGAACGTCAAGGAGCGGGCGCGCGGCGCCGAGGTCTCCCAGGCGCTCAACCCGGCGCAGCAGATCGTCAAGATCGTCAACGAGGAGCTGATCAACGTCCTCGGCGGCGAGGGGCGGCGGCTCCAGTTCGCCAAGAACCCGCCGACTGTGATCATGCTGGCCGGCCTCCAGGGCTCCGGCAAGACGACGCTCGCCGGCAAGCTGGCCCGCTGGCTCAAGAGCCAGGGCCACCAGCCGCTGCTCGTCGCCGCCGACCTCCAGCGTCCCAACGCCGTCGGGCAGCTCCAGGTGCTCGGCGGCCGGGCCGGCGTCGAGGTGTACGCCCCGGCGCCCGGCAACGGCGTCGGCGATCCGGTCCAGGTGGCCCGCGACTCGATCGAGCACGCCCGCCGCGCCGCCCGCGACATCGTCATCGTCGACACCGCCGGCCGGCTCGGTATCGACACCGAGATGATGCAGCAGGCCGCGAACATCCGCGACGCGGTCCAGCCCGACGAGGTCATCTTCGTCATCGACGCGATGGTCGGCCAGGACGCCGTGCGTACCGCCGAGGCGTTCCGCGACGGCGTGGGCATCACCGGCGTGGTCCTGTCCAAGCTCGACGGCGACGCCCGCGGTGGTGCCGCGCTCTCCGTCCGCGAGGTCACCGGCCAGCCGATCCTGTTCGCCTCCACCGGCGAGAAGCTGGAGGACTTCGACGTCTTCCACCCGGACCGGATGGCCAGCCGGATCCTCGGCATGGGCGACGTCCTCACTCTGATCGAGCAGGCCGAGGCGGCCTTCGACACCGATCAGAAGGAGAAGATGACCGCCAAGCTGATGGGCGGGGAGACCTTCACGCTGGAGGACTTCCTCGATCAGCTCATCGCGGTCCGGCGGATGGGTCCGATCGCCAACGTGCTGGCCATGATGCCGGGCATGGGGCAGATGAAGGACCAGCTCGCCGAGCTGGACGACAAGCACTTCGACCGGGTCACAGCGATCATCCGGTCGATGACCCCGGCCGAGCGCACCAACCCGAAGATCATCAACGGCTCCCGCCGGGCCCGGATCGCGAACGGCTCCGGCGTCACTGTCATGGACGTCAACCAGCTGCTCAACCGCTTCGCCGACGCGCAGAAGATGATGAAGCAGATGGGCGGCATGATGGGCCTGCCCGGCGGTGGACGGCGCAAGGCGACCAAGTCGCCGAAGAACAAGCGCAAGGGCACCAAGGGCGGCGGGCGGCCGCGTACCGGCGCCGGGATGCCGGGCGGCTTCCCGGGCGGCATGCCGCAGCTCCCGCCGGGCCTGGACCCGGGCGACCTGGCCGGTGGGCAGGGCCTGCCGCCGGGCTTCAAGCTCCCGAAGATCGACTTCAACAAGCTGGGCAAGGGCGGGGACAAGGGCCCGCGCTAGCGTGTCGGTGACGGTGGGCGACATCGCTGTCTCTTAGGTGATGTCGCCCCCTGGAAGGAGATGTCAATGACCGCCGCCCCGATCCTGCCGGAGCGGCACGAGTGGACGGTCGACGACCTGGGCGAGCTGCCCAAGGACCTTCCGTACGAACTGATCAACGGAAGGTTGATCGTGCCGTCGCCCACTCTGCTGCACCAGGACATGTGCGTCGAGTTGCTGCTCGCGCTTCGCGTCAACTGCCCGAAGGAGTACCAGGTCGGGATCGACCTGTCGATGCGGGTCGACCACCGGAACGAGCCCCGGCCGGACGTCGTCGCGGTCGTGCGGGGCAACGCCAACCGGAGCCCGTTGCCGGTCGAGGACGCGGTGCTCGCCGTGGAGGTCATCTCGCCGACCTCCACCTTCCGCGACATGTACGACAAGGCCAGGGTCTACGCGTACGCGGGCGTCCGCTCCTACTGGGTGCTCGACCCCATCAAGGAGAAGATCACGCTGACCGAGTACGCGCTCGGCGCCAATCTCGAGTACAAGCAGGTCGGTCAGACAGACGATGTGTTCGTCACCGAGCGGCCCTGGAAGGTCTCGATCGACCTGCCGGCCCTGACCGCGCGCCGCAACGACCTGCTCGCCGGCGAGGAGGGCTGATCGGGTAGGACTGTGCACATGGCTCTGCACGTGCGCGGTGTGTTCCTTCCCGACGACGAGGTCCGGGACGTCTGGCTGGTCGGCGACCGGGTGACATTCGAACCGGTGCCCGGTGCCGAGACGGTGGCCGACGGCGGCTTCGTGCTGCCCGGCCTGACCGACGCGCACTGCCACATCGGCATCGCCCGCGGCGGCAGCCCGATCACCTCGCTCGACCAGGCCCGGGACCTGGCCCGGATCGACCGGGACGCGGGCGTGCTGGCGATCCGCGACGCCGGCTCGCCGTACCCGTACCCCGAACTGGAGGACGAGCCGGACCTGCCGCGACTGGCCCGCGCGGGCCGGCACGTCGCGCCCCCCAAGCGCTACCTGCGCGACATCGGCGTGGAGGTCGGCGCGGCGGAGGTGGCCGCGACGGTGGCCGCGCAGGCCGCGGCCGGCAACGGCTGGGTCAAGCTGGTCGGCGACTGGATCGACAGGGGGGTGGGCGACCTGGCGCCGGCCTGGGACGCCGACACCATGACCGCCGCGGTCGCCGCCGCGCACGCCGCCGGGGCACGCGCGGCGGTGCACACGTTCTCCGAGTCGGCCGTGGAGATCATGGTGCGGGCCGGGGTGGACTCGGTGGAGCACGGCACCGGGCTGAGTCTCGACCTGATCGACCTGATGGCCCGGCAGGGCACCGCGCTGGTCCCCACGATGATCAACATCAAGACCTTCGGCCACATCGCGGAGCAGGCCCGGCCCAAGTTCCCCGGGTACGCCGACCACATGCTCGCCCTGCGCGACCGCTTCCCCGAGGTGGTGCGCGCCGCGCACGAGGCGGGCGTGCCCATCTACGTCGGCACCGACGCGGGCGGCGGCATCGACCACGGCCTGGCGGCCGAGGAGATGCTGCTGCTGCACGAGCAGGCCGGCATGTCCGCCCCGGACGTACTGGCGGCCGCCTCCTGGCGGGCTCGCGAGTGGCTCGGCTTCCCCGGGCTGGTCGAGGGCGGCCTCGCCGACCTGGTGGTCTACCCCGAGGACCCGCGCCGCGACCTGCGCGTGGTCCGGGCGCCCAGCCGGATCGTGCTGCGCGGTCGGGTCGTCCGCTGACGGGCCGGGTCGTCCGCTGACCGGCCGCGCTCGTCGTCGGCGGCCCTAGCGGGTCGTCGCCGCCATCAGGAACAGGCGCACCGCCAGGTCGGCCAGCCGGTCGGCGGTCTCGTCGACCGGGCCGCCGGGCAGCACGATGTGGCTCACCACCAGGCGTACGACGCTGTCCGCCGCGAACGCCAGCGCCGCCGGGTCGGCGTCCGGCAGGCGGTGCCCGGTCCACTCCAGCAGCGCCGCCGCGGCCTCGGCGAGCACCAGCTCGGACCGGGTGGTCAGATACGGCAGCAGCTCCTCCGAGCCGCCCCGGGTGCTGGTCAGCACCGCCCGGACCAGTGGGTTCTCGGCAGCCGAGGCGAGCGTGCGGTGGATCGCCGCGTACGCGGCCGCGCGTACGTCGGAGTCGTGCTCGTCGAGCGCGGAGCGGACCTGACCGACGAACCGGTCCACCTCGTGCCGGGCCAGCGCATCGCCCAGGCCCGCCTTGGTGCCGAACTCGTTGTAGACGGTCTGCCGGCTCACCCCGGCCGCGCTCGCGACGGCGCCCATCCGGACCCCGGCCCAGCCGGTCGTGACGGTCAGCGAACGGGCGGCGTCGACGATCGACTCGCGCACCGGTGTGACATTCCTCGGCTTAGGCATGGTGATCGAAGTCTACGGGCGGGCACGCCCGGCTGCGCCGGCCCGTCGCGGGACGCATAGGATGTGCGGTCATGGCACGCGTGCTCACTCCCCGTGCGGAGGACTTTCCCCGCTGGTACCAGGACCTGATCGCCAAGGCGAAGCTGGCCGACAACGGCCCGGTCCGGGGGACCATGGTGATCCGACCGGCCGGCTACGCCATCTGGGAGCGGATGCAGGCCGAGATGGACGCCCGGATCAAGGCGGCCGGCGCGGAGAACGCGTACTTCCCGCTGTTCATCCCGGAGAGCTACCTCAAGCGCGAGGCCGAGCACGTCGAGGGCTTCTCGCCGGAGCTGGCGGTGGTCACGCACGGTGGCGGCAAGCAGCTCGCCGAGCCGGTGGTGGTGCGCCCCACGAGCGAGACGGTCATCGGCGAGTTCATGGCCAAGTGGATCGACTCGTACCGCGACCTGCCGCTGCTGCTCAACCAGTGGGCCAACGTGGTCCGGTGGGAGCTGCGCCCGCGGATCTTCCTGCGCACCAGCGAGTTCCTCTGGCAGGAGGGGCACACCGCGCACGCCACCCGCTCCGACGCCCGCGCCTACGCCCGGCGGATCCTGCACGAGGCGTACGAGGACCTGATGGTCAACGTGCTCGGCATCCCGGTGGTGGTCGGCCTGAAGACCGCCCGGGAGCGCTTCGCCGGCGCCACCGCCACGTACACGTGCGAGGGCATGATGGGCGACGGCAAGGCGCTCCAGCTGGGCACGAGCCACGAGCTGGGCCAGAACTTCGCCAAGGCGTTCGACATCAGCTACTCCTCGGCCGAGGGCGGCCGGGAGCACGCGTGGACCACCTCCTGGGGCACGTCCACCCGGATGCTCGGTGGCCTGATCATGTGCCACGGCGACGACAACGGGCTGCGGGTGCCGCCGAAGCTGGCGCCGGTCCAGGCGTACGTGATGATCGTCAAGGACGGCGACGGCGTCGGGGAAGCGGCGCGCAAGCTCAGCGACGCGCTGCGCGACGCCGGGGTGCGGGTGGCGCTGGACGACCGGACCGACACCGCGTTCGGCCGCCGCGCCGTCGACGCCGAGCTGCGCGGCTACCCCGTACGCGTCGAGGTCGGCCCGCGTGACCTCGCCGCCGGCAACGCCGTTGTGGTCCGGCGTACGGACGGCTCGAAGGCCCCGACGCCCGTCGCCGACGTGGTCGGCGCGGTCCTGGCCGCGCTGGAGGCCGACCAGCGGGCGCTGCACGACCAGGCGCTGGAGTTCCGCCGGTCCCGCACCGTCGAGGTGTCGACGCTGGCCGAGGCGATCGAGGCGTCCGCCACCGGCTGGGCGCGGGTGCCGTGGTCGGCGGTCGGCGTCGAGGGCGAGGCCGAGGCGAACGGTCAGGGCGTGACGGTCCGCTGCCTGGTGCGCGTCGACGGCTCGGTGCCGGACTCGGAGGACGAGCCCGACCTGGTGGCGATCCTCGCCCGCGCCTACTGAGGTGTAAGGAAGGGCCCCCTCTTAACGCATTCTGCATAGGCGGGGGCCCTTGTTAACACGACGGCGGGGGTGGGCATGCGGTTCGAGCCGGGGCGGCTGATCATGCACCGGAACGTGCGGCACGGCCGGATCGGCTGGGTCCGGTCGGCCCGGGTGGTTTCCGACGACGAGCGCGGCCTGCTGCTCTGGGTGGCGCGGACAGCACCAGTCGCGCACGAGGTGACAGAGGCCGGCCTGGGCATGCGGGCCGTGCCGTTCGCCGAGTGGGTGACGTCGTCCTACCGGCTCGCGCAGGGCCGGTGGAACGGTCCGCCGGTGCTGAAGTTCCTGCCCACCGACGCGGCCCACTCGGTCTGGTGGTTCCGCGACGCGGCGGGCCGCTTCCAGAACTGGTACGTGAACCTGGAGGAGCCCGGCGTCCGCTGGGACGACGGCGCGGTGGCCGGGGTCGACATGGTCGACCAGGACCTCGACGTGGTGGTGTACCCGGACCTGAGCTGGGAGTGGAAGGACGAGGACGAGTTCGCCGAGCGGCTGGCGTTCCCGGAGCACTACTGGGTGACCGACGAGAAGGCGGTACGCGCCGAGGGCGAGCGGGTGATCCGGATCGCCGAGGCGGGCGAGTTTCCGTTCGACGGAACCTGGTGCGACTTCACGCCGCCAGCGGAATGGGACGTACCGGACGAACTTCCGCCGGGTTGGGACCGCCCGCCGGTGCGCTGAACCGGTGTCCTCCGTCACGGCCCGACCCGCCCCGGGCGTGGTGTCCGGGTCCGGTGTGAGAGTTCCGGGCCGGATCTGGCAGAATGGTTCGCTGGTATCCGGCGCGCGTCCGGCGCCCTCTAACCCGGGCGCGTCGCCAGTTCACCGAGCAGTCTCCGGCCCAAACCCCACTGTGCCGGTCGGCGCTCACCCGCCACACCGCCCGTACGGGCCGGTGAGATCGCAACAGGAGCGAAACAACTGTGGCCGTAAAGATCCGGCTCCTGCGGATGGGCAAGATCCGCAACCCGCAGTACCGCATCGTCGTCGCCGACTCGCGCACCAAGCGTGACGGTCGCGCGATCGAGTTCGTCGGTGTGTACCAGCCGAAGGAAGACCCTTCGGTGATCGAGGTCAAGTCGGAGCGGGTCCAGTACTGGCTCTCGGTCGGCGCCCAGCCGAGCGAGGCCGTGCAGCGCCTGCTGGAGCTGACCGGTGACTGGCAGAAGTTCAAGGGCCTCCCCGCCCCGCCGCCGCTGAAGGTCGCCCCCGAGCGGGCCGACCGCAAGGCGGCGTACGAGGCCGAGGCGAAGGCCGCCGCCGGCGTGGCGGACACCCCGGCCAAGCCGGCGAAGAAGGCCGCCGCCAAGGCGGAGGAGCCGAAGGCCGAGGCCAAGGCCGAGGAGCAGACCGGTGCCGAGTCCGGCGAGCAGGCCTGACATGCCGCTGCGTCCCGCTCTGGAGCACCTGGTCAAGGGCATCGTCGACCACCCGGACGACGTCCGGGTGCGCATGGTCGACTCCCGTCGGGGCAAGCGCCTCGAAGTCCGCGTGCACCCCGAGGACCTCGGCACGGTGATCGGGCGGTCCGGCCGGACCGCCAAGGCGCTGCGCCAGGTGATCGGCTCCATCGGCGGGCGTGGGGTACGCGTCGACATCGTCGACTCGTACTGATGCTTCTCGTCGTCGGCCGGATCGGTAAGCCGCACGGCATCCGCGGTGAGGTCACCGTGGAAGTGCGTACCGACGAGCCCGAAGCACGGTTCGCCCCCGGTTCGGTGTTGACCACCGAGCCGGGGGTCACCCCGTCGGAGCCCGGCGCCTGGCGGGTGCCGCCGACACTCACCGTCGAGTCGGCCCGCTGGCATCAGGGCCGCCTGCTGGTCGCCTTCGAGGGCGTGCTGGAGCGCGACGTCGCCGAGGCGCTGCGCAACACGCTGCTGGGCGTGGACAGCGCCGACGTCGCCCCGCCGGAGGACCCGGAGGAGTTCCACGACCACCAGCTGGTCGGGCTCGCCGTGGTCACCCGCGACGGTGAGCACGTGGGCGAGGTCACCCGCATCGACCACGCGCCCGCGTCCGACATGCTGGTGCTGCGGCGTCCCGAGGGGCGTACCGCGCTGGTCCCGTTCGTCAAGGCGATCGTGCCCGAGGTGGATCTGGCCGGCGGTCGCGTCGTCGTCGACCTGCCGGGTGGCCTGCTCGACCTCTAGCTCTCGACCTCCGGCTGGAGCCGCCGCATGCGCGTCGACATCGTGTCGATCTTTCCCGAGTACTTCGCCCCGCTGGATCTCTCGCTCATCGGCAAGGCCCGGGCGAACGGCACGCTGCGGCTGGCCGTACACGATCTGCGGACCTGGACCCACGACGTGCACCGCACCGTCGACGACACGCCCTACGGCGGCGGTCCGGGCATGGTCATGCGCCCGGAGCCGTGGGGTGAGGCGCTGGACGCGCTGGCGCCCGGCGAGCTGAGCCCGGACGGGCACACGCTGCCCCGGCTGCTCGTGCCGTCGCCCGCGGGCGTCCCGTTCACCCAGGCCCTGGCGCACGAGCTGGCCGCCGAGTCGCACCTGCTGTTCGCCTGCGGCCGGTACGAGGGCATCGACCAGCGGGTGCTGGACCACGCCGCGACCCGGATGCCGGTGACCGAGGTCTCCCTGGGTGACTACGTGCTGTTCGGCGGCGAGGTGGCCGTGCTGGTGATCCTGGAGGCGGTCACCCGGCTGCTGCCCGGTGTGCTCGGCAACGCCGGGTCGCTGGACGAGGAGTCGCACGCGCACGGGCTGCTGGAGGCTCCGCTCTACACCAAGCCGGCGAGCTGGCGCGGGCTGGACGTGCCCGAGGTGCTGCGCTCCGGCGACCACGCCCGGATCGACCGCTGGCGGCGGGACGAGTCGTTGCTGCGCACCGCCGCCCGGCGCCCCGACATGATCGGCGCGCTGGCACCGGAGGCGCTCGACAAGCGGGACCGGGCGACGCTGGACCGGGGCGGATTTTCCTCGCCACCGGGGCATGTGGCAGAGTAGAGGGGTTGCCGCATCCGTCCGCGCCGTGGGCGGTTGCGAGGACCCTCGACCGGGGCCGGCCCCGCCGGTCACCACCCGGGGGTCAGAATCACCCATCCGCGCATCGACTGACGATGCGCCGTGAGCCTCACGAGGACGCAGCGATGAACATCCTGGACGCCCTTGACGCCCAGTCGAAGCGTACCGACCTGCCCGACTTCCGTGCCGGTGACACCGTCAAGGTGCACGCGCGGGTCGTCGAGGGCAACCGGTCCCGGGTCCAGATCTTCCAGGGCGTCGTCATCCGCCGCCAGGGTGACGGTCTGCGCGAGACCTTCTCGGTCCGCAAGGTCAGCTTCGGTGTCGGCGTGGAGCGGACCTACCCGCTCAACGGCCCGGGCATCGACCGGATCGAGGTCGTGACCCGCGGTGACGTGCGTCGCGCCAAGCTCTACTACCTGCGTGAGCTGCGCGGCAAGAAGGCCAAGATCAAGGAGCTGCGGGAGAAGCAGCCGGCGAACTGACTTCCGTACGCCACGCCGCCCGAGCTGCGCGGATGTCGTATCGACCAGACCGCACTACCCTGGTCGGTACGGGCGCAGCCGGACGGTGCGAAACGGTCCACTACCGCCCGTGGGGTCTCCGAGGGGACTCCCGGGCGGTAGTGTCGTTTCCGCGGACCGGAGAGTGGCATGGTGCAGATGGTTGACGAGGACGGCGCCGTCGATCCCTGGCGCCGGCGGGCCCGCCGTGGCCGCCGCCAGATGCCGCTCTGGCAGGAGCTGCCGCTGCTGCTGATCGTGGCGTTCTGCCTCGCTGTGCTGATCCGCACGTTCCTGCTCCAGGCGTTCTTCATCCCCTCCGGGTCGATGGAGAACACGCTGCTAGTAGGCGACCGGGTGCTGGTCAACAAGGTCGTCTACGACGTCCGCGACCCGGTCCGCGGCGAGGTGGTGGTGTTCCGGGGCACCGACCGCTGGGTCGCCCAGGAGGCGCCCACGCCGCCGGCCAACTTCGCCGGACGGGTCGGCCGTACGCTCGGCGACCTGGTGGGCGTGAGCCGCCCCGGCGAGAAGGACTTCATCAAGCGCGTCATCGGCGTACCGGGCGACAAGATCTGGTGCTGCGACGACGGCCGGGTGGTCGTCAACGGGGTGCCGCTCGACGAGCAGGAGTACGTCTCCGAGGACTCGCCGGTCGAGCTGCCGCCCAACCCGAAGGAGTGCCGGTCCCGGCAGTTCACCGAGGTGGTGGTGCCGCCGGGGCAGATCTTCGTGATGGGTGACCACCGGCTGGTCTCGCAGGACGCCCGATGTCAGGGGCCGGTGCCGATCGAGAACGTGGTCGGCCGCGCCTTCATGATCGTCTGGCCGTCGCAGCGGTGGACCTCTCTGCCCGTACCGGAGACGTTCACCAGCGTGCCCCGCGCGGACGCCGCGCCCGCGGGGCCGGCGCCGGTGGATCCCGACCCGGTCGGCGGCGTCGTCCTGATCCTCCCGGTCGCGGCGACGCTCACCGTTCTGGCGGGTTCGGGGCGACCGCGCCGTACCCGGCGACGTAGGCTCCACCCGTGATCGACGAGCAGACCGAGAAGCCCCGCAGCTCCTTCTGGAAGGAGCTGCCCATCCTCCTGGGCGTGGCGATCCTGGTCGCGGTGCTGGTGCGTGCCTTCGTGCTGCAGACCTTCTTCATCCCGTCGCCGTCCATGGAGAACACCCTCAAGATCGACGATCGGGTGCTTGTCAACAAGCTTGTCTACGACTTCCGCTCGCCGCACCGGGGTGAGGTGATCGTCTTCAAGGCGCCCACCGAGTGGAGCGGCAACCCCGACGGCGAGGACTTCATCAAGCGGGTGATCGGCGTCGGGGGCGATCACGTGGTCTGCTGCGACCGCACCGGCGGCCAGGAGCGGCTGGTCATCAACGGCAAGCCGATCGACGAGCCGTTCATCTTCCCCGGCAACAAGCCCGCCGACCAGGACTTCGACGTCACGGTGCCGAAGGGGCGGCTGTGGGTCATGGGTGACCACCGGGAGGCGTCCGGCGACTCGCTGGAGCACTGGCAGCAGTCGGGCGAGGACATCAACGTGGCAACCATCCCCGAGGGCGAGGTCGTCGGCCGGGCCTTCACCATCTTCTGGCCGGTCAGCCGCGCGACCTGGCTCAGTGTTCCCGAGCAGTTCGCCGGGATCCCCAATCCCTGAGCCGGCCCGCGCCACGCTCCGGCACGCCGGCCCCGGCTCGACAGCGGGTGGGCGTGGTCGTTCGTCGCAGGCGTCTGGCAGGCTGGTGCGGTGACCGTCTACACCCCTCGTCGCGCGGCCCGGGTGCTGCTGGTCGACGCGTCCGACCGGGTGCTGCTCTTCCACGGCAGTGATCCGGCCCGGCCGGGTCACCGCTACTGGTTCACCCCCGGCGGCGGGCTGGACCCGGGGGAGTCCCCGGCTGACGGCGCCGCACGGGAACTGGCCGAGGAGACCGGCCTGCGGCTGGCGCCGGCCGAGCTGGGCGCACCGGTCTGGGCGGAGACCGTCGAGTTCCCGTTCGACGGCGTCTGGTACCGCCAGGAGCAGCAGTTCTACCTGGTCCGGGTGGCGGGCTGGGAGGTCGACACGGCCGGCTTCAACGACGTCGAACGGGCGAGTGTGCACGGGCACCGCTGGTGGCCGGTGGCCGAGCTGGCCGCCTCCGCCGAGCGCTACTACCCGCCGGACCTGCCCGGCCGGCTCGGCGCCGTGCTGGCGGGAGGCGGCGCATGCTGACCCCGCCGCGCACAGTGGTACGCCGCGACGGCGGCCTCTACGCGCTGGAGCGCGCCCTGCAGCGGCGCGGTTTCCGGCACGTGGCGGGCGCCGACGAGGCCGGTCGCGGCGCCTGCGCCGGCCCGCTCGTGGCCGCCGCCGCGGTGCTGCCCGAGGGCCGGCGCGGCGAGATCGACGAGCTGGCCGACTCGAAGCTGCTCACCCCCGCCGCCCGCGAGCGCGTCTACGACGAGGTGGTGGCACGAGCCCTGGCGTACGCCGTGGTGGTCATCCCGGCCGAGGAGGTCGACGCCCGCGGGCTGCACGTGTGCAACCTCGCCGCGATGCGCCGCGCGCTCGCCTCGCTCACCACCCGCCCGGAGTACGTGCTGACGGACGGTTTCGGCGTCGACGGGCTGGACGTGCCGGGCCTGGCGGTCTGGAAGGGCGACCGGGTGGCCGCGTGTGTGGCGGCGGCGAGCGTGCTGGCAAAGGTCACCCGGGACCGGATCATGGTGGAACTGGACGGGCGGTTCCCCGGCTACGGCTTCGCCGAGCACAAGGGCTACATCACCGCCGAGCACAGCGCCGCCCTGCGCGCGCTCGGGCCCTGCCGGGAACACCGCTTCTCGTACGTGAATGTGGCCGCCGTCTCCGGACGGGACGGCCGGCCTCCCCGCGCCCGCCGCCCGGCGGGCGCAGACGTGGCGTCGCCCGAGCTCGCGGCCGGGCTGCCGGGTCTCGGGCCGGGAGCGTTCGCCGGGCGCCCGGACGAGCCGATGGGGCACTGCGGCGCGTCAGGGGGTACCGTCGGCGTGGCGTTGGGCGAGCAGCCGCGACCTCCGGCGTCGGTGGGGGAAGATGTGGTCATGGAAGGCGGAGTGCGATGAGCGCGGAAGATCTCGAGAAGTACGAGACCGAGATGGAGCTGCAGCTCTACCGGGAGTACCGGGACATCGTCCGCCAGTTCTCCTACGTGGTGGAGACCGAGCGCCGTTTCTACCTGGCCAACCAGGTCGACCTGCACGTGCGCAACTCCGACGGCGAGGTCTACTTCGAGGTCGAGATGCACGACGCCTGGGTGTGGGACATGTACCGTCCTGCCCGTTTCGTCAAGAATGTTCGAGTGATGACGTTCAAGGACGTCAATGTGGAAGAGCTCGAAAAGCCCGACATCTCGCTTCCCGCAGATTCCGGATTCGGGAGCTGACCACGGGCGGCTGAACGCCCCCGATCACTCCGCCGGCACGACCACCTCGACCCGCTGCACCAGGTTGTTGGCGAACCCGCCCCGGTTCCACGGCTGCTCGACCGGCTGGGTACGCCCCGACGCGTCCGTCGCCCGGGCACCGAGCACGTACCGCCCCGGCGTCGCCGTCCAGCTCACCGACCACCGGCGCCACGCCCACTCGCCCCCGGCCGGCTCGTCCAGGACCGCGGGCGTCCACGTCCCGCCGCCGTCCACGGTCACCTCGACCGAGGTCACCGGCGCGTGGCCGGACCAGGCGCGGCCGTCCAGAGTGCACGGCCCCGGCCGCAGCACCCGGGTGCGGGACATGAAGTCCGGGAAGCCGGGCGGACGCACCAGCGCACGCGGCTCGATCCGGGTCACCGGCACGCCCGGGTCGTCGGCGTCGCGCCGCAGCCGGTAGGCCACCGCGTTCTGGTAGCCGTCGAACGGCTCGGTCGTCACAGTGATGTCGCGCAGCCACTTCACGTGCGCCATGCCGTACCAGCCGGGCACGATCAGGCGCAGCGGCGCGCCGTGCTGCGGCAGCAGGGGTGCGCCGTTCATCTCGTACGCCAGCAGCACCTCCTCGCGCAGCGCGTCGGCAACCGGCAGCGCCCGCTGGTAGTCCTGCTCGACGCCGCGCTCCACCCCGTGGTCCGCGCCGGTGAACACGACGTCCACCGCGTCGCCGGACAGGCCGGCCTCGCGCAGCAGCGGCGCCAGCGGCGTACCGGTCCACTCGGCGTTGCCCACCGCCTCCACCAGCCACGGCTGGCTGACCGGACGGGGATGCAGCAGCGCCCGGCCGTTGCCAGCGCACTCCAGCGTGACCCGATGGGTCACCCGGGGCCGGTCGCGCAGCGCCGCCAGGTCCATGCGAAGCGGACGCTCGACCGCGCCGGACACGCTCAGCGCGTACGCGGACGGGTCGACGTCCGGGATGTCGTAGTGGATGAGCAGGTAGTGCAGGCCCGCCGGGGTCACGTCGTACCGCAGCGCCTCCAGCGGGATGCCGTGGTTACGCGCGGCGAGCTGAAGCTCCTCGGCGCTGATCCCCTCGTCCGGCCCGGCCACCCGGGAAGGCCGGCTGACGTCGTCCACAGTGGTCATGACTGCTCCGTCCGCTCCAGCACGTCGTAGCCCACGAACTCGAACATCCGCGCCCCCGGCGCCAGCGGACGGGGCGTGCCGGTGAAGCGGTGCGCGCCGACGCCCACACCGTCGGCCGGGCTGTTCACCGCGACCGGCTCGAAGCCCTCCTCGGCGAACCACTCGCAGATGACGGGCACCAGGTCCGGCTCCCGGCGGTGCCGCGTCCACAGCACAGTGCCGCCGGTGGCGCAGAGCGAGGCGCAGTACCGCACCGTCGCCCGGATTTCGTCGTCAGTGATGTTGCCGAAGATGCCGCAGACCAGCACCAGATCCGCCGGGACCAGATCGGCGTAGCGGTCGGTCAGCGAGGCGTCCCCGGTCACCACCTCCACACCGGTGAGCCCAGCGTCGGCGGCGGCGCGGCGGGCCAGGTCGGCGTTGCGCGGGTCCAACTCGACCAGGCGGGCGGTCACGTCGCCGCCGCGGGGGTGGGCGGCCAGCACCGGGATCAGGTCGCGGCCCTGACCCGCGCAGAGACTCAGCGCGCGCAGCGGGCCGGGTGGCGCCGCGTCCAGCGCGTCGGAGACACGTTGCCGCACCTCGGCGAGCCGCCGGGCCAGTGCGGACTCGGGCTGGTCGTAGTCGCTGTGCCAGGCGTACCAGTCCTTCGTCACCGGGCCAGCATAGGCGTCCGGGCCGTAGCAGATCGGCCCCGATTTCGGCGCTCGTCCACAGTCGGTGCGTCGTCCACAGGACGGTCGGATAGGGCGCGCGAGACGGTGCTCGGGGTGGGCAGGGTGTCCGGCGTGCGTTCCTCCATCTCTCACGCCGGTCGGGCCGGGCTGGTGGTGCTGTTCCTCGCGGCTTGCCTGCCGGGCGTCTCCGCGCCGTCCCGGGCGGCGCTGCCGTCCTCGGCCGCGCCGGTGTCGTCCTGGGCCGGTGCCCATTCGTTCGTGGCCGGGCCGCTCTCCGGTTCCGCGGCGGGTGCCTATTCGTCCGTGGTCGGGCCGTCCTCCGCTTCGGCGGCGGGTGCCTCGGCAGCCGGTGGCCCGACGGCGGGTGTCCCGGAGGCGGAGATGCGGGGTGCGCCCGCTGGGCGTTTCCGGTGGCCGCTGCCCGGCGCGCCCCGGGTGGTGCGGCGGTTCGACCCGCCGCCGCAGCCCTGGCTGTCCGGGCACCGGGGCGTCGACCTCGCCGCCCCGCCCGGTGTGCCGGTGCTGGCGGCGGGCGGCGGAACCGTCCTGTTCGCCGGCACCGTCGCCGGTCGGCCGGTGCTGACCGTCGGACATTCCGGCGGGCTGCGCACCACCTACGAACCGGTCCGCTCCCGGCTCACCGCCGGTACCCCTGTGGACGCCGGCACGCCGGTCGGCGACCTGCTCGCCGGGCATCCGGGCTGCGCCGAGGCGGCCTGCCTGCACTGGGGGCTGCGACGGGAGGCTGAATACCTCGATCCGCTGGTTCTGCTCGGGCTCGGTCGCGTCCGGTTGCTACCGCTGCACCCAGTCGACGTCGCCGGATGATCGGGTACGGCGCCGGTGAGCTGCGGGTGCGCCGCTCAGCCCTGGGCGAGCAGCGTGGGCAGCCGGACGGCCAGCCGGTCGTACTCGTCGGGGGTGTTGTAGACCTGCCCGCACAGCCGCAGGTAGCCGCGCCCGTTCCAGCCCGCGATCGACACCTCGGCGGAGAGCCGGTCGGCGATCCGGCTTCGAAGCTCCCGGGCCGCGTCGAGCGTCGTCGCGACACCGGGCGGCAGCGGCACGAGCCGCATGGCGACCGCCGGTCCGCCGGGCTCCGGCAGCCGCTCGGGCGCCACACCGAGCGCGTCCCCGACGACCCGTTGCCCGTACGCGGCCAGCGCGGCGTTGTGCGCGCGTACCCGGTCCACGCCGAGGCTGCGCAACGTGAACAGGCCCACCGGGGCGGCCAGCCAGCCGGTGTAGTCGAGCGTCGCCTGCCACTCGACACGGACCGGGAACCCGCTGTCCTGCTCCCACGAGACGACGAGCGGCTGGATCTTCTCCCGCCACTGCGGCGCCACCACGAGCACTGCGGTGCCACGCGGCGCGTACGCCCACTTGTGCAGATTGCCGACCCAGAAGTCGGCGCCGACGGACGCGACGCTGGCGGGCAGCATGCCCGGCGCGTGGGCGGCGTCCACCAGCACCGGCACGCCCTGCTCCCGGGCCACCGCGACGATCGCCGCGGTGGGGAACAGCCGGGCGGTCGGGGAGGTGAGCTGGTCGACGATCAGCAGCTTGGTACGCCCGGGGCGCAGCCCGTGGCGGATGATCTCGACCACCTCCTCGTCGGTGGCGGTCAACGGCACCGGCAGGGTGCGGGACACCGCTTGGGTGCGGGCGCACTCCCTGGCGATCGACAGCGCCACCGCCCCGTACCCGTGGTCGGTGGTCACGATCTCGTCGCCGGGGCGTAGTGCCAGCGACTGCAACACGACGGCCGCACCGGTGGTGGCGTTGCCGACGAGCGTGGTGCCGTCCGGGTCGGCGCCGAGGAACGTGGCCAGGTGCCGCCGGGCGTGGGCGATCCGGTCGACCAGGCCCTGCGTGAAGAACCGCAGCGGGTTTGCCTCCATCTCGTCGCGCAGGCGCTGCTGGGCGCGTTGCACGGCGATCGGAACGGCACCGAACGAGCCGTGGTTGAGGTGGCTGACGGACGGATCGAGGGAGAAGAGCAGCCGAGCCCCGGGAATCGGCTCGGGTGGCTGCGGCACCGTCATCCGTCGATCCTAGCCGGAGACTGATCATGCGCTGGCCGGATTCCGCCCGCCCGCCCGGTCGGATCCGGGCTCTGGGTGGAACGCGGTGGGTGTCTCCCGGCCCCGGAGACACCCGTGACGTTCCACCGACGCTGACTGCGCGCCTTCGACGGTCAGGCGCGGGGGTGCGCCTGCCGGTACGCGGCGCGGAGCCGCTCCACCGAGACGTGCGTGTAGATCTGCGTGCTGGCGAGCGACGAGTGCCCCAGCAACTCCTGCACGGCGCGCAGATCCGCGCCCCCTTCGAGCAGATGCGTCGCGGCCGAGTGGCGCAGCCCGTGCGGCGTCACCCGCGGCACCCCGGCAGCGCCGGCCCAGCCGGACACGATCCGCCGCGCGGTGGTCGGGTTCAGCCGCCCGCCCCGCGCCCCGAGCAGCAGCGCCCGGCCCGATCCCGGGGTCAGCAAAGAAGGCCGGCCGTCGCGCAGCCAGGCGTCGAGCGCCCGCTGGGCCGGCACTCCGTAGGGCACCGACCGCTCCCGCCCGCCCTTGCCCAGCACCCGTACCACCCGGCGGGCCTGGTCGACGTCGGTGACGTCCAGGCCGCACGCCTCGCTGACGCGCACCCCGGTGCCGTAGAGCAGTTCCAGCAGCAACCGGTCGCGCAGCAGCACCGCGTCGGACGGTCCGTCGCCGGTCGCCTCGGCTGCCGTTGCGTGGTCGCGTCCGAGCCCGGCGCCGTCGGGGTGGACCGTCGAGCGGTCGGCCCCGGGCGGGCCGGGACGCTGCCGCGACGGGGCCTCCACCAGGGCGGCGGCCTGGTCCGCGCGCAGCACGCCGGGCAGCTCCCGCCGTGCGCGAGGGCTGGCCAGCGGGGCCGCCACGTCGTCGGCGAGCAGACCGGTCCGGTGCGCCCAGGCGCTGAACGTCCGGGCCGCGGCGGCGCGCCGCGCCATCGTCGTCCGGGCCGCGCCCATGGTCCGCTGCTTCGCCAGCCAGCTGCGCACCACGGCGAGGTCCAGCTCCGGCAGTTCGGCGCAGCCCATCCGGACGGCGTGGTCCAGCAGCGACACGAGATCCGTGACGTACGCCCGGACGGTGTGGACGGAGCGGTTGCGCACCCGCGACAGGTGGTCGGCGAAGTCGTCCACCGCCTCGCGCATCGAGGCAGGCAGTTCCTCGTGCGCGTCCCGGGTACCGCGTTGCCGCTTGCTCACCGCGGCACCCGGTCCGGGCGCACGCGGTCCCGGCGGCGGAGGCGAACGGCGATCACCGTCCCAGCGTAAGGCCGGAGCGCCGCCCGTCGTCGCCGCCCGCCGCTTCGCCCTGCCGCCGCCGGTCGCTTCGCCGGGCCGCCGCCGGTCGCTTCGCCGTGCCGCCCGGCTGTCGCGCCCGCCTTCGCGGCGGGTCGGCCGTCGCCCGTGGGTTGTGCCGTCCGCCACGTCGTCCGCGTCCTTCCGGTGCGGACAGGGGCCGACGCGCTGAGTGGGGGTGGCAGAAGCGGGTCTGGACAGGGGAAACTCATGCTGCGGCACGCTCCGGTGCGGCGACCGGCGGGCAGCGTGGCCGAGCCGGCCCCGACGGAGGGTCGATCCGGCCGCGATCAGGCGAACGCGTCCCCGTGACGGTGACGCCGGTACGAGGAGGGCCGAGAGTGGGAGTGGACGCCGTCCTCTACCGGCAGGTGTCGGCAGGTGACAGTCGTCGCCGGCCCGTGTACGTCTCGATCGAGGTCGTCGCGGACCCGCAGGACGTGCTGCTCGACCTGCTCAAGCGTATCCGTGGCGGTGGGCGGACCCCACTGCTGGACCGCGTCGACCCGCTCGGTGAGCTGACCGTGGGCGCCGAGCGGATGTCGCAACTGCTCGCCGAGCTGCGGTGCCTGGCCGAGGTCGCCGGGGTGCCGGCCGAGGTCGACCACGTCCACCGGCTGGCCCGGCTCGTCCGCCGGTGCGCGGAGCGCCGCGACGCCGAGATCCGGTTCGAGGGCGACTGACGCGTTCACGTGCGGGCGGCCGGTGGTGGCGGTGCGAGCGCGTAACCGTCGTCGCGGCGTACCACCATTGCCAGTTCCTCCAGCATGGACAGCTTGCGCATGGCGGTACGCAGGTCCACGCCCGCGCGCGCCGCGACGCTCTCCAGGTCGAGCGTTCGGCGGCGGGGCAGCGCCTCCAGCACCTGGGTGGCCTCCTCGTCGAGCCGGTCCCGGGGGCGCTCGGGCGCCCGGGCGGGCGGGGCCAGGTCGTACCCGATGCGCCCCACCTCCTCCAGCACGTGCGCGACGCTCGTGACCAGCCGGGCCTCCGGCCGTTCCCGCAGTACCTCGTGCCCGCCGACCGACATCGCCGAGGTGACCGGCCCGGGCACCACCATCGCCGGGCGGCGCAGGCCGAGCGCCCGGTTGAGCGTCTGGGTGGCGCCGCTGCGGGCGGCAGCCTCGACCAGCACCGTGCCGCTCGTCGCCGCCGCGATCACCCGGTTGCGGATGAGGAACCGTGGCCGTAGCGGCTCCGCGCCCGGAATCCACTCGCTCACCAGGAGGCCGGTCTCGGCGATCCGGTCGAACAGCGCGGCGTTGCCCATCGGGTACGGGCGGTCCACGCCGCAGGCCAGCACGGCCACGGTGCGCCCGCCCGCCGTCAGCGCCCCGCGATGCGCGGCGGCGTCGATGCCGAACGCCCCACCGGACACGACTGTCCAATCCCGGTCGGCGAGGCCATAGCCCAGCTCGGTGGCGACGTGCGCGCCGTAGGGGGTGGCCGCCCGGGCGCCGACCACCGCCACCGAGCGCGCCAGCGCCTCATCGAGCGGCCACGCTCCGCGAACCCAGAAGCAGAGCGGCGGGTCGGTCTCCACGTCGACCCGCCGGGTGGCCCCGGACAGCGCCAGCCGGCGCAGGTCGCCGACCTGGGCGGGCCATTCGTCGTCCTCCGGCGTGACCAGCCGGGCGCCGAGCCGTTCGCCACGGGCCAGTGCGTCGGCCGCGACCGCCCGGGCGTCGGCGGAGACGCCGCGCGCCGCGACGGCCGAGCGAAGTGCCCGCTCCGGCGCCTCGCCGGACAGCAGCAGGTCCAGCGCGGCGACCGGGCCGATCCGCTCGACCAGGGCGTACACCGACCGGGTGCCGGGCTCGGCGAGCCAGGTGAGCGCGACCCGCGCCAGCCGGCGGTCGTCGGCGCTCACGCGACCTCCCCGGTGCGGAGCTGGACGGCTTCCGCGACGTCGTCGTGGCCTGGCCGGTCCCGTCCGTCCAGGTCGGCGATGGTCCAGGCGAGCCGGAGTACGCGGTCGTAGCCGCGCGCGGACAGTGAACCGGTGTCGAGCCGGCGGCGCAGATCCGTGGTGACCCGGGCCGGCAGGTGCCACGGCGGGCGGCGCAGGTACGGGCCGGGGACGTCGGCGTTCACCCGGTGGCCGGTGGACGCCCAGCGGTCGGCGGCGGCGTGCCGCGCGGCGACGACCCGGGCGGCGACGGTGGCCGAGGACTCGTACGCGGCGTCGGTGCTCAGCAGCTCCGCCGCGCGTACCGCCTTCAGCTGGACCTGCACGTCCACCCGGTCGAGCAGCGGACCCGACAACCGCCCCAGGTAGCGTCGCCGGGCCAGCGGCGGGCACTCGCAGTCGACGTCGCCGGAGGGTTTCGCGCAGGGGCAGGGGTTGGCCGCCAGCACCAGTTGGGTTCGGGCCGGGTACTCGGTGGCACCCCGGGTACGCGCCACCCGCACCTGGCCGCTCTCCAGCGGCTGCCGCAACGCCTCCAGCGCGCCCTTGCTGAACTCGGGCGCCTCGTCCAGGAACAGGACCCCGCGGTGGGCGAGCGACACCGCGCCCGGCCGGGCCAGCCCGGAGCCGCCGCCGACGAGCGCGGGCACAGTGGCCGTGTGGTGCGGCGCCTGGAACGGGGGACGGCGCAGCAGCCCGCCGCCGGGTGGCAGCAGACCGGCGATCGAGTGCAGCGCTGTCACCTCCAGGGCTGCCTCGTCGTCCAGTGCGGGCAGGATCGACGGCAGCCGCTCGGCGAGCATGGTCTTGCCGGCGCCGGGTGGACCGAACAACGCGAGGTGGTGGCCCCCGGCGGCGGCGATCTCCAGGGCACGCCGCCCGAGTGGCTGCCCGGCCACGTCGCCGAGGTCGGGCCCGGCCGGGCCGTCGGCCGGGACGTGGGCCGGTGGGGCGAGCAGAGGGCTGCCGTCGCGCACGTGGGCGACGAGCCGGTGCAGGGTGTCGACAGCGTGCACCCGTACGCCCGGGATGACTGCCGCCTCGGCGGCGTTGCCGGCGGGTACGACGACGCGGGTGTGCCCGGCGCGGGCGGCGGCGGCGACCATGGGCAGCGTGCCTCGGACGGGGCGTACCGCGCCGTCGAGGCCGAGTTCGCCGAGCACGACTGTGGCGTCCAGGGCGACCGGTGGCAGCTCGCCCGAGCCGGCCAGGACGGCGAGCGCGATGGCGAGGTCGAACGCCGAGCCGTACTTGGGCAGGGTGGCGGGGAGCAGGTTGAGGGTGATGCGGCGGTTGGGCCACTTCTGGCCGGAGTTGACGATCGCGGCGCGGACCCGGTCGCGCGCCTCGTGCAACGCGGTGTCCGGCAGGCCGGAGATGATCACAGCGGGCAGCCCGGGCGCCAGGTCGGCCTCGACCTCGACGAGGTGCCCGGCGACTCCGGCCAGGCCGACGCTCAGCACTTTCGCGTACCCCATCTCAGAACGCGCCGCGGAGGTGTTCGACGCGGGCGGGGCCGGTGAGCGGGAGGCGGACGGAGAGCACGTCGAAGCGGACCTCGGCGGCGGTGGTGCCGGTCTCGGCGAGCCAGCGGGCGGCCAGGCCACGCAGCCGGCGGGCCTTGGCGTGCACGACGGCCTCGGCGGGGGAGCCGAACTGCTCGCCACGGCGGGTCTTGACCTCGCAGATGGCGAGGACCGGGCCCTCCCAGGCGATGATGTCGATCTCGCCCTCGGGACAGCGCCAGTTGCGGGCGACCGGGCGCAGGCCCGTCTCGATCAGGTGGCGTAGCGCGCACCGCTCGCCGTACGCCCCGACGGCTCGGTTCCGGTTCGTCATGCCGGCCAGGATGCGACCGGCGTCCGTGATCAGGAGTGGTTCGGCCCGGTCGCCTGTGGACAGGGGTGGGCCTGTGGACGGAACGACGATCATGATTCCGATCTGTTATGGGCCGGTCCGGTGGAGGCATGATGAGCGGTCCGACAGCGAGGGGGAGTGCGGTGACGGCTCGGAGCGCGTCGTTCGATGCGTCTGCCTGCGGCATCTGCGGGCAGACGCCCGACGCCCGTCATGACCGTGACGGACACGGCGCCGGCCGGAGAGTCGACTACGTCGTGGTCGGCACGCGGGGCGGGATCGCGGAGTTCCGCGAGGCGGACGCCGATCCAGGGTTCGGAGGACGGATGCGGCGGTGCTCGCCCTGAATACTGGCCGGCAGTGGAGCGCTCGGTCGCCTTCGCGCTCCCCGGCGACTACAAGGATCTCGTCGACCGGTACGTCACGCCGCACGGCTACTGACCGTGTCCCGGCCGCGACCCGGCGGCGTCGGCGCTGACCTGGGCCGATCCCCGGGTGACCCGAATGGCGCGGCTGGAGCCGGTCGCATACCGTGCCGGTCGTGGACGGACGACGGAGCTATTCCGAGGATGAGCAGGGGTCGCGATGGGGCGACCGGGGATACGAGTCGGACTGGCGCGCCGCGGGCGAGCCCCGCTACCGCGACGACGACTACCGCACGCCCGAGCAGCGCGCCGGTGAGAACCGGTACGCCGAGCCGGGCCGGTACTCCGCCGCCGATCCGCTTGTGGACGACACGAGCAGCTGGCGGTCGCAGCGGCCGGACGACCCGGAGGTCTCCGGTGAGCTGCCCGGGTCGCGGGCCGGCCGTCGCGCGGCGCGGGAGTCGACCGCCGATCCGCTCGGCGCGGTGTCCCGCAGCGGCGTCGACGCGCTCGGCACCGCCGCGCACGGGAACCCGCTGTCGGGTTCGCTCGGTACGCCGGCGGCCGCCCCGCTGACCGGCGCAGCCCCGCTGACCGGCGCGAACCCGGCGGGCACCGACCCGTACGGCCTCATCGCCCACGGCAGCGACCCGGCCGGTGGTGCCGGCGTTGACGCCCGCAGCGCTGTCGGCGGCGTCGACAAGCCCCGGCTCAGCCCGATCGGCGGCTACCCGGTCGTCGAGCCGGCGCCGGGTACCGACGGCGGAGCCGAAGCGGCCGCCGCGGCCCGGCTGAGCCCCGGCGAGGCCACTCCGCTGCGGATCGGCGAGCGTCCGGGCGGCCCGGCCCAGCCGGCGGCGGCCCCGAACCCGCTGGAGATGCCGACCGGCCCGATGCCCGCGGTGCTGCCGCGTCCGGACGGGCCGCCGCCCGGTGACGGCGTCTACCGGACCCGGCGGCCGGCGCTGGCGGTGCTGCTGGCGGTGATGGTGCTGGTGCTGGAGGTGCCGGCGGTGCGGGTGTTGCTGCACGGCCTGTTCGGCGACCCGGTGTCGACGTCGCACGTGGTGGTGGGCATCTTCCTGGTGGTCGGTCTGCCGATCTTCGGCACCGGCCTGTACGGGCTGCGCACCGGCGGGCTGGCGCTGGCCGACGGCAGCCGGGGCTGGCTGCGCCCGCCGACGGCGTACCTGACCGTCGGCCTGGTGCTGTTCCTCGCCGCCGCCCTCGCCGCCGGCTGACCGCGGGGCCGCGGTCCGCACACCGCAGCCCGGACACCGCGGGCGCTCTCCGCACCCGGGGGCCGGGCAGCGGGGAGGGCGCGTACACTGGTCGACTGGCGACCGCCTCGCGCGGTCGACCTCGCGTGCCCTCTCCACGGTCTCCTCCGTGGGGCGACGGCCTCCCTGGTCCCGGTCTCCTTACCGGGCCCACCCTGGCCGGCGACCGGGCGCCAGGCGTCCGGCCGCCGGCCGGACGGACAACCAGGGACAAAGTAGGAGTAACCCACCATGGCCGTCGTGACCATGCGTCAGCTGCTGGAAAGCGGTGTGCACTTCGGGCACCAGACCCGGCGCTGGAACCCGAAGATGAAGCGCTTCATCTTCACCGAGCGCAACGGTATCTACATCATCGACCTGCGCCAGACGCTCGACTACATCGAGAAGGCGTACGAGTTCGTCCGCACCACCGTCGCCGGTGGCGGCAGCATCCTGTTCGTCGGCACCAAGAAGCAGGCCCAGGAGGCCATCGCCGAGCAGGCGACCCGGGTCGGCCAGCCGTACGTCAACCACCGCTGGCTCGGTGGCATGCTGACCAACTTCCAGACCGTGTACAAGCGGCTGCAGCGGATGAAGGAGCTGGAGGCTCTGGGTGACCTGAGCGGCACCGCCGCCGGTTACACCAAGAAGGAGACGCTCCAGCTCTCCCGCGAGAAGATCAAGCTCACCAAGACCCTCGGTGGTCTGCGGGACATGCAGAAGCTCCCGGCCGCGGTCTGGATCGTCGACACCAAGAAGGAGCACATCGCCGTCGACGAGGCCCGCAAGCTGGGCATCCCGGTGATCGCGGTGCTCGACACCAACTGCGACCCGGACGAGGTCGACTTCCCGATCCCGGGCAACGACGACGCCATCCGCTCGGCCGAGCTGCTGACCAAGGTCGTCGCCGCCGCCGTCGCCGACGGTCTGATCGCCCGTTCCGGCCGTAACCGGGGCGCGGACGAGAAGCCCGAGGCCGGCCAGGTCGGCGCCGACGAGCCGCTGGCCGAGTGGGAGCGCGAGCTGCTCGAGGAGCCGAAGAAGGCCGACGAGCAGCCCGCCGCCGCCGAGCAGCCGGCCGCGCCGGCCGCCGAGCAGCCGGCGACCGCCGCCGCGGAGTGATCTCGCCGTCGCGTCCCCACCGTCGGCGATTCCCGGCGGTGGGGCGCGACGGGTACGCCGGGCAGAACCGGCCCGGAACCGGGTAACGAGCACCCCAGACCACCTCACTGACACCGAAGAGAGAGTCATGTCCAACTTCACCGCCGCGGACGTCAAGAAGCTCCGCGACCTCACCGGCGCCGGCATGATGGACTCCAAGAAGGCGCTGACCGAGGCCGAGGGCGACTTCGACAAGGCCGTCGAGATCCTGCGCGTCAAGGGCGCCAAGGACGTCGGCAAGCGGGCCGGGCGCACCGCCGCCAACGGCCTGATCGCCCACTCCGGCCAGGCGCTGCTCGAGCTCAACTGCGAGACCGACTTCGTCGCCAAGAACGACGCCTTCATCGCGCTGGCCCAGCAGCTGGTCGAGCACGGCGTGGCCAGCGGCGCCACCAACGCCGAGGAGCTGCTCGCCAGCAGCATCGACGGCAAGAGCGTGGCCGACCTGATCCAGGAGCAGTCCGCCAAGATCGGCGAGAAGCTGGTGCTCAACCGCTTCGCCAAGCTGGACGGCACCACCGCTGTCTACATGCACCGCAAGAGCCAGGACCTGCCCCCGGCCGTCGGCGTGCTGGTCGAGTTCACCGGCAAGAGCGACGAGGCGGCGGACGCCGACGCCCGCGCCGTGGCCATGCAGATCGCCGCGATGCGGCCGAAGTACCTCACCCGTGACGAGGTGCCGGCCGAGACCGTCGAGTCCGAGCGGCGCATCGCCGAGCAGACCGCCCGTGAGGAGAACAAGCCCGAGGCGGCGCTGCCGAAGATCGTCGAAGGCCGGGTCAACGCCTTCTTCAAGGACTTCGTCCTGCTGGAGCAGGCGTCGGTCGCCGACAACAAGAAGACCGTCAAGCAGGTGCTGGCCGACGCCGGCATCGAGGTGACCCGCTTCCTGCGGTTCGAGGTCGGCCAGGCCTGAGCCGCCGCACCGGGCCGTCCGGCCCGGGCACAGGGGAGAACGTCGACGAGGAGGCCGCCGGTGTACGCGACAGGCACCGCGGCCTCCTCGTCACATAGGGTCGGCAGGGGCAGGTACGCGACGCTCGCGCGATGCGCGGGGAGAAGGGGCGGGGCGGATGACGCAGGTTGTGAGTGACCGGAGCCTGGCGGCGGAGGACCCGACCGCCCCTCCGCCCGGTCGGTCCCGCCGGGTGGTGCTGAAGCTCTCCGGTGAGGTCTTCGGCGGCGGCGCGATCGGCGTCGACCCCGACGTCGTGCAGGGCATCGCCCGCCAGATCGCCACAGTGGTACGCCGCGGCGTACAGGTCTCCGTGGTGGTCGGCGGCGGCAACTTCTTCCGCGGCGCCGAACTGCAGAAGCGCGGCATGGACCGGGCCCGCGCCGACTACATGGGCATGCTCGGCACGGTCATGAACTGCCTGGCCCTCCAGGACTTCCTGGAGAAGGAGGGCATCGAGACCCGGGTGCAGAGCGCCATCACCATGGCCCAGGTCGCCGAGCCGTACATCCCGCTGCGCGCGATCCGCCACCTGGAGAAGGGCCGCGTGGTCATCTTCGGCGCCGGCGCCGGCATGCCGTACTTCTCCACCGACACGGTGGCCGCCCAGCGGGCGCTGGAGATCCGCGCGGACGTGGTGCTGATGAGCAAGAACGGCGTGGACGCGGTCTACACCGCCGACCCCCGGATCGACCCGACCGCGAGCAAGCTCGACTCGATCACCTTCTCCGAGGTGCTGCGCCGTAACCTGCGGGTGGCCGACGCCGCCGCGTTCAGCCTCTGCATGGAGAACGGCCTGCCGATGCTGGTCTTCGGCGCCCAGGGCGACGACACCATCGTCCGGGCCGTCGGCGGCGAGAAGATCGGCACCCTGATCACCGCCTGACCGGCCCGCCGGACCGGCAGCGGTCCCTCTGCCACGGCAGCACCCGCACCACACACGACGAGCGACAGAAGGAGGCGAGGAGACCGGTGATCGACGACACCCTCCTCGAGGCGGAGGAGAAGATGGAGCGTGCCATCGAGCACGCCAAGGAGGAGTTCGGCGGCATCCGTACCGGACGCGCCAACGCCGCCATGTTCTCCCGGATCGTCATCGACTACTACGGCAGCCCGACCCCGCTGCCGCAGATGGCGTCCATCGCGGTGCCCGAGCCGCGCATGGTGATCATCAAGCCGTACGACAACTCGCAGCTGGGCGCCATGGAGAAGGCGATCCGCGACTCGGACCTCGGGGCCAACCCGAACAACGAGGGCAACCAGCTCCGCATCGTCCTGCCGCAGATGACCGAGGAGCGGCGCCGCGACATGATCAAGGTCGCCCGGCAGAAGGGCGAGGAGGCCAAGGTCGCCGTCCGCAACATCCGCCGCAAGGCCAAGGAGGAGCTGGACCGCCTGGTCAAGGACGGCGAGGTCGGCGAGGACGAGGGCCGGCGCGCGGAGAAGGAGCTGGACGACCTGACCCAGCGCTTCGTCGCCAACGTGGACGAACTGGTCAAGCACAAGGAGAGCGAGCTGCTCGAGGTCTGAGCACCCGCGTACCTCGGACGGCACCGCGCCGCCGTCGCCCGCCCGGGCGGCGGCCCTGTGCCGTCGTCGTGCCCGGCGGCGCACACCCTCGGCGTCGCGGCGGGTGCAGTAGGCTCGGCACGATTCCCGACCACCACGGGTGAACGGCGGGAGTCGCCCGGCCGTCGGTCGGTAAACAGGAAGTCTCACGCCGGTAGGGGATGGTCTTGGTCTTGCGTCATGTGGTGGCTCTCGTACCGGCTGCCGGTGCGTGATGTCCCACCCCGACCCCTACGGCAACACCGAGTCGCGTGGCTGGGACCGCCCGGCCGCCCCGGCCCTGCCCTGGCCGGACACCGATTTGGAGCCCGGCCCCTGGCGGCCCGGCCCGGCCGCGCACACCCACCCCGCCGAGCCGGACACCTACGCCCGACCCGGGGCAGGCCCGGACACGTACGCCGCTCCGGACACGTACGCCGGGCCGTACCCGACGACCTCGCGGCACCACGACGGCCCGGGCCGGTACGACGGGCCGCCGGCCGGCGACCGCGCCCGGCCGGACGGGCCGGAGCACGACGGCCCCTGGGCCGAGCCGGCCCGCGACGGCGACTACCCGACCGCGCAGATCGCGCCGGTCCGGGACGAGTCCACCGACCAGATCCCGGCGGTACGCGACGAGCCCGCCCTCACGCCCGAGCCGTCGACCGGCCGCCGCGGGCCGGGCCGGCGACGGGCGAGCGCCGAGCGTCCGCCGACCACCGCGCCGACGACGTCCCGGGCCGGGCGCAACCTGCCGGCCGCGATCGGCGTCGGGGTGGCCCTCGGCGCGGCGGTGGTGGTGCCGCTGTTCTTCTTCATGCCGGCGTTCCTCGCCGTGCTCGCTGCCGCTGTGGGGATCGGCATCTGGGAGATGGCCCGTGCGGTACGCCGCAGCGGCGCCCACCCGCCGCTTGCGCCGCTCGTCGCCGGTGGCGTGATCACCGTGGGCCTGGCCTGGTACGCGGGCCCCGACGCGCTCTGCCTCGGGCTGCTGGTCACGGTGCTGGGCACGATGATCTGGCGGCTGGGCGACGGGCCCGGCAACTATCAGCGCGACCTGACCGCTGCGACCCTGATCGCGGTGTACGTGCCGTTCCTCGCCGGGTTCGCGGCCATGCTCGCGGCGGCGCCCGACGACGGACACCTGCGGGTGCTGGTGACGCTGGCGGCGGTGGTGCTCTCCGACACCGGCGGCTACGCCGCGGGCGTGTCGTTCGGCAAGCGCCCGATGGCGCCCACGATCAGCCCGAAGAAGTCCTGGGAGGGCTTCGCCGGCTCGGTGGCCGCCGCGGCGGCGGGCAGCGCGGCGCTGCTGTGGGCGTTGTTCGACGTGGCCCCCTGGTGGGGTGCGCTGTTCGGGATGGCGATCTCGGTCTCGGCGGTGCTCGGTGACCTCGCCGAGTCGATGATCAAGCGGGATCTGGGCGTCAAGGACATGAGCAACCTGCTGCCCGGGCACGGCGGCCTGATGGACCGGCTCGACTCGATCCTGTTCGCCGTGCCGGTGGCCTACCTGCTGCTCGCCGTCTTCGTCCCGGTGGTGAACTGAGGCATGCGTCACGGCGGCGACCCGCGGTGGGCCGGGTGGCCGGGGGCGATTCGACACGTACGGACGGGTGCGTCCGGGCGGGAGCGTGTCAGACTGGACGCGCCATGACGAGTCTTCCGCTGATCTCCGTAGACCCCGACGCCCGCGGCCGCCGGCCCGCGATGCCTCCCCGCCACCTCGCCGACCTGGACCTGCCGGGCCGGCAGGCGCTCGTCACCGAGCTGGGTGAGCCCGCGTTCCGCGCCAAGCAGGTCTCCAACCACTACTTCGGCCGCCTGGTGCGCGACCCGGAGCGGATGACCGACCTGCCGGCGGCGACCCGGGAGCGGCTGGCGGGCGAGCTGCTGCCCAACCTGCTGACCCCGGTACGCGAGCTGGCCTGCGACGACGGCGCGACCCGCAAGGCGCTCTGGCGGCTGCATGACGGCTCGCTGGTGGAGAGCGTGCTGATGGGCTACCCGGACCGGGTGACGGTCTGCATCTCCAGCCAGGCCGGCTGCGGCATGGCCTGCCCGTTCTGCGCCACCGGCCAGGCCGGGCTGACCCGGAACCTGTCCACCGCCGAGATCGTCGACCAGGCGGTCTACCTGGCCGGGGTGGCCGCCTCCGGCGCGGTCGCCGGGGCGCCGCCGCGGCTGTCGCACGTGGTGTTCATGGGCATGGGCGAGCCGCTCGCCAACTACTCGCGGGTGGTGGCGGCGATCCGCCGGCTGGTCGCCCCGGCGCCGGAGGGGCTGGGCCTGTCGCAGCGGCACATCACCGTCTCGACTGTCGGCCTGGTGCCGGCGATCCGCCGACTGGCCAGCGAAGACCTCTCGGTGACCCTTGCGTTGTCGCTGCATGCCCCCGATGATGAGCTGCGCGACGAACTCGTCCCGGTCAACCAGCGCTGGAAGGTGTCCGAGGTGCTGGACGCGGCGTGGGACTACGCGGCCACGACGGGGCGTCGCGTGTCCATCGAATACGCGATGATCAAGGACGTGAACGATCAGCCGTGGAGAGCCGATCTGCTCGGGCGGCTACTGGCCGGCAAGCTGGCCCACGTGAACCTGATCCCGCTCAACCCGACTCCGGGCAGCCGCTGGGACGCCAGCCCGAAGCCGGTCGAGCGGGAGTTCGTCCGGCGGTTGCGCGACGCCGGGGTGTCGACCACGGTGCGCGACACCCGGGGACGCGAGATCGACGGGGCCTGTGGGCAGCTCGCCGCCGCCGGGGACACGGACGGCGACTCACGCGCGGCAACGGCGTAGCGGTACGAGACCAGGAGACATAGTGGCGAGTCAGGGTCAGCGTTTCCGGCGTAAGGCGCTCCGCCGGGGCTACAAGGTCGACGAGGTCGATGCCTTCCTGGACCGGGTCGAGGCGACACTCGACGGCCAGCCGATCGGCGCGCCCGTGGCCTCCCAGGAGGTCCACGACGTCGTCTTCCGGGTCCGGTTCAACGGCTACGACGAGTGGCAGGTCGACCTGCACCTCGACCGGGTCGAGCGGCAGCTCGCCGAGCTGGAGGAGCGCGGTGGCGCACCGGCCGGACGCGGCGGCGATCCCCGGATGGCCGACCGGCTCGGCCCGCCGATGCGCGACGACCGGGGCATGTCGCCGGTGCCGCAGCCGCCGATGCCGCCCCGGCAGATGCCCGCTCAGCCCGGCCCGCCGGCCGACCGGTACGGCAACCGCTACGACGAGCCGACCGGCGCGTTCGCCGGTGGCTACGACGGCCCGCGCGGCGGCTACGACGGCCCCCGCGGCCCGGGCGGCCCCGGCCCGATGGGCCCGGGCGCGCCGATGGGGCACGGCGGCCCGCCGCCGCGCGGCCTGCCGCCCGGCCCGGGCGGTTACGGTCCGCCGGACAACGGTCCCGGCGGTTACGGTCCGCCGGACAGCGGCCCCGGTGGGTACGGTCCCCCGGACAGCGGCCCCGGTGGGTACGGCCAGGAGGAGCGCTTCGACGGGTTCGAGGCCGGCCGGCGCGGGCGTGCCGACATGACCGCCGAGATCCGCATGCCCGAGCGGGAGCTGCGTGGTCGTGGTCCGGGCGGTCCGCCGGCGCTGCCGCAGCAGGGCTACGGCGCCCCGGAGCCCGGCTACGGCCCGCCCGACCCGGGTTACGGTCCGCCGGACCAGGGCTACGGCCCGGGCCCCTCGATGACCGGCCCGCCGCTCGTGGGCCCGCCGGTCGCCGGTCCGCCGATGGTGGGACCGCCGATGGCCGGTCCGCCCGGCAGTGACCTGCACCGGGTCGACCAGATCCGGCGCAGCTTCCAGGTCCGGCGGTTCGGCAGCGGGTACGACCCGGACCAGGTCGACCGGTTCTTCGAGACGTTGCTCGGCGGCATGCAGGGGCGCAACCCGATGCCGGTGAACCCGAAGGAACTCGACACGCTGCGCTTCGGGCTGGTGCCCGGCGGCTACTTCGAGGCCGAGGTCGACGCCGCGCTCAAGGACGTGCAGGACATCCTGCTCGGCCGCTGACGACGGCCGCGAGACGACGAAGGGCCCGCCCCTCACCGGGGGCGGGCCCTTCGCGCACTACCGTGGGCGCCGCGCGTCAGGACCGCAGGCCGTTGCGGCGCAGCACGGCGTCGCCGATGACGATGGCGATCAGCAGCCCGGCGATCCCGAACAGCCAGATGTGCTCCACCCGGCCCTCCTCGATCCCGCAGAACGCCATCAGAACCAAGGCCAACGCCGACAGCACCGCACCGATCCGTCCGGACTTGCGGTGTCCGGGCTTGTGCTGATCTGGCGCGGTTACCGGCTCGTCTCCTGCCACTGTCGGTCCTTCCCTCGCGATCGGATCTCCGATCAGTCTGGCACGCGCCCAACCGGGCCCGGCGCAGGGTCCGGCCTCCTGTGCCGGGGATGACCCGGGCGGGCGACAGCGGGCGGCCCGGCCGGGCCGGGTCGTTGGTCCCGTACCGGTGGGGGCGGATGGCCACTACCGGCGTCGCGGGACGGCGAGCACACTGCCTCCGGTAGCGTCTTGACGTACACCTTGATGCCTTTTTGAGGAGGACTGCGGTGCGAGTGACCGGTACGGGGCATGCCAGCATGCGGATCGACACGCCCGCGGGCAGCATCCTGTGCGACCCGTGGGTCAACCCCGCCTACTTCGCCTCGTGGTTCCCCTTCCCGGACAACTCGCTGCTCGACTGGGCGACGCTCGGCCAGGTCGACTACCTGTACGTGTCGCACCTGCACCGGGACCACTTCGACGCGAAGCACCTGCGTGACTTCGTGTCCAAGGACGCCACGGTCCTGCTGCCCGAGTTCCCCACCTCGGAGATGGAGGACGAGTTCCGGGAGCTGGGCTTCACCAAGTTCCTCAAGGCCCCGAACGAGCAGGTGGTGGAGCTGCCCGGCGGCCTGAAGATCATGATTCAGGCGCTGACCAGCCCGACCGACGGCCCGATCGGCGACTCCTCGCTCTGGGTCGAGTACGACGGCGTCCGGCTGCTCAACCAGAACGACGCCCGGCCGACCGACCTGAGCGTGTTCGCCGAGCTGGGCCACGTGCACGCGCACATGCTCCAGTTCTCCGGCGCGATCTGGTACCCGATGGTCTACGAGCTGCCGCAGGCGGCGAAGACCGCGTTCGGCAAGCAGAAGCGGGACCGGCAGTTCGACCGCACCTGGCGCTACATCGACGACCTGAAGGCCGACCACGTCTTCCCGATCGCCGGCCCGCCGTGCTTCCTCGACGACGAGCTGTGGCAGTTCAACGACATCTTCGGCGACGAGGGCAACATCTTCCCCGACCAGTCGGTGTTCCTGGCCGAGTACGCCAAGGTCGGCGGCACCAACGGCATCGTGCTGCTGCCGGGCAGCGTCTCGGAGATCACCACCGAGGGCGCGACCACCACGCACCCGGTGCCGGTGGAGGAGTTCTTCGCCAACAAGGTCGCCCACCTGGAGGAGATGCGGGAGCGTAAGCGCCCGGTCATCGAGGCCGAGAAGGCGTCCTGGCGGCACCCCGAGGTCGACGTGCTGGGCGAGATGAAGCGCCGGATCGAGCCGCTGCTGGACGAGTCGATCTACCTGGCCAAGGGCGTCGGCGGCCCGGTCCGCTTCGACCTGGTCGGCTACGACGGAGAGAGCGTCGAATCCATCGTGGTGGACTTCCCGGGCAAGGAGGTCCGGCCGTACGCGGACGAGAAGGTCCGCTACCGGTTCCGTACCGAGCGGGCGCTGATCGAGCACCTGCTGCACATCGGCGAGGTGGACTGGGTCAACTCGCTGTTCCTGTCCTGCCGGTTCTCCGCGGCCCGCATCGGCCAGTACAACGAGTTCGTCTACGCCTTCTTCAAGTGCCTGTCCGAGGAGCGCCTCCAGTACGCCGAGGGCTGGTACGACGAGCACGAGCGGGCGGTCGACGCCGAGGACATCACGCTCGACGGTTGGGTGGTGCAGCGGCGCTGCCCGCACCTGAAGGCGGACCTGAGCCGGTTCGGCATCGTCGACGGCGACCAGCTCACCTGCCAGCTGCACGGCTGGAAGTTCGACCTGGCCAGCGGGCGTTGTCTGACCAGCGTCGGGCACAAGATCCGCGCGCACCGCGCCGACGCGGAGACCCCGGCGCCGGCCGGGGAAGCGGCCATCTGACGGGTTCCGCCCCGTCCGCCGCCCCCGGCACGCGACCATCGGTCGTGAGGGGGCGGCGTGACGGGTGCGGACAGGGAACCGGCGTACCGGTTCGGGCGCGGCAACGAGATGGCGCGCGACGCCTCCCGGGTGGAGGCGTTCAGCGACGCGGTGATCGCCATCGTGCTCACCCTGATGGCCGTCGAGCTGCTGTCGTTCGACCCGGACACCCCGCAGGACGACGGGCTGCCGGCCGCGCTGCTGCACGAGTGGCGCGCCTACCTGGCGTACGTGATCACGTTCGCCATCGTCGGCCAGGTCTGGCTGACCCACCACAACATGTGGCGCTACGTCCGCCGGGTCGACCAGATGCTGCTGGTGCTGAACCTGCTGCTGCTGATGTTCGTGGCGGCGATCCCGTTCACCGCGGACCTGCTCGCGGACAACCTGCGCGGCACCGTCGGCGACCAGCGGCTGACTGCCGCGCTGTACGCGGGCGTGGTGCTCGGTGAGGCGCTGTTCTTCAACCTGAGTTGGTGGTGGGCGCGCCGCCGCGGGCTGCTGCACCCGGGCCTCGACCCGAGGCTGGCGCAGGCGGTGGCCCGCCGGTTCCGCCTCGGTCCGCTGCTCTACCTGGTCGCGTTCGCGATCGTGTTCGTCGACCCGGTGCTGAGCCTGCTGGCGTACCTGCTGCTGGTCGGCGTCTACCTGGTGCGCGGTCCGGGCGACCTCCCGCCCGCCGGCCAGGAGGCGCCCGACACGCCGTGAGGGGTGTTAAGAGGGGACCCTTCCTCTACCGGAGGCGTTAAGAAGGGGCCCTTCCTTACAGGTCGGCGAGGATGCGCCGGGCGGCGTTGTGCCCGGCCGCGCCGATCACGCTGCCCGCCGGATGGCAGCCGGCGCTGCCCGCGTACAGGCCGTCCACGCCCGTCGCGTACGGCATCCGGTCGGTGAACGACACCGTGTTGTCCACGTGGTGGATGTGCCCGCCGGTGATGCCGAAGTGCGCCTCGATCCCGGGCGGCGGCAGCGGCACCGCGTCCGCGACCAGGTCACCGGCGCCCGGGGCGTACCGCTCGCAGATCGCGATCAGCCGCTCCACGTAGCCCGGCAGAGCCGCCTTCCAGGTGGTGCCGGCCAGCTCGTAGGGGACCGACTGCACGAACAGCGCGGACGAGTGGTGCCCCGCGTCGTCGGACAGCGACGGGTCGACAGTCGTGTGCAGGTACCACTCGATCGTCGGCTCGTCCGGCAGCCGCCCGGCCCGCACGTCCGCCCACATGCCGCGCAGCGCGGCCATGGGCGACTCGCCGCCGTCGCCGACGAGCGAGGCCGAGCCGGGCAGCAGGTGGATGGTCGACCCGAACGGGCTCGGCGCGTCGTCCGGCAGGCAGGAGAAGCGCGGCAGCCCGGTCAGCGCCAGGTCGAGCTTGAGCGTGGTGCCGGGGCGGCGGACCGCCGCCATCCGCGCGCCCAGCTCCGCCGGGAGCGCGCCGTCGGGCAGCAGCTCCATCAGCCGGTACGGGTCACAGGCGCCGAGCACCACGGAGGCGTCCACCTCCCGTCCGTCGGCGAGCGTCACCCCGGCGGCGGCACCGGAGGCGAGCCGGATCGCGGTCACCGGCGCGTCGGCCACGATCCGCGCCCCGGCGCGCACGGCGGCCTCGGCGAACGTGCGGGACACAGTGCCCATGCCGCCCCGGGTGATCATCCAGGTGCCGTCCGCTCCGGGCAGCCGGCACATGTTGTGCACCAGGAAGTTGTGGCCGGTGCCCGGGTCGTCCGGGCCGGCGTTCAGCCCGGACAGGCCGTCGGTGACCGCGTACATGCTGACCAGCAGCTCGGAGCGGAAGTCGAAGCGGGCCAGGTGATCGGCGACCGAGCCGCGCACCAGGTCGACGAAGACCTGCCGCAGCGCGGGCCGCACGTAGCGCTCGGCGGTCTGATCGACCGGCAGCGGCTCGGCGAGCCACGCCGGGGCGAGATCCTCCCGCAACTGGGCCAGCTCGGCGTGCAGCGCGTCGTCGGCTGCCACGTCGGCGGGGGAGAACATCTCCGCGAGCTGTCGCCGGCTCGCCGCGACGTCGCTGCCGGCCAGCAGGTGCGGCGAGCCGAGCCCGCCCGGCGTGGGCAGGAAGTAGTGCGGGTCGCGGCGCAGCACCGGGATGGTCACGTCGAGCGTCGCCAGCAGTTCCGGCGGCATCAGTCCGAGCAGGTACGACCCGGTGGAGTGACGCAGCCCCGGCACCTTCGGGAACGGGTTCTCGGTGCGGGTCGCCCCGCCGATCATCGCTGACGCCTCCAGCACGAGGACGTCCAGGCCGGCGCGGGCCAGGAGGATCGCCGAGACCAGTCCGTTGTGCCCGGCACCGACCACGACGACGTCGGCGCGGGACGGCAGCTCGCTCGCGTCGCTCATGGGACCGGAGCGTAGCGGCGGCGGCTCCCGCGCGGGAGGGTTCGCGTCGGGACGCTACCGTGGCCGCCATGTCCCCGGCTGTCCAGATCGCGCTCGCGGTGGCGCTCGTCGTGGTGGTGCTTCTCCTGCTGCTCGTGCTGCGGCGCGACCGTCCCCGGAATCTGGTCGCCCCGAACCGTCCGGCCGGCGACGGGCAGGCCGAGGTGCTCCGGCTGGCCCGCGCGGGGCGTACCGTCGAGGCGGTCAAGGTGCTGCGCGAGCAGACCGGGCTGTCGCTGCTGGACGCGAAGCGGGCGGTGGACGCGCTGGCGTCCGGCGGAACCTGGTCGCCCGGCCCGCCGGCACCGGGGAAGGGCGTCGACGACGCGGTGCGGGCCGAGGCCGCGCGGCTGCTGTACCAGGGGAAGAAGATCCAGGCGATCAAGGTGGTGCGGGAGCACACGCACATGTCGCTCGCCGACGCCAAGCGGTACGTCGAGGGCCTCTGACGCCGGACGGCCGTCACCCCGCGTTCACCCTATAGTGGCAGTTGTCGATGCATTTTCGTCCTACCGTCGACGGGACACCCACCGCCTCCGGGAGGTAATCCCCGATGGATCGTCGTACCGTCCTGCGCGCCACAGCCGCCGGTGGCGCCGCCGCTCTCGCCGGTGGCCTCTGGGCCGCCGCGGCCGCCCCCGCCCAGCCCGCCCAGCCCGGCCCCGGCCCGTACGGCGACCTGCTGGCCGCCGACGCCAACGGCCTCCAGTTGCCGGCCGGCTTCACCAGCCGGGTGATCGCGCGTTCCGGCCAGCGGGTCGCGGGCACCTCGTACACCTGGCACCCGGCGCCGGACGGCGGCGCCTGCTTCCCGGCCGGCGACGGCTGGATCTACGCCTCCAACTCGGAGGTCCCGCTCGTCGGCGGCGCCTCGGCGGTGCGGTTCGCCACCGACGGCGCGATCGCCGCCGCGTACCGGATCCTCGGCGGCACGAACGTCAACTGCGCCGGTGGGCCGACCCCGTGGGGGACGTGGCTGTCCTGCGAGGAGGTGCCGCTGGGCCGGGTCTTCGAGACCTGGCCCGAGGGCGGCCGGTCCGGCGAGGAGCGGACCCGGATGGGCCGCTTCAAGCACGAGGCGGCGGCCTGCGACCCGGTGCGGCGGGTGGTGTACCTGACCGAGGACGAGGGCGACGGCTGCTTCTACCGCTTCGTCCCGGACACCTGGGGCGACCTGCGCACCGGCCGGGTGCAGGTGCTCTGCGCCCCGGACGGCCAGGTGACCGGGCCGGTGACCTGGCGGGACCTGCCGGACCGCGACGGGTTCCCGGTGCCCACCCGCTACCAGGTCGCCGCGGCGCAGACGTTCGACGGCGGTGAGGGGTGCTGGTACGCCGACGACACCTGCTGGTTCACCACCAAGGGCGACAACCGGGTGTGGGCGTACGACGCGGTGAACCAGCGGCTCGACCTCGCGTACGACGACTCGCTGGTGCCGGCCGGGGCCGCGCCGCTGACCGGCGTCGACAACATCACCGGCACCGCCGGCGGTGACCTCTACGTGGCCGAGGACGGCGGCGACATGGAGATCAACGTGATCACGCCGGCCGGTGTGGTGGCCCCGTTCCTGCGGCTGCTCGGGCAGTCCGAGTCGGAGATCACCGGGCCGGCGTTCTCCCCGGACGGCAGCCGGCTCTACTTCTCCTCGCAGCGCGGCACCAGCGGCGCGCGGGCCGGCACCGGCGGCATCACGTACGAGGTGCGGGGCCCGTTCCGGCGCTGACCCCCAGCCGTCAGGCGCGGGCCGCCTCCCGGGTGGCCCGCCACCGGCTCGCCGCCAGCGTGGCCGAGTAGCCGGACAGCACGATCACGTGGAACAGGTACAGCCAGAGCAGCACCGCCACGCCGCCGCCGATCTCGTCGAACCCGCCGAACGGCACCCCCAGGTCCAGCGGCAGCGAGCAGAACAGCACGAAACCGTGCAGGAAGCCGGACAGGTTCGCCGCGGTGAACGAACCCAGGCCCACTGTGACGAGCCAGTCCGGGGAGGCCGGGCCGACCACCCGGAACACCCAGATCAGCACCGGCGTGAGCACCAGCCACACCGCGAGGAACGACAGCACCACGCCGAGCGCGCCGAGCCAGCCGCCCTGGCGTACCAGCCGGGTGGTCATCGGCAGCCCGAGCAGGATCGACAGCAGCAGCGCCGGGGCCGGCGCCAGCAGCGGGAGCAGCAGCAGGCGGCCCCGCCAGCCGACCAGCGCGCCGGACTCGGCGCGCGGCTCGGCCACCGAGACGAACGCGCGGCGCAGCCCTTCCCCGTAGAGGGAGGCCGGCAGCAGCGAGGCCAGCGCCAGCAGCGGGGTCAGGCCCAGCCCGGCCTCGACCAGCGCGGCCGCCGCCCGGTGCGCGCCGATCTCGGTGGGCAGCGTGTCGATGGCGTACCCGGTCAGCCGTCGCACCCGGTCCGCCCCGGCGAGCAGCCCGGTCAGCCAGATCGCCAGCAGCGCCACCGGCACCACGGCGATCGCGCCGTAGAAGGTGATCGCGGCGGCGTGCAGCGACAGGTCACGGCCACGGACCGGCCGGAACGCCGCAGCCGTGATCCGCTTCGTCCGCTCCCACCCGTCGCCCATCGCCCCTCCGTTCCCCGTACGACCCCGCGCCACGCATTACGATCCGGCGGCATGACGATCGCCACGACCGACCGGCTGGTGCTGCGGGACTGGACCGAGTCTCCGGACGACCTGGCCCGGGTCTACGACATCTACTCCCGGGACGAGGTGATGCGCTGGCTGGGCGGCGGGAAGGGGCGGATGACCGACCCGTCCGAGGCGCGCGAGCGGGTCCGGTCCTGGCGGGAGCGCTGGGCGCCGTACGCCGGCCGGTGGGGCCTGTGGGCGATCGAGCCGCGCGACGGCGGGCCGGTGGCGGGGAGCATCCTGCTCAAGCCGCTGCCGGGACGCGACGGCGTCACGCTGACCGACGACATCGAGGTCGGCTGGCACCTGCACCCCGACGCCCAGGGCCGCGGCTACGCGACCGAGGCGGCCCGCGCGGTGCTGGAACGCGAGTTCGCCACCGGCACCCCGAGGGTGTACGCGGTGGTGATGGCCGGGAACGCCCCGTCGACGGCGGTGGCCCGGCGCCTCGGCATGACGCACGTGGGTGTGCGCACCGACTGGTACGGCGGCACCGAACTGGAGACCTTCGTCCTGGACCGCCCCGCCTGACCGTCCGGCGGAGCTGGCTGAGTGGAGACGGACAACGTGTGCGAGCAGGGCGGAACGGGACAGCGCCGCTAGGGTGAGGGGTAGCACGATTACCCGCTGAGGGGGTGAGCCTGATGGCCCAGGCCGCGTTCGCGCCCGAGCCGGCACCGCAGCCGGCCGAGCCGTCGTTCGACGTGCTCCGCTGGCGCGACGAGCCCTGGACCGCGCAGCTCGCTCTCGATCTCCTACCGGAGACCAACGGCCCGAAGGTCGAGGTCCTGAGCGGAAGCGTGATCGTGACACCACATGCCGGCATCGACCATCAGTCGGTCGAACGCGAGTTGCCGTATCGGCTGCACCGGGCCGCCCGGCGTAACGGGCTCTGGGTCTACCCCGAGATCAATCTGGTTTCCGGCAAGGATCTGTTCATCCCCGACATCGCCGTGCTGCGGTCCTCGGGCGGTGGTCGATCCGCCGTCGACATCGGCCAGGCCGTGCTCCTCGGTGAGATCGTGTCACCCGGCAACCGGCGCAAGGACGTGATCGACCGGCCGCGGGAGTACGCCGCCGCCGGTGTGCCGTACTTCCTCCGGGTTGACCTGCGCAACCGGGTGCCCGCGCTCGCCCTCTACGAACTGGTCGAGGATGAGTACCGTCCGCTGGCCGCCGCGGCCGCCGGTACGACGTTCGTAATGCGGGAGCCGTTCGAGTTCAGCGTCGACCCGGCCGACCTGCTCGACGAGGAGGCGCCGCAGGCGTGATCCACACCGGTTCGCCTCAGTGGTGGCATCGCGGCAACCCTGATGCCGCCACCTCGGCGAAGTGGAGTCGATCATGTCGCCGGGCACTCCGGGACGAACCGGGGTGAGGCGCTGGGGAACAATGGTCCGGTGACCACTCCCCGAGACCTCGTGCTGCTCGGTTCGACCGGCTCGATCGGCACCCAGGCCATCGACATCGTCAAGCGCAACCCGGACCGCTTCCGGGTGGTTGCCCTCGGCGCGGGTGGCGGCAACGTGGACCTGCTCGCCACGCAGGCGCTGGAGCTGGGCGTGGAGGCCGTCGGCGTGGCCCGCGCGTCCGCCGCGCAGGACCTCCAGCTCGCGTTCTACGCCGAGGCGAGCCGGCGTGGCTGGGCCACCGGCGACTTCAAGCTGCCCAAGATCGTGGCCGGGCCGGACGCGATGACCGAGCTGGCGCAGTGGCCGTGCGACGTGGTGCTCAACGGCGTGGTCGGCTCGCTGGGCCTGCCGCCGACGCTGGCCGCGCTGCACGCCGGGCGTACCCTCGCGCTCGCCAACAAGGAGTCCCTGGTGGCCGGCGGCCCGCTGGTCAAGGCCGCGGTGACGCGGCCGGGGCAGATCGTCCCTGTCGACTCCGAGCACTCGGCGCTGGCGCAGTGCCTGCGCGGCGGCGCCCGGGGCGAGGTGCGGCGGCTGGTGGTCACCGCCAGCGGCGGCCCGTTCCGGGGGCGGCGGCGCGACGAGCTGACCGCCGTGACGCCGGAGCAGGCGCTGGCGCACCCCACCTGGAACATGGGTCCGGTCGTCACGATCAACTCCGCCACGATGGTCAACAAGGCGCTCGAGGTGATCGAGGCGCACGAGCTGTTCGACGTGCCGTACGCCGACATCGAGGTGATGGTCCACCCGCAGTCGGTGATCCACTCGATGGTCGAGTTCACCGACGGCTCCACGCTCGCGCAGGCCAGCCCGCCGGACATGCGGCTGCCCATCGCGCTGGGTATCGGCTGGCCGGAGCGCGTGCCGGGCGCCGCCGCGGCGGTGGACTGGACCACTGCACACACCTGGGAGTTCTTCCCGCTCGACGACGCCGCGTTCCCGGCTGTCGCGCTGGCCAAGGCGGCGGGCGAGGCGGGGCGCTGCCGCCCGGCGATCTACAACGCGGCGAACGAGGAGTGCGTGGCCGCGTTCGTCGCGGGCCGGCTGCCGTTCCTCGGCATCGTCGACACCCTCCAGCGGGTGCTGGAGGACGCTCCCGATTTCGACGAACCAGGTACCGTCGAGGACGTGCTCGCCGCCGAGTCGTGGGCACGGGCGCACGCCCAGGAGATCATCGTCGGGTCGGTGGAAGGAGCTCGATGAGCTATCTGCTCGGGGTGGTGCTGTTCGCCCTGGCGATCCTCATCTCGGTGAGTCTGCACGAGGCGGGTCACATGCTGACCGCCAAGGCGTTCGGGATGAAGGTCACGCGCTTCTTCGTCGGCTTCGGCCCGACGCTGTGGTCGTTCAAGCGGGGCGAGACCGAGTACGGCATCAAGGGCATCCCGCTCGGCGGCTTCTGCAAGATCGTCGGAATGACCCCGCAGGACGACGACGTCGAGCCCGGTGACGAGAAGCGCGCGATGTGGCGCTACCCGGTGTGGAAGCGGACGATCGTGATGTCCGCCGGTTCGATCACCCACTTCGCCCTGGCGCTGATCGCGCTCTGGATCATCGCTGTCACCGCCGGCCTGCCGAACCCGAAGTTCCCTTCCACCGAGGAGGGCTTCAAGGCGGAACCGGCGGTGATCGCACTGGCCCCGTGCGTGGTGGTGGAGAACGCCGCCCGCGCCTGCCAGAGCGGCGACCCGGCCAGCCCGGCCGCCCAGGCCCAGCTCAAGGACGGTGACCGGATCACCGCGGTGAACGGCAAGCCGGTCTCGACCTGGGGCGACATGCTCGACGTGGTCCGCGCCACCCCGCCCGGCACGGCCACCGTCGCCTTCGTGCGCGACGGCAAGCCGGACGAGGCGCGGGTCGACCTGGCCTCGGTGCAGCGTCCGCCGCTGGACGACCCGAAGGGCGCCACCTCGTCGGTCTCCGCGCTCGGTGTGGCGCTGCAACCCAGCACGCCGCCCCGGGTGGAGTACGGGCCGGTCGCGGCGTTCGGCGCGACCGCAGACTTCACCGGCACCATGGCGGTGCAGACCGCGCAGGCGATGCAGCGCATCCCGCAGAAGGTGCCCGCGTTGTGGAACGCGATCACTGGCGGCGAGCGCGACGTGGACACCCCGATCAGCGTGGTCGGCGCCAGCCGGCTCGGCGGCGAGGCCGTGGAGAACAACGCCTGGCTGGTGTTCTTCATGCTCTTCGTGTCGCTGAACTTCTTCATCGGCGTGTTCAACCTGCTGCCGCTGCTCCCGGTGGACGGCGGCCACATCGCCATCGCCTGGTTCGAGCGGGCGCGGTCCTGGCTGTACGCCCGCATCGGCCGCGCCGACCCAGGCCGCGTCGACTACCTCAAGCTCATGCCCTTCACGTACGCGGTGATCCTGATCGGTGGCGCGTTCACGCTGCTGACCATCACCGCTGATGTCATCAACCCCATCACGCTCTTCTCAAGGTGAGTGCCTGAAGTGACCGCTGTCAGTCTCGGTATGCCCCCCGTACCGCCGCCGCCGCTGGCCCCGCGCCGGGCCAGCCGCCAGATCATGGTCGGTTCGGTGCCGGTCGGTGGGGGCGCGCCGGTCTCGGTGCAGTCCATGACCACCACCCTCACCGCCGACGTCAACGCCACGCTCCAGCAGATCGCCGAGCTGACCGCGTCCGGCTGCCAGATCGTCCGGGTCGCCGTGCCGTCGCAGGACGACGTGGAGGCGCTGCCCGCGATCGCGAAGAAGTCGCAGATCCCGGTGATCGCCGACATCCACTTCCAGCCGAAGTACGTCTTCGCGGCGATCGACGCCGGCTGCGCCGCGGTCCGGGTGAACCCGGGCAACATCCGGCAGTTCGACGACAAGGTCAAGGAGATCGCGCGGGCCGCGGGCGACGCGGGCGTGCCGATCCGGATCGGCGTCAACGCGGGCTCGCTGGACAAGCGCCTGCTGGCCAAGTACGGCAAGGCCACCGCCGAGGCCCTGGTGGAGTCGGCGCTGTGGGAGTGCTCGCTGTTCGAGGAGCACGGCTTCCGGGACATCAAGATCTCGGTCAAGCACAACGACCCGGTGGTGATGATCCGGGCGTACCGGCTGCTGGCCGAGAAGTGCGACTACCCGCTGCACCTGGGTGTCACCGAGGCGGGCCCGGCGTTCCAGGGCACGATCAAGTCGGCGGTGGCGTTCGGCGCGCTGCTGGCCGAGGGGATCGGCGACACCATCCGGGTCTCGCTGTCCGCCCCGCCGGTCGAGGAAATCAAGGTCGGCACCGCGATCCTGGAGTCGCTGGGCCTGCGTGAGCGGGGCCTGGAGATCGTCTCCTGCCCGTCCTGCGGCCGGGCACAGGTCGACGTCTACAAGCTGGCCGAGGAGGTCACCGCCGGCCTGGAGGGCCTGCCGGTGCCGCTGCGCGTCGCGGTCATGGGCTGCGTGGTGAACGGCCCGGGCGAGGCCCGCGAGGCCGACCTGGGCGTGGCCTCCGGCAACGGCAAGGGCCAGATCTTCGTCAAGGGCAAGGTCGTCAAGACCGTGCCCGAGGCGCAGATCGTGGAGACGCTGATCGAGGAGGCGCTGCGCATCGCCGACGAGATGGGCGCCGAGATCCCCGAGGAGCTGCGTGACCTGGTGCCGGGCGGCGCCACCGTCACCGTGCACTGATCCGCTTCCGCGTCACCGTGCGGCCGTCCCCGGCATCGGGGGCGGCCGCACGCGCGTTCGCGGGCCGGCACGCACGGTGTCACCGCGCGCCGGGAGTGACCGGGAGGCCCCGCCCGGCGTTCACTCGGACTCGGCGAGGATGGCGTAGAGCTTGCGCCGGGTCTCGTCGAGCACCTGGGCGGCCCGGGCGCGCTGGTCGTCGGTTCCGGTGGTCATCACCTGCCGCAGCGCCTGCATGGCCTGCGCGCCGGCGTCGCGGATGTCGTGCCAGCTGTTGACCGTCTGCTCGGCGAACTCCGCCCAGGGCGGGGTCTGTGCCGCGCCGGTCGCTTCGGCCTGGCCCGCCTCGGTCAGCGCGAACCGCTTGCGCCCGCCCTCGGAGTCGGCGGCGGTGGCGATGAGCCCCTCGTCCTCCAGCAGTTGGAGCGTCGGGTAGATCGAGCCGGGGCTGGGCCGCCAGGCCCCGCCGGTGCGGGCGTCGATCTCCTGGATCATCTCGTAGCCGTGCATCGGCCGTTCGGTGAGCAGGGCCAGCACGGCCCCGCGCACGTTGGGCCGCCGGCCGCGTCCTCGTCCGCCCCGGCCCCGCCCGTGACCGTGGGGTCCGGGGGAGAAGGGCGGCGGACCCGGGGGTACGGGCGGGAAGCCGAAGCCGCCACGGCGGCGCATCTCGTCGTGCATGGCGTGCATGCGTCGATGGAAACCCATCGGTTCTCCTTCTGTCGTGGTATCACTGATGCATCAACGATATATCGGCAATGCATCGCCGACAAGGCGTCGAACAAACCGGGCTGAAAACCGTACGTACGTCTTGCTAAGGTGCCGAGGTGCGCCTGCTTCCCGAACCGGGCCCGTCCCGGACCCTCGCGATCTCCACGCTCGTCAACACCGTCGGGCGGGGCACCTGGCTCACCGCCAGTGCGCTGTTCCTCACCCGGTCGGTCGGGCTCTCGGTGACCCAGGTCGGCGTGGCGCTCACGCTCACCGCGCTGGTCAGCCTGGTGGCGAGCACGCCGATGGGCTACCTCGCCGACCGTCTCGGCCCGCGCGGGCTCCAGATGGCCGCGCTGCTCGCCTCCGCCGGGTGCACGGCCGCCCTGGTGGCGGTGCGCTCGTTCACCGGCTTCCTGGTGGTCGGCGTGCTGATGGCGGTCGCCGACGCGGGCACCCGTGGTGCCCGGGGCGCGCTGATCGCCGGCGCCGTCCCACCCGGCCAGCGGGTCCGCACCCGCGCCTACCTGCGCGCGGTCACCAACGTCGGCATCTCGGTGGGCACGGTGCTGGCCGGGTTCGCGCTCGCCGCCGACACCCGCGGCGCGTACGTCATGCTGATTCTGCTCGACGCCGCCACCTACGTGCTGGCGGCGGCGGTGCTGCTCCGGCTCCCGCCGGTGCCGCCGATGCCCGCCCCGGCGCACGGTCCGCGGCTGATCGCGCTGCGGGACCGCCCGTTCCTCGCCTTCACCGTGCTGGACGGGCTCATGTCCATGCACTTCTCGCTGATCAACATCGCCCTGCCGCTCTGGATCGCCGGGCACACCACGGCGCCGAACTGGCTGATCTCCGCGTGCCTGCTCGTCAACACCGTGGTGGTGATCCTGTTCCAGGTCCGCGCCTCGCGGGGCACCGAGGACCTGACCGGCGCGGGCCGGGCCGCCCGCCGGGCGGGTGTTCTGCTCGCTGTCGCCTGCGCGCTGTTCGCCGCCGGTGGCGGCGTGCCGGTCGCGGTGGCGGTGCCGTTGCTGCTGGCCGGCGCGCTGGTGCACGTCGTGGGGGAGCTGTGGCACGCGGCGGCCGGATGGGGCATCTCCTTCGGCCTGGCCCCGGCACACGCGCACGGGCAGTACCAGGGCGCGTACGGGATGGGCATGCAACTGGGCTCGATGGTCGCCCCGGTGGTGGTGACCACGCTCGCGATCGGCTGGGGCGTGCCCGGCTGGCTGGTGCTCGGCGTGGTGTTCCTGCTGCTCGGCGCGCTGGTGCCGCCGGTGGTGCGCTGGGCCGCCCGGACCCGGCCGGCCGTGCCTGAACCGGTGCCGGCGCCAGCGGCCTGAGCGCCGTCCATCCGGGTGCCCGGTCGGCCCGCGCACGCCGGGGTGGATCTGGCAGGCTGGTAGCCGTGCTCACGGTGCCGGTACGCCAACTCGGGGAGTCGGAGCGCCGCGCGGTCGAGCGGCTGCTCGACCTCGACCCGTACGCCGGCGCGCAGGTCGCCGAGCGGGTGGCGGCACGCGGGCTGGCGTGGTGGCGGGCCGAGGCGCGGATCCTCGGGTACGGCTCCCGCCGGCACCTGGAGTCGATCTGCTGGCTGGGCGGCAACCTGACCCCGGTGCTCGCGTCCGAGTCGGCGGTGACCGCGTTCGCCGACCAGTTGAGCGCCGAGGAGCGGCTCTGCTCCTCGATCGTGGGCCGCGCCGACGCGGTGCTCGGGCTCTGGGACCGCCTCTCCGCGCACTGGGGGCCGGCTCGGGACGTACGCCCGAACCAGCCGCTGCTGGCGACTGACGCGCTGCCCGCCGTGGCGCCCGACCCGCACGTGCGCCGGGTACGCGGCAGCGAGATCGACCTGCTGTTCCCGGCGGCGGTGGCGATGTACACCGAGGAGGTCGGGGTGTCGCCGCTGGCCGAGGACGGCGGGCGCGGCTACCGGCGGCGGGTGACCGAGCTGGTGCGCGCCGGCCGCGCCTACGCCCGCTTCGTCGACGGGCGGGTGGTCTTCAAGGCGGAGCTCGCGGTGGTGACCCGCCGGACCGCGCAGGTGCAGGGCGTCTGGGTGGCGCCCGAGTGGCGTGGCCGGGGCATCGCCACCGCCGCGATGGCCGCCGTGGTCCGCGACGCGCTGGAGCGGGTGGCGCCCACCGTGAGCCTCTACGTCAACGACTTCAACCTGCCTGCCCGCCGGGTCTACGAGCGCTGCGGCTTCCGCCCGGTCGGCACGCTCGCCACAGTGCTGTTCTGAGGATCACTCCCGCCACACGTCCCGAACCGGACACCCGACGCTATGCTGGGCATGTTTTTATACTGACTAGTCAGTTCGGAATCCGGGGTCGGAATGAACATCGTCGAGGCCAGCGGCCTGGGCCTGCGCACCCGCCGCGGCTGGGTCTACCGGGACGTCGACCTCACCGCCGCGAGCGGTGAGCTGCACGCCGTCACCGGCCCGCCCGGCAGCGGACGCACCTCGCTGCTGCTCGCGCTGGCCGGGCGCTTCCCGCACAACCACGGCGAGCTGCGCCGCCGCGGCCCGGCCGCGCTCGGCCAGGTGGCGGGCGTGCACGAACCCGACCCGACGCTCACCGTCGCCGAGCACATCACCGAACGCCTGCTGCTGCTCGGCCCGGTGCCACGCCGCCGGCGCCGGCTGGTACCGGTCACCGCGGTCCGGGCCCGCCGGGCCTACCGCCGCGACGCCTACGCCGCCGCGATCGCCGGTGCCGGGCTCACCGACGCGCCGCTGGACCCCGACCGGTACGGCCGCGACCTCACCCCGGTCGAGCGCCAGGTGCTCGGGCTGGTGCTGGCCAGCCTGAGCGGCCCGAACCTGATCGTCGCCGACGACGTGGACGCCGGCGCCGACCGCCCCGAGCGGGAGTGGATGTGGGGCGCGCTGGAACGCCTCGCCGACCAGGGGTACGCGGTGGTCGCCAGCGCCCGCGCCGTCGAGCCCGGAGTCGCCGCCACCGTGCACCGCATCGGCGACCCGGCAGTGCCCGTCCCCGCCCTGACCGTTCCCGCCGAGTCCGCCGAGGTGCCCGCATGAGCGTCCTGCGACTGGCCCTGTTCGAGCTGCGCCGGATGACCCGGGGCCGGCTGCCACGCGCCGCGCTCGCGGTGCTCACCATCGTCCCGCTGCTCTACGGCGCGCTCTACCTGTACGCGTTCTGGGATCCCTACGGGAAGATGGACCGCATCCCGGTCGCCCTGGTCAACGCCGACCGCCCGGCCACCGCCGGTGACGGCAGCGAGGTGCACGCCGGCCGCGACCTGACCGAGGAACTGCTCGACCGCAAGGTGTTCGGCTGGACCGTGACCGACCAGGCCGACGCGGCCAAGGGGCTGCGCGACGGGCGCTACCACCTGGTCTTCTCCATCCCGGAGGACTTCTCGGCCACGCTCGCCGCCGGCCCGGAACCGGACCGCCCGGCCCGGCAGGGCGAGCTGAAGGTCGTCAACGACGACGCCACCAACTACCTGTCCGGCCTGCTCGCCCGGTCGGCGTTCAGCGAGATCCGGGCCGCCGCCGCGCAGAGCACCGCCGCCACCTACTTCGACAAGATGCTGATCGGCTTCACCGACGCCAAGGCCGAGACCGGACGCGCCGCCGACGGCGCCGGGAAGATCGCCGACGGGCTCGGCAGCTCCCAGCGGGGCGCCGACCAGCTCGCCGACGGGCTCGGTGACGCCGGAAACGGTGCCGGGCAGCTCGCCGGTGGACTGAACCAGTCGGTCCAGGGCGCGGACAAGCTCGCCAAGGGCCTCGACCAGCTGCGTACCGGCGCCGCCCAGCTCGCCGACGGCGCCGGGCGCGCCGCCACCGAGACCAAGGCGGCGGCGGCCACCGTGAACGCCGCCGCCGACAAGTACGAGCCGGTGCTGCGCCGCAACGCCGACAAGATCGAGAAGGCGGCCACGCTCGTCGCCGACGGCGCCCAGCAACTCGCCGCCGGACTGGACGTGCTGCCGGGCCGGGCCGCCGAGGTGGTCGCGAGCGCCGAGGAGGTCCGCGACCGGCTCGACGCGGTAGCGAAGGAACACCCCGAACTGGCGGACGATCCCGGATTCGCCGCCGCCCGCAAGGCCGCCGACCGGGCCGTCACGCAGGCCCGCTCAGTGGTGGCCGCCCTGGACAAGACCGACATGGCCGCGCTGCGCAAGCAGATGACCGACGTGTCGAAGACCGCCCGCGAGGTGGCCGCCGCCGCGCCGCACCTGGCCGACGACGTCGCCTCCGCCCGCGCGAAGGTCAACGAGTTGGCCGGCGGGCTCGCCACGCTGGCCCAGGGCAGCGCCAAGCTCCGCGACGGGCTGGGCGACGCGTCGACCGGCGCGCACGAGCTGCGCGGCGGCCTCTACCGGCTCGCCACCGGCGCCCGCCAGCTCGACGGCGGCCTGGCCCAGCTCGGCAGCGGCAGCAACCGCCTGGTCGACGGGCTGACCCGGCTGGAGGGCGGCGCCGGCGACCTCGCCGACGGGCTCGCCGCCGGGGAGCGGAAACTGCCCGGGTACGACGACGCGGCCACTCGCGCCGGCGTGCTCGGCGACCCGGTCGGCCTGATCCGCGACTCGCAGAACCCGGCCGGCTCGTACGGCGTGGGCTTCGCCCCGTACTTCCTGTCGCTGGCGCTCTGGGTCGGCGCGATGATCACCTACATGCTGTTGCGGCCGGTCAACCGGCGGCACGTGATGTCCGGCGCGCCCGGCTGGCGGGTCGTGCTCGCCGGGTGGCTCCCGGCCGCCGGGATCGGCCTGGCCCAGGTCGCGGTGCTCTACACGGTGGTGACGCTCGGGCTCGGGCTCGACCCGAGGCACGGCCCGGCCACGTTCGGGCTGCTCGCGCTCACCTCGCTGGCGTTCACCGCGATCATGCAACTGCTCGGCGTGGCGCTCGGCCCGGCCGGCCGGCTGGCCGCGCTGGCGCTGCTGATGCTCCAGCTCACCTCGTCCGGCGGCACCTACCCGGTGCAGACCTCGCCCGGCTTCTTCCAGGCGATCCACCCCTGGCTGCCGATGACGTACGTGGTGGACGGGCTGCGGCACACCATCAACGGCGGTACGACAGCACCGGTGGTCACCGGCGCGCTGGTGCTGCTGGCGTTCGGGCTGGGTGCCATGGTGCTCACCGTCGGCGCGGCCCGCCGCTCCCGGCGGCTGACCCCGGCCAAGCTGCATCCCGAACTGACCATGTGAGGATGAGCCGGTGACGGACGGACGGACACGCCGGCGCGAGGACACCCGCCAGCGCCTCTTCGTGGCCGCGGTGGACCTCATCGCCGAGCAGGGCTTCTCGGCGACCACCGTGGACGACATCGCGGCCCGGGCCGGCGTGGCGAAGGGGACCGTCTACTACAACTTCGAGTCCAAGACGGTCCTGTTCGAGGAACTGCTGCGGCACGGCATCGGCCTGCTCACCGCCGAGTTCCGGGCCGCCGTCGACGGGCTGCCGCCGCTGGAGGCGCTCGGCGCGTTGGTCCGCGCCCAGCTGGAGTACATCCGTCGCTACCGCGCCTTCGCCCAGCTCCTGCTCTCGGAGATGTGGCGGACCAACCGGGAGTGGCAGCAGACGCTGCGGCTGCTGCGCGGCGAGGCCATCGCGGTGATCGCCGACACGGTGCGGGCCGGGGTGGACAGCGGCGACCTCCCGGCCGACCTGGACGTGCGGACCGCCAGCTCGGCGCTGTTCGGCGTCGGGCTCGTGGTGGCGGTGGACTGGCTGGTCTTCTCGCCGGAGCGGCCGATCGACGAGGTGCAGGAGTCGCTGCTCGGCATCGTCCGGCGGGTCGCCCGGACCTGACCGGCGGTCGGTAATTCGGTTGATTCCGGGCCGCCGGAAGGGTGAGGCTGACGGCACCGCCCCCACCGATCCGAGTCCGGAGGACCTTCCATGCGCCTGCTCCGAGATCTCTGGGCCACGGCGCCCCGGCGGATGGCGGCGGTCCTGCTGCTGATCGTGCTCGGCGCCGGTGGCCAGGCCGCCGCCTCCGCGCTGGCCGGACCGGTGCTGGTGCACCGCTCCTCCGGCTGGTTCGTCGCGCTCGCCGTGGCGCTCGTCGCCGCTGTCGTCACCGACCTCCTGATCGGCCTGATCATGGCCCGGCTCACCGCCGACTGGTCGGCCGACGTGCGGCGGCGCCTCTGCCGGGTCGCGCTCGGTCAGGACCTGCCCACCCTGGAGACCACCCCGGTCGGCGAACTGCTCGACCGGATCGACAACGACGTCTACCAGGTCGCCGCCGAGATGCGGAACACCGGCGTACGGCTGGCGCAGGGCCTCGCGGTCTGCGCCCTCGCGACGGTGAGCGCGCTGATCGTCTGGTGGCCCGCCGGTGTCGGCATGATCGTGCTCACCTCGCTGCTCGCGGTGACGCTGCGCCGCCCGACCGCCCGGATCGCCCCGGCCCGGATGGCCGAGGAGGAGGCGTGGTCCGACCTCGCGGCTGTGATGGAGGAGGCGGTGCACGGGCAGGACGACGTGCGCACCAGCCTCGCCCGGCCGTACGTGCTGCGCCTCTACGCCCGCCGCGCGGCCGAGGTGATCGCCCGGTGCGTCCGGGTGTTCCGGCTCTCCGCCCAGGTCACCGCGGCCGCCGCCGGCGCGGTCCGGGTCGGCATCGCCGGCGTGGTGCTGGGCGGCGCGTGGGCGCTCGCCACCGGCCGGGTCGACGCCGCCCGGCTCACCGCCATCTGGCTGCTGGCCATCGCGTTCGGCGCGACGGTCGAGCACATCGCCCGCTGGGTGCCGCACCTGCAGCAGGCGTTCGGCGCGTGGGGCCGGGTGCAACTGCTGGCCGGCTCGCCCCAGGAGCCGGACGGCGGGGCCACCCCGGTCGACGGCGACCTGACCGTGCGCGGGCTCACCTACCGTTACCCGGCCGGCGGGGACGACCGTGGGCCGGCGCTGCGCGACGTGCACCTGGACTTCGTCCGCGGCCGCTCGTACGCGCTCGTCGGGCGTACCGGCTCGGGCAAGTCGACGCTGGCCAAGGTGCTCACCCGGGCGGTGGACGTGCCGCGCGGCACGGTCTTCCTCGGTGGCACCGACCTGGTCGACCTGGACGTGGAGGAGCTGCGCCGGTGGATCGCCGTGGTGCCGCAGCGCACCGAGATCCTGGCCGGCACGCTCGCCGAGAACGTGGCGCTGTTCGACCCGGAGCTGCTGGACGCCGCCGAGCGGGCGCTGGCCGAGCTGGGCCTGGCCGGCTGGATCGCCGAACTGCCCGACGGCGTGCACACCCGGCTCGGCGACGGCGGGTACGTGCTCTCCGCCGGGCAGGAGCAACTCGTCGCGTTCGCCCGCATCCTGGTCCGCGACCCGCACGTGGTGATCCTCGACGAGGCCACCGCGCGGCTCGACCCGGTCACCGAGAACCGGGTACGCGAAGCCACCGAACGGCTGCTCACCGACCGGATCGGCATCGTCATCGCGCACCGGCTCTCCTCGGTGCGCCGCTGCGACGAGGTGGTCGTGATGGCCGACGGCGCGGTGCTGGAGGCCGGTCCGCTGCGCGAGTCGGCCCGCTTCGCCGAACTGCTCGCCACCAGTCACGCCGGGGCGTACGCCGGTGTGGGCGCCCGGCGCGGCGGCGTGGACCTGCTCGACGCGCCCGCCTGGGACGACGCGCCCGCCACGCCGACCGCGCCCGCGACGCGGCCGGCCGCCGTGCCGCGCACCGACCCGCCACCCGCGCCGCCCGCACCTCCCGCGCGGACCATGCGGGAGATCCTCCGGCTCGGCACCAACGACCCGCGGTACGGCCTGCTCTCGGTCGCCCTGTTCGTCGTGATGACGGTGCTCGGGATGGACGGCGCGGTGCTGCCCTGGCTCTGGGCCGACCTGGTCGGCGGCGGCGACCCGTGGCTGCCGGCGCTGGGCATCGTGGCGGCGCTGCTCGTGGTGCTGCCGCTGCCGTACCTGACGAACCTGTGGTTCCCGCAGTGGTGGATCCGGCAGATGCTGCGGATCAGCGCCCGGCTGGTGCACGGGCAGACCGGCGCCCGCCGGGTCAGCGGGCACACCCCGGCCGAGGTGGTGGCACAGGGCGGCGACACCGACCGGGTGGTGCACCTGGCCGACAACCTGATGGACCAGTTCATCTCGCTGGTCATCGTGGTCACCATGACGCTGGTGACCGGCAGCTTCGTGCCGGCGCTGTTCTTCGTCGGCACGATGGTGGTCTCCGGGCTGGCGGCGACGCTGTTCGGGCCGCGGCTGGAACGCACCGCCGCCGGCACTGTGAAGGCGCGCGCCGCGTTCGCCACCGCGCTGGTGTCCGCGCTGTCCGCCGCCCGTACGGTGAAGCTGGCCGGCGCGACCCGCCCGGTGCTGCGCCACCTCGCCCGGCTGGACGAGGTACGCAGTGAGCGGCAGCGACGCGAGATCGCCATGCAGGTGTGGGCCCGGTCCACCCCGTCGGTCGCCAGTGGCCTGCTGCCGATCGGCGCGTGGGCGCTCTACCTGGCCGGTGAGCTGTCCGCCGGCGCCACGCTCGTGGCCGTCTCCACCCTGGGCGCGGCCCGCTGGTTCGCGTGGACCACCGCGTCACTGGTGTCGCAGTACCCGTCGGCGCGGGTGTGGACCAAGCGGACGGTGGCGATGACCGGCGAGGCCGTGTACGCGGCGCCGGTGCCCGGCCTCGACATGGTCGCCGGCACCGCGCCCGCGCCTGAGCCGCCGCCCCGGCACCCGCTGCGCCGCCTGGAGCTGGCCGGCTTCGGCGCGCTGCACTCCGACGGCACGCTCGCGGTCCGCGACGTCGACCTGGTGGTCGAGCGCGGGCAGTTGGTGCTGGTCGTCGGCCCGGTCGGGTCCGGCAAGTCGTCGCTGCTGCGCGCGCTCGCCGGGATCGTCCACCACGTCGGTGAGCTGCGCTGGAACGGCGACCCGGTGACCGAGCCGGAGATGTTCCTGCGCCCCAACCAGGTCGGGTACGTCGGTCAGCTACCCCGGGTGCTCTCCGGCACGGTGGCCGACAACATCGCGCTCGGCCACCAGGTGGACGCCGCCGGGGCGGTCTCGACCGCCCAGCTCGAACACGACCTGGCCGCGGCCGGGGGCGGGCTCGGGCTGCTGATCGGCCACAAGGGCACCCGGCTGTCGGGTGGTCAGCTCCAGCGGCTGGCGCTGGCCCGCGCGCTCGCCCCGCGTACCGAGCTGCTGGTGGCCGACGACGTGTCGTCGGCGCTGGACGTGAGCACGGAGCTGGCGCTGTGGGCGGCGCTGCGCGAGCACGGGGTGACAGTGGTCGGCTCTACCGCGAAGCGGGCCGCGCTGGTGCGGGCCGACCACGTGGTGGTGCTGATCGACGGCACCGTGGCCGACCAGGGCACCTGGGCCGACCTGGAACCCCGCTGGAACCACCTGGCCGGCTGACCCCTCGGGGGTCCACCCGGTCAGAAGGCTCGGGCGTACTGGTCGGGCCAGGCGGGGGTGGCACCGAGCTTGGCGGCGGCGCGGCGCGGCCAGTACGGGTCGCGGAGCAGTTCCCGGCCCAGCAGCACCAGGTCCGCCTCGCCACCGGCCACGATCTGCTCGGCCTGCTCGGGCTCGACGATCAGCCCCACCGCTCCGGTGGGCACCCCGGCGTCGCGGCGGATGCGGGCGGCCAGCGGCACCTGGTAGCCGGGTCCGACGGGGATGGACGCCCGGGCCGCCGCGCCGCCGGAGGAGGTGTCGACCAGGTCGACTCCGGCGGCGGCCAGTTCCCCGGCGAGCACCACGCTGTCCTCGACGGTCCAGCCGCCGTCGGTCCAGTCGGTGGCGGAGATCCGGGTCAGCACCGGCACCGACTCGCCGACTGCGGCGCGTACCGCGCGGGCCACCTCCAGGGTGAGCCGCATCCGGGCGGCCCGGTCGCCGCCCCAGCCGTCGGTGCGCCGGTTGGTCAGCGGGGACAGGAACTCGTGCAGCAGGTAGCCGTGCGCGGCGTGGATCTCCACGGCGGCGAACCCGGCGTCCAGCGCCCGTCCGGCGGCGGTGGCGAAGGCGTCCACCACGGCCGCGATGCCCGCCTCGTCGAGCGCGGTCGGGGTGCGGTAGTCCGGGACGAACGGCTGGTCGCCCGGGCCGACAGGGGTCCAGCCGCCCTCGGCGTCCGGCACGCCGCCACGGGCCGGCGCCCACGGGCGGTACGTGGACGCCTTGAACCCGGCGTGCGCGAGCTGTACGGCCGGCACCGCGCCGTGAGCGGCGACGAACGCGGTGATGGGCCGCCACGCGTCGACGTGCGCGTCGGACCAGAGGCCGGTGTCCTGCGGGCTGATCCGGCCCTCGGGCACGACTGCGGTCGCCTCGGTGATGACGAGGCCGGCCCCGCCGACGGCGCGGGAACCCAGGTGGACGCGGTGCCAGTCGGTGGGCAGGCCGTCCGGTCCGGCGCTGTACTGGCACATGGGCGCCAGCGCGATCCGGTTGGGCAGGGTGACGCCGCGCAGGGCGAGCGGGGTGAACAGGGCGCTCATTCTCGGATCCTCCGGTCAGGGCAACGGGTGCGCCTCCTTGTGGGAGACGCACCCGTTGGAGTGTGGATCAGGCGGGTACGGGGTCGAGCCGCTCGGTCTCGACCGGCTCGATCAGGTCGCGCTTGCCGGCCGAGTCGTACGCGGCCCGGTCGAGCGTGCCCTCCCGGGCGGCCACGATGGTCGGCACGACGGCCTGCCCGGCCACGTTCGTGGCGGTACGGATCATGTCCAGGATCGGGTCGATGGCCAGCAGCAGGCCGGCCCCGGCCAGCGGCAGGCCCAGCGTGCTCAGGGTCAGCGTGAGCATGACGATCGCGCCGGTCAGGCCGGCGGTCGCGGCCGAGCCGACCACCGAGACGAACGCGATGAGCAGGTAGTCGGTGACGCCCAGGTTCACGCCGAACACCTGCGCCACGAAGATCGCGGCGAGCGCCGGGTAGATGGCGGCGCAGCCGTCCATCTTCGTGGTGGCGCCGAACGGCACCGCGAAGGACGCGTACTCGCGGGGGACGCCGAGGCGCTCGACCGAGCGCTGGGTCACCGGCATGGTGCCCACCGAGGAGCGGGAGACGAAGGCCAGCTCGATGGCGGGCCAGGCGCCGGCGAAGAAGCGCAGCGGGTTGAGCTTGCCGGCCACCGCGAGCAGCACCGGGTAGACCACGAACAGCACCAGGGCGCAGCCGACGTAGACGGCTGTGGTGAACTTCGCGAGCGGGGCCAGCAGGTCCCAGCCGTACGAGGCGACGGCGTTGCCGATCAGGCCGAGCGTGCCGATCGGGGCGAGCCGGATGACCCACCAGAGCGCCTTCTGCACGATCGACAGCAGCGAGCGGTTGAGCGCCACGAACGGCTCGGCGGCGTCGCCGACCAGCAGCGCGGCGGTGCCCACCACCAGGGCGAGGAAGACGATCTGGAGGACGTTGCCCTCGACGAACGCGCCGACCGGGTTGGTCGGGACGATGCCGGTGAGGAAGTCGATCCAGGAGCCGGTGGTCTTCGGCGCGGTGGCGCCGGCCGGGTCCAGGTTGACGCCCCGGCCGGGGTCGGTGAGCAGGCCGAGGCCGATGCCGATGCTCACCGCGATCAGCGCGGTGACGGCGAACCAGAGCAGAGTCTTGACTGCCAGCCGGGCGGCGTTGGCGACGCCGCGCAGGCTGACCACGCTGACCACGATGGCGGTGAAGACCAGCGGCGGCACGGCGAGCTTGAGCAGCTGGACGAAGAGGCCGCCGACGGTGTCGAGCGTGCTGGTCAGCCAGGCGAGGTCGGCGGCGCGGGCGAGGAAACCGAGCGCCACGCCGAGCACGAGGCCCAGCAGGATCTGGACGGAGAAGGGGATTCTGCGCAAGGCGGAGGTCATGGGGACGAATCCAAGGTCTGGAGAGGGAAGGCGGGCGTCGGGGCGTGGAACTAGGCCGGACAGACGCCGCTGGCCTGCCGTCGGAGATCGACGTACAGGCGCTCGGTGAGGCACCAGACATTGGTCATCGTCGCGATACGTTACTCCCCTCCCGGGCCGGAACGGAAGGACCGTCGCCGGTGAGGCTCCTTACAGCCAGGTAGCCGGCGGTGGCCAGCCCCCAGGCGGCGGCCACGACCAGCAGCACCCGCTCCGACACCCCGAGCAGGCTGCTGCGCCCGACCAGCAGCAACGCCAGCGCGACCACGACGGCCACCGGCAGCGCCAGCGCCGCGCCGACCGCGGCGATCCGCCGCAGCCCCTGGTCCGCAGCCGGGGAGAAGAGCAGCACCAGCATCGCGAGCACCACCGCGGCGGTCGCCACGATGCTGGCCCCGCCGTGCACCACGTCGGCCACAGTGGTCGCCTCGAACGGCGGCAGCGGGCAGCCCACGCTGCACGTCACCGCGCCGGATACCACTGTGGCGACCGCGCCGGCGCCGAGCAGCCCGGCCGCCGCGCGCAACCCCGGTGGCAACGCCCCGGCGAGCAGCAGCAGCGACGCGGCCACCGAGAAGATCCCCATCCGGTACGCCCCGGCGTACCCGCTGTCCGTGATGCCCGCTTCGCTCACGTACCCGGTCGGACCGGGACCGGGACCGGCGACGACCGCGACCGTCACCGCTGCCACGCCGGCGGCCAGGCAGACGGCGGCGAACGCGGCGGCGATCCGGCGGGCTGTGTCCTCAGCCACGTCCGTGCGGGGCGGTCCAGCCGGACTCATCCGGCCCCAGCGGCACGATCCGGGTCGGGTTGATCATGTCGTGCGTGCCGTAGTAGTGCCGCTTGATGTGGTCGAAGTCCACCGTCTCGCCGAAGCCCGGCGTCTGGAACAGGTCCCGCGCGTACGCCCAGAGCACCGGCATCTCGGTGAGCTTGCGCTCGTTGCACTTGAAGTGCCCGTGGTACGCCACGTCGAAGCGCACCAGCGTGGTGAACAGCCGCACGTCCGCCTCGGTGATCGCGTCGCCCATCAGGTAGCGCCGCCCGGCCAGCCGCTCGCTCAGCGCGTCGAGGCGGGCGAACAGCGCGGTGAACGCCTCGTCGTACGCCTCCTGCGAGGTGGCGAAGCCGCACCGGTAGACGCCGTTGTTGACGTCCCGGTGGATCTCCGCCATCAGCGCGTCCATCTCCGGGCGCAGCTCGACCGGGTACAGATCCGGCGCGTCCGGCGCGTGGAACCGCCGCCACTCGGTCGAGAAGTCGAGCGTGAGCTGCGGATAGTCGTTCGTCACCACCCGGCCGGTGAGCGTGTCCACGAGCGCCGGCACCGTCACCCGGCCGGTGTAGTCCGGATCGGTGGACAGGTACGCCTCGGACAGGAAACCGATGCCGAGCACCGGGTCGAAGCCGTCCGGGTCGAGCGCGAACCGCCAGCCCCGCTCGTCCCGGATCGGGTCGACGGTGCCCAGCGAGATCACCTCGTCCAGCCCGAGCAGGCCACGCACGATCCGGGCCCGGTGCGCCCACGGGCAGGCCCGGCACCAGATCAGCCGGTAGCGGCCCGCCTCCAGCGGCCAGCGTCCCTGCTCGTCCGGCCCGCCGCCCTCCGGTGACGTGGAGTGCGGGGTGACCCGCCCGGTGAACCGGTTGGGCTGGCGGACGAACGCGCCGCCGCCGCTGGTCTCTGCGCTGAACTGAGCCCCGGACATGCGGCAAACCTATCCGCTCCGGTCACGGATATCCTGACGCCGGGTACCCCCGCGACCCGCCGACCGCCCCTTCCCACCCCCGAAGGACGTACGCGCGATGACAGTGGCCTATCTCGTTGCCGGAGTCCGCACCCCGATCGGCCGGTACGCCGGCGCGCTGGCCGGGGTCCGCCCCGACGACCTGGCCGCGCACGTCGTCCGCGAGCTGGTGACCCGCCACCCGTCGGTCGACTGGGCCCGCACCGACGACGTGATCCTCGGCTGCGCCAACCAGGCCGGCGAGGACAACCGCAACGTGGCCCGGATGGCCGCGCTGCTCGGCGGCCTGCCGGAGGAGGTGCCGGGCAGCACCGTCAACCGGCTCTGCGGCTCCGGCCTGGACGCGCTCGCCTCCGCCGCCCGCGCGATCGTCGCCGGGGAGGCCGACCTGGTGGTGGCCGGCGGCGTGGAGAGCATGAGCCGCGCGCCGTTCGTCATGCCGAAGGCGGCCACGCCGTTCGCCCGCACCGCCGAGGTGTACGACACCACGATCGGCTGGCGGCTGGTCAACCCCCTGATGAAGAAGGGGTGGGGCATCGACTCGATGCCGGAGACGGCGGAGAACGTGGCAGCCGAGTTCGGCGTGGACCGGGCCGCGCAGGACGCCTTCGCGTACCGGTCGCAGCAGCGGGCCGCCAAGGCGCAGGCCGACGGCCGGCTGGCCGAGGAGATCGTCCCGGTGACGGTGCCCGTGGGCCGGCGCGAGACGAAGCTGGTCGAGGTCGACGAGCACCCGCGCGAGACGTCGCTGGAGAAGCTCGCCGCGCTGCCCACCCCGTTCCGCGAGGGCGGCACCGTCACCGCCGGGAACTCCTCCGGCGTCAACGACGGCGCCGTCGCGCTGCTCGTCGCCTCCGCGGCCGCCGTCGAACGCTACGGCCTCACCCCGCTGGCCCGGGTACGCGGTGCCGCGTCGGCGGGCGTACCGCCGCGGATCATGGGCATCGGCCCGGTCCCGGCGACCCGGAAGCTGCTCGACCGGACGGGCCTGGCGCTCACCGACGTGGACGTGATCGAGCTGAACGAGGCGTTCGCCGCGCAGTCGGTGGCGGTGCTGCGCGAGCTGGGCCTGCCGGAGGACGCCGAGCACGTCAACCCGGGCGGCGGGGCGATCGCGCTGGGTCACCCGCTCGGCGCCAGCGGCGCCCGGCTGGCGCTGACCGCCGCGCTGGAACTGCGCCGCCGGGGCGGCCGGCGGGCGCTCGCCACCATGTGCATCGGCGTCGGCCAGGGCATCTCGCTGCTGCTGGAATCGGCCGACTGACCCGGGGCGGCAGCATCGCCCGCTGTGGATCTCCCGTACCCGGCCGTACCGGCCTAGAGTGGTCTGGACCACATGATCCGCCATCGACGGCGGACGACGACCTGGGGGACCGAGCGATGCAGACGCCGGAGAGCCTGCCCACCGAGATCGACCTGAGCCGGCCGAGCGCCGCCCGGGTCTACGACTACTTCCTTGGTGGGGCGCACAACTTCGAGATCGACCGGCAGCTCGCCGAACAGATCGCGGCCATGACGCCGAACCTGGCCGCCACCATGCGCTCCGGGCGGGAGTTCCTGCGCCGGGCCGTACGGGTGCTGCTCGACGCCGGCATCGACCAGTTCCTCGACATCGGCTCCGGCATCCCCACCGTCGGCAACGTGCACGAGGTCGCGCAGGCCGCCAACCCGGACGCCCGCATCGTGTACGTGGACATCGACCCGGTCGCCGTGGCGCACAGCCACGAACTGCTCGCCGGCAACGACCGGGCCACCGCGGTCCTGGCCGACCTGCGCGAGCCGAAGCTGATCCTGGACCACGCCCGCGCCAGCGGCCTGATCGACTTCGACCGGCCGCTGGGCATCCTGCTCGCCGGCGTGGTGCACTTCGTGCCCGACGCCGACCGCCCGGCCGACATCCTGGCCACGCTGCGCGCCGCCGCCGCGCCCGGCAGCTACCTGGTCATCTCCCACTCCACGTTCGAGGACCAGCCGCAGGAGATGCTGGACGCGCAGCGGCTGTCGGCGCGTACCGCCACCGAGATCACGCTGCGCTCGCGGGCCGAGATCACCGGCTTCTTCGGCGACTGGACGATCCTCGAACCGGGCGTGGTGCACATGCCGCTGTGGCGGCCCGACTCCCCGTCGGACGTGGACGAGCATCCGGAACGGTTCGGAGCCTTCGGCGGCGTCGCCCGGCACGACCGCGCCGCCGGCTGAGCCCATGCGCGCCCCGGACAGCGACGGGGGAGACGTCAGCCGGCCCGGCGCCGCCGCGTACGCCGCCGAGTGGGCTCGCGCGGTGCGCCGCATCGGGTTCGTGCCGCTGAGCGCGGCCGAGACCGAGCGCCTGCTGGTGCCGCTCACCGAGCGGCTCGGCGAGGCCCTGCTCGCCCCCACCTTCTCCGCCCGCCCCGCGGAGGAGGTGGGGCGTGCCCTGGTCGAGGCGCACCTCACCGAGCCCGGCGTGCTCGACTGGTCGGTGCAGGCGCTCGGCGACCGGTTCCTGCCCTGGGTGCTGCCGTCGCGGACCGAGTCGCCCGAGCTGCGCGAGCGGGTCGCGCTGCTCCAGGGCGCGTTCGCCGCCGGGTTCGCCCGCGCGCTGCGCGACCGGGTCTTCAGCCAGCAGGAGCGGATCGCCCGGTCCGCGTGGCAGGCCCGGGACACCGTCGAGCAGGCGCTGCGGGACAGCGAGGCGCGTTTCCGGGCGGTCTTCACCGGCGCCGCCATCGGGATCGGCATCGCCGGTGTGGACGGGCGGATCATCGAGGTCAACCAGTCCTTCGCGGACATGCTCGGCTACACAGTCGCGGAGATGCGGCGGATGAACGTGTCGGCGCTCGCCTACGCCGACGACGCGGCCGGGATGTGGGAGCTGTACCAGGAGCTGATCGAGGGCAAGCGGGACAGCGCCCGGGTGGAGAAGCGCTACTACCGCAAGGACGGCAGCGTGGTCTGGACCGACCTCGCGGTCTCGCTGATCCGGCACGACGACGGGCGTCCCCGGTTCACAGTCGCCATGGTGGAGGACATCACCCAGCGGTACGAGTTGCAGAAGCGGCTGCGCTTCCAGGCGCTGCACGACCCGCTGACCGGCCTGCCCAACCGGACGCTGTTCTTCGAGTCGCTCGGCGACGTCTTCGACCGTGCCGGTCCGGACCAGCGTGTCGGGCTGTGCTTCATCGACCTGGACGGCTTCAAGGCGGTGAACGACAGCCTCGGCCACGACCTGGGCGACCGGCTGCTCAAGGTGATCGCCCGCCGGCTCAGCGACTGCGTGGCCGGCCGGGGTCACCTGGTGGCCCGGATGGGCGGTGACGAGTTCGTGATCCTGGTCGACTCCGACGGCGGCATCGACGACGCGGTGGAGGTCGCCGAGCTGGCGCTGGCCGCGGTGTCCGCGCCGGTGCACGTCGGTGACCAGCAGCTCGCCGTGTCGGCGAGCATCGGCATCGTGGAGTGCCCGGCGGCGGAGACGAGTGTCGGCGACCTGATGAAGGCCGCCGACACCACGCTCTACTGGGCCAAGGCGGAGGGCCGGGGCCGCTGGGCGGTGTACGACCCGGAGCGCAGCGCCGCCGACATCGCCCGTTCCGCGCTGGCCGCCAACCTGCCCGCCGCGCTGGACCGGGGCGAGTTCGTGCTGCACTACCAGCCGATCGTGTCGCTGCTGGACGGCACCATGGTGGCGGTCGAGGCGCTGGTGCGCTGGCAGCACCCGGAGCTGGGGCTGATCGGGCCGGACCGGTTCATCGGACTGGCCGAGGAGACCGGCCTGATCGTCCGGCTCGGCGCCTGGGTGCTGCGTCAGGCGTGCCGCGACGCCGAGTCGTGGCGGCGCGCGTACCCGGACACCACGCCTGTGATGAGCGTCAACCTGGCCGCCCGGCAGGCCGACGACCCGGCCATCGTGGAGACGGTGGCCGAGGCGTTGCAGCACACCGGCCTGCCGGCCGAGCTGTTGCAGCTGGAGCTGACCGAGAGCGCCGTCATGGGCAGCGCCGGCGAGCCGCTGCGGACGCTGCACCAGCTCGCCGGGCTCGGGCTGCGGCTGGCCATCGACGACTTCGGCACCGGCTACTCGAACCTCGCGTACCTGCGGCGGCTGCCGATCCACTGCGTGAAGCTGGCCGGCCCGTTCGTCGAGGGGATACGGGGTGACGGCGCCGACGCGGTCGCCGACCACCGGGACGAGCGGATCGTGGACGCGCTGGTCCGGCTGGCACACGCCCTGGAGCTGTCGGTGACGGCCGAGGCGGTGGAGACCGAGGTGCAGGCCGAACGGCTGCGGGCGCTGCGGTGCGACACCGGTCAGGGCCGGCTGTTCGGCGCCCCGATGCCGGCCGACGGCATCCGCGCCCGCCTGGGCGGGTAAGGAAGGGCCCCCTCTTAACGCCTCCGGTAGAGGAGGGGGCCCCGCTTAACACCTCCCGCGCACGCGGCAGGCGAGGAAGGGAGAACGGTGAGCCTCACCGATTCGCAGGCCGTGGTGTCGGTGGTCGCCGCGCTGGCGATCGTCGCCGGCCTGGCCGGGGTGATCGTGCCCGGGTTGCCGGCACTGCCGCTGTGCTGGGGCGGCGTGCTGGTGTGGACGCTGTTCGGCGACGCCGGACCGGGCCGCTGGGCGGTGCTCGCCGCCGCCACGGTGATCGCCGCCGGCGGCACCGTGCTCAAGTACCTCTGGCCGGGGCGGAACCTGAAGCGGACCGCGGTGCCCACCACGTCCCTGCTTGCGGGCGGACTGCTCGGCCTGGTCGGGTTCTTCGTGATCCCGGTGGTCGGGCTGCCGATCGGCTTCGTCGGCGGGATCTTCGGCGCGGAGCGGCTGCGGCTGGGCGACACCCGCCTGGCCTGGCCGGCGACTGTGCAGGCGCTCAAGGCGGCCGGGTTGTCGATGGTGCTGGAGTTCACCGCCGGCCTGATGATCGCCGCGCTGTGGGTCGCGGGGTTGCTGTTCGTCTAGAGGTGCGGCGGCGCGGGGCGTCCGGAGGGTACGGCCGATCGCCGTACATCAGTGAGAGAGAGGTGGACGCCGCGCGCCGCCGCGGACCGGGCGTTGCCGAGCGCCCGGTGCCGGCCCGTCGGGTCGGGCCTGGTCACGCCCACAATGATGCCCCGGGTGGGATCGGGCGACAACGCAATTTCCGGGGTACGTATTGACCCCCTTGATCGGCCGGGAGCACACTGCGAGCACTCGCACGAGCATCGCCTCGAGGAGGTGTGCAGTGGCCACGACGCCCGCGCCGACCGCCGAGCAGCCGATGGACGACGACGCCCGGCGACTCGCCGAACTCGGCTACAAACAGGAGTTGCGCCGCAAGTGGAGCGGCTTCTCCAACTTCGCGATCTCGTTCTCCATCATCTCGATCCTGGCCGGCTGCTTCACCACGTTCGGCCAGGCGTGGAACAACGGCGGCCCGGTGGCGATCTCCTGGGGCTGGCCGCTGATCTCGCTGTTCATCCTGATCATCGGCTTCTGCCTGGCCGAGCTGGTGTCGGCGTACCCGACAGCGGGCGGGATCTACTGGTGGGCGGCGACGATGGGCCGGCCGGTGCACGGCTGGTTCACCGGCTGGCTCAACCTGATCGGGCTGGTCGCGGTGACCGCGTCGGTCGACTACGGCTGCGCCACGTTCCTCAACCTGACGCTGTCGGCCCTGTTCGACGGCTGGGCCGGCACCGGGCACCAGACGTTCGGGCTGTTCGTGGTGATCCTCGCGCTGCACGGGCTGATCAACATCTACGGGCACCGCATCATCGACGTACTCCAGAACGTCTCGGTCTGGTGGCACGTGGCCGGCGCGGCCGCCGTGGTGCTGATCCTGGTCCTTGTCCCGGACAATCACCAGAGCTTCCAGTTCGTCTTCACCGAGCGGTTCAACAACTCCGGCTTCGGTGACGGCGACACCGGCGGGCTGGCGTTCTGGTTCTACGTGTTGCCGCTGGGCTTCCTGCTCACGCAGTACACGATCACCGGCTTCGACGCCTGCGCGCACGTCTCCGAGGAGACCCGGGGTGCCTCCAAGGCCGCCGCGCAGGGGCTGTGGCGGTCGATCTTCTACTCCGCGGTGGGCGGCTGGATCCTGCTGCTGGCGTTCCTGTTCGCGGCCACCGACGTGGACGCGATAAACGAGGCGGGCGGCTTCTCGGGGGCGATCTTCGAGTCCGCGCTGACGCCGTTCTTCTTCAAGGTCGTCATCATCATCTCCACCATCGGGCAGTTCTTCTGCGGCATGAGCTGCGTGACCTCGATGTCGCGGATGGCGTACGCGTTCAGCCGGGACCGGGCGGTGCCCGGTTGGCGGCTGTGGTCGAGGGTGAACCGCAACGGCACGCCGGTCAACGCCATCATCGGGGCGACGCTGGCCGGGCTCGTGCTCACGCTGCCCGCGCTCTACCAGCGCGGCGGCATCCCGGTCGCGTTCTACGCGGTGGTGTCGGTCGCGGTGATCGGGCTGTACCTGTCCTTCATCATCCCGATCTTCCTGCGGCTGCGGATGGGCGACCGGTTCACCCCGGGCCCGTGGACGCTCGGCCGGCGCTACAAGCTGCTCGGCTGGATCGCGGTGGTCGAGATCGCTGTCATCTCGGTCTACTTCGTGCTGCCGATCGTCCCGGCCGGTGTGCCCGGCAACCCCGACTTCAGCTGGACGGCTGTGAACTACGCGCCCATCGCGATCGGCGGCGTGCTGCTCGGCGTCGCCGTCTGGTGGTACGCCTCGGCCCGCAAGTGGTTCACCGGCCCGCGCCGCACCGTCGACCAGGCCGAGCCCGAGCCCGAACCCGCCGAGCCGTCGTGACGTGTCGGTGCGGCCTGCCATGATCCGGCCATGGACTCGGAAGCGGTGGTACGCGCGTTGTGGGATCGCATGCAGGCCCGGGACTGGACCGGCGTCGGCGAGGTGCTGGCCGACGACGTGGTGGTCGAGTGGCCGGTAAGCGCCGAGCGGATCGTGGGCCGCGAGAACTACGTGAAGATCAACGCCGAGTACCCGGAGGGCTGGTCGATCCGGGTGCTCCGGGTGGTGGCAGCGGGCGACACAGTGGTGTCCGAGGTGGAGGTGCCGCACGAGGGGATGGGCGTGCACCGGGTCGCATCGTTCTGGACGGTGCGCGACGGGCGGATCGTCGACGGCCGTGAGTACTGGACGAGCCTCGGCACGGACCCGTCCCCGCAGTGGCGGTCCGCCTGGGTCCAGCCGATGTGACGCCGCCGGCTGTCCGCGTACCCCCGGGGTCAGATCGTGGGGCGGCGGTGGGTGAGCGGGAAGCGGAGGATGCGGTCGTCGCCGGCCGCCGGCGTGCCGCGGCCGTCGCGGTTGCTGGTCGCGACCCACAGCGCGCCGTCGGGCGCCACCTCGACGGTACGCAGGCGGCCGTAGGTGCCGGCCAGCTCCGCCACCGGTACGCCGACGCGGCCGGCGGCGTCGACGGGCACCGCCCAGAGCCGGTCGCCGCGCAGCGCGGCGACGTAGAGCGTGCCCCTGGTGAACGCGGCGCCGCTCGGGGACGCCTGCGCGGGCGGCCAGACGACGACCGGGTCGCGGAACCGGGGGTCACCGGCGACGCCCTCGACGAGCGGCCAGCCGTAGTTGCCGCCGGGCACGATCCGGTTCACCTCGTCCCAGGTGCTCTGCCCGAACTCGGTGGCGAACAGCCGGCCGTGCCGGTCCCAGGCGAGACCCTGCACGTTGCGGTGGCCGTAGCTGTAGACGAGCGAGCCGGGGAACGGGTTGCCCGCCGGCACGCCGCCGTCCGGCCGGATCCGCAGGATCTTGCCGTTGCGGCTGGTCAGGTCCTGCGCGCGGGCCGCCACCCCGGCGTCGCCGATCCCGGCGTAGAGCATGCCGTCGGGCCCGAACGCGATCCGGCCGCCGTCGTGGACGGCGCTGCGGGCGATGCCGCTGACCAGCACCTGCGGCGCACGCGACGAGCCGAGGCGGAACCGGACGATCCGGATGTCGGCCGCCGTGGTGTAGGCGGCGTAGACCCACCGGTCCCGGCGGTACCGGGGGGAGACCGCGAGCCCGAGCAGGCCCGCCTCGCCGCCGGCGGCCACGTCGGCGATCCGGGCCACCTGCCGGGCCGGGCGTCCCGGGCGTACGCGCAGGATCGTGCCCTGGTCCCGCTGCGCGACCAGGGCGCTGCCGTCGGGCAGGAAGTCCAGCCCCCACGGCGCCTCCAGCCCGGTCGCGACGACGCGGGGGCGGGTCAGGTCGTAGCCGGACCAGCCGGCGCGCCCGTCGAAGCCGCGCAGGTCGAGCGCGACCGGGCGCTGTCGCGCGTCGGCGGGGACCGGCCGGGCCGGGCCGTCCGCCGGTCGCCGCTCGGTGGGCCGGTTGCCCGCGTGGGCGTCGGTCGCGGCCAGCACGATCGCGAGGACGGCGGCGACGACCGCGACGGTACGACGGCGCATGTGTGCTCCTCGGTTTCGCCACCGGCCCCGCCGGGGCATTGACGGTGATCCGGTTTGCCAGTAGACCTTGGTCATGGAGGCCCCTGATGAAGCAAACGCCGCTCTCGCTGGAACAGTTGCGGGTCGCCGTCACCGAGGGTGAGATCGACACGGTGGTGCTCGCCCTCACCGACATGCAGGGCCGACTGCAGGGCAAGCGGTTCCACGCGCCCTACTTCCTCGACCAGGTGGTCACGCACGGCAGCGAGGGCTGCAACTACCTGCTCGCTGTGGACGTCGACATGAACACGGTCGACGGGTACGCGATGTCGAGCTGGGAACGCGGCTACGGCGACTTCGCCATGCGCCCCGACCTGGACACGCTGCGCCGGACGCCCTGGCAGCCCGGGTCCGCGCTGCTGCTGGCCGACCTGGAGTGGCTGGACGGCTCCGGCCCGGTGGTCGCCTCACCCCGGCAGATCCTGCGCCGCCAGCTCGACCGGCTGGCCGCGCACGGGCTGACCGCGTACGCCGGCACCGAACTGGAGTTCGTGCTCTACCGCGACTCGTACGAGGAGGCGTGGCGGCGCGGCTACCGCGACCTGACCCCGGCCAACCAGTACAACGTGGACTATTCCCTGCTCGGTACCGCGCGGGTCGAGCCGCTGCTGCGCCGCATCCGCACCGAGATGGCCGGGGCCGGGCTCACGCCGGAGAGCGCCAAGGGCGAGTGCAACCTCGGCCAGCACGAGATCGCGTTCCGGTACGACGAGGCGGTGCGCTGCGCCGACCACCACGTCATCTACAAGAACGGCGCCAAGGAGATCGCCGCCCAGGAGGGCATGGCGATCACGTTCATGGCCAAGCCGAACGAGCGGGAGGGCAACTCCTGCCACATCCACTTCTCGCTGCGTGACGCCTCCGGCTCGTCGGCGATGCTGGGGGACGGGCCGGCGCACCTGAGCGTCACCGGGCAGCGGGTGCTGGCCGGGCTGCTCGCCACCATGCGCGAGTTCAGCCTCTTCTTCGCGCCGAACATCAACTCGTACAAGCGGTACCAGCCCGGCTCGTTCGCGCCGACCGCGCTTCGCTGGGGCACCGACAACCGCACCTGCGCGCTGCGGCTGGTCGGGCACGGGCAGGGGATGCGGGTGGAGAACCGGGTGCCGGGGGCGGACGTCAACCCGTACCTGGCGATCGCCGCGCTGGTGGCCGGGGCGGTGCACGGCATCGAGAACGAGCTGGAGCTGGCGGAGGAGTGCACCGGCAACGCGTACGACGACCCGGACGCCGAGCGGGTGCCCACCACGCTGCGTGACGCGCTTGACCTGTGGCAGCGCTCGGAGGTGGCCCGGGAGGCGTTCGGCGACGAGGTGGCCGCCCACTACGCCAACCAGGCCAAGGTCGAGCTGACCGCCTTCGACGCCGCGGTGACGGACTGGGAGCTGACCCGTGGCTTCGAACGCCTCTGACCCCGCCGCCCTCCCTCGCCCCCGCTCCCGCTCCCGCCCCCGCGATCTTGCACTTGCGGCCCCCGGATTGGGCGTTATGCGGGTTTCGCCGGGGCGCCAACTGCAAGATCACCGGGGTGAGAGGGAGAGGGGGAACCGTGGGTGAGGTGATCTCGCCTGTTGACGGGGCGGGGATCGGGGTTGTTCCGGGGTGCTCGGTCGACGACGTGGATGCCGCGATCTCGCGGGCGGCTGTCGCGTTCGAGTCGTGGCGTCATGTGGCGCCGGGGGATCGGGGGCGGCTGCTGCGGCGGTTCGCGGCAGCTGTCGACGCGCACCTGGAGGAGCTGGCCCAGCTGGAGGTGCGCAACGCCGGGCACACCATCGGCAACGCGCGCTGGGAGGCGGGCAACGTCCGCGACGTGCTCGACTACTACGCGGGCGCGCCGGAACGACTGACCGGGCACCAGATCCCGGTGCCCGGCGGGCTCGACGTCACGTTCCACGAACCACTCGGCGTGGTCGGGGTGATCGTGCCGTGGAACTTCCCGATGCCGATCGCCGGCTGGGGTTTCGCCCCGGCGCTCGCCGCCGGCAACACGGTGGTGCTCAAGCCGGCCGAGCTGACCCCGCTGACCGCGTTGCGCCTGGCCGAGCTGGCCCGCGACGCCGGCCTGCCCGACGGCGTGTTCACAGTGCTGCCCGGTCGGGGCAGCGTGGTCGGCGAGCGGTTCGTCACCCACCCGGCGGTCCGCAAGATCTGCTTCACCGGCTCGACCGAGGTCGGCACCCGGATCATGGCCGGCTGCGCGGCCCAGGTGAAGCGGGTGACGCTGGAGCTGGGCGGCAAGTCGGCCAACATCGTCTTCGCCGACGCGGACCTGGAGAAGGCGGCGGCCACCGCGCCGTACGCGGTCTTCGACAACGCCGGCCAGGACTGCTGCGCCCGCTCCCGGATCCTGGTCCAGCGCCAGGTGTACGACAGGTTCCTGGAACTGCTCGAACCGGCCGTACGGGCGCTGCGGGTGGAGGACCCGGCCCGGGAGACGGCCGAGATGGGCCCGCTCATCTCCGCCGGGCACCGGGACCGGGTCGCCGGCTACGTCGACGGGGCGGACGTCGCATTCACCGGCTCCTGCCCCGACGGCCCCGGCTTCTGGTACGCCCCGACGGTGCTGCTCGCCGACTCCCCGGCGGACCGGCACTGGCAGGAGGAGGTCTTCGGCCCGGTCGTCTCGGTCCTGCCGTTCGACGACGAGGCGGACGCGATCCGGCTCGCCAACGACACCGAGTACGGGCTCTCCGGCTCGATCTGGACCCGGGACGTCGGGCGCGCGGTGCGGGTGGCCCGCGCCGTCGAGTCGGGCAACCTCAGCGTCAACTCGCACTCCTCGGTGCGCTACTGGACCCCGTTCGGCGGGATGAAACGCTCCGGCCTGGGCCGGGAGCTGGGTCCGGACGCGCTGCACGCCTTCACCGACGTCAAGAACGTGTTCATCGGCACCGAGGAGTGATCACAGTGCAGGGACGGCTTTCCGACCGGGTGGCAGTGGTGACCGGCGCGGGCAGCGGCATCGGGCTGGCCACCGTACGCCGCTTCGCCGCCGAGGGCGCCCGGGTGGTGTGCGTGGACATCGACGCCGACGCCGGCACCCGGGCGGCGCAGGAGGTGGACGGGGAGTTCGTCGCCGCCGACGTGGCCGACGAGACGGCGGTCCGCGACCTGTTCGACGGGGTGGTCGAGCGGCACGGACGGGTGGATGTGTCGTTCCACAACGCGGGCATCTCGCCGCCGGACGACGACTCCATCCTGGAGACCGGGCTGGACGCCTGGGAGCGGGTGCTGCGGGTGAACACCACGAGCGTCTACCTGTGCTGCAAGTACGTCATCCCGCACATGCGCCGGCAGGGCAAGGGCTCGATCATCAACACCGCGTCGTTCGTGGCGCTGATGGGCGCGGCCACCTCGCAGATCGCGTACACGGCGAGCAAGGGCGGGGTGCTGGCGATGACCCGGGAGCTGGGCGTGCAGTTCGCCCGCGAGGGCATCCGGGTCAACGCGCTGTGCCCCGGGCCGGTGGCGACGCCGCTGCTGCTGGAGCTGTTCGCCAAGGACCCGGAGCGGGCCGCCCGGCGGCTGGTGCACGTGCCGATGGGCCGGTTCGGTGACCCCGCCGAGATCGCCGCCGCGGTGGCGTTCCTCGCCAGCGACGACGCCTCGTTCATGACCGCCGCGCAGTTCGTCGTCGACGGCGGCATCACCGGCGCCTACGTCACTCCGTTATGAGGCCGGTCATCGGCATCACCGCGTACGTCGAGCCGGCCGGCTGGGCCGGTGTGGCGGGACGTGCCGGCGACGCTCGTGCCGCACGCGTACGTCCGGGCGGTCACCGCGGCGGGCGGCCGGGCCGTGGTGCTGCCCCCCGACGACGCCGACGCCGACGTGCTGGGGCTGCTGGACGGGCTGCTGCTCGCCGGCGGCGCGGACGTCGGCCCGGAGCGGTACGGCGAGCCGCCGGACCCGCGTACCGAGAGCCGTCCGGACCGCGACGCCGGGGAGATGACGCTGCTCACCGCCGCGCTCGCCGCCGACCTGCCGGTGCTGGGCGTGTGCCGGGGGATGCAGTTGCTCGCGGTGGCGTACGGCGGCGCGCTGCACCAGCACCTGCCGGACGTGGTCGGGCACGACGGGCACCGTCCCGCGCCGGGCGTGTACGGGGCGCACCCGGTGCGCTTCGCCCCGGACACCCTGACCGGGCTGGTCATGGCCGGGGTGGAGCGGGTCAACTCGTACCACCATCAGGCGGTGGCCGACCCCGGCGGCCTGGCGGTGACCGGCTGGGCCGACGACGGGGTGATCGAGGCGGTGGAGGACCCGGCGCGGCGCTTCGTGCTCGGCGTGCAGTGGCATCCGGAGAACGAGGCCGACCCGCGGCCGGTGGCCGCGCTGGTCCGCTCCGCGATGTCGGCCAGATCACACACCCGCGTTTCGTAGGTGGGGCAAAAGGCGAATCCGCGGCCCGGTCAACCGGCGAGGACTGCCCGACTCGCCCCGGCCCGCCGGTTACGCCAGGATGAGGCGTAGGTAAGCAGCGTCGAACGGTGCGGGTGCGTTACGTTGCTCCTCCGTCGGGGTAGTAGGCGGGGACGGTCGGCGGAGAATCGCCGGCCGTCGTGATCATGCCGGAGCGGGAGGCTGCATGGGCTCGGCCCTGGGGGGCGGGGACGATGATCGTTCGTTCCCGGCGGCCGGCGAGGCGTCACTACCGCCGTTGCTGACCGCGGCGTTCGCCGCCGGTGGCGAGATGGGCGAGCGGCTGCGCCGCTTCGACTGGTCGACCACCGCCCTCGGCAGCCCGGACCGCTGGCCCGCCGCGTTCTCCCACGCGGTGAGCACGATGCTGTCGTCCCGCGCCCAGATCGTCATCTTCTGGGGTGACGAGCACCTCGCCTTCTACAACGACGCCTACCGGCCGACGATCGGCGAGAAGCACCCGGCCGTGATCGCCCAGTCCGCACGGCGGTACTGGGCGGAGACCTGGGACGTGCTCGGCCCGCTGCTGGAAGGCGTACGCCGCACGGGTGTGGCCTACCGGGGCGAGAACCATCCCTTCGTGCTGAACCGGCACGGATTCCTGGAGGACGTCTACTTCGACATCTCGTACGACCCGATCCGCAGCGCCGACGGCACCGTCGGCGGCGTGTTCTGCTTCGTGAACGAGACCACCGGCCGGGTGCTCGGCGAGCGCCGGCTGCGCGCCCTCGCCGAGCTGGGCAACGAGCTGGGCGACGTGCCCGGCCTGCTCGAACTGGGTCAGGCCGTCACCCGGGTGCTCGACGCCCATCGCGCCGACGTGCCGTTCAGCGCGCTGTGGTTCCAGGGTGAGGGCGGGTCGCTCGTGCCGGGCGGCTGTTCGGGCGTGGACCCGGCCACCGTCGCCGGCCCGCCGCCCGGACTGCCCGACGGCGGGCCGTTCACCGAGCCGCGCTGGATCGCCACCGCCGACCTGCCGGGCGCGGTGCCGCCGGACGCCGCCGACCGGGCGCTCCTGCTGCCGCTGACCGCCACCAACGAGCCGGCCGGCGTGCTGCTGCTCGGCGTGTCGCGCCGGCTGCCGTTCACCGACGACTACCGCGACTTCGTCGACCTGGTCGCCGCGCAGGTGTCCCGGGCCGTGGGCAAGCAGCGGGCGTACGAGCAGGAACGCGCCCGCGCCGCCGAGCTGGCCGCGCTGGACCGCGCCAAGACCAACTTCTTCGCCAACGTCAGCCACGAGTTCCGTACCCCGCTGACGCTGGTCCTCGGGCCGCTCGAGGAACTGCTCGTCGACCGGGAAGTGCCCGACCGGTACCTCGACCGGCTGACCGTCATGCACCGCAACGGGTTGCGCCTGCTCAAGCTGGTCAACACGGTGCTCGACTTCTCCCGGCTGGAGTCCGGTCGGCTGGCCGCCCGCTACCAGCCCACCGACCTGTCCGACTACACCTCACGGCTGGCCAGCACGTTCCGCTCGGCCACCGAGCGGGCCGGGCTGCGCCTGGTGGTGGACTGCCCGCCGCTGCCCGCGCCGGTCTACGTCGACCGGGACATGTGGGAGAAGATCGTCCTCAACCTGGTGTCGAACGCGGTCAAGTTCACCTTCGACGGCGAGATCCGGGTCCGGATGCGTGCCGCTGACGGGACCGCCGTGCTGGAGGTCACCGACACCGGCGTCGGCATCGCGCCGGAGGAACTGCCGCAGGTCTTCGAGCGGTTCCACCGGGTGGCCGGCGCCCGCTCCCGTACCCACGAGGGCACCGGCATCGGGCTCGCCCTGGTCCGCGAGCTGGTCGAGATGCACGGCGGCACGGTGACCGCGCACAGCGTCGTCGACCGGGGTACGACGTTCACAGTGACCATGCCCTTCGGGTACGCGCACCTGCCCGCCGACCGGGTGTCCGCCCTCTCCCCGATGTCGCTGGGTGAGCCGGCGCAGGCCCGCCTGTACGTCGCCGAGACGGCGCTCTGGACCGACGAGGTGGCCCGGCCCGTCGGGCTGCCCGAGGCGAACGGCACGACCGGCGGCGCGGGCCGGATCCTGTTCGCCGACGACAACCCCGACCTGCGCGAGCACGTCGTGCGGCTGCTCTCCCCGGCGTACGAGGTGGTGGCCGTGCCGGACGGCGCGGAGGCGCTGCGGCTGGCCGTCAAGACCCCGTTCGACCTGGTGCTGACCGACGTGATGATGCCCCGGCTGGACGGCTTCGGGCTGGTCACCGCGTTGCGTTCCGACCCGGCCACCCGGCACGTGCCGATCGTGCTGCTCTCCGCGCGGGCCGGTGCCGCCGAGGAGGTCGCCGGTCTGTCCACCGGCGCCGACGACTACTTGACCAAGCCCTTCTCCAGCCAGGAGCTGGTGGCCCGGGTCCGGGCCAACGTCGAGCTGGGCCAGTTGCGCGGGCAGATCATCCGCCGTTTGCGGGCACTCGCCGACGCCGCCGTGGAGATCAACACCGCCCGGTCCACAGCCGAGGTGGTCCGGGTGGCCGCCCGGCACGCGCTGCGCCTGGCCGAGGCCGGACGCGTCCGGGTCACCGCCACCGGCGCCCGCCACGAGGAGGACGCCGGCGGCGACCTGCCCGCCGAGCCGACAGTGGTGCTGCCGCTGACCGGCACGTCCGGCGAGCAGCTCGGTGAGCTGCGCGTGTGGCGCCGGGAGGGCGGCGGCACCGAGGAGGCCGCGCTCACCGAACTGGCCCGGCTGATCGGCGTACGGCTGGAGAACGCCCAGCTGTACGAGGCCGAGCACCACATCGCCACCACGCTCCAGCACAGCCTGCTGCCACGTACGCTGCCGCAGTTGCCCGGCGCGGTGGTGGCCAGCCGTTACCTGCCCGGCAGCGCCGACGTGGAGGTCGGCGGCGACTGGTACGACGTGATGGCCACCGCCGACGACGACCTGGTGCTGGTCATCGGCGACGTGGTCGGCAAGGGCGTGCGGGCCGCCGCGGCGATGGGCCAGCTCCGCAACGCGCTGCGGGCGTACGTCCTGGAGGGCTACGACCCGGGCGAGGCGCTGACCCGGCTCAACCGGCTGGTCCACTCCGCCGGCAGCGGCTCCTTCGCCACTGTGGTCTGCCTCGGCTTCTCCCCGCGCACCGGCCGTATCAGGTACGCCAGCGCGGGCCATCCCTCACCCCTGCTGATCCGAGGAGACGACGTGGCTTTCCTGCACGATCGGGCCCTCGGACCGCCGATCGGGGCCATTCCCGGCGCCGTCTACCCGGCCACCGAGGGAGAACTCGCCCCGGGCAGCCGGCTCCTGCTCTACACGGACGGCCTGATCGAGGACCGGTCCGCGGGCATCGACGCCGGGCTGGGCCAGTTGCGGGCGGACGCGACGGCGCGCGCCGCGCACGTGGCGGACCTGGTCGACGCCGTGGTCGAGCGGGTCGCCGGGCGGTCCCGGCACGACGACGTGGCGGTGCTCGCGCTTGAGGCGGCCGAGCTGAACCGTTTCGCGCTGCGCCTGCCCGCCGACCCGACCCGGCTCAGCGTGCTGCGGAAGCGGCTGGAGGACTTCCTCGTCGCCCACCACGTCGGCGAGACCGACCTGTTCGACCTGACGGTGGCCGTCTCCGAGGCGGCGGCGAACGCGATCGAGCACCCGGTCGACCCGGCGGACCCGACGATCGAGGTCGAGGTGACGATCGCCGACCGTACTGTCACCGCGACCATCCGGGACAGCGGGCGCTGGCGGGAGTCGAGCGGGTCGAGCTTCCGGGGGCGCGGGCTGACGCTGATCCAGGCGCTGGCGGAGATGACCGTGACCCGGACCGCGAACGGCACCGAGCTGACGCTGCGCCGCCGGCTGGCCGACCGGGACTGAGCCAGCGATCTACGGACAGTCGATGCCGAGCACGTTCGCGGCACGGCGGTATGCGGCGAGTCCGGCCCGGAGAAACAATGCGAGAACGTCATCGGCGGGCCGGGGGCTGTCAAGCCCCAGTCGGAACCAGCCGGTGTCACCCGCCTCGGCATAGAGGACGCCCGCCTCGGCCTCAAGGATCCCGCCGGTCCAGGCGTCGAAGTCGTTCCAGTCCACGCCGTGCGTCCATGTCGACTCCTCGGGCCAGGACAGGTGCCACGTCGGGACGAGGCGACCCTCCGAGCTGAGGTCGGGTGCGCCGTCCGGCGTGAACTCGGCGAGGCTGACGTCCAGGCTGACAGTGCCGTCGACCAGCAGGTACTCGCGCAGACGCGCGGACGGACGGTCCGCGTCAGCAGGCTGGGACCGTTCGGCACCGGGAAGTATGGGCAGGGACTCGGGTATCGCGGCCACCACCTCCGCGACGAGCGGCCGTCGGGCCAGGTCGCGAACGGTATAGCTGAACTGGCCGTCGTCGATGTCGGTGGGCGGAAGGCCGGGAACCAGGCATGCCAGCAGCCACGCCCGCCGGAGCGGTTCCTCGTACGCGCGTTTGCGGTCGGCTGCGGCGAGGCTCCAGGCGACGGTGTCCCGGACCGCGGCCGCGCGGGCCGTCGGGTCGTGCTCGACGTTCCCCCAAGCCGCGATGATCTCGGGCAACTGCGGGTCGACCATGGGCCACATCGTAACGACGGTCGATGCGGGCCGCCCTGACGACGCCGCCCGGGCGGGTCAGGCCCCGGCCAGCCACTCCTGGTCGCCCAGGCCGGAGATGTCCAGTACGCGCCGGACCTGCGGGGACGGCAGCACGGTGAGCGCGTCCGGGAACCGCTGGGCGAGCCGGACCACCGCGTGGATGGCGGCCGAGTCGAAGAAGGTGACCGCCCGCAGGTCGAGCGTGAGCCGCTTGGCGGGCTCGCGGAGCGCGGTCTGGAACATGGTGTCGGCGGTCGCCATGTCGACCTCGCCGGTCACCTGGACGCGCACCTGGTCGCCGTCGGCCTGCGCCGTCACGGAGAAGACGGGTGCCGCGCCCCCTTGATCCACGGAGCAACAATGGCACAGCGTTTGCGGCACGGCAACAACCTGCCCGGCGGGCCTGTGGCGAGGGGCACACCGCCCCCGGCGATAGGCTTGGACCATGACCGTCCGTGAGCCGCTGACCCCCGGCACGCTCTCCCCGTGGCGAGCGGTCCCCGCCCACATCCCGCGCCCGGAGTACGTGGGTAAGAAGCGCCCGCAGGAGTGGCGCGGCTCGCACGTGCAGACGCCGGAGACCATCGAGAAGATGCGCGTGGCGGGGCGTCTGGCCGCCCAGGCCACCCAGCTCGCCGGTGAGCACTGCAAGCCCGGGGTGACCACCGACGAGATCGACAAGGTGGTGCACGAGTTCCTCTGCGACCACGGCGCCTACCCGTCGACGCTCGGCTACCGGGGCTTCCCCAAGTCGTGCTGCACCAGCCTCAACGAGGTGATCTGCCACGGCATCCCGGACACCACCGTGCTCCAGGACGGCGACATCATCAACGTCGACGTCACCGCGTACCTGAACGGCGTGCACGGCGACACCGACGCCACGTTCTGCGTGGGCGAGGTGAGCGAGGAGGCCCGCCTGCTGGTCGAGCGGACCCATACGGCGATGATGCGCGGCATCAAGGCCATCGCCCCGGGGCGGCAGATCAACGTCATCGGCCGGGTGATCGAGTCGTACGCCAAGCGCTTCGGCTACGGCGTGGTCCGCGACTTCACCGGGCACGGCATCGGCGAGGCGTTCCACAGTGGCCTCTACGTGCCGCACTACGACAGCCCGCGCCCCACCGACGTGATGGAGCCCGGGATGACGTTCACCGTCGAGCCGATGATCACGCTCGGCACCTACCAGTACGACATGTGGGACGACGGCTGGACGGTGGTCACCAAGGACCGCAGGTGGACGGCTCAGTTCGAGCACACCATCGTCGTGACCGACGACGGCTACGAGATCCTGACGCTGCCGTGACCGACACCCCTGCCGCGCTGCGCGAGGCGCACCACGCGGACGTCTCCGGCGGCTGGCTGCGTCCCGCGGTCTTCGGTGCGATGGACGGTCTCGTCACCAACATCGCGCTGATCGCCGGTGTGGGCGGCGGCGGGGTGTCCCCGCGCAGCGTGGTGCTCACCGGCACGGCCGGCCTGGTGGCCGGCGCCATCTCGATGGGCCTCGGCGAGTACACGAGCGTCCGGTCCGCCAACGAGCAGGTAGCCGCCGAGGTGGCCAAGGAGCGGCGCGAACTGGAACGCCACCCGGAGGCCGAGGCCCGGGAGCTGGCCGACGCCTGGGTCGCCCGCGGACTGCCCCGCGAGCTGGCGACGCAGGTCGCCGAGGCGGTACGCGCCAACCCGGAGGAGGCACTGCGGGTGCACGTGCGGGAGGAGCTGGGCGTCGACCCCGACGACCAGCCCAGCCCGTGGGCCGCCGCGATCTCGTCGTTCGTCTGCTTCTCCGTCGGCGCGCTGGTGCCGCTGCTGCCGTACCTGCTCGGCTTCACCAGCCTCTGGCTGGCGCTCGCCGTCGGCGGGGTGGGGCTCTTCGTGGCCGGCGCGATCGTGGCCCGGTTCACCAACCGCGCCTGGTGGCGAAGCGGGCTGCGGCAGTTGCTGCTCGGCGCGCTGGCGGCCGGCGCCACCTACCTGATCGGCGCGCTGATCGGCGTCGGCGGCGGCATCGGCTGACGCTGAGCCGTCCGCGACGGTCAGCCGTCGGCGGGCCGTCAGCCGGACAACAGGTCGTCGATCGTGCCGTCGACCGGGCGCCCCCGGGCGGCCAACTCCTCGGCCTGGCGGGCCAGCACCGCACCCACCTCGGTCATGTCCGCCCCGGCCAGCCCGGTGCGCCGCACCGCGTCCCCGGGGTCGCGGAAGTAGGTGCGGCTGAACAGCCCCTGCACTGTGGCGGCGGCCAGCCGCGCCTCGCCGAGCATGAGCAGCGCCTGGTCCGTCTCGTACCACTCGGCGAGCCGCAACGCCCGGGCATGTGCCGCGCTGCCCCGGTACCACGCCTGCCGCGCGGCGCTCGTGAACTCCGCCGGCCGGGCCCGGGCCAGCCGCGCCAGGTGCTCGTCGCGCAGCTTCGGCAGCCAGTCGGCCGGGTCGTGCAGGGCGCGCGTGGTGACGTACCGGTCCGCGGCCAGCGGCCAGCGGGACGTGATCGTCGTCGCCCGGCGCAGGTATTCGTCCGCCCCGGCCACTGTCAGGTCGACGAGCACACCGTCCACCCGCCGGGTGGCGGGCGGCGGTCCGGCACCGGGCCGGTAGGTGACGACCAGCAGGCCGACCTCGCGGTCTCCGCCGCCGTCGTCGTCGCCGTGCGCGAGCGGACCGTGTACGGCGACCGCCAGCACGTCGGCCGGGAACCGCCGCAGAACGGCGTCACCGACCCGCTCGGCCACCTGCCACCGTGGATCGTCGAGACGCCGCTCGGCGTTCACGTCGACAGCCACGGTGCACCCCCCCCGTCCGACAGGTCGCCTACGGCAACCCTAGCCAGACCGGGGCGGGTGGCCCCGGCGGCGCGGATGTCGGATTGTGCACGGCGGCGGGCCGGCGGCGGGCCGCCGCCGCGTCTGCGGTCAGGCGTTCGGGACCAGCCGGAACACGCGGATCTCGCGGCCACCGGCCCGCTCGACGTACGTGCGGTACGCGGGCCACTCCTGCACCAGCCGCTGGAACAGCCGTTCCCGTTCCTCGCCGGTGACCTGCTCGGCGGTGACCGGAATCCGGCGGCCCTTGACGTCCACCTCGGCACCCGGGTGGGCCATCAGGTTGAACGTCCACGACGGCTGGTGCTGCTGCCCCCAGTTCGAGCCGATCACCACGTAGGCGTCGCCGTCGGGGACGTACACCAGGGGGTTGCTGCGGGGTTTGCCGGAGCGGCGGCCGGTGGAGGTGAGCACCAGCGTGGGCACGAGCCCGAAGGCGACCACGCGGCCCTTCGTCATCCGCCCGACCAGCCGGTCGGCCGGGACGAGCAGGCGCATGGTGGCGCCGAACCAACGCTGGTGGCCGAGACGGCGGGTGAGGGATCCCAGGGCGGACACCTGACCAGTGTGCCGCCCGCGCCGCGCCCCGTCACCCCTCCGGACGGGCGCTCAGTCGAGCCGACGTTCGATCGGCAGGCGGGACCGGGTGAACAGCGCCGCGCCGCCCATCGCCACCAGCGGCACCACGACCAGCGCGGCGAGCGTCACGCCGGGCACCGTCACCGGGTACGGCGCCTGCACCGGCCAGGCTTCCGCGTACCGCTGGTTGAGCGCGGCCAGGACGACGACGGCGGAGCCGAGCCCGGCGACGATGCCCAGCGCCGAGCCGAGCACCGCGATGACCCCGGCCTGACAGAGCGACAGCAGGCGGCGTACCCGGGGATCCGCGCCGACCGCGGCGAGCGTGGACAGGTCCCGGCGGCCCTCGGCCGCGGCGAGGCCGGTGGCGACCGCGGCGGCGCCCAGCGTGATCACCCCGGAGGCCACTGCGAGCAGGAGCAGCATCGGGCGCTGGTCCGACGGCGGGTCGGCGGTCGCCACCTGCGCGGACATGGGCCCGAGGTCGAACAGCTCGTCGGTCAGCATCTCGACCTGCCGTTCGGTGGGTGAGCCGGCGGTGTCCAGCAGGTAGCCCAGTGGTACGGCGGTCAGGCCGAGCGCGTCGGCGGCGGCGGGGGAGAGCACCAGCCGGTCGACTTCGAGACCGCCCCGCAGCGCGTACCCGGGCAGGAGACGCCCGGTGGGCGGGCCGCCGGAGTTGTAGTTGACCTCCACCTGGACCTGCCCGTCCGTCACCCGCCGGGGGTCGGTGACCACCACGCCGCCGGCGGCGAGCGTCCGGCGCGCGGCGGCCAGCTCGCCGGCGGGCGCTCCGGTGACCGCGGCCAGCGCGCCGCCGTCGTCCACGAGCGTCGGCAGGTAGACGTCGACCGGTTCCTGGAAGGGGCTCACGCAGCGCGGATCGCGCCGGGCCGAGTCGGGGACCGGGCCGGAGGAGGCGTACGGGCAGCGCTGCTCGGGCGGAACGACCGCGTACGCGGCGCAGTCGTCCTTCTCCCGGACGCTGACGGCGCAGCCGGGGATCGCGACGGGCGTCACCGTGGCGTCGGGCAGGACCGCGCGGGCCCGGGTCGCGACGACGTCGGCCGACGGCGGGTCCGCCGGGATGTCGCCGGAGTGGGTGAGCAGCACGTTCCCCGGCGGCAGGCCCGGCTGCCAGAGTTCCCGGGAGCGGGTCTCGTCACTCGCCACGTAGACGCCGATCGCGACGCTTCCGGCGACCGCCGCCATCACCGCCGAGATGGCGGGCGCGGCCGACGACCGGTTGCGGCTGGCGTCGCGCAACGCGAGCCGGGGGGTCAGCGGCAGCAGCCGGCCGGCCCGGCCCAGGACGCCGACGAGAGTCGGGGTGCAGAACACCAGCCCCAGCTCACCCAGGGCGACGCCGGCCAGCACACCTGTCTGCGAGGTACGGCCGGCGGCGAACGCGGCGATCGCGGTCCCGGCGACGGTGAGCGCCAGCCCGATCAGCAGCCAGCGGCGGCGGGGCCGGCTCGCGTCGCGCCGGCCGGCCAGGCCGGTCGCCACGTCCTGCCGGGCCGCCGTCCAGGCCGGCGCCATCGCCGCCAGCACGCCGGCCAGCACCGCCGTCGCGGCGATCGCCACCAGCGCGCCCGGGAAGATCCGGTACGCCCCGAGGCGCTCCCCGAGCAGGTACTGCTCGACGAGCGGGCGGCCGGCGAACGCGGCGCCGATGCCGAGCAGCAGGCCGAGGGCGGCCCCGCCGGCGCCGAGCACCACCCCGTCGGCGAGCACGATCCGGCGCAGGTGGGAGGCGTCGCCGCCGGCCACCGCGACGAGCGCGAGGTCGCGCCGCCGGCGGCGGACGCTCACCGCGAAGGCCGGGCCGACCAGCAGCACCACCTCCAGCAGGCCCAGCCCGCCGACCACTCCGACGACGCCGGCCTCGTCGGCGTCCGGCATGCGCATCCCCCGGGAGAACTCCTCCCGTCCCGGCAGCGGCTCGCGGGCGACGACCTGGACGCCCTGCGCGTTCAGCCGGTCGACCAACCCCGGGTCGAGCGGGCCGGGCAGGTCCACCAGCCAGGTGTCGCTGCCGGCCGCGCCCTCCGGCGTCACCCCGGGCAGCGTGATCACGTCCCGGAGGTTGTCCGGGTACTCCACCACTCCGACCACCCGGTAGGTGGTGCCGTCGACGGTGCGTACCGGGTCGCCGATGCGGGTCTCCAGCCGGCGCAGCGCCGCCGGGCTGACGGCGATCTCGTCGGGGCGCACCGGCGGGCGGCCGTCGAGGACCCGGGCCAGCGGCCGGGTCAGCGGGTCGGTCAGGTCCAGGGCACGCGCCTCGATCGATTCGACGTGCCGGCCCACCCGCGTCGAGAACGTCATCCACCAGCGCGTGCGGGCGACCCGGCTGCCCTCGGGCAGCAGCGCGCGCACCTCCTCGCCGGTCGCCGGACGGGTCCGGCCGACCCATTCGCCCTGGACCGGCCACGCCGACTCGCCCCAGGCGTCCTGCGTCACCGGCGTCAGGCTCTCCCAGCGCAGCGCGACGTCGCCGCCGCCGAGCTGGCGCTCGATGCGCTCGGCGCGGGTCAGATCCCCCATGTCGTAGCTGACCGCGGCGAAGCTGAGGCCGAGCACCGGCAGCGCGATCATCACCAGCACCAGCAGCGTGCGCCGCCGTGACCGCCGGGCCTCCCGGCGGGCGATCCGCAGCGCGGTCCGCCACGACCCGCGTACGGCGGCGAGGCGGCCGCCGGTCACCGGATGCTGCCGCTGAGCAGGTGGTCGACGCCGATCAGCGGGGCGGTCGAGTCGACCATCACCCCGTCGCGCAGGAAGACCACCCGGTCCGCCCAGCCGGCGTGTCGCGCCTCGTGGGTGACCAGCACCCCTGCCGCTCCGGCGTCCACCCGCCGGCGCAGCAGATGCAGCACCGCCTCGCTGGTCTGGGAGTCCAGCGCGCCGGTCGGCTCGTCGGCGAGGACCAGGCGGCGCTCGCCGACGAGTGCCCGGGCGATCGCCACCCGCTGCTGCTGGCCGCCCGACATCTGGTCCGGGAATCGGTCGGCCAGGTCCTCCAGGTCGACCTCGCGCAGCGCGGCCAGCGCCAGCTGGCGGGCCGCCCGTACGCCGGTGCCGTCCAGTTCCAGCGGCAGCGCCACGTTCTCCACTGCGGTCAGGCTGCCGAGCAGGTTCAGGTCCTGGAAGACGTACCCGATCCGGCGGCGGCGCAGCCGGGCCAGCTCGCGGGCGGACAGCCCGACCAGCGCCTCGCCCTCGACCACCACCTCGCCGCCGGTGGGCCGGTCCAGGCCGCCGGCCAGCGCCAGCAGCGTGGACTTGCCGGACCCGGAGGGGCCCATCACCGCCACCAGCTCACCGGCCCGCACGGTCAGGCTCACGCCGCGCAGCGCGTGCACGGCGGCCTCACCGGCGCCGTGGGTCCGGCGTACGTCACGCAGCTCCAGCACCCCGTCGATCGGGTCCATCAGCGCCTCCCGTGCCGGGTCACCGGCGGGCTTCGTCGCCGGCCCGGTCCACCGCCTCGGGGTGGTCGACCGCCCGGATCGGCGCCGGGCGGTGCCGGACCAGGCTCGTCTCACAGTGGTCGAGCCACCGCACCTCGGCCTCGGTCTGGAAGATCATCGCGTCCAGCACCAGCCGCCAGGGTAGATCCTCCGGCTTGTCGCTCGTGTACTTCAACCGGGTGAACTCCTGGAGCGCGCGCATGGTGGCGGTGCGCTGGGTCTGCACCACCGACCGCACGTCGACGCCGGGGGTGGTCAGCGCCAGCGCCAGTTTGATGGACAACTCGTCGCGGGGGCGGTCGGCGCGGCTGATCGGCGTGGCGAACCACAGCGCCAGGTCCGCCCGACCGGCGTCGGTGATCTCGTACGGCCGCTGCCCGCTCTCGTTCTCCGGCAGCGGGCGGACCAGTCCGTCCCGCTCCAGCCGCGCCAACGTGGTGTAGACCTGTCCGATGTTCAGCGGCCAGGTCGACCCGGTGGACTCCTCGAACGCGGCACGGAGCTGGTAGCCGTACATCTGGCCGCGTTCGAGCAGGGCGAGCAGGCCGTGACGGATGGACATGACCGCGAGTATGCATACCTGGTATGCGCTACGCAACCGGAGGGTTCCGCCGGGTGACCGGCGTCGCGCTCAGGCGGGGCGGCCCGGGAACGGAACGGTGACCGGCGTCACGCCCGCAGTACGACGCCAGCGGGTGGCGCGCAACGCGCAGTCGGTGAGCGCGGCGAGCGCGGTGTTCCGGTCCGCGCCGGTGGTGTGCGGCAGCGCGGCCCGCCAGTGCCCGGCTGTCCGCTCCTCGATCTCCACCGCCAGGCGCAGCGCGCTCGCCCGATCAGTCACCGGATAGGGCAGCGCGTAACCGGCCCGGTCGGCGGGCACCTGCCCGGAGCCCTCGGCGAGTTGCAGCAGCAGCGCGTCCCGGCGGGACCGGTGGGCCGCCTCGGCGGCACGGGCGGCCGTGCGCGCCGCCTCGGTCAGGTGCACGCCGATCACCCCGTACGCCCAGACGGCCGCGTACTCGGCGGCGAGCGCGTCGGCGAGGGCCGAGGCCGGGCCGGTCGTCGGATTCACGCTGCGCCGGCCGGGCGTGCCCTCACGGCCCTCGCTCCGCTCGGTGCGTTCGTTCACTTCAGGGCCTCCACGTGAGTGGCCCGCGCGGCGGCGATCGAGCCGAGCAGCGCGGCCCGCTCGGCCGGCGCCTCGGCGCACGCCTTGGCCGCGTTGGTCCGGCCCTCCTGCTCGGCCCGGCGCAGCTCGGTGAGCACGGCGTCGGGCGCGGGCGCGCTCGCCGAGCCGGCGGCCCCCGGGGTGCCGGACGGCGCCGGACGGCCGATCACGCGGCGTAGCTCCTCGGCGTGCGCCCGGTGCGCGTCGGCGATCGGGGTGAGCCGCTCGGCCAGCGCCGGCGCGGCGGTGGCGGCGGCCCGGTAGCGGGCCTCCAGCGCGAGCGCCTCGGCGGCCAGCGGCTCCAGCGCGTCAGGTGCCGGTGGCTCCTTGTCGCGGTCGAAAAGATCACAACCGGTCAGCGGCGCTGTTGCGCCGCCGAGCGCCACGACCCCACCGGCGCGCAGCAGCCAGCGCCGGGAATGCCCCGCTCTGACCTGGTCGGATGGTGTTCTGCCGATCCCCACCTGACAGAGTCAACACCATCCGCGCCGCCTCGTGGGGCAGGGTCTCGGTGCGCCGCCGGGTCCGTCGACGGCCACAAGCGTTACGCTCTGCGCAACCACCGGGCGCGGACGCCCCGGTGGCGCGCCGGTATGGCGGGCCGATCGCCCGCACCGGCCGAGGACAACACGGCCCACGGGTCGTGGCAACAGCAGGAGAGGTGCGCGCAATGACGCAGCGTGGCCGTGCCACCCGGTCGACGGGGCCCGCCGGGCGGCCCCGCCGGGCCGACGGGCCCCGCGGCACGGACCGGAGCGGCGCACCCCGCGGCGATCTCGCCGCCCGCCGCAACCGGCTGCGCGAGGTGATCGAACCGGTCGTCACGGCGGCCGGTTACGACCTGGAGGATCTCTCCGTGTCCCGCGCCGGCCGGCGGCACGTGGTCCGGGTGATCGTGGACGCCGACGGCGGGATCAACCTGGACGCCGTGGCGGACGTCTCCCGCGCGGTCTCGGCGGCGCTGGACGCGGCCGAGGAGGCCGGCGGCGACATCGTGGCCGGCGAGTACCAGCTGGAGGTCAGCTCGCCCGGCGTGGACCGCCCGCTCACCCTGCCCCGGCACTGGCGGCGCAACGCCGGGCGGCTGGTCAAGGTCACCGTCCGCGGTGACGCGGGGGACCGGCAGCTCACCGGCCGGATCACGGCCGCCGACGACGAACGCGTGGTGCTGGAGACCGACGCCGGCCCCGCCGAACACCCGTACGCCGAGCTCGGGCCCGGCCGGGTCCAGGTGGAGTTCAACCGCCTGGACGACCTGGCCGACGAGGACTTCGGTGACGACACCGACGACGACGAAGATCTGGAGGACGAGGAGAGGTGAACATCGACCTCGCGGCGCTGCGCGCCCTGGAGCGCGAGCGGGAGATCCCGTTCGACACGATCCTCGCGGCGATCGAGACCGCGCTGCTGACCGCCTACCGGCACACCGAGGGCGCCGAGTCGCACGCCCGGGTGGAGATCGACCGCAAGAGCGGGGCCGCCTCGGTCTACGCGCAGGAGCTGGACGCCGACGGCACGGTGACCCGGGAGTGGGACGACACCCCGCACGACTTCGGGCGGATCGCCGCCATGACCGCCAAGCAGGTGATCCTCCAGCGGCTGCGGGAGGCCACCGACGAGGTGCACTTCGGCGAGTACGTCGGCCGCGACGGTGACCTGGTCACCGGCGTGGTGCAGGCGCACGAGACCCGCCGCGAGAAGGGCATCGTCAGCGTCGACCTGGGCAAGCTGGAGGGCGTCCTGCCGCAGTCCGAGCAGGTCCCCGGCGAGCGGTACGAGCACGGCGAGCGGATCCGCTGCGTGGTCGTGCACGTCGCCAAGGGCATGCGCGGCCCGCAGATCACGCTGTCCCGGTCGCACCCCGCGCTGGTGAAGAAGCTGTTCGCGCTGGAGGTGCCGGAGATCGCCGACGGCACCGTGGAGATCGGCGCGATCGCGCGTGAGGCAGGTCACCGTACGAAGATCGCCGTGCGCTCGACCACCTCCGGCGTCAACGCCAAGGGCGCCTGCATCGGCCCGATGGGCCAGCGGGTCCGGGCCGTGATGAGCGAGCTGCACGGCGAGAAGATCGACATCATCGACTGGTCGGACGACCCGGCGACGTTCGTCGGCAACGCGTTGTCGCCGGCCAAGGCGCTGCGGGTCGAGGTGGTCGACCTGGCCACCCGTACCGCCCGGGTGACCGTGCCGGACTTCCAGCTCTCGCTCGCGATCGGCCGGGAGGGGCAGAACGCCCGCCTCGCGGCCCGCCTGACCGGTTGGCGCATCGACATCCGGTCCGACGCGGAGACCGCCGCCCCGGGCGGCGGCCGGGGCGGAGCTGATCACGTACCGGAGCCGGGCGGAGCGATCTCGAGCAGCTAGGGGTAGACTTTCTCAGTGGCACGACGCGCGATGCCGGAGCGCACCTGTGTGGGCTGCCGGAAACGAGCGCCGGCCAGCGAGTTGTTGCGGGTCGTCGCGATCGGTGACGAGGCTGGTCACACCAGTCTCCGGCCCGATCCGGCCCGCAGACTGCCGGGTCGGGGAGCGAACCTGCATCCTGATCCGGCCTGCTTCGCGCAGGCGGTGCGGCGTCGCGCCTTCGGGCGGGCACTGCGCCTCACCGGGGTCCCCGACCACGGTGCGCTTGCCGAGCACGTCGACGCGCAACCCCCGACGACCGGTCAATCCCGATCGGTCGAGGGTCGCTAGCAAGGTAGGACGACCGACATGAGCACACGATGAAGTCCCTGAAATGACCAGGCTTCAAGTGCAGGAGTGAGGTCGCTGCGGGTGCTGCCCGCACGACCTCGGAGTGAGGAGTGCAGTGGCAGGAAAGGCCCGCGTACACGAGCTTGCCAAGGAGCTCGGGGTCGAAAGCAAGACCGTTCTCGCCAAGCTCAAGGAAATGGGCGAGTTCGTGAAGTCCGCGTCCAGCACCGTCGAGGCGCCAGTCGCCCGGCGGCTGCGTAGCGCGTTCGTAGCCGGTTCGTCGGCGCCAGCCGGCCCGCCGGCTGCCGCGCCGAGTGGCCCGGCGCCGACCCCGACGCCCACCCCGACCCCGGGTGCCCCCCGGGTCTCGGCCAAGCCGATGCCGCCCCGGCGTCCGGCCGCGCCGACCCCCGGACCGAAGCCCAAGGGCCCGGTCCCCGGCCCGCCGCAGCCGGCGACCCCGGTCGCCAAGCCGGCGAGCGCGCACGACATCGAAGTGGCGGCCGCCGAAGCGCGTGCCGCCGCCCTCAAGGCTGAGCAGGAGGCCGCGGTCAAGGCCGCCCAGGCCGCCCGCCAGCAGCAGCGCGAGACCGTACGCCGGGAGCCTCCGGCCGAGGGCGGTCCCCGTCCCGGCCCGCGTCCCGGCCCGAACGCCATGCCGCCGCGCCCGGGTTCCCCGGCCGCCGGTCGTCCCGGCGGTCCGGGTCAGGGTCAGGGCCCCGGCGCCCGGCCCGGCGGTCGTCCGCCGGCGCGCGGCGCCGGTAACAACCCGTTCGGCATCCAGGGCGGCCAGCAGCAGCGGCCCCCGGCCGCCGGTGCGGGCGGTCCCCGTCCCAGCCCGGCCGGCATGCCGCCGCGGCCCAGCCCGGCGTCGATGCCGCCGCGGCCGAGCCCGGCCTCGATGCCGAGCCAGCGCCCGACCACCGGCCGCCCCGGCGGCCCCGGTGGCGGTCGCGGCGGACCCGGCGGCGGCGCCGGTCGTCCCGGCGGCGGTGGCGGTGGCTACCGCGGTGGACCCGGCGGTGGCGGCGGCGGTGGCGGTGGCTACCGCGGCGGTCCCGGCGGCGGTGGCGGCGGTGGCGGTGGCTACCGCGGCGGTCCCGGCGGCGGTGGCGGTGCTCCCGGCGGTGGTTTCCGTCCGGGTGGTCCGGTCGGCGGCGGTGGCCGTCCCGGCGGCGGTGGTCGTGGCCGTGGCGGTGGCGCGGCGGGTGCCTTCGGGCGTCCGGGCGGCCGGCCGACCCGCGGTCGCAAGTCCAAGAAGCAGCGCAGACAGGAGTTCGACAACCTGTCGGCCCCGACCATGTCCTCGGGCGCGCCCCGCGGCCAGGGTCAGGTCGTCCGGTTGTCCCGTGGCGCCTCGCTGTCGGACTTCGCCGACAAGATCAACGCCAACCCGGGTTCGCTGGTCCAGGAGATGTTCAACCTGGGCGAGATGGTGACCGCGACCCAGTCGTGCTCCGACGAGACCCTGCAGCTGCTGGGTGAGCACCTCGGCTTCGACGTGCAGATCGTCAGCCCGGAGGACGAGGACCGCGAGCTGCTCGCGCAGTTCAACATCGACCTCGACGCCGAGGTCGCGGCGGACCGCCTGGTCAGCCGTGCGCCGGTGGTGACCGTCATGGGTCACGTCGACCACGGTAAGACCAAGCTGCTCGACGCGATCCGCAAGGCGAACGTGGTGGCCGGCGAGGCGGGTGGCATCACCCAGCACATCGGCGCCTACCAGGTCCACGTCCCGCACGAGGGCGAGGACCGCGCGGTGACGTTCATCGACACCCCGGGTCACGAGGCGTTCACCGCCATGCGTGCCCGTGGTGCCCAGGTCACGGACATCGTGATCCTGGTGGTCGCGGCCGACGACGGCGTCATGCCGCAGACCATCGAGGCGCTCAACCACGCCAAGGCGGCGGACGTGCCGATCGTGGTCGCGGTCAACAAGGTCGACAAGCCCGAGGCGAACCCGGACAAGGTCCGCCAGCAGCTGACCGAGTACGGCCTGGTCGCCGAGGAGTACGGCGGCGACACCATGTTCGTCAACGTGGCGGCCAAGCCCGGCATCGGCATCGAGGAACTGCTCGAGGCCGTGCTGCTGACCGCCGACGCGTCGCTGGAGCTGACCGCTCCGATCGACGGGCCGGCGCAGGGTGTGGCGATCGAGGCGCACCTGGACAAGGGCCGCGGCGCGGTGGCGACCGTGCTGGTGCAGAAGGGCACCCTGCGTGCCGGTGACTCGATCGTCGCCGGTGGGGCGCACGGCCGCGTGCGGGCCATGCTGGACGAGAACGGCAAGCCGGTCGATTCGGCCGGTCCGGCGCGTCCGGTCATGGTGCTGGGTCTGACCACGGTGCCGGGTGCGGGTGACACCTTCCTGGCCGCCGAGGACGACCGCACCGTGCGGCAGATCGCCGAGCAGCGTCAGGCGCGGAGGCGGGCGGCGTCGTTCGCCAACTCCCGTGGCCGGGCCACTCTCGAGACGCTCATGGAGCAGCTCAAGGAGGGCGAGAAGACCTCGCTCAACCTGGTGCTCAAGGGCGACGTCTCCGGTTCCGTGGAGGCGCTCGAGGACGCGCTGTTCAACCTCGACATCCCGGAGGAGGTCCAGCTTCGGATCATCCACCGGGGCGTGGGCGCGATCACCGAGAGCGACGTCATGCTCGCGAGCGCCTCGTCCGAGGCGGTCACGATCATCGGCTTCAACGTGCGGGCCTCGAACAAGGTCCGCGAGATGGCCGACCGCGAGGGCGTGGAGATCCGGTACTACACCGTCATCTACCAGGCCATCGAGGAGATCGACGCCGCGCTCAAGGGCCTGCTCAAGCCGGAGTACGAGGAGGTCGAGCTGGGCACCGCGGAGATCCGCGACGTCTTCCGCTCGTCCAAGATCGGCAACATCTCCGGCTGTATCGTCCGGTCCGGTCTCATCCGCCGCAACGCCAAGGCGCGGCTGCTGCGGGACGGCGCGGTCGTGGCGGACAACCTCACGATCAGCTCCTTGAAGCGGTTCAAGGACGACGCGACCGAGGTCCGAGAGGGCTTCGAGTGTGGTCTGACGCTGGGCGGCTACAACAACGTCCAGGTCGGCGACGTCATCGAGACGTTCGAGATGCGCGAGAAGCCGCGCGCCTGACAACCACGCGTACGACCGGTCGGCGGCCGGGGGCCTTCGGGCCCCGGCCCGCCGCCGTTTCCGCAGGCTGCGACAATCTCCGGCGTGATCCGGTACGCACTGCTCCTCGCGCCCTCGGCCAACCGCGTCTACGCCGACGCGGCGGCCCGGCTGGCACGCGCCGAACTGGCCGTGTTCGCCGGTTCCGGCGTGCTCGACGTGGCACCGGGCGACGCGGAGGTGACCGGGATCGGCGGCGTGGAGTACCTGACGTTCACCACCCCCGACCCCGGGCTGGGCGACCGGGACCTGGCCCACCTGGCGAACCTGTCGGCCGCGTACGCGCTGTTCGAGCGCGTCGGCGACGACCTGCTCCGGCCGGTGCCGCTGCGCCCGCTGGCCCGGTACGACTCCGACCTGATCACCATCCCCAAGTACGCCGGCAAGACCAACGAGCAGTTCACCCGGCTGCTGCTGAACGTCACGGTGCTCGCCTCCGCCGCCGCGCCGCGGATGCTGGACGGGCCGGTGGTGGTGCTGGACCCGCTCTGCGGCCGGGGCACCACGCTCAACCAGGCGCTGATGTACGGCTACGACGGCATCGGCATCGAGCGTGACAGTCAGGACGTGGAGGCGTACGCGGCGTTCCTGCGCACCTGGATGCGCCGCAAGCGCCTCAAGCACACCGCCGAGTCGACGTCGGTGCGCCGGGACCGCAAGCTGGTCGCCCGCCGCTTCGAGGCGGTGCTGGCGCCGTCGCGGGACGAGCACCGGGCCGGGGCCGTCCAGCGCGTCACAGTGCTCAACACCGACACCGTGCGGGCCCGTGAGGCGTTGCGCGCCCGCTGCGCCGACGTGATCGTCACCGACGCGCCGTACGGGGTGGCTCACGGCAGCCGTACCGACCACGGGTTGTCCCGCAGCCCGCTGGAGCTGCTCACCGCCGCCGTGCCGGTGTGGCGGGAGCTGCTGCGTCCGGGCGGCGCGCTCGGGCTGTCCTGGAACACCCACGTGGCGCCGCGGGCGCAGGCGGAGGCGGTGCTGGCCGACGCCGGTCTGCGGGTGCTCGGCGGCCCCGGCTTCGGTGACTTCACACACCGGGTCGACCAGGCGATCGAGCGGGACGTGCTGGTGGCTGTCGCGCCTTAATCGCGTGCCGGGGTGCGCCACCCGGCGTACCGTTGCTCGCCGTGTATACCGGAACCGCGCTGTTCGACCTGTTGCTCCCGGGTGACTCCCGGTCCCTGAAGGCCAAGCGGTCCTACGTCCGGCCGATCGTCGCCGCGCTGCGCAAGTTCGAGGTCTCCGCCGCCGAGGTGGGGGCGCTGGACCTGCACGGCCGGGCCGAGATCGGGGTGGCGGTGGTGGCCGCCGAGCCGGCCCACGTCCGCGAGGTGCTCGACTCCTGCGAGCGGCTGGTCGCCGCCCGCCCGGAGACCGAGCTGCTGTCGGTCCGCCGCCGTCTGCACGGCGAGGACGACTGACGGCGCGTCGCGCGGCACTCCGGCCGTGCCGCGCGACGCCCGGCCGGGCGCGGGTAGTGTTCTTCAGCGTTGGGCGGTCGGACCCGGCGGCGCCCACGCGCCCGCCGTCTCCGGCCGACGGCCCGGATCGCCTGGTGATCCGGTGCCGTCATTGGTACAGGTGATCCCGGAGGTGGGGGACATGTCGGATCCGGCCAAGGTACGCAGGCACGCGGAGCGCATCCGGGAACTCGTCGCGTCGGTGGTGCGCAGCCAGATCAAGGACCCCCGGCTCGGCATGATCACGATCACCGACGCCCGGATCACCGCCGACCTGCGCGACGCCACCGTCTTCTACACGGTGCTCGGTGACGCGGCGGCCCAGGCGAGCACCGCCGCCGCGCTGGAGAGCGCCAAGGGCATGCTGCGCAGCACCGTCGGCAAGGCACTCGGGCTGCGGCACTCGCCGACCCTGACCTTCGTCCTCGACGACGTGCAGGACCAGGTCAAGCACATCGACGACCTGCTCGCCGCCGCGCGTACCGCCGACGCCGAGGTGCAGCGGCTGGCCGCCAAGTCCTCGTACGCGGGTGACGCCCAGCCGTACCGGGTCGAGGAGGACGACGAGGACTCCGAGGAGGCCTCCGCGGAGGACGAGGACGACGACGAGCCGCGCGCCGGCGAGCGCCGGTGACCGAGGCGGCCGGGCCCACCGAGACCGCGTGGGCGGCCGCCGTCGCGGCGGTACGCGATCTTTCCGCCGACGCGCGGGTGCTGCTGATCTGCCACGTGAACCCGGACGGGGACGCGCTGGGCAGCATGCTCGGCTTCGGGCTGGGCCTGCGCCGGCTCGGCGTACGCGATCTCCAGGCGACCTTCCCCGGCCCGCCGGAGGTGCCCGAGCCGTTCCGGTGGATGCCCGGCGTGGACCTGCTGGTGCCGCAGGACGACGCGTACCGGGCTCCGGACCTGGTGATCTGCTTCGACGCGGCGAGCGAGTCCCGGCTGGGCGACCTGGCCGACCGGCTGGACACGGCGGGCACGTCGCTGGTGCTCGACCATCACGCCTCGAACAGCGGGTTCGGCCGGATCAACCTGGTCGACCCGCACGCCGCCGCCACCTCGGTGGTCGCGCTGGAGCTGCTGGACCGGCTCGGCGTGACGCTGGACGCCGAGATGGCGACCGGGCTGTACGTCGCGCTGACCACCGACACCGGCTCGTTCCGCTTCGAGGCGACCACCCCGGCCGTGCACGAGATGGCCGCGCGCCTGGTCGCCACCGGCCTCCGGCCCGGCGACATCTCCCGGCGGATCTTCGACACCCGCCCGTTCGGCGCCGTCCGCCTGTTCGGCGAGGTGCTGGGCCGGGCCACGCTGGAACCGGCGGCCGCCGCCGGGCACGGTCTCGTCTGGACGTACGCGACCCGCGACGACCTGGTCCGCCACGACCAGCCCGCGTACGTGCTGGAGGCGTTGATCGACTCGGTGCGCTGCACCGCCGAGGCGGACGTGAGCTGTGTGGTCAAGCAGGCCGGCGAGGCCGAGTGGGCGGTGTCGCTGCGCAGCAAGGGCGCTGTCGACGTGAGCCGGGTGGCGGTGACGCTCGGCGGCGGCGGGCACCGGTTCGCCGCCGGCTTCACCGGCCGGGGAGCGCTCGACGAGGTGGTCGGGCGGATCCGCGCCGAGCTGGCCACCGGCACGCTCTAGCCCTTAGGGCTGGAATTGCCCCGATATTCCTGCCGCGCCGAGGCGCGGCGGCGATCTGAGGTGTGAGCTGATCGGCGGCTTTTCCAGGGATTACGAGGCGTGCCAGCCTTTCCGCCGTCCGTGACGCTGGGGACAATCGGGTGATGGATCATCCCCGTGAGCTCACCGTCGAGGCGCCCCGGGCCTGGGACCGGCCGGTCGTCTCCGTGCCGGTGCTGATCTGCCTCTCCCTGGTCGGCGGCCAGATGCCGTCCTTCTCGACCGCCGCGAACCTCTACATCCTCACCACCGGCGGGGGGTTGATCTGGGTCGGCCTGAACAACCGGGTGCCCCGGCGTCCGGCGCCGCGCCGGCTGCCGTCGGTCGCGCTCTGGTGGCTGGTCCCGGTGACCGTCTTCGGGGTCTTCGAGGGGGCGACGTTCGTGATGGCGGCCGGTGACGACTTCCCCACCTTCTCCCGGCTGGCCGATCCGCTGCTGGAGGACAGCCTGGCCCGCTCGGCGGCCTGGTTCGCGTGGCTGTCCGCGTTCTGGGGACTGGTGCGCCGATGATGCGGGCACTGGCGATCGGCGGGTTCGGAGTCTCGATCGTGCTGTTCGCCGTCGTGGAGTGGGCCGCCCGCCGGGAGGGGTCGCGGATCCCGTCGCTGGCCGACGTCTGCGCGTTCGTGATGCGGTACGAGGTGGGCCCGGTGCCGGTCGGCCGGATCGGGCTGTTCGGTTTCTGGTGGTGGCTGGGCTGGCACTTCCTGGCCCGCTGACCACCTCGCCGGGCCGGGGCGACGACATTGATCTTTCCGCATTTCGGGAACAGTGGGCAGCATCTGGAAAGTGAACGTTAATTTGGGTGCGGGACCGGCGCTTCGCGGCGCTGGTCACGGGCGGTGGTGCCGCACCCGGCGTCGCCTCCCTCCAGGGTCAGACCGACCCGGGCTCCCGCTGCCAGGCGAGCCGCTCCGGTGATCCCGGACCGCTGCCGGGCGCTCAGCCGCCGACGACTTCCGGTCGCGGCGCGACCCGTCGTCGCGCCGAGCCGGAGCGCCGGGCGCCCGTAGGACCGCCACGTCCCGGCGGTCCGCACCCTGGAAGGACCTCAGATGCCCAGCAAGCGCAAGCCGCAGACCGAGACCACCACCGACGAGGCGCGCGAGCAGATGCGCCGCGCGCTGCAGACCTCGATGGACACCCGTCAGTGACGTACGCCGTCCGGCGGTGACGCCGGCCGGGCCGCACCCGCGGTCCGGCGCCGACGTCACCGCCGCGCGGGGACCCGCTCCCGCGCTACCGTCGCCCGGTGCGACGCATCCTCGTGGTCGGCAGCTCCGGCGCCGGCAAGAGCACGCTCGCCGGTGAACTGGCCCGGCGACTCGACCTTCCCCTGATCCACCTCGACCGGCACTACTGGCGCCCCGGCTGGACCGCCTCCTCCCCGGCTGACTTCCGCGCCGAGGTGGCCGCGCTCGCCGCCCGCCCGGCCTGGGTGATGGACGGCAACTACGCGAGCACGCTCGACCTCCGGCTGCCCCGCGCCGACCTGCTGGTGCTCTGCGACACCTCCCGGCTGCGCTGCCTGGTCCGGATCGTCCGCCGCCGGTGGGCACATCGCGCGGCGGCCCGCCCCGACCGGCCCGAGGGCTGCCCGGAGCGGCTCGATCTCGACTTCCTGCCCTACGTCTGGCGTTACCCCCGCGACTCCCGGCCCCGGGTGCTTGCCGCGCTGTCCGAGCACGCCCCCGGACTGCCGGTGCGCCGCCTGCGCGGGCACCGTGACACGGCCCGGTTCCTGGCCGACGTAAGTAAGTAGTCCCCCGCCTTGCGGACCTTACGGGGCGCGTGCCAGGATCGGCGGCGATGAGCACCACTGCCGCCCCAGCCGTCACCGCCTCGCCGCGGCGGATCGCCGCGCTCGCGCTGCCCGCCCTCGTGGTGCTGGCGGCCGAGCCGCTGTACGTCCTGGTCGACACCGCCGTGGTCGGTCACCTCGGCCGGGTGCCGCTGGCCGCGCTGGCCGTCGGCGGCACCGTCATGACGCTCACCGCCTGGGTCGGCACCGTCGTCGCGTACGGCACCACGGGCCGCTCGGCCCGCCGCTTCGGGGCGGGGGACCGGGCCGCCGCGGTGGCCGAGGGCGTCCAGGCGTCCTGGCTCGCGCTCGCCACCGGAGTGCTGGTGGCGGTCGGCATCGGCATCGGCGGTGGCGCGCTGGCGCGTACCCTCGCCGGCGGCCCCGGCGAGGTGGCCGACGCCGCCGCCGGATGGCTGCGGATCGCGGCGCTCGGCGCGCCCGGCCTGCTGCTCGCCGCCGCCGGCAACGGCTGGCTGCGCGGCATCCAGGACACCCGCCGCCCGCTGCTGTTCGTGCTCGGCCCGAACCTGCTCTCCGCGCTGCTCTGCCCGCTGCTGGTCTATCCGGCCGGGCTCGGCCTGGTCGGCTCGGCGGTGGCGAACACGGTCGCGCAGACGCTGTCCGGGGTGCTGTTCGCGGCGGCGCTGGTACGCGAGCGGGTCTCGCTGCGGCCCCGGCCCCGGGTGATCGGTCAGCAGCTCGTGCTCAGCCGGGACCTGCTCGTGCGTGGTGTCGCGTTCCAGGCCAGCTTCCTGTCCGCCACGGCCGTCGCGGCCCGATTCGGGGCCGCCGCGGTCGGCGCCCACCAGATCGCCGTACAGCTGTGGTTCTTCACCGCGCTGGTGCTCGACGCGCTGGCCATCGCCGCGCAGTCGCTGGTCGGCGCTGCGCTCGGCGGCGGCGACGCGGCCGGCGCGCGGTTCGTGGCCCGCCGCGTCGCGCTGCTCGGCGGGCTGTGCGGCGTGGCCTTCGCGGTGCTGATCGCCGCCGGCGCCGGTGTGGTGCCGTCGTGGTTCAGCTCCGATCCGCAGGTACGCGAGCAGGCAATGACGGCCTGGCCCTGGTTCGTCGCGCTCCAGCCGATCGGCGGCGTGGTGTTCGCGCTCGACGGGGTGCTGATCGGCGCGGGCGACGTGCGTTACCTGCGCAACCTCACGATCGTGTGCGCGTTCGGCGGGTTCCTGCCGGCGATCTGGCTGGCCTACGGGTTCGACCTCGGGCTGGGCGGGATCTGGGCCGGGCTGACGCTGTTCGTGGTGCTGCGGCTGGCCGGCCTGCTGCTGCGGATGCGTTCGGGCGCGTGGGCCGTGGTCGGCGCGGTCCGCTGACCGCTCGTCAACAGGAGACCGGCAGCTCGATCGGGTGGTCCGGGTCGTACAGCCTGTCGGGGTCCCCGGGGAAAGGGGTGACGGTCGGGTCCAGGCCGCCGGGGCGGATCAGCCCGAGCTTCACGGCGTCGCAGTCCACGCCCCACCCGTAGCTCGACATCCGGTGCAACCAGAGCCCCCGGTCCGCCCGTGCCACGTCGCCGGCGTGCGGCAGCCGCCAGACGATCTCGTCGTGCAGCACCACCACCGAGTGACCGGACCGGGAGCCGAGGTCGCGGAACCCGTAGACCCAGACGAAGTTGCTGGTCACCTCCAGCATCCGTACGCCGTCGGCCTGCCGGACGGCGCGGTAGGTGAACCGGCCCTTCGTCCGCGGCTGGTCCGGGGTGAGCCGGGCGTCCGGGGCCAGCCTGGTCGCGTACGTGCCGATCGTCTCGGTGGACCAGTCCTTCCGCACCGACTCCCGGGCAGCCGGCGCGAAGTGACGCAGCAGCGGGGTCGGGCTGCCGCCGGCCATGAACGCGCGGTCCAGGCGGGCGGTCAGCATCGCGGCGCGGACCCGGGTCAGCCCGGCGGACACCTCGGCGCCGGTGAAGCCGCCGGTCGGCCGGGCCGGAGGCAGCACGATTCCGGCCGCCCCCGCCGGCCAGTTCGCCGCCGGTGTGTCGGCGAAGACGTCCGGTGGGGCCGTCGGTCCGGCGGTCGCCGGAGCGCCGGTGACGGCCGGGGGCGGCGCGGCTGCCGGACGCCGGAGCTGCCGGTAGCCGTAACCGGCGGCGCCGGCCGCGGCGGCCAGCAGCAGCACCACGCCGAGCGCGGCCGTCAGCCGGCGGGCGCGCCGCCGGCACCAGATCCGCAGGCGTACGGCGAGGCTCGGGCGGATCTCCCGCTCCAACCGGTCCAGCCAGTCGGGGTAGCCGTCCCGCTCGGATCCCGTCGGGCTCAGCACGGGTCCGCGACCTTCAGCGAGCGGTCCAGGTCGTACACGGCGTCCGGGTGTTCCCCGGCGCTGCCGGCGTTCCCGTAGGTCGGCGTGATCTCCAGCTCCAGGAGGCCCTTGCTCAGGCCGGCGCACTCCACGTTCGTCACGTAGGAGCTCGCGTCCCGCATCCACAGACCTCGGGAGCCGGTGATGACGTCCGCCGGGAGGGGCACCTCCCAGATCACCGTGTCGTGCACCAGGATGACGTCCGAGACGGACGGGGCGTGGGTGCTCCGGACGGCGTAGACCCAGACGAAGTTGGTGGTGATCTCCAGTACGCGGATGTCTTCCGCATCCCGGGTGGCGCGGTACGAGATCCGTCCCTGCACCCGGGGCGGGTCGTTCGTCAACCGGGTGCGGGGCCCGAGCCGGGTGGCGTAGTTGGCGGCGCCGCCGGCCGTGAAGTCCTCCCGGATGTGGGAGCGGGTGTCCGGGGCGAACTGGCGCACCAGCCGATCCGGGCTCTTCTCGGTGAAGAACGTGCGGTCCAGCCGGGCGGTGACGAGGGCCTTGCGGACCTTGGCCAGACCGTCGGCCACCTGCTTCTCGGTGAACGGGCCGGTCCGCTTGGCCCGGGGCAGCGCGATCCCGGCCGCGCCCTCCGGGAAGCCGGCCGCGGGGGTGCCGTCGAACGGGCCGGCGGCCGGCGGGGGCGACGCGGAGGTGACCGCCTGCTCGCCGCTCGGCGGGCTCGTCGTCGGGTATGCCGTCGAGATCTCGCGCCAGCGCTGGAAGCCCTGGTAGCCGAGGCCACCGACGAGCCCGAAGAACGCGAGCAGCGCCAGCACGACCACGCCGCCGAGCAGCTTGCCGGAGTGCCCGCCGAGCGCGATCCGCAGGCGGTCGGCGCGGCCGGGCGGCACCTCCGGCGCGGGCTGGCGCAGCCACTCGGGCACCCGTCCCAGCGTGTCCTCCGGCGCGCGGCCGGCGGAGTAGGGGTGGGGGGCGGAGCGGTGATCGGTCATCGGACTTCCCGGGCAGACGGGGGCGGGGGCGCACGATCTTGACACCCCGCCGAAGCTGGGCGGTATCCCCCGCAGGGCCGATCACCGCCGTCTGGCAGGCTTGGCGGTCGTGAGCGCAGACGGTCTGATCGTGGTCGACAAGCCGGGCGGCATGACGTCGCACGACGTGGTGGCCCGCATCCGGCGGCTGGCGCGTACCCGCCGCGTCGGCCACGGCGGCACGCTCGACCCGATGGCCACCGGCGTGCTGGTGATCGGGGTGGGCCGCGCGACCCGGCTGCTCACGTACGTGATCGGCGCCGGCAAGAGCTACGCCGCGACGATCCGGCTGGGCCAGTCCACGGTCACCGACGACGCCGAGGGCGAGGTGGTCGCCACCACCCCGGCCGGCGCGGTCACCGACGACGGGGTACGCGCCGCACTGGCCACGCTCACCGGCGAGATCGACCAGGTGCCGAGCGCGGTGAGCGCCATCAAGATCAACGGGCAGCGGGCGTACAAGCGGGTCCGCGACGGCGAGACGGTCGAACTGCCCGCCCGCCGGGTCACCGTGTCGCAGCTGGACGTACGCGCGATCCGCCGGGACGTCCCGGACGTGGTGGACGTGGACGTGGACGTGACCTGCTCGTCCGGGACGTACATCCGGGCGCTGGCCCGCGACGCGGGCGCGGCGCTCGGCGTCGGCGGTCACCTGACCGCGCTGCGCCGGACCGCTGTGGGCGGGTTCACGCTGGCCGAGGCGGCCACGCTCGACCAGCTCGAGGAGCGCGCGCCGGACGTGGTGAACCTGCCGCTGGACGCCGCCGCCGCGCGGTTCTTCCCGCGCCGGGACGCCACCGCCGACGAGACCCGGGTGCTGTCCCACGGCGGGCCACTGGCGCCGGCCGGGATCGCCGGGCCGTACGCGGTCTTCGACCCGGCGGGCGGGCTGATCGCTATCGTCAGCGAGCGGGACGGTCGGGCCCGCGCGGAGATCGTGCTCGCCCCGGCCTGAACGGCGCGCGGGCGGACAGGGGGAGGAACGGCATGCAGCGGTGGCGGGGGTACGAGGCGGCGCCCGGCGGCTGGGGACGCTCGGTGGTCACCATCGGCGTCTTCGACGGCGTGCACCGGGGGCACCAGGCCACCATCGGGCACGCCGTGGCGCGGGCCCGGGAGCTGGGCGTCAAGTCGGTGGTGGTGACGTTCGACCCCCACCCGGCCGAGGTGGTACGCCCCGGCTCGCACCCGGCGGTGCTCACCGAGCCGGCCCGCAAGGCCGAACTGATCGAGGCGCTCGGCGTGGACGTGCTCTGTGTCGTGCCGTTCACAGTCGAGTTCTCCCGGCTGCCACCCGAGGCGTTCGTGCACGACGTGCTGGTCGCGCACCTGCACGCCGCGCTGGTGGTGGTCGGCGACAACTTCCGCTTCGGGCACCGGGCCGCGGGTGACGTGCCGCTGCTGGAGCGGCTGGGCCGTACCTTCGGCTTCGCCGTCGAAGGAGCCCCGCTGGTCGCCGAGGCGGGGACCGTCTTCTCCTCCACGTACATCAGGTCCTGCGTCGACGCGGGCGACGTGGGCGCGGCGGCCGCGGCGCTCGGCCGCCCGCACCGGGTCGAGGGCGTGGTGGTCCGCGGCGACCAGCGCGGACGTGAGCTGGGTTACCCCACCGCCAACCTGCTGACCCACAGGTACGCGGCGGTGCCGGCCGACGGGGTCTACGCGGCCCGCCTGGTGCGCCGCGACGGTGAGCCGCTGGCGGCGGCGGTGTCGATCGGCACCAACCCGACGTTCTCCGGCCGGGAGCGGCGGGTGGAGGCGTACGCGCTGGACTTCACCGGCGACCTGTACGGCGAGCGGCTGGCCCTGGACTTCGTGGCGCACCTGCGTGAGCAGCGGACATACGACGCGATTGAACCGCTGGTGGCCCAGATCGCCGAGGACGTGGAGCGCACCCGCCGGGCAGTGCTCTGACCCGCGCGTGGCCACCTTGACCGGCCGTCCGGCCCGGGGGCTGGTAGGCTGACGAAGACGTCGGCTGACCGACGGGGGCCTCGCGTGCCTGCACGACGCCGCGGGTGCGAGGAACCGGTCCGTTGCACCGGTCACCACGACCGCTCCGGACCTCATCGAATGACCCACGAAACAGGGAGAACATGGCGCTCGACCAGGAAGCCAAGGCCAAGATCCGCCAGGAGTACGCGACCGCCGAGGGCGACACCGGCTCGCCCGAGGTGCAGGTCGCGGTCCTGACCAAGCGGATCGCTGAGCTCACCGAGCACCTGAAGGTGCACAAGCACGACCACCACAGCCGCCGTGGGCTGCTGCTGCTGGTCGGCCGGCGCCGCCGGCTGCTGAACTACGTCCAGAAGAAGGACATCAACCGCTACCGGTCGCTCATCGAGCGGCTCGGCCTGCGCCGATGACCTGACGGGGGAGTGGCCGCCTGGCTGCTCCCCCGTTGCAGTACCACCGAAGAACCCGGCCGCGCGACACCCGAAGAGGGAGCCGGTCAGCACCGGTCTCCGGTAGTGGCCCCCGGGAACCCCGGCACGACGCCGGCCACCCCGGGCGCTTCGATCGAAGACCGGCCGCCTGAGCAGTTCCCGTGTCGTCGGCCGACGACGCGAAGGAGCACCACAGCACATGACCGAGACCAACCTCGGCACCGAATCCCGCACCGCGGTGATCGACAACGGGGCCTTCGGCACCCGTGAGATCACCTTCTCCACCGGCCGCCTGGCCCGCCAGGCCGCCGGCTCCGTCGTCGCCCAGCTCGGCGAGACGGTCGTCCTCTCCGCCACCACCGCCGGAAAGCAGCCGCGCGAGTCGTTCGACTTCTTCCCGCTGACCGTGGACGTCGAGGAGCGGATGTACGCCGCGGGCCGCATCCCCGGCTCGTTCTTCCGCCGTGAGGGCCGGCCCAGCGAGGACGCCATCCTCACCTGCCGGCTGATCGACCGGCCGCTGCGCCCGTCGTTCGTGAAGGGCCTGCGCAACGAGGTCCAGGTCGTCGAGACCGTCCTGGCGCTCGACCCGCAGCACCCGTACGACGTGGTGGCGATCAACGCCGCCTCGATGTCGACCAAGCTCTCCGGCCTGCCGTTCTCCGGCCCGATCGGCGCCACCCGGGTCGCGCACGTCGACGGCCAGTGGGTCGCCTTCCCGACCCTGGAGGAGCTGGAGCGGGCCACCTTCGACATGGTCGTGGCCGGCCGCACCCTGGCCGACGGCGAGGTCGCGATCATGATGGTCGAGGCCGAGGCCACCCCGAACGCGGTGACCCTGATCTCGGGCGGCGCGACCGCGCCGACCGAGGAGATCGTGGCCAGCGGCCTGGAGGCCGCCAAGCCGGCCATCCGCGAGCTGTGCCGGGCGCAGAGCGAGCTGGCCGAGGTGGCCGCCAAGCCGGTCGCCGAGTTCCCGATCTTCCTGGATTACCAGGACGACGCGTACGACGCGGTGGCCGAGGTGGCCCGCGCCGACGTCGCCGAGGCGCTGAAGATCGCCGGCAAGGCCGACCGCGAGGAGGCCCTGGACCGCATCAAGGCCAAGGTCGCCGAGGAGCTGACCGGCCGGTTCGAGGGCCGCGAGAAGGAGCTCTCCGCCGCGTTCCGTTCGCTGACCAAGTCCGAGGTCCGCAACCGGGTGCTGCGCGAGCAGGTCCGCATCGACGGCCGCGGCCCGCGTGACATCCGTCCGCTGACCGCCGAGGTCGGCGTGCTGCCGCGGGTGCACGGCTCGGCGCTGTTCGAGCGCGGCGAGACCCAGATCCTGGGCGTCACCACGCTGAACATGCTGCGCATGGAGCAGATGGTGGACACGCTGTCCCCGGAGAACCGCAAGCGCTACATGCACAACTACAACTTCCCGCCGTACTCGACCGGTGAGACCGGCCGGGTCGGCTCGCCGAAGCGGCGCGAGATCGGCCACGGCGCGCTCGCCGAGCGGGCGCTGATCCCGGTGCTGCCCTCGCGTGAGGAGTTCCCGTACGCCATCCGGCAGGTCTCCGAGGCGCTCGGCTCCAACGGCTCCACCTCGATGGGTTCGGTCTGCGCCTCGACGCTGGGTCTGCTCTCGGCCGGTGTGCCGCTGAAGGCGCCGGTCGCCGGCATCGCCATGGGCCTCATCTCCGACGAGGTCGACGGCAAGACCCAGTACGTGACGCTGACCGACATCCTCGGCGCCGAGGACGCGTTCGGCGACATGGACTTCAAGGTCGCCGGCACCCGTGACTTCGTCACCGCGCTCCAGCTCGACACCAAGCTGGACGGCATCCCGTCGGACGTGCTGGCCGCCGCGCTCCAGCAGGCGCACGAGGCCCGGCAGACCATCCTCGACGTGATGCAGCGGGCCATCGAGGCGCCGGCCGAGATGTCGGACTACGCGCCGCGGGTGACCACCGTCAAGATCCCGGTCGACAAGATCGGCATGGTGATCGGCCCGAAGGGCCAGACCATCAACGCGATCCAGGACGAGACCGGCGCCGAGATCTCCATCGAGGACGATGGCACGATCTACGTCGGCGCGACCAACGGGCCGGCGGCCCAGGCCGCTGTGGACCGGATCAACGGGATCGCCAACCCGACGCTGCCCAAGGTCGGGGAGCGGTTCCTCGGCACCGTGGTGAAGACCGCCGCGTTCGGCGCCTTCATCTCGCTGCTGCCGGGCCGTGACGGCCTGCTGCACATCTCCAAGGTGGGCGACGGCAAGCGGGTCGAGAAGGTCGAGGACTTCCTCAACGTCGGCGACAAGGTCGAGGTCGAGATCGCCGACATCGACGCCCGCGGCAAGATCTACCTGGACAAGATCCGCCCGGAGGGCGCCGAGGCGCCGGCCGAGGGCGGGGCCGGCGGCGGCGACCGTCCGTCGGGCCGGGACCGCGGCGGCGACCGCGGCCCGCGTGACCGGGGTGACCGCGAGCGCCGTTCCGAGGGTGGCGAGCGCCGTTCCGAGGGCGGCGAGCGCCGTTCCGAGGGCGGCGAGCGCCGTTCCGAGGGCGGCGAGGGCGGCGGCGAGTCCCGTCCGCGCCGCCGGACCCGGCACAGCTGATCCACCGACCGGCCCGGGTGACGTCCGCGTCGCCCGGGCCGGCCCACGGCTCCAGATCGCCTGCGCGAACTGGAGCCGTCGTACGTCCCGCCGTTCCTCGTCATCCGGAGAGCAGGTTCTCGTGAGTTCGTCAGTCGCCTCGACGGGACGGGGGGTGGCGTCGACCGGCTCGGCGGCCCGCGCGGTCACCCGGACGCTCAGCGACGACCCGCTCGGCGGCACCGTCCGCCGTACCGTGCTGCCCAGCGGGCTGCGGGTGCTCACCGAGGCGATCCCGGCGATGCGCAGCGTGTCGTTCGGCATCTGGGTGGCGGTCGGGTCGCGCGACGAGACCGGCTCGCAGGCCGGCGCCGCGCACTTCCTGGAGCACCTGCTGTTCAAGGGCACCAACAAGCGCAGCGCGCTGGAGATCTCGGCGCAGATCGAGGCCGTGGGCGGCGAGACCAACGCCTTCACCACGAAGGAATACACCTGCTACTACGCGCGGGTGCTGGACGAGGACCTGCCGCTGGCCATCGACGTCATGTGCGACCTGGTCGCCGACTCGGTGCTGGCCCCCGCCGACGTCGAGACCGAACGCGGTGTCATCCTCGAAGAGATCGCCATGCACGACGACGAGCCCGGCGACGAGGTGCACGACCTGTTCGCCCGCGCCGTCTACGGCGACCACCCGCTGGGCCGGCTCATCTCCGGCACTGAGGAGACGGTCACGCCGATGACCCGGCGGCAGATCCAGGGCTTCTACCGCCGCCGCTACACGGCGCCGCAGATCGTGATCGCCGCCGCCGGGAACCTCGACCACGCCGCCGTGGTCAAGCTGGTCCGGCAGGCGCTGCGCGGCACCCCGCTGGACACCGACCCGGCGTCGCCGGCCCCGCACCGCCGGGCCACCCCGACGGTACGCACCAAACCGGCCACCACGCTCGTCGAGCCGAAGGAGACCGAGCAGGCGCACGTCATCCTCGGCTGCCCGGCGATCGACCGCACCGACGACCGGCGGTTCGCCCTCGGCGTGCTGAACAACGTGCTCGGCGGCGGCATGTCCAGCCGGCTGTTCCAGGAGATCCGGGAGCAGCGCGGCCTGGCGTACTCGGTCTACTCCTACGCCAGCCAGTACGCCGACAGCGGCGTCTTCGCCGTCTACGCCGGCTGCGCGCCGGGCAAGGTGGACGAGGTGCTGGCCCTGACCCGCGCGGAGCTGGCGCGGGTCGCCGCCGAGGGGATCACCGAGGCCGAGCTGGCCCGGGGCAAGGGGATGAGCAAGGGCTCGTTCGTGCTCGGGCTGGAGGACACCGGCTCGCGGATGAGCCGGCTCGCCAAGGGCGAGCTGCTCTACGGCAACCTGATGCCGGTGGACGACCTGCTGTCCCGGGTGGACGCGGTGACGCTGGCGGATGTGAACGCGCTCGCCGCCGAGCTGCTCGGCCGGCCCATGTCGCTGGCCGTGGTCGGCCCGTTCGACTCCGGCAGCTTCGAAGTCACAGGCTGAGCGGTTCCGAGCGTTGAGCGCCGTACCGGTCCGCCGGACCGCGCGCCCGGCGCTGGGATAGGTTGTGGCCCGTGACTGAGCAGCAGAACGCGGCGTCCCGGGTCGGTGTGCTGGGCGCCCGGGGCCGGATGGGCATGGAGGTCTGCAAGGCGGTCGACTCCGCCGCCGACCTGGAGCTGGTCGCGGCCGTCGACCAGGGCGACGACCTGGACGCGGTGGCGCAGGCGGGCGCCGGGGTGGTCGTCGACTTCACCACCCCCGACGCGGTCATGGACAACCTGCGCTGGTGCGTCGAGAACGGCGTACACGCGGTGGTCGGCACCACCGGTTTCACCGAGCAGCGGCTCGCCGAGGTGCGGGGCTGGCTCGCCGACCGGCCCGGCGTGGGCGTGGTGATCGCCCCCAACTTCGGCATCGGCGCGGTGCTGATGATGCAGTTCGCGGCGCGCGCCGCCCGGTACTTCGAGTCGGTGGAGATCGTCGAGCAGCACCACCCGCGCAAGCTGGACGCGCCGAGCGGCACCGCCACCCACACCGCCCGGCTGATCGCCGCCGCCCGCGCCGACGCCGGCCTGGGGCCCGCGCCGGACGCCACCCGCGACGAGGTGCCCGGCGCCCGCGGCGCCGACATCGACGGGGTACGCGTGCACGCGGTGCGCGCCACCGGCCTGGTCGCCCACCAGGAGGTGCTGTTCGGCACCACCGGTGAGACGCTCACCATCCGGCACGACTCGTACGACCGGGTGTCGTTCATGCCCGGCGTGCTGCTCGCGGTCCGGGAGGTGGGTCGCCGGCCCGGTCTCACCGTCGGCCTGGACGCCCTGCTCGACTGACCGCCGTGCCGCCGGCCCGCCGCCGGAAACCTTTTTGCCTGGTCGGCGGCGGGACCTAGGCTGCCTTCATGATCGATTCCGGGCACTCCGACCGCACCGGCCGCCGCGTGACGCTGCGGCCGGTGGACGACAACTGGCGGGCCGTGGCGGACGTCGCGCCGCGCGACGACCAGCGTGCCTTCGTGGCCGCGCTGGCCGCCCGCTACCTGCTTCTCACCGAGCGCTCGGACGTCTGGAACTCCCTCGCGGTCTACGCCGACGAGACGGTCGTCGGACACGTCATGTGGGGCGTGGACGACGACGGGTCGCGCTGGATCGGCGGCATGGTGATCGACGCCGCCGAGCAGGGCCGGGGTCTGGGCCGCGCCACCGTGCGGACGCTCACCGACTGGCTCGCCGAGGCGGCCGCGCCGATCCGCCTCAGCTACCACCCCGACAACAAGCCCGCCGCCGCCCTCTACACGTCCCTGAACTTCCACCCCACGGGCGCGATGGAGGACGACGAACTGGTAGCCGAACTGCGCCCCCCAGCCTGACCGCCCACCCCGGGGCCCCGCCGGTTGATCATGAAGTTGGCGGGGTTTTCGATCTCCCTGGCTGCCGCCAACTTCATGATCGACCGCGTCAGGGCGAGGGCGAGGGCGGGGGCGGGGGAGGGCAGCGGGGTGGGGTGGCGGTCCTGCCCCGTGCCGGGACCGCCGGCCCACCCCCACGAGAGGGTGGACCGGCGGCCGGGCGGGAACTCATCGGTCGGCTGAAGGGTTTTCCTCTGCGGTCTCCGGGACCGCCACGTGGAGGCGGATCTGGGGGACCAGCATGTCGTCCACGTCCAGCGCGCGGGCCGCGCCGTCCGGCTCCCAGCCGGTCGAGCCGAGGAACTTCCGGGTCGCCGCGTCGGCGTCGAACGCCCACGCCACCGCCCGGGTCAGACCGTCGGCGCGCCAGTGGTCGACAGCCGCGGCGAGCAGCCGGCTGCCGTGCCCGCGCCGCCCCCACCGGGGCTCGACCAGCAGGTCCGTCACCGCGGCGACGCCCGGGCCGAGCGCCTCGGCCGGCTCGTCGGGAGCGAGCGCGTCGGCATCGGCCGGACCGGAGGCGACGAACCCCACCAGATAGGATTGCGCCGCCTGTTCGACGGCGACCAGCACCCGGTGCGCGCCCGAGGGCGGCTCCTGCACCGCCGCGTCCCACCGCCGCGCGAGGTACGCCTCGTCGAGGTTGTCGAGCACGTGCCGTGGCAGGATCCGGCGGTACGCGACCCGCCAGGTCGCGAGCTGGATGCGTGCGATCTCGCCGGCGTCCTCGGGACGCGCGGGCCGGACGTAGCCTGCAGCCATGGCACGTGAGCCTACGCAGGGCGAGGAGGGTGACGGTGGCGCAGGGTGCCGCGCGGACGATCACGCAGGTCGTCGCCGTGGTGGCGCTCGCCGCGGCGGTCACCGTGTTCCTCTCCGTGGCGGCGGTGCGGCACGGCTTCTTCGACCTGCAGGTCTACTACGGCGCGCTGACGTACTGGGCGCGTGACGGCGGGGAGATCTACGACTTCCTGCGCCCCGGCACGCAGTACGGCTTCACCTACCCGCCGTTCGCCGCGCTGGTGATGCTGCCGATGGCGTACCTGCCGTGGAGCGCAGCGATCGTGGTGAGCGTGACCGCGACGGTGCTGGCGAGCGCCGTGGTGATCTGGCGGCTGCTGGATCCGGTGGCGCGCCGGTCCGGCTGGACCCGCTGGTTCGCGCTCGCGGTCGCGCTCTGCCTGGCCGCCGCGTACGAGCCGATGCGTGAGACGGTCAACTTCGGCCAGGTCAACATGCTGCTGCTGTTCCTGGTGGCGGTGGACCTGCTGTGGCTGCTGCCGGCGCGCAGCCGCTGGGCGGGCGTGGGCATCGGCCTGGCCACCGCGATCAAGCTGACGCCCGGCATCTTCATCGTCTACCTGCTGGTCACCGGCCGCTGGCGGGCCGCCCTGACCACAGTCGGCACCGCCGCCGTCGCCACGCTCGTGGCCGCCGGTCTCTTCCCCGACGCCTCCCGGGAGTTCTGGACCGAGGCGCTGTGGAACACCGACCGGGTCGGTGAGCTGGCGTTCGTCTCCAACCAGTCGCTGCGCGGGGTGGTGGCCCGGCTCGACCCGCAGCACCCGAGCACGATCGCCTGGCTGGTGCTCGTACTCCTGACGCTCGTGGTGTGGGCGTGGCGTTCCCGGGCGGCGGTGGCCGCCGGCGACGAGGCCACCGGCCTGGCCCTCACCGGTGCGGTGATGTGCCTGGTCAGCCCCGTGACCTGGGTGCACCACCTGGTCTGGCTGCTGCCCGGGCTGATCCTGCTCGTCGACAACGGCATGGCGGCGCCCGCCCGTAGCCGGCGACGCCGTCTGCTGCTGGCCGCCGCGCTTATCGGGTACGCGCTGCTGTGCAGCCGGATCGTCTGGTCCTGGGAGAAGGACTTCACCGGCGTGGACGGGTTCCTCGGCAGCAACACGTACGTGTGGATCAGCCTCGCGTTGCTGCTCGGGCTGCCGATCCGCCGCTGGGCCACGCCGGCCGGCGGCGAGCGGCCCGGCGGCGACGTCCCGGCCGGGTCAGCCTCCGGCGGTGTACCGCAGCTCGCGGAGCAGGATCGGGGCGCGGCCACCATGCAGCGGCACCGGGTAGGTGGACTCCTCCCCGTCCGGTAGGTGCCCGGCCCGCTCGTAGAAGCGGCGGGCCCGCGCGTTGTCGGCGAGCACCCAGAGCCGGTAGGTGGCCCAGCCCCGTTCGGCCAGGCCCTCGCGGGCCGCCGCGAGCAGCGTCCGGGCGGCCCCCGAGCCCCAGTGCGTCGGCTCCAGGTAGATCGCCACCAACTCGCCGTGCGCCGGGTCGAGGTCGCCGCGGTCCTGGTTGTTCCGGTACGGCCCGAACGTGGTGAACCCGACGATCGTGCCGCCGTCCTCGGCGACGAGCGTGGTGAACGGGTGCTCCGGGTCGGCGGTGCCGAGGTCGCGGCGGCGCTGCGCCCAGGCGCGGGGGTTCAGCCGGCTCAGCACCTCCGCGGGCATGATCCCGGCGTAGCCGGCCTGCCAGCCGTGGACGTGCACCCGGGCGACCGCCTCGGCGTCGTCAGGTTCCTCCCGGCGAATGGTGAGCACCTGTCCGTTCTATGCCCCGGCGGGCGATCGGTCCAGCCGCCGCTCCCGGTGTCGTACCGCTGGATTACTGTCGCCGACGATGGCCGTACCGGAATCGCTCTCCCTCGCCCAGGCCCGCCGGATCGCCCTGGCCGCCCAGGGCTTCGCCGACCCGGCGCCCACCGGCGTGCCCACCCGGCGGCACCTGCGCCGGGTGCTCGACCGGGTCGGGCTGATCCAGATGGACTCGGTGAACGTGCTCCAGCGGGCGCACTACCTGCCGCTCTACAGCCGGCTCGGGCCGTACCCGACCGCGCTGCTGGACACCGCCGCCTACCGCCGCCCGCGTGAGCTGTTCGAATACTGGGCGCACGAGGCGTCGCTGGTGCCGGTGGGGCTGCACCCCGCGTTGCGCTGGCGGATGGCCAAGGCCCGGGACGAGTCCTGGGGCGGGATGCGCCGGATCGCCGAGGAACAGCCCGAACTGGTCGCCTGGGTCCGTGACGAGGTGGCCGCCCGAGGCCCGCTGACCGCAGCCGAGATCGAGCACGACGCACCACGGGAGACCGGCAACTGGGGCTGGAACTGGTCGGCCGTGAAGCGGGCCCTGGAGTTCCTGTTCTGGGCCGGCGAGGTCACCGCCGCCGACCGCACCAACTCGTTCGCCCGCCGCTACGACCTGCCCGAGCGGGTGCTCCCGGCCGCCGTGCTGGACGCCCCCACCCCGAGCGACGCCGAGGCGCACCGGTCGCTCGTGTCGATCGCCGCCCGCTGCCTCGGCGTGGCCGCCGAACCGGAGCTGCGCGACTACTTCCGGCTGCCGGTCGCCGGGGCGCGGCGGGCGGTGGCCGAGCTGGTCGAGGCGGGCGAGCTGACCCCGGTCACGGTCCAGGGCTGGCGGCACCCCGCCTACCTGCACGCGGACGCCCGGCTGCCCCGCTGGGTACGCGGGAACACGCTGGTCAGCCCGTTCGACCCGCTGGTCTGGGAACGGGCGCGCACCGAGCGGCTGTTCGGCTTCGCCTACCGGATCGAGATCTACGTGCCGGCGCCCCAGCGGGTGTACGGCTACTACGTGCTGCCGTTCCGCCAGGGCGAGCGCTTCACCGCCCGGGTCGACCTGAAGGCCGACCGGAAGGCCGGGGTGCTGCTGGTGCCCGCCGCCTGGGTCGAGCCGGGCGCCGACCCGGGGGAGACCGCCGTGGCGCTCGCCGCCGAGCTGTACCGGCTGGCCGGCTGGCTCGGCCTGGACGCGGTCGCCCCGCCCGCGGCCGGCGACCTGGCGGGGTCGCTGGCCGCCGCGCTGGTGGGTGTGGCCGGTGTACGGTGAGCGCGTGACGAGCGTTGACCGGCCTGCCACCGCGCCCGACCCGCACCCCGAGCCGGACCCGCACGGGCACGCGCAGCCGGAGTCCGGGCCGCAGGGCGAGGCGCACGCTTACGCGTACGCCGGGCAGCCCTCGCACGCCGAGGCGCACGCGCACGCCGGTCCGCATGCACCCGCCGGAGCGCCCGGAGCGCCGTGGCCGGGGGGTCACCCGGCGGCGTACCAGCCGGTCGAGGCCGACCGGTTCACCCGGATGGTGATGCGCCTGCACGCCCGCGCCCCGCGCTGGGCGGTGCCGCTGGCCGCGCTCGGCTGCGTCGGCATCGGCATCGCGTACGCGCTGATCAGCGACCCGACCCGCAGCGACCCGGACGCCGCGCCGACCTGCCTGCTCAAGCTGACGACCGGGCTGGACTGTCCGGGCTGCGGCGGCACCCGCGCGCTCTGGTACGTGCTGCACGGCGACCTGCCCGCCGCCGCCCGGCACCACTTCCTGTTCGTCTTCGCGCTACCGTTCCTGACCTGGCTCTTCGTTGCCTGGGCCGGCAACCGGGCGTTCGGCTGGAAGCTGCCCGAGATCCAGTTCAGCCCCAAGGTCATCGGCATGTTCCTGGCCGCCTGGGGGGTCTTCTCGGTGGTCCGCAACCTGCCCTGGGCCCCCTTCACCTCGCTCTACGTCTGACCGGGGCCGGGGCCCTCCGCGAGATCTCGGACACCTGGGCGGAGCGCCCGCCGGTCGGCCGCGTGCCCGATTTCCACGGCGACGGCGGGGCCACTACAGTCGCAGGAATGCCGGAGATGGTTCAGCCCCAGGTCAAGTTGATCGCGTGGACCCAGTTCCAGGCGCCCGAAGAGGTGCCCTGGTCCACCGACGCCGACGGCGGGCAGGCGCTCGCCGAGTTCGCCGGCCGGGCCTGCTACCAGAGCTGGAAGAAGCCGAACCCGGCCACCGCCACCAACGCCGGTTACCTGGCGCACATCCTGGAGGTCGGCCACCTGAGCGTGCTGGAGCACGGCTCGGTGAGCTTCTACTTCAGCGGCGTCTCCCGCTCGTTCACGCACGAGCTGATCCGGCACCGGCACTTCTCCTACTCGCAGCTCTCCCAGCGCTACGTGCCCGAGCGGGACGCGGCGATGGTCGAGCCGTCGGTGATCGCCGACGACCCGGAGCTGCACAAGAAGTTCGTCGAGGCCACCGACGCGGCGGTGCGGGCGTACACCGAGTTGCTGGAGGGGCTGGAGTCCCGCTTCACCGACGAGCCCAACCCGACGCTGCGCCGCAAGCAGGCCCGCCAGGCGGCCCGGGCGGTGCTGCCGAACGCCACCGAGACGCGGATCGTGGTGACCGGTAACTACCGGGCCTGGCGGCACTTCGTGAAGATGCGCGCCACCGAGCACGCCGACGTGGAGATCCGCGAGCTGGCCGTGGAGTGCCTGCGGCAGCTCAAGGGTGTCGCGCCGAACGTCTTCGCCGACTTCGAGATCTCCACCCTGCCCGACGGCACCGAGGTGGCGGCGTCGCCGCACGCGGAGTGACTCGTCGCCCTTCGCCGCCGGGCCACCGGCGGCCGTCCGCTAGGTTGTGAGCATGACGCACGACCACTCCGCCGCCCCGAGCCGGGGCGCGTCGCGCCCGTTCGGGCGAGTGATGACGGCCATGGTGACCCCGTTCACGCCGGACGGCGGCCTGGACCTCGACGGCGCCGCCCGGCTCGCCGAATATCTCGTCGACCAGCAGGGCAACGACGCGCTGGTGCTCAACGGCACCACCGGCGAGTCCCCGACCACCACGGAGGCGGAGAAGGAGTCGCTGATCCGTGCCGTGGTCGAGGCGGTCGGCGACCGGGCCCGGATCGTCGCCGGTGTGGGCACCAACGACACCCGGCACACGGTCGAGCTGGCGGCGCAGGCCGAGAAGGCCGGCGCGCACGGCCTCCTGGTGGTCACGCCGTACTACAACAAGCCGCCGCAGGCCGGGCTGCTGCGTCACTTCACCACCGTCGCGGACGCCACCGGCCTGCCGGTCATGCTCTACGACATCCCGCACCGCGCGGGCGTGGCGATCGCCACCGAGACGCTGGTGAAGCTGGCCGAGCACGGCCGGATCGTCGCGGTGAAGGACGCCAAGGGCGACCTGTTCGCCACCGCTGAGGTGCTCAGCCGCACCGACCTGGCCTACTACAGCGGCGAGGACGCGCTCACCCTGCCGATGCTGTCGGTCGGCGCGGTCGGCGTGGTCGGCACCTCCACCCACTTCACCGGCGCGCTGACCAAGCAGATGATCGAGGCGTTCGAGGCGGGCGACAACGCCCGGGCGCTCGCCCTGCACCGGCAGTTGCTGCCGCTCTACACCGGCATCTTCCGCACCCAGGGCACGATCCTGGTCAAGGCCGGCCTGGGGGCGCAGGGCCGCCCGGCCGGTCCGGTGCGGCCGCCGCTCGTCGACGCCACCGGTGACGAACTGGCCCAGCTGCGCGCCGACTGCGCCGCGGCGGGCCTGCCCCTGCCCGAATGAATCAACGACACGACGGACGCCGCGCGACGGCGTCGCAGAATGAGGTGACGCGTGACCGAGGCGCACATCGAGGGTGAGCTGCCCCCGCCGCTGCCCGAGGGCGGCCTGCGGATCATCCCGCTCGGCGGACTCGGCGCCATCGGCCGGAACATGACCGTCTTCGAGTACGACGGCAAGCTGCTCATCGTCGACTGCGGGGTGCTGTTCCCCGACGTCGAGCAGCCGGGCGTGGACCTGATCCTGCCCGACTTCGCCCCGATCCTGGACCGGCTGGCCGACGTGCAGGCGATCGTGCTCACGCACGGCCACGAGGACCACATCGGCGCGGTGCCGTACCTGCTCGCGCACAAGCCGGACATTCCGCTCGTCGGTTCCCAGTTCACGCTCGCGCTCGTCGAGGCGAAACTGGCCGAGCGGCGGATCCAGCCGTACACGCTGACCGTGCGGGAGGGCGGCCGGGAACGGCTGGGCCCGTTCGAGTGCGAGTTCTTCGCGGTGAACCACTCGATCCCGGACGCGCTGGCGGTGGCCATCCGTACCCCGGCCGGCCTGGTGCTGCACACCGGCGACTTCAAGATGGATCAGCTTCCGCTCGACGGTCGGATCACCGACCTGGCCGGGTTCGCCCGGCTCGGCGCCGAGGGCGTCGACCTGCTGCTGTCCGACTCGACGAACGCGGAGATCCCCGGCTTCGTCACGCCGGAGAAGGAGATCGGCCCGGTCCTCGACTCGATCTTCGCGAAGGCAAAGGGGCGGATCATCGTCGCCTCGTTCGCCTCGCACGTACACCGGGTGCAGCAGGTCTTCGACTCGGCCGTCGAGCACGGCCGCAAGGTGGCGCTGATCGGCCGGTCCATGGTCCGCAACATGGGCATCGCCCGCGACCTGGGCCTGCTCAACATCCCGCCCGGCCTGGTGGTCGGGATCGAGGAGGCCACCAACCTGCCGCCCGAGCAGATCGTGCTGATGTCCACCGGTTCGCAGGGCGAGCCGATGAGCGCGCTGGGCCGGATGGCCAGCGGCGACCACCGGCACATCACCATCGCGCCGGGCGACACGGTGGTGCTGGCGTCCTCGCTGGTACCGGGCAACGAGACCTCGGTCTACCGGGTGATCAACCGGCTGGCCCGGGCCGGCGCCGTGGTGGTGCACAAGGACGTGGCGAAGGTGCACGTCTCCGGCCACGCCCCGGCCGGCGAGCTGCTCTACCTGCTCAACGTCGTACGCCCGAGCAACCTGATGCCGGTGCACGGCGAGTGGCGGCACCTGCGGGCGCACGCCCGGCTCGGCATCGAGTCCGGCGTCGCGCCGGACCGGGTCGTGATCTGCGAGGACGGCGACGTGGTCGACCTGGTCGAGGGTCGCGCCAGCCTGGTCGGGCGGGTCAAGAGCCGGTACGTCTACGTCGACGGTCTCGCCGTCGGCGACGTCAGCGAGTCGCTGCTGACCGAGCGCCGGATCCTCGGCGACGGCGGTTTCATCGCCGCGACAGTCGTCGTCGACTCGGTCACCGGCAAGGTGGTCGCCGGGCCGACCGTCTCGGCGAAGGGCTTCTCCGAGGACCCGGAGGCGTTCAACCCGGTGGTCCCGCTGGTCACCGAGGCGCTGAACCGGGCCGCCGCGGACGGCATCACCGACCCGCACCAGCTCCAGCAGATCGTCCGCCGCACGGTCGGCCGCTGGGTCAACGACGCGTACCGTCGCCGGCCCATGATCGTCCCGACAGTCGTCGAGGTCTGACCCCGACCGCCGCCGCGCGCCGGTCCACCCTCAGGGGTGGGCCGGCGCCGTCGCTTTCCGGGTACGCCCCGACACGGCGCGTCAAAACGTGGTGACAGTACTCATCCGATCGGCGTCCGTCTCCGTACCTCCCGACGGCCGGCGTGCCCCTGCGCCGGTCGGGAGGAGCGTGGCGGATGGACCGCAGACGGATGACAGCCATCGGCGTACTGGTGGCGGCGGCCGGGTTGACGGCGGCGGTGACCGTACCGTCGTTCGCCGGTGAGGAACCCCGGCGGGCCGCACCGGCGGCCGACGGCGTCGCCCCGGAGGTCCTGGAGGCGATGGGCCGCGACCTCGCGCTGACCCGCGACCAGGCGGTGAAGCGGCTGCGGACCGAGCGGTGGGCGGCGGGCACCGTCACCCGGCTGCGCGGCGAACTCGGCGCCGGTTACGGCGGCAGCTGGCTCAGCGCGGACGGCGCCACGCTCACCGTGGCGGTGGCCGACGCGGCCGGCGAGGCGCGGGTACGGGCGGCGGGCGCGGTCCCGAAGCGGGTCGCCCGGGGCGTCGCCGAGCTGGACGCGGTGAAGAACCGGCTGGACGCGGCGGGTGCCGACGCCAGTCCGGACGTCGCCGGCTGGTACGTCGACGTGGCGGACAACGCGGTGGTCGTGATCGCCCGGCCGGGCGCGGAGGCCGACGGCCGCCGGTTCGCCGCCGCCGCGGGGTCGAAGTCCGCGATGGTCCGGGTGCGGACCGCCGACGAGGCCCCGCGTCCGCTGTTCGACGTGCGGGGCGGCGACGCGTACCTGATCAACAACGCCGGCCGCTGCTCGGTCGGCTTCTCCGTGGTCGGCGGGTTCGTCACAGCCGGGCACTGCGGCCGGCCGGGGGACCGCACCACCGGCGCCAACCGGGTCGCCCAGGGCACGTTCGCGGCCTCCTCGTTCCCCGGCGACGACTGGGCGTTCGTGCGGGTCAACGCGGACTGGACGCCGCAGGGCGTGGTGACCGACTTCGCCGACGGCGGCACGGTGGCGGTGAACGGCTCCACCGAGGCGCCGGTCGGCGCGTCGATCTGCCGGTCCGGCTCCACCACCGGCACCCGCTGCGGCCTGATCCAGGCGAAGAACGCCACAGTCAACTACCCGCAGGGCACTGTCACCGGGCTGACCCGCACGAACGTCTGCGCCGAGCCGGGTGACTCCGGTGGCGCGTGGCTCTCCGGCGACCAGGCGCAGGGCGTCACCTCGGGCGGCTCCGGCGACTGCACCCGGGGCGGCACCACGTTCTTCCAGCCCGTCAACGAGATCCTCCAGCGCAACAACCTGACGCTGGTGACCGCCGGCGACCAGCCCGCGCCCACGCAGCCTCCGGCCGGCGGCGGCGAGACCACGCCGCCGGTGACCGCCGAGCCCACCCCGCCCGCAGACGACACCGACTGCTCCGGGCAGGTCAGCCGGACCGGCCGGATCGCCGCCGGACGGACCCAGGTCCAGCCGGACGGGCGCTTCTTCCGGGTGCCCGACGGCACCCAGGAGGCGTGCCTGTCCGCGCCGGACGGCGCCTGGGTGGTGCTGGAGCTGCAACGCTTCACCGGCGGCGCGTTCCGCACCGTGGCCCGCGCGGCCAGCGCCGACGGCACGGCCCGGCTGACCGCCGAGACCCCGGCGGGCGCCTACCGGTACCGCGTCGTCGGGTTGTCCGGCTCCGGCGAGTACACGCTGGCGTTCTCCGCCCGCTGACCGCCGCACCCGGACCGCGGCCCCCGACCACCACCGCCCGGTGGCCGGGGGCCGCGCCATGTCCGCGCCACGGCAGGTCGGTGCGGCGCTCAGGGCAGCGCGGCGACCGCTTCGGCGTACGCGGCACCGGTGCGGACCGCGGCGGCCACCAGCACCGCGAGCTGCGCCGGGGCCACCCCGCAGGACAGGTCGGTGGACACGCCCGCGGCCAGCACCAGCGTCCCGTCGCCGGGTTCGTGCACATAGGCGGCGGGCAGCAGCCGGTCGTGGTTCCAGGCGTTGCAGAACGCGTACGCCTCGGCGCGCCGGCCGGCCGGCAGCCGCCGCTGCGCCACCACCCGGGCGTGCAGCACGTCGCCCCGGCGCCCGAGCAGGCGGAACTGGATCGTGGCCTCGCCCCACCGCCCGGCGAGTGTGCCGTCCGGCTCACGCGTGTACGGCTCGCCCCGGGCGTCGAGCGCGGCGGCGAGCAGCGCCCTGTCCAGCGGTGCCGGTTCCTCCGGCCCGGGCAGCAGGGGTTCGGCCGGATCGGCTTCCGGCTCCGCGTCGAACTCGGTCTCGGCAGCGAGCGACACCGGCGCGGCGAGCGGCCGTTCGGCCAGCCAGGAGGCGATCCGGCCGGACTGGTGCCCGGTGCCGTTGCGGGCGTCGAAGCTGCCGGCGAGCGCCGTCGCCAGCGCCTGCAACTGCGTACCGAGCGTCGCCACGTCCACCTCGGCGGCGGGCCGGGAACCGTGCCCGGGGCGGTGGATGCGCCGCCCGCCCAGCCCGGCCTCGGTGGCCAGGCCGCACAGCAGCGCGCCCGCCGCGGCGAACTCCATCGCGGAGAGGTCGTCGGCCGGGCGGTCCAGCTCGGGCAGTTGCTCGGTCAGGATCTCCAGCCCGCGATGCAGGTAGCCGCCCAGCGCGCAGAAGCGCAGGTGCGCGGCGAGCAGCGGGAACGCGGTCCGCTCGCCGCGGTGCCGGCGGTACGCGCGTACGTGCGCCCGGGCCGCCCGCGTCACCGCGCCGGTACGCAGCCACGGCAGCAGCCCCACCGCGAGCGCCCGCTCGGGCTGGTCGGTGCAGGCGGTCGCCCCGGCCTCGGCCGCCTGCCGCTCGCCGCGCCGGGTCGGTGCCGCCTGCGGCTCGACCCAGCCGGTCAGCGCCGGCGCCAGCGCCGCCAGGGCCGCTTCCGGCTCGCCCCAGCCGGCCAGCAGGTCGGCCCGCCGTGCCGGGGCGCACCCCGGGCAGCCGGCCACCGGGTCCGTCGCGTCCGCGGCCGACCAGCGCTCGTACGCGCGCCGGGCGGCCGGCTCGTCGCCGAGGTGGTCGGCGAGGCGGCAGCGCAGCTCCGCCACCGGCGCGGCGTCCTCGCCCAGCTCCGCGGCGAGCGCGTCCAACAGGGACCGGGCCTGGTCCAGACCCACCCGTGGCGTGCCGAACGACGCCTCCACCGCCTGCCGCTGGTGCCGGCGCAACCGGGTCAGCTCGTCGGGGCGGGCGTCCAGCAGGCCGGGGTGCCGGGCCAGCGTGCCCCGCATCCGCCGGACCGGTTCCACCGCGCGCCACCGCTCACCCCGGTGCAGGTACGCCTCGACCAGCGCGAACCGTGCCGACAGGGCGGTACGCGGATCGCCGGTGGCGTCCGCCCGGGACGCGATCCGCTCCAGCTCGGCGCAGCGCTCCGCGCCGTCGGGCCGGTCCCGGGCGTCGGCCAGCGCGGCGGCCAGCCCCCTGTCGCGTGCTGTGGTCACGGGAGCGTCCCGCCGGCCAGCTCGTCGACGGCGGCGGCGAGCTGGCACCCGGTGGTCACCCCACAGTCGACGAGCCGGTCGAGCTGGTGCGGAGTCACCCCGCGTTCCAGGTCGGTGGTGACCTCGCCGCACACCTGGGCCGAGCCGTCGTCGGCGACGTGCACGTACGCCTTCGGCCAGAGCCGGTCGTGGTTCCACGTGTTGCAGAAGGCGTGCAGCTCGGGCACGCGCTCGATGCCGAAGTGGTGCGCGACGACTGTGCGTACCTGGAGCAGCTCACCGGCCGCGCCCCGGCGATGGAACCAGATCAGGTTCCGTTCCCAGCGGCCCACCAGCGCGCCGTCGGGTTCCTCGGCCACCGCGTACCCCCGGTGGCCGAGCACGGCGGCGATCAGCTCGCCGGTCAGCGGGCGCAGTTCCTGCGGGTGTCCGGCCAGCGGGCCGTCCGGACCGTCCTCGATCTCCGGCGACGCCATCGGGCATCCCTTCTGAGGCGAATAACACAAACGACGGTCCGACCCGTGCTGCGACGCGCGGACACGACCCGGAAAAGCGGCGATCCACCGGGTGCCGCCGTTACCGTGACTCTATGGCGGGCCGTACCTCTCAGGCGAGCCGGCGGCGCGGCGCGTCGCCGCGTGGCACCACGAACAACCGCGCCCGGCAACCGGCGAAGAAGGCGGCGGCGCGGAAACCGGCGCGGCGGCGCCCGGCCCCCGGGCCGAGCCCGGCCGCGTTCGTCGGCCGGGCCGTTGGTGCCGTCTGGATGGGACTGGCCCACTCGGTGGGCTGGGCGTTCCGGGCGGCCGGGCGGCAGGCCGCGTCCACCCGGGAACTGGATCCGGAGCACCGCCGCGACGGCGGCGGGCTGCTCCTGTTCGGCCTGGCCATCCTCAGCGCGGTGGGCATCTGGGGCGGCGGCGCCGGGCCGGTGGGCCGGCACCTGGCCGACACCGTGCGCCTGTTCATCGGCGCCATCTCGATAATCCTTCCGGTGCTGTTCATGGTCGGCGCGTGGCGGCTGATGCGGAGCCCGGCCGACCCGGAGCACCGCGGTCGCGGCCTGGTCGGCTGGGGCTCGATGATGCTGGCCACCGCCGCGATGCTGCACATCGGGCAGAACCCGGTCGACGAGGTCCAGCGTGACTTCGCCGGCGGCCTGATCGGCGCGGGCGTGGGCGACCTGCTGAAGTCGGCGGTGACCGCGTGGGTGGCCATGCCGCTGCTGCTCCTGCTGCTGGTGTTCGGCCTGCTGGTGGTCACCGCGACGCCGATCAACAAGATCCCGGAGCGGCTCGGCCTGCGCGCCGACCCGGCCGGGCCGGACGTCGACGAGGAGTTCGCCGAGGACGAGGCCCCGGCGAAACCGGCCCGCAGGCGCCCGGCGAAGCGGATGCCACCGCCGCTGGAGCCGCTGGACCCGGACGACGAGCTGGCCGGCGTCGACCTCCAGGAAACCCTGGTGCTGCCGCGCAAGCCGCCGAAGGTGCCGGCGAACCGCAAGCCGGTCGAGCCGCCGGAGCACTCGCCGCTGCCCACCCGCGCCGAGCAACTCGCGCTCACCGGGCTGGCCGGCGACTACACGCTGCCGCCGGCGAACCTGCTCGGCAGCGGCGCCAAGCCGAAGAGCCGGAGCAAGGCCAACGACGAGGTGATCGCCGCGCTCACCGGCGTCTTCGAGCAGTTCGACGTGGACGCCGCCGTCACCGGCTTCACCCGCGGCCCGACAGTCACCCGGTACGAGGTGGAGCTGGGCCCGGGCGTCAAGGTCGAGCGGATCACCCAGCTCTCCCGCAACATCGCGTACGCGGTGAAGTCGCCGGACGTCCGCATCCTCAGCCCGATCCCGGGCAAGAGCGCGGTCGGTGTGGAGATCCCGAACACCGACCCGGAGAACGTGTCGCTCGGCGACGTGCTGCGCTCCCGCGAGGCGACGAGCGACCACCACCCGATGGTGGTGGCGCTCGGCAAGGACATCGAGGGCGGCTACGTGGTGGCCAACCTCGCGAAGATGCCGCACATCCTGATCGCGGGCGCCACCGGCGCGGGCAAGTCGTCCTGCCTCAACTCACTGCTGGTCTCCATCCTGACCCGGGCCACGCCGGACGAGGTGCGGCTGCTGCTGATCGACCCGAAGCGGGTCGAGATGACCGGCTACGAGGGCATCCCGCACCTGGTCACGCCGATCGTGACCAACCCGAAGAAGGCGGCCGACTCGCTGGAGTGGGTCGTCCGCGAGATGGACATGCGCTACGACGACCTCGCCGCCAACGGGGTCCGGCACATCGACGACTTCAACCGCAAGGTGCGCAACGGCGAGATCAAGGCGCCGCCGGGCAGTGAGCGGGAGATGCGGCCGTACCCGTACCTGCTGGTGATCGTGGACGAGCTGGCCGACCTGATGATGGTCGCGCCGCGCGACGTGGAGGACTCCATCGTCCGGATCACCCAGCTCGCCCGCGCCGCCGGCATCCACCTGGTCCTCGCCACCCAGCGGCCCTCGGTCGACGTGGTCACCGGCCTGATCAAGGCGAACGTGCCGTCCCGGCTCGCGTTCGCCACCTCCTCGCTCGCCGACTCCCGGGTCATTCTGGACCAGCCCGGCGCGGAGAAGCTGCTCGGCCGCGGCGACGGCCTGTTCCTGCCGATGGGCGCGTCGAAGCCGCAGCGCATCCAGGGCGCCTGGGTCACCGAGCGCGAGATCTCCGACGTGGTCAAGTTCTGCAAGGACCAGCGCGAGCCGGAGTTCCGCCCGGACGTGCTCGCCCCGGCGCAGGACAGCAAGAAGAAGATCGACGAGGACATCGGTGACGACCTGGACCTGCTCGTGCAGGCGGTCGAGCTGGTGGTCACCTCGCAGTTCGGGTCGACCTCGATGCTCCAGCGCAAGCTGCGGGTCGGCTTCGCCAAGGCGGGCCGGCTGATGGACCTGATGGAGACCCGGGGCGTGGTCGGCCCGTCCGAGGGCTCCAAGGCCCGCGACGTGCTGGTCAAGCCGGACGAGTTGGAGGAGGTCCTGGCCGGCCTGCGCGGCGGCGAGGACTGACGGCCCCGCAACTGACGACGGCGGCCCCCACCATCAGGTGGGTGGCCGCCGTCGGCGGTTCCGGGTCAGTTGATCAGCGCGGCGACGAGCACGGCACCGATCACCGCGCCGACCACGCTCGCGGCGGCGGCGTACCAGCCCAGCGGCTTGTCGCCGAGGACGGCGCCGACGATGCCGAGGATCAGGCCGAGGACGCCGAAGATCAGCGGGGACAGGAAGATCGCGAGGGCCGCGAAGACGAACGCGATGATCGTGCAGATCCGGGCGGCGTTGCTGCGCGGACGGGCGCTGGCGTGGATGTCGGCCATGGGGTCCTCCGTGATGATCGCTCTGTCGGTCAACGGGAGACCGGGTACCCCGGACGACGCATCGTCCAAACCGGATCCCTGCTCTTCAGGCGAACAGCTTCAGCCCGATCACGCCGGCCACCACCAGCAGCAGGCAGGCCACCCGCGGCAGGTTGACCGGTTCGCCGAGCGCGAGCATCCCGACCAGCGCGGTACCCACAGCGCCGATACCGACCCACACCGCGTAGCCGGTGCCGACCGGGATGTCGCGCAGCGCGTACGCCAGGCCGGCCATGCTGCCGACGAGCGTGACGGCGAAGACGAGGGAGGGGAGTGGACGGGTGAAGCCGGCGCTGCGGTCCAGCGCGATCGCCCACGCGGTCTCCAGGAGTCCGGAGATCACCAGCACGATCCAGGCCATGGGTATCACCTCTGACGGGCGGGCCCGGCGCGGGAGCGGGCCGGGCGACGGTCGGGTCACGCGGGGCGTCTTGGCCTGACCGGGTACGCCCACCACTCGTCCGGGACGGCCACGGGCCGTCGTGGCCGACGGTAGCACCGGGCGGGCCGGGCCGGCGGCGTGGTGAGAAAGGCCACCATGGGTGGAGTTGACGTCAACTTCAAGTTGCAGGATGGATGACATGACCCTGCTCTTCTCCGACGACGACGTCGCGGCCGCCGTGGACGCCCCGCTCACCGTCGCGGCCATGCGGGACGCGCTGCTGGCCGCGTACGCCGGGCGGCTCATCGCCCCGCCCCGGGCGTCAGCGCCGCTGGACGGGGGCCGGATGGTGCTCACCGCCGGGCACCTCACCGGGCAGTGGTACGGCTTCCGCTCGTACGACACGTTCGGCCACCCGGAGAGCGGTCAGCTCGTCGTGCTGCACGACGCGACCACCGGCGCGGTACGCGCCATCGCCGTCGGCGAGGAACTCGGCTCCCGGCGTACCGGAGGACTCGGTGGCGTGGCGGTGGACGCCCTGGCCCGCGCGGACGCCGCCACCCTCGGCGTGGTGGGGTCCGGCCGGCAGGCGTGGACCCAGGTCTGGGCCGCCGCGGCGGTCCGGCCGCTGCGCGAGGTGACCGTGTACAGCCGCTCGGCGGCCCGGCGGGAGGCGTTCGCCACACGCGTCCGCGCCGAGTTGGGCGTGGCGGCCCGCGCCGTCGGCTCGGCCGCCGCCGCGGTACGCGACCGGGACGTCGTGGTGCTCGCCACCACCAGCACCGTCCCGGTGCTCGACGCCGCCGACCTGGCCCCCGGCACCCACGTCAACACGGTCGGCTTCAAGCAGGTCGACCGGCACGAGTTCGGCACCGACCTGCTCGACGCCGCCGACCTGCTGGTCACCGACTCGCCCGGGCAGGCCACCGCGTATGTCCCGCCGATGCTCGCCGCCGTCGAGCCGTACGCCGGGCGGCTGCGCGACCTGGGCGCGGTGCTGGCCGGCGCGGTTCCCGGCCGGACCACCGCGGACCAGATCTCGGTCTTCTGCTCCACCGGCCTGGCCGGCACGGAGGTGTTCCTCCTCGACCGGCTGGCCCGGGTGTCCGTTCCCGCGCGCTGAACCGGCCGGACGGGTGCGCGGCGGTCCGGAACCGGCCCGGTACCCTCGGATGGTGTCTGCCTCCTCCTCCACCCCGCGATCCGACGGGCGCCGCGTCGCCCTGCTGACCCTCGGCTGCGCCCGTAACGAGGTCGACTCGGAGGAGCTGGCCGCCCGGCTGCACGCCGACGGATGGCAGGTCACCACCGACGGCGAGGGTGCCGACGTGGTGGTGGTGAACACCTGCGGGTTCGTCGAGAAGGCCAAGCAGGACTCGATCCAGACGCTGCTGGCCGCCGCCGACACCGGCGCCAAGGTCGTCGCCGCCGGGTGCATGGCCGAGCGGTACGGCCGTGAGCTGGCCGACAGTCTTCCCGAGGCGCAGGCGGTGCTGAGCTTCGACGACTACCCGGACATCGCCTCCCGCCTCGACTCGGTGCTGGCCGGCGAGGCGATCGGCGCGCACACCCCCCGTGACCGGCGGGAGCTGCTGCCGCTGACCCCGGTGAAGCGCCGCGACGCGGCGGTGTCGCTACCGGGGCACGGCATCCCGGCCCGGGTCGCCCCGGAGACCGACGAGCACACCCCGGCCCACCTGCGACAGGTGCTGCGGCACCGGCTCGACACCGGCCCGGTGGCCTCGCTGAAGCTCGCCAGCGGCTGCGACCGGCGGTGCGCGTTCTGCGCCATCCCGGCGTTCCGCGGCGCGTTCGTCTCGCGTACCCCGGACGAGCTGCTCGCCGAGGCCGAGTGGCTGGCCAAGACCGGCGTCCGGGAGCTGGTGCTGGTCAGCGAGAACTCCACCTCGTACGGCAAGGACCTGGGCGACCCCCGCGCGCTGGAGAAGCTGCTGCCGCAGCTCGCCGCGATCGACGGAATCGTGCGGGTACGCGCCAGCTACCTCCAGCCCGCCGAGACCCGGCCCGGCCTGGTCGAGGTGATCGCCACCACGCCGGGCGTGGCCGCGTACTTCGACCTGTCGTTCCAGCACTCCAGCGAGCCGGTGCTGCGCCGGATGCGGCGTTTCGGCTCCACCGACCGGTTCCTGGAGCTGCTGGCGTCGGCCCGGGAGCTGGCGCCGGACGCGGGCGCGCGCAGCAACTTCATCGTCGGCTTCCCCGGCGAGACGAAGCAGGACGTCGCCGAGCTGGTCCGGTTCCTCACCGAGGCGCGGCTGGACGCGATCGGCATGTTCGACTACAGCGACGAGGACGGCACCGAGGCCGCCGGCCTGACCGGCAAGGTCTCCGCCGCCACGATCAAGCGGCGGTACGACAAGCTCAGCGCGCTGGCCGACGAACTCTGCTCGCAGCGCGCCGAGGAGCGCCTCGGCGCGACTGTGGAGGTGCTCGTGGACTCGACCGCCGACGGCGTGGTGGAGGGGCGGGCCGCCCACCAGGCGCCCGAGGTCGACGGCTCGACCACGCTCGTCGCGCCCGTCGGCGGCGGCGTGGATCTGGCCGCGCTACGCCCCGGTGACCTGGTCCGGGCCACTGTGACGGCGACCGAGGGCGTGGACCTGGTCGCCGTACCGGATGAGATGATCTCGGCGGCGCCCGGCGCGGTACGGTGACGGCGGGCCCTGATGGAGCGGGGAAGCCACGTGGGGCGATGCGGGACATGACGGGAGCGGAGTCGACGGCGGCTGCCCCCGTACCGCTGCTCAACGCGGCGAACCTGCTCACCGGCGCGCGCCTGGTGCTGGTGCCGGTCTTCGTGGCCACCGTGATCGCCTCCGGCATGAGCCACGCGGGCTGGCGTACGGCCGCCTGCGTGATCTTCGTGGTGGCCTCCGCGACCGACCTGGTCGACGGCTGGATCGCCCGCCGGTACGAACTGGTCACCTCGCTGGGCAAGGTCGCCGACCCGATCGCCGACAAGGCGCTCACCGGCGCCGCCCTGGTGCTGCTCTCCGTCTACGACCGGCTGCCCTGGTGGGTGACTGTGGTCATCCTGGCCCGCGAGCTGGGCATCACAGTGCTGCGCTTCTGGGTGATCCGGCACGGGGTGATCGCGGCCAGCCGGGGCGGCAAGGTCAAGACGGCGCTGCAGGTCCTGGCCATCACCTGGTACCTCTGGCCGATGCCGGAGGCGTTCGCCGCCGTCGGGCCGTGGATCATGGGGGCGGCCGTGCTGGTCACCGTGGTCACCGGGTTCGACTACATCGCCCAGGCGTTGCGGCTGCGCCGCCCGGCCCGTTGAGCCGGTCGGCGGGTTCGTCGATCCGGGCTACGGGTCCGTTGATCCGGGCCGCGGGTCCGTTGATCCGGGCGGCGGACGAGTAAGCCGGCGTGGGGCGGGAAAAGGGGGCGGGCATGGACACCGACGCGAGAGACCACCGGCCCGCCGGCAGCCCGGCGGCCGCCGTGGTGCACCGGCTGCACGAGTGCGGCGAGACGCTGGCCACCGTCGAGTCGCTGACCGGCGGCCTGCTCGCCGCCGCGATCGTGGAGATCGCCGGGGTCAGCTCGATCTACCGGGGCGGCATGGTGGTCTACGCCACCGAACTCAAGGCGACGCTCGCCGGCGTACCGGAGGACCTGCTGGCCGACCGCGGCCCGGTCGACCCGGACGTGGCGGCCGCGCTGGCCGAGGGCGGACGGCAGCGGTGCGGCGCCGACTGGGGCCTGGCCACCACCGGTGTGGCCGGGCCGGAGCCGCAGGACGACAAGCCGGTCGGCCTGGTCTACGTGGCGGTCGCCGGCCCGGACGGCACGCAGGTGCGCCGGCTCGACCTCGACGGCGGTCGCGACCACATCCGCTCGGCCGCGGTGATCGAGGCGCTGCGCCTGCTCGCCGACCGCATCCAGCTCCCCGAGGGCGCCGACGCCGCCGAGGCGGCCGGGGCCGGTAGCCGGTGAGCCGGCGCGGCGCCGACACGAGCGGCGACGGGACCGCCGGACCGGCCGATCCGCCCGGATTGGGGAGGCGGGGAGGGATGTCGTCGTGGCGACCAACGGGTACGGTTGCGGGAAGGCTCCGGCGGTCGCCGTCGGCGCCGGAGCGGTCCGCCGCGTCCGGCCCGACGCGAACGGCCGGGGATGGTGGTCCCGTTCAGGGGGAGGTGCGATGGTCCTGCTACGCCGGGTGATCGGTGACGCGCTGCGGGCACGCAGGCAGGGGCAGCACCGCACCCTCCGCGAGGTCTCCTCCGCCGCGAACGTCAGCCTCGGCTACCTCTCCGAGATCGAACGCGGCCAGAAGGAACCGTCCAGCGAGCTGCTGGCCGCAATCTGCGACGCGCTCGGCGCCCGCCTGTCCGAGCTGCTGCGCGAGGTGAGCGACACAGTCGCCCTGGCCGAGCAGATGCCCGGCGTGCTGGTGCCGGTGGCCGACGACCCGGCCCCGGTGGCGCCGGCCGCCGTGCGCAAGGCCACCAACCGCGGTGTCCGGCAGGTCACCTCCGACGGCGGGGTCGCCGTCCAGGTCCGGCAGGACTCGCCGCTCAAGGCCACGCTGCGCAGCACCCGCGTACGCCCCGCCGAGCGGGATGTGGTCTGCGCCGCCTGACCCCGACCGCCGCGTCGTGGGCAGTGCTGGCGTTCGCGTCGTACTGTTGATCAGGAGCGTACGGGTGCCGGAGTGGCGTCCGGCTGGGACGATGTAGGCGCGACGCTACTGAGGGGACGAGGCGGAGATGGCGAACCCGTTCGTCAAGGGTTGGAAGTACCTGATGGCGCTCTTCGGCGCGAAGATCGACGAGCACGCCGATCCGAAGGTGCAGATCCAGCAGGCCGTCGAGGAGGCGCAGCGCCAGCACCAGGCGCTGGTGCAGCAGGCGGCAGCGGTGATCGGCAACCAGCGTCAGCTGGAGATGAAGCTGTCCCGGCAGATGACCGAGGTGGAACAGCTCCAGGGCAACGCGCGGCAGGCCCTGGCGGTGGCCGACCAGGCCCGGGGCCGGGGTGACGAGGCCGAGGCCGGGCGCTACGAGCAGACGGCCCAGATGCTGGCGACCCAACTGGTCTCCGCGGAGCAGGCGCTGGAAGACCTCAAGACGCTGCACGACCAGGCGCTCGGCGCGGCCGCACAGGCCCGCAAGGCGGTCGAGAACAACTCGATGATCCTCCAGCAGAAGCTGGCCGAGCGCACCAAGCTGCTCAGCCAGCTGGAGCAGGCCAAGATGCAGGAGAGCGTGGCCCGCTCGCTGGAGTCGATGTCGTCGCTCACCGCGCCCGCCAACACCCCCTCGCTGGACGAGGTGCGCGACCGGATCGAACGGCGCTACGCCACCGCGATGGGCCGGGCCGAACTGGCCGGCAACTCGGTCGAGGGCCGGATGCTGGAGATTCAGAAGGCCACGCTCGACTCGGCCGGATCGGCGAGACTGGAGCAGATCCGGTCGAGCATGGCCGGCGAGCAGCTCGGCAGCCGCTCCGAGACCCCCGCCGTGGGGCAGCCGGCCGACCCGGCCGCCGCCGCCCGGCTCGACGAGATCCGAGCCAGCATGAGCCGGGAACGCGGCACCGGGGAGACCACTACCGGCTGACGGAGGGGCGGACACGATGGCGGACGAACGGGCCCGGCACTTCCGGCGGCTGCGCAGGCTGCGCAACTCGGCGCGGCGGTGGAGCGTGCTGGCCGGAGGGCTCGGCGGCGCCGCCGCGGTGCTGACCCCGTACGCCGGACTCGGTCTGGCGGACGCGGCCTGGGCCGGCGCCGCGGGCAGCGCGATCGCGGTGGCCGCCTGGCGCTGGGTCGATCACCGCGCGCTGGCCGCCGTCCCGCCGCCGCCCGCCCTGGACCCGGCCGAGGCCGCCGCCCGCTCCCGCGCCCGCCTGGTCGCCGCCGTCGAGCGGCTGCCCGTCGGGCCGGGCGTCGTGGCCGAGGTACGCCGGGTCCGCTCCCGCCTCGCGCTGCGCGGCACCGCCGCGGCCGAGCCGTGGGCCCGGCTGGACCGGGCCGCGCTCACCCTGGCCGGGCTGGCCGGGCGGCTCACCGGGCTGGCCGAGCCGGCGGTCCGGGAGGCGGCCGAGGCCGACCGGTCCCTGCGCGAGCTGGCGACCCGGGTGGCGGGCGTGGAACGCGCGGCGAAGCTGACCCCGCAGAGCCCGCTGAACGAGGTGCACGCCACGCTGGTGGCCCAGTTGGAGGACGGGGTGGCCGCGTACGAGCGGCTGGTGGTGGCCGCCGCCGGCTACGTGGCCGAGGACGCGCGGCCGAACACCGAACACCAGGCCGCCACACGGCTGACCGAGGCCACCGACCTGCTGCACGGCGTAGCCTCCGCCCTGGCCGAACTCCGCACCCCGCTGCGCGCCCCCTGAGAGTCCCCGCTGACTCGCCCGCCCGCCTGCGTTCCCCGGTTGATCAAGGAGTTCGTGTCCTCCCCAGGCCCGATTCCGGACACAAACCCCTTGATCGCCGACCTGAACGGGGAAGCCGGCCGAGGACGACCGACCCTGAGGGGGCGGGGGAGGGTTAGGTGGGGGTGGTTGTTGGGGCGGGAGGGGTCCAGGGGGAGGTGCCTACGACGTTTGTGGCTCTCACCCGGTAGTGGTACGTCACGCCTCGGGCCAGGCCCGTGTTCGTGAAGCCGCGGCCGGTCACGTGGAACGTCGCCGGTTCCCGGGTGAAGGCGACGTCGGTGGCGCGCTGCACGATGAACCCGGCGCCCGGCCCGGCCGGAGTCGGCGCCGACCAGCTCACCGTCACGGTCGCGGTGTCCGGCCCGGACACGCTCGCGGTGACGCTCACCCCGGTCGGCGCGACCGGCCGGGCGGGGGTGGTCACGGTGGCCACAGTCGACCAGGGGGAGGCGGCGCCCAGGTACGTCGTGCGTACCCGGTAGTAGTACGTGGTGTCCGGCGCGACCGCCGGGTCCACGTGGGACTCGCCCACCGCGATGGCAGTGGTGCCCGGGCCGCTGGTGAACGTCGGGTTGGTGGCCCGCTGCACGTCCACTCCGGTGGCGAAGGAGTGGTTGGCCCAGCGCAGCGCCACCCGCAGCGGCGCGGTCGGCGGCAGCACCGCGGTCAGCCGGGCCGGCCCGGCCAGGTGCACCGCGGCCGGTACGGCGTTGGACCAGGACGAGCAGCTCACCGCATTCTCGGCCCGGATCCGGTAGTGGTAGGTGACGCCGGGGGTGACTGTCGCGTCGGTGTAGCGGGTGGCGGTGGCGGCCACCGTGATCTCGGTCAGCCCGGCGGTGAAGGTGCTGTCGGTGGCGCGCTGCAGCCGGTGGCTGGTCGGTACGGGCCGGCTGCCGTTGCCGGTCCAGGTCAGCGCGATGGCGGGTAGCGCGGTGGCGCTGCCGGGCGCCGGGGCGGCGGTGAGCCCGGTCGGCGCCTTGGGTGCCACGCGCAGGACCAGCGGGCGGCTCATCCCCTGGTCGCGCAGTCCGGCCGAGCGGGTCTGCCAGCGGTACTCCCAGCCCAGGTTGACCAGCTGGTTGACCACGACAGCGGGGCGGCCGTCGACCGGGCTGACCGGGCCGGTGTCCAGCCGTGCGCCGGCCGGGCGGGTCGGGTCGAGCAGCCGTACGCTGTCGCCGATCTTGAACGGCAGGGCGGGTGGGACGGGACGCAGCGCCACCACGACGTCCTCCCGGGGGTTGACCCGGACGGTGTCCTTCCAGCCCAGCTCGCCCGGGTCCGGCGGGCGGACCGTGCCGTCCCAGCCGACCCGGTTGACCAGCTGCACGTCGCAGCCCTCGATGTGGACCGGGTGGGTACGCGGGGCGTCGCCGACGATCCGCCAGAGCTGCGTGCCGTCGCCGGGCGCGCCGACCGCCACGGCGGGGTCGGTGGCGTGCAGCACCTCGGTGGCCGGGTCGGCCGGTCCCAGCGGCAGGGTGGCCGGGGCGAGTGGCCCGGCGACCGGGTGGCCGACGCCGAGCCGTCCTACCGCGCGGCCGTGCCGGGCCTCGAACACCTGCCCGACCGACTTCACCGCCAGCGGCAACGTGACCGGGGCGGTCGCGCCGGCCGGGGTGAACGTGACCGAGGTGGCCCGCGCGGGAACGAGCGTCGGGCGTGGGGTGGAGGTGCCGATCGCGGCGTCGTACGCGGGTTGCGGCACGATCGGCGGCGGCTGGCTGCGGGCGTACGCCCCCGGCAGCCGCTCGGCGAGCCGACGTGTGTCGTACGGCTCGGCCGGGGTGCCGGTGACCCGGATCTGGAGCAGCGTGCGGGTGTTCGGGCCGTACCCGGGGCGGGTCGGCGGCAGGCCCCCGGCGGCGGTACGGTCCGGCGCGCCGGTGTGGTGGTCGTAGCGGCTGTCGAACCGGGGCAGCGGCGCGGGGCAGTCGTTGTAGAGGATGAGTGTGCTGCCCGGCGGCACCGTGGAGAAGTCCACCACCACGTCGGCCCGTTCGCCGGGGGCGAGCAGCAGCGCGTGCCCGTCCACGTTGAGCACCGTCGGGTCCTGCCTGTCGTACCGGTAGTCGACCGGCCGGTTGGGCAGCACCACGGGGGCGGGGAGCAGGCCGCCCTCGTTGCCGATCTGGATCATCTCGGGTCCGGCGGCGGCCGGGTCGGGCACGCCGCCGTCGCGCCCGTCCGCCGGCCAGTACGCGGGCCGGCCCGGCGCGCGTACCGCCTCGACCATGGGCACCTCACCGGCGTCCGGGTCGGCCGGCCCGCCGTCCTCCGCCCACATCGGCCCGTCCGAGGCGGCCCGGTAGAGCTGGAGGTTGAGCGCCCGGTCGGTGCAGGCGTTGAGGATCCGGAACCGGTACGCCCGCGGCGCCACCTCCAGGTACGGGTAGGCCACGCCGTTCACCAGCGGTGTGTCGCCGTACGCGTCGGGCACCGCCGACGGGTGCGGCACGCCCGGTACGAGCGGCGGCTCGTCCGGGTCGGTGTCGGGGTCGTGGTGCGGGTTCGGCACCGGGGCGACCCACGGGCTGGCGCCGCCGTCCGGGTCGTGGGTCCACGGCCCGTAGTCCCAGCGGCCGGTCGGGTTGGTGCCGGTGAGCCGGTACGGGTTCTGCCTCGGCTGGTAGACGTGCGGGTGCCAGAGGCTGCCCTTGGCGCCCCAGCGGTCGCGGTCCCAGGTGGGGTCCTGGGCGGCGAGCTGCGCGTCGTCCGGGACGAACGTCTTGTCCTCGATCACCAGCGGGAACTGGTCGGCGGGCAGCACGCCGTCGTCGACGAGTCGTTCCTCGGCCGGGTCGGTGAGCAGGTAGAGCGCGATCTGGCCGGAGTAGACGGTGAGCCGGGACAGGCCGAGCGTGTTGTCGTGCAGCCACATGAGCCGCCCGCTCTGCTCGTTCGGGAAGTACAGCGTGGTGGCGCCCGCGCCGGGCGGCGGCATGTCCGGTACCGGCGTCAGACCCACACCGGCCGGGTACGGCGTGATCTCACCGGCCGGGGTCACCCACTGCCACGGGTTGCCGGCGCTGATCCACCCGGTCTGCGCGCCGGACAGGTGCGGCACGGCGCGGTTCTGCGGGTACGGCGCGGGACCGTCGAGCGGCCCGGCCCCGGCGCCGTCGACGGTCTCGTCCACGGGTAGGAACAGCTCGCCGGCGCGTCCGGTGGGGAGCTGGTTGATGAACTTGATCCGCACCGGGCGGCCCCGGCGGGCCACGATCATCGGGCCGAGGTGCCAGGGGCGGCCGGGCGGGCTGACCGTGTTGTGCCCGGAGGCGTCGGTGCCCAGGTTGAGCTGGCGGTAGCCGCGCAGCCGGGTGGCCGGCAGGTCGCGGTGCAGGCGTTGCGCGTACTCCTGGAGGCCGATCTCGTAGTAGTCGCAGCCCGGCCAGGTGATGGTGTCGGGAACGGCGACGGGCAGGCGGGCGCCGAGCCCGGCAGTGGCCGGCTGCCCTGGTAGCGGCAGCGGGTCGACGAACTTGCGGATGCCGGTGCCGGGGACCGGGCGGCCGTCCGGGTCGAGCGTGGGCAGCGGACTGGCGGCGGTGTTCGGCACCGGGCCGAACAGGCGCGGGACGGCGGCCGGGTCCAGGCTGGCCGGCGCCGGGCCGCCGCCGGGTTCCTCGTCGCCGTTGCGAGCGGCCGGAACGGCGGGCGCGACGGAACCGGCCGGCGCGGTTTCCTCGGCGGTGACGGCGACGACGGCGGCGCGGTCCGGGCGTCCGGGCCGGCTGCGGCGGAACAGCACCATGGCTCTCCCCGGGGTCGGGGCGCGCCGGCCGACACCCCGGCGTGGCGGGCGTACGCGCTGCTGACGATCCGTGAGCGGTCCACCGCAGCATGCGACGTCGCAGGGGTGAGGCGGAAGTACCCAATCGTCCCTATCTCGGCCGATCTTGGGCGTTTCGTGGAAGTTCCACGCCGGGCTGGCAGACCGGGCACCAGTAGGTGACCCGTTCGCCCAGTTCCTCCTTGCGGATGGCGGTCCCGCAGCGGCGGCACGGCTGAGCCCGGCGGCCGTACACGTAGCTGGTGCCGCCCCGGTGCAGCACCCCGGTGGTACTCTGCGTCCAGCGGCCCCGGTTGGCCGCCAGCAGCCGCTGGGCCAGCGCGACAGTGCCGGGCAGGTCCGCCACCGCGCCGACCGGCGTCCACGGCGACACGCCGCGCAGGAACAGCACCTCGCACTTGTAGAGGTTGCCGACCCCGGCCAGGTTGCGCTGGTCGAGCAGCGCCTCGCCGATGGTGCGGTCCGGGTCGGCGGCGAGCCGGCGGACCGCCTCCTCCGCGTCCCAGTCCGGGCCGAGCAGGTCCGGGCCGAGGTGGCCGACGAGTGACTCCTCGTCGGCGGTCGGCACCAGCGACAGCTCGTGCAGGTGGTAGCCGACGGCGACCGCGGCGGGGGAGCGCAGCACCACCCGGATCAGGTGTGCCGGCCGGGCGGTCCAGCGTTCGCCCGGGGCGTACGCCCGCCAGGCGCCGTCCATCCGCAGGTGCGAGTGCAGCGTCCAGGGCTTGTCGTCGGTGCCGGTCAGACGCAACAGCAGATGCTTGCCGCGGCTGACCGACTCGCGCACGGTCCAGCCGGTCAGGTCGGTGGCGGCGAGTTGTGGCACGCGGAAGTCGGACCCGGTGAGCCGGGCCCCGGCCAGAGCGCGTTGCAGGACGCGCGCGGTGTTCCAGACGGTGTCGCCTTCGGGCACCCCGCCATTGTCCCCCACCGAATGGAATTCGCATGTGTCGCCATTTGTACTGAGGTTCCACTTGATCTGCGGAAACGCAACGATCAGGGGGTTCTGAGGAGAATGCTGATGGCACATCTACGACGTCGTACCGTCGTCGCCCTGACCGTCCTGCTCACAGTGGCCGCCGGACTGCCCGGTACGCCCGCGTCGGCCGCGCCCCCGCCCACCACCCAACCGTCCCGCGCCACCGCGCCCGGGCCCGAACGCTGGTCCGTCGAACTCGCCGTGGCCGGCGGCGACGACGTCAACGTCGCCTGGCGGTCCGGCCGCCTGCGGCTGGCCGACCCACGGCCCACCGCCCGCACCCGCCCGGCCGCCGTCGCCGGACCGGTCGCCGAGGGCATCCTGCTCTCCGCGCCGCGCGCTCTCGACCGACCCGCGACCCGGGTACGCGCACAGCTCACCGCCCGCACCGGCGGCGGGGGTACGGCGGTGGCCCAGGTGCGCGGCTGGCGTGCCCGCGGCTGGACCGAGTGGCGCGACGCCACCGAGGCGGTCTTCGACGCACCGGTCAGCCGGGTCCAGGCACGCGTCGTGCTGACCGCAAGCGACAGCGCGTCGGTGGCCACTGTCACCGGCCTGGCCCTCGCCGCGGACCGGGTCGCCACCACGGCGGTCCAGCCGGCCGCCGCGCTCAAGTACCGGGTGTACGCGACCCGCATCGGCCTGGTCGGCGGCACCACCGCCAACGGGCACACAGTGCGGACGCGGGACCACTTCGCGGCGCTGCCCACCCGGCGCGGCCTGTCCCCGCGCGGCACCGGCGACTACACCGTCAAGGTGTGCACCACGAGCGGCAGCCGGTGCGAGTACGCCCCGGTCTGGGACGTCGGCCCGTGGAACACCCGGGACGACTGGTGGAACCCGGCATCGGTCCGGGAGAACTGGAAGGACCTGCCGCGCGGGAGGCCGGAGGCGCAGGCTGCCTACCAGGACAACTACAACGGCGGGCGGGACCAGTTCGGCCGTACCGTGCGTAACCCGGCCGGGCTGGACCTGGCCGACGGGACGTTCTGGGACGGGCTGCGGCTCACCGACAACGCGTGGGTGGACGTGACGCTGCTGTGGACCGCCGGCGGGGCGCGGGCCGTGGTCGGCTCCGGACCGCTGAACCTGCGCGCCGGGGCGAGCACCTCGTACGCGAGCCGGGGCCTCGCTGCCACGTACGCCCACGTGCCGGTGCAGTGCTACGTGACCGGACAGCGGATCGCCGGCACGTACCGCACGACGACGAGGTGGTACCGCCTGGTCGGCGGCAACTACGTCAGCCACGCGTACCTGTCCTCGATCTACGGCGGCACAGCCCCCCGCTGCTGACCCGCCCTCCCTCCTCCCTCCCTCCCTCCCCCCACCTCTCTTCCGCGATCTTGCAGTTTCGGCCCTCTCGCCGGGGCATTTGTCCCTTGTGCCGGGGCACCAACTGCAAGATCGCGGGGGAGGGCGGGGCGGGGTGGGTCAGGGGTGGGTGATTTTGATGAGTGCGCCTGGGGTGGCGTTCAGGGTGTCGGCGGCTCGGCCGGTGTTCACCGCCACGGCCACCAGGCCGGCGGAGTCGACGTAGACCACCAGGGTGCCGGGTTCGGCGTCGCCGAACGTGCGGCCGTGCACCGCCTCGTGGCCGTTCACCAGTACCCGGGACGGCAGGCCGTCGAGCAGCGCGCCCGGCGCGGCGAGCTGGACGTTGCCGAAGTGGTCCACGGTCAGCACCTCGGCGCTGAGGCAGCCGGGCTCTGCGCGTACCACCGGTTCCGGCAGCCGGACCAGCGCGCCCGGGTCCACGGCCGGTCCCGCCTCGGCCGGCGGCGCGCCGAGCGCCAGCCGGGCGGCCACCGGCGCGAACACGTCCCGCCCGTGGAACGTGCGGGACACGGCCGGGCCGAGCCAGTCCGGATTGGTCAGCTCCACCGCGGCGGTCACCCCGCCGAGCGCCTCCGCGGCCGGGATCAGCAGCCCGTTGTCCGGCCCCACGAGCAGCCCGCCGGGCGCGGCGAGCGCGATCCCGCGCCGCGCGGTGCCGACACCCGGGTCGACCACCGCCACGTGCACGCCCCACGGCAGGTACGGCACCGTCTGCGCGAGTACCGCCGCGCCCCGGCGTACGTCGGCGGGTGGGATCAGGTGCGTCACGTCGATCACCCGGACGGCCGGGGCGAGCCGGGCCAGCACCCCGTGGCAGGCCGCCACGAACCCGTCGGCCAGCCCGTAGTCGGTGGTCAGCGAGACACAGCTCGGACCGCCGGTCGGCCGCGTCCCGTCCGGTGTCGTGTGCCCCTGGCCCGCGGCGGCGGGACGGCGTTCGTCCGGGCCGCTCACCGGTGGTCCGCCGGGGTCAGGTGCCGGGCCAGGCGCAGTTCGTCGTGCAGCGGGATCCCGTCCGCGCCGACGTGCGGGATCGTCGGCTTGACCGCCCGCGCCCGGTCCACGGCGCCCGAGTCCACAGCGACGATCCGCAGCCCCCGGCGCTGGTAGAAGCGCAGCGCACCCAGGTTGTCGTTGGTGGTGACCAGCCAGATCCGGTCCGCCCCGGCAGCGGCGGCCACCTCCTCGGCGGCGGCCAGCAGGACGCTGCCCGCGCCGTTGCCGGGTGCCGACGCGGCCAGGCTCACCACTTCCAGCCCGTCGGCGTCGACCCGGTACACCAGCGCCCCGGCGAACACGCCTCCGCCGTCGACGGCGACCAGCGCGGGCAGGTCACGCAGGTCGTAGCGGGTGTCGTGGACCACCACGATCGGCCCGCCCCACTCCCGCTCGTGCAACGCCGTCAGCGCGGCGCGGTCCTCGTCGCGCGCCTGGCGTACCCGGATCGAGGCCACCTGCACACCCTACGTTCCCGCACCCGGGACCCCGGGTGGTCAGCCGCGCAGGCGCAGGCCACGCGGGGTGGCGCGGAAACCGGCGGCGGTCAGCGCGTCGCGCAGCGGGGACGCGTTCACGGCCTCGCCGTCGGCGCGTTCCACCGAGATGGCGCCGAGCGCACCGGAGTGCACCGCGTCGGCGAGCGCCTTACCGGCCGCGCCGAGCGTGTCGGTGTCGTCGGTGAACGACAGGATCGTCCGGCCGCCCCGCTCGACGTAGAGCACCAGGTCACCGCCGACGAGCACGACCAGCGCGCCCGCCTTGCGCCCGGCCCGGTGGCCGGTGGCCGGCGCCGCGCCGTCGCCGGAGTCGACCACGCGTTCCGGCCACGGCAGCGCCGCGCCGTACGGGTTCGCCGGATCGGTGGCCGCGAGCACGACAGTCGGCCCGCCCCGGCCCTGGGTGTCGTCGGCGAGCGCCCGGATCCGGTCCACCGCGCCGGGCACCGCGAACTGCGCCGCGCCGAGCCCCTCGACGAAGTAGCCGCGCCGCGCCGCCCCGCGTTCCTCCATCGCGGACAGCACCGGATAGACACCGGCGAAGCCGCCGGTGACCTGCTCGGCGACGACCGCGCCACGGGTCACCACGCCGTGCCGTTCCAGCAGCAGATCGGCCAGGGCGGCGGCCCGGCGGGTGGGGTCGGTGTCGCGTTCGGGCAGCCGCGACCAGCGACCGGCCATGGTGGGCGGGCCGCCCCGGCTGGGCAGCGCCACCCGGCCCGGCCGGCGGTAGCGGGTGCGCGGCGCCGACGGCCGGGACCGGTGCGCCCCACCCGCGCCGAGGGCGGCCCGCAGCGGTGCGAGCGTGTCGTTGGTGAGGTGACCGGCCCAGACCAGATCCCACACCGCGCCGGACAGGGCGGCGTCGTCGGTGGCGCCGACCCGGTCGGACAGCGAGCGGAAGAACAGCGCCTGCCCGTCGGCGAGTGCGTCGAGCACCGACTCGTGCAGCGGGGTCAGCGTCAGCGCCTCGTCCGGCGGTGGGAGCAGCAGCGGCGCGACGTCGGCGTACGCGAGCGTCACCCACCCGTCGCCGCCGGAGATCGCGCCCGCGCCGGCCCACACCACCTCGCCACCGGCGCACAGCTCGTCGAGCTGGGCGGGGGAGTAGTCGGCGACCCGGGCGGGCAGCACCAGGCGTTCCAGCGCGGACGCCGGCACACTCACGCCCTGCAACTGCTCGACGGCGGCGGCGACCGCCTCGACGCCCCTTGCCGACGAGCCGACCTGCTGCCAGCGGGGCAGGAACGCGGCGAGCGCGCGCGGCGGCACCGGTTCGATCTCGCGGCGCAGGGCCGCCAGGGAGCGGCGGCGCAGCAGGCGGAGCACCTCCGCGTCGCACCACTGGGTGCCCACGCTGTCCGGGGCGAACTCGCCGGACACCACCCGGCCGTTCCCGGCGAGCCGGCGCAGCGCCTGCTCCACCACGAAGACGCCGAGCCCGAACCGGGCCGCGCAGGTGGCCGCCGCGAACGGGCCGTGCGTGCGGGCGTAGCGGGCGACCAGGTCGGCGAGCGGATCGGCCACCGGCGCGAGGTAGGCCTCGGCGACCCCGACGGGCAGCGCCACCCCGAGCGCGTCGCGCAGCCGGGCGGCGTCCTCGACGACCACCCAGCGGTCCTCGCCGGCGATGCGGACCCGCAGCACCCGCCGCGCCGCCGCCAGCTCGTCGGTCCAGGACTCCGGCACGCCCCGCTCGGCCAGCTCGGCGCTGCTCAGGTCACCGACCACGCGCAGCAGTTCGACCACGTCCTCCGGGTCGCGTGGCCGCCGCTGGTCGGTGAGCCAGCGCAGTTGGCGTGCGGTCTCGGCGAGCACCTCCGGGTCGAGCAGTTCCCGCAGGTCGACCCGGCCGAGCAGCTCACCGAGCAGCCCGGAGTCGAGCGCCAGCGCGGCGGCCCGCCGCTCGGCCAGGGGGGCGTCGCCCTCGTAGAGGAACGCGCCGACGTACCCGAACAGCAGCGACCTCGCGAACGGCGACGGGCGCCCGGACTCCACCTCGACCAGGCGTACCTTGCGGGCGGCCAGGTCGCGCATCAGCTCGCCGAGGGCGGGCTGGTCGAAGACGTCCTGGAGGCACTCGCGGGCGGCCTCCAGCGTGACCGGGAAGTCGGCGTACTCGCGGGCCACGTCGAGAAGCTGCGCGGCGCGTTGGCGCTGCTGCCACAGCGGCTGCCGCCGCCGCGGATCACGGCGCGGCAGCAGCAGAGACCGCGCCGCGCACTCGCGGAACCGGGACGCGAACAGGGCCGACGTGCCCACCGACTCCTCGACGAGCTGGGCGATCTCGTCCGGCTCGAAGACGACCACGTCGGCGCCGGGCGGGGTTTCGGCGGTGTCCGGCAGGCGCACCACGATGCCGTCGTCGGAGGGCATGACTTGGGCGTCCACACCGTACCGCTCGGCCAGCCGGCGACCGATCGCCAGCGCCCACGGCCCGTTGACCCGGGCGCCGAGCACCGAGTGCACGGCGAGCCGCCAGTCGCCCAGCTCGTCGCGGAACCGTTCGACCACCACCGTCCGGTCGTCCGGCAGCGACCGGGTGGCCGCCTTCTGCTCGCGCAGGTAGTTCATCAGGTTGCCGGCGGCCCAGTCGTCGAGCCCGCCGGCCCGCAGCGCCGCGACCGCGTCGGCGTCGGACTGCCGCAGCAGCGCCCGGACCCGGGCGCCGATCGCCCGGCCCAGCTCGACCGGGCGGCCCAGCTGGTCGCCCTTCCAGAACGGCATCCGGGCGGCCTGCCCGGGCGCGGGGGAGACGAGCACCCGGTCGGGGGTGATCTCCTCGATGCGCCAGGACGACGAGCCGAGCAGGAACACGTCACCGACCCGCGACTCGTAGACCATCTCCTCGTCCAGCTCACCGACCCGCGCGGCCCGCTCGGCGCCGGCCAGGAACACGCCGAACAGGCCCCGGTCGGGGATGGTGCCGCCGCTGGTCACGGCGAGCCGCTGGGCGCCGGGCCGGCCGGTCAGCACGTCGGTGGCGCGGTCCCAGACCAGCCGGGGACGCAGCTCGGCGAACGCGGTCGACGGGTAGCGCCCGGAGAGCATGTCGAGCACCGCGTGCAGCGCCGAGTCGGGCAGCTCCGCGAACGGCGCCGCCCGGCGGACCAGCACCGCCAGGTCGCCGAGCCGCCACGGCTCCAGCGCCACCATCGCGACGATCTGCTGAGCCAGCACGTCGAGCGGGTTGCGCGGATAGTGCAGCTCCTCGATCGCCCCGGCGCCCATCCGCTCGGCCACCACGGTGCAGGAGAGCAGGTCGCCCCGGTGCTTCGGGAAGACGACGCCGCGCGAGACCGCGCCGACCTGGTGCCCGGCCCGCCCGACCCGTTGCAGCCCGGCCGCCACGCTCGGCGGCGCCTCGATCTGCACCACCAGGTCGACGGCGCCCATGTCGATGCCCAGCTCCAGGCTGGACGTGGCGACCACGGCGGGCAGCCGGCCGGACTTGAGCGCCTCCTCGATCTGCTTGCGCTCCTCCCGCGAGACGCTGCCGTGGTGCGCCCGCGCGATCACCGCCGGCGCCCCGGCCGCCGCGCCGGACTGCGCCATCACCTCGGCCGGCTGCCGCGGCGGTCCGACCGGGCCGCCGAACGCTGCCGCCCCCCGCCGTACCCGGCCCCCGTCGCCCGGCTCGCCGCCGGACACCGCGCCGGGCCCGCCGCCGTCGTCGAGCCCGGCCCCGTCGCCGGCCGGCGGGCCGTCGGCGCCGGGCAGCAGATCGGATACGCGCACCGGCTCCCCGCCCCGGGCCACGCGGCTGCCCTCCGGGGCGGACGCCGCCTCCAGCTCCTCGGCGGCCAGCTCGTTGAGGCGGGCGCAGAGGCGTTCGGCGCTGCGCCGGGAGTTGGTGAACACGATCGTGGACCGGTGCGCGCGGATCAGCGCGAACACGCGTTCCTCGACCGCCGGCCAGATCGACGGGCGGCGGGGTGAGAGGCCGCCCAGGTCGTCCTCCGGCGGCTCCTGCTCGTCGAGGCGGGTCATGTCCTCCACCGGGACCTGGACGCTGACCTCGATGGTCTTGTTCGCCGGCGGCTGCACCACGTCGACCGGGCGTGCGCCGCCCAGGAAGCGGGCGCACACGTCGATCGGCCGGACGGTGGCGGACAACCCGATCCGTTGGGCGGGACGCTCCAGCAGCGCGTCGAGCCGTTCCAGGGACAGCGCCAGGTGGGCGCCGCGCTTGGTGCCGGCGACCGCGTGCACCTCGTCGACGATCACCGTGTCGACGCCGCGCAGCGAGTCGCGGGCGGCGGAGGTGAGCAGAAGGAACAGCGACTCGGGCGTGGTGATGAGGATGTCCGGCGGGGTGCGGGCGAAGGCCCGGCGCTCGTCGGCCGGGGTGTCGCCGGTCCGCATGCCGACGGTGATGTCGGGCGGGACCAGGCCGAGCCGGGAGGCGGCCTGGCGGATGCCGGTGAGCGGGGCGCGCAGGTTGCGTTCCACGTCGACGGCGAGCGCCTTGAGCGGGCTGACGTAGAGCACCCGGCAGCGGCGCCGGGGATCGGCCGGCGGCGGCTCCTTGGCGAGCCGGTCGAGCGACCAGAGGAACGCCGCGAGCGTCTTGCCGGAGCCGGTCGGCGCGACGACGAGGGCGTTGCGTGCGGCTGCCACCGAGCGCCAGGCGCCCTCCTGGGCCGGAGTGGGCGCGGCGAACGCCGCGGTGAACCACTCCCGGGTCGCCGCGCCGAACTCCGCCAGCACACCGCCCGAGCGGGTCACCTCGCCCGACCGGGTCACCTCGCCCGACCGGGTCACCTCGCCCGACCGGGTCACCTCGCCCGATGGGGTCACCTCGTCCGCCACGGTCCCATCCTGCCGCGCCGGTGTGACATCCGGCCCGCCGCCGGAGCCGTTCCGTACCGCCTGCGGCAGTCCTCGAATGGAATGGGCGATTATTCCGTTAAGTCTTACTTAACTGCTTGCTTGTGGGCTGCAACATAAAGTAACTTCACTCGCGATGCGGCGTGGGGTGGAGGCGTGGATGACCGTCGAGGACCGAGGTCTGGGTTCCGGAACCGACGTGCTCATCCGCAAGGTCGACAGTCGCCTGGCCGCGCTCCGCGCCGCGCTGCACGGCCCCGATCTCGAACTGGCCGAGGAACTGGCCGCGCGGCTGCGCGAGATGATCCTGGCGACCGCCCGCTCCAGCGCCGCCGACCGAGCCCGCGTCCGGGCCGCCGTGCACTACTTCGTCCAGCGCCGGGAGAGCCGCGACGCCCGGCTGCCGCTGCGCTCCCTGGTCGCCGCCCAGCGCGCCGTCGACCGCGCCGCCCGCCAGCTGGCCACCCCCAACCCCACCCCCTGACCCCCCGCCGCACCCCGCCCTTCCGCCCTCCCGCCGCCCCGGTGATCAAGGAGTTCGTGTCCGGGAGCGCGCCCGATCCCGCCGCAAACTCCTTGATCACCGCCCGAGAGGCCGGGACGGCCGGGACGGCCGGGAAGGCCGGGAAGGCCGGGAAGGCCGGGAAGGCCGGGAAGGCCGGGAAGGCCGGGAAGGCCGGGAAGGCCGGGTGGAGGTAAGGGTGGGTTTTGGGGAAAACGGCCCGGTTCGGTGCCTCTGTGGCGTGTGATCGGTTGTGACACCAGCGTGTTCTGCGCGCTGTCACCTCGACCGGGAGTACGCGTGCTCGTCCTGCTGATCGTGCACCTGGTGGCGGCGCTGCTCGCCCCGCTGCTGGTCCGCCGGTGGGGTCCGCGCGCCTGCCTGCTGCTCGCGCTCGCCCCGGCCGCCACAGCGGTCTGGGCGGCGGCGCACACCGCTGCGGTACGCGACGGCGGCGAGGTCGTCGAGACGTACCCCTGGATCTCGCAGCTCCAGCTCGACGTGGCGCTGCGCGTCACCACGCTGTCCTGGCTGATGCTGCTGCTCGTCGGCGGCGTCGGCGCGCTGGTGCTGGTCTACTCCGCCCGCTACTTCCCGCCCGGGTCGGTCGGGCTGGCCCGGTTCGCCGCCGTCATGGTTGCCTTCGCCGGGGCGATGCTCGGCCTCGTCGTCTCCGACGACCTGCTGCTGCTCTACGTGTTCTGGGAACTGACCACCGTCTTCTCCTACCTGCTCATCGGGCACAGCACCGAGCGCCGCTCCAGCCGGTGGGCCGCCGCGCAGGCGCTCACGGTGACCACGCTGGGCGGGCTGGCCATGCTCGTCGGGTTCCTGCTGCTCGGCCACCACGCCGGGGGCTACCGGTGGTCGGATGTGGCCTCGGCGCCGCTGCCCGGCGGCGGGTACCTGACCGTCGCGGTGCTGCTCATCCTCGCCGGGGCGCTGGCGAAGTCCGCGGTGTTCCCGTTCAACGCCTGGCTGCCGGTGGCGATGGCCGCCCCGACGCCGGTGAGCGCGTACCTGCACGCGGCGGCGATGGTGAAGGCCGGCATCTTCCTCATCGGACTGCTCGGCCCGGTGCTCGCCCCGGTCGACGGATGGCGGCCGGTCACAGTGGTCGCCGGCCTGGTCACGCTCGTCATCGGCGGGTGGGCCGCACTGCGGCAGACCGACCTGAAGCTGCTGCTGGCGTACGGGACGGTCAGCCAGCTCGGCCTGCTCACAGTCGTGTTCGGCGCCGGCACTCCGAAGGCGGCGCTGGCCGGCGTGGCGATGCTGGCCGCACACGCCCTGTTCAAGGCGGCGCTGTTCCTGGTCGTCGGCATCCTCGACCACGAGGCCGGCACCCGTGACCTGCGTGAGCTGTCCGGGGTGGGACGGGCCGCGCCGGTGCTGGCCGTCGTCGCCGCGCTGGCCGCCGCCTCGATGGCCGGGGTGCCGCCGCTGCTCGGGTTCGTCGGGAAGGAGGCGGCGCTCGCCGCGTTCACCGGCGACCCACTGGTCCTGATCGTCCTGGTGGCCGGCAGCGCGCTCACCGTCGCGTACAGCATCCGGTTCCTCTGGGGCGCGTTCGGCACCCGGCCCGGTGTGCCGGACACCGAGCTGGCCCGGCCGCCCGCCGCGATGCTCGTACCCCCGTCGCTGCTCGCCGTGGCCGGGCTCGCCGCCGGTCCGGCCGCCGGGTGGCTGAGCGGCCTGTTCGAGCCGTACGCCGAGCTGTTCGGGCCGGTCGAGGAGCACCTGGCGCTCTGGCACGGACCCACGGCGGCGCTCGGCCTGTCCGCCCTCGTGCTGGCCGGCGGTGTGGTGCTGCACCTGGTCCGCGGCCCGCTGGCGCCCGCGCTGGCGCGGCTGCGCTCGCCGGTGAACGGCAACCAGGGGTACGAGTGGGTGACACACGGCTTCGACCGGCTCGCCATCGAGGTCACCGGCGCCACCCAGCGGGGCTCGCTGCCGCAGTACCTCGGCACCGTGCTGCTCGTGCTCGTGTTCGTGCCGGGCGGGGCGATGCTCGCCACCACGCCGTGGCGGGTCGACCTGGCGCCCTGGGACAACCCGGCCCAGCTCGTGGTCTGCGTGGTGATCGCGGTCGCCGCGCTGCTCGCGGTCGGCGCGCGCCGCCGGCTCACCGCGATGCTGCTCGTCGGCGTGACGGGCTACGGCACCGCGATGATGTTCGTCCTCTACGGCGCGCCGGACGTGGCGCTGACCCAGTTCCTCGTGGAGACCGCGACGATCGCGGTCTTCGTGCTGGTGCTGCGGCGGCTGCCGGAGCGCTTCTCGGCCCGCCCGCTGCGCCGCAGCCGCTGGGTCCGGCGCGGCATCGGGGTCGCCGCCGGCGTCGTGATGGCCGGCCTGGCGCTGGCCGCGGCCGGAGCGCGGCGGGCGCCGTCGATCTCCGCCGACTTCCCGGACCTGGCCCTGGCCGAGGGGTACGGCCGCAACGTCGTGAACGTGACGCTCGTCGACATCCGGGCGTGGGACACGATGGGGGAGATCTCAGTGCTCGTCGTGACCGCGACCGGCGTGGCCAGCCTGATCTACGAGCGTTCCCGCACCGGGCCGCGTCCCCGCCGTCCCCAGCCGGTAGCGGTGCGCGCCGGCGACCGGCGCACGGTGTGGCTGCGCGGCGGGCAGACGCTGCCGGAGCGGCGGCGCTCGATCGTGTTCGAGGTGGTCACCCGGCTGATCTTCCACACCGTCCTGGTCTTCTCGCTGTTCCTGCTCTTCTCCGGGCACAACGCCCCCGGCGGCGGCTTCTCCGGCGGGCTGGTCGCCGGCCTCGCGCTGGCCCTGCGCTACCTGGCCGGCGGCCGGTACGAGCTGGCCGAGGCGGCGCCGGTCGGGGCCGGCACGGTGCTCGGCGCGGGGCTGGGGATCTCGGTCGGCAGCGGCGTGCTCGGCCTGGCGCTCGCCGGCCAGGTGCTCCAGAGCGTGAAGGTCAACCTGTGGCTGCCGGTGGTCGGGGACTTCTACCTGGTCACGTCGCTGTTCTTCGACATCGGCGTCTATCTGGTGGTGGTCGGGCTGGTGCTGGACATCCTGCGCAGCCTGGGCGCCGAGGTGGACCGGCACGTGGAGGCCGCCGGCGAGGCGGGGCGAGGGTTGGTCGTCCAGCGGGAGAGTTCCTCATGACGCGGGGGGCGGCCGGGCCGACGCTGGTGCTGGTGCTGGCGGTCGGGGTGCTCGTCGCCGCCGGTGTGACGCTGCTGCTGGAACGCAGCCTGACCCGGATCCTGCTCGGCATCATCCTGCTCGGCAACGGGGTGAACCTGCTCATCCTGCTCGGCGGGCGGTCCGGCGCCGCCCCGCTCGTGGGCTCCACGTCGCAGGGCGAGATGAGCGACGCGCTGCCGCAGGCCATGGTGCTCACCGCCGTGGTGATCACCTTCGGGTTGACCGCGTTCCTGCTCGCCGTCGCCTACCGGAGCTGGTACACCAGCGGCGACGACGAGGTGCAGGACGACCTGGAGGACCGGCAGATCGTCCGGCTCGCCGAGAGCAACGAGGTGTCCACGGCGGACCTCGGCGGCGAGGGCCCGGACGACGACCCGGAGCAGGTGGATCCGGAGCCGGCCCGCCGGCGGTTGCGCCGGGACGGGGAGAAACCATGAGTGCCCTCGTTCCGCTTCCGGTGGTGGTGCCGCTGCTCGGCGCGGCACTCACCCTGCTGCTGTCCGGGCGGCCCCGGTTGCAGCGGTGGGTGAGCGTGCTCTGCCTGTCCAGCGTCCTGGTGGTGGCGGCGGTGCTGCTGGTGCAGGCGTACCGGTTCGGGCCGGTGGTGGTGCAGGTGGGCGGCTGGCCGACGCCGGTGGGCATCGTGCTGGTGGCGGACCAGCTGGCGGCGCTGATGGTGCTCGTCTCCTCGGCGGTGACGCTGTGCGTGCTGCTCTACTCGATCGGCCAGGGCCGGGGGGAGACCGGTGAGACCGCGCCGGTGAGCATCTTCCACCCCACGTACCTGGTGCTGACGGCGGGCGTGACGAACGCCTTCCTGGCCGGGGACCTGTTCAACCTGTTCGTCGGCTTCGAGATCCTGCTGGCCGCGAGCTTCGTGCTGATCACGCTGGGCGGCACCGAGGTGCGGTTGCGGACCGGATCGACGTACGTGGTGGTCAGCATCCTGTCGTCGCTGCTGTTCCTGTCCGCCGTGGGGCTGGTGTACGCGGCCACCGGCACGCTGAACATGGCGCAGCTCGCCGGCCGGCTGGACGCGCTGCCCTCGGGCGTACGCCTGACCCTGCAACTGACGCTGCTGCTCGCGTTCGGGATCAAGGCGGCGGTGTTCCCGCTGTCGGCGTGGCTGCCGGACAGCTACCCGACGGCGCCCGCCCCGGTGACTGCGGTCTTCGCGGGCCTGCTCACCAAGGTCGGCGTGTACGCGATCATCCGCACCGAGACGCTGCTGTTCCCCGGCGGGCAGGTCGCCACGCTGCTGATGGTGGTGGCCGGGCTGACCATGGTGGTCGGCATCCTCGGCGCGGTCGCCCAGTCGGACCTGAAGCGGCTGCTGTCGTTCACGCTGGTCAGCCACATCGGCTACATGATCTTCGGGGTGGCGCTGAGCAGCGTCGCCGGCCTGTCCGGGGCGATCTTCTACGTGGTGCACCACATCACCATCCAGACCACGCTGTTCCTGGTCGCCGGCCTGGTCGAGGAACGCGCGGGCAGCACCGATCTACGCCGTATCGGCGGCCTGGCCCGGATCGCCCCGATGCTCGGCGTGCTCTTCTTCGTCCCGGCGATGAACCTCGCCGGCATCCCGCCGTTCTCCGGGTTCCTCGGCAAGCTCGGCCTGCTCCAGGCCGGCGTGGCGGCCGGCGGCGCCCTGCCCGCCGTGCTGGTCGCGGCCGGCACGCTGACCAGCCTGCTCACGCTCTACGCCGCCTCCCGGGTGTGGAACATCGCGTTCTGGCGGGAGCCCCGGCTGGCCACCGCCACCCCACCGGCCCGGCTGCCCGGGCTGATGGTCGGGGCGACCACCGCCCTGGTGGCGCTCGGCGTGCTGTTCACGTTGCTGGCCGGGCCGCTGTTCCAGGTCACCGCGGACGCGGCCACCGACCTGCGCGAGCGCACCCCGTACGTGCGGGCGGTCCTGCCCCGGGACGCCCCGTGACCGACGACCTGCCCCCGGGCGCGGGCCCGACCGGCGAGCCCGCGGGCGTACCCCGGGCCGCGCCGGCACCGGACGCGCCGGCGCCGACGGTCGGCCGGGGTGGGCGGCGGCGGGACCAGGCGGTCGCGCTCGCCTGGCTGGTCGTCGCCTGGATGCTGCTGTGGGGCGACGTGTCCTGGGGCAACCTGGTCGCCGGCCTGGTGGTCGGCGTGGCCGTGCTGCTGTTCTTCCCGCTGCCGCCGGTCACGTTCGGCGGCCGGGTACGCCCCCGCGCGCTGCTCGTGTTCGCTGCCACGTTCGTCGTGGAGCTGATCAGCGCCAGCGTGCACGTGGCCGCCGTGGCGCTGCGCTTCGGCTACCGCCCGCGCGGCGCGATCATCGCGGTGCCGCTGCGCGTGCGCACCGATCTCAACCTGGCGCTCACCGCCGAGGTGATCTCGCTGGTGCCGGGCACGCTGATCCTCGACGTCGACCGGGTCGAGGGCGTGCTGTACGTGCACCTGCTCGACGTGCGCGCACCCGAGGACATCACCGCCAGCCGCGAGCGCGTACTCGCCGTCGAACGGCGCATCGTGCGCGCCATCGGATCACCCGACGAGGTACGCCGGCTCGACCTCGAACCCGTGGAACGGAGGAACCACCAGTGACAGTCCTGCTCGCCGTCGCGCTCACCGTGCTGCTCTCGGCCACCGCGCTGCTCGCCCTGGCCCGGATCTACCGCGGCCCGTCCCTGCTCGACCGGGTCGTCGGCGCCGACCTGCTGCTGTCGGCGATGCTCGCCGCGGTGGGGGCGGAGGCAGCGGTGAACCGGCACGCCACCACGCTGCCCGTCCTGGTGGTGCTCTCCCTGCTCGGCTTCATCGGGTCGGTGTCGCTGGTGCGCTTCGCGGTCCGGGCCGAGTCGTGAGTGCGGCCACCCTGGCCGACTGGGTGGGGGGATTCCTGCTGCTGGCCGGGGCGGCGCTGGCCCTGGTCGCCGGCATCGGGCTGGTGCGCTTCCCGGACGTCCTGGACCGGATGCACGCGGCCACCAAGCCCCAGGTGCTGGGCGTCCTGCTGCTGCTCGCAGGGCTGGCGCTGCGTCTGCGTACCCCCTCGGATCTGGGCATGCTGGTCCTGGTGGCGATCTTCCAGCTCTCCACCGCGCCGGTGGCCGCGCAGATGATCGGCCGGGCCGCGTACCGCTCCGGGCGGGTCGACCGCACGCTGCTGGACGCCGACGAACTGGCCGGACGCTGAACCGGACGTGCGGGAGGCTTCCCGGCACCCTCAGCGAACATCCAGCGACCCCCGATAAAATGGGCCGCATGATCGACTCTCCTGCCCCGGAGGGCAGCAGTAGCCGGCCGGGTCATACCCGGCGAATTCCCTCCCCGACGACCCCGGGAGCCCTGAACCTCCCGTGTTGATCCTCGTCGGTCTCCTTCTCATCACCGTTCTCACCGCCGCCACCGGTTACTTCGTGGCCCAGGAGTTCGGTTACGTCGCCGTGGACCGGGGCAAGCTCAAGCAGCTCGCCGACGGTGGCGACCGCGCCGCGGCCCGGGCCCTGGAGGTGACCGGGCGGCTCTCGTTCATGCTGTCCGGCGCGCAGCTCGGCATCACCGTGACCGCCCTGCTCGTCGGTTACGTCGCCGAGCCGTTCCTGGGCGCCGGGCTGGCCGACGTGCTCGGCCTGGCCGGGCTGTCCAGCGCGGTCACGCTGCCGCTGTCGGTGGCGCTCGCCCTGATCATCGCCACAGTGGTGCAGATGGTCCTGGGTGAGCTGGCCCCGAAGAACCTGGCCATCGCGCGGGCCGAACCGCTCGCCCGGGCGCTGTCCCGGTCCACCCTGATGTACCTGAAGATCGCCGGTCCGCTGATCACGCTGTTCGACCGGGCCGCCGTGCGGCTGCTCCGCCGGGTCGGCATCGAGCCGATCGAGGAGCTGCCCAGCGGCGCCACCCCGCAGGACCTGGAACAGATCATCGCCGAGTCCCGGGAGGAGGGGCATCTCGACGCCGAGATGTCCGACCTGCTGGACCGGGGTCTGGACTTCCGGGAGCTGACCGCCGGGGAGGCGATGGTGCCCCGCGTCGACGTGCACACCGTCCGGGCCGACGAGCCGGTCAGCCGGATCGTCGAGCTGCTGGACACCGGCCACTCCCGGTTCCCGGTCAGCGGCGCCGAGGGCGTCGACGACCTGATCGGCGTGGTCGGCATCGCCGACGTGCTCGGGGTGCCCCCGGCGCAGCGCGCGACCACCCGGGTCGACGCGGTGGCCGTACCCCCGTTGCTGGTGCCCGAGACGCTGCCGCTGCCGACGGTGCTGGACCGCCTGCGGTCCGGGCACCGGCAGCTCGCCTGCGTGGTCGACGAGTACGGCGGCTTCGCCGGCGTGATCACGCTGGAGGACCTCGCCGAGGAGCTGGTCGGGCCGATCCGCGACGAGGACGACCCGCCGGACCGCGCCGCCGCGCGGCAGGAGGACGGCTCCTGGGTGGTCCCGGCGCGCTGGCGCATCGACGAGGTCGCCGACAGCACCGGCATCGAACTGCCCGAGGCGCCCGAGTACGACACGCTCTCCGGTCTGGTGATGCGGGAGCTGGGCCGGGTGCCCGAGGTCGGTGACCGGCTGGAGATCCCCGTCGCCACGGACGGCGACGGGCCGGCCGGCGGCCCGCGGGTGCTGGTCGAGGTGCTGGCGGTGGACCGGCACGTGGCCGACTCGGTGCGGCTGCGGCCGACCGCCGACGTGTCCGGGGAGGGTGCCGCATGAGCCCCGGGTTCGCGTTGTTCTTCTCCGTGGTGCTGCTGGCGCTCAACGGGTTCTTCGTGGCCGCCGAGTTCGCGCTCGTGGCGGCCAAGCGGTACCGGCTGGAACAGTCGGCCGCGAGTGGCGGCCGGGCGGCCCGCGCGGCGCTGGACGGCGTCCGCGAGCTGAGCCTCATGCTGGCCGGCGCGCAGCTCGGCATCACGCTGTGCACGCTGGGTCTGGGCGCGCTGGCCGAACCGGCCATCGAGCACCTGCTCAGCCCGCTGCTGCACGCGGTCGGCCTGCCCGCCGCTGCCAGTCACGTGGTCGCGCTGGTGTTCGCGCTGTCGCTCGTGACGTTCCTGCACCTGGTGGTCGGCGAGATGGCCCCGAAGTCGTGGGCGATCACCGACGCGGAGCGTTCGGCGACGCTGCTGGCGCTGCCGTTCCGGGCGTTCGCCCGGATCGTCCGGCCGGTGCTCTCAGTGCTCAACGGGCTCGCGAACGCGATGCTGCGTTTGTTCGGGGTGCAGCAGCAGGACCAGCTGGCCCAGGTGCACGGCCCGGACGAGCTGCGCATCCTGCTGGAGCAGTCCCGGGAGCACGGGCTGCTCGGCGCCGAGCAGCACCAGTTGCTCAGCAGCATGCTGGAGCTCCAGGGCACCACAGTCGCCCAGGTGATGGAGCCGTTCGACCGGATCGTCACGGTGGGCCGGGGCGAGACCGCCGAGCGGATCGAGCACGTGTCCCGCGACAGCGGCCGCTCCCGGCTCGCGGTGGTCGACACCGGTGGCGAGGTGTGCGGCCTGGTGCACGTACGCGAGGCGGTACGCGCCGTCACCACCGGCCGCCCGGCGACCGCGGAGGAGTTGATGACCAACGCCTTCACGTTGCCGGCCGAGGCGTCGGTGACCGAGGCGGTGGCCGCGATGCGGGCGCAGCAGGCGCAGCTCGCGCTGGTGAGCAACGGCGGTGGGCCGACCCGGCCGATCGGTTTCGTCGCGCTGGAGGACCTCCTGGAGGAGGTCATCGGCGAGTTCGACGACGAGACCGACCCGGTGCCGCGAGGCCGCCGGATGCGCTGACCGTCATGATCCGTGCCGGCCCGGCCGAGGTGGGACACCACCTCGCCGGGCCGGCGTCCGTTCCGGCCGCGCATGGCCGGGCGGGCAGCGGGAAAGCCCCGGCATGCGGTTGACCGGCGTGTCGCGGGACTCCGCCTGGACCGGGCTGTCGGTGAGCACCACGGTGCCCAACCCGAGCACCCGGCCGGGCCTGCGCCTGCCGGGCCGGGTGACGCTCGCCGCCGGCGGCTCGGACGTGCCGGTCCGGCACATCCGGCTGGGGCTGGTGACCCAGGTCGAACCGGAGGACCCGGAGGCGCCGCGCCGCCTGGTGCAGTTCCAGACCTGGACGATCGCGGGACGGTTCGTGGTGCCGGCCGGGCGGCGGCGGGCAGTCGACTTCACCGTGCCGCTGCCCTGGGAGTCGCCGGTGACCACGTACGGCGGGGTGCCGTTGCTGAGCCTGCGTACCGGGCTGCGCACCGAGGTGTCGGTGGACCCGGAGGTCGACCAGGGCGCGATGGTGCCGGTGCTGATCCACCCGCTGCCCGCCCAGGAGCACGTGCTCGCCGCGCTGGACACACTCGGCTTCGCGATCCGGCAGGCCGGGCTGCGCGAGGGGCGGCTGCCGGGGGTGGAGCAGACGCTGCCGTTCCAGCAGTGGTACGGGTTCTGGGCCGCCCCGCTCTACGCCGGCCCGATGACCGAACTCGAAATGATCATGCTGACCGACTCGGCCGGCATGGAGGTGCTGCTCTGGGTGGACCGGCGGCTGTCCCTGGCCGGGATCACCCACCAGAGCATCAGCCGGTTCCGGGTCTGGCACGCCGGTGCCGACAAGCGCGACTGGGTGGCCACCGTGGACGGCTGGTTGCGACACGCCATCGACAGGCACGCGGCCGCCGCCGCGCACGCCGACTGGTCGGCCACGATCCGCGAGTCGGCGCACGTCAGCCGTCCCCCCGACCGTCCGGTCGCGCCTGGTTACGGGCTCGGGGGTACGGCCGGCGGCGCGGGCATCGGCGGTGGTGGCGGAGGCGGCGACGGCACGTGAGCGCGTGCGCGTGCGCGTGCGCGGGCGCCTGCGTGTGCGTTGTTAAGAAGGGGCCCTTCCTCTACCGGAGGCGTTAAGAAGGGGCCCTTCCTTACACGCTCAGCCGGCGGCGAGCTTGAGGCTGAAACCGAGGAACAGCACCGCGACCGCTGTGGTGCCGCTCGCGGCGAGCCGGCGGCGCTGCCGGAACTGGGCCGCCAGGTACGTGCCGGTGAAGATCAGCACGGTCAGGTAGATCGCGCTGGCGACCTGCGCGATCAGGCCGAGCAGCAGGAACGACAGCGCCGGCCAGGCGTACCCGGGTTCGACGAACTGGATGAAGAACGAGACGAAGAACAGGATCGCCTTCGGGTTGAGCAGGCTGATCACCAGCGCCCGCCGGAACGGTTCCCGCTGTTCGGCCGGCTCCACCTCGTCGATCAGGCGCGGCGTGGCCGGGTCGTTGCGGTCGCGCCAGCGCCGCCACGCGCCGCGCAGCATGGCCAGCCCCAGATACCCGAGGTACGCCGCGCCGGCGTACTTGATCACCAGGTAGAGCGGCGGGTACGCCTGGAGCAGCGAGGCCACCCCGGCGGCGGAGAGGACCATCAGCACCGCGTCGCCGACGAACACCCCGGCCGCGGCCCGGTAACCGGTGGCCACGCCCCGGCGGGCGGCGGTGGCGAGCACGAAGAGCGAGTTCGGCCCGGGCAGCAGCACGATCGCCACGGTGCCCAGCACGTACGTCCAGATGTCGGTGATCCCCAGCACGCCGGACATCATGACGCCGCGCCCGCGGTCGGGCGAAGCCTTTCCCGCAGGCTGACCTGTGCCTTCGGCCACTCCTGCGCGAGCATGGAGTACTGCACGGTGTCCCGCCAGGAGCCGTCGGCGCGCTGCTTGTGCTGCCGGAGCACGCCCTCCCGGCTCGCGCCGAGCCGTTCGATCGCCCGCTGGGAGCGTTCGTTGCGGATGTCGGTGTGCCAGACCACCCGGACCGCGTCCAGGTCGTCGAAGGCCCGGCCCAGCAGCAGCAGCTTCGCCTCGGTGTTCACGCCGGTACGCCACCACGGGCGGCCCAGCCAGGTGTAGCCGATCGCCAGCGACCGGCGGACCGGGTCGATCTCGTAGTAGGAGGTGGTGCCGATCACCGCGCCGGTGACGGCGCAGCGCTGTGCCCAGCACACCTGCTCGCCGCGTTCCTGCGCGTCCAGGTAGCCGGCGATCACCCGGCGCATCTCGGCGGCGTCGGCCGGCTGGGCGCCGCCCAGGTGCCGCCACACCTCCGGGTCGGCGGTGGTGGCGTACAGCTCGTCGGCGTGGGCGAGGTCGAGCGGCTCCAGCACCACGTGCTCGCCGCGCAGCACCGCCGGCTCGTGCCACGGCGAGCGGGCCGCCCGCAGGTACGCCGGCACCGGCGCGCTCACCCCGGGCGCGGGTTCGGGGCGGCCCGGCGTGAGCCGCAGCGGCACCACACCGGCCCAGTGCGGCAGCGCCTCGTCGGCGGGCTCGTCGTTGACGCCGCCGGTGCGCATCCGCACCGACACCTCACGCAGCGGCAGCGCCAGCACTGCGGTCTCGGCCAGCTCGCGCCGGTTCGGCGGCCGGCTGTCGGCGGACCGGCCGGCGGCCACCTTCTCCACCAGCGCGGTCATCACCGCCGCCTTCTCGCCGGGATCGTCGACCAGCCGGGCGGTGCCGTGCGCCACCACCGAGCGGTAGTTGGCGCTGTGGTGGAACTGGGAGCGGGCGTAGATCAGCCCGTCGAGGTGGGTGACGGCGACGCAGACCGGCAGCCCGGCCTCGCCCCGGGCGGCGAGCAGCGGCCGGCTGCCGGTGGACCCGTGCAGGTAGAGCGTGTCGCCGATGCGCACGTGCAGCGTCGGCAGGATGCGCGGCTCACCGTCTACTGTGAACGACAGCGCGCAGTGGTAGGCCTCGTCCAGCAGCGCGTGCGCGGTGGCCCGGTCGTAGTGCATCCGGTCGCGGGCGCGGCTGGCCGTGGTGCGGGCGGTCGGGGGGTACACGTGACATCCCACCTTCGTTCTAGTACAATCCTGGAACTGTGGCAGCACATTATCAGATCGCCGGGTCCACGTCGGCCGCGATTTCGGCAAGCGTCGAATCGGGCATCCGCACCGGTGACCTCGCCCCCGGCGACGCCCTGCCCGCCGTCCGCGCGCTCGCCGCCGACCTCGGCGTCAGCCCGGCCACCGTCGCGAAGGCGTACCAGGAACTGCGGCAACGCGGCCTGGTCGCGACCGCCGGCCGGCACGGCACCCGGGTGCGCCCCCGCCCGCCGGTCGCCGCCCGCCGCTCCGCGCTGCTGCCCCCGCCGCTGACCGGTGGCCGCGACCTCTCCGCCGGTCAGCCCGACCCCCGGCTGCTGCCCCCGCTCGGGCCGCACCTGGCTGCGCTCGCCGCCGAGATCGGGCCCCCCGGCGGGTACGCGACCGACGCCGTGCTGCCCGACCTGGCCACCCTGGCCCGGGAGCGGCTCGGCGCGGACGGGGTGCCGGCCGGCGAGCTGACGGTCACCGGCGGCGCGCTCGACGGCATCGAACGGCTGCTCGCCGCCCACCTGCGCCCCGGCGACGCGGTCGCGGTGGAGGACCCGGGCTGGGCCAACCTGCTCGACCTGATCGCCGCGCTCGGGCTGCGTACCGTCGGAGTGCCGGTGGACGACGAGGGCCCCACAGTCGGCGGCGTCCGGGCGGCGCTGGCCGCCGGGGTCCGGGCGCTCGTGGTGACCAGCCGGGCGCAGAACCCGACCGGCGCCGCAGTCTCCGCCGACCGGGCCGACGCGCTGCGGACGCTGCTCGCCGGCCGGGCCGACCTGCTGCTGATCGAGGACGACCACGCGGCCGAACTGGCCCGCGTACCCCTGCACCCGCTCGCCGGGGCGACGCCGGCCTGGGCCTTCGTCCGGTCGGTGAGCAAGCCCTACGGGCCCGACCTGCGCCTGGCGGTGCTGGCCGGCGACGAGGCCACAGTGGCGCGCGTGGCCGGGCGGGCCCGGGTCGGCGCCGGTTGGGTCTCCACGGTGCTGCAACGCCTGGTCGTGTCGCTCTGGCGTGACCCGGCAACGGCGGAACTGGTGCGGCGCGCGGCGGACAGCTACGACAGGCGGCGCGACGGGCTGGTGACCGCGCTCGCCGCGCGCGGGGTGGCCGCGCACGGGCGTACCGGGATCAACGTCTGGGTGCCGGTGCCCGACGAGACGGTGGCGGTCACGACGCTGCGCGACGCCGGGTGGTCGGTCGCCCCCGGCGGGCTCTACCGGATCGCCGCCGCCCCCGCCGTGCGCGTCTCGGTGAGCGCGCTGGACGAGGCCGACATCCCCGCGCTCGCCGACGCGCTCACCGCCGGAAGGAAGGGCCCCCTGTTAACGCAATCGGTATAGGAAGGGCCCCCTCTTGACACCTCCCGGCAGCGCGGCGGGCCGCTCGCGTGCGCGCCGCCCGACGGGGTAGAACGATCGGCATGGCCGAGACCGAGAGCGCCCCCGGAGCACAGGAGTTCATCCCGCCGTCGGCGGACACCATCGACGAGCTGCGCGCCGCGGCGGGCGACTGCCGGGGCTGCGAGCTGTACCGCGACGCCACCCAGACCGTCTTCGGCCGCGGCGACGAGCACGCGCGCGTGGTCTTCGTCGGCGAGCAGCCGGGCGACATCGAGGACCAGAAGGGACTGCCGTTCGTCGGACCGGCCGGGCGGCTGCTCCGCAAGGCCGTCGACGACGCCGCGCTCGACCCGGCCCAGATCTACCTGACGAACGCCGTCAAGCACTTCCGGTTCGAGCTGCGCGGCAAGCGGCGCATCCACCAGACCCCGGACCGGGTGCACGTCACCGCCTGCCGCCCCTGGCTGGTCGCCGAGTTCGCCCGGCTGCGCCCGGAGATCGTGGTGGTGCTCGGCGCGACCGCCGCCAAGGCGCTGCTCGGCCCGTCGTTCCGGGTGACGAAGCAGCGCGGTGAGCTGCTGCCGTGGCCCGCCGCCGCGCAGCACCCGGAGGACTTCGAGCGGGTGCCGGTGGACCGGGCCGGCGCGGTCGCCGACGCCCCGGCGGCCCGGCTGCTCGCCACCATCCACCCGTCCGCGGTGCTGCGTGCCGACAACCAGGACGTCGCGTACGAGGGCCTGGTCGCCGACCTGAAGGTGGCCGCCAAGGCGCTGCGCTGACTCAGGAGCGCTGCTGCCAGGTGCAGAGGCAGACGCGGTTGCCGTCCGGGTCGGCGAGCACCCAGAAGCTCGGCGCCTCCGCGTCGCTGACCAGCGTGCCGCCGGCCGCCAGCGCTGCGGCGATGCGCGCGTCCACCTCGGCCGGGTCGACCCACACGTCCGGGTGCCACCGCTGCCGGGGCTCGTCCCGGCCGGAACGCTGGAACCAGACCGTCGGCAGCACGCCGTCCGGGTCGCGTACCTCGTCGTCGTCCGGGCCCCGGCCGTCCGGCGACCGCCAGGCCAGGACCGCCCGCCAGAACGGCAGCACCGCCGCGTGCTCCGGGGTGTCCAGCGCGAGTTCCAGGCGGGCCAGCCCGGCCGCCGACAGGGTCAGCCCGGCGTCGGCGGCCAGCGCCGAGATCGTCCGGGCCAGCCGCAGGTCACGCCCTGTCACGCCGCCCGCGTCGTGCGACCACAGCCGCACGTCCACGTGGGTGTAGCGCAGGTCCAGGTCCGGATGATGATCGACCCGCTCGGCCTCCGCGCCCACCGCGGCCACCAGCGCCAGTCCGGCCGCGAAATCGGGGGTACGGATGCGCGTCTGCAACGCCCCCAGCAGGTACGTCCACCCGTCCAGCCCGGCCTCGGCCACCTGTTTCCCCGTGAGTGTGCTCATCCGGCCATCCTGGCGTGCTTGCCGCCCGCCCGCCACCGTCCGCAGGGCGAGCACGGATCGACACGCAGGGATACGATCCGCGCATGGCCGACTCCCGACCTCGTGTGTCGCTGTTCCGGTTCGGCGCTCCAGGGCCGTACGTGGCGTCCATGGTGTTCACCGGACTCGGCTGGCTGCCGATCCGGCTCTGGGAGGAGCGCGACGGGTCCGTGCAGGTCGCGGTGCTCCGGGCCGGTCTGGCCGCGGTGATCTGGGGGTTCGCGTTCTTCTTCCTGGTGGCTCGGGGAAGGCCGCGCGCAGCCGAGGCGGAACGGGCCGCCGCCTGGGCGGTCACCGAGACCGCGCTGCGCCGGGGCGAGCCGCCCGCCGACGAGGCGGGGCGCGCGGCGGTGGCGGACAACCTGCCCGCGGTACGCCGGGGAGCGCTGTTCGGGGCGGCCGGTGGCGTCGTGCTGCTCGTCCCGCTGATCGTGCTCGCGATCCGTGCCGGGTGGGAGGCCGCCGCCGTCGGGTTCGGGATCGTCCTGGTCGCGGTGCTGGCCGAAGCCGTGCGTACCGGCCGTCGGGAGCGTCGGCTGCGAGCGGCGCTCACCCCTGTCCAGGGCGGGTGAGCGGTGCCAGACTGGCCGCCATGGAGCAGCATCTCTACGAGCCCGTCCACGACGAGTTCCGTGACCTGTGCCGCCGGTTCCTGACCCGGGAGGCGGTGCCGCACCACGAACGCTGGGAGGCCGACGGGATCGTCGACCGGCAGGTGTGGCGGGCCGCCGGGGCGGCCGGGCTGCTCGGCCCCGACGTCGACCCGGAATACGGCGGCGGCGGGCAGCGCGACTTCCGGTTCAACGCGGTGCTCGACGAGGAGATCGTCGCGTCCGGGTGCTCCGGACTCGGGTTCGGGCTGCACAACGACGTGGTGGCGCCGTACCTGACCGAGCTGACCACCGGCGACCAGCGCAAGCGGTGGCTGCCGGGCTTCTGCTCCGGCGACCTGGTCACCGCCATCGCGATGAGCGAGCCGGGCGCGGGCAGCGACCTGGCTGGTATCCGCACCACGGCGGTGCGCGACGGCGACAGCCTGGTCCTCAACGGGCAGAAGACGTTCATCACCAACGGTGAGATGGCCGACCTCGTGGTCGTGGTGGTCAAGACCGCGCCGGACCAGGGCGCGCACGGGGTGAGCCTGGTCGTGGTGGAGAGCGGCACACCGGGCTTCAGCCGGGGCCGCCGCCTCGCCAAGGTCGGGTTGAAGGCGAACGACACCGCCGAGCTGTTCTTCGACGACTGCCGGGTGCCGGCGGAGAACCTGATCGGCACCGAGAACCACGGCTTCTACCACCTGATGGCCAACCTGCCCCGGGAACGGCTGAGCATCGCCGTCACAGCGGTGGCGGCCTGCGAGAAGCTGCTCGCGCTCACCATCGAGTACGCCCGCTCCCGGGAGGCGTTCGGCCGGCCGATCGGCCGGTTCCAGCACAACCGGTTCCTGCTGGCCGAGCTGGACACCGAGGTCACCATCGCGCGGACGTTCGTCAACCACTGCGTCGCCGAGTTCAACGCGGGCCGCCTGTCGGTGACCGACGCGGCGAAGGCCAAGTGGTGGACCACCGAACTGCAGACCAGGGTGGCCGACCGGTGCGTGCAGCTGCACGGCGGCTACGGCTTCATGGCGGAGTACCCGGTGGCGAAGGCGTGGCTGGACAGCCGGGTGCAGACCATCTACGGCGGCACCACCGAGATCATGAAGGAGATCATCGGCCGGGGCCTCGGCCTGTAGCGAAACCGGGTTGCCGGTCGGACGGCCCGGCGCGGGAGGATGAGGGCATCCGTCCTCACCAGGAGCGCGTATGTCCACCGACCTGACCGCGCCGGCCCCGCCCCGGCCCGACGTCGCCGGCATCCAGCGGCGTACCGTCCGGCTGCTGTTCCTCACCCAGATCATCGGCGGCATCGGCGTCACCATCGGCATCTCGGTCGGCGCGCTGCTCGCCGCCCGGGTGGCCGGCACCGCCCTGGCCGGGCTGGCGCAGAGCGCCGGTGTGGTCGGCGCCGCGCTGCTCGCCATCCCCGTCACCCGGCTCATGGCCGCCCGTGGCCGCCGGCCGGGGCTGGTCCTCGCGTACGTCGTGGGTGCGGTCGGCGGCGTGCTGGTGGTGGTCGCCACCGTGACGCGCCTGGTGCCGCTGCTCTTCGTCGGCATGCTGCTGTTCGGCGGCGGCACGGCGGCCAACCTCCAGGCCCGCTACACGGCTGTGGACCTGGCCGAGCCGCAGCGCCGGGGGCGGCAGCTCTCGCTGGTGGTGTGGGCGACCACCATCGGCGCGGTGGCCGCGCCGAACTTCGCCGCGCTCGCCGACGAGACGACCCGGGGCTGGGGCCTGCCGGCGCTGGCCGGCCCGTTCGCCTTCAGCGCCGTCGCGTTCACGCTCACCGCCGTCGTACTCCTGGTCCTGCTGCGGCCGGATCCGCTGCTCACCGCGCGCCGGCTGACGGCGGCCGAGCCGGCGGCGGGCGCCGCACCGGCGGTCACCCGCCGCGGTGGCATGGTCGCCGCGTGGCGCACGGTACGCGGGCGGCCGGCCGCCCGCCTCGGTATCGCCGCTGTCGCGGTGGGGCACCTGGTGATGGTCGCGGTGATGTCGATGACCCCGGTGCACCTCGGCGAGTGGCACTCCGACGCGGACGTGCTGCCCGTGGTCGGCCTGGTGCTGAGCCTGCACATCGCGGGCATGTACGCGCTGTCGCCGGTGGTGGGATGGCTCACCGACCGGTTCGGCCGGCGGCCGGTGATCCTCGGCGGGGTGGCGCTGCTGCTGGCCGCGTGCGCGGTGTCCGGTACCGCCGGGCACAGCACGCCGCTGCTGTCGGTGGGGCTGACGCTGCTCGGGCTGGGCTGGTCGGGCACGATGGTGGCGGGCTCGACGCTGCTGTCGGAGTCGGTGCCCACCGCCGACCGGCCCGGCGTGCAGGGCCTGTCCGACCTGCTCATGGGCCTGGCCGGGGCGGGCGCGGCGGCGGCGAGCGGGTTCGTCATGCGAGCGGTGGGGTACCCGACGCTCACCCTGCTGTCGGCGATCGCGGTGGTGCCGCTGGTGGCGCTGGCGTTGCGCCGTACCGGCACTGCACCACTCGACGAGGAGGACTGAACACGTGCGGCTGACCGACTTCTGGACGCGGCTGGAGGAGGCGTTCGGCCCGGGGTACGCGGCCAGCATCGCCAGCGACCAGGTGCTGTCCCAGCTCGGCGGGCGGACCATCGAGCAGGCCCTCGCCTCCGGTGAGGAAACGCACGTGGTGTGGCGTGCAGTGGTCGCCGCGTATCCCGACCGGGTGCCCGCCCGACTACGCTGAGCAGCCTTTTCGTCGATCCCGCGTGTCGCTTGCCCAGTCGTACACCTGTTCGGCTATTGTCCACAGCGGGGTGCTCGTCCACAGCTCACGGCCCGTCGGCTGGTTTTCTGTCGGACCCAGCGCCTAGCGTGTCCCGCGTGACGCGAAGCTCAGGAAAGACGCCGGCGAAGGCAGGGGTGGCAACGATGGCAGCAGGGCCTGACCGGGAGAAGGCGCTCGACCTTGCTCTCGCTCAGATCGACAAGCAGTTCGGCAAGGGTTCGGTGATGCGGCTGGGGGAGCGGCCAGTCGTGCAGACGGCTGTCATCCCGACCGGCTCCATCGCGCTCGACGTGGCGCTCGGCGTGGGCGGTCTGCCCCGCGGCCGGGTGGTCGAGATCTACGGTCCGGAGTCCAGCGGTAAGACCACCGTCGCCCTGCACGCGGTGGCGAACGCCCAGCGCGCCGGCGGCATCGCCGCGTTCATCGACGCCGAGCACGCGCTCGACCCGGAGTACGCACGGGCCCTCGGCGTCGACACCGACGCCCTGCTGGTCTCCCAGCCGGACACCGGCGAGCAGGCGCTGGAGATCGCGGACATGCTGGTCCGCTCCGGCGCGATCGACATCATCGTGATCGACTCGGTGGCGGCCCTGGTGCCGCGCGCCGAGATCGAGGGCGAGATGGGCGACAGCCACGTCGGTCTCCAGGCCCGGCTGATGAGCCAGGCGCTGCGGAAGATCACCGGTGTGCTCAACAACACCGGCACCACCGCGATCTTCATCAACCAGCTCCGCGAGAAGATCGGCGTGATGTTCGGCAGCCCGGAGACCACCACCGGTGGTCGGGCGCTGAAGTTCTACGCCTCGGTCCGGCTCGACGTGCGCCGCATCGAGAGCCTCAAGGACGGCACCGACGTGGTCGGTAACCGCACCCGGGTCAAGGTCGTGAAGAACAAGGTCGCCGCGCCGTTCAAGCAGGCCGAGTTCGACATCATGTACGGCAAGGGCATCTCCCGCGAGGGCTCGCTGATCGACGTCGGCGTGGAACAGGCGATCATCCGCAAGTCCGGCGCCTGGTACACCTACGACGGTGACCAGCTCGGCCAGGGCAAGGAGAAGGCCCGCGAGTTCCTCCGCGAGAACCCGGACGTCGCGGCCGAGATCGAGAAGAAGATCCTGGAGAAGCTCGGCGTCGGCACCGCTGGTGCGGGCGACGCCGCCGGTGGCCCGGAACTGCCGCCGGTCGACTTCTGATCCGCTGACCGGTGGCAGGACGACGCGCCCGTACGGGCCGGGGCTGGGATGCCGGCCCACCCCGTACGGGCGACGCCACAGGTACGCCCCGGTCTCGCCGGGGACGCCGTGATCGCGCGGCGGAGCCCGATGCAGGGGAGGCTCCGGCTCCGCCGCGCGACGAGGCCGAGGTGGCCCGGGAGATCTGCCTGCGGCAGCTCGCGGTGCGTCCGCGCACCCGGGCCGAGCTGGCCGGCGCGCTGGCCCGGCGCGGCATCTCCGAGGAGGTCGCCGAGCAGGTCCTCGACCGGTACGACGAGGTGGGCATCGTCGACGACGCCGCCTTCGCGCGTGCCTGGGTGAGCAGCCGGCACAACGGCCGCGGGCTGGCCCGTCGGGCGCTCGCCAACGAGCTGCGTCAGCGCGGCGTCGACGGCGAGGTGGCGGGCGCGGCCCTGGACGGGCTGGACGAGGAGACCGAGGCGCAGACCGCTCGCGCCCTGGTGGAGCGCAAGCTGCGCAGCACCCGGGGTGAGCCGGACGCGGTGTTCCGGCGCCTGGTCGGCATGCTGGCGCGCAAGGGCTACCCGGCCGGGGTGGCGATCCGGGCGGTGAAGGACGCGCTGGCCGCGCAGAGCGCCGAGGCGGCCGAGTTCGCCGAGCACATCGACGCCGACGCGATGGCCGACGCCGAGAACGACCTCGACTCCCGCCGGCTCGACTGACCGACCGGCGGCCGGTGTCGCGGCCGCCGTCCCGAGGGGAGGCCAAACCCGTGCTGAAGGCGTGTCTCAACGGCACACGACGGCGGGACGAGCACCCCGCCGTGCCGCTCACCCCGGCCGAACTGGCCGCCGACGCGGTGCGCTGCGCGACCGCCGGGGTGGCAGCCGTGCACGTGCACCCGCGCGACGACGGCGGCGTCGAGTCGCTCGACCCGGCCGTGATCGCCGCGGCGGTCACCGCCATCCGGGCCGCCCGTCCCGGCCTGCCGGTCGGCGTGAGCACCGGCGCCTGGATCGTCCCCGACCCGGCCGCGCGGGTCGCCGCCGTCCGCGCCTGGACGGTGCTGCCCGACTTCGCCTCGGTCAACGCCCACGAACCCGGAGCGGCCGAGGTCGCCGCCGCCCTGCACGAGCGCGGCGTGATGGTCGAGGCCGGTCTGTGGGCGCCGGCGGCGGTCGACGTCTGGCGCCGCTGGTCCGCGCCGACCGGGCGGATCCTCGTCGAGTGCATGGCCGAGCAGGTCGAGACGGCGCTCGCCGACGCGGCGGCGATCCTCGCCGCGCTGCCCGGCGAGCACCCGCCGGTGCTGCTGCACGGCGAGGGGCCGGCCACCTGGCCGGTGTACGCCGTGGCGGTCCGGCGTGGCCTGCACACCCGCATCGGCCTGGAGGACACGCTGCTGCTGCCCGACGGCACCCAGGCCCCCGACAACGCCACCCTGTGACCACGGCCTCGCCGCCCGCTGACCCACCCCGGCCCACCCCGCCCGCCCCGCCCGGCCCGCCCGCCTCGCTCCGTTGATCACGAAGTTGACGGCACTTCCCGTCCGTTGCCCAGGCCAACTTCATGATCGAGCCCGTCAACCTCATGATCGTGCGGGGTGGGGGCGGGCGGCGTCGATGGGGGAGGGGGCCTGAGCAGGCCGGGAGCGGCGGGACGCGGCGCTGAGGGGCGGGGTTTGTCCGGGCCTGTCCGGCATCTGATCACCGCTGAGTGACGCCGCAACTTCTCTCCGTCCGGGTGGTTTGATCATGACTCCTTGACCGAACGGCCCCTCGCGACCTAGCCTCGCCATACAGGCTCACTTTGCCCGACCAGCGCAGGCTAAGCGCACAACATAGATCTCGTAACAGAACAGCATCACTTTGGCCAGCTACACCGGCCCTTGACGGGCGCTCCGGAGACCCCGGAGCCTCCGACAACTGCAACCGGCCCGCCAGCGGTGCCCCTCAGGGGACACCGCCGACGGAAAGCTGCCCACAGCCAGCCGCTCCGGTCGGGCGTCCAGAGCCGCAGGCGCGTGTCCTTCGCGCGTGTCCTGCGGCGCCGACGTTCAGGGGGAGGCGGCCATGGCAGGGCGGCACAGGTTCACCGGCGGTCTGCCACACGGCCCCGACCCTTCCTCGGCGAGCGTGCCCGCGCACCGGTGCGGAGCGATGCGATGAGCGCCTTCGACGTCGTCCTCCTTCTGGTCGTGCTGCTGCTGGTCGTGGTGGTGGTCGGCGCCGTTCTGTTCGGCGTGCGTACCCTCAAGCGGCTCAGCCTGGCACCCGCGCCGGAGGACCCGGCCTTCATCGCGGAGAAGGACCGGCAGGAGCAGTCCCTCGCGGCGTTGCGGACGGCCGCCGACGAGGTGAACAGCACCATCGACGTGGCGAAGTCCGCGGCCGCGGCGGCGCGGGCCGAGGCGGCCGCCGCCAAGGCGGAGGCCAAGGCGGCGCGGGCCGAGGCGCGGCGGGTGCTCGACGACGCCCGCGCCGAGGCGGACACGGTGCTGGAGCGGGCGCACAAGCAGGCCGAGGCGGACGCCGAGCAGTTGCGCGCCACCGCGCGGCGCAGCGGCGAGCGGGAGGTGGCGGTGCTGGCCGCCACCACTCGGGAGCAGGCGGCCGAGGTGGAACGGCGCGCCGCCCGGATGGACGAGCGGGAGCGGCTGCACACCGAGGAGGTGGAGCGGCTGGCCGAGCGGGAGCGGCAGCTCACCGCCGCCACCGCGGCGCTCGCCGCCCGGGAGGCCGCCCTGGCCGAGCGCGAGCGGACGCTGACCGAGGTGGAGGAGCAGCGCCGCCGGGAGCTGGAGCGGGTAGCCGGCCTGACCGCCGACGCGGCGCGCGCCGAGCTGGTCGAGTCGATCGAGGGGCAGGCGAAGCGGGAGGCCGCGCTGCTGGTCCGGGAGATCGAGGCGGACGCCCGGGGCAGCGCCGAGCAGCGCGCCCGCAACATCGTGGTGGACGCCATCCAGCGGGTGGCCAGCGAGCAGACCGCGGAGAGCGTGGTCAGCGTGCTGCACCTGCCCGGCGACGAGATGAAGGGGCGCATCATCGGCCGGGAGGGGCGCAACATCCGCGCCTTCGAGTCGGTCACCGGCGTCAACCTGATCATCGACGACACCCCCGAGGCGGTGCTGCTGTCGTGCTTCGACCCGGTACGCCGGGAGGTCGGCCGGGTCACGCTGGAGAAGCTGGTGCTCGACGGCCGGATCCACCCGCACCGGATCGAGGAGGTCTACGACCTCGCCCGGCAGGAAGTGGAGGAGCTGTGCCTCCGGGCCGCCGAGGACGCGCTGGTCGAGGTCGGCATCACCGAGATCCACCCGGAGCTGGTCACGCTGCTGGGCCGGTTGCGCTACCGCACCTCGTACGGGCAGAACGTGCTCAAGCACCTGGTGGAGACCGCGCACATCGCCGGGGTGATGGCCGCCGAGCTGCGGCTGGACGTGCCGACGATCAAGCGGTGCGCGTTCCTGCACGACATCGGCAAGGCGCTCACCCACGAGGTGGAGGGCAGCCACGCGATCATCGGGGCGGACGTGGCCCGCAAGTACGGCGAGAGCGAGGACGTGGTGCACGCCATCGAGGCGCACCACAACGAGGTGCCGCCGCAGACCATCGAGGCGGTGCTGACCCAGGCGTCGGACGCCTGCTCGGGCGGGCGGCCGGGCGCGCGGCGGGAGAGCCTTGAGGCGTACGTCAAGCGGCTGGAGCGGATCGAGGAGATCGCGGCCGGCAAGCTGGGCGTGGAGAAGGTCTTCGCGATGCAGGCGGGCCGGGAGATCCGGGTGATGGTCAAGCCGGACGACGTGGACGACATCGGCGCGGCGGTGCTGGCCCGGGACGTGGCCAAGCAGATCGAGGAGGAGCTGACCTACCCGGGTCAGATCCGGGTGACTGTGGTGCGCGAGTCCCGGGTCACCGAGATCGCCCGCTGAGCAGCGGTAGGAAGGAGAACGGGCGGGTGGGGGAGAACCCCACCCGCCCGTTCCGTGTCCGTCGGACGACGTCAGCTCACAGCGGCGTGACGCCGGTGCCGCCGTCGGTCTGCGTCGCCGGCAGCGGCTTGGCCGCGGTGCGCGGCAGCCGGGTCAGCCGCTTCTGCAGCCACCAGGCCAGCACCGACAGCAGGCCGCAGATGGCGATGTAGATGGCGGCGACGATGAGGTACGTCGGCACGTACGGCAGGCCGAACGCCAGCCGGCCGCCGATCTGCTTGCCCACGAACAGCAGTTCCGGGTACGTGATGATGAAGCCGAGCGCGGTGTCCTTGAGCAGGACGACGAGCTGGCTCACGATCGCCGGGAGCATCGACCGGAACGCCTGCGGCAGCAGGATCAGCCGCAGCACCTGGTTCTTGCGCATGCCGATGGCGTACGCGCCCTCGGACTGCCCGTACGGCACGGCGTTGATGCCGGCGCGGAAGATCTCCGCCAGCACCGAGCCGTTGTAGAGCGTCAACCCGATGACCAGCGCCCAGAACTTGTCGATCGGCCAGCCGTACTGCAGCGGCACGTAGTAGCCGAAGAAGATCAGGATCAGCAGCGGGATGGCCCGGAACAGCTCCACCACGAACGTGGCCGGAGCGCGGAACAGCCACTTGTCGCTGAGCCGGGCGCTGGCGAAGAACGCGCCGAACAGCAGCGCCAGCAAGGTGGCGACGGCGGCGGCCTTGAGCGTGGCCCAGAGACCGTTCAGCAGTTCCCGCTGCACGGCCGCGTACTGGAACTGCTCCCACTTGCGGGCCTCGAACTGGCCGGTCTGGTCGAACTTGTAGATCACGAACGCGATCAGCGCGACGATCGCGGCGATCGAGACGATGCCCAGGATCCGGTTGCGCCTGCGGGCCTTCGGGCCGGGAATGTCGTAGAGGACGCTGCTGCTGCTCACCGGGCCACCGCCCACTTGCGCTCGAGGAACCGCTGGAGCACCACCAGCGGGAGGATCAGAACGAGGAAGCCGATCGCGATCCAGGTGAGCACGACGAACTGGGGCTCACCCCGTTCGGCCATGTAGGCCGGGATGGCGCCCGCTTCCAGCACGGAGAAGCCGGCGGCGATCGTGGTGTTCTTCAGCATGGCGATGAGAACGCTCATCAGCGGTGGGACCATCGCCCGGAGCGCCTGCGGCAGCACGATCAGCGTCAGCACCTGGGCGAACGTCATGCCCAGCGCCCGCGCCGCCTCGGCCTGCCCGGTGGCGACCGTGTTGACGCCGGAGCGGACCACCTCGCAGATGAACGCCGAGGTGTAGGCGATCAGCGCGATGCAGGCGCTGTTGAAGTAGTCGATGTTGACGTCCAGCTTCGGCACCGCGAAGACGAGGAACGCGAACACCAGCGTCAGCGGCGTGTTGCGGACCAGGTTGACGTAGGTGGCGCCGAACGCCCGCAGGGCGGGGACCGGGGACACCCGCATCGCGCCGAGCAGCATGCCGAGGACGAGACTGCCGACGCCGGCGATCAGGAACAGCTTGACGGTGTTGTAGAACCCCTCGCGGAACAGGCTCGCGTTGTCCGTCAGGACGCGGAAGAACTCGCCCATACCTCGCTCTCACTCTCTCCAGACGGGACCGGGCGGGGAGGAGGACCTCCCCGCCCGGTCCGACGTCGGTGCGGACCGTCAGTACCGCTCGAGCTGCGGCGCAGTGGCCGGCGAGCCGGACTTGCCGAGCGTGCCGTCGTAGATCTTCTTCCAGGTGCCGTCGGTGAACGCCGCCTCGATCTGGTCGTTCACGTAGTCACGCAGCGCCTTGTCGTCCTTCGGCAGGCCGATGCCGTACTTCTCGGTGCTGAACGGCTGGCCGACGACCTTGAGCTCGTCCGGGTTCTGCGCGGCGTAGCCCTTGAGGATGGCGTCGTCGGTGGTCACCGCGTCGACCTTCTTGTCGAGCAGCTGCGAGACGCACTCCGAGTAGGTCTTGAACTCGACGATGTTCTCGGCCTCGGTCAGACCCTCGTCGCGGACCTTCTGGATCGGCGTGGAGCCGGTGGCCGAGCAGACCTTCTTGCCCTTGAGCGTGTCCTTGCCGGTGATCGACGACTCGTCCTTGCGGACCAGCAGGTCCTGGCCGGCGACGAAGTACGGGCCGGCGAAGGAGACGTCGTTCTTGCGCTTGTCGGTGATCGAGTAGGTGCCGACGTAGTAGTCGATCTCGCCACCCTTGATCGCGGTCTCCCGGTTGGCGGAGGCGATCTCCTTGTACTCGATCTTCGCCGGGTCGACGCCGAGCTTGCTGGCGACGTACTGGGCGATCTCGATGTCGAAGCCGCAGCGCTTGCCCTGGGCGTCCTTGTAGCCGAGGTTCGGCTGGTCGAACTTGACGCCGATGACGACCTTGCCGGCCGACTTGATCTTCTCGAAGGCCGGGCTGCCGGCGACGTTGGCGTCCGTCTTCGGGGTGAAGGTCACGCCCGAGCTGCTGCAGCTGTCGCCCTGCGCTCCACCGCTGGCGTTGCCGCCGCCGCTGGGAGCGGGGTCCCCCTCCTTGCCGCAGGCGGCCGCGGACAGGGCGAGCGAGGCCATCATGGCCACCGCCGCCACGCGCTTGTAACGCATACTCATCTCCTTCTTCAACGGAGTCGACGGGGCGACTCCACTACGGACGCTCAGTGGGTGAGGATCTTGGAGAGGAAGTCCTTGGCCCGCTCGCTGCGCGGGTTCGCGAAGAACTCGGCCGGCGGCGCGTCCTCGACCAGCTTGCCGTCGGCCATGAAGATGACCCGGTTGGCCGCGTGCCGGGCGAAGCCCATCTCGTGGGTCACCACGACCATGGTCATGCCGTCGCGGGCCAGCGACGTCATCACGTCCAGCACCTCGCCGACCATCTCCGGGTCCAGCGCGCTGGTCGGCTCGTCGAACAGCATCGCCTTGGGCTGCATCGCCAGCGCGCGGGCGATCGCCGCCCGCTGCTGCTGACCGCCGGAGAGCTGCGCCGGGTACTTGTCCGCCTGGTTGGCGATGCCGACGCGGTCCAGCAGGGCCAGGCCGCGCTCACGGGCGGCGGCCGGCTTCTCCTTGCGGACCTTGACCGGCCCCAGCGCGACGTTCTCCAGGATGGTCTTGTGCGCGAAGAGGTTGAACGACTGGAACACCATGCCGACCTCGCTGCGCAGCTTGGCCAGGGGCTTGCCCTCGGCCGGCAGCGGCTGCCCGTCGAAGGTGATGGTGCCGGAGTCGATCGGCTCCAGTCGGTTGATGGTGCGGCAGAGCGTCGACTTGCCGGAGCCGGACGGGCCGATGACCACGACCACCTCGCCCCGGTCGACGGAGAGGGACACGTCGTCGAGCACGTGCAGCGGCCCGAACCACTTGTTGACCCCGTCGAGCACGATCAGCGGGTCGCCCGTCGTCACGTCGTCCACCGTCCCTGTCGTCCATGGCGGAATTCGGGGGTCGGTCGACCCCCGGTTGGGCAACTGTAGGCGGGGTGATGTGGCAGGACGCAACTCAGATGGTCACGGAGCGGTAACACCGGTCACGGGCGTACCGTCCCGTCCGAATTTCGTCACTCGCGGGTGGGCCGAGTGGCGCCGTCGCCGCAGGCCCGAGATCATGAGGGGATGACCGACGCGATCCGGCTGACCGACTACGCCCGCGGTGGCGGTTGCGCCTGCAAGATCCCACCCGGCGAGCTGGAGGCGATGGTCGCCGGTCTCGGCGCCACCGGCGGCTCGGCCGATCTGCTGGTCGGCCTGGAGAACGGCGACGACGCCGCGGTGGTCCGGCTGGACGAGCGTACGGGCCTGGTGAGCACCGCCGACTTCTTCACCCCGGTGGTCGACGACGCCTACGACTGGGGCCGCATCGCCGCCGCCAACGCGCTCTCCGACGTGTACGCGATGGGCGGCACTCCACTCGTCGCGCTCAACCTGCTCTGCTGGCCCCGCGGGGTGCTGCCGCCGGAGATGGCCCGCGAGGTGCTGCGCGGCGGTCTGGACGTGGCCCGGGAGGCGAACTGCCACCTGGCCGGCGGGCACAGCGTGGACGACGACAGCCCGAAGTACGGCCTGGCGGTCACCGGCCTGGTCCGGCCGGAGGAGCTGATCACGCTCGACGCCGGGCGAGTGGGGCTGCCGCTGTCGCTGACCAAGCCGCTCGGCGTGGGCGTGCTCAACACCCGGCACAAGCAGACCGGGCAGCGCTTCCCGGAGGCGGTCGAGTCGATGGCCCGGCTCAACCGGGACGCGGCCCTCGCGGCGGTGGCCGCGGGCATCCGCTGCGGCACCGACGTGACCGGCTTCGGCCTGCTCGGGCACGCCTCGAAGTTGGCCCGCGCGAGCCGCCTGACGGTGGCGATCGACGCGGCTGCGGTGCCGTACCTGCCGGGTGCGCGGGAGGCGCTGCGCGACGGGTACGTCAGCGGTGGCACCCGGCGCAACCTGGACTGGGTCACCCCGTGGACCGACTTCGGCGGCGCCGACGAGGGGGAGCGGCTGCTGCTCGCCGACGCGCAGACCTCCGGCGGCCTGCTGGTCGCCGGCGAGGTGCCGGGCGGCACGGTGATCGGCGAGCTGCTGCCTGCCTCGGAGCACCTGATCCGGGTGCGCTGAGCCTCGATTCGCGGCGCGGCCGGGCCGTCGCCGCGGCACCGTACCCGATAAACTGTCATCTTCCAGCTACTCTGGGCAACGTCGCCCGAGGGAATTTTGCCCGGAATGGTCACAGACCGGTAACTTGCGCCCGGCTGAGGTCAAATGCACCCCACCATCGTCATTGAGGCCCGATCCGGAGGCCGGTGGAACGAGCGCAGCGAGGAGGCGGCATGACCGAGCTGTGGAACTGGAGAATCGACGGCGGCGAGCCGGTGGAGGTCTACCCGGCACTGGCCGAGGCCCTCGGCCGGGTGGTGATGCCCATGGCCGTCGCCGACCCGGTCCGGCTCCCCGCGTACGCGGTGGTCTGCGACGTGTGGGAGGCGCCCGGGCTGTACGGCACAGTGGTCGACTGTTACGGCGTGCCCGAGAGCCTGTCCGAGCTGCCCGCGCTGGCGGCGCTGGCCCGGCTGCTGGGCCGCAACTGCCTGATGCGTGACGACACGCTCGACGCCGGCCGGCACCTGCTTGTCGCGCCGGACGGCACGATCCGGCCGGTGCACTTCGACGTGGCCGACACCGACGACGGTGAGGTGCTCAGTCACCACCGGCTCTGCACGGTCGCCGACGCCCGCTGCCGGGGTTGGTCGCAGTGCCACCGCTCCCGCTGGGCCCCCGACACGGTCGCCCCGGCGCTCGCCGCCGCCTGAGCGCGGGCGCCGGCGGGCGCCCGTGACAGGTGCTCGCCGCCGTGTCCCTGCCGGCGGCGAGCGGAGACGGCCCCGGGCTCAGCCCCGGGCCGCCTGCTGCTGCCCCCGCACCACGAGCTGGTCGAGCAGCGTCGCGGTGGCGGCGGCCACGGCGTCCACAGCGGCGTCGAACGCGGCCGCGTTGTGCGCCGCCGGGGTACGGAATCCGGAGATCTTCCGGACGTACTGCAACGCGGCGGCTCGGATGTCCTCCTCGGTCACCACCGGGACGTACGGCTCACGCAGGGTCTTGATGCTCCGGCACACGGCTCCTCCTCGTTCGATCCGATCGGCTCCACCCGGATACGCTGTCCGGGTCATGACTACCGCAGCCGCGGGCAGCCCGCGCACCTACCAGGTGCGTACGTACGGCTGCCAGATGAACGTGCACGACTCCGAGCGCATCTCCGGCCTCCTCGAGGATGCCGGTTACGTGCGTGCCGCCGAGGCCGACGATCAGCCCGACGTGGTGGTGTTCAACACCTGCGCCGTCCGGGAGAACGCCGACAACCGGCTCTACGGCAATCTGGGTCATCTGCGCCCCGTGAAGGCCAAGCACCCCGGGATGCAGATCGCCGTCGGCGGCTGCCTGGCCCAGAAGGACCGGGGCGACATCGTCCGCAAGGCGCCCTGGGTGGACGTCGTCTTCGGCACGCACAACATCGGCTCGCTGCCGGCGCTGCTGGACCGGGCGCGGCACAACGCGGCGGCCGAGGTGGAGATCCTGGAGTCGCTGGAGGTCTTCCCCTCCACGCTGCCGACCCGGCGCGAGTCGACGTACGCCGGGTGGGTCTCGATCTCCGTCGGCTGCAACAACACGTGCACGTTCTGCATCGTGCCCTCCCTGCGCGGCAAGGAGAAGGACCGCCGCCCCGGCGACATCCTCTCCGAGGTCCGCGCGCTGGTCGACTCCGGCGTGCTGGAGGTGACGCTGCTCGGGCAGAACGTCAACTCCTACGGCGTCGAGTTCGGCGACCGGTACGCCTTCGGCAAGCTGCTGCGCGCCTGCGGCGACATCGACGGGCTGGAGCGGGTGCGGTTCACCAGCCCGCACCCGAAGGACTTCACCGACGACGTGATCGCCGCGATGGCCGAGACGCCGAACGTCTGCCACTCGCTGCACATGCCGTTGCAGTCCGGCTCCGACGACGTGCTGCGGGCGATGCGCCGCTCGTACCGGTCGGAGCGTTACCTGGGGATCATCTCCAAGGTCCGGGCGGCGATGCCGGACGCGGCGATCACCACCGACATCATCGTCGGCTTCCCCGGCGAGACCGAGGCCGACTTCGTCCGCACGCTCGACGTGGTACGGGAGGCGCGGTTCTCCTCGGCGTTCACGTTCCAGTACTCCAAGCGCCCCGGCACCCCCGCCGCGACCATGGACGGGCAGCTGCCCAAGCAGGTCGTGCAGGAGCGGTACGAGCGGCTGATCGCCTGCGTCGAGGAGATCACCTGGGCGGAGAACAAGAAGCTGGTCGGCGAGACCGTCGAGGTGCTGGTGGCTGTCGGCGAGGGCCGCAAGGACGAGCGCACCGGCCGGATGTCCGGCCGGGCCCGCGACGGCCGGCTCGTGCACTTCGCCACCGGTGAGCTGGCCGGGCAGATCCGCCCCGGCGACATCGTGCACACAGTCGTCACGTACGCCGCCCCGCACCATCTGAACGCCGACGGCGCGCCGCTGGCGCACCGGCGCACCCGGGCCGGGGACGCGGCCGAGGCGGGACAGGTTCCGCGTACCCCCGGGGTGCTGCTCGGCCTGCCGACGATCGGCGCACCGGCCCCGTCACCGGCCCCCATCGGCGGCTGCGCCGCCCACTGACCGCCCGCGTGTAAGGAAGGGCCCCCTTTTAACACTCGGTGTTAAAAGGGGGGCCCTTCCTCTACCGCAGGCGTTAATAAGGGGCCCTTCCTTACACCCTCAGCAGGCGGTGCCGTTGAGCTTCACGCTGCCCGGGGTCGCGGCGGTGCCGTTGGCGGTGAAGCCGACGGTGACCGACGCGCCCGGCGCCAGCGACGATGCCCAGGCCGGCGCGGCAGCCGTGACGGTGGTGCCGGACTGCGTGACGGTGGCGTTCCAGCCGCTCGCCAGCGTCACCCCGGACGGCCAGGTCCAGGTGGCCGACCACGGGTTCACCGCGGCGGTGCCGGTGTTCTTGACCGTCAGCTCACCCTGGAAGCCGCCCGCCCAGGAGTTGATCTGCTTGTAGGTGGCGGTGCAGCCGCCGGTGACGGGCGGCGGCGGGGTGGTCGGCGCCGGCGAGGTGTTCGGCGTGCCGGTCGGGGACGGGCTGGTGGTGCCGCCACCACCGGTCGGCGGGATCAGGTACGGCGTGAGGATGTCCTGTTTCGGCTGGTTGATCGTGGTCCAGTCGTCGTTGGCGATGCCGCCGGTGTCACCGGAGTTCGGGTTCCACGACCAGTACGTGAACGACATGCCGTTCACGCCGGTGCCGGTGTACGCCATCAGGTTCTGCAGCCAGACCTTGTCCTTCGGGTCCTGGAGCGTGCTGCCGAACTCGCCCATCATGATCGGCGCGATGTTCTGCTTGTAGAGGTAGCCCCAGTACTTGTCCCAGATGGCCGGCATGTTCGCCGGGTACGACGGGTCGTCGAACCAGGCCTGCCGGTAGACCGACGTGGCGTACTCGTGCGGCGAGTAGACCAGCCGGTTCGCCACGTTCAGCCGGACCGGGAACTGCCCGGCCTTGGACAGGTTGCCGCCCCACCAGCCGCAGTCCTCGTCGTTGCTGGGGTCGTTGTCCCAGACGTTCGACAGGCCGCCGCTCGGGCAGCTCACCCCCTCCACGAAGATCAGCCAGTTGGGCTGCACGCCGAGGATCGCGTTGCCGGCCCGCTCGGCGGCCAGCCGCCAGTCCCGGGCGGTGTCGCCGCAGCCCCAGCAGGCGCCGGTGGCGGCCGGGTTGGTGCCTTCGGCGTGCGGCTCGTTGTGCAGGTCCGCGCCGATCACAGTGGTGTTGCCGGCGTACCGCTGGGCCAGCATCTTCCAGTCGTTGATCCAGGTCGCCTCGGAGACCGTCGAGGTGTACCAGAGCGGCGACTGCCCGGCCGACGTGGGCCGGTGCCGGTCCAGGATGACCCGCATCCCCTTGCTGCCCGCGTAGTCGATGACCTTGTCGAGGATCTGCAGCGGCGACAGCCCGATCAGGTCCGGGTTGACGAAGTCGTTGATGCCGGTCGCGGTCGCGCCGGACTTGAGCGCGTCGTTCGAGTACGGGATGCGCAGCGTGTTGTAGCCCAGCCGGGCCATCGTGTCGAGCTGCGAGCGCCACGGGTTGCTCGACCAGAGGCCGTGGAACGTCTTGTTGTCGGTCTCCATCCCGAACCAGTTGATGCCGGTCAGCCGGACTGTCGCGCCCGTACTGTCGACGATCTTGTTGCCGCTGGTGTGCAGGTAGCCGGTGCCGGTGCCACCGGCCGCCGCGGCGGCCGGCGCGGTGGAGACGGCGGCGGCGACGAGAACGCCGGCCGCGGCTGTGGCGAGCGCCGTCAGGGCGCCGCCGAGGGCGGTGCGTCGGTGCATGGAAGCTCCACTTCGGATGCCCGCGCCGCACGGGCGCCGCGGGCGGCAGGACCAGGAGGATCGGCCCGCTCCTCATCGAGTACGCGCGACAGCGCGCGCCGGGCCGGTCACGTGGACGGCCACCCGCGGGAATGCGCACCGGCGATCGTCGACGGCGCGGATCAGCCGTCGATGCCCTCGTGTCGGTGCCGGAACCAGGCTCCGCCGCTCATTCTGATCAGCCCACCTCGATGCGTCAACCCGGCCCGGACGCAGGTGAGCCCCCGGCCGACCCGGCCGGGGGCTCACCCGATTGTCCGTCCGCCGGCCTGCCCGGCCGGGGCGCTCGGCGTCAGCCGGCCTGCTCGGCGAGCTGGAGGAACTGCCGCTTCGAGGCGAGCGCCTGCTCGGCCTCCTTGATCCGGCGGGCGTCACCGGCGGCCTGGGCCCGGGCCAGCCGGTCCTCGGCCTCGGCGACCTGGGCGCGCATCTGCGCCAGCAGCGGGTTGTCCTCCTTGGAGGTGCGCCGCCACGCCGAGTCCATCACCTCGCGGACCTTGTCGTCCACGGCCCGCAGCCGGCGCTCCAGCCCGGCGGCGGCCTCGCGGGGCACCCGGCCGGCCTCGTGCCACTGCGCCTGGATCTCCCGCAGCTTCGCCTGGGCGCCCTTCGGGTCGCCGTCGACGTCGAGCGCCTCGGCCTCGGCCAGCAGCGCCTGCTTGCGCTCCAGGTTGGCGCGCTGCTCGTTGTCGCGCGCCGAGAAGACCTCGCTGCGGCGGGTGAAGAACTCGTCCTGCGCGGCGCGGAACCGTTCCCAGAGCTTCTGCTCGGCCTCCTTGGCGGCGCGCGGCGCGGCCTTCCACTGGGCCATCAGGTCCTTGAGCTGACCGGCGGTGACGCCCCAGTCGGTGGAGTCCTTGAGCTTCTCCGCCTCGGCGACCAGCTCCTCCTTGACCGTCTGCGCCTGCTTGCGCTGCTGGTCCAGGGAAGCGAAGTGGGCGCCCCGGCGGCGGGTGAAGCCGTCCCGCGCGGCGGCGAACCGCTTCCACAGCTCACCGTCGGTCTTCTTGTCGACGCCGCGGATGGTCTTCCACTCGTCGAGGATCTCCTTGAGCCGGTCGCCGGCGGTCTTCCAGCCGGTCGACTCGGCGGCCAGCTTCTCGGCCTCCTCGACCAGGGCGGTCTTGCGTGCCAGCGCCTCGCCCCGGGCGGCCTCGCGGGCGGCCTTGGCCTCGCCGGCCTTCTCCTCGGCGACGGTGGCCAGCTTGTCCAGGCGGGCGGCCAGGGCGTCGATGTCACCGACGACGTGCGCCTCGGCCAGCGACCCACGGATCCGGCGGATCGTGGTGAGGGAGTGGCCGGCATCGGCCGCGCCCGAGTTGAGCCGCGCCTCGGTCAGGTCGACCTCGGTCACCAGGTCGGCGTAGCGCCGGGCGAAGTGGGCGAGCCCTTCCTCCGGTGCCCCTGCCTGCCAGGATCCGACCACCCGCTCGCCCTCGGCGGTCTTGACGTAGACGGTGCCGTCCTCGTCGACCCGTCCGAAGGCAGTCCAGTCGCTCATGTGCCCATCCTCGTTCTCCCGGCGTCGAGGGGACAGCCCCCTCGTTCGCCGCCACGGCGCAGCAAACTTTCTCCCGGCATTGTCACAGGTCCGCCCCCGTCCGTGTCGAGCGCCTGTCGCCGACCGTGACCATACGGTGTTGTACGCCCCCGATGACCGGATCGGCGCGGGGACGCACCGGGGATCGGCGATAGGTTTGGGGCGTGCCCCTGGTCGCCGCCGCCGTCTGCCCCCACCCGCCGCTCATCGTGCCCGAGCTGGCCGGCGCCGCCGCGCCAGAGCTGGACGACCTGCGCGCCGCCGCCGACGCCGCTGTCGCCCGGCTGCTCGCCGCCGAGCCGGAAGCGATTCTGCTCGTCGGCGGCGGGCCGGAGACGGTCCGGTTCAACGCCGCCGAACACGGTTCGCTGCGGCCGTACGGGCTGGACCGGTACGTGCGGCTCTGGAAGGTCAACTGCGCCGGCGGGGACCGCCTTCCGTTGAGCCTGACCATCGGCGCCTGGCTGCTGAACCGCTCCGGCACCGAGCTGCCCCGGCTGGCCCGCTCGGTGGCGCACGACGCCACACCGGCGGAGTGCGCGGCGTTCGGCGCGAGCCTGATTCTCGACGACGATCCGCGGGTCGCGCTGCTCGTGCTCGGCGACGGGTCCGCCTGCCGGGGCGTCAAGGCGCCGGGGTACGACGACCCGCGCGCCGAGGCGTACGACGAGGGGGTCGCCGCGGCCCTGGCCGGCGCGGACGCCGACGCCCTGCGCGGCCTGGACCCGGAGCTGTCGGCGCAGCTGCGGGCCGCCGGGCGGGCGCCGTGGCAGGTGCTCGCAGGCGCGGTCGGCGCGGCGGGCGGCGACTGGCGCGGCGAGCTGAGCCACCACAGCGCCCCCTACGGCGTTGCCTACTTCGTGGCGAACTGGGAGCGGGCGTGACAGTCGTGGCGGTGGTCGGGCCGACCGCGGCCGGGAAGTCGGCACTGAGCATCGCGCTGGCGCACGCGCTCGACGGCGAGGTGGTGAACGCCGACTCGATGCAGCTCTACCGGGGCATGGACATCGGCACCGCCAAGCTGACGCCGGCCGAGCGCGAGGGCGTGCCGCACCACCTGCTGGACATCTGGCCGGTGACCGAGCCGGCCAGCGTCGCCGAATATCAGACGCTGGCCCGCGCGGCCGTCGACGACATCCTGGCCCGGGGCCGGGTGCCGCTGCTGGTGGGCGGCTCCGGGCTGTACGTGCGGGCGGTGCTGGAGAAGTTCGAGTTCCCCGGCACCGACCCGGCGCTGCGGGAGCGGCTGGAGGCGGAACTCGCGGCAGTGGGCCCCCTGCCGCTGCACGCGCGGCTGGCGAAGGCCGACCCGGGCGCGGCGGCGAGCATCCTGCCCACGAACGGGCGGCGGATCGTGCGGGCGCTGGAGGTGATCGAGCTGACCGGCGCGCCGTTCACCGCGTCGCTGCCGTCGCCCACGCCGTACTACCCGTCCGTGCAGCTCGGCGTCGACCTGGACACGCCGCTCCTGGACGAGCGGATCGCGCTGCGGGTGGACCGGATGTGGGCCGACGGCCTGGTCGACGAGGTGCGGGCGCTGGTCGGCGAAGGGCTGCCCGAGGGGCGGACGGCGAGCCGGGCGCTCGGCTACCAGCAGGTGCTGCGGTTCCTGGCCGGGGAGCTGACCGAGACGCAGGCGTACGAGGAGACGATCCGCGCCACCCGCCGGTTCGTGCGGCGGCAGCGCTCCTGGTTCCGGCGTGACCCGCGTGTCCACTGGCTGGACTCGGCGTCGCCCGCGTTTCTCGACACTGCCCTGCGGGTGGTCGCCGAGCATCGGCGATGATGGGGGCGTGGAGTTCACAAAGGGTCACGGCACCGGCAACGACTTCGTCATCCTGCCCGACCCGGACGGCGCCCTCGACCTGACGCCCGGCCTGGTCGCCGCGCTCTGCGACAGGCGGCGCGGCCTCGGCGGCGACGGCGTGCTGCGCGTCGTACGGGCCGCCAAGCACCCCGAGGGCGTCGCGTACGCGGGCGAGGCCGAGTGGTTCATGGACTACTGGAACTCCGACGGCTCGTTCGCCGAGATGTGCGGCAACGGGGCCCGCGTGTTCGTCCGCTACCTGCTGGACCGTTCGCTGGCCGCCCCGTCGGGCGGGACGCTGCCGATCGCCACCCGCGCCGGTCTGGTGCGGGCCCGCGTCGAGGGCGCGGACGTGGCGGTCGAGATGCGCCGCCCCCGGCTGTACGACACGGCCACCGCCACGCTCGGCGGGCTGACGCTGCCCGGCACCGCGGTGGACGTCGGCAACCCGCACCTGGTGTGCGCGCTGCCCCTCGCGCTGGAGCTGACCGGGCTGGACCTCACCCGCGCGCCCGAGGTCGACGCCTCGACGTTCCCGTCCGGGGTGAACGTCGAGTTCACCACGCCGGGCGAGCCGGTCGCCGGCACCGACGGGCACGTGCTGATGCGGGTCTACGAGCGCGGCTCGGCCGAGACGCTGTCCTGCGGTACCGGCGCGTGCGCGGTGGCGGCGGTGGCGTTGCGCGACGCCGGCCTGGACACCGGCACGGTGACTGTCGACGTCCCCGGCGGGCGTCTGACGGTCACCGTGACCGCCGATTCGTGCTGGCTCTCCGGCCCGGCGGTCCTGGTGGCGACCGGCACCCTCACGCCCGCAGCCCTGCACCCGTAGCCCTGCCCCGCCCCGCCCCGTGATGATCAACACCAGGTCGCCGAAGTGGTGGTGTCGCCGAGCCGCTGATGCCGCCACTTCCGCGAACTGGTGTTGATCAAGGGCGGTGATGCCGCCACTTCGGGGAAGTGGAGTCGGTCAGGCCGCGGGTGGGGCCTTGTGCCCGACGCGCCGGCCTCCGGAGGGTTGCTACTGGCGATCTTGGAAGATTCGGGCCCCCATGAGGGCCGTTTCCTTCCAAGATCTCGTGCGCATCCGCGCGCGCTCCGGCCAGCTCAGGGGGTGGCGCTGGCGTTGGCGGCGATCTCGGGGAGGTCGGCCGGACCCGGGTCGGCCGCCGGGGCCGGCGTCGCGGCCGGGTTCTGGGCGGCGGCGCGCACCGCGGCGGCCACCGCCGGAGCGACCCGGGAGTCGAAGACGCTGGGCACGATCACCGTCGGGTTGATCTTGTCCTCACCCACCACGTCCGCGATGGCCCGCGCGGCGGCGAGCGCCATCTCCTCGGTGAACTCCTCGGCGTGCGCGTCGAGCATGCCGCGGAACACGCCGGGGAAGGCGAGCACGTTGTTGATCTGGTTCGGCTGGTCCGAGCGGCCGGTGGCGACCACCGCGGCGTACTTGCGCGCCTCCCGCGGGTCCACCTCGGGGTCGGGGTTGGCGAGCGCGAAGACGATCGCGTCCTTCGCCATCTGGGCCACGTCCTCGCCGGTGAGCAGGTTCGGCGCGCTCACGCCGATGAACACGTCCGCGCCGCGTACCGCCCCGGCCAGGTCACCGGAGTAGTTCTCCTTGTTCGTGTTCTCGGCCAGCCACTGCCACGCCGGGTTGAGGTCCGGCAGTCCGCGGTGCAGGGCGCCCTGGCGGTCGTACGCGATGATGTCGCCCACGCCCTGACGCAGCAGCAGCTTCATGATCGCGGTGCCGGCCGCGCCGGCGCCGGAGACCACGACCCGGACGTCCGCGAGCTGCTTGCCCACGACGCGCAGCGCGTTCGTCAGCGCGGCCAGCACGCAGATCGCGGTGCCGTGCTGGTCGTCGTGGAAGACCGGGATGTCCAGCGCCTCGCGCAGCCGGGCCTCGATCTCGAAGCAGCGCGGCGCGGCGATGTCCTCCAGGTTGATCCCGCCGTACGCGGGCGCGATCGCCTTGACGATCGCCACGATCTCGTCGGTGTCCTGGGTGTCCAGCACGACCGGCCAGGCGTCCACCCCGCCGAAGCGCTTGAACAGCGCGGCCTTGCCCTCCATCACCGGCAGCGAGGCGGCCGGCCCGAGGTTGCCCAGGCCGAGCACGGCGGTGCCGTCGCTCACCACGGCGACGGTGTTGCGCTTGATGGTGAGCCGGCGGGCGTCGGCCGGGTTCTCCGCGATCGCCATGCAGACCCGGGCCACGCCCGGTGTGTACGCGCGGGACAGCTCGTCGCGGGTGCGCAGCGCGACCTTCGGGGTGACCTCGATCTTGCCGCCGAGGTGCAGCAGGAACGTGCGGTCGGAGACCTTGCGCACGTCCACCCCGTCGAGTGCGGTGAGCGCGTCGACGACCTGGTCGGCGTGGCCGGCGTCGGCGGTGTCGCAGGTGAGGTCGACGATCACGTTCGTGGGGTCCGAGTCGACCACGTCCAGCGCGGTGACGATGGCCCCGGCCTCGCCGGCGGCGGTGGTGAGCCGGCCGATGGAGGAGGCGTCGGCGGGTACCGCGATCCGGATGGTGATGGAGAATCCGGCACTCGGCAGTCGTGTGTTGGCCACGAGAAACTCCTCCGTCGGCGCTGAGCGGCTCGACTGGCATTTCTACTCGCCCGCCCTGCTCGCCCGGCATCCGCCCCCGCTACCAGTGGGTAGCGTCGCGGGCATAACACGCGTGCGCCCGGCGTTGTCACATGTCAGGATTGCTGTCACGCGCCGAAAATTCTCGGCGTTGCACGTAACGGACAGGAGACGCAGTTTGCGCGAGCAGGAGACCTTCCATCCCTACGAGGACGACGAGCTCGACGCCACCACCGGTGAGTACGAGCTGTCGGAGCGGCAGGCGCTGCGGCGGGTCCCCGGCCTCTCCACCGAACTCACCGACATCACCGAGGTCGAATACCGCCAGCTCCGGCTGGAGCGGGTCGTCCTGGTGGGGGTCTGGACCGAGGGCACGCAGACCGATGCCGACAACAGCCTCACCGAGCTGGCGGCGCTGGCTGAGACGGCCGGCTCGCAGGTGCTCGAAGGGCTGATCCAGCGCCGGCACCGGCCCGACCCGGCCACGTACATCGGCCGGGGCAAGGTCGACGACCTGGGCGCGGTGGTGCTCGCCACCGGCGCCGACACGATCATCTGCGACGGTGAGCTGTCGCCGTCGCAGCTGCGCAACCTGGAGCAGCGCACCAAGGTCAAGGTGGTCGACCGGACCGCCCTGATCCTCGACATCTTCGCCCAGCACGCCAAGAGCAAGGAGGGCAAGGCGCAGGTCGAGCTGGCCCAGCTCGAATACCTGCTGCCGCGCCTGCGCGGCTGGGGCGAGACGCTGTCCCGGCAGACCGGTGGTAGCGGTCGCGGCGGTGGCGCCGGCGGCGGCGTGGGCCTGCGTGGTCCCGGTGAGACCAAGCTGGAGACCGACCGGCGGCGGATCCGCCACCGCATCGCGCGGCTGCGCCGCGAGATCAAGAGCATGGCGACGGTACGCCAGACCAAGCGCGCCCGGCGCACCCGTAACGCCGTGCCCGCGGTGGCGATCGCCGGCTACACGAACGCCGGCAAGTCCAGCCTGCTCAACCGCCTGACCGGTGCGGGCGTGCTGGTGGAGAACGCGCTGTTCGCCACGCTGGACCCCACCACCCGCCGTGCCACCACGTCCGACGGGCGGCTCTACACGCTGTCCGACACGGTCGGGTTCGTCCGGCACCTGCCGCACCAGATCGTCGAGGCGTTCCGCTCGACGCTGGAGGAGGTCGCCGACGCCGACCTGGTCGTGCACGTGGTCGACGGCACCCACCCGGACCCGGAGGAGCAGGTCCGGGCGGTACGCGAGGTGCTCGCCGAGGTGGGCGCCGACCGGCTGCCGGAACTGCTGGTGGTGAACAAGACCGACGCCACCGACGAGGAGACGATGCTGCGGCTCAAGCGGCTCTGGCCGGACGCGGTCTTCGTCTCCGCCCACAGCGGGCGCGGGATCGACGAGATGCGCGAGACCGTCGAGCGGCGGCTGCCCCGGCCGGCCGTCGAGGTGCGTGCGGTGCTCCCGTACGACCGGGGTGACCTGGTCGCCCGGGTGCACCGGCAGGGTGAGGTGCTCAGCACCGCGCACCTGCCCGAGGGCACGCTGCTGCACGTGCGGGTCAACGAAGGGCTGGCCGCGGAGCTTGCGCCGTACCGGGCGGGTGACCGGCTGACCAGCGACGAGCGGGTGGGCGCCGGGCGGTGAGCCGTCCGGCGTCACCCGCCGGAAACCCGCGCCGTGCGACACTGAGCGTCATGCGGCACGTTGTCTCCTCGGTCACGCTCGCGCTCGGCCTGGTCGGCGCGGTCGTGGCGCCGGCCGGGCCGGCCCCGGCGGCTCCCGCCGCGGCCCCCGTGCTGGCCGCGGCTCCCAAGAAGAAGTGCACGGTCGAGGACAACCGCCTCCGCGAGCTGTCCGGCCTGGTGGCCACCAGCAACGGGTACGTCGTGATCAACGACGGCACGGAGGACGCCAGCCGCAAGCGGGTCTTCTACCTGGACGCCAAGTGCAATGTCGACAATGAGGTCCGGTACTCCGGTGACGGGCCCTTCGACACCGAGGACCTGGCGCTCGGGCCGGACCGCAAGACGCTCTGGATCGCCGACACCGGCGACAACGTGGAGAAGAAGACCCGCCGGGAGCGGGTAGCGGTGTGGACGATGCCGCTGAGCGGCTCGAAGCAGCCGGTGCTGCACCGGCTCAGCTACCCGGGCAAGGAGCCGCACGACGCGGAGGCCCTGCTCGTCGGCGACGACAACATGCCGCTGGTGATCACGAAGGAACTCTCCGGCAAGTCGGAGATCTACACCCCGACGGTGAAGCTGAAGGCGAGCGGCGACACCGAGGCGATCCCGATGAAGAAGGTCGGCGAGGTCACGCTGCCGAAGACCAGCACCGAGAACAAGCTCGGCTCACCCGGGCGGGCGCTCGTCACCGGAGCCGCCCGCTCACCCGACGGCAGCAAGGTCGTCCTGCGCACGTACGCCGACGCGTTCGAGTTCGACGTGACCGGCGGCGACATCGTCAAGGCGATCACCACCGGCAAGCCCCGGGTCACCCCGCTCGCCGACCCGTTCGGCGAGGCGATCTCCTACACGCCGGACGGCAAGTTGTTCGTCACCGTCTCCGACGGCGGCACGCTCGACGAGTCGGACCCGATCGACATCCTCAGCTACACCCCGTCGACCACCGGCGCCGAGGCGCTTCCCAACGGTGGCAAGGCCGACACCAAACCGGCCGCCCAGAAGTCGTGGCTCGAAGGGCTCTCGCTCGACGAGATCACGTACCTGATCGCGGCCGTCGGGGTGCTCGGCGCGCTCCTGGTCGGCGCGGGCGTCTTCGGCATCCTGCGGGCGCGGCGCAAGCCGGCGCCGCGGGCGCCCGCCGACGAGCCCGAGCGCAGCGGCGAGTTCCCGGTGAACAACGGCTTCCCGTCGGGCGAGCGGCCGGACACGCCGCGCGGAGGTGTCTACGGCGGCGGTCAGGGCGGCGTCTACGGCGGCGCGGCCAACGGCGACCGCCCGGCGTCCGGCGGTGTCTACGGCGGTGGCCGGCCGGGCGGCGGGGTGTACGGCGGCGGCCCCCAGGACGGTGGCCGTGGTCAGAGCGGTGGCCGTCCTCCGGGCGGAGCGCGCCCGCAGGGTGGCGGCGGTGTCTACGGCGGCGGCGGTGCCCCGGCCGGCGGCGGAGCGCGCGGTGGCGGCGTCTACGGCGGCGGAGGCCAGGGCGGACCGGGCGGCGGCCAGGGTGGTCCCGGCCGTGGCGGCCCGGGTGGCGGCCAGGGCAGTCCGGGCCGTGGCGGCCCGGGTGGCGGGCCGGGCGGGGCCGGATACCGCGGGCAGCCGAACGGCGGCGGGCCGCGGGGGGACGGCGGCCGAGCCGAGCCGCCGCGCCGCGGCCAGGAGCCGCGTGGCGGGCGCCGCGACGGTTACGACGACCAGGGCCGGTACGGCCCGGTGTCCGGCGGTGGCCGGGAGTACCGCGGCGACCGCTACTGAGACCACACGACGAAGGGGTGACCGGCCACCGGTCACCCCTTCGTCGTGTGCTGTCGGTCAGATGCGGCGCAGCACCGCCACCACACGACCCATGATGGTGGCGTCGTCGCCGGGGATCGGGTCGAAGGCCGGGTTCTGCGGCATCAGCCAGACGTGCCCGTCGCGGCGCCGGTAGGTCTTCACGGTCGCCTCCCCGTCGAGCATGGCGGCCACGATGTCGCCGACCTCGGCGTTCGGCTGCTGCCGGACGACCACCCAGTCGCCGTCGCAAATCGCCGCGTCGAGCATCGAGTCGCCCTTGACCTGGAGCATGAAGACCTCGCCCTCGCCGACCAGCTCGCGGGGGAGGGGGAAGATGTCCTCCACCGCCTGCTCGGCCAGGATCGGCCCACCGGCGGCGATACGGCCCAGCATCGGCACGTACGCCGGTGCGGGCCGCTGCGCGCGGGCCGCCTCGTCGTCCGCCTCGCCCGGCGCGCGGACGTCGACGGCGCGCGGGCGGTTCGGGTCGCGGCGCAGGAAGCCCTTCTTCTCCAGCTCCTTGAGCTGGTAGGCGACGCTGGACGGGGACACCAGCCCGACTGCCTCGCCGATCTCGCGCACGCTCGGCGGGTAGCCGTGGCGCTCGACCCAGTTTCGGATGAACTCCAGGATCCGCCGCTGCCTGGCGGTCAGGTCGACTGTCGCCGGGTCGGGGAAGCTGCTCACCACCGGGGTGACCGGACGCACCGCCGCGGGGGCGGTGCGGCTGCGGGCGGTGCGGGGGCGACGGGTCGCCGGAGGACCCGCCCCGTCGTTCGGCTGCGGGTTCTTCTGCCGGCTGGCCCGGTCCTCGGTCACGTCCGTCCCTCCCTGGTCGGCGCTGGGGTGCCTCGTCGGCTCGTGGTGCGTGTGGTCTGACCGTATAGGTGAGATCGGCCATTTTCAAACATCTGTACGACCTGCTGTCGGCGTGTCGCGCCGAATTCCTGGATTTCCGAACTGGTGTTCTGATAGAAGGGTACGCCGCTCGAACGGATGTTCTATCCCGGCGGGCCCGTGACTAGCACGGGAGGCCGTCCGTTGGGCTCCTCGGCGACGTCGCGCCGGGCGTGATCCTGACGACTCGCCGGACACGCCCGTCAACTTGACCTCGCTTGGGGTTCGGCATACGGTCGACCCCTAGATGTAGTAGTCACACGGGCGTAAGTTGCCTACAGGTTGGGTTCAACTACCGAACGCACTCCCGCACCGCGCACTCGGCGACGGTCATCCGACGATGGCCCCGCCGTGTCGACGCGTGCCCGGGAACCGGTAGGTGTGCCCGCGATCGACTCAGGAGGTCGGGCGAATGCGGTGTCCGTACTGCCGGCACGCCGACTCCCGCGTCGTCGACTCGCGGGAGGCCGACGACGGCCAGCTCATCCGGCGGCGACGGTCCTGCCCGGAGTGCGGCAAGCGGTTCACCACAGTCGAGGAGGCCGTGCTCGCGGTGGTCAAGCGCAGCGGGGTGACCGAGCCGTTCAGCCGTACGAAGATCATCGGTGGGGTGCGCAAGGCGTGCCAGGGGCGGCCGGTCGACGACGACTCGATCGCGCTGCTGGCACAGAAGGTCGAGGAGACCGTACGGGCCAAGGGGGCGGCCGAGATCCCCAGCCACGAGGTGGGTTTGGCCATCCTCGGCCCGTTACGTGACCTCGACGAAGTGGCCTACATGCGGTTCGCCAGCGTCTACCGGTCCTTCGACTCGCTCGCCGACTTCGAGCGCGAGATCGAGACGCTGCGGGCCGCCGCGCGCGCCCGGGAGGGCGCCGGTGCCGGTGCGGCGGACGCCGCCGGCGCGATCAGCTGACATTTTCGGGTTTCTGACAGTTACACGAGGCGCGGTGGGTGACCGTGCCGACGAGGGGGGCGAGGGCGTGACGACCAGCAAGTCACGGAACAAGGCCGGGGCAGGGCTGAAGATCGAGCGCGTCTGGACGACCGAGGGGGTGCATCCCTACGACGAGGTCGCCTGGGAGCGCCGCGACGTCGTCATGACGAACTGGCGGGACGGCTCGATCAACTTCGAGCAGCGCGGGGTGGAGTTCCCCGAGTCCTGGTCGGTGAACGCGGCGAACATCGTGACCACCAAGTACTTCCGGGGCGCGGTGGGGACCCCGGAGCGGGAGTGGTCGCTGCGGCAGCTGATCGACCGGGTGGTCGACACCTACCGCACCGCCGGTGAGGAGTACGGCTACTTCGCCACCCCGGCCGACGCCGAGGTGTTCGCGCACGAGCTGACCTGGATGCTGCTGCACCAGGTGTTCAGCTTCAACTCGCCGGTGTGGTTCAACGTCGGCACGCCGTCGCCGCAGCAGGTCAGCGCCTGCTTCATCCTGTCGGTCGACGACTCGATGGACTCCATCCTCGACTGGTACAAGGAGGAGGGGCGGATCTTCCAGGGCGGCTCGGGCGCCGGGGTCAACCTGTCCCGCATCCGCTCCTCGAAGGAGCTGCTCTCCTCCGGCGGCACCGCCTCCGGCCCGGTCAGCTTCATGCGCGGCGCGGACGCCTCCGCCGGCACCATCAAGTCCGGTGGCGCCACCCGGCGCGCGGCCAAGATGGTCATCCTCGACGTGGACCACCCGGACATCGAGGAGTTCGTGGCGACCAAGGCGCGCGAGGAGGACAAGATCCGCGCGCTGCGCGACGCCGGGTTCGACATGGACCTGGGCGGCGCCGACATCGTCAGCGTGCAGTACCAGAACGCCAACAACTCGGTCCGCGTCTCGGACGAGTTCATGTCCGCCGTGGAGAACGGCGGCGGCTTCGACCTGCGTGGCCGGCTCGACGGGCAGACCATCGAGACGATCGACGCGAAGAAGCTGTTCCGCACCATCTCCCAGGCCGCGTGGGAGTGCGCCGACCCGGGCCTGCAGTACGACGACACCATCAACGACTGGCACACCTGCCCGGAGACCGGGCGGATCACCGCGTCGAACCCGTGCTCGGAGTACCTGCACCTGGACAACTCCTCGTGCAACCTGGCCTCGCTGAACCTGATGAAGTTCCTCCGCGCCGACGGCGGCTTCGATGTGGAGAAGTTCGTCAAGTCGGTCGAGTTCGTCATCACCGCGATGGACATCTCGATCTGCTTCGCCGACTTCCCGACCGAGAAGATCGGTGAGACCACCCGCGCCTACCGGCAGCTCGGCATCGGGTACGCCAACCTGGGCGCGCTGCTGATGGCCTCCGGCCTGCCGTACGACTCGGAGCAGGGCCGGGAGGTGTCCGCCGCGATCACCTCGCTGATGACCGGCACCGCCTACCGCCGTTCCGCCGAGCTGGCCGGCATCGTCGGCCCGTACGACGGCTACGCCCGTAACGCCGAGCCGCACAAGCGGGTCATGCGCAAGCACGCCGCCGCCAACGACGCGATCAAGCCGACCGGCACCGTGGCCACCGCCGTGCAGCGCGAGGCCACCAAGCAGTGGACGCTCGGCAACAAGCTCGGTGACAAGCACGGCTGGCGCAACTCGCAGGCCAGCGTGCTTGCCCCGACCGGCACCATCGGCCTGATGATGGACTGCGACACCACAGGTGTCGAGCCGGACCTGGCACTGGTGAAGTTCAAGAAGCTGGTCGGCGGCGGCTCGATGCAGATCGTCAACCAGACCGTGCCGCGCGCCCTGCGCAGCCTCGGCTACCCCGAGGAGCAGGTCGAGGCGATCGTCGAGCACATCGCCGACCACGGCCACGTGGTGGACGCCCCGGGCCTGAAGCCGGAGCACTACCCGGTCTTCGACTGCGCCATGGGCGAGCGCTCGATCGCGCCGATGGGCCACGTGCGGATGATGGCGGCCGTCCAGCCGTTCATCTCCGGCGCCATCTCCAAGACGGTGAACATGCCGGAGCAGGCCACCGTCGAGGACATCGAGAAGATCTACTTCGAGGGCTGGAAGCTCGGCCTGAAGGCGCTGGCGATCTACCGGGACAACTGCAAGGTCGGCCAGCCGCTGTCGGCGGCGAAGAAGAAGGACGCCAAGGCGGACACGGCCGCCGTCGCGCAGGCCGCGCCGGAGAAGGTCGTGGAGAAGGTCGTCGAGTACCGCCCGGTGCGCAAGCGGCTGCCGAAGAAGCGCCCGTCGGAGACCATCTCGTTCTCGGTCGGCGGCGCGGAGGGCTACCTCACCGCCTCGTCCTACCCGGACGACGGCCTCGGCGAGGTCTTCCTCAAGATGTCGAAGCAGGGCTCGACCCTGGCCGGCGTGATGGACGCCTTCTCGGTGGCCATCTCCATCGGTCTCCAGTACGGCGTCCCGCTGGAGACGTACGTCAGCAAGTTCACGAACATGCGCTTCGAGCCGGCCGGTATGACCGACGACCCGGACGTGCGCATGGCCGCCTCGGTGATGGACTACATCTTCCGTCGCCTGGCGCTGGACTTCCTGCCGTACGACCGCCGCGCCGAGCTGGGCATCTTCACCGCCAAGGAGCGGGCCGCCCAGCTCGCGGCCGAGGCGGAGGCGGAGGCGAGCGGTGCGGACCTCACCGCGATGGCCGCCTCCGCCCCGGTCGAGGCGCCCGAGCCGAAGACCGGCCCGATCGCGCAGCCGGCGCAGGAGGTGGCGGACGCCGCAGCCGTGAAGCCCGCGCCGTCTGTGGGTTCCAGCACCGAACTGCTGGAGGCCGTGATCGGCAAGGCCGCGGACGCGCCGCTCTGCTTCACCTGCGGCACGAAGATGCGGCCCGCCGGTAGCTGCTACGTCTGCGAGGGCTGCGGCTCCACCAGCGGCTGCAGCTGACACCTGAGTCGCATCTGCTGCGACAGCGACCGCCCGACCCGCTGGAGGGTCGGGCGGTCGCTGTCGCAGGGGTGTGGTGTCGTCTGACGGGGCCGGTACGCCGACGAGGCGCACGAGCCGGCGTGTCGTCGATCGTCAGACGGACGGGTCCCAGGCGATGAGCTGGTCGAAGATGCGGCGGTCGCCGTGCAGCTCCAGCTTCGGGGAATCCGGCGTCATGCGGCCGTAGAAGAACAGGACCAGGTCACTGGCAGTGCCCCGGGCGGAGACGTCGGCCGTGTCCGAGTCCTCGCCGGCGGCCGGCTCGCCGAGGCGGCTGGCCCGTGCGCCGTCGCCGGACAGCCGAAGGCGCCACGAGCGGCCCTCGGTGGCGTGGTATTCGACGACGGCGGGTTCGTGCGGCCAGGCGACATCCGTCGAGCAGAGGGTGAACTGGCAGTCGTCGAAAGCGTCGAGGGCGACCTCGTCCGGCAGCGGCTCCGGGTTCCCCACGGCGAGCTGAGCGTCGTAGGTGTGCACCGCGATCTCGGCGACCTGGCGCCGACCCCATGCACCGGACGTTTCCGGTGACTGCGAATCACCCCACCACGTCCAGCACCGGCGGTCCGGGCCGGCCTCGCGAAGCGCGCTCGTCAGCCGCTCGACGGACTCGCTCCACCAGGCCAGGAGCGCCTCGCGTTCCCGAGGCGCACCCGTGCCGTCGTCCCACGCGGACTTGTCCGGGGGAACGTCGGCCGGCCCCGCGGCGACGATGGCGGCCGACCGGCGGCGGCCCATGCCCAGGTGCTGTACGAGATCGAACAGCGTCCACTCCGGACAGCTCGGCACCGGCGCGTCGAGGCTGGGCGCCGCAGCGACAGCGGCGTGGAAGGCAGTCGACCGGTCGTCGATCAGCCGCAGGTGATCGGAAAACGTGAGGATTGTGCGCACCCGGGCTTTCTATCAGTGTTCTTCGACGAACGGACAGCGGTTTTAACAGCTCACGCGGCGGGCGGTGCCGGCGGTCATACCTCACCGCGTACGCGAGCTGGAATGCTCGGGCGATGAGCACTACCGACATCTATCGGGTCTTCGCCGAGCGTGAGACGCGCGGTGTGTCCCCGGCGTACGAGCGGTTGTCGCGGGCGGTGGCCGGTGACCCGGAGCTGCTCGCCCTGCTCGACACGCTGCCGCCGGCGAAGCGTCAGCCGAACCTGCTGTTCGGGGTGGTGCGGCTGCGCGGCGGGCCGGTGGACGACCCGGCGGCGTTCCGCGCGTACGTGATGGCGCACTGGCCGGACGTCGCGGCGCAGATGCGGGTCCGGGCGACGCAGACGAACGAGGCGGGGCGCTGCGCGGTGCTGCTGCCGGTGCTCGCCGCGTTGCCGCAGCCGCTGGCGTTGCTGGAGGTCGGCGCGTCCGCCGGGCTGTGCCTCTACCCCGACCGGTACGCCTACCGCTACGGCGGGCATCGGCTCGGCGACGGGGAGCCGGTGCTCGACTGTGACCTGACGGGCACCTATCCGCCGCAGCGGCGCCCGGAGGTGGTGTGGCGGGCGGGTCTGGACGTGAACCCGCTCGACGTCACCGATCCGGCCGACGTGGCGTGGCTGGACGCGCTGATCTGGCCGGAACACCGGCACCGCCGGGAACGGCTGCGCGCCGCGGCGGCGGTAGCGGCGGCCGATCCGCCGCTGCTGGTACGCGGTGACCTGGTCGACGACCTGCCGGCGCTGGCGGCGCAGGCCCCGGCCGGGGCGACGCTCGTGGTGTTCCACAGTTCGGTGCTCTACCAGGTGCCGCCGGAACGCCGCGCGGCCTTCACCGCGCTGGTACGCACGCTGCCCGGCCACTGGATCGCCAACGAGGACCCCTCGGTGCTGCCCCACGCCGACCTGCCCGTGCCGCCCGCCCAAGGCTTCCACAACGTCCTGGCCCTGGACGGCCACCCGCTCGCCTGGACGACGGGCCACGGCCAGTCCCTAACCTGGTTCGGCTGACCACCCCGCACGCCCTGCTCCCGGCGATCATGAAGTTGGCGGCGAGACACGCCGACGCCACGGCCGCCAACTTCATGATCGACGAAGGGTGGGGTCGGGCGAGGGCGGGTGGGTCGGGCTAGGGCGGGTGGGCGTTGACTAGGGTCGGCGGGCGTGACCGAACCTGCCTGGCTGGTCGAGACGCGTGCCGCCTACGACACAGTCGCCGAGGACTACGCGCGGCTGCTGCCCGACGTCGTGGAGCCGCCGCTGGACCGGGCCCTGCTCACCGCGTTCGCCGAGACGGTCAGGCCGGGCCGGCCCGTGCTGGAGGTGGGCTGCGGCACCGGCCGCGTCACTGCCCACCTGCACCGGCTCGGCCTCGACATCAGCGGCGTCGACCTCTCGCCCGGCATGGTGGCGGTGGCCCGCCGCGCGTACCCGGACCTGCGCTTCGAGGTCGGGTCGCTGACCGAGCTGGCCGTGCCGGACGGATCGCTGGCCGGGCTGGTGTCCTGGTACTCAGTCATCCACCTGCCACCGGAGCTGCTGCCCGAGGTGTTCGCCGGTTTCCGCCGGGTGCTCGTCCCGGGCGGTCACCTGCTGCTCGCGGTGAAGGCCGGCGACCGGCTCGACCGACGGGAGCAGGCATACGGCCACTCCGTCGCCTTCGACGTCTACTGGCTGTCCCCGGATCGGCTGGTCGCGCAGCTCACGGCGGCCGGGTTCGCGGTGTCGGCGACGACGGTCCGCGCGCCGGTCGGCGGGGAGCGGCAGTCCCAGGCGTTCCTGCTCGCGCAGCGTCCGGCCGACTGAACTCTCCGGCACCACTCGCCGCAGCCGACACCCGATCTGCACCCCTCGTGAGGACGGGGCAGCGAAGAGTGGTCGTCCTGGCTAGGGTTGACGATCTCGGCGGAGGGAGACGTCATGCGCGCCCGGTTGCTCCTCGCGTCGATGCTGCCCTTGCTCTGGGGCGGTGTCGTCGGCTGGTGGACCCCGCGCGGGCCCGGCACCGTGGGCCTGGCACTCACCTCTGTCGCGGTGAGCCTCGCCGTCGGGCTGGCCGCACTGCGCGAGGCCGACCGCAGCCAGTACGCCGACACCGTGGCCTGGGCCCGTCGCACCGGACGGACGGCGCTCGCGGACCGGATGACCGCGCAGGGTCCGCCGCCCTACCGCGACGTCTGGGCGTACGAGCCGTTGCTGGCCAACGAGGCCGGGGCCTTCCCTGTCGACCGGGAAGGCGCGAGCGAGGACGAGACCGGGACCGTCGGCAACCTGGGCGTCTCCGAATACAGCCTGCTGGAGAAGGTGCACCTGTTCGGGTTCCTGGACGGCTGGGACGTGCTCTACCCCCGGTTGCAGGAGATCGACTTCCGGCGTGACGTGCGGCAGCTCGCCGTGCCGGCGTACTTCGTGGACGGCGCGCAGGAGGTGCCGGGCCGGCTGCGCCTGTTCGACGAGTGGTACGCGCAGCTCCAGGCACCGGGCAAGGACCACCTGGTGATCCCGCGTGCCGGGCACCGTTCGATGTTCGAGCGGCCCGAGGCGTTCGTGCCGTACCTGGAACGCCTCGGGACCGGCGGCGGCCCGGGCGGCAACTAGGGCGGCAGGGCGTCCGTAGACTTCAGCGGTGCGTGACGAGCTGGCGGGACGGCCCCTTACCGAACCGCACCCGTCGCGGCTGTCGCCGGACCACCCGGGGCGGGAACGCATCCTCGCCGCGCACACCGCCGCCCTGGCCGCCGGGGAGGCCGGCTACCTGGACCCGGAGACCGGGCTGTTCGTGCTCAGCGCGGGCTTCCTTGCGCGGCGCGGCACGTGCTGCGGGCGAGGGTGTCGGCACTGTCCGTACGTGGCCGATTAGGGGGCTTCCGTCCCCGCTGGGGCACCCCGTACGGTGTCCGACGGAACTCCGGCGGGCCGGACCCGCCGCCGACCGCGGAGGTCTCCCGTGCGTGCCCGTATCTGGCTGGCCGTTCCGGCCGTCCTGCTCGCCGCCGGCTGCGCCGAGGAGGCGCCGACCGAGACCGGCCCGCCCGCCCCGCCGCCGCCGGTCCCGGTCGCGGCGGCGTCCTCGGGCGGGGCGTGCCGGCTGCTCGACTTCGCGGTGATCGCCGAGCACACCGGCGGCACGTTCGACGTGGCGGCGGCCACCGAGCGGGGTGACACCCACACGTGCGTGGTCCGCGCGGCCGGGGCGGTGCTGCCGGAGCTGACGCTGTCGGTGACCGAGACGTCGATCGACGCGGCCACGTTCGCCCTGGACGTGCAGCCGAGCGGCGCGGCGAAGATCAGCAAGCTGGGCAAGGCCGCCTACCGGCGCACGCTGCCCAAGACGGCGAAATCCGGCCCGGCGGCCGAGGTCGGCTGGCTGGCCACCGAGGGGCGGCTCGCCACCCTGCGCTGGACCGCCCCGGCCGGCACCGCGAAGGCGGAGGCGGACAAGACGGCCGGCAAGCTGGTCACGCTGGCCAAGGTGATCGACACCAGACAGCTCTGACCGAAGGTCGCCAAAGCAGCTCTGACCGGAGGTCGCCAACCAGCTCTGACCGAAGGTCGGGTCAGCGGGCCGCGACGAACACCCGGGACGCCACCTCGCGGGGGAGCCGTACGCGGTCACCGGAGCGGTCGATGGAGACGGCGTCGCGTTCCTGCGCCACAGTCACCGTCGCGCCCGGGTCGACGCCGGCGGCGTGCAACTGCCGGAGCACGTCCGAGTCGGTCTGCACGCTCTCGCAGATCCGCCGCACCACGACCGGGCCGGACAGGCCGGGGAAGGCCAGGTTGCGCTCGCCCTCGACGGCGTCGGCAAGCGTCTGGCCCGGGTCGCCCAGCTCGGCCAGGCCCGGGATCGGGTTGCCGTACGGCGAGCGGGTCGGGCGGTTGAGCAGGTCGAAGACCCGCTTCTCCACCGCGTCGCTCATCACGTGCTCCCACCGGCAGGCCTCTTCGTGGGCCTCCTCGTAGGGCATCCCGATCACGTTCACCAGCAGCAACTCGGCCAGCCGGTGCTTGCGCATCACCGACACGGCGGTGTTGCGCCCCTGCGGCGTGAGAGTCAGGTGCCGGTCGCCCTCGACCGTGAGCAGGCCGTCGCGCTCCATGCGGGCGACGGTCTGGCTGACGGTCGGACCACTCTGCTTCAGCCGCTCGGCGATGCGGGCACGAAGCGGCGGCACCCCCTCCTCCTCGAGTTCGAGGATGGTGCGCAGGTACATCTCGGTGGTGTCAACAAGGTCGTGCTTCACGTCTGCGGCCTCCTGGGCTCCGATGGTACCCGCTCCCACCGACCATCGACGCAGGCGAAGCCGGAGGTGGCGGGCCGAATGGTGTTGACTGGGCCGCATGCCCGCCACCGCAGACCTGCTGGTCGAGCCCGACCGGCTCGCCGCCGAACTCGATCACGCCGACCCGCCGACCCTGCTCGACGTCCGCTGGCGGCTGACCGGCCCGCCCGGACGCGACGACTACACCGCCGGCCACCTGCCCGGCGCCGTCTTCGTCGACCTGGACACGGAGCTGTGCGGGCCGCCCGGCGCCGCCGGCCGGCACCCGCTTCCGGACCCGGCGGCACTGCAGGCCGCGCTGCGGGCCGCCGGCGTCCGCGCTGGTCATCCCGTTGTGGTGTACGACGGCGGCGACGGCATGTCCGCCGCCCGCGCCTGGTGGACGCTGCGCTGGGCCGGGCACCGGCTGGTGCGGGTGCTGCACGGCGGCTTCCCGGCCTGGACGGCTGCCGGGCTGCCGGTCGACACGAGCGTGCCCGCACCGGTCCCGGGCGACGTCACCGTGGCGCCCGGCGCGTTGCCGGTGCTGGACGCCGCCGCTGCCGCCCGGCTCGCCGCCGCCGGACCCGGCGTGCTGATCGACGTACGGGCCGCGCCGCGCTACCGGGGCGAGCACGAGCCGGTCGACCCGGTCGCCGGTCACGTGCCGGGCGCTGTCAACCTGCCCGCCCCGGAGTACGTCACGCAGGGCCGGTTCCCCGGCACCGAGGCGCTGCGGGAGCGGTTCGCCGCCGCCGGGGTGGACACGGACGCGCCCGTCGGTGCGTACTGCGGCTCCGGGGTGACCGCCGCGCAGGCGGTGCTCGCGTTGCATCTGGCCGGTCGTCCGGACGCCGCGTTGTACGTCGGCTCGTGGAGCGAGTGGGTGGCCGACCCGGACCGTCCGGTCGCGACCGGCGGACCGTCCGGCCGGTGAGCGTACGACTGGTGGGCGCGCCCCGGGCCACGTGCGACGATGGCCGCATGGCCGACGACACGGTGGTGGTGTGGGACGAGGGTCTCCTCGCCTACGACATGGGCGACCATCCCCTCGACCCGGTCCGGGTCGAGCTGACCATGGCGCTCGCCCGCGAGTTGGGTGTGCTGGACCGGCCCGGCGTGCGGCTGGTCAAGCCCGAGCCGGCCGACGACGCGCTGCTCACCCGCGTACACGATCCGGCCTACCTGGACGCGGTCCGGTCCGCGCCGCGCGATCCGCTGTTCGCCGGTTTCGGTCTGGGCACGTCGGACAATCCGGTCTTCGACGGGATGCACGAGTCGAGCGCGCTGATCGCCGGCGCCACGACGGCCGCCGCCGAGGCGGTGTGGCGCGGCGAGGCCCGCCGCGCGGTGAGCGTGGCCGGCGGGCTGCACCACGCGATGCCCGCCCGGGCCGCCGGGTTCTGCGTCTACAACGACCCGGCCGTGGCCATCGCGCGGCTGCTCGACCTCGGCGCGCAGCGGATCGCGTACGTGGACGTGGACGTGCACCACGGCGACGGCGTGCAGGAGATCTTCTACCGCGACCCGCGGGTGCTCACGATCAGCCTGCACGAGACGCCGCTCGCGCTGTTCCCCGGCACCGGGTTCCCGGACGAGACCGGCGGCCCGGGCGCGGAGGGCACAGCCGTGAACGTGCCGCTGCCACCGGGGGTGGGCGACGCCGGCTGGCAGCGGGCGTTCCACGCGATCGTGCCGTCGGTGCTGCGGGCGTTCCGGCCGCAGGTGCTGGTCACCCAGTGCGGCGCCGACGGGCACCGCAAGGATCCGCTGGCCGACCTGCACCTCTCCGTGGACGGGCAGCGGGCCACCTACCGCGCGCTGCGGGCGCTCGCCGACGAGCTGTGCGACGGCCGCTGGGTCGCCACCGGCGGCGGCGGGTACGCGCTCGTCGAGGTGGTGCCCCGGGCCTGGACGCACCTGCTGGCGGTCGCCACCGGAGAGCCGGTCGACCCGGCCACGCTGACCCCGCCGGGCTGGCGGGATCTGGCCGCGCGGCGGCGACCCGGGCACGAGGTGCCGTTGCGGATGACCGACGACGTGGACCCGTCGTACCAGCCGTGGCAGCCCAGCGGCGAGCCGAACGCGGTGGACCGGGCCGTCGCGGCCACCCGCAAGGCGGTCTTCCCGCTGCTCGGGCTCGATCCGCACGACCCGCGCGACTGAGCCGGCGGCAGGGGAGGACCGACCGGTGACCACCGTCGAACAACCGGTGGACGTGCTGCTCAGCGACGGCACTACCGTCCAGCTGCGACAGATCCGTCCGGAGGACGCGCCCGAGATCGTGGCCATGCACGGCCGTTTCTCCGAGCGCACCCGATACCTGCGCTACTTCTCGCCGTACCCGCGTATCCCGGAACGCGACCTGAAGCGCTTCGTCAACGTCGACCACCGCGACCGGGAGGCGTTCGTGGTGCTGGCCGGCGAGCGGATCGTCGCCGTCGGCCGGTACGAGCGGCTCGGCCCCGCCTCGCCCGAGGCGGAGGTGGCGTTCGTGGTCGAGGACGCCTACCAGGGCCGGGGCATCGGGTCGGTGCTGCTGGAACATCTGGCCGACGCGGCCGGACGCAACGGCATCGTGCACTTCGTCGCCGAGGTGCTTCCCGCCAACGGGGCGATGCTGCGGGTCTTCGCCGACTTCGGCTACCAGGTCCAGCGCCAGTACGCCGACGGCGTGGTGCACCTGAGCTTCCCCATCGCGCCCACCGAGGCGACGCTCGAGGTGCAGCGCGGCCGGGAACACCGCACCGAGGCGCGGTCGATCGCCCGGCTGCTCGCGCCGCGCGGCATCGCCGTGTACGGCGCCAGCACCACCGGCCAGGGCGTCGGCGCGGCGCTGCTCGGGCACCTGCGCGACGCCGGCTTCGCCGGGGCGATAGTGCCGGTGCACCCGAGCGCGGCGACGGTGGCGGGGCTGCCCGCGTACCCGTCGGCGGCCGACGCCGGCCAGGACATCGACCTGGCCGTGGTGGCGGTCCCGCCGGACGCGGTGACCGACGTGGTGCGCGACGCCGCCCGCGCGGGCGCGCACGGCCTCGTGGTGATCTCGGCCGGGTTCGCCGAGTCCGGCCCGGCCGGCGCGGCGGCGCAGCGCGCGCTGGTCCGCGCCGCGCACCTGGCCGGCATGCGGGTGGTCGGCCCGAACTGCCTCGGCGTCGCCAACACCGACCCGGCGGTACGCCTCAACGCCACGCTCGCCCCGGTGCTGCCCGCGGCGGGCCGGGTCGGCGTGTTCAGCCAGTCCGGCGCGTTCGGGGTGGCGCTGCTGGCCGAGGCGTCCCGGCGCGGGCTCGGCCTGTCCAGCTTCGTCTCGGCCGGCAACCGGGCCGACGTGTCCGGCAACGACCTGTTGCAGTACTGGCAGGACGACCCGGCCACCGACGTCATCACGCTCTACCTGGAGACGTTCGGCAACCCGCGCAAGTTCGCCCGGCTGGCCCGGCGCATCGGGCGCCGCAAGCCGGTGGTGGCGCTCGCCTCGCTGGCCCGGCCGCCGGGCGTGGGGGAGGCGCCCGCGCTGGACGCGGCGGCGGTGAGCGCGCTGTTCGCCCAGTCCGGGGTGATCCGGGTCGACACCGTGTCCGAGCTGCTCGACGTGGGCGTGCTGCTGGCCCACCAGCCGCTGCCGGCCGGGCGCCGGGTGGCGGTGGTGGGCAACTCGTCGGCGCTGACCGGGCTGGCCGCGACCGCCTGCGCGGCCCAGGGACTGACGGTCGCCGACGGCTACCCGCGGGACGTCGGGCCGAGCGCCGGGGCCGCCGCGTACGCCGCCGCGCTCGGCGAGACCGTGGCCGACGAGCGGGTGGACGCCGTGGTGGCGGTGTTCGCGCCGCCGTTGCCGGGCCAGCTCGCCGATCCGGTGGCCGACTTCGCGGCGGCGCTGCCCGACGCGCGGGTCACCGGCAAGCCGGTGGTGGCGACGTTCCTGGCCGGGCTGGTGCCGGCCGGTGTACCGGCGTACCCGAGCGTGGAGGAGGCGGTGCGCGCGCTGGGCCGGGTGACCGCGTACGCGGACTGGCTGCGCCGGCCCGCCGGTGTGCTGCCGGAACTGACCGACGTGGACCGCGCGGCGGGGCACGCCGCGCTGCGGCCGGACGGTGCCGACTCGGCGGCGTTGCTGCGCGCGTACGGGATCGACGTGGTGGACTCGGTGCCGGCCCGCTCGGCCGAGGAAGCGGCGGCGGTGGGGGAGCGGCTCGGCTGGCCGGTGGCGCTCAAGGCCGCCGCCCCCGGGCTGCGGCACCGCCTCGACCTCGGCGCGGTACGCCTCGACCTGGCCGACGCCGCCGCGCTGCGCCGCGCGTACGCCGAGATGGCGCCGGTGTTCGGCGCGGAGGTGCTGGTCCAGCCGATGGTCGCGCCGGGTGTGGCGTGCGTGGTGGAGCTGGTGGAGGATCCGGCGTTCGGGCCGGTGGTCGGGTTCGGGCTGGGTGGCGTGGCGACCGAGCTGCTGGGCGACCGGGCCTGGCGCGCGGTTCCGCTCACCGACCGGGACGCCGCCGAGCTGGTCGACGAGCCCCGGGCGGCGCCGCTGCTGCGCGGGCACCGGGGCGCCGCGCCGGTGGACCGGGCGGCCCTGGTCGACCTGCTGGTGCGGGTCGGCCGCCTCGCCGACGAGCAGCCCCGGGTGCGGTCGCTCACGCTCAACCCGGTGCTGGTCCGGCCGGACGGCATCTCGGTGCTGCACGCCACTGTGCGTACCGGCGCGGAATCCCCGCGCCCCGACACGGGCCCCCGGCGGTTGTAAGGAAGGGCCCCTTATTAACGCCTCCGGTAGAGAAGGGGCCCCTTCTTAACAGCGCTCGCCCGGCGCGCGCCGCAGCGCCCCGCGCACAGCGCCCGGCGCGCGCCGCAGCGCTCGCACAGCGCGCGCCGCAGCGCTCAGCCGCGCGCGGAGATCTGCTGCACCGCCCACTCGTTGCCGTCCGGGTCGCGGAAGAACACGAAGCCGACGTTGTCCAGCGGGTGCGGCACCGGGCGCGGGTTCTGCCCCATCACCTGGATCTCGCTCACCTCGACGCCCCGCTCGACCAGTTCGGCGTGCGCCCGTTCCAGGTCGGGCACGACGAGTTGCAGGCCCTTGAGTGAGCCCGGCGGCATCTCCGGTACGACGCCCCGGCCGAGGACGATCGAGCACCCGGAGCCCGGGGGAGTGAGTTGCACGATCCGCCCCGCGCCGCCCAGATCGGTGTCGTGGTCGACGGCGAAGCCGAGCCGCTGCGCGTAGAACTCCTTGGCCCGGTCCAGGTCGGAGACCGGTACCACCACCACTTCCAGCGTCCAGTTCACCGCCCCAGGGTGGTCGCTCGAGGCGGCCACATCAAGCGCGACAGGCCCCGGCGAACCGCCGGGGCCTGTCGGGGGCAGGGTGGATCAGCAGGCGTACGCCTCCAGCCGGTTCGCCCGCTCCGGGTCGCGCAGCTTGAGCAGCGTGACCTTCTCGATCTGCCGGATCCGCTCCCGGGACAGGCCGAACTCGCGGCCCACCTCGTCCAGCGTGCGCTGCCGGCCGTCGTCCAGGCCGAAGCGCAGCCGGATCACCGCCTGCTCCCGCTGGGACAGCGTGGCCAGCACGATCCGGACCTCGTTGCGCAGCTCACCGTTGGTGGCGGCGTCGCCGGGCTCGGCGCGCGGGTCCACAGCGGCGACGAAGTCGCCGAGCGCGCTCTCGCCGTCCTCGCCGACCGCCTGGTCCAGGCTGACCGGCTCCCGGTCGTAGGAGATCAGTTCGATCACCTGGAACTCGGGGATCTCCAGCGCCACGGCCACCTCGCTCACGGTGGGCTCGCGGCCCAGCGTCACCGACAGCTCGCGGCGTACCCGGACCATCCGGTTGACCTGCTCGACCATGTGCACCGGGATGCGGATGGTGCGGGCCTGGTCGGCCATGGCGCGGGTGATGGCCTGGCGGATCCACCAGGTGGCGTAGGTGGAGAACTTGTAGCCCTTTGTGTAGTCGAACTTCTCGACGGCGCGGATGAGGCCGAGGTTGCCTTCCTGGATGAGGTCGAGGAAGGCCATGCCGCGGCCGGTGTAGCGCTTGGCGATGCTCACCACCAGCCGGAGGTTCGCCTCCAGCAGGTGGTCCTTGGCGGCGCGGCCCTCGGCCGCGATCAGCGCCAGGTCCGCGCGCAGCTCGGCGGAGACGGGGGTGCAGGTGGCCAGCTTCTCCTCGGCGAAGAGGCCGGCCTCGATCCGCTTGCTCAGCTCGACCTCCTGGGCCGCGGTGAGCAGCTTGGTGCGGCCGATGCCGTTCAGGTACGCCCGGACCAGGTCGGTGGAGACGCCGCGCTCGTCGGTGGCGTCGAGGTCCGTGAGGGTGACGTCCATGTCCTGGTGCTCGATCATCTGCTGGGTCATCTCTGTTCTCCCCGTGTCCGACGTGCCTACCGGTCCCGTGCCGCCCACGCGGTGGTGGCCGATGACAAACAGCTTGGCGGTCGGGGCGTGAGACGGGAGTGAGGCGATCGGGGACCCGACAGGAATCCTCGGGGGAATCCTGCGTCCGCTTGCCCGGCGTGGTTACCGTGCCACCGACCGGCCGTCGGGGCCGGCCCGGCACTGATGATCGGAGAACGTGGTGGTCTTCAAGCGGCTCATGCAGGCGATGGGTGTGGGCGGACCGTCGGTGGAGACGGTGCTGGCCAACCCGAACTGTCGCCCGGGTGGCGTTCTGGAGGGCCGGATCCAGGTGGTCGGCGGTGACCACCCGGTGGACGTGAGCTACGTCGCGCTCGGTCTGGTCACGCGGGTCGAGGTGGAGAGCTCCGATTCGGAGTACGACGTCAACCAGGAGTTCGGCCGGGCCCAGATGACCGGTCCGTTCCGGCTGGAGCCGGGGCAGCGTCACGACGTGCCGTTCCGCTTCCAGGTGCCCTGGGAGACCCCGCTGACCGACCTGTACGGCCAGCACCTGCACGGCATGACGATGGGTCTGCGTACCGAGCTGGAGGTGGCGCGGGCGGTGGACAAGGGCGACATGGACGCCGTGTCGGTGCACCCGCTGCCCGCCCACGAGCGGCTGCTGGAGGCCCTGCTACGGCTGGGCTTCCGCTTCGCCCGCGCCGACGTCGAGCGCGGGCACATCTACGGCCTGCACCAGCAGTTGCCCTTCTACCAGGAGATCGAGTTCTACCCGGCGCCGCAGTACGCGGGCGCGATGAACCAGCTGGAGGTCACGTTCGTGACCGATCCGCGCCAGGTCCACGTGGTGCTGGAGCTGGACAAGCGGGGTGGCCTGTTCACCGAGGGCCGCGACGCGTTCGGCCGGTTCACAGTGGACCACGCGACGGCGGACCGCACCGACTGGGCCGCCCAGCTCGACGGCTGGCTGCGTCAGTCGCTGTCCCGCCGGGGGCTGTTCTTCTGATCCTCCTCAGAGGTCGAGCACGAGGGTCCGGGGACCGACGTTCACGCTCTCCACCAGCATGTGGGCGCGGAAACGGCCGGTCTCCACCTTCGCGCCCCGGGCGCGCAACTGCTCGACCACGGCGTCCACCAGGGGTTCGGCCACCTCGGCGGGAGCGGCGGCGGTCCAGCTCGGTCGCCGGCCCTTGCGGGCGTCGCCGTAGAGCGTGAACTGGCTGACCACGAGCAGCGGCGCCCCGACGTCGGCGGCGCTGCGCTCGTCGTCGAGGATGCGTAGCTCGTGCAGCTTGCGCGCCATCGTTGCGGCCACCTGCGGGGTGTCGGTGTGGGTGACGCCGAGCAGCACCAGCAGCCCGTCGGCGATCTCGCCGGTCACCTCGTCGTCGACTGTCACCCGGGCCCGGCCGACGGTCTGCACCACGGCCCGCATCAGTCGGTCACCGGCTCGACGATGCCGCGCTCGACCAGGTGCGTCACGATCGGCCCGGCCGCCTCGGCCAGCTCGTCCGGGGCCACGTCGTGCGCGGCGGCCAGCAGGGCGAGCTGGTCGCGCAGCGGCAGCCGGCCGTCGGCGCCGCCGACCAGGGCGAGCACCAGCGGGTCGATCTCCTCCGACCAGCGCAGGCCGCGCGGCATGGCCAGGACCTGCCGGTCGACAGCCCAGCCCTCGTCGCCCATGGTGGCCTCCTGCCGCAGCTGGAGGCCCTCGGCGGCGCGGTAGCGGGCGGCGAGCAGGCCCTCGGTGTCCCGGGCGCGCAGCCAGTCCTGCCGGGCGAACCACTCGCCGATCCGGTCGCCCAGCGGCGGCTCGACCCGCTGGCGCAGGTCCTCCACCCGCACGATCGGCTGCTCGTGCCCGGAGCGGCGCAGCGAGACGATGCCGAAGCCGATCGCCTCCACCTTGTGCGCGTCGAACCAGTCCAGCCAGGCCGCCATCCGCTGCGGGTCGGCGCTCTCGCCGACGTCGGTCAGCCACAGGTTCACGTACGCCATCGGGTCGGCCACCTCGCGCTGGATCACCCAGGCGTCCAGGCCGGTGCCGGTGAACCAGCCGGTGACCCGCTCGGCCCAGTCCTCGCCGGTGACGTGCACCCAGTTCGCCAGGTACTGCATGGTGCCGCCCTCGGTGAGCAGGTCCGGCGCGGCGGCGGCCAGCTCCGCGCCGATCGCGTCGCCCACCCGCCCGGAGTCCCGGTAGACGTGCGTGGTGGTGCCCGGCCCGACCACGAACGGCGGGTTGCTGACCACCAGGTCGAAGCGGCGTCCGGCCACCGGGGCGACCATGTCGCCGCGCAGCAGCTCCCAGTCCTGCCCGTTGAGGGCGGCGGTGGTGGCGGCGAAACGCAGCGCCCGCTCGGAGACGTCGGTGGCGGTGACCCGCCGGGCGTGGGTGCCCAGGTGCAGCGCCTGCACGCCGGAGCCGGTGCCGAGGTCGAGCGCGGTGTCCACGACCGGGCGGACCGCCGCCGAGATCAGCGTCTGGGTGGCGCCGCCGATGCCCAGCACGTGCTCGGCGTCCAGCGGCCGTCCGGGCCGGGCGCTGGCGGGCACGTCGGCGAGCACCCACCAGTCGTCGCCGTAGGGTTCCAGGTCGACCCCGGCGCGCAGGCCGTCGCCGTGCCGCTCGACGATGCCCCCGGCCAGCGCCTCGTCCAGCGCCAGCGGAGCGAGCGCGTCGGCGACCGCCGCCTCCGGCTCGGTCTGGTCGCAGATGAAGACCCGGATCAGCGTGGCCAGCCGGTCCCGGTCCTCGGTGGCGCGCAGCGCGGCCCGGTAGTCGTTGCGGGCCACCGCCCCGGTGCCCTGCGGGCCGAGGCGGTCGGCGATCCCGTTGGCGGTGAAGCGGGCGAGCGTCAGCGCGGTGCGCAGCGCGTCGACCCCGGCGGGGGAGAGCAGCATGTCGTGACGGTCCACGTGCTCATCCTGCCTCGGGCGCGCTCCGGTGTGGCGCGGCACCCGCCGAATCCATAACGCCGACCGTATCTATCGGCAACTATCTCTTTCATGTTTATCGATCTCTGGCTAGCATTCCTGCCAACATCCGTCGATGGGGCGATCCGGCCACGAACCGGGCCGCCCGGTAGGGAGCCAGACGATGCCCGACGTGTCCCTTCCCCGGCGGCGCGCGCTGCGTGCGCTCGCCGTCACGGCCGCCGCCGCGGCCTTCGCCGCCGCCGCCTCCACGCCCGCTCTCGCCGCGCCCACCGGTGAGATCCGGTACGCCGGCGCCGCCGACGCCGTCAGCGGCAGCTACGTGGTCGTGCTCAAGGGCGACGCGGTCGGCACCGCGAACACCCTCGCCGCCCGTACCGCCGTACCGGACCGGGCCGCCGGCCTGGCCAAGCGCTACGGCGGCAACGTCGGCACGGTGTGGAGCGCCGCTCTCACCGGCTACAGCGCGAAGATGACGCCCGCCCAGGCCCGCCGGCTCGCCGCCGACCCGGCCGTCGCGTACGTCGAGCAGGACCGCGTCATGACCACCCAGGGCACCCAGACCGGCGCCACCTGGGGCCTGGACCGGATCGACCAGCGCAACCTGCCGCTGAACAGCACCTACACCTACCCGAACACCGCCAGCAACGTGCGCGCCTACATCATCGACACGGGCATCCGCACCACGCACAGCGACTTCGGCGGCCGGGCCACCTGGGGCACCAACACGGTGGACACCAACAACACCGACTGCAACGGCCACGGCACGCACGTCGCCGGCACTGTCGGTGGCACCAAGTACGGCGTGGCCAAGGGCGTGCGCCTGGTGGCCGTGAAGGTGCTCAACTGCTCCGGCAGCGGCACCACCGCGGGCGTGATCAGCGGCGTCAACTGGGTCACCTCGAACGCCGTGAAGCCGGCCGTGGCCAACATGAGCCTCGGCGGCGGCGCCAGCAGCACGCTGGACAACGCGGTGGCCAACTCGATCAACTCCGGCATCACGTACGCGCTCGCGGCCGGCAACTCCAGCGCCAACGCGTGCAACTCGTCGCCGGCCCGGGTCGCCTCGGCGATCACGGTGGGCGCCACCACCAGCACCGACGCTCGCGCCTCGTACTCGAACTACGGCTCCTGCGTGGACATCTTCGCGCCGGGCTCGTCGATCACCTCGGCGTGGCGGACCAGCGACACCGCCACCAATTCGATCAGCGGCACCTCGATGGCGTCCCCGCACGTGGCCGGCGCGGCGGCGCTCGTGCTGTCCGCGAACACCTCCTACACCCCGGCTCAGGTGGCCAGCTACCTGACCAGCAACGCCACCACCGGCAAGGTGACCAGCCCGGGCTCGGGCTCGCCGAACCGGCTGCTCTTCGTCGTCAACTGACGACACGGGTGACCTGACCACACCGTGAGCCGCGGCCCGGTGGACCTCGCAGGGGTCCGCCGGGCCGCGTCACGTCGTCGGGGAGTCGCCGCCCGCGAACGGCGGGCGGGGCGGCACTATGGTCCCCATGACGCTGTCACTGCCCATCGACCCGCAGGCGAACAAACTGCTGGCGCGCAGTCCGCTGGCCCTGCTCCTCGGCATGGTGCTGGACCAGCAGGTGCCGATGGAGAAGGCGTTCTCCTCCCCGTACGTGCTGGCGCAGCGGCTCGGTCACGAGCCCGACGCCGCGGAACTGGCCGGGTACGACCCGGAGGCGCTCGTGGAGATCTTCGCCCGGCCGCCCGCGCTGCACCGGTTCCCCAAGGCGATGGCGGCCCGCGTGCAGGAGGTGTGCCGGGCGCTCGTCGAGCGCTACGACGGTGACCCGGCCCGGCTCTGGTCCGACGTGACAGACGGCCGGGAACTGCTGCGCCGGGTGGGTGAGCTGCCCGGGTTCGGCCGGCAGAAGGCGCAGATCTTCGTCGCGCTGCTCGGCAAGCGGTTCGGGATCACCCCGGACGGCTGGCGCGAGGCGGCCGGCGACTACGGCGACGCGGACGCCCACCGGTCGGTGGCGGACGTGACCGATCCGGAGTCGCTGCGCCGGGTACGCGAGTTCAAGCAGCGGATGAAGGCGGCGGCGAAGGCCGCGAAGGGCTGATCGGCCCTCCACCACCGCAACCGGTCCGCCGCCCCTGTCGTTTGTTGCCAGGACGGGGGACGGGAGACCGACGATGACCGAGCAGCGGGGTGGGGCGCTGCTGCGTACCGCGTCCAGTGCCGGGCGGGCCACGTTCCTGGAACTCTTCTTCGACCTGGTCTTCGTGTTCGCGCTGACCCGGGTGTCCCAGCGCCTGATCAACGGCGTCGACGGCTCCGCCGCGGCGGTGGCCGCCGACGTCGGCAAGACCCTGCTGCTGTTCCTGGTGCTCTGGCAGGTCTGGACGATCACCACCTGGGTCACCAGCCGCTACGAGCCGGAGCGCGTGGTCCTCCAGGTCGTGGTGGCCGGGACCATGTTCGGCAGCCTGGTGCTGGGAGTGACGCTGCCGCGCGCCCTGGAGGAGCGGGCGCTGCCGTTCGCGCTCGCGTACGTGGCGGTGATGGTCGGCCGGCCACTGCTGATCGCGGCGGCGTTGCGCGGGCACCCGCGGCGCCTGGTCCCGCTGCGGCTGGTCGCCTGGGCGGTGGCCAGCGCCCCGCTGTGGATCGCCGGCGCGCTGCTGCCCGGCCCTCGCCTGGCGCTGTGGGTCGTGGCGATTGCGGTGGACCACCTCGGCACGTTCCTGGGCTGGCCGCTGCCGTGGATCGGGGCGTCCCGCATCCGGCAGTGGCTCGTCGCGGGGGAGCACCTGGCCGAGCGCTACCAGCAGATCTTCCTCATCGCGCTCGGTGAGTCGATCCTGGTGATCGGCGTGACCTACAGCGGGGAGGAGTTCTCCGGCGAGGGGGCCGTCGCGTTCGCGATCTCGTTCGTGATCACAGCGTTGCTCTGGCGCATCTACTTCTACCGGGCCGGTCACCTGCTGGCGGAGGCGCTGCGGATGGCCGGCACGCCGGGGCGGCTGGCCGAGTCGGCGGCGCAGACCCACCTGTTCATGGTGCTCGGGGTGATCGGCTCCGCGGTCGGCTACGAGCTGGTCATCACCCACCCGTACGACACCGCTCAGCCGAACTGGCTGGTCTTCGTGGTGGGCGGCCCGGCTCTGTTCCTGGCCGCCCGCTCCCGGTTCGAGTACGAGATCTTCGGCCGGGTGTCCCGCCCCCGGCTGGCCGGGCTGCTGGTCCTGGTGCTGCTCCTGCCCGCCCTGGCGGCGGTGCCGGCGATGATCGCGCTCGGCGCGGTGGCTCTCGTGCTGGCGCTCGTCGCGTTCGCCGACGCCCGCCGGGCCTGGGGCCGCCCGCTGGAGCCCTCCGCCTCGCCGATCGGGCGGGAGAGACTCGGCGAGGCCGGCCCCGAGGCGTGAGCGGTCAGGCGGCGGTCGGGCGGGACAGCGACGCCAGCGCGCGGCGTACGTCGGCCAGCGAGACGGTTGCCGAGTCGTCCAGGTCGGCCAGGCCCGCCTCGATCCACTGCCGCATCAGGGTGGTCACCCCGATGCCGCGTGCGTCGGCGGCGGCGCGGACCCGCTCGTACGTCTCCAGCGGGAGCCGCACCGACCGGCTGACCATCGGCACGTCGGTGTCGGGGGTGGGCAGCTGCGCCGGTGACGTGTCGTCGATCAGGTCGGCGAGCGCGTCGTCTCCGGCGTGGAACCGCTTGGTCGCCTCGTCACGGTGCATCGTGACCGCCTCCTCGTCGGCGTGATTTCCGCACCGCCTCGTCGTAGCGCTTGGCCTCGACGTCGCTCAGCTCGCGGGCGGAGAGGATGTCCCAGTCGTTGTCGGTGCCGTCGGCCTCGGCCAGCAGCACGGCGAGCCGCCGGCCCCGGTGGTCGGTGGCGTAGACCACCATGACGTCGTCCCCGAGGTGGCGGATGACCCGGCGCTTGCTGTGCAGGGCCTCCCAGACTTCCCCGGGTGTGACGTCGTAGACCCGCAGGTTCGCCAGCGCCTCGTCGGTGAAGCTGAACCGGTTGGCCACGGGCGAAGCGTACCACGCGCGTAACACGCGCCGGGCTGTCACGATTTTCGCCGATCATCCGTCCGGAGTGACAGGATGGCCCTATCCCCTCGTAGGAGGTCCGTGGTGAAGCGTCAGGCGTACCAGCCGATACTGATCACCGACGCCCCGCGCAGCCAGGACGACCAGCTCAGCAGCCGGCAGAAGCGTTACGTGCTGATGATGGCCATCCGGGTCGCGTGTCTGGTGGCCGGCGCGATCCTGGTCGGCGTGAAGGCCCCGCTGCCCTGGCTCTGGCTGCCGCTGTGCGCGCTCGGCATGGTGCTCGTGCCGTGGCTGGCGGTGCTGCTGGCGAACGACCGGCCGCCCAAGGAGGAGCACCGCCTGGCGAACCGGTTCCAGAACCAGCGCCGCGAGGAGCCCGCGCCCACCGCTCTCACCGCCGGGGAGAACCCGCACAAGGTCATCGACGCCGAGCCCTGACCGGCCCGGGCGGCGTACCGCCCGGACCGGCCACCGGCGTCAGGGCGCCGGGCGTGCGCCCACAGTCGTCACGGCTAGCGCGCCCAGGTCACCGGCGCGGGCCAGCGCGGCACGCGGGTCGGCACCGGCCAGCCACGCGGTGAGCAGCCCGGCCGCGAACGCGTCCCCGGCACCGGTCACGTCCACCACGTCCACCCCGGGCGCGGGCGCGAACTCCACCACACCGCCGCGCTCCACCCACACCGCGCCCGCCGCGCCGCGCTTGACCACCACCCGGTGCGCCACCGCTGTCAGCGCCCGCGCCTGCGCTGCCGGGTCCAGCCCGCCGGCCAGCACCGTCGCCTCGTCCGTGTTGACCAGCAGCAGGTCGACGTCGCGTACCCAGGTCAGGAACGCCCCGCCGACGCGCCGCAGCGGCGCCGCGGACGCCGCGTCGACGCTGACGGTCAGCCCGCGCTCGCGGGCCGTGGCCAGCGCGCGCAGGCCGGCGCCGCGCGACCCGACGTCAAGCAGGGTGTACGCGGACAGGTGCAGATGCCCGGCGTCGGGCGCGGCGGCCAGCGCCGCCTCCACGTGCCCGGCGGTCAGCCGCAGGTTCGCGCCCCGCTGGCTGATCATCGTGCGCTCCCCGTCGTGGGCGAGCACGATGACGGTGCCGGTCGGGTAGCCCTCGTGCCGCTCCACCGCGCAGTCGACGCCGATCCGGGTCAGCTCGGCCACCCGCTCCCGGCCGGTCTCGTCGTCGCCGACGGCGGCGACGAGCGTCACCGCCGCGCCCTGCCCGGCGAGCCAGGCCGCGGTGTTCGCCGCCTGCCCGCCGCCGCTGAACCGGATCCCGGCCGCGGTGTCCGAGCCGGTGGCGAGCGGCCCGGACAGCACCGCGAGCACGTCGGTGATCACGTCGCCGACGACGACGATGCGCGGCGTCCCGCTCATGAGGTGGTCGCCGCGGCGACCGCGATCCGGGCTGCGAGGTCGGCGTTGCGCAGGATGATCCGGACGTTCACGGCCAGGCTCGCGCCCTCGGTCGCGGCGTGGAAGTGCGACAGCAGGAACGGGGTGACCGCCTTGCCGGTGATGCCCTCGCGGGCCAGCGCCGCCAGCCCTTCGGCGAGCGTGCGGTCGTGCAGCGCCGGGTCGAGCTGCTCGTCGGCGGGCAGCGGGTTGGCCACCACCAGCCCGCCGTGGTGCACGCCGTGCGCCGCGCGGGCGGCCAGCACGTCCGCCACCTGCTCCGGCGACTCGACCGACCAGTCCAGGTCGAAGCCCGCGTCGGTGAGGTAGAAGCCGGGGAAGCGGCGGGTGCGGTAGCCGACCACGCCCACTCCGAGCGTCTCCAGCCGCTCCAGCGTGGCGCCCACGTCGAGGATCGACTTCACCCCGGCGCAGACCACGGCGATCGGCGTCCGGGCCAGCGTGACCAGGTCGGCCGACTCGTCGAACGTCTGCGCCGCCTCGCGGTGCACGCCGCCGAGCCCGCCGGTGGCGAACACGCCGATCCCGGCCGCCGCCGCGACAGCGCTCGTGGCCGCGACGGTGGTGGCGCCGTCCGCTCCGGTCGCCGCCGCCGGGGCCAGGTCACGGACCGAGAGCTTGCTCACGCCGTCGACTGTGGCGAGCCGGGTGAGCTGGGCGTCGTCCAGCCCCACCCGCAGCTCGCCGGCGACCATGCCGATGGTGGCCGGCACCGCCCCCGCGTCCCGTACCGCCTGCTCGATCTCGCGCGCCACGCGCAGGTTGTCCGGCCGGGGCAGCCCGTGCGAGACGATCGTGCTCTCCAACGCCACGACCGGGCGGCCGTCCCGCAGGGCGTCGGCCACCTCACTACCGAGACTGATGTGAAAGTTGGTCACGTCGGTTACCGTACGGGCCGCTTCCGGCCGGGGCCCAGGTGGACCGGGGCGGACCGACCTGCAAAACTGGAACGCCGGAGGTGTAGTCGTGAGCACTGAGGTTCTCGAGCGTCCCGAGCTGAAGGACGCGGACACTGGTCCGGAGATGTTCCACTACGTCCGCAAGGAGAAGATCGCCGAGAGTGCCGTCATGGGCACCTACGTGGTCGCGCTCTGCGGCGAGACGTTCCCGGTCACCAAGGCGGCCAAGCCGGGCTCGCCGGTGTGCCCGAAGTGCAAGGAGATCTACGACTCGTACGCCGAGTGATCCCGGGCGGCTCCGCCGCCCCCGGACGTAACCTGCGGCGGTGACCACCTCCACCGCCCTTCTGCTCGCCGATCTGACCGGCGTGGCGGTCTTCGCCGCCTCCGGCGCCTCCGCGGCGGTGGCGAAACGGCTCGACCTGTTCGGGGTGGTCTTCGTCGGCGTGGTCGCCGCGCTCGGCGGCGGCATCGTCCGCGACGTGGTCGTCGACGAGGTTCCCCCGCTGGCGTTCGCCGACTGGCGCTACACCGCCACCGCCGCTGTCACCGCGGCGGCCGTGTTCTGGCTGCACCCCCAGTTCGCCCGGCTGCGCACCACGGTGCTGGTGCTCGACGCGGCAGGTCTGGCCCTGTTCACCGTGACCGGCACGCTCAAGGCACTCGACGCCGCGGTGCCGGCGGTCGGCGCCTGCATGATCGGCATGCTCACCGCCATCGGCGGCGGGCTCGGCCGGGACCTGCTCACCGGCGAGATCCCGGTGGTGCTGCGCCGGGAGATCTACGCCCTGGCCGCGCTCGCCGGCTCGATCACCACGGCGCTGTTGTCGGCGTGCGGACAGGCCACCGCCGTGCCGCTGACCGGCGCCGCCCTGCTCGTGTTCGGGCTGCGCCTGATCGCGCTGCGTCGCCGCTGGTCCGCCCCGGTGGCGACGCTGCGGCCGCCGCGCACCGGCACCCGGGGACCACTGCCCTGACCCGCCGTGCGCCGGGGTGGACGGATGTGACAGGCGTGGCGTCGAGTGGGGCGTACGGCCCGCGCTGGTTATGCTGAACCGGCCTTCGCGGCACCGGATGCGCGAGGGCGTTTTCATGGGCGGCGGCTCCCGTGGCCCCGGTCGGGCCCGCCGCCGTCCGCGGCGGAGAGGAGCTACGCGTGCCACCGCGGATGCCGGCGCTCGACACGTTCCCGCCCCTGCGCGCCTGGCAACGCAAGGCGCTCGTGGAATACCTCCGCCGCCGGACCGAGGACTTCACAGCGGTCGCCACGCCCGGCGCCGGTAAGACCACGTTCGCGCTGCGCATCGCCGCCGAGCTGCTCGCCGACGGCACCGTCGAGGCGGTCACAGTGGTCGCGCCGACCGAGCACCTGAAGACCCAGTGGGCGCAGGCCGCCGCCCGGGTCGGCATCCAGCTCGACGCCGCGTTCCGCAACGCCGACCTGCACTCCGCCGCCGACTTCCACGGCGCGGTCGTCACCTACGCCCAGGTGGGCATGGCGCCGCAGGTGCACCGGCGCCGCACCATGACCCGCCGCACGCTGGTCATCCTCGACGAGATCCACCACGCCGGCGACTCGCGTACCTGGGGCGACGGCGTGAAGGCGGCGTTCGAGCCCGCGGTACGCCGGCTGATGCTCACCGGTACGCCGTTCCGCTCCGACGACAACCCGATCCCGTTCGTCAGCTACGAGCGCGGCGGCGACGGGCTGCTGCGCTCCCGCGCCGACTCGGTCTACGGCTACTCCGACGCGCTGCGCGACGGCGTGGTCCGGCCCGTGCTGTTCCTGGCGTACTCGGGGGAGACCCGGTGGCGCACCAACGCCGGCGAGGAGCTGGCCGCCCGCCTCGGCGAGCCGATGACGCAGGACCTGATCGCTCAGGCGTGGCGTACCGCGCTGGACCCGGCCGGCGACTGGATGCCGCAGGTGCTGCGCGCCGCCGACGCCCGGCTGAGCGTGCTGCGCGCCAACGGCATGCCGGACGCGGGCGGCCTGGTCATCGCCAGCGACCAGCAGGTGGCCCGGTCGTACGCGAAGCTGCTGGAGCAGGTGACCGGTGAGAAGGCCGCCGTGGTGCTCTCCGACGACCAGGGCGCGTCCGCGCGGATCGCGACGTTCGCCGCCTCTCAGCAACGGTGGCTGGTCGCGGTGCGGATGGTGTCCGAGGGCGTCGACATCCCCCGGCTCGCCGTCGGGGTGTACGCGACGAGTGCCAGCACCCCGCTGTACTTCGCGCAGGCGATCGGCCGGTTCGTCCGGGCCCGCCGCTCCGGCGAGACCGCGTCGGTGTTCCTGCCCAGCGTGCCGCATCTGCTCGGGCTCGCCAGCGAGATGGAGGCCGAGCGGGACCACGTGCTCGGCAAGCCGAAGGAGCGCGAGGGCTTCGACGACGACCTGCTGGAGCGCGCCCAGCGCGACGACGGCGCGAGCGGGGAGCTGGAGAAGCGTTTCGCCGCGCTCTCCGCTACCGCCGAGCTCGACCAGGTGATCTTCGACGGCGCGTCCTTCGGCACCGCCGCCCAGGCCGGCACGCCGGAGGAGGAGGAATACCTGGGCCTGCCCGGGTTGCTCACCGCCGACCAGGTCTCGCTGCTGCTGACCAAGCGGCAGGCCGAACAGCTGGCCGCGCAGAAGCGCCGGGCGGCCCAGCGGACCGCTGAGCCGGCCGCTGCGGCCCCGGCGGCGGCGCCCCCACCGATGAGTGCCGCCCAGCGCCGGGTGGCGCTACGGCGGCAGCTGAACGCCCTGGTGGCCGCCCGGCACCACCACACCGGCCAGCCGCACGGCAAGATCCACGCCGAGCTGCGCCGGATCTGCGGCGGCCCGCCCAGCGCACAGGCCACGATCGAGCAGCTCGAGGAGCGCATCGCCACCGTGCAGACCCTGTAAGGAAGGGCCCCCTGTTAACGCCTCAGGTAGTGCAGGGGCCCCTTCTTAACACCGGTCACCGCACACGGCACCCACACGAAAAACCGGCCGGAGGCTCCCCTTGCGGGTGCCTCCGGCCGGTCATGTCGGGTTATGGACTTCCTGTCGGACCTCAGTTCGCCATCAGATCGGCGCCACGCCAGCTGAACTCCGGGTCCGACGCGTAGCGCACGGTGATCTTCACGAGATCCTCCGCGTACTTGTTCGCGTGGTGCCCACAGAACACCAGCTCGCTCCCACCCGCCAGAGTGATCCGGAGCTTGCCGGCAGCATTGCAGCGGTCGCACCGTTCATCGGCGGCCGGGGGGCTCACCGTCTCGGGCGGCGGCGTGAGGGTCGGGGTCATCGCCTTCCTCCTCTGGTCGTCACCGATGAACACTCTCTTCGGTTGCTCACCTATCGTGCAACACCCATCTCGGGCCCTGCCTTCCCTGTGTGCCCGCGGGGGACCGAGGTCACACCTGGCGTGGAGGACAGTGTGCCGTGCACCAAGGGTGCCACGTCAACGATCACAAACAGGCAACCGACCGATCACCAAAGAGTGTTGTACGGCTGGTGATCAAACCGGCACGATTTGTTGACGTGCGCGGTCAGTCCAGGTAATCGCGGAGCACCTGGGAACGCGAGGGGTGCCGCAACTTGGACATGGTCTTGGATTCGATCTGCCGGATGCGTTCCCGGGTCACGCCGTACACCTGGCCGATCTCGTCCAGAGTGCGCGGCTGGCCGTCGGTGAGGCCGAAACGCAGCCGCACCACGCCCGCCTCACGCTCGGACAGCGTCTGAAGGACCTGCTGGAGCTGGTCCTGCAGCAGCGAGAACGACACCGCGTCGACCGCGACGACCGCCTCGGAGTCCTCGATGAAGTCGCCGAGCTGGCTGTCACCCTCGTCGCCGATGGTCTGGTCGAGCGAGATGGGCTCCCGGGCGTACTGCTGGATCTCCAGCACCTTCTCCGGTGTGATGTCCATCTCCTTGGCCAGCTCCTCCGGGGTGGGCTCGCGGCCCAGGTCCTGGAGCAGCTCACGCTGGATCCGGCCGAGCTTGTTGATCACCTCGACCATGTGCACCGGGATGCGGATGGTGCGGGCCTGGTCGGCCATGGCGCGGGTGATGGCCTGGCGGATCCACCAGGTGGCGTAGGTGGAGAACTTGTAGCCCTTTGTGTAGTCGAACTTCTCGACGGCGCGGATGAGGCCGAGGTTGCCTTCCTGGATGAGGTCGAGGAAGGCCATGCCGCGGCCGGTGTAGCGCTTGGCCAGCGAGACCACCAGGCGGAGGTTGGCCTCCAGGAGGTGGTTCTTGGCCCGCTCGCCGTCCCGGGAGATCCACATCAGGTCGCGCTGGAGGTCGCGGACCAGCTTCTCCTCGCCCTCGTCGGCGGCGCGCAGCCGCTCGGCGGCGTAGAGGCCGGCCTCGATCCGCTTGGCCAGCTCGACCTCTTGCTCGGCGTTGAGCAGCGGCACCTTGCCGATCTGCTTCAGGTACGCCCGCACGGAGTCGGCGGAGGCGGTCAGCTCGGCGTCCCGGCGCGCCTGCTTGAGCGCCTCGGACTCCTCGTCGTCCCACTCGAAGTCGTTGTCGGTGGCGGAGCTGGCCGCGTCGGCCTCGGCGGCCTGGGTCAGCTCGGCCGGCTCCTCGACCACCACGTCCTCGATCTCGGCGGCCAGCTCCTCCGGGTCGATCTCGCCGTCGGGGCCCTCGGCCTTGCCACCGGCCTTGGCCGGCTTGGCCGCGGCGGTCTTCGCCGCCACCGTGGCCTTGGTGGCGCGGGTCGCCTTGGTGGCCTTCGCCGGGGCCGCGGCCTTGGCCACGTCGGCGGTGGTGGCCTTGCGCGCGGTCGCCTTCCGGGGGGCCGGGGCGGGCGACTCGTCGGCGGCGGGCGCCTGCTTCGGGGCGGGCGCGGCGGCCTTCTTGGTGGTCTTGGCGGTGGTGGCGCGCGACGCCGGGGTGGCGGACCGGGCGGCGGCGACGCGGCGGCGGGTGCTCGCCGAGCCGTCCACCACCACCGTCACGCCCGCCTCGGAGAGCGCGCGGAGGATCTTCTTGGCCTGGGCCGGGGTCACCTCAGCGGACTCGACGGTGCGCGCGAGCTGGGCCGACGTGAGCTGGCCGCCGGCGCTCTGCGCGTGGGCGATCAGGGTGTCGGTGAGCGAGCGAACGTCGGCGCCGGTCTGGCGGGGATCTGTCACGAAGACCTTCCGGAGGCGAAAGAGCGAGCACGGCCGGGTCGTCCGGCGCAGCATGGGACGGCCGCGCCGGGCGAGTCGTTGATGACCCCCGTGTCCCGGGCCGTCCGGTCGCTGGCGGTCCGTGGCGCGTGGGCAGGGTGAATTGTAACGCCGTCTGCGGCGATCATCCCGCGCCGCACGGCGGACCTGCGGTCCGGGACCGCAGATTCGGCGCAGATGTGGACTTTGTAAGGATGATACCCGCGCGCGCGACGGCCGGTCCCGATCGTGCGGGAAGGGGAGAAACATGATCACCTCGACGCCCACGGCGCGGGAGTTGCTCACGATCGCTGTCGACGTGGCCCGGGAGGCCGCCGCCACCGCGTACCGGATGCGGGTCGAGGGCGTCTCGGTGGCCGCGACCAAGAGCACTGTGACCGACGTGGTCACCGCCGCCGACCGGGCGGTGGAGCGGCAGGTGGTCGCCGCCCTGCGCGAGCGCCGGCCCGGCGACGCGGTGCTGGGCGAGGAGTACGGGGCGGGCGAGAGCGGCCCCGCCGACCCTGGCGGTGTGCGCTGGATCCTCGACCCGATCGACGGAACCGTGAACTACCTGTACGGGCTGCCGTACTGCGCCGTCTCGCTGGCCGCCGAGGTGGCCGGTGAGGTGGTCGCCGGCGTGGTCCGCAACGTCGTCACCGGCGAGGAGTGGACCGCGACGCTGGGCGGCGGCGCCTGGCGCGACGGGCAGCGGCTGCACGGCTCCACCGCCACCGACCTCGGGCAGGCGCTCGTCGCCACCGGGTTCGGCTACGACGCCGGCCGCCGGGCCCACCAGGCGCGGGTGGTGACCGAGCTGATCCCGCACATCCGGGACATCCGCCGGATGGGCGCCGCCGCGCTCGACCTCTGCCTGGCCGCCGAGGGGCGGGTGGACGCGTACTACGAGAAGGGTCTGGCCGACTGGGACCTGGCCGCCGGCGGGCTGGTCGCCCGCGAGGCCGGGCTGCTGGTGACCGGCCTGTCCGGCCGGCCGCCCGGCCCGGACCTGGTGCTCGCCGCGCCGCCGGCGCTGCACGGGCCGCTGCACGACCGGCTGGTCGACCTGGACGCCGCCGGCGGGCCGTGACGGCGCCGGCAACGCGACAGGGCGGCCTCCCCGGAGGAGACCGCCCTGTCGCGTCGTCGTTGCGCCCGCCGCCTACTTCTCGATCGGCATCGGGCAGGTGCCGGTCGGCGCCTGCGGCGCGCCCAGGTCACCGAGCGACTGGTTGACCTCGGTGGTGGTGGCGAGCTGCTGGAACTGGTTGCCCAGGACCACGTCGACCACGTCGTCCTTGCGGTTCGCGTCGAAGGCCTGATTGGCCTCGTTGAGGAAGTACGCGCGCAGCAGGTGCGCCGAGCCCACGGCCTTGGGCCCGAACCGCAACTGGGCCACGCCGTCGAACGCCTTCTTCTCGTTGCCGACCTTCTTGACCTGGAACTTGCGGTTGCGGAAGTCGTCGGCGACGCTGCCGGCCCGGCCGGCCTCGTCGGTGGCGTTGTAGACGTTGATCTTGACGTCCTTCTGCTCCCGCAGCCGCAGGTCGACCAGCGGCCAGCCGTCCGGGCAGGCGGCCGCCGTACCGGCTGTGCCCTGACTGTCCTTCAGCACGGCGACGACCACGAAGACCAGGGCGACGACCGCCAGCAGTCCGACGACAACGAGTGCCCGCACTCGCGCAAAACTCATCCTGGGCGCTCCCCGGACAGTGATTGGGTGGTGGCGGGCGACGCGGTCGGGCCGCGACCTGTCGGCCGTCCAGTACGCCGCTGAGGTTAACGCTTGTCCGGCTCAGGCGTGGAAACAGTCCGACATACCGGCGCGCCACGCGGTGAACCGGTAGGACTACCCCTATCTTCGTGTCGCCTGAGTCACATTGGGAACAACTTCGGGCGCAGAGGCGTACATCTCTCCCGCAAGGGCGGTATACATGCCTCGCCCACAGGGGGGGTAAGGTTCCGCGCTCACCGGGGGCATTTCGCACCGGCGGGCCCGGCCCACCGCTCGTCGGGTCGGGTGCCCGACAGAGATGGTGGCCGGTCAGGGGAACCGAAACGGCGTCGTCCGGCGTTACAACCGGCAGCGACAATATCGATATTGGAGAGTGAAACCGATGGCCACCGACTACGACGCCCCGCGTCGCGACGAGGTCGACCTCGGCGAGGACAGCCTGGAAGAGCTCAAGGCCCGGCGGGTCGACTCACAGTCGGGCGCCGTGGACGTCGACGAAGCCGAGGTGGCCGAGAGCTTCGAGCTGCCCGGCGCCGATCTGGCCGACGAGGAGCTCACGGTCAAGGTCCTCCCGATGCAGCAGGACGAGTTCCGGTGCGCCCGCTGCTTCCTGGTCCACCACCGCAGCCAGCTGGCGGTCGAGCGCAACGGCGACCTGATCTGCCGCGAGTGCGTCTGATCCCGGCCGGCGACACCAGCGGCGGCCTCCTCGACGGGGCCGCCGCTGTTCGAGCCGCCGCCGTGCGCGCGCGGCCGATAGCTGCTTGACTCGTTACGGGCGGCTGCCACGCCGCGCGGAGCGGGAGGGCGGACGGGTGAGCGAGCGCAGCGAGGGAACCGGCGCCGACCGGACCCCGGCTCCGGCGGCGAGGCCGGCGCCGACCGGCCCGGACGTGACAGCGGCAGGACCCGACACGGGACAGTCCGGCGCGGACGCGACACCCGACCCGACCGGCCCCGACGCGTCCGGCCCGGACGCCGACGAGCTGGGTGCCACCGTCGCCGCCCTGACCGCTGACGACATCGCGCCGGCCCGCCGGCGGCAACTGCTGACCCGGCTGGTCGGGCAGGCCCGCGCCCGTGGGATCACCGACCTGTTCAAGCCCCGTGCCGCGGTGCGCTGGATGACCGACACGGTCGCCGAGGTAGCCCCGCACGTGCCGATCCGCGACCTCGCCACGCTGCGGCGGCATTTCCCCGGCCTGGACGACGACGCGCTCGCCGACCGGCTGGTCCGCAACGCGTCCCGCGCCACCGCCGGGGTCGGCGCGGCCGGCGGCGGGGTGGCCGCTGTCGAGTGGGCGGTGACCCCCACCCTGCTCTCCGCCCCCGTGCTGCTGGCCGCCGAGACGGTCGCAGTGGTGGCGATCGAGCTGAAGCTGATCGGCGAGCTGCACGAGGTCCACCGGGTGCCGCTGCCGCCCGGCGGTACCGGCCGTGCCGTGGCGCTCGTACAGTCCTGGGCCACCCAGCGGGGGGTCAACCCGATGATGCCGGGCGTCGGCGTGAGCGCGGTGCTCGGCACCGCCGCCCGCCGCGAACTGCGGGACAGCCTGATGCGCCGCTTCGGGCGCAACCTCACCACACTCGGGCCGTTCCTGACCGGCGCCGCCGTGGCCGGCTACCTCAACCGCCGGGCCACCCGCGCGCTCGGCGAGCAACTGCGCGAGGACCTGCGGCGCACCGCGCGTGCCCTGCGGGACAAGCCGTCCTGACCGGCCGCGCCGGGACCGGGCCGGGGCCGGGCCACGCCCGGTGTGCGGGTCAGGCCGGGGCTGGGCCACGCCGGGTGCGGGGTCAGGCCGGGACCGGGGCCGGGCCGGGTGTGCGGTCAGGCCGCGTCGCGGGCGGCCAGCAGGGCCGTCGCCAGTTGGACCGGGTGCCGCGTGCTGACCACCCAGAACGGCGTCGGGTCGGCCGGATCGTCCAGCACCACCTGCACGGCGCCGCCGATCCACGGGCGCTGCACCACGAAGGCGAGCGGGTCGGAACCGACACCGAGCACCTCGCGCCGGCCGGCCGCGTCCAGCGGCACCACGTCCGCGACGTACCGCACCGGCAGGTGGGCGTCGTCCACCCGCAGCTCGCCGTCGCGCACCTCGACCCGGATCCGGCCCAGCCACCACAGGGCGGCCACCGCGGCGGGGATCAGCAGCACGAACGGCAGCCAGGCGCGTACCCCGGTCGCGCCCATCCACAGCTCGACCGCGAGCAAACCGGCCGCGGCCAGCCCGAGCGGCCAGGCCCACCAGGGCAGCCCGAGGCGCTCCGCGTACGGCGCGGCGGTGGCCGTCGGGGCGGCCGGAGATGACGACTGACGCACACAGACGAGGGTACGGCGCGTGAGCGGCCCGGCAACCGGCAGGATGGCAGGGGCACCCCGCAGGACCGGACGGAAGAGGATGACCGTGACAGACGTCGTACCCGTGCCCGTACGGCTGCTCGACCCGGAGCTGCCACTGCCGGCGTACGCCCATCCCGGCGACGCCGGGGCGGACCTGGTGGCCGCCGCGGACGTCGAGCTGCCCCCCGGCGGCCGGGCCCTGGTGCCCACCGGCGTGGCGGTGGCGCTGCCGGACGGCTACGTCGGGCTGGTGCACCCGCGATCCGGACTGGCGGCCAGACTCGGCGTGACGGTGCTCAACGCGCCCGGTACGGTCGACGCCGGCTACCGGGGTGAGATCCTGGTCAACCTGATCAACCACGATCGGGACACGCCAGCGAAGATCAGCCGGGGCGACCGCATCGCGCAGCTCGTGGTCCAGCGGGTCGCCCGGGCCGAGTTCCGGCCGGTGGCCGAGCTGCCCGGGTCCCGGCGCGGCACGGGCGGGCACGGCTCCACCGGCGGGCACGCCGGGCTGGTCCCGGCGCCGTCCGGCGGGCAGAGCGAAGAGGTGGCAGGGTGAGTGTGAACAGCGGAGGGTGGGCGCAGTGATCTTCTCCCGGAAGCGGGCCGACGAGGCGCGTGACAATGGGGTCCTCGACGCCGAGGAGACCCCGTCGGCGCCGGACCGCGGCCCGTACGACGTCAGCGAGGCCCCCGACGCGCCTCGCCTCGACCTGGGCAGCCTGCGGATCCCGGCGGTGCCGGACGTCGAGGTGCGGGTCCAGGCCGACCCGCAGGGCGTGATCCAGCAGGTGGTGCTGGTGCACGGGCAGAACGCGCTCCAGCTCGGCGTCTTCGCCGCGCCCCGTTCCGAGGGCATCTGGGACGAGGTGCGCGAGGAGATCCGCCAGTCGCTGGTCGGCGACGGTGCGACCGCCCAGGAGGTCGAGGGCGAGTACGGGCTCGAGTTGCGTGCGCGGGTGCGTACCCCGGACGGGCCGACCGACCTGCGGTTCGTCGGCATCGACGGCCCGCGCTGGATGGTGCGCGGCGTCTTCCAGGGCGCGGCCGCCACCGACCCGGCCGCCGCCGGCCCGCTCGCCGCCTGCCTGGACGGCCTGGTCGTCGACCGCGGCCAGGAGGCCAAGCCGGTGCGCGAGCCGCTGCCGCTGCGGCTGCCCCGCGAGGTCGCCGAGCAGCAGGCCGCGGACGCGCAGGAGGTCTGATCCACAACGTGCACGGGCCCGGCGCGAGACGGCGCCGGGCCCGCGGCGTGTCCGGTCCCGGCGGCGGTACGCGCCGCGCCGCTCCCGTCGGCGGCCCACTGCGCGTACGCTGGCGGGACGGTTCCGCCGCCCGCGGGGCCCCGCTGTGGAGAGGGTGACGCGGAGGTCATGACGACCGACGAGAGCCGGGGGTCGCTGCGGCGGCTCCTGCACCGGCTCACCGCGAGCGAGGCCGAGATCGAGGCGCAGGAGCTGCGCCGGGAGAGCGCCGAGTCCGGCGGCACGCCCGCCCACCAGTGCAATCGGGGTCAGGTGGTGTCGGTGGCCGGGCGGCTGCGTACCGTCGTCTACACGCCCCGCACGAACCTGCCCACGCTGGAGGCCGACCTCTACGACGGCAACGACGTGGTGACCCTGGTCTGGCTGGGCCGCCGGCACATCGCCGGGATCGAGCCGGGCCGGCACCTGACCGCGCGCGGCCGGGTGGCGGTGCGCGACGACCGCAAGGTGATCTACAACCCGTACTACGAGCTGGAGTCGCCGAAGTGACGACCGGACAGCAGCACACCCCGTCGGGCCTCGGCCCGCAGGACGAGGAGCGGCTGCCCAGCCTCGCCGAGCAGATGGCCGACCAGCTCGGCGGCTGGCGCGGGCTGGTCGAGTCGAGCATCCCGGTGGTGGTCTTCGTGGTCGCCAACGTGATCGGCGAGCTGCGCCCCGCCGTGTACGCCTCGGTGGCGGTGGCGCTGCTGATCGCCGGGCTGCGGCTGGCCCAGCGCAAGCCGGTGCGGCACGCGGTCAACGGGCTGTTCGGCGTCGGCATCGGCGCGCTGCTGGCGCTGCGCACCGGCGACGAGCGCGACTTCTACCTGCCGGGGATCCTCTACGGCATCGGGTACGGCCTGGCGCTGCTGCTGTCGGCCGCGATCCGGCAGCCGCTGGTCGGCTGGATCTGGTCGGTGCTGGTGGCCAAGGGCCGCTCCGAGTGGCGCGACGACCCCAAGCTGGTGCGCACCTTCACCCAGCTCACCGTGCTGTGGGGCGTGGTGTGGCTGGCCAAGGTCGGCGTACAGGCCGGGCTCTACCTGGCCCATCAGGACACCGCGCTCGGCGTGGCCCGGCTCGCCCTGGGCTACCCGCCGTACGCGCTGCTGCTGCTGATCACCGTCTGGGTGGTGCGCCGGGTCACCCGGGAGACCGCACCCACCCCGCTGCCCGGTTCCTGACGCCGCTCAGGAGCGGCCCCGGTGCCGGTCCGCGCTGGCCGGCCCGAGGATCACCGCGCGGACGTCGTCCTCGACCGCCGCGGTGCAGACGAACACCAGCTCGTCACCGGCCTCGATCGGGTCGTCCGGGGTGGGCACCAGCACCCGCTTGCCGCGCACGATCGCCACCAGCGCCGCGTCCCGGGGGATCGGCACCGCGTGGATGGGCTGGCCCACGTAGGGCGCGGTCGGCGGCAGCGTGATCTCGACCAGGTTCGCCTCGCCCTGCCGGAACGTCATCAGCCGGACCAGGTCGCCGACGGTGACCGCCTCCTCGACCAGCGCCGCCATGACGCGCGGCTTGCTCACCGCGACGTCCACGCCCCACTGCTCGGTGAACAGCCACTCGTTCTCCGCCCGGTTGACCCGGGCCACCACGCGGGGCACCGCGAACTCGGTCTTGGCCAGCAGCGACACCACCAGGTTGACCTTGTCGTCGCCGGTGGCGGCCACCACCACGTCGCACCCGGCCACGTTTGCCTCCTCCAGGCTGGCCAGCTCGCAGGCGTCCGCGAGCACCCAGTCCGCGGCCGGCACCCGGTCGGGGCGCAGCATCTTCGGCTGCCGCTCGATCAGCATCACCTGGTGGCCGTTGTCGATCAGCTCCTGGGCGATCGAGCGGCCCACGTTGCCGGCGCCGGCGATGGCGATCCGCATGGCTCAGTGCCCCCCTTCCGGCGGCGCCGCCGCCACCGACGTGACCGAGCCGTTGATGTCGTCGGTCACCAGCATGAAGACCTGGTCGCCCTCCTGCACCACGGTGGAGGCGGTGGGCAGGGTGCCGATGCCGAACCGGTTCAGGTAGGCCACCCGGGCGCCGGCGGCCTGCTCCAGCTGCCGCAGCGGCCGGCCGATCCAGTCCTTGTGCACCGGCACTTCCATGATCGACACGGTGCTGGTGGGGTCGCGGAAGATCTCCACGTTGCCCTCGGGGACCAGGTGGCGCAGCATCCGGTCGGCCGTCCACCGGACGGTCGCCACGGTGGGGATGCCCAGCCGCTCGTAGACCTGCGCCCGGCGCTGGTCGTAGATGCGGGCCGCGACCCGGGACACGCCGAACGTCTCCCGCGCCAGCCGGGCCGAGATGATGTTGGAGTTGTCGCCGCTGGACACCGCCGCGAACGCGTCGGCCCGCTCGATGCCGGCCTGGCGCAGCACCTCGCCGTCGAAGCCCGCGCCGGTGACCGTGATGCCGGCGAAGTCCGGCCCGAGACGGCGGAACGCGTCCGCGTCCTGGTCGATCACCGCCACCGAGTGGCCACGCGACTCCAGGCTGTGGGCCAGGGTCGACCCGACCCGGCCGCAGCCCATGATCACCACATGCACGGTGTCCGCTCCTCCCACGGCGCCGCCCGCCGACCCGTCGTCTGCGAGCCTGCCACGTCCCCTCACCGGACGGGGGACCGAACCGTACCGCGCGGGCGCGCACGCCGGAGATCGACCACCCCCGCGCCCGGCACCAGGTGGTCGTACGCTTGGCGGTTGTGGCCCGACCCACCTCGCTGCTGAAGCGACTCCTCCTCGGTCGACCGTTCCGGTCCGACCGCCTCCAGCACACGCTGCTGCCGAAGCGCATCGCGCTGCCGGTCTTCGCCTCGGATGCGCTCTCCAGCGTCGCGTACGCGCCGGACGAGATCCTCCTGACGCTGTCCATCGCCGGAGCCTCGGCGTTCATCTTCTCGCCGTGGGTCGCGCTCGCGGTCGTCGTGGTCATGCTGACGGTGGTGGCGAGCTACCGGCAGAACGTGCACGCCTACCCCTCCGGCGGCGGCGACTACGAGGTGGCGACTGTCAACCTCGGTCCCAAGGCCGGCCTCGCGGTGGCGAGCGCCCTGCTCGTCGACTACGTGCTCACCGTCGCCGTCTCGGTCTCCTCCGGCGTGGCCAACCTCGGCTCGGTGGTGCCGTTCGTCGCCACCCACAAGGTGCTCATCGCGGTCAGCGCGGTGGTGCTGCTCACCGCGATCAACCTGCGCGGCCTGCGCGAGTCCGGCACCGCCTTCGCCATCCCCACGTACGGCTTCGTGATCGTGATCGGCGGCATGCTGCTGACCGGGCTGGTCCGCGTCTTCGTGCTCGGCGACGACCTGCGTGCGCCGAGCGCCGGCCTGGAGATCCAGGCCGAGCACAGCGTCACCGGGTTCGCGCTGGTCTTCCTGCTGCTGCGCACGTTCTCCTCCGGCTGCGCCGCGCTCACCGGCGTGGAGGCGATCTCCAACGGCGTACCGGCGTTCAAGAGCCCGAAGTCGAAGAACGCGGCGACCACGCTGCTGTTGCTCGGCGGCATCGCGGTGGCGATGCTCGTGGGCATCATCTGGCTGGCCCGCCTCACCGGCCTGCAGTTCGTCGAGGACCCGCGCACGCAGATCATCTCCGGCCCGGACGGGTACGTGCAGAAGACGGTCACCACCCAGCTCGGCGAGACCGTGTTCGGCGGCGGCTCGGTGCTGCTCTACGTGGTCGCCGGGATGACCGCGCTGATCCTGTTCCTGGCCGCGAACACCGCCTTCAACGGCTTCCCGGTGCTCGGCTCGATCCTCGCGCAGGACCGCTACCTGCCGCGCCAGCTGCACACCCGCGGCGACCGGCTGGCGTTCTCCAACGGCATCCTCTTCCTGGCCGTCTTCGCGGTGGTGCTGATCATCGGCTTCCAGGCCGAGGTGACAAAGCTCATCCAGCTCTACATCGTCGGGGTGTTCGTCTCGTTCACGCTCTCCCAGGCCGGCATGATCCGGCACTGGAACCGGCACCTGCGCCGCGAGCGCGACCCGGAGGCGCGCCGCCGGATGATCCGCTCCCGGGCGATCAACACGTTCGGCATGGCCATGACCGGCGTCGTGCTGATCATCGTGCTGGCCACCAAGTTCCTGCTCGGCGCCTGGATCGCGATCGTCGCGATGGCCGTGATGTACGTGGTGATGCTCGGCATCCGCCGCCACTACGACCGCATCGCCGAGGAGCTGGAGCCGACCGAGCAGCGGGCCGTCCTGCCCGCCCGCAACCACGCCATCGTGCTGGTCAGCAAGCTGCACAAGCCGACGCTGCGGGCTGTCGCGTACGCCCGGGCCACCCGGCCGGACACCCTCACCGCGGTCACCGTGAACGTGGACGAGCAGGACACCCGCGACCTCCAGGCCGACTGGGAGCGCCGCGAGCTGCCGGTGCCGCTGACCGTGATCGACTCGCCGTACCGGGAGATCACCCGCCCGATCCTCAACTTCGTCGCGTCGGTGCGCCGGGAGTCGCCGCGCGACGTGGTCACCGTCTTCATTCCCGAGTACGTGGTGGGGCGCTGGTGGGAGAACCTGCTGCACAACCAGAGCGCGCTGCGGCTCAAGGGGCGGCTGCTGTTCGAGCCGGGCGTGATGGTGACCAGCGTGCCGTGGCAGCTCGCCTCCACCGCCAGCAAGAACCTGGACCGGCTGGACGCCACGCTCAGCCGCGGCCCGGCGCGCGGCCCCCGGGTGGCGCCGCAGAGCACGCTGCCGCCGCCGGTGGCGTCCACGCCGTCCGCCGAGCGGGAGGAGCGGCCGTGAGCGCGGTGGAGCGGCCTGGGCCTGGGCCTGCGTCGGCGGACCGGCCCGGGCTGGAGGAGGCCGAGCGGGTCGAGCTGACTGTCGACGCGGTCGCGCCGGGCGGGCACTGCGTGGCCCGGGTCGGCGGCCAGGTGGTCTTCGTGCGGCACGCGCTGCCCGGCGAGCGGGTGATCGCCGAGGTGACCGAGCTGCACCGGGGCTTCGCCCGCGCCGACGCGGTGGAGATCCTGGACGCCTCACCGGACCGGGTCACCCCGCCGTGCCCGTACGCCCGGCCGGGCCGGTGCGGCGGCTGCGACCTCCAGCACGTCGCCCCGGCCGCCCAGCTCGACTGGAAGCTGGCAGTGGTACGCGAGCAACTCACCCGGCTGGGCGGCCTCACCGCCGAGCAGATCGACGCGCTCGGCGTACGCATCGAGGCGCTGCCCGGCGGGCCGCTGGGCTGGCGTTCCCGGGTCCGCTACGCGGTCGACGCGGCCGGCCGGGCCGGGCTGCTCAAGCACCGCTCGCACGAGGTGGTGCCGATCGAGCGGTGCCTGATCGCGCACCCGGCGATCCAGGAGCTGCCGGTGCTCCCGCCCACCGGCGCCCGCTGGCCGGACGCCGACGCGGTGGAGACGGTCGCCAGCACCGGCGGGGACGTCGCCGTGGTCGCGTACACCGACGGGGTTCCGGCGGCGGTGAGCGGGCCGGAGCGGGTCCGGGAGACGGCGGCCGGGCGGTCCTTCACGCTGCCCGCCTCCGGGTTCTGGCAGGTGCACCCGGCGGCGGCGGACGCGCTGACCGGCGCGGTCCTCGACCTGCTCGGCCCGCGGTCGGGCGAGACGGCCTGGGACCTGTACGGCGGGGCCGGCCTGTTCGCCGCCGCGCTCGCCGAACGGGTCGGCGGCGCCCGGGTGACGCTCGTCGAGTCGGCGCCGGACGGGGTGGCCGCCGCCCGGGCGAACCTGGCCGACCTGGCCGGCGTCGAGGTGGTGGCCGCGCGGGTGGAGGCGGCGTTGTCGCGGCGGCGGATCACCGGCCCGGTCGACCTGGTGGTGCTCGACCCGCCGCGTTCCGGCGCGGGCGCCCCGGTGGTCCGTGCGGTGGCGGCCGCCGGGCCGCGTGCGGTCGCGTACGTGGCGTGCGATCCGGCCGCGTTCGCGCGGGACGTGCGCACGTTCGCCGAGGCGGGGTGGCGGCTGGCCGCGCTGCGCGGCTTCGACCTGTTCCCGATGACCCAGCACGTGGAGCTGGTGGGCCTGTTCCTGCCCCCGCCGCGTTGATCTTGTCCCCGGCTCCGCGCGTGGATCGCGTCGATCGCGTCGATCGCGTTGATCGCGTTAGTAAGGGGCCCTTTTACTACCGGATCCGTTAAGAAGGGGCCCTTCCTTGCGCATCGTCGGGCTGATGTCGGGCACGTCGTACGACGGGGTGGACGTGGTCGCGGCCGAGTTCACCGCCGACGCCGACACGCTGCGGCTGAGGCCGCTCGGGCACCGCGAGCTGGCGTACCCGGACGACCTCCGGGCCGAGATCGGCGCGCTGCTGCCCCCGGCGGCCACCACCATCGAGGCGGTCTGCCGGCTGGACAACCGCCTCGGCGAGGTGTTCGCCGAGGCGGCGGCCGTCGGCGTCGAGCTGGCCGGAGGAGCGGCCGACGCGGTCGTGTCGCCCGGCCAGACGGTCTTCCACTGGGTCGAGGACGGCCGGGTGCGCGGCACGCTCCAGCTCGGCGCGCCGGCCCGGGTGGCCGCCCGGGTGGGCGTACCGGTGCTGCACGACCTGCGCTCGGCGGACGTGGCGGCCGGCGGTCAGGGCGCGCCGCTGGTTCCGGCGTTCGACGCGCTGCTGCTCGACCCGGCCGCCGGTCCACGGGGGGCGTTGAACCTCGGGGGGATCGCGAACCTCACCGTGGTCGCGCCCGGCGCGCCCGTCCTCGGGTACGACGTGGGCCCGGCCAACGCGCTGCTGGACGCCGCCGCCCGGCGCCTCCTGGACCGGCCCTGCGACGTCGACGGCGCGCGCGCCGCGGCCGGCCGGGTGCACGAGGCGCTGCTTGCCCGGCTGCTCGCCGAGCCGTACTACACCGCGCCGCCGCCCAAGTCGACCGGCAAGGAGCTGTTCCACGGCGGCTACCTGGACGCCGCGCTGGCCGCGCTCGGCGAGCCGGTGGACGCCGACGACGTGCTGGCCACGCTCACCGAGCTGACCGCCCGCACGGTGGCCGACGCCTGCGACCGGCACGGGGTCACCGAGGTGGTGGCCGCCGGCGGGGGAGTGCGCAATCCCACACTCCGGGCGCGGCTGGCGGCGCTCGGCGAGGGACGCTGGCGGCTGCGCACCACCGACGAGCTGGGCGTGCCGGCGCAGGCCAAGGAGGCGTACGCGTTCGCGCTGCTGGGCTGGCTGTCCTGGCACGGGCTGCCGGGCGCGGTGCCGTCGGTGACCGGGGCGTCCCGGGCCGCCGTGCTCGGCTCCTGGACCCCGGCCGGACCGTCCGCCGCCGCGCCGCGCCCACCCGCGCCCCGCCGGCTGGTGGTGGACGCCTGACCTGGGTCGATGCACGGCCGGGCTGCGGACTGTTCCGCGGCCGATAGACTCTCCGGTCATGAGTGTTGAAGAGGGCACGGCCAACCACGGTCGGCTGCTGGGCACCGTCCGCGGCCCGCAGGACGTGAAGCGGATGACCGCCGAGCAGCTGGACATCCTCGCCGCCGAGATCCGTGACTTCCTGATCGCCAAGGTCTCCCGCACCGGCGGCCACGTCGGCCCCAACCTCGGTGTGGTCGAGCTGACCCTGGCGATGCACCGGGTCTTCGACTCCCCGCGTGACCGGCTCCTCTTCGACACCGGCCACCAGGCGTACGTGCACAAGATCCTCACCGGCCGGCAGGAGGGCTTCGACAAGCTCCGCCAGCGCGGTGGCCTCTCCGGCTACCCGAGCCAGGCGGAGAGCGAGCACGACCTGATCGAGAACTCGCACGCCTCCACCGCCCTGTCGTACGCCGACGGCCTGGCCAAGGCGTACGCGCTGCGCGGCGAGAAGCGCTCGGTGGTCGCCGTGGTCGGCGACGGCGCGCTCACCGGCGGCATGTGCTGGGAGGCGCTGAACAACATCGCCACCGCCGGCAACCCGCTGGTGATCGTCGTAAACGACAACGGCCGGTCCTACTCGCCCACCATCGGCGGCCTCGCCGACCACCTGTCGTCGCTGCGGCTCAACCCCGGCTACGAGAAGGTGCTCGACACGGTCAAGGACGCGCTCGGCAACACCCCGTTCGTCGGCAAGCCGATGTACGAGGTGCTGCACGCGGTCAAGAAGGGCATCAAGGACGCGGTCGCCCCGCAGGCCATGTTCGAGGACCTGGGCATCAAGTACGTCGGCCCGGTCGACGGCCACGACGTGCCGGCGGTCGAGGCGGCGCTGCGCGCCGCGAAGAACTTCGGCGGCCCGGTGATCGTGCACGCGGTCACCCGCAAGGGCTACGGCTACCGTCCCGCCGAGGACGACGAGGCCGACTGCCTGCACGGCCCCGGCGCGTTCGACGCCGAGACCGGCAAGCTGCTCGCCGTGCCGTCGGTGAAGTGGACGAACGTCTTCGCCGACGAGCTGGTCGCGATCGCCGACGAGCGCCCCGACGTGGTCGGCATCACCGCCGCCATGGCCGAGCCCACCGGCATCGCCACGCTCGCCCGCAAGTACCCGGAGCGGGTCTACGACGTGGGCATCGCCGAGCAGCACGCCGCCACCTCGGCGGCCGGCCTCGCCATGGGTGGCCTGCACCCGGTCGTCGCGGTCTACGCCACGTTCCTCAACCGCGCGTTCGACCAGGTGCTGCTGGACGTGGCCATGCACAAGCTGCCCGTCACGTTCGTGCTCGACCGGGCCGGCATCACCGGCCCGGACGGGCCCAGCCACTACGGCATCTGGGACATGTCCGTCTTCGGCGTCGTGCCCGGCCTGCGGATCGCCGCGCCCCGCGACTCGGCCACGCTGCGCGAGGAACTGCGCGAGGCGGTCGCCGTCGACGACGGCCCGACCATCCTGCGCTTCCCGACCGGCACCGTCGCCGCAGACCTGCCGGCCGTACGCCGGGTCGGCCCGGTCGACGTGCTGGCCGAGTCGGCGCGTACCGACGTGCTGCTGGTCGCGGTCGGCTCGTTCGCCGGCCTCGGTGTCGAGGTCGCCGCCCGGGTCGCCGAGCAGGGGTACGGCGTCACAGTGGTCGACCCGCGCTGGGTGCGCCCGGTGCCGGCCGAACTGGTCGAGCTGGCCGCCGGGCACCGGCTCGTGGTCACGGTCGAGGACGGCGTGCGCATCGGCGGCGTCGGCTCGGCGCTGGCCCAGGCGATGCGCGACGCCGACGTCCGGGTGCCGGTCAAGGACATGGGCGTACCGGCGGACTGGCACCCGCACGGCACCCGCGCGCAGATCCTGGCCGACCTGCGGCTGACCGCGCAGGACGTGGCGCGCGACGTCACCGGCTGGCTCTCCGGCCTGGACGCCGCCCCGGTCGACCCGGCGACGAACGGAGCCCGGGCCCAGAGCTGACCCTTTCCCCGCCGGCCCCCTCGGGGTTCCCGCGTCGATCTTGCACTTGCGGCCCTCCTGATGTCGGCTTCGCCCGATCAGGGAGGGCCGCAACCGCAAGATCGCCGGATGTGAGATGCCGAGGGCGGGGTCGTGGAGGTGCGGGAGGCGGGGCTCGGGGATCTTTCGGGGATCGTCGCGCTGCACAGCCGGGCGCGGGTCGCCTACTACGGGGCCGGTGGACTGCCGGTCGGGGAGATCCTCACTCCGGAGCTGGCCCGGGAGCAGCGAGAGGGCTGGGCCGGGGCGATCACCTCGGCGCACAAGCAGGTGCGCTGCGCGATCGTGGACGGCGCCCTGGCCGGGGTGCTGGCCATGGGGCCGCCCGGTCCCCGGCCGCGCGGCCTGGTTCGCGCCCACACCCGCCCCGATCCCGTCGATCTTGCACTTCCGGCCCCCGGATTGCCGGTTCTGCCCCGATCACCGGGGCACCAACTGCAAGATCGCCGAGCCCTCACCAGCCCTGGCCTGGCCCCCTGTTGACTCCTTGATCAGCGAGCAGGTCGGGTGATCATGAGGTTGGCGGTGCTGGTTTGTCGCCGTCAGGTTCATGATCGACGGGGCAGGCCACCGCGCGAGGCAGGCCACCATGCGGGGAGGGGAGAGGACTTGCGGGTCAGGGGGTGGGGAGGGAGCGGTACCAGGTCTTCTCCGTGCCGGCCAGGCTGAACGTCTGCCTCTGGTCGGTGTGCTCGACCACCACCAGGCCGGGACGGTCGACCAGGCGGGTCGTGCCGGGCGGGGCGGAGAACGAGGCGTCCCGGGTACGCCAGGACAGCACGGCCAGCGGCCGGCCCGGCATCGGCAGGTGGTACGCCTGAAGCGTGGTGGACCGGTCGGCGGGGGAGACCACCGGCGTGCCGCCGTCGGCCGGCCGGTAGACCACAGCCGTCATCGTCCCGGCCGGCGTCTCCCAGCTGAGCTGCTCCAACTCGCCCGGTTCGCCCTCACCGAGGGCCACCGAACCGAGCGAACGCGTCGCGATCTTCGCCATCGGCCAGGACTCCGGCGCGGAGCGGGGCGCCTCACGGTCGCCGATGCGGCGCGGCACGCTGCCGAACGGGCCCCGCTCACCGCCGAGCACGCAGGTGTCCAGTCCGGTCAGTGCGCGCTTGCCGGCGCCCGTCTCGTCGCGTACCAGGGGGTAGCGGGGCGCTTCGGTGGCCGTACCCAGGTCGAGGACGCGGTCCGCGGCCCGGCCGCGCGGCAGCGACGGCGTGGACCGCAGCGTCGCGGTCAGTTCGACGGCCCGGCAGGCCGGTACGGCGACCGGGTCGGTGACGCCGTCGGTGTTGCCGAGCACCTTGCCGTCGGGCCCGGTCAGCCGCTCGACGCGGGCCGAGGTCAGGTAGCGGCGGCCGGTCGGCTCACGCACCGGCAGCACGTCGGAGTAGACCAGGTAACCGGGGTCGGTGTACTCGGTGGCGTGGACGACCCGCCAGCGCTGCCCGTCCCGGTCGAGTTGCAGCAGCCAGGACGCGGCCTCACCGGGCACGTCGGCGGCGACGAGTGCGAGCGCCGACCCGGCGACCTGGCCGGAGAAGAGGATGCCGGAGGTGGGCACGTGCACCCGGTCGTCCACCGGGGAGCGCCAGTCGCGTACGGCCGTGGTGATCGCGGCGGTCACCGCGTCGTCGCCGGCCAGGCTGCCGCGCGGCGGCCACACCGCGAGGGTGCCGTCCAGACTGTCGTAGCCGACCCGCAGGTCCGCCGGCTGCCGTTCGGCGACCGGTCCGCAACCGACCGTGACCAGCAGCAGAGCTGCCAGCGCGGTGCCCGTCGTAGCGCCTCGGCGGGCTGAAAGCACCCTGATCCCCTCGCCGGTCGTCGGTCGGAAGCCCACATGGTACGAGACGACCGGTCACCCGGCCGCGCCCGGCTCACCCTTTCGGCCGATCGGCCACTGCGGAACGTGACGGGCGATTCGGGTACCAATATCCGGCTCCGGTAGACTCCGCCGACTGTGACGCCTGCCGAGACCCGCGGCGCCTCGACGCCGGACGCCGCCGCCCCGACGGGCCACCGCGCCGTCACCCTGGACCCACCGCCGGCCACCGTCGCCGGCGAACCGGAGCGGGCGACCACGACCACGCCGGAAGCGCCGACCGAGCCGGGCGCGCGGCGCGCGCGCCGGTGGCGGTGGACGCGCCGCCGGATCGACCTCACCGTGTACGGCGGATTCCTGCTCGCCGCGATCTGGGTCACCAGCGGCATCTGGGTCGACCCGGCCGGGCGGGTCGCCGCGCTCTACAGCAGCGACCCGGCGCAGGTGCAGTTCTTCCTGGCCCACTCGGTGCGGGTGGTGCTGCACGGCGAGTTCCCGTTCTTCACCGAGCAGTTCAACTACCCCGACGGCGTCAACCTGATGGCGAACACCGCCATCCTGGCGCTGGGCATCCCGATGGTGCCGGTGACCCTCCTGTTCGGACCGGCGGTCTCCTTCGTCACGCTCGTCACGCTCGGCTTGGCCGGCACCGCCGCCGCCTGGTACCGGGTGCTGTCCCGGCACCTGATCCGGCACCGCCCGGCCGCCGCCGTCGCGGCCTGGTTCTGCGGGTTCTCACCGGCCATGCTGTCGCACGCCAACTGGCACCCGAACATCATCAGCCAGTTCCTGCTGCCGTTCATCGTGTGGCGGGTGCTGGTGCTGACCCGGTCGGCCCGGCCGGTCCGCGACGGCGTGCTGCTGGCGCTGCTGGTCACCGCGCAGGCGTTCATCAACGAGGAGATCCTCCTCTTCACCGCGCTGGCGCTGGGCGTGTTCCTGATCGCCGTGGTGGTGCAGCAGCGCGAGCGGTGGACGACCGCCTGGCGGCCGCTCGGCGCCGGGCTGGCAGTCTGCGCCGCGCTGGCCGGGGCGCTGCTGGCGTACCCGCTGTGGGTGCAGTTCGCCGGGCCGATGGCGTACCACGGGCTCAGCGACGCGGTGCGCGACTACGGCAACGACATCGCCGCGTTCTTCGCCCCCGGCTCGCCCACGTTCGGCGGGAACGAACGCGCCAACGTCAACCTCGCGCCGAACTACTCGGAGGAGAACGCGTTCTTCGGCTGGAGCCTGTCGCTGCTGGTCGTGGGCATCGTGGTGTGGCTGCGCCGCGACGTGATCGTCCGCGCGCTCGCCGCCACCGGGCTGTTCTTCGCCGTGCTCTCCCTCGGCGAGCGGATCTCCTGGTGGGACCGGGAGATCGCCACCGGCCCGTGGGAGCTGCTGGTGCGGCTGCCGCTGCTCGACGCCGTGGTGCCGACCCGCTTCGGCATGATCACCGGCGTGACGGTGGCGATCCTGCTCGCGTACGCGGTCCGGCGCGCCTGGGCGCTGCGCGGCGTGGACCGGCGTACCGCCCGCAGGCTCACCGCCGCGGGCCTGGTCCTCGCGCTGCTGCCGATCGCGCCGATGCCGCTGCGGGTCACCACGCGGGAGCCGGTGCCGGAGTTCATCACCGCCGACCGCTGGCGCAAGTACGTCGGGCCGGACCAGACGCTCGTCTCCGTGCCGGTGCCCGCGATGGGCAACACCGACCCGATGCGCTGGGCGGCCAGCACCAACCTCGACTTCAAGATCCCCGGCGGCTACTTCCTCGCGCCGCGCAACGGCGTCACCGGCGACCCCGGGCGCTTCGGCGGCCGGCCCAGCGGCATCGGCGAGATGTTGCGGGAGGTATCGTCCACCGGCCGCACGCCGAAGCTGGACGACCGGCAGCGCCGCCGCTACCTGGACGAGCTGCGGCACTGGAACGCGGCGGTGGTGGTGCTGCCGCGCGACGAGCAGAACGCCGAGCCGCTGCGCCGCACCGTGGAGCAGCTGGTCGGCCCCGGACGGCAGGAGCTGAACGTGTGGCTGTGGGACGTGCGGAAACTGACCAGCCGGTCCGCCTGACCGAACCGGCGGTCCCCGCCCCCGCGCCCCGCCGCCGGCCCCGCCCGGTCGACGTGCTGGTGGTGGCCGGCTACCTCGGTCTCGCCGTGCTGCTCACCACCGGCCAGTGGCGCCGGCCGGAACGGCTGTTCCACCAGGCCGGCGACCAGATGTTGTTCGAGTGGATGCTGGCCCGGGCCGCCCGTGCGGTCACCGGCGGCGAGAACCCGCTGTACAGCGGCGCGCTGAACGCCCCGGACGGGGTGAACCTGATGGCGAACACCTCGGTGCTCGGGCTGGGCGTGCCGCTCACCCCGGTCACAGTCGTCTTCGGCTCCCAGGCGGCCTTCCTCGTCGCCGTGACACTCAGCCTCGCCGGCACCGCCACCGCGTGGTACGCGCTGCTCGCCCGCCGGCTGGTCCGCTCCCGGGCCGCCGCCGCGGTGGGCGGCCTGTTCTGCGGCTTCGCCCCGGGCATGGTCGCGCAGGCCGGGGCGCACCTGCACATGGCCGCCCAGTTCCTCGTGCCGGTGATCCTCGCGCTGGTGTTCCGCCCGGCCACCGACCGGGTCCGGCGCGACGGCGTGCTGCTCGGGCTGGCCGTCGCGTACCAGGTGTTCCTCGGCGAGGAGGTGCTGGTCTTCCTGGCGCTGGCCGCCGGGGTGCTGGCCGGGGCGTACGCGCTCGCCGACCGGGCCGCCGCGCGTCGCCTGGCGCCCGTGGTGGCCCGCCGGCTCGGCATCGGCGCGCTGGTCGCGGGCGTGCTGCTGGCGTACCCGCTGTGGTTCCAGTTCGCCGGGCCGGGCCACTACCGCGGGATGCCGTTCCACACCGAGGGCTACCGGCTGGACGTGGTCTCGTTCGTCGCCATGGCCCGGCAGAGCGTCACCGGGGACGCCCACCGGGCCGGGCTGCTGTCACCGAACCCGACCGAGCAGAACTCCTTCTTCGGGCCGTTCCTGCCGCTGCTGGCCGTACTCGTGGTGGTGTGGCTGTGGCGGCGGCCGCTGGTGCGCGCGCTCGCCGCCTGCGGTCTGCTGTTCGCGTTGCTGTCGCTCGGTTCCCCGATGGTGGTGAACCGGGACGACACCGGGCTGCCCGGCCCGTACCGCCTGCTCGCCGGGGTGCCGCTGCTGGACCTGGTGGTGCCGGCGCGGTTCGCGCTGGTCTGCGTACCGGTGCTCGGGGTGCTGCTGGCGCTGGCAGTGGACCGGGTCCGGCGCGGCGGCGCGCGCACCTGGGCGCCGTGGGCCGGCGCGGTCGCCGCCGCGCTGCTGCCGCTGGCGCCGACGCCGATCCGCACGGTGCCGGTCCCGCCGGTCCCGGCCGTGGTGTCCGGCGGCGGCTGGCGGGAGTACGTGCCGGCGGGCCGGACACTGGTGCCGGTGCCGCCGGTGACCGGAGCGGCGGTCAGCCCCGCCATGTTCTGGTCGGCGCGCACCGGGCTGGCGTTCGACGCGCCGGGCGGCTACTTCATCGGTCCGCGCTCGGCGGACGACCCGGCCGCCCGCTGGGGCGCGCCGGACCGGCCCACGTCGCTGCTGCTGCGCCGGGCCGCCGAGACCGGCCGGGTGCCGCCGGTCGGCGAGACGGAACGCCGGCAGGCGGTCGACGACCTGCGGCACTGGCGGGCCGCGGCACTGGTGCAGGCCGACTCGTCACCCGGCGACCCGGTCCGCGCCACTGTGGACGCGCTGGTCGGCCCCGGCCGGGACGTGCCCGGCGGATACCTGTGGGACGTCCGACCGCTCGTCGGCTGACCGGCGGGCGTCACACCCGGTCGCGCACGTCCCAGATCCACACGTCGTCCACCCGCTGCGGCGGGCCCAGCAGCTCGGCCATCAGGTCGCGCAGCACCGCCTCGCGCGGTCCGGCTCCGAGCACCACCACCGAGGCCCGCCAGAAGCGCAGGTCCTCCACTGCCTGGCGGCGGTTCTCCTCGGTGATCTCCGGCACCTCGCCTGCGTCCATGGTGGAGTAGATCAGCGTGCTGGTGGGGCGGTTCGGGGCGCCGAATACGCCCTCGCCGCGCTCGTTCGGGCCGATGAAGTAGCCGCCCGGGATCGGGAACTCCTGCCCGGTCAGGGCGCTCCAGCGCAGCGTGTGCAGCCCGTGCACGTTGCTCGGGATCGGCACCGGCACGAGCGTGCGGCCCTCCGGCACGTACGGCCGCCAGCCACCCGCGGTGATGAAGTGCGGCGGCGGGTCGATCCGCTCGGCGGGCAGCGGACGCGGGATCAGCGGCACCAGGGCGGCGGCGACGGCGACCAGCCCGGCCAGGCGCAGCACCCGGCGCCGCGTGTCGCGCGCGGACGGCTCGCCGTCGGCGTCGTCCCCGCCGCCGTCGGCGCCGGAGCGGGGGGCGGGCACCGGCGGACGGCCGGCACCGGCCAGCTTGTCCCACGCCAGGGCGAGCAGCACGCCGACGGCGGCCACCACGACCAGGCTCAACCGGGTCGGCATCATCATCTCGACCAACGGCAGGTCGTCCGGCACGTACGCCCACGGTCCGTCGATGTCGGTCTCCGCGCCGTTGAACCGTACGACCGGGCCGATCGAGGCGATCGTGAACACGACCACCAGCACGGCCAGGATCCGGGCCGGCACCGAGCGGCGGACCAGCAGGACCAGCGCGGCCAGCGCCACCAGCACCAGCGGCCAGCCGAACCAGGTGTTCTGCTCGGTCAGGCCGATGGTCTTCTCCACCGCCTCGTCGCCGGCGATCGTGTCCCGGGCGAACGTGACGAAGGCGACCAGGTCCTCGCCCCAGTTGTGGAAGACGCCGCCCTGCAGGCCCCGGTAGGACTGCGGGCCGTTGAACTGGTACCAGATCGGGTACGCGGTCAGCAGCAGCGCCACGCCGCCGCCGAGACCGAGCGCGGCCACGAACGACCCGGCCCGCTCGCGGGCCGCCCGGGGCCGCTGCACCGCGTACGCCACCACGACGACCAGGCAGGCCAGCGCGGTCAGCAGCAGCATCTCCTCGTTGATGAAGATCTGGTACGCGACCAGCAGCCCGAGCGCCAGACCGTTGCGCCGCCAGCGGCCCGGCTCGCCCAGCCGCAGCACCCGGGCCACGATCAGCGGCAGCAGGAAGTTCGACACGAAGTTGGGCTGGCCGTTGGCGTGGTGCACGATGCCCGGCGCGAAACCGAGGAACGCGCCGCCGACGAACGCCGCGCCCCGGGAGCGGACCAGGTGCCGGGACAGCACCCAGTACGACGTGGCGGCGGTCGCGGACAGCGCGGCGCCCAGGTAGAGCGCGTACATCACCTGCGGGCCGAGCAGCAGCGTCAGCGGCGCCAGCGGCAACGTCACGCCGAGCAGCGAGGTGTTCGCCATCATGTTCACCCCGTCCGGCGCGTTCTGCCGGGTGGTGAACAGCGGGTTCTCCAGGTGCTGCACGGAGTACGCGCCGTGCGCGAACAGCCACTCGAACCAGCTGTGGTCGGTGGGCAGGTGCGAGGAGACCCGGTGCTCGACGTCGCCCCAGTAGTTGAGGCAGACGAGAACGCCGAGGAGCACATAGGCTCCGATGGCCAGCACGTCGGCGCGGGCCGGCCGGCGACGGGCGCGACGTGGCGGATCGGCCACGACGGCGTCCGCCTCGACGGACGAGGGGTTCAACGAGGGGTCCACCACGGGCACGGCCACGACGCGCCATCGTACAGGCGGTTCGTCACGCGGCCGGTCACGGTCGGGCGGCAGCCCGGCGCGCGGGAGAGGATGGTCGTGACCGTCATCGATCTGGGGGAGATGCGCGACGACGCCTCGCCCGGTCCGGCGCCCCGGCCCCCGCGCGCCGTCGGGCGCCCGTTCCGCAGCCTGGTGGTGCTGCTGGTGGCGCTGCTCACGCTCACCGCCGCGGCGCCGCCCCGAGGCCCGGTCGAGTGGACGCTGCCCGGTGGGCTGGGATCGGCCGTGTTCGTCTCCGGCGACGTGGTGTACGTCGTGCGGCCGGATCGCGGAGGCACCGGCGGCGGGCGGGAGATCCTCGCGTACCGGGGCGACCGGGAGCGGTGGCGCAGCCCGCTGCCCGGCGTGAGCACCGCCGTGTCGGTGTGGGAGCAGGACGGCCGGGTGATCGTGGCCGGCCGGAGCGTCGACAACACGGACTGGCAGACGGTGACGTACGACGCGGCCACCGGCGCGAACGTCTGGCGCCGGCCCGGAGTCGCGTTCGCTGTGGGCCGGGTGCTGCTGATGCACTCGGTCACCTCCGACACCACGACGTCGATCACGCAGGTGGACCCGGCCGACGGCCGCGCCCTGTGGACGGTGCCCATGTCGGGCTCGCTGGGGTTCGACTTCGAGCCGGTGGGGCCGGCGCGCATGGTGTTGTCCCCGGCGACCGGGGAGACGGTGGTCGTGGACGCGCGCACCGGCGCGCGGCTCGTGGCGCGGGACCTGCACCCGGTACAACCGCCCGCGCAGCGCCGGTTGCAGATCGCCCGCGGGCTGCTGCTGGAGTTCCGCGACGGCGACGGGGCCATCGAGGCGTACGACCTGGACACGCTCCGCCCGCGCTGGACCGTCGCGCGGAAGCTCGTCGGCCACGTCGAGAGTTGCGGCGCCCTGCTCTGCGCCGTCGGGCTGGCCGGCGGAACGACCGCGCTCGACCCGGCGACCGGCGCCGTGCGCTGGAGCGTGGACCGATGGGCCGGCGTGGCGGCGGAGCGTGGCGGCCGGCTGCTCGTCGGTGTCCCCGACACCGACATCGACGACGGCTTGGCGGTGCTGGACCAGGACGACGGGCGGCTGATCGCCGACCTCAGCGGCTGGACCCTGGTCCCGCAGCACGAGTCGGGCGGCCCGCTGCTGGCGACACGACCGCTGGGCGGCGGCCGCCGGCTCCTGGCCGAGGTGGCCCTGTCCGGCGACCCGCCCTCGGTCCGGGGCACGTACACCGGCACCGACTGCACCACGGGCGTGACGCTGCTGGTCTGCCGCCGGCCCGGCGGCGACTACATGGTGCGGCGGTTGACGTGAGCCCGGTGATCGAGCTGGGGGAGATGCGGCACGGCGAGTCCGCCGACGAGCCGGCCGACCGGCCGCCCCGCCGGCCGCCGGGCCGGACGGCACGGGTGGCGCTGCTCGGTGCTCTGGTGCTGCTCGTGGTCACCGCCGCCGCCGCGCCGCCGCGCCGGCCCGAGCCGATCCGGGTGCCCGCCCCGCAGGGTGCGGCGTTCGTGCTCCTGCCGGACCGGGTGGTGGTGGCCGACGGCCCCGGTGCGATCGGCCGGGGTGGGCGGGTGGTCGCCGCACACCGGCTGCCCGGCGGGCAACCGGTGTGGCGGTTCGCGCTGACCGCCGGTGACCACGTGCTCGACCTCACCGCCGTGGGCGGGGGACTGCTGGTGACGAGCAGCCCGGCCGGGGACGGCGACTCGGTCTCGGCGATGCTCGACGCGACCACCGGCGCGCTGCGCTGGCGGCACCCCGGCTACCCGGTCCGGACCGCCTCCGGCGGGTTGCTGCTGGAGAATCCCCGCCCGCCCGGTGCGGGCACCGTGCGGGCCGTGGACCCGGCCTCGGGCGCGGTGCGATGGACGCTGCCCGTGCCCGGTCAGGAGGTGGGATACCGTCACGACACCCACGGGGTGACGCAGCTCGTGCTGGTCACCCCGCAGGGCCGGGTGACCGTGTACGACGCGGACTCCGGCGTGGTCGCGCACACCGGCCAGGTGGCGCCCGCGGCCGATCGCGCCACCTACCGGTACGCGCAGGTGGTGGCCGATCTCCTGCTGGTCGAGGACGCCCGGGGCACGGTCACCGGGTACGGGCTGGACCGGCTCGACGAGCGGTGGAGCCTGCCGGTCGGCTCCCGCGCCGGGCTCTGGTTCGCCGACTGCGCCGGAATGGTGTGCCTGCGCGACCAGGTGGGCGGCGCGCAGGCCCTCGACCCGGCCACCGGCCGTCCGGCCTGGTCGGACGAGCGCTGGCTGGGCATGGGCCCGGTCGGCGACCGGCTCATCGCCGCCGAGCGCGGGGTCGGGGAGGAACTGGAACTGTCGGTGCTGGACCCGCCGACCGGCCGCGTGCTGGCCCGGCTCGGACGCTGGCGCGTCTCCGGCAACGGCCTGCAGTCCGGGCCGCTGATCGGACTGCGCACGCTCACCGAGGACCGGACGCTCGTCGGCGCGCTGGACGTGGCGGCCGGGCAGGTACGGATCCGGGGGATCCTGCCGGGTGCCTGGTCCGAGTGCGCGGACACGGGTACGGAACTGGTGTGCCTGCGCCCGACCGGGGGGATGGCGATCTGGCCGGTCGGCCGCTGATCACCAGTTGGCCTGCGCCGGTGGCGGCGGCAGCGGCGTCGACTCCGGCCGCAGCACGTACGCGATCCCGCCGCTGCCCGCCTGCCAGGCGCTCTCGAACGGTCCGCGCGGCACGGTGCGGCGGACCCGCTCGTCGTCCGGGGCGTACGGGTCGTTGAGCACCGGGTCGCCGTCGGCGGTGAAGCCGGCCAGCACCATGAGGTGCCCCCGGGTGTCGTAGTCCAGGCCGGGCACCTGACCGGCGGTGAACGCGGCCGAGACGATCAGCGGGATGCCGGCGGCCACGAACCGTTCCGCCTCGGCCAGCGAGCGCAGCCGGGTGACGAAGGCGTCCACCCCGTGCGTCGCCGCGTACGCCGTGTTGAACGGCCAGTTGCCCGGCCCGCCGAAGGCGTGGTCGTAGCAGTGCCGGGCGGCGTGCACCACCTGCGGGCGCGGGCCGGGCGGCGCCACCCACGCGTACCGGTCCGGGGTGGGCCCGGCGCCCCAGAAGTCGAGGACCATCGACACGCAGGTGGGGCTGCACCAGGAGTCGCCGCCGCCACCCCAGCGGTTCTCCCCGGCGGCGTGCAGCCGCTGCGCGTAGCGCGGCACGTCCAGCACCCGTCCCCATGCGGCCCCCGGCCGAAGCGCGGCGTCGGCGTCAGCGCCGGTGGCGGCGGGCTGCGTGCCGGCTGCGTCGGCGTCGGCGCCATCGTCGGTTGCGGTTGCGGTTGCGGTGGCGGGCGGATCGGTGGACGCGACCACGCCCACAGTGCGCAGCACCGGGCCGGCGGGCGCGTCGAGCCGGCGCAACAGCGTCACCCGGACCTGCCAGCCGGTCACCGTCGCGCCGGTCACCCGCAGCGTGTCGGCGGCGACCCGCGCCCGGTCGTCCTCCTGCCCGGGTACCGACGCGCGGTGCACGGCGCTGTCGTCGGCGGCCCAGTGGCCCAGCTCGTACCAGCCGGTGGTGGCCGTGTCATCGGCCCAGCCGCGCAGTTCGACCCGCAGCCAGCAGCCGGGCGGGGTGTGGGCGGTCCAGGATGGCACCAGTTCGGTGACGGCGAAGCCGACGGACGTCACGGGGGAGGTCCAGGCGCCGGCGGCGTACTCGGCCGTGGTCCCGGAGTGCGGGTCGGTGTGCGTGACCCGGCCGGCATCGCCGTCGGGCGTCAGCCCGTCCGGCCCGGCGCGCAGCCCGTCCGCACGACCCCGTTCCCGGTCCGCCGGGAAGCGGAACCGGCGGTACGCGATGTCGCGGCCGCTCATCGGGAGCCCGCCCGGCGTGGCCGTGGCCTGTGGCTGCTGCGGTTGTCGATCATCGCCGCCGAGCATCGCGTACCCGAAGGTTTTCTGCAACGGCGGCCCGTGCCACCGCACGGGCGATCGACCCGGTGTGCTGTCACCGACCGTAGCCGCAGCGTCCCCGCGGCATGGTCACCCCCGCGCCCCTTTGCTCTGCAGCCATCGGCGCATCGGTGACCCACGGCTATCGCTGCGCATGAGGCTGCAGAGCAAAGGGCGCGGAGGGGTGTCTCCTCCAGTAGAGGCGGGTTGAGGGTTTTACCAGGTCAAGGCGATTTGCCTTCCCGGTCGTCCGGTTCGGTCGAACGAGCGCTCATCACCGTCCGTGACGAAGCCGCCAACCCGTGTCAACGTCACGGAGAGTCACACCTTAGGGCTTCGGGCCGGGCGAGGTGGCCCGAGCGTTTGCCCCCGCCGCGCTCGCCGGCGCTCGTCGACGGTCGTCTCGCGGGTCGGCTCCTCCGGCGGCCGGTTTTGCCTGCCGCACTAGGTTGTCAGGGGTCACGAGGTGGGAGGCCGGGATGCGGGTACTGGTGGTCGAGGACGAGCGCAACCTCGCCGACGCGATCGGGCGCGGGCTGCGTAAGCGCGGAATGGCGGTCGACGTCGCCTACGACGGCGACGCCGGGCACGAGGCGGCGTTCGTCACCCGCTACGACGTGGTGATCCTGGACCGCGACCTGCCCGGCGTGCACGGCGACCGGATCTGCGCCGACCTGGCCGCATCCGGCGCGCTGACCCGGGTGCTGATGCTCACCGCCAGCGGCACCGTCGCCGACCGGGTCGAGGGGTTGCAGCTCGGCGCCGACGACTACCTGGCCAAGCCGTTCGCGTTCGACGAGCTGGTGGCCCGGGTGCAGGCGCTCGGCCGCCGCGCCACCCCGGCCGCGCCGCCCGTGCTGGAGGTGGCCGATCTGGTGCTCGACCCGGCCCGCCGGGTGGTGAGCCGGGGCGGCGTGCCGCTCGACCTCACCAACAAGGAGTTCGGCGTGCTCGCCGAGCTGCTCAAGGCGCGCGGCGCGGTGGTGTCCAGCGAGGAGCTGCTGGAGCGGGTCTGGGACGCCAACACCGACCCGTTCACCACGATCGTCCGGGTCACCGTGATGACGCTGCGCAAGAAGCTCGGCGACCCGCCGCTCATCGACACCGTCGTGGGTGCGGGCTACCGCATCGGCGGGGTACGGCAGTGAGCGCGCCGGCCACGCGCCGGGTACGGCCGACGCTGCGGCTGCGGCTGACCCTGCTCAACGGCGTGCTGCTGGTCGGCGCCGGGGCGATCCTGGTGCTGCTGGCCTGGCTGCTGGTCCGCGACGCGCTGCGCCCCACCGACGAGCTGCTACCCGGCACCACTGTGGTGCTCAGCGACGGGCGCACGCTCGACGCCGGGCAGTGGCAGCGGCAACTGGTGGACGCCGCGTCACAGGAACTGCTGGTCAAGGGCCTGCTCGCGCTGGTGGCGATCAGCGTGGTCGGGGTGGCCGGGGCGTACCTGGTGGCCGGCCGGGCGCTGCGCCCGCTGCACCAGGTCACCGCCACCGCCCGCCGGCTCGGCGAGGCCACGCTCGACGAGCGCATCGGCTGGTCCGGCGCCGACGACGAGGTGGCCGAGCTGGCCGAGACGTTCGACGCCATGCTCGACCGGATCAGCGGCGCGTTCGAGACGCAGAAACGGTTCGTCGCGAACGCCTCGCACGAGCTGCGAACCCCGCTGGCGGTGATGCGTACCGAAATCGACGTGACGCTCAGCGACGACGACGCCGACCTCGCCGAGTACCGCCGCATGGCCGGCGTGGTGCGCGACGCCTCCGAACGCGCCAACGGCCTCGTCGACGCGCTGCTGGTGCTGGCGCGCAGCGAGGCGCAGACCGGACGGCGGCTCGCCCGGCGCGCCGAGTCGGACCTCGCCATCGGCACCGCGAACGCGCTCTCAGCGGTCTCCCGGGAGGTGGAGCGCATCGGCCTGAAGGTGCACACCTCGCTGCGCCCGGCGCCGGTGGTCGGCGACCCCGGCCTGCTCGACCGGCTCGCCGGCAACCTGGTGGAGAACGCGGTCCGCTACAACCACCTGCACGGGCGGATCTGGGTACGTACCGGCACCGACGGGGAACGGTCCTGGCTGGTCGTGGGGAACACCGGCTTCGAGGTCGCACCGGCCGACGTACCCGGGCTGTTCGAGCCGTTCCGGCGCGGCGGCCAGGAACGCACCGGCGCGCGCGGCTCCGGTCTCGGCCTGTCGATCGTGCGGGCCGTCAGCGACGCGCACGGCGGCACGGTCAAGGCGGTCGCCCAGCCCGGCGGCGGCCTGGAGGTGACAGTCACGCTTCCGTCGGCCGACCCGCCGGCATCCACCTGACCGCCCACCTCAGCCCGACCAGGCGGTGAGACGACCTCACCTTTTCGTGCGGACGGTCTCGGCTGTCCTGGCCGGACCCGACGGTGGTCGGCCCCGGCGACCCGGTGGTCGGGCAGAATGCGCCACTCCCGCTGGACGCGGAGGTGTGGATCAACGGAGAGTGAGCGCAGCGACGCCTCACTCACCCACCGGAGCTGCCCGTGACCCACGCCTCGGCCCCGCGCCGCCGCCGTCTTCTCGCGGTTCTCACCGCCGGCGCCCTCACCGTCGCCGGCCTCTCGCCGGCCACGCCCGCGTCGGCCAACGCCGCGCCCGGCCACGACAAAGTGGTCCACACCGTCCCCTCCACCGCCTCGCCCGACGTCCAGGACGGCTCGGTCGACGCGATCCACGACGCCGGTACGAAGATCATCGCGGGCGGCTCGTTCACCCGGGTGCAGAACCGCAACTCCGACGTCGACATCGCCCGCAGCTACCTGCTCGCCTTCGACAAGGCCACCGGGCAGGTGGACACCGCGTTCGCGCCCACGCTCGACAACGAGGTGACGGCCGTCGTCGGCGGTCCCACGGCGGGCACCGTCTTCGTCGCCGGCAAGTTCAACACCGTCAACGGCGTGACCCGGCGCAAGGTGGCCCTGCTCGACGTCGCCACCGGTGCGGTCGTCACCAGCTTCGCGCCGCCGGCGTTCAACGGGCTGATCAAGGACATCGCGCTGGTCGGCAACCGGCTGCTCGTCGGCGGCATCTTCACCACCGCCGGCAACCCCAACCCGCGCGGCGGGCTCGCCTCGCTCAACGCCACCACCGGCGCTGTCGACGGCTACCTCACCACGACGCTGACCGAGAACCACAACTGGGACGGCGTCAGCGGCGCCAAGGCCGGCGTGGGCGCGGAAAAGCTGGCGGTATCCCCGGACGGCACGCAGCTCGTCGTCATCGGCAACTTCAAGAAGGCCGACGGGGTGCTGCACGACCAGATCGTCAAGTTCGACCTGGGTGCCACCGCCGCCACCGTCGCGGACTGGAACACCGCCCGGTACACGCCGCGCTGCAAGTGGCAGTCGTTCGACTCGTACGTCCGCGACGTCGCGTTCTCCCCGGACAACAGCTACTTCGTGGTGGTCACCACCGGCGCCCCGTACAGCGGCACGCTCTGCGACACCGCGGCCCGCTGGGAGGCCGGCGCGACCGGCTCCGCTCTCCAGCCGACCTGGGTCGACTACAGCGGCGGCGACACGTTCCTGTCCGTCGGCATCAGCGAGCAGGCGGTCTACGTCGGCGGTCACCTCCGCTGGCTGAACAACACCACGGGCACCGACAACGCCCGGGCCGGCGCGGTCGGCCGGGCCAGCATCGCCGCGCTCGACCCGGTAAACGGCCTGCCGCTGTCCTGGAACCCGGGCCGGCACCCGCGCGGCATCGGCGCGTCCGAGATGCTCGTCACCGAATCCGGGCTCTGGATCGGCGGCGACACGCTCTGGATCGGCAACTTCCAGTACCGGCGGGAGCGGATCGCGTTCTTCCCGCTCGCCGGCGGCAAGGCCCCGCACCCGGCCACCACGGCGACGCTGCCCGGCAACGTGTACCAGGCCGGCCTGCCGCAGCCGACGAACGTGCTGCACCGGGTGAACGCGGGCGGCTCGTCCGTCGCCGCCACCGACGGCGGGCCGGACTGGGCGGCCGACACCAGCTCCAGCCCCAGCCCGTACCGCAACACCGGCAGCAGCACCTCCAGCTACACCACCGCCCCCACCGTGGACTCGACGGTGCCGGCCGGCACCCCGGCCGTGCTCTACAACGACGAACGGTACGACCCGTCCGGCGGGACGGAGATGACCTGGCAGTTCCCGGTGGCCACCGGCACCGAGGTGCACGTGCGGCTCTACCTGGCCAACCGGTACGCGGGCACCGCCAACGCCGGCACGCGGATCTTCGACGTCGCGTTGGAGGGCGCCGTCGTCCTCGACGACCTCGACCTGTCCGCCACCGCCGGGCACAACGTGGGCACCATGCGCGAGTTCACCGTGGTCAGCGACGGCTCGATCGACATCGAGTTCCGCCACGTGCGGGAGAACCCGCTGGTGAACGCCATCGAGATCGTCAAGACCGGGCCACCGCCCAGCGGCGCCGGCTCGCCCGTGCAGGTGCGCTCGTACGACGGGCAGAACGCCGTCGGCGCGCCGGCCCCGGTGGCCGACCCGGACGGGACCGTCTGGGCGGGCGCGCGTGGCGCGTTCTGGGTCGGCGGGACGCTGTTCTACGGCGCGGACGGCGCGCTGTACCGGCGTACGTTCAACGGCACCACGTTCGGCACGCCCGAGCTGGTCGACCCGTACCACGACCCCTACTGGGACAACGTGGTGACCAACTCCGGCCCGGCCGGGCAGACGTACGTCGGCGCGACCACCGGCTTCTACGCCGAGATCCCGAACGTGGCCGGCATGTTCTACACCGGCGGGCGGCTCTACTACACCCTGACCGGGCAGAACGGCCTGTTCTGGCGCTGGTTCACGCCGGACAGCGGCGTGGTCGGCGCCGACCGGTTCTCGGTGTCCGGGGCGAGCGGGTTCTCCGACGCGGGCGCCGTTTTCGTGGCCGGCTCCACGCTCTACAAGGTGAACCGGAGCACCGGTGACCTGTCCGCCGTCGACTGGGTGAACGGCGCCCCGGCGGGGACGTTCACGGTGCTCAGCGGCCCGGCGGTCGACGGCGTCGACTGGCGCGCGAAGGCGGTCTTCGTCGGCCCGTAAGGAAGGGCACCTTCTTAACGCCTCCGGTAGAGGAAGGGCCCCTTGTTAACACCTCGCTGTTAACAAGGGGCCCTTCCTTGCACAGGGCGGGGTTGTGGACGCCGGGGGGCGGTGGAATGATCAACCGGGTCAGCCCGAGAGGTGGAAGGGGGTGTGGTCGATGTCCGTCGTGAACCGTCCCGCGCCCCGCGTTCCCCGCTGACGTTCCCACTGTGCCGGGGCGCGCTCCCCACAGGAGGAAGCACCATGAGTGCACAGATCCACTGCGTGACCGTCGAGTCCGACGACCCGTACACCCTGGCCGGCTGGTGGGCCCGCGTGCTCGACCGCCGGCTCGCCGACGACGACCACCCGGGCGACCCGGAGGCGGTCCTGGCCGCACCCGGCGGGCACGGCCCCGACCTGCTGTTCGTCGAGGTGGGTGAGCGGCACGGCAAGGGCGCCTTCCATCTCGACCTGCACGCCGCCGAGGGCACCCGGGACGAGGAGGTGGCGCGGCTGCGTGAGCTGGGCGCCACGATGGTGGCCGACCGGCGCCGGCCGGACGGGACCGGCTGGGTGGTGCTGGCCGACCCCGAGGGCAACGAGTTCTGTGTCTGCCGGAGCCCCGCCGAACGGGCCGCGTCCGCCTGATCCGGAAACGACACCGGGCCCCCGCCGTCACGGCGGGGGCCCGGTGCGTGACGGGCGTCAGTCCTGCTTCTCGACCTCGCCGCGCATCGTCACGAACTCCGACTGGAGCTCGGCCGCGGACTTGAAGTAGACCACCACCATGCCGAGGCTGCCCCGGTCGACCCAGATGCAGACGGCCACCGGAACGTCCGACGCCTTGCCGTCGGAGCACTTGGCGTCGCCGCCGAGCGGGCCCGCGTCGACCGTCTTGAAGTCCTTGGTGGCCAGGTCCGGGGCGACCGCCGCGGTGGCGTCGGCCAGCTCCTTCTTCGGGTCCGCGATGACGCCGGACACCGCGGCGATCATGACCAGGTCCTTCTTGGCCGGGTTGCCGTAGAACGCGCCGACGGTGCTGGTCGCGTCCGGCACGTCCTTGCTGAGCTGGGCCTTCATCTGCGCCGCGGCGGACTGCAGCTGCGGGTCGGTGACCTTCGCCCGGCCGCCGAGCGTCTGCGGCTCCACCACCCGGGTCTTGGTGGCGGTGACCACCTCGTCGACGGTGTCCTTCGTGGCGAAGTAGGCGGCGACACCGCCGCCGACGCAGAGCACCAGGACCACCGCGAGGACGATCAGCAGGACCTTGCCCACGCCGGACTTCTTCTTCGGCGGGACCGGCGCGCCGAGCTGGCTGCCGTACTGCGGCTGCTGCGGCGGGTAGTCGCCGCCGTACTGCTGCTGCGGAGCCTGCGGGTAGTCGCCGCCGTACTGCGGCTGCTGCGGCGGCTGGTAGCCACCGGGCTGTTGCGGGGACGAGGGGTAGTTGCCGGAATAGGGACTGGACGGCGGCTGGGACATGTAGGCAGCTCCTGTGAGAAAACTGGACGCGTGATCGTAGCCAGGACCACCGCCGGCCCGCTGTCCCGCCCAAGGGCGGCGACGGAAAACCGCGACCTACCCGTGACCTGGGCCGCAGACGCCGATCGCGGTGGGCGGACCGTCCGGAACGGACAGCCCGACCACCGCGATCGATGCGGTGCGGTCGGTCAGCGCAGGCTTGCCACGCCGCGCGGCAGGAACCGCTTGCCGGTCACCCGCTCGGAGGTGCCGGTCCGGTCCAGGTACGGCGTGACGCCGCCCAGGTGGAACGGCCAGCCGGCGCCGAGGATCATGCACAGGTCGATGTCCTGCGCCTCGGCGACGACGCCCTCGTCGAGCATGAGCCGGATCTCCTGCGCCAGCGCGTCCAGCGCGTTCTGCCGGACCTGCTCGGCGGTGAGCGGCTCGTCGCCGACCACGAGCAGCTTCGCGACCTCGTCGTTGATCTGGTCGTCGACCACGATCGGCTGGCCCGAGTCGGCGATCCGCTTGAGGTTCTCGCTGACCCCGAACCGGTCCGGGAACGCCTCGTGCAGGGTGCCGCCGACGTGGTACGCCACGGCCGGCCCGACGAGCTGCAGCAGCGCCAGCGGACGCATCGGCAGGCCCAGCGGGTCCAGCGCGCTGTTCGCCACGTCCAGCGGAGTGCCCTGGTCGACGGCGGCGAACACGGTGCCGAGGAAGCGGGTCAGCAGCCGGTTCACCACGAACGCCGGGGCGTCCTTCACCAGCACCGACGACTTCTTGAGCTGCTTGCCGACCGCGAACGCGGTGGCCAGCGTGGCGTCGTCGGTCCGCTCGCCGCGGACGATCTCCAGCAGCGGCAGCACCGCGACCGGGTTGAAGAAGTGGAAGCCGACTACCCGCTCCGGGTGCTCCAGCTCGGCGGCCATCTCCGTGATGGACAGTGAGCTGGTGTTCGTGGCGAGCACCGCCTCCGGCTTGACGATCTTCTCCAGCTCGGCCCAGACCTGCTTCTTGACGCCCAGGTCCTCGAACACGGCCTCGATGACGAAGTCGGCGTCGGCGAACACGGACTTGTCGACCGAGCCGGACACCAGGCCGTACAGCTTGGCCGCGGTGCCCTTGTCCATCCGGCCCTTGCTGACGGCCTTCTCGATCTGGGTGTGCACGTAGCCGACACCCTTGTCCACCCGGGACTGATCCAGGTCGGTCATCACGACCGGGACCTGGAGCCGCCGGGCGAACAGCAGCGCGAGCTGGCTGGCCATCAGGCCGGCGCCGACGATGCCCACCTTGGTGACCGGACGGGCCAGGCCCTTGTCCGGCGCGCCGGCCGGCCGCTTGGCCCGCCGCTGCACCAGGTCGAAGGCGTACAGGCCGCTGCGCAGCTCCTCGGAGAAGACCAGGTCCGCCAGGGCCTCGTCCTCCGCCGCGGTGCCGGTGGCGAAGTCGGCGTCCTTCGCCGTCTCCAGCAGGTCCAGCGCCTTGTACGCGGACGGGACCGCGCCGTGCAGCCGCTGGTCGAGGGTCTGCCGGGCGAAGTAGAGCACGCCCGCCCACATGTCCTTGTCGACCTCGGGACGGGTCACGGTGACCTCGCCCCGGACCACGCCGGCGGCCCACTCCAGCGACCGCTCCAGGAAGTCGGCCGGCTCCAGCAGCACGTCCGCGATGCCCATCTCGGCCGCCTGCTTCGGCTTGAGCATCTTGTTCTGCATCAGCGGGTTCTGGATGATCACCTGCGTGGCGGCCGGGATGCCGATCAGGTTCGGCAGCAGCTGCGTACCGCCCCAGCCGGGGATCAGGCCGAGCGAGACCTCGGGCAGCGCCAGGGCCGCCGCGCCCGCCGACAGCGTCCGGTAGTGGCAGTGCAGCGCCAGCTCCAGGCCGCCGCCCATCGCCGCGCCGTTCACGAACGCGAAGGTGGGGACACCGCTGTCCTTGAGGCGGGCGAAGACCCGGTGGCCCAGCCGGCCGATCTCCAGCGCCTGCTCGCGGTTCTCCAGCGCGGGCAGGCTGGTGATGTCCGCGCCCACGCAGAAGATGTACGGCTTGCCGGTGACCGCGATGAACGCCGGCTCGGCCGCCAGCGCTGCGGTGATCGCCTCGTCCAGGCTGGTCAGACCGGCCGGGCCGAAGGTGTTCGGCTTGGTGTGGTCGAAGCCGTTGTCCAGGGTGATGAGGGCGGCGGGCCGGTCCAGCCCGGGTACGGCCACCTGGCGCAGCAGCGCCTTGGTGACGACCTCGTTCGGTGCGGCGAGGCTCACTTGTCTCCACCCTCCCAGTGCGGGTTCTCCCAGATCACGGTGCCGCCCATGCCGATGCCGATGCACATGGCGGTGAGGCCGTAGCGGACCTCGGGGTGCTCGGCGAACTGGCGGGCGAGCTGGGTCATCAGCCGGACGCCGGAGGACGCGAGCGGGTGACCGATGGCGATCGCGCCGCCCCACGGGTTGACCCGCGGGTCGTCGTCGGCGATGCCGAAGTGGTCGAGGAAGGCGAGCACCTGCACCGCGAACGCCTCGTTCAGCTCGAACAGGCCGATGTCGTCGATGCTCAGGCCGGCGATGCGCAGCGCCTTCTCGGTCGACGGGATCGGGCCGACGCCCATCACCTCGGGCTCGACGCCGACGAAACCGAACGACACCAGGCGCATGCCGACCGGCAGGCCCAGCTCGCGGGCGGTCTCCTCGGCGACCAGCAGCGCGGCGGTGGCGCCGTCGTTCAGGCCGGCCGCGTTACCGGCGGTGACCTTGCCGTGCGGCCGGAACGGGGTCTTCAGCCCGGCCAGCTTCTCCATCGAGGTGTCCCGGGGCGCCTCGTCCACGGTGGCCAGGCCCCAGCCCGCCTCCGGGTCGCGGACCGCCACCGGCACCAGGTCGCCCTGGAGCTTGCCGTTGGCGTACGCCTTCGCGGTCTTCTGCTGCGACGCCAGCGCGAACGCGTCGGTGCGCTCCTTGGTGATGTGCGGGACGCGGTCGTGCAGGTTCTCCGCTGTGGAGCCCATCACCAGGGCGGACGGGTCGACCAGCTTCTCCGCGACGATGCGCGGGTTGGGGTCGACGCCCTCGCCCATCGGGTGGCGGCCCATGTGCTCGACGCCGCCGGCGATGGCCACGTCGTACGCGCCCACGGCGATGCCGCTGGCCACAGTGGTGACGGCGGTCATCGCGCCGGCGCACATCCGGTCGATGGCGAAGCCGGGCACGGTCTTGGGCAGGCCGGCCAGCAGGGCGGCGGTGCGGCCGATGGTCAGGCCCTGGTCACCGATCTGGGTGGTGGCGGCGATGGCCACCTCCTCCACCTTCTCCGGCGGCAGTTGCGGGTTGCGGCGCATCAGCTCGCGGATGCAGCGGATCACCAGATCGTCGGCGCGGGTGTTGGCGTACATCCCACCCGCCTTGCCGAACGGGGTACGGACGCCGTCGACGAAGACGACATCCCGGACTTCACGGGGCACTTGGAGCCTCCCTCGGCACGGGCATTTCCCCGGATGCTACTCGCCAGTAACCAAACGTGGCACCACCCCCCGCGTGGCCCACCTCACACCTGCCACCGACGTTACTGCTGCGGGGTGCGCAGCGCCTCGGTAAGAGCGGGCAGCAGCAGACCGATCTGCCACTCGCGGGCGCCGAACCCGCGCAGCGTCTCCGCGACCGTCTCGTCGGTGATCTCCGCGGGCGGCTGCCACGCCAGCCGGCGGATCGAGTCCGGCGCGATCAGGTTCTCCGCCGGCAGCCGGTGGGCACCGGCGGTGCCGACCACCACCTCCCGGGCGCGGGCCAGCCGCCCGGCCGCCACCGGGTCGCGTTCGGCCCACCGGTGCGGCGGAGGCGGGCCCTCCACAGCCGGGCTCACCGGCAGCGCGTCGTCCGGCAGCCGGCGCGCGTCGTCCAGCGCCGCCAGCCAGGTACGCGCCAGCCGGCGCACCGACCGCCCACCGAACCCGGGGAGCGTGAGCAGCGTCTTCTCGTCCTTCGGGTCCAGCTCGGCGGCGGCGACGATGGCCGAGTCGGGCAGCACCCGGCCCGGGGCGGCGTCCCGGCGGGCGGCGATCTGGTCCCGCGCGTACCAGAGGGAACGCACCCGGGCCTGGGCGCGCGCGCCGCGTACCCGGTGGATGCCGGACGTGCGCCGCCACGGCTCCGCACGGACGCGCGGCGGGCGGGCGCCGTTGCGCACGAGCGCGTCGAACTCCTCCGCCGCCCAGCCCGACTTGCCCTGCCGCTGCAACTCCTCGTCCAGCGCGTCGCGCAGGTCCACGAGCAGTTCCACGTCGAGCGCCGCGTACGTCAGCCAGGACTCCGGCAGCGGCCGGCTGGACCAGTCGGCGGCGGAGTGGTGCTTCTCCAGGCTGAACCCGAGCAGCTGTTCGGTCAGCGCGGCCAGGCCGACCCGCTCGAACCCGGCCAGCCGGGCGGCCAGTTCGGTGTCGAACAACCGGCGCGGGCGCAGCCCCACCTCGGCCAGGCAGGCGAGGTCCTGGCTGGCCGCGTGCAGCACCCACTCGGTCCCGGCGATCGCCGCGTCCAGGGCGGACAGGTCGGGCAGCGGCAGCGGGTCGATGAGCGCGGTGCCGGCGCCGCCGCGGCGCAGCTGCACCAGATAGGCGCGCTGGCTGTAGCGGTAGCCGGAGGCGCGTTCGGCGTCGAGGGCCACCGGGCCGGTGCCGGCCGCGAAGCGGGCCACGACCTCGTCCAGCTCGGCAGGTGTGGCCACCGGGGCGGGCGTGCCGTCGCGCGGCGCGGTCAGGGGGACGGCCGCGTCCGGGTCGGTCTCGATCCCCGCGTCCGCCGGCTCCGGCAGGGCCGACGTCGGATCGGCGGACGCCTCTCCGGTACGGCTTTCGGCGGCCCGACGGCGCAGGGGTGGTTCGTCGGTCACCTGACAACCCTAGTAGGCCGGACGATCCGGTGTGCGCAGCCGGTCGGGTGCGTGTCGGCGCGACGGCCGCCAGGTGACCGAAAGGTGCGGGTTGCGAGGCCGTGAGAGGGTCGGACAACGGGGAAGACAAAGCCCGTTCCCGCCGGTACGGTCCATCGAGCCGCGAACGGCGTACGGGCCGTGCCACAGCGGTCGGGGGGCGTCGGCGAAGCCGACGGGGAGGACGGTCGAGCATGACAGGCGGGTACGGAACCGGCGACGACGTGCCGGGGCAGGTCGGCGGCGACACGGCGGCCGACCGGCCGGGGCCGCTGCCGCCGCGCTTCGCCCCGCCCGCCGGGTCGGCCCCGGTGCCGTTCGCCGGTGGATCCGAATGGGGCGGCACCGGCTATCCGGCGCCCTCGGCCCGGGCCACCGTCCAGCCGCCCGCCGGCCACCCGGGTCGCCCGGACGCGGCCGGCGCGCCGCAGCCCACGCCCTACGCGGCCTCGTCCGGCGTCGCGACCCCGCCCGCCCCGGCCCAGCCGTCGTCCTACGGCACCACGGCCGCCCAGCCGGGCCAGTCGTCCTACGGCACCACGCCCACCCAGCCGGGCCAGTCGTCCTACAGCGCCGCGCCGGCCCAGCCGTCCTACAGCGCCGCGCCGGCCCAGCCGTCGTCCCACGGGGCCGTACCGGCTCAGACCTCCCGGACCTCCGCTCCGGCGTACCCGGGCCAGCCGGCCGCGTCGCCGTCGTATCCGGGCGGGCCGGGGTCGTCGTCGTACCCCGACCGGCAGCCCGCCGCACCGTCGCATCCGGGCCCGTCCGGCAGCGGCCCGTCGTACCCGGGCCAGTCCACGCCCGCGCCCGCCTACCCGGGGCAGCCCGTGTCTGCGCCCGCGTACCCGGGCCAGTCCGTGTCCGGGCCGTCGCAGCAGGTCTCCGCGTACCCGGGTCAGCCCGGCCCCCTGGGCGGCCCGGCCGGCCCGGCGTCCCGGCGCAGCCGGGTGGCGGTGGTGGCGCTGGCCCTGGCCGCCGTGCTGACCGTGGTCACCGGCGTGCAGGCGTACCAGATCTACCGGCTCGACGACCGGCTCGCCGCCGCCGACAAGCGAATGGCCGAGGGGCAGGGCGCGGACGCCAGCCGGCTCGACGGCCTGGAGCAGCGCGCCGGCAGCCTGGAGAAGCAGGCCGACGCGGCCTTCAACCCGGAGGCGGTGGCCAGCGCGGTGCTGCCGAGCGTGTTCCGGGTGCGGGCCGGGCAGTTCACCGGTACGGCGTTCGCCGTCGGCAAGGCGCCGTCGGGCGGCGGCACCACGCTGCTGACGAACTTCCACGTGGTCGAGTCGGTCTTCACCGCGGGTGAGCGCAAGGTGTTCCTGGAGCGCAAGGACCAGCGGTTCGAGGCGACCATCATCGCCACCGACAAGGACAAGGACCTGGCGCAGCTCCAGACCACCGCCAAGTTCACCGGGCTGGTCGCGGCCAGCGCCCCGGTGCGGTCCGGCCAGCAGATCATCGTGGTCGGCGCGCCGCTCGGGTTGCAGGACAGCGTCACCACGGGCGTGGTCAGCGCGTTCCGCGAGGACGAGCGCGGCGGCGGCCCGGTGATCCAGTTCGACGCGCCGATCAACCCGGGCAACTCCGGCGGCCCGGTGATCAACGGTTCGAAGGAGGTCGTCGGCATCGCCACGGCCAAGGCCCGTAACGCCGAGGGCATCGGGCTCGCGGTGCCGATCAAGACCGCCTGCGACCGGTTCCGGCTCTGCTGACCGGTGGCCACACCGGCCCGGCCGCACCGCATCGACCCCGGCCCATCGGGCCACCCCGCGGGGGACCAGCACATCTGGAGGAACGACATGTCCTACCCACCGGCCGGGGGCGACAACCCGCCCCCGGCGCCGGGGGGCACGGTCTACGGCAACCCGTACGGCAGCCGGCCCGCGCCCCAGCAGTACGACCCGAACCAGCCCGCGCCGACAATGCACCAGCCCACCGTGTCCGACGGCGCTTCCGGGTACGGCGGATACCAGCCCACCGCGCCGGGACAGCCGGGATACGCACCCGGCGCCGCCCCGGTGCCCCCGCCGGCGCAGCCGATGTCGGCGCCGCCGGTCTCCGTCCCGCCGGTCTCCGCCCCCGGCTACGCGCAGCCGATGTCGGTCCCGCCGGCGTCCGCTCCGCCGGTCTCCGGCCCCGGCTTCGCGCCGCCGCCGATGTCCGGGCCGCCCGGCCCGTACGGCCCGCCGGCCGCCGCGCCGGCGACCGGCGGCGGCAGGAAGTGGGCCGCGCTGGTGCTCGGCCTCGTCGCCGCGTTGCTGTTCGTCTTCGGCGGCGTGATGACGTTCCTGTACGTCTCGACCAGCGGCGAGCTGGACAAGTCCCGGCAGACGGTCAGCCAGCGGGACGGCACGATCTCGGCGAACCAGCAGGAGATCGAGAAGCTCAAGGGTGAGCTGAAGACGGTCCAGGAGCGGCTGTCGGACACCCAGCAGGACCTGACCGGCACCAAGAACGACCGGGACGAGCAGGCCCGGCAGAAGAAGGTCATCGCGAGCTGCCTGGACAAGCTGACCACCGCCATCGCGGCGGCGTCGCGTGGCGACCGGGCCGCCTTCGATGCGGCCAACAAGGGCCTGGACAAGGTCTGCGACGAGGCCGAGAACTACCTCTGACCGGCGTCCGTCGGAAGGCCGTCCCGGCTCGCCGGGGCGGCCTTCGTCGCATCGGGCGTCCGCGCCGGTCAGCAGCCGAGCCGGCCGGGCCGCGCGGAGAGTACGACGGTCAGGCGGCGCCGGCGGCGGGGCGGGTGGGCAGCGCGGAGAGTACGACGGTCAGGCGGCGCCGGCGGCGCGGCGGGTGGGCAGCGCGGTGACGCCGGGCGGCGGCAGGCCGGCCGTGGAGGCCAGCAGCGTGCACCAGCCCAGCAGGTGCGGGCCGAGGTCGGCGCGCAGCGGCGTCCAGGAGGCGCGGATCTCGATGTCACCGGCGGCGGGCGGCCCGGCCAGCTCGCCGAAACGGGTGGAGAGCGTCTGGGTGACGGTGCCGCCGATCGCCCGGTGCCCGGCGCCCTGCGCGTCGAGCGCGTCGGTCAGCCAGGTCCATCCGACGCCGGGCAGCAGCGGGTCGCTGGCGAGGTCGACCTCCAGTTCGGCGGTGACGTACGTGACCAGCCGCAGCGTGCCCTGCCACGCCTCGTGCCCGGCCGGGTCGTGCAGCAGGATCAGCCGGCCGGTGGCCACCTCGTCGTCGTCGCGCATCACGGCGGCGGACAGCGCGAACGCGAACGGGGCCAGCCGCTGCGGCGCGCCGACCTCCTCCAGGATGATCTCCGGGCGGGGTGTCACCGACCGCAGCCCCGCGACCGCGCGAGCGAACGTTTCCGGGAGCGCGATCGGGGGGGCCATGCGGGCAGCCTATGCGCGCTCACCGCGCGGCGCGCGACGGCGCGCCGGGTGATCGACGGTTAAGAAGGGCCCCTTCCTCTACCGGAGGCGTTAAGCGGGGGCCCTTCCTTCTACGTCACAAATGCGGACGGTGAGCGCGGGCGCGCGCGGGGGGCGTGGCACGATGGCCGCGATGACCACCGACACCACGGGCACTGCCGCCCGAGACGGAGAACCCCGCCGCGGCGGGCCGGCCGACTCGCCCTTCGTCCGCGCCTGCCGGCGCGAGCCGGGCCCGCACACCCCGGTCTGGTTCATGCGCCAGGCCGGCCGGTCGCTGCCGGAGTACCGGGAGATCCGGGCCAACGTGCCGATGCTGGAGTCCTGCCGCCGGCCCGAGCTGGTCACCGAGATCACGCTCCAGCCGGTGCGCCGGCACGGCGTGGACGCGGCGATCCTGTTCAGCGACATCGTGGTGCCGGTCGCCGCGGCCGGCGTCGACCTGGACATCGTGCCCGGCACCGGCCCGGTGGTGGCCGAGCCGGTCCGTACCGCCGCCGACGTGGAGCGGATCAGCCCGATCGGCCGCGACGACGTGTCGTACGTGGACGAGGCGGTCCGCCGGCTCGTCGTCGAGCTGGGCGACACCCCGCTGATCGGCTTCGCCGGCGCGCCGTTCACGCTCGCCAGCTACCTGGTCGAGGGCGGCCCGTCGCGGACGCACGCCAAGACCAAGGCGCTGATGTACGGCGACCCGGACCTGTGGCACGCGCTGTGCGCGCGGCTGGCCGAGGTGACGCTGGCGTTCCTCCAGGTGCAGGTCGACGCCGGGGTCTCCGCGGTGCAGCTGTTCGACTCGTGGGCGGGTGCGCTCTCCGAGGCCGACTACCGCCGTTTCGTGCTGCCGCACTCGGCGTACGTGCTGGGCGGGCTCGCCGACGCCGGCGTGCCCCGGATCCACTTCGGGGTGGGCACCGGCGAGCTGCTCGGCGCGATGGGCGAGGCCGGCGCCGACGTGGTGGGCGTGGACTGGCGGACGCCGCTGGACGTCGCCACCGGCCGGATCGGGCCGGACAAGGCGGTGCAGGGCAACCTCGACCCGACGGTGCTGCTCGCCCCCTGGCCGGCCGTGGAGACCGAGGTGCGGCGCATCGTCGAGCAGGGCCGGGCCGCTCCCGGCCACGTGTTCAACCTCGGCCACGGCGTACTGCCGGAGACCGACCCCGACGTGCTGACCCGGGTGGTCGCGCTGGTGCACGAGCTGACCGCGCGACCGGAGCGCTAGGAGGCGACAGTGGTGCGACCGTGGCGGGTGGCGATCGTCGGTGGCGGGATCACCGGGCTGGCCGCCGCCGTCCGGTTGCGCGACCGGGCTCCCGAGGGCACCGAGATCACCGTGTACGAGCAGTCGGGCCGCCTCGGCGGCAAGCTGTTCACCGGTGAGCTGGCCGGCGGCCCGGTCGAGTTCGGCGCGGAGTCGTTCCTGATGCGCGACCCGGCCGGCGGCGAGTCGGCGGCGGTGACGCTGGCCCGCCGCCTCGGCCTGGACGAGGAGATCGTGCACCCCACGGTCGGGCAGGCCGCACTGCTGGTCGACGGCACGTTGCGCCAGGTGCCGGGCGGCACGCTCGTCGGCGTACCGGGGGATCTGGAGAAGGTGGCGGCGGTGGCGCCACCGGCCGCGGACGCCGACCGCGACGAGGGCCGGCCACTGCTGGCCGACGGCGAGGACACCTCCGTCGGTGAGCTGGTCCGCAAGCGCCTCGGTGACGCCGTGGTGGAGCGGCTGGTCGACCCGATGCTCGGCGGCGTGTACGCCGGGCGGGCCGACGACCTGTCGCTGGTCACCACGATGCCGGCGCTGGCCCGCGCGGCCCGCGCCGAGCACACGCTGGTCGGTGCGGTACGCGCCGCGCAGGCCGCAGCGCCGCGCGCGCCGGGCGCCCCCGTCTTCGGCACCCTGGCCGGTGGGCTGAGCACGCTGGTCGAGGCGGCGGCGACGGCGAGCGGTGCGACGATCCGCCGGGGCACCGCGGTACGCGAGCTGCGCCGCACCCCGGGCGGCTGGCGGCTCACAGTCGGGCCGACTCGCGACGCCGAGCACGTCGAGGCCGACGCGGTGCTGCTCGCGGTGCCGGCCCGCCCGGCGGCCCGGCTGCTCGCCGCCGCCGCGCCCGAGGTGGCCGACACGGTGGGCGTGCTCGACTACGCCAGCGTCGCCCTGATCACGCTGGCGCTGCCCGGCCCGGCCCTGCCGGAGCTGTCCGGCTTCCTGGTGCCGGCCGGTGAGGGGCTGACGATCAAGGCGTCCACGTTCTTCACCACCAAGTGGGGGCACCTGCGGCGGCCGGACGGGCTGGCGCTGGTGCGCGCCTCGGTGGGCCGGTACGGCGACGAGGCGTCGCTGCAGCTCACCGACGACGACCTGGCCGACGCGGTGCACCGGGAGCTGTCGGCGGTGCTCGGCACGCCGCTGCCGGTCCCGGTGGCCTGGCACGTGCAGCGGTGGGGTGGCGCGCTGCCGCAGTACACGCCCGGGCACACCGCCCGGGTGGCGGCGGCGCGGACGACGCTGCGCGCCGCCTGCCCGACGCTTGCGGTGGCCGGGGCCGGCTACGACGGCGTCGGCATTCCGGTCTGCGTCCGCTCCGGCGAGACGGCGGCCGAAGAGATCATCACGGCACTGGGAGGATCGGCAGCATGACCGAGCAGACCAACGCGGCGCGGCTGCGGGAGCTCAACGAGACCATCCGCTACACGATGTGGTCGGTGTACCGGGCCACCAGCCCGCTGCCGTCGCTGCGGGAGAACGTCGTCGACGAGGTCGAGTCGCTCTTCACCGAGCTGGCCGGCAAGGACGTCACGATCCGGGGCACGTACGACGTGGCCGGGCTGCGCGCCGACGCCGACCTGATGATCTGGTGGCACTCGTCGTCCAGCGACGCGCTGCAGGACGCGTACCTGCGGTTCCGCCGCACCACGCTGGGCCGGGCGCTCACCCCGGTCTGGTCGCAGATGGCGCTGCACCGCCCGGCCGAGTTCAACAAGAGCCACATCCCGGCGTTCCTGGCCGACGAGGAGCCCCGCGCCTACCTGTGCGTCTACCCGTTCGTGCGCTCGTACGAGTGGTATCTGCTGCCCGACGCCGAGCGGCGTGAGCTGCTGTCCGAGCACGGCAAGATGGCCCGCGGCTACCCGGACGTGCGGGCCAACACGGTCGCCTCGTTCGCGCTCGGCGACTACGAGTGGATGCTGGCGTTCGAGGCCGACGAGCTGCACCGGATCGTGGACCTGATGCGCGACCTGCGCGCCTCCGGCGCCCGGCGGCACGTGCGGGAGGAGATCCCGTTCTACACCGGCCGCCGCCGCCCGGTCGCCGACATCGTCAACTGCCTGGTGTGAAAGGAAGGGCCCCTTCTTAACGCCTGCGGTAGAGGAAGGGGCCCCGCTTAACACCACGACGGTGTCGAGCAGGGCCCCGACCGGGACGGCAGCCGTCAGGCGGTCGTCGTGCAGGACAGGATGCTCGGCACCGGGTTCGTCGCACCGGCCGAGCCGGTGAAGCCGAACGAGGTGCTGGCACCAGGCGCGAGCGAGCCGTTGTAGGCCACGTTTCGCGCCGTGACGAGGGTTCCGCTCGTGGTGACGGTGGCGTTCCACGCCGAGTTGACCTGCTGGCCGTTCTGGTAGTTCCAGCTCACCGACCAGCCGCGGATCGGTGAACCGCCGCCGTTCGTCACCTTCACCTCGGCCTGGAAGCCGCCGCCCCACGAACCGGTGATCGCGTACGTCGCGGTGCAGCCACCGGCCGGGTTCGGCGTGGTCGGCGGCGTGCTGGTGGGCGGGGTGCTGGTCGGCGGGGTGCTGGTGGGCGGCGTGCTCGTCGGCGGGGTGGTCGGGCCGGCCCCGCCGAAGTCCACGTCGCTGCACAGGTAGTAGGACTGGTCCAGGTGGCTGGCCTGCCAGATGGTGTAGACGACGTGCCGTCCGGTGCGGCCCGGCGCGTTCGCAGGGATCTGGATGGACACGCCGTCCACCTCGCGCGTCCACTGGCTGGCCGGGGTGTTGCCGATCTGGCCGACCAGTTCCAGGTCGCTCCAGCGCAGTGGCGAGGTGAGCGCGTTGTAGCCCTGCTTGCTCACGTACACGCGGATGTAGTCGGCGCCGTGGCTGGCCTGGTCGAACAGCTTGACCCGGAAGCTGTTGGAGACGGACGTGGTCTTCCAGGCGCCGACCGTGTCGAGGGCGTTGTAGCGGCCGCTCTGGGTGCGTCCGCCGCTGCACAGCTGCCCGTCGGGGATGGCGCCCTGGTGGTTGCCGGCCACGCCCTCACGGAACAGGCCGTTCCAGTTCCACATGGCGTTCGGGTCGGCCTGCCACGCCTGCCAGCACATCGGGTCCTGGGTGGCCATCGCCGGGTTCTGGAAGTCGCCGCCCCAGCGCTGCCAGCAGCCGTAGTTGCGCGACGCCGGGTCGACCACGGCCCCGTGCGCCGCGGCCGGGCCGGAGAACGCGGTGGTGAGCAGCGCCGCGACGACCGCGCAGACGCCGAGGATCGCCGCCGCGAGCGGTAACGGGCGGCGGTACGGAGTGGACATGGAAAGCCTCCGGGAAGAGTGTCGGTGTACGACGCCCGGACTGTCGGGAGTTGCCCTCTCCCGCGTGGCGGCTCCGCCCGCACGCTGCCACAAAAAGCGACAAACGTCAATGAGTCGGGTCGCGGCGCATCGGGGTGTGCGGGATGCCGTCCTCGACGTAGCCGGGGCCGTCGACGGTGAAGCCGAACCCGGCGTAGAAGCCGACCAGATGCGTCTGCGCGTCGAGCACGCACGGCCCGTCACCGACCACCGCGAGGGCCTCGGTCATCAGCGCGCCGGCCAGGCCCGCGCCGCGGGCCGCCGGCGCCACCACGACCCGCCCGATCCGCGCCACGCCGCCGGGGTCGGCCAGGATCCGCAGGTACGCGACCACGGCGCCGTCGCGGCTCAGCCACAGGTGGCGGGTGCCGGGCTCGACGTCCCGGCCGTCCAGTTCCGGGTACGGGCAGGACTGCTCGACCACGAACACGTCGATGCGCAGCCGGAGCAGGTCGTGGAAGGTGCGGGTGTCCAGGTCGGCGAAGCCGGCCAGGTGGGACTCGACGGGCATCGGCCCAGGTTAGGCGGCGCGTCTCCGGCCGGCGGTGGGCACCCTGGGCGCGCGGCGGTCCGGCGTGCTGGTCCGGCGTGGTCTGGCGTGCCGCGCGGGCGCGTCGGTCCGGCGTGCCGACTCAGCGCGCCGGTCGGGCCTGCCGGTCCGGCGTGCCGACTCAGCCCTTCGACGTGCGCAGGCCGGTGGCGGTGGCGGTGAGGGCGCGTTCGAACCAGGTGCCGGTGTCGGCCGCCGAGCGGGTCCAGACCGCGACGCACTGGGCCACGCGACCGTGGTGCAGGCAGCCGTAGCGGTGCGGGAAGCGCGTGCCGTCGGACACGGTCATGGTCGCCGACATCGCCCGGCCCGGCACGCCCAGCCCGGCGGGCAGGTCCGCGGCGGTGTGGCCGGCGGCCACCTGGCCGTCCTCCTCGTCGCGCTCGCACGCCTCCAGCACGCCGAAGATCTGCCGTACCGCGTCCGCGGCGGCCGCCTCGTCCGGGTAGACCACGGTCTCCTGGGCGATCTCGACGAACTCGCCGGCCGGGGTGCCGTCCGGCGTGACGAAGACCCGGGTGGACGCGACGAGCCGCCGGTCGAGCAGGGGCAGCGGGCGACCACAGGCCACACCGTCGGAGTCGAGCTGCTCACTGGCGTACCCGGGCTTCTCGGCCAGGCCGGCCAGGCTGCCGGTCGCGGCGTACCGGTCGCGCAGCGCCGCGGCGGCGCCGCCGTCGGTGGGTGAGGGCGCGACGAGGGCCGGATCGGGGGCGGTCGCGGCGCCGGGCGCGGTGGCGGAACCGCAGCCGGTGAGGGTGGCGGCCAGGGCCGCCGCGATGATCAACCGTCGGGACACCGGAGGGATGGTAGACGGAGATCGACGTTTGTGGCGCCCGGGAGCGGCCCGCGTCAGGCGGGGCGGGCGCCGACCGCGTCGCGTACCTCGGCGCCCTGGTCGCCCTCGACGGCGCGGGCGCAGTGGGCGCAGCAGAAGAAACGGCCGGAGACCTCGACGCCGTGCCCGACGATCTTGATCTGGCAGTGCTCGCAGATCGGCGCCATCTTGTGTACCGCGCACTCGAAGCAGTCGAACGTGTGCCGTGACCCGTCGACCGTACGGACCTCGAACGCCATCCAGTAGTCGTTGCCGCAAACCTCGCAGGCAGCCATGCGAAACCCCCCGAAAACGGACCTGTCATCCGAGAGTCGCGCAGAGGACACCTTCGAGCAACCGGAACCGGGGAACCTGATCCGGCCCCTCGGCGAGTCGCTCCCGGCGTGTCACGCGTTGACTCCTGTGACCGCCGAAAATCCCCGGAGGATTCGTGATCAAGCGCAACAAGCTCTTCGGCAACCAGACCCGGGTGACGTTCTCGCTGCCCCGGGACACCCCGGCCGGCACCGTGAGCGTGGTCGGCTGCTTCAACGGGTGGGAGCCCGGCCGGCACGAGCTGGTGCCGCGCCGCGACGGCACCCGTACCGTGACGGTCCGGCTCGCGCCGGGGGAGTACCGCTTCCGCTACCTCGCCACCGGCGGGGTGTGGCTGGACGACGAGGCCGCCGACCAGGTGGACGAGGCCGGCGGCCTGCTGCGGCTGTGAGGCCGCCGTCAGCCGGCGCTGGGCTCCAGCCGCACCGAGATCGAGTTGACGCAGTGCCGGGTGTCCTTCGGGGTGAAGCCCTCACCCTCGAAGACGTGCCCGAGGTGGCTGTCGCAACGCGCGCAGCGGATCTCCACGCGCCGCATGCCGAGCGTGTTGTCCGGGATCTCCTTGACCGCACCCGGGATGGCGTCGTCGAAGCTCGGCCAGCCGCAGTGCGAGTCGAACTTGTCCTGGCTGCGGAACAGTTCCAGCCCGCAGGCCCGGCAGTGGTAGACGCCGGGGGTCTTGGTGTCGACGTACTCGCCGGTCCAGGGCGCCTCGGTGCCGGCCTCGCGGAGCACCCGGAACTCCTCGGGGCTCAGCCGGACGCGCCATTCGTCCTCGGTACGGGGCAGTTCGTTGTCGGAAAGACTCACCGTTCCACGGTACGTCGGGTGTCGGTGGCATCGCATATGGTCGCGTGATGGCGGGCAGGAGTGCGGTCGAGGAGATCGAGGTAGCGGGGCACACCGTGCGGCTGAGCAGCCCTGATCGGGTGATCTTCCCGCAGCGCGGCTTCACCAAGGCTGACGTCTTCCGCTACTACCTCGCCGTGGGCGACGGGATCATGCGCGCCCTGCGCGACCGGCCCACCACGCTCCAGCGCTTCCCCGAGGGCATCGAGGGGGAGATGTTCTTCTCCAAGCGGGTGCCGCAGCGGGGCGTGCCCCCGTGGGTGCGCACCGCGCGGATCGCCTTCCCCAGCGGCCGCCCGGCCGACGAGCTGTGCCCGGCCGATTTGGCGCACGTGGCCTGGGCGGCGCAGATGGGCACAGTGGTGTTCCACCCGTGGCCGGTGCGCGCCGCCGACACCGACCGCCCCGACGAGCTGCGCGTCGACCTCGATCCGCAGCCCGGCACCGACTTCGCCGACGCGGTGACCGCCGCCGGTGAGCTGCGCGGGCTGCTCGACGAGCTGGGCGTGCCCGGCTGGCCGAAGACGTCCGGCGGCCGGGGCGTGCATGTCTACCTGCGCATCCAGCCGCGCTGGACGTTCGTGGAGGTCCGCCGCGCCACCATCGCGCTGGCCCGGGAGCTGGAACGCCGCCGCCCCGAGCTGGTCACCACCGCCTGGTGGAAGGAGGAGCGCGGCGAGCGGGTCTTCGTCGACTTCAACCAGATGGCGCGGGACCGCACCATCGCCTGCGCGTACTCACTGCGCGCCAACGGCCGCGCCACCGTCTCCACCCCTGTCGACTGGGACGAACTGCCCGAGGTCGACCCGGACGACTTCCACCTGGGCACGGTGCCGGCCCGGTTCGCCGAGCGCGGCGACCCGCACGCCGGCATCGACGACTCCGCGTGGGACATCACGCCGCTGCTGGAGTGGGCCGAGCGGGACGCCGCGGACGGGCTGGGCGACATGCCGTACCCGCCGGAGTACCCGAAGATGCCCGGCGAGCCGAAGCGGGTCCAGCCGTCGAAGGACCGCGACCGTCCGCGCCCCTGACGCCCGCCGCGTAGCGGTCAGGCCGACGGCGGGCACTCCAACAGCCCCGGGTGCGACGTCCCGCGCCGTGATGCTGCCGACGGTCCCCTTTTCGGCCCGGCTCAGTGAGCAGCGTCAACCCAGGCGTTGCCGGCGGACCGATAACGATCATGTAACGGGCGCGAACCTTTTGGCGGGTGTCACTGCTCTCTCTCGGCATCGGCCCGCCGGGGCCAGGAGAGGACGTCGGATGAAGCTGGTGTGGAGGCGGGCGACAGAGGCCCGTGGGCTGCTGCTCGCCGCCGCTGTCGCGGCACTCGTCGCGGTCGCGCTTGTCACCGGGCTCTCCGACTACAACCGCCGGGCGGTCTCCGCTGGCGCGCGGGCGGTGCTCGACGCCGCACCGGCCGAGGAGCGCAGCCTGCTGATCAGCGGCTCCGGCGGTGCCGACGCCGCCGCGTTCGCCGAACGGGACCGGGCGGTACGGGAACAGTTCGCGAACGGCCTCGGCGGCGCCCCGGTCACCGTGGCCGCGACCCGCTCCGGCACCGGGCGGGAACTGACCGGTGACGTGGGCGCCGCCCGTACCGACGACGACCCGATGTTCGCCAACCTGGCCACGCTCGACGACCTGCCCGCGCACGCCGAGCTGGCCGCCGGGGCGTGGCCGGTGCCCGGCAGCAACCCGTTGCAGGTGACGTTGCCGGAGAAGGTGGCCGCGCAACTGAGCCTGGAGGTCGGGGAGCGGGTGCCGCTGTACGACAGGGGCGCGGAGCGTGCCGGCACTGTGGTGGTCGTCGGCACGTGGCGGCCCCGGGACGCCACCGAGGCGTACTGGCGTCTCGCCCCTGGGGTGGGGGAGAGCCAGGGCGACGCGGAGATCACCTCGTACGGGCCGTTCGCGCTCGACCCGGCCGACTTCGCCAGTACCTTCACCGGCTCCACCTCGGCGGCCTGGGTGGTCGACCCCGACCTGGTGGCGGTCGAGCCGGCCCGGCTGCCCGCCGTGACCACAGCGCTGGACGAGATCACCGGGAAGCTGCCCGAGGCCACCGGCCTGGGCTCCTCGACACAGCAGGTCAGCCACCTGGACCGGCTCGTCGACCGGCTCAGCCGGGCCGACCTGGTGGGCCGGTCCGCGCTGCTCACCCCGCTGCTGCTGATCGTGGTGCTCGGCGGGTACGCGCTGGTGCTGGTGGCCGCGCTGCTCAACGAGGACCGGCGGGCGCAGACCGCGCTGCTGCGGGCCCGGGGCGCCGCGCGGGGGCAGATCGCCGGGCTGGCCGTACGCGAGGCGACGCTCGTGGTGGCGCCGGCGCTGCTGCTGGCCCCGGCGCTGACCGGGCAGGCGATCCACTACCTGGGCGCGGACCTGGGGCTGGCCGACGGCGACCTGGCCCGGGTGTGGGTGGTGGCGGTCGGTGCGGCGGTGGGCTGCCTGCTCGCCATGGTGCTGCCGGCGATGCGCCGGGCCGGCACGTACGTCGCCGACATGGCGGCCCGGTCCCGCCCCTCCCGGGGAGCGGCGGTGCAGCGGGCGAGCGTGGACATCGCGCTGGTGGCGCTCGCCGTGCTCGCCTGGACCCAGCTGCGGCAGTACTCCTCGCCGCTGGCCGGCGCGAACGGCAGCCTCGGCATCGACCCGCTGCTGGCCGCCGCGCCCACCATCGGCGTGCTGGCCGGCGCGGTGATCGCGCTGCGGCTGCTGCCCCCGACCACCCGGATCGCGGAACGCTTCGTCGACCGGCGGACCTGGAACGCCACCATGTTCGGCATGTGGCAGGCGGGCCGCCGCCCGCACGCCGGTCCGGTGCTGCTGCTCGCGCTCGCCGTCGGCGGCAGCACGCTCGCCTGGTCGCTTGTCGCCTCCTGGGAACGCTCGCAGCGCGACCAGGCGCAGCACACGGTCGGCGCGGACCTGCGGCTGACCGAACGGGACGGCACCGCCCCCGCGGACCGGGCCGCCCAGCTGGCCGCCGTGCCCGGCGTGGAGCGGGTGCTGCCCGCCTGGCGCGACGACGTACGCCTGGGTCGCGAGGCCCGGCCGGCGACAGTGGTGGCGTTCGACGCCGCCGCCGCGAAGGGGATGATCCGGCTCGACGACGCGGGCGGTGACGCGTCCACCGGCGCCCTGCTGGACCGGCTCGCGAAGGGCCGGACCGCGCCGGCCGGCGGCGTCCTGCCCGAGGGGGCGAAGACGCTGTCCGGCACCGTACGCACGCCTGTCGAGAGCATGTTCGACCCGCCCCGGGTGGCAGTGACCGCGTTGTTCGTCACCGATGCCGGGGCCACCTGGCGGGTCCGGCTGGCCGAGGCCGGCGGTGACGGAAAGCCGGTGCGCTTCTCGATGCCGCTGCCCGACAGCGGCGGCGCCCCGCTGCGCCTGGCCGGCTTCGAGGCCGACGGCGGCGACGCCACCGGCAGCTCCTATCGGCTGCTCCTGGACGGGCTGCGGCTCACCGACGCCGCCGGAGCGGTCCTGCCGGTGCCGGTGGAGGGGCCGTGGCGGGTGATCGACCCGGGCTCCGGGCCGCGCGGCACCGCCAAGGCGAGCCCGACCCGGATCGACGGGACGCAGGGCTTCGACGTGCCGGCCGGGCTGTTGCAGTTCGCCCGGGTGCCCTCGTCCCGGTTCGCGCTGGTGCCGCAGGCGCCGGACCGTCCGGTGCCGGTGCTCGTCACCCCCGGCGTCGCCGCCGCCATGAGCCTCAAGACCGGCGACACCGTCAAGCTGTCGGTCGCCGAGGTGACGGTCGAGGTCACAGTGGTCGGCCAGGTCGCCGCGGTGCCCGGCACCGGGGGCGACGGGGTGCTGCTGGACCTGCCCACCGCCACCACGCAGCTCCTCGAACGCAGCGGCGGCGTCCGGCCGGTGGCCGAGTGGTGGCTGGGCACCACTCCCGGCGGGCACACCGCCGCCGTTGACGCGCTCGCCGCGACCGGCGGCACGGTGCTGCTGGACCGGCGGGCGGTGGCTGCGGAGGCGGCCGAGGATCCGTACTGGCAGGGCGCGCGCACCGGGCTGCTGGCCGCCGCGCTCGGCTCGGTGCTGCTCGCCCTGGTCGGCCTGGCGGTCGACGTCTGGGCCACCACCCGGCGCCGGCTCACCGAGTTCGCCGTGTTCAACACGCTCGGCGCGAACACCCGGCTGCTGGCACGCGCGTACCTCGCGGAACAGACGTTCCTGGCCGCGATCGGCGTCGGCGTCGGCATGCTCGTCGGCGCCCTCGTCGCGGCGACCATGGTGCCGCTGGTGATCCTCACCCCGGCCGCCGGCCGGCCGGTGCCCGAGGCGGCCTTCACAGTGCCCTGGGTGCCGATCGGGACGACAGCCGCCGGGCTGCTGCTCGCCGCGCTCGCCTTCGCCGCCCTCATCACCACAGGCATCCGCCAGCGGGTCGCCGCCGCGCAGCTCCGGATCGGAGGAGAACGATGAGCCTTCCTGGTGCCGCGCGCCGGGTTCGCGCGTACGGGGGGCAGTTCCTGCTGCTCGCCGTCCTGACCCTGGTGACCGCCCTGCTGATCACCGGCGTGCCCCGGGTCGCCGACCGGCTGACCGGGCAGGGGCTCACCGAGTACGTGGCCGGGCAGCCGGTGGCCCGCCGTGACCTCACGTACAGCACCGCGCCGACCGCGTTCCCGCCGTCGGCCCGGACCGCCGTGTCAGGTAACGCGGCCGAGCTGGCCGGGATCGAGGAGGCGATGCCCGCCGAGGTCCGGGGCGCCATCGGTCAGCGCTGGTACGTCGCCCAGACCGTCCCCGGACGGCTGCGCGGCCCGACGCTCGCCCCCGGGAAGGGCCTCATCGACCTGCACCTGCGCGCCGGTACCGGCATCAAGGAGGCGGCCACCCTGGTCGGCGGGCGGTGGCCGGAACGTCCCGTCGCCCCGGCCCGCACGGTCGAGGTGACGCTCGCCGAGACGATCGCCGGCACGCTCGGCGTGCAGAGCGGCGACCGGTTCCTGCTCCTGATCCTCGACCCGGACGACAACGTGCTCAAGTCCCTCCCGGTCCAACTGGTCGGCGTGTGGCGGCCGAACGACCCGGCCGACGGCGTCTGGGACACGCTGCCGTCGATGCTCAAGCTCACCCCGCCCGAGGGCGACGGCGACCCGTTCGTGGGCGTCGCCTACACCGCCGACGGCGGCGTCGACGAGGCCGTCGCTACCGGCTGGCCGGTCAGCTTCGGCTGGCGGTACCGGATCGCCCCGGACCGGCTCGAAGCGGGCCGCCTCGACGCGCTGATCGCCGGTGTCGACGGGCTGGAGCGGAGCCGTCCCGCCGTGGCGACCCTCAGCCAGGGCGTGGACATCCCGCTGCGGCGCTTCGCCGACTCGCTCGCCGCCGCCCGCACCCTGCTCGCGGTCATCGCGGCCGGGCTGCTCGCCACGCTGGCCGGGCTGACGCTGCTGGCCGCCCGGCTGGCCGCGCGCCGCCGCCGCGCCGAGTTCCACCTGATCCGGGCACGCGGCGGCTCGACCGGGGCGGTGCTACGTCGCGGCCTGGCCGAGTCGCTGCTGGTGCTGCCGGCCGCGGCCGGGATCGGCTGGCTGCTCGGCGGGCTGCTGCCCGGCACCGGGGCGTCGTGGCGCTGGGTGGTGATCGCCGGGCTCCTGGCCACGCTGCTGCCACCGCTGGCCGCGCTCGCGGTCGGCCGCCGGGCCGGTGGCCGCTCGGACCTGGGCGGCCGGTCGCCCGCCGTCCGGCTCACCGTCGAGGTGGCGGTGCTCGGGCTCGCCGTGCTCGGCGCGTTCCTGCTGCGCCGGCGCGGGCTCACCGCCGGTTCGGTGGACCCGCTGCTCGTCTCGGTGCCGGTGCTGCTGGCGATCGCGGCGGCGCTGCTGGCGCTGCGCGCGTACCCCTGGCCGTTGCGGCTGGTCAGCCGCGTCGCCGCACGGGCGCGCGGCAGCGTCGCGTTCCTCGGCACCGCCCGCGCGGGCCGGGCCGCGACCACCGGGCCGCTGGTCGTGGTGGTGCTGGCCGTCGCCACCGCCGCGTTCTGCGGCGTGGTGGCGACCGGCATCGAGACCGGCCGGGACACCGCCGCCGCCCGGGCCGTGCCGGGTGACCTGCTGGTACGCGGGGAGCGCTTCACGCCGGACACCGCCGAGAAGCTGGCCGAACTGCCCGGGGTACGCGCTGTCGCGCCGCTGCTCACGGTGCCGGCCGAACGTCCCTACGCCGACCGCGCCGGACGTCCCGCCCCGGTCACCGAGATGCGCGTGGTGCTCGTGGACGGGGAGCGGTTCGCCGAGGTGGCACGGCAGGCCGGCGTACCGGTGGACGTGCCCGACCCGGTGCGGGCCCGCACCGACGCGAGCACGCCGCTGCCGGCGCTGGTGTCCCCCGCGGTGGCCGAGGACCTGGCCGACGCCGGGCTCGCCGACGCCCGGGGTGAGCGGCCCGCCTGGCTGGACGTGCAGGGCAACCGGCTGCCGGTGCGGACCGCCGCCACAGTGGACGAGTTCACGCTCGTGGGAGAGGGCGTAGGCCGGTTCGTGGTGCTGCCGTGGCCGGCGTTGCCGGCCGGCGCGCCGCACCAGCTCGCCCCCACCGGGTTCGTGCTGGCCGGCGCGGGCGTGGACACGGCCGAGGTGGACCGGGTCGCGCGTGAGGGGCAGAACCGCTACCTGCGCATCGGCGGGGTCGGTACCGGGGACAAGGCCCGCGCGCCGGAGGTGACGGCCCGTTCGGCAGTGCGCGCCGACCTGGGCGGCAGCGGCGTGAACGGCCTGCTGGTGTTCGGGTTCGTGCTCGGTGCCGGGGGCGGCGCCGCACTGGGGTTGCTCGGGCTCGCGCTCGCCGTGCTCGCCGGGGCCCGCTCGCGCGGGCAGGTCCTGTCCCGGCTGCGCACCATGGGCCTGTCCCGCAGGCAGTGGCGCGGACTGCTGATGGTGGAGCTGACGCCGCTGGTGCTGGTGTCGGTGCTCACCGGAGCGGTGGTCGGCGCGTTGCTGCCGCTGCTGCTCACACCGGTGCTCGGACTGCCCGCCTTCACCGGGGGCGTGGACGTGCGCCCGAGTTTCGAACCCGGCCTGGTGGCCGGGGTGTCGGTCCTGGCCATGCTGGCCCTCGGCTTCGCGATCACAGTGGAAGCCGTGAACAACCGCCGGTTGCGCCTCGGTGAGGTGCTGCGGCTCGGAGAGGAGAGCTGACATGACCGCGACCGCTTCCGGCCATCCGGGCCCGGCGCGTCTCACGCCGCGCGACGAGCCGTCGTCCGCCGTACCGGACCTGGCGGCACTGCAACAGCGGGCCGCGCAGCGCGCCGCCGAACGGGCCGGCGGGCGCGACCGGCTGCGCGGGCACATCGTCTGCGACGGCCTGGTGCGCATCTTCAAGACGGAGGGCGTCGAGGTCGTCGCCCTCCAGGGCCTCGACCTGGTCATCGACCGGGGTGAGCTGGTCGCGATCGTCGGCGCCTCCGGCTCCGGCAAGTCGACGCTGCTGAACATCCTGTCCGGACTGGACACCCCCACCGCCGGGATCGCCCGGGTCGCCGACTACGACCTGCTGTCGCTGTCGAACAAGCGGCGGCTGGCGTACCGGCGGGACGTGGTCGGGTTCATCTGGCAGCAGACCGGCCGCAACCTGCTGCCGTACCTGACCGCGCTGGAGAACGTGGAGCTGCCGATGAAGCTGGCCGGACGGGCCGGCGGCGGGCGCAAGCGGCGGGAACGGGCCCGTGAGCTGCTGGACATGGTGGGCGTCGGCTACTGCGCGGACCGCCGGCCGGGCCAGATGAGCGGCGGCGAGCAGCAGCGCTGCGCGGTCGCCGTGGCGGTGGCGAACGATCCGGAGATCCTCTTCGCCGACGAGCCGACGGGCGAGCTGGACGAGGCCACAGGCGCCGAGGTCTTCGCCGCGCTGCGCACCATCAACGCCGAACTGGGGGTCACCATCGTGGTGGTCACCCACGACCACGCCGTGGCCGGCCAGGTCCGCCGTACCGTCGCGATCCGCGACGGCCGGACCGCCTCCGAGGTACGCCGGACCGCGCGCGTGACGGCCGACGGCGGCACCGAGATGGTCAGCGAGGAGTACGCGGTGCTGGACCGCACCGGCCGGATGCAGCTGCCGGCGCAGTTCGTGGAGGCGCTGTCCCTGCGCGACCGGGTCCGGCTCAACCTGGAACCCGACCACGTCGAGGTGCGCCCCGGCGGCCGGGCGCACGGCGAGGAGAGTGAGTGATGACCGACCAGACAGTGGTGCTGCCGGCGGTGCCGGCGTCGGCCGTCGAGGACGTGGTCCGGGTGGAGGGGGTGAGCCGCACCTTCGGCAGGGGCGAGCACGCCGTGCACGCCGTGCGGGACGTCTCGTTCACGGCGGGACGCGGCGAGCTGGTCGCCGTCCGGGGCCGCTCCGGCGCCGGCAAGACCACGCTGCTGAACCTGGTCGGCGGCCTGGACCGCCCGGACTCCGGCCTGATCCGGGTGGCCGGGCACGACGTCACAGCGGCCGGTGAGCGGGAGCTGCTGTCGTTGCGCCGGGGCACGATCGGATTCGTGTTCCAGACGTTCGGCCTGGTCCCGATCCTGTCCGCGGCGGAGAACGTCGGGGTGCCGCTGCGGCTGGCCAAGGTGCCGGCGGCCGAGCGGGAGCAGCGGGTGGCGGTGCTGCTGGAGCTGGTCGGGCTGGGCGGGCACGCCGCGCAGCGCCCGTACGAGCTGTCCGGCGGCCAGCAGCAGCGCGTGGCGGTGGCCCGGGCGCTGGCGAACGAACCGGACCTGCTGATCGCCGACGAGCCGACCGGCCAGCTCGACTCCGAGACCGGACGGTCGATCATGGATCTGCTCCGGGCGGTGGTGCATGCCCGGGGCATGACCGCGCTCGTGGCCACGCACGACCCGGCGCTGATCGAGCTGGCCGACCGGACGCTCACGCTGCGCGACGGCCGGCTCGTCGCGGAGGACTGATCCGGGCGCCGGGCCGCCCGCCGTCGGGTGGCGGCCCGGTGCCGGATCGCGCGCCGTCGGGTGGCGGTCCGGTGCCGGGTCGCGGCCCGGTCAGAGTGCCAGCTTCATGCCCTCGTGGCTGGCGACGAAGCCCAGGTCGCGGTAGAACCGGTGCGCGTCGGCGCGTTGCTTGTCGGTGGTGAGCTGCACCAGCGCGCAGCCGCGCTCGCGGGCCTGGTCGATCGCCCAGCGCATCATCGTCCCGCCCAGCCCGCGACCGCGCCGGTCGGAACGGACCCGCACCGACTCGATCAGGCACCGTTCGGCACCGTGCCGGCCCAGCCCCGGGATGTACGTGAGCTGGAAGCAGCCGACCAGCTCCCCGCCGTCGTCGGCGACGATCAGCTGGTTGCGCGGGTCGGCATCCAGGTCGGCGAAGGCCCGCTCGTACGCCTCGTCCACCTCGGGCAGGTCGCGGGTGCGGCCCAGCACGTCGTCGGCGAGCAGCGCGAGCACGGCGGGCAGGTCGGCGCGGACCGCCTCGCGGAAGGTCACCTCGGTCACCCGGCCAGCCTGGCACAGCGCCTCGTGCCGGTGTGGCCCGGGCGCCCGGCTGGTCTGACGCCGAGGTAGGTGGCGTCATCAGCCGCCGTCCAGCCAGCTCCGCAGCGCCCACCACCAGTGGACGGTCTCCGGCACCGCGCACCGCGCCCCCTCCTCGACCGGCGGCCCGCCGGTCAGCTCCCGCAGCCGCCGCAGCCGGTAGCGCACCGTGTTCGGGTGGACGTGCAGCGCGGCGGCCGTCTGGTCCAGCCGCTGACCGTGGTGCAGCCAGGCGAGCGCGGTGCCGGCCAGCTCCCGGTGGAAGCCGTCGGCCGGGTCGAGCGCGCCGAGCAGCGTGCCCCGCAGCAGCTCGGCCAGCAGCGGCTGGGCGGCGAACGCGGTCTCCCCGGCCAAGTCGGTGACCCGACGCAGCCCGCGCAGCCGCCGGTTCGCCGCCGTGGCCAGCGCCGCCAGGCAGAGCGCGTACATGGCCGGGGCCCGCGCCAGCGGCTGCGCGGGCGCCACAAGCGTCAGGAGGTCGGCCGGTACGGCCTCGGGGGGCCGGGGGAGCAGCCCGGCCAGCCGGTCCCCGACCGTGCCGAGCAGGCCGCCCCGCGCGGTGAGCTGCCGGTGCAGGGCGTACGCCCGGACCGGGTCCGGTGGCGCGGCGACCAGGCAGTGGTAGCGCCCTTCCGGCCGCAGCCCGAACCGGGTCAGCTCGGCCGGGGGCAGGCCCGCGGGGCCGTCACGCAGCAGCCGCCGCAGCAGGTGCGCCCGGGCCGCCGCGCCGGTGCGTACCAGTTCCCGCTCGGCGCTGCGGTGCCCGTCGACCACCGCCCGCTCCACCGCCGCGGCGTACCGGCCGATCGTGAGCAGCCCCTCCAGCAGCACCTCGTCGGGGATGCCGGCGGCCCGGCCGTGCCGGACCACCAGCTCCACCGCCCGGTCCCGCCCGGCCTGCACGCCGCGCAGCAGACCGGCGACGGAGACGCCCTGCGCCGCCCGGTCCGCGCCCAGCCGGCGGGCCTCGGCGAAGTCCCGCCCGGCCGGATCCTCGTGGCGTTCCAGGGCACCGAGACCGCTGGTCAGCAGCAGGACGACCTGGCGGCGTACCTCGTCGGCGGGCAGCCGGGCCACCTCGGGGGAGTCCGCGCGGGCGGCCCGCGCCACCTCGTCGACGGCGGCCGGGTCGGCGGACAGGTCGCGCAGCAGCGCGCCGAACGTGGGGACGTTCCCGGTCCGGGCCACACCGCCTCCCGTTGTCGACGCGGCACAACCGGGCCGCGAGGGCGTTGGCACCAGCTCCCTAGCCCCGGCGGCCGGCCGGTTGCTCTCCTGGTTGTTACCGCAAGGTAACACCGCTCGCGCCACTGAGAAACGTCGATGTTCTGCCGGCTGCCAGGAGGCGTCCATGAAAACCGTGCCACAGCGCCCGTCCCGCTCCCGCCGCCGCGCCGGCCTCGCCGTCCTGGCCGCGCTCGCCCTGGTCGCGCCCACGCCGCTGGTGACGGCCCCCGCGCCGGCCGCCGCCGCGGTCGCGCTCCAGGAGGTGATGTTCGTCGGCAACAACTGGGACGGCACCGCCGACGTCATCAGGTCCCGTGGCGACTACGCCAAGCTCGGCCGGATCAACGTGATCCCGGACCGTGCCGCGCGGCTGCGCGAGATCTACCTCAACCCGATCAAGCTGGCGTTCTTCCTCGGCATCCGGCAGGGCCCGGGAGAGGGGCACGACCAGCTCATCGACGACATGTACACCACGCCGGACGGCACCGCGCTCGTGGTGTCCCGGCCCAGCTTCGCCGACGTCGTCTCGATCGACCTCGCCACGGGTGCGCTGCGCTGGCGGTTCCCGGTCTCCGGCTACCGCGCCGACCACATGGCCGTCTCGCCCGACGGGACCCGCGTCGCGGTCTCCGCGTCCACGTCCAACACGGTGCACGTGCTGGACATCCGCACCGGCGCGCAGCTCGGCTCGTTCGGCGCCGGCGACAAGCCGCACGAGAACGTCTACACCGACGGCGGCACCCGGCTGTGGAACATGTCCATCGGCGAGGTCAACACCGACCTGGACGCGCCGTGGCTCGACTGGACCAAGGGGGACCGCCGCATCACCGTCGCCGACACCAGCACCTACCAGGTGGTCAAGGTGATCGACATGCGGGACCGGCTGGACGCCGCCGGCCGCCGGGACCTCTCCGACGCGGTCCGCCCGGCCGTGTTCACCCCGGACGGCAGCCGGCTCTACTTCCAGGTGTCCTTCTTCAACGGCGTGGTCGAGTACGACGTGGCCACCGACCGGGTCACCCGCGTCGCCACGCTGCCGAAGAACCCGGCCACCAGCGAGGACCGCACCACCTGGGTCAACGACTCCCGCCACCACGGCCTGTCGATGAGCCCCGACGGCACCCGGATCTGCGTCGCCGGCACCATGGACGACTACGCCACCGTGATGGACCGCGCCACGCTGCGGGAGGGCCCGCTGGTGCCCGCGAGCAAGCCGTACTGGGCCACCGTCAGCGGGGACGGCCGGGACTGTGTGATCTCCGAATCCGGCGCGGACCAGGTCACCGCGATCAACTTCGCGACCGGGCAGAAGGTCGCGAGCGTCCCGGTCGGCGACCACCCCCAGCGCGTCCGGATCGGGCACATCCCGGAGGGCTGGACGCCCCCGGCCGCCGGCTGACCGGCGGCCCGGCCGGCGTCCGGACCCCGGCCGCCGGCTGACCGTCACCGGGCGGGGCAGCGCAGCCCCTCCCGGGGGACGGTGAGCGAGATCAGGTACGCGTCGACTGTCGACGTCACGCACGACGTCTGCGGGTAGGCGGTGTGCCCCTCGCCCTCCCAGGTCAGCACCCGTCCCACACCGAGCATGGACGCGAGCGCGGGCGTCTGCTCGTACGGCGTGGCCGGGTCACCTGTGGTGCCGACGACCAGGATCGGCGGGGCACCGTCGGCCCGGCCCGTCGGGTACGGATCCCGCTCGCCGGGCCACTCCACGCAGCCCAGCATCCCCACCGCCAGGGCGGGGCCGAACAGCGGATACTTCTGCCGCCACTGCGACTGCAGCGAGCGGACCTGCTCGCGGGTCGGCTTCTCGGTCTCGTCGGCGCAGTTGACCGCCAGGTTGGCGTCGAACAGGTTGGAGTAGTGCCCGTCGGGTTCGCGGCCCGCGTACGAGTCGGCCAGCTTGAACACGCCGTCCGGGTCACCGCCCTGCAGGTCGTCGATCGCCCGGGCCAGTTCCTGCCAGCCCTGCTCGGTGTAGAGCGAGGAGATCACCGCGTAGAAGACCCACCCGGCGGTGGCCTTGCGGCCGTCCTGCGCACGGACCGGGGAGGCCTTCGCCTTGGCGATCGCGTCCGTGACCGCACCCCGGGCGTCCGGTGCGATCGGGCAGCGGCCGGCGTTCGCCGCGCACCACCTGGTGAAGTTGTCGAACGCCCGCTCGAAGCCCTTCGCCTGGCTCTCCGACCCGGCGATCAGCTTCTGCCGCGGATCGACCGCGCCGTCGAGCACCAGGGCGCGCACGCGCTGCGGGTAGAGCTGCGCGTAGGTGGCGCCGAGCAGCGTGCCGTAGGAGTAGCCGAGGTAGGTCAGCTTGTCGTCGCCGACCGCCGCGCGGACCGCGTCCATGTCCCGCGCGGCCTGCTCGGTGCCGTAGAGCGGGAGCTGGTCGCCGTACTTCGCGCCGCACCGCTCGCCGATGCGCCGGTTGAGCCCGACGAAGCCGTCGAACGACGACTGGCTCTCCGGGTCGGGGTCATAGCCGAAGCTGGCGTCCAGGTCGGCGTCGGAGATGCACTTGACCGGGCTGGACCGGGCCACCCCGCGCGGGTCGAAGCCGACGATGTCGAACCGGTCGGTGACGGCCGTGGGCAGACCGCCGAACGCCGGGCCGAAGGACAGGTAGACGGCGGTGTCGACGCCGGACGCGCCGGGACCGCCCGGGTTGATCACCAGCGAGCCGATCCGGTCGCGCTGCTTGGTCGAGCGGGCCCGGATCAGCGCGATCTCGAACGTCTCGCCGGCGCCCGGCCCGGCGGTCGCGCCGGTGGTGGCCCCGGCGCCCCAGTTACGCGGCACGGCGATCCGGGCGCAGTCGTAGCGCATGTCCGCCGCGCCCCGCCCGACCAGCTCGTCGGGCACCTCCGGGCAGGCCCGCCACTGGGGCGCGGTGCCCGGCGGGGCCGCCTCGCCCTCGCTCTCGGCGCGCGGGGCGAACGCCGGCAGCGTGCAGCCGGCGGTGAGCACCACCGCCGCGACGAACGCGGCCAGGACGGGCCGGAACCGGCGGGTCCGGTCGGGGAAGCGGGTCACGTGGGCGCCCTCCATGATCGTGTCGACCGTCAGGCTACGCCCGGCCGCGGGTGTCACCGACCGTCGCCGCCGGATCGCCGCGCAGCACCTCGTCGACGTCGTAGCGGATCGGGCGGTCGAGCTGGCCGTAGTCGCAGGAGCGGGGATCGCGGTCGGGCCGCCAGCGCAGGAACCGGGCGGTGTGCCGCAGCCGGTCGCCCTCCATCGCGTCGTACGCCACCTCGACCACCAGCGCCGGGCGCAGCGGCTCCCACTCCAGGTTCTTGCCGCCGGTCCACCGGCTCACCCCGCCCGGGATGCGCTGACCCCGCTCGTGGTCGCCGTGCACCCACGGGTGCTCGCCGCCGACGTCGCGGTAGGGCTCCAGTTCGTCGAGCAGCTCCTTGCGGCGGGCCATGGTGAACGAGGAGCTGACGCCGATGTGGTGCAGCACGCCGTCGTCGTCGTAGAGGCCGAGCAGCAGCGAGCCGACCACCGGACCGGACTTGTGCCAGCGGAAACCGGCCACCACCGCGTCCATCGTGCGGGCGTGCTTGACCTTGAACATGAGCCGCTTGCCCGGCTCGTACGGCAGGTCGGCCGGCTTGACGATCAGCCCGTCCAGCCCGGCGCCCTCGAACACGTCGAACCAGCGGCGGGCCGTCTCCGGGTCGGTGGTCACCTGGGTGACGTGCACCGGCGGGCGCACCCCGGACAGCGCCTGCTCCAGCCGCTCGCGGCGCCGGGGATAGGGCTGATCCGTGAGCAGCTCGTCGTCGATCGCCAGCAGGTCGAACGCGACGAAGTCGGCCGGGGTGGTCTCGGCCAGCAGCTTCACCCGGGAGGCGGCCGGGTGGATGCGCTGGGCCAGCAGCTCGAAGTCGAGTCGCGGCTGCCCGCCCGGGCCGTCCCGGCGGATCACGATCAGCTCGCCGTCGACCGCGCACCGGGGCGGGAGCTGCCGCCGGGCCTGCTCGACCACCTCGGGGAAGTAGCGCGTCATCGACTTGCCGCCCCGGCTGGCCAGCTCGACCTCGTCGCCGTCGCGGAACACGATGCAGCGGAAGCCGTCCCACTTCGGCTCGTAGGTCAGGCCGTCATCGGTGGGCAGCTCGGCCACGCTCTTGGCCAGCATCGGCTCGACCGGAGGGTTGATCGGCAGGTCCACGGCGACCAGTCAACCAGACCCCACCGACAGTGGTGAGGCAGATCACCGCCGGTGGCCGGGCGGCGTGTCCCGTCCCGGCCGCGTTCGTCACCGCCGCCCGAATGGTGAAACCGCAGGTCAGAGCTACCGTCGCGGCGTGCCGGAGTGGAGTTGCGGATGCTGCGGGCGCTGGCGGGTCAGCGTCGAGCTGATCCGCGGCCGCTACCGCTACCGGCTGGCGCACCGCTACCCGCCCGAGCACGGCGGCGGCGCGAACGTCCTCGGCGAGGTCGGCTCGGTCGCCGAGCTGGAACGCCTGCTGAAGCGCTACGCCCCGGTCACCCTGGCCGACCTCCGCGAAGCCGCCTGACCGTCGAGATCTTGGTACCAAACGGCCCCCATAGGGGCCCTTTCGTACCAAGATCTCCACCGATCCCACTTCACGGAACGCGAATCTCGCATTGCAGGAGGCACTCCACGTGGCAACCAGCCGAGCGAGGCGCGAGGGGACGGACGCGGGGCGGCGGTGGGGCGAGGCCGGGGCATAGGCTGAGTGGACCGTCCACGGGGGAGGAAAAAGGCCCATGCGGTTCACCGAGTCCGTCGATATCGACGCCGACCTCGACCGGGTCTGGGCGGTGCAGAGCGACGTCGAGCGTTGGCCGGAGTGGACGCCGTCGGTCACCGCCGCCCGCCGGCTGGAACCCGGCCCGCTGGTCCTCGGCGCCACCGCCCGGCTGGAGCAGCCCCGGCTGCGCCCGGCGGTGTGGCGGGTCGTCGAGATCTATCCGCCGTACTCGTTCGCCTGGGAGTCGGCGAGCCCCGGCGTACGCACCCGTGGTGAGCACCGGCTGATCCCGCTGGAGGACGGGCGGACCCGGGCCGAACTGGTCCTGGTGCAGACCGGGCCGCTGGCCGGACCGGTCGGGTTGCTGGCCGGCTCGATGATGCGCCGCTACCTGCGGCAGGAGGCGGACGGCCTCAGGCGCCGCTGCGAGGCCCGCTGACCGGCGCCCGAGCGGACGCTCAGGCTCCGCCGGGAGACCCCGGGGCCGTCTTCTCCAGCACGGCGAGGCGGTTGCCGTTCTCGTCCGGCCGGTGCGACACCACCCGATAGCCGCGGCCGGCGTACAGGGACAGGTTCGCCGCGCTGTCCGCGCCGGTGAACAGCGCGAACCGGGTCACCCGGCCGGCGCAGGCGTGCTCGACGGCGTCCAGCAGCCGCCCGCCGACGCCCCGGCCCTGCTGGTCGGGGGCGACCGAGAGGCGGCCGACGTGGGCGGTGTCGCCGTCGAGGCGGGCGCGTACCGAGCCGACCAGACGGGTGCCGCGCCGGGCGGCGAGCACCACGTCCGGGCCGGCCAGCGCCGCCCGTACCTCGTCCAGCGTCTCGGTCAGCGGGGGCAGGAACACGTCCCGGTAGCGCTGCGCCTCCACCAGGTACGCGGCACGCTGCACGGTGAGGATCTCACCGGCGTCGGCGGGATCGGCGGGGGCGATGGTCACGTCGGTCACCGGCTCAGCTCACCACAGCGCTCCGGTGCGGCCGTACCCTGGCGGGGGTGTTCCCATGAGCGTGGAGGTGGCCGCAGTGCCCGAGCTGACGTACCCGGAGGTGGGCGCGACCCGCGACGGCGGCCTGCCGGCCGGTTACCACCACCTGCGCCACCGGGTGCGGCTGCCGGACGGCGGCTTCCCGGTGGCGGCGGACGCGGTGCTGGGCTGGCGGCTGCACCGCGCGGCCGGTGTGGTGATGCGCGCGGACGCCCCGCGCGCCGCGCCCGGGGTACGGGTCACGCCGGGGCTCGGTGTCGGCCCGGTGCGGCTGTGGGGCCCGACCGAGGTGGTCTGGACGGTGGACGAGCCGGACCGGGCCGGGTTCGGCTACGGCACGCTGCCCGGGCATCCGGAGGTCGGTGAGGAGGCGTTCCTGGTGACCCGGGGCGCCGACGGCGTCTGGTTCGAGGTGACCGCGTTCAGCCGCCCGGCCCACTGGTACGTGCGGGCGGGCGGGCCGGTCGTGCTGGGCTTCCAGCGGGCGTACGCCTGGTGGCTGGGGCGGACGCTGCGGCGGCTGTGCCGGCGGCGCTGAGCGGTCAGTAGCGGGCGAAGGAGCGGATCGGGGCGCGCGGGCCGTACTTCGGTGCCTGGACGCCGGCCGCCTCCAGCAGCACGCACACCCGGCCGCGGTGCCCCCGGAACGGCTCCAGCAGCGCCAGCATCCGGGCGTCGTCGCCGCGCGGCTCCCCGGCCAGCGCCCAGGCCACTGTGTTCGGCACGTGGTAGTCGCCGACGCTCACCGCGTCCGGATCGCCGTACGCGATGCGCACCACCTCGGCGGCGGTCCACGGCCCGATCCCGGGGATCGCGGTGAGCCGCCGGGTGGCCTCGGCCGAGTCGGCGCAGCGTTCCAGCCGGTCCGCGACGGCCGCCGCGCGGCGCAGCGTGTCGGCGCGCCGCTGCTCGACGCCGAACGGGTGGAACACCCAGTACGGCGTGGCCGCCACCGCGGCGGGTTCCGGCGGCAGCAGCAGCGGTTGCAGCGGGCCGGGTGCCGGCTCGCGGAAGTGCCGGACTGTCGCGGCGTACGCCCGGTACGCCTCCTTGCCGGTGACCTTCTGCTCGAAGACGGCCCGCAGCAGCCGGGGGAAGACCTGGCCGGTGGCGGGCATCCGCAGCCCCTGGTGGGTGTGTGCGAGCCGGGCCACCAGCGGGTGCGCGTCGGCGAGCGCGGCGAACCCGGTCAGGTCGTCGCACAGCCCGGCGATCCGGTCGGCCCGGTCGACCACCCAGGCCGCGCCCGGGCCGTACCCCTCGGCCAGCAGCTTCCCGGCCTCCGGACGCAGCGCCAGCGTGGCCGGGCCGTCCGGACTGCGGGTGGCCCACCAGAACGTGCCGGCGGCGATCCGCGCGCACGGGTCGTACGGGCTGAACGTGAGCGCCCGCACCGACGGGGCCAGCCGGTAGCCGGCCGGCGGGCGCAGCGTACGGTGGGCGTCGGGCGAGGTCACCAGGCCACTCTGCCACGCGGCCCAGCCGTGACGCCGGGCACGCCCCCGCGTGCCGGGAGGCGGGCCGATGCCGGTACGCCCCGCCTCCCGGGTCCGCGACGGTGACCGGCCGCGCCCTCCCCGGCGGCGACCGGTCACCGTGTCCTGCGCGTCAGTACGAGTAGTCCGAGCCGCCGCCGGAGCTGTTCGAGCTGCCTGCGGCGGGCGGCGCGACCGCCTTGGGCGTGCCGGTCGGCAGGCAGGTCAGGTTCTTCTTGCCGTTCGGGTCGACCACGAACCAGGTGCCGCCGACGCCCTGGCCCTTCCACTGGCCGGGCTTCTTGTCGCCGATGTACCGGTAGACCGGCCAGCCGCCGATGGTGAGCTGCCGGGTGCCGTCCTGGCGGGTGATGGTGCCGACCTTGTCGTCGGAGACGCCGCGCAGCTGCGGGTTGCCGTCGGTGAGCGACGGCGGCCACACCTCGGCGCACTTGTCCACGCAGTTGGACTGCGGCGGGTCGTCGGAGTCCTTGTCGAACCGGTACAGCACCCAGCCGTCCTGGTCGGTGACGACGCGGCCCATCCGGGGCAGCTTCTTGCCGACCAGCTCGTCGGTGATCTTCACGTTGGCCGGGGGTGCCTTGTCCGCTACCGGCTCCTCGGGAGCCGCCGACGCCTCCGGTTCGGCCGCCGCTGTGGGTTCGGCCGCGGCCACGGCGACCGGCTCGGCCGCGCCCGAGTTCGCCCCGTTGTAGCCTGCGGGGGCGCAGGCCGTAAGTGCGACCATCGCGCTCGCGACGATGACGGTCGTCCGCTTGTGGTGTGCCACGTGCCCTCCTCGTTCTTGGCAGTTCGCCGAGTAGTACGGGCGCGGTGCTGTCAAGGTTGAACCCGCAAGGGTGGCACATTTCACAGTGGACCGATTGAACCGATGGGCGCCGGCATGCGTGCGTCAGCACGAGGGGGTCCGCCGGCCGGGGCACGACACGACGGCGCCGGGTGGCCCAGCCACCCGGCGCCGTCGGCACACCCGGTCAGATGTCGTCCACAGTCACCAGCGTGCTGGCCACCCCGTTCGCGTCGACCGACTGCACCTGGAGCTTGTCGATGTCGCGCACCGGGGCCGAGGTGGACGCGCTCAGCTGCAGCGGAAGCTGGTTCTGGTTCGTCCCGTAGCCGCCGACCGGCACCGACCAGGTGGAGATCACCTCGCTGGTGGCGTTCTTGCGGACCACCACCAGCCGGCACGTGCGCGGCCCCGGCAGGCGGCTGAGCAGCACCCCGATCTGCGTGCCGTACTCCTTGCGGGCCAGCCACATCGTGGTCTGCACGCCGGTCGCCGGGTCGGTCGCGTTGTGCTGGTCGCCCTCGATCTCCTCCGGCCCGCCGACGCCCGGGTCGTTCGGGTTGCCCGGCTCGCCGCTCGGCGCCACGGACGGCACGGCAGGCGTCGGCACCGCCTGCGGCGTCGCCGGCTCGTCGCCGAGCATCCCGGCCGCCGCTGCGCTCGCCCCGCCGAACACCACCACGGCCGCCGCTGTGGCCAGCCACTGCCGCACCCGGGTACGGCGGCGGTCCCGCCGAACCGCCATCAGCGTCCGGTCCAGCAGCGCCGGATCGGTGTGCGTCTGCTCCAGCGCGGCCATCGCCTCGCCGTCGATGCCGGAGAGCAGCCCCACCACCGGGACCATCGTCTCCAGTTCCGCCGCGCAGGCCCAGCAGGTGGCCAGATGCTCCTCGAACCGCTCCGCGTCCTGCTGATCCAGCACGCCGAGCGCGTACGCGGCGACGTCCATGTGGTCGGCCCGGCTCATTCGGTCACCCCCCTCTCCTGCAGAGCCGTGCGCAGCGCGCGCAGCGCGTAGTAGACCCGCGACTTGGCGGTACCGAGCGGAAGCCCCAGCTCCTCGGCCGCCTCCGGCACGGTGCGCCCCCGGAAGTACGTCGCCACCAGGATCTCCCGGTGCGACTGGCTCAGCGTACGCAGCGCGTCCGCTACGGTCATCGTGCGCAGCACCCGGTCGGTGCTGTCCGACTCGGCGAACATGGTCAGATCCCGGTCGTACGTCTCGGGCGGGCGGGCCTGCTCACTGCGGTGCTCGTCGATGGCGATCCGCCGGGCCACGGTGACCAGCCAGGGCCGCAGCGAGCCCTGGCCCTGCACGCCGAGCCGGTGCGCGTTGCGCCAGGCCCGCAGCAGCGTCTCCTGCACGATGTCCTCGGCGCGCTGCCGGTCCCCGCCGGTCAGCCGCATCACGAACATCAGCAGCGGGCCGGCGTGCTCGGCGTACAGCAGACGGATCAGCTGGTCGGAGTGGCTGGCCTCGGCGGAGGTCGCCTGGTGGCGTCCGGGAGCGGGTCGCGGCGGCACCGGGTCATTCTGGCGATCCGTGGACCGGGCGTCGACCCCCCGGCCCGAACGCGAGGCGCGCGAGTGTGGTTGTGCCCGGGCGAACATCCACTCGGGCCGAGCCACCTCGCCGTGCCAGCCGGCCGCCACCGCATGCATGCAGACCTCCGCTGTCCAATGACATCAGCCGGCCCCCCACGGGCATGGCCGCCCGGTGATACGCATCGACCAGCGGATCGGATCAACGTTTGACGGAAAAAATTCCCGGCGGTGGGGGAGTGGAGTCGACGGCGTCCGCGTCGTGGACCACCGCCGCGCCGCCGGTGAACCGGTCCAGCTCGGCGCCGGCCAGCACCCGGCCGGGGAACCAGTCGCCCGCCGCCCGCCGGGTCAGCTCCGGCACCGGCGGCTCCACCCGGGACGCCACCAGCACCAGGTTGCCGTAGCGCCGGCCGCGCAGCACCGCCGCGTCACCGACCAGGCAGGCCCGGGGCAGCACGGTACGCACCGTCGCGACCTGCGCCCGCGCGTGCCGCAGCGGCGGGCCGTCGGCCACGTTCGCCAGGTAGCTGCCGCCGGGCGCGAGCACGCGGGCCACCTCCGCGGCGTACTCCACCGAGGTCAGGTGCGCGGGGGTACGGGCGCCGGCGAACACGTCGGCCACGATCACGTCGTACGCGCCGTCCCGGCTCGACGTCAACGTCGCCCGCGCGTCGGCCACCCGCACCTTCAGGCGCGGATCGGACGGCCAGGGCAACTCCCGGCGGACCAGCTCGACGAGTGCGCCGTCCACCTCGGACACCCGCTGCGTCGAACCGGGCCGGGTGGCCTGCACGTAGCGGGGCAGGGTCAGCGCGCCGCCGCCCAGGTGCAGCACCCGCAGCGGCGTCCCGGCCGGCGCCACCAGGTCCAGCGCGGCGGCCAGCCGCCGGACGTACTCGAACTCCAGGTGCGACGGGTCCGTCAGGTCCACGTGCGACTGCGGCGCGCCGTCCAGCAGCAGCGTCCACGAGCCCGGGCGGTCCACGTCCGGCACCAGTTCGGCCCGCCCCGTGTCGACGTCGGCCGCCACCCGGTCGGCGTCGCGTCGCCGGCCCATCAGCGCCGCATCCCGCGCGCCGCGGCGGTGAGCACCCGGTGCAGCAGCCGCGCGTCGCCGAGCATCCCGCGCAGCCGGCGTTCCAGCCCGGCGATCGGCACCAGGTTCTGCGGGGCACGCGGATCCTTGTACGGGGTGGAGGCGAACCGGGGCAGCGTCACCAGCGACAGGTCGGCCAGCGCGATCGCCTCCGGCACGGTCAGGTCGGCCGAGCACTCCACCCGCACGATGCCCGCCCAGGGCGCGCCGGCACGCACCGGCAGTCGCAGATACCACGACCAGCCGCCCCACGCCGTGCCCAGCCGGAACACCGGGCACCGCTCGCCCGGCGCCAGCCCGGTCACCACAGCTGTCAGCCGGGCGTCGAGGTACTGGCTGTGCTGCGTCTTGATGTACCCGAGCGTGCGCGGCAGGTTGCGCCGGCTGCGCAGCGGGCCGTCCACCACCAGCAGGTCGCCGTCGGTGCGTACCGCGTCGGAGACGGCCACCTCCAGCGCGGTCAGCGGCGCCTGCACCGCCGCCGGCAGCTTGCTCAGCTCGCCGGTGCCGCTGACCCGGTGCACCGGGTAACGGACCGAGCCGGCGATCACGTCCTGCGCCGACGGGCTCGCCGTGAACAACCCCCGGCCCACCCGGGAACCGGCCATCTCGGCGGCGCCCCGGTCCAGGTCGCAGCGCACCACACCGGCCGCGTACGACGCGGCGATGCCGGGGAACGAGCCGCCGTCCTCCTCGGCCGTCCAGACGCTGGCGTCGATCCGGCGTACCCCGTCGACGAGCAGCACCACGTCCGGCGCCCGCACGCCCGCGCGGGGGCCGACGGCCCGCCAGTCGGTGGCCGGCAGCTCGACGTCGGCGTCGACCTGGGCGCTGCTCGGCGCGGCCGGCCCGGACCCGCCCGCCGCCTCGAACGACGCGCCGTACGCCGGATCCCAGGCGTCGACGAAGAACGCCGGCGACTGTGACGTCACAGGCCGGTCCGTTCCACGCGGGCCGTCCGCGCGTCCTTGCGGACCTCGAACCGGACCGGGATGCGCTCGGCCAGCGCCGGCACGTGGGTGACCACGCCGACCATCCGGTCACCCCGGGCGGCCAGGTTCTCCAGCGTCGCCGCGACCGTGTCGAGCGTCGCCGCGTCGAGCGTGCCGAAGCCCTCGTCCAGCACGATCGACTCCAGGCTGGCGGCCGTGGTGGACATGCCGGCGAGCTGCTCGGACAGCGCCAGCGCGAGCGCCAGCGACGCCTGGAACGTCTCCCCGCCGGACAGCGTCCGCACCCCGCGCCGCAGCCCGGCGTCGTGGTGGTCGACCACGAAGAACTCACCCTTGTCGTGCACCAGGTCGTACTGCCCGCCGGACAGCTCCCGCAGGATCCGCGACGCGCCGTCGACGAGCAGGTCCAGCGCCTCGGTGAGCAGCCAGCGCTCGAAGTTGTTCGCCCGCAGGTGCGAGGCGAGCGCCCGCGCCACCCGCGCCTCGTGCTCGTGCCCGGCCCGCTGCTCCCGCAGCCCGGCGGCCTGCTCCCGGCGCTCGTCGAGGCGGCGCAACTCCGCCTCGGCCCGCTCCACCGCCACCGCCACGTCGCGCGGCGCGTCCTGCGGCGCGTCCAGCCCGGCAGCGGTGAACAACGCCGCGATACCGTCGGCGACCTCGGCCGCCGCCCGCTGCGCCGCCTCCACCGACGCGGCCAGCCCGTCCCGCTCCGTGCGCCGCGCCTGTGCCTGCTCGCCGGCCCAGCCGGCCAGCGCCGCCCACGCGGCTGCGACGTCGTCCCGGTCGGCGGCCGGCGGCCCGAACCGGGCCAGCCCGTCGCGTACCGCGTCGAAGTCACGCCAGGCCCGGCGCAGCCGCTCCTGCGCGGCGTCGAGTGCGCCCCGCGCCCGCCGGGCCGCCTCCCGCCCGGCCCGCACCGCGCCGGCCGCCTCCTCCAGCGCGGTACGCAGCCGCGCGTGCTCGGCCAGCGACTCGCGCAGCCGCTCCGGCGCGGGCGCGTCCGCGAGCTGCTCGTCCAGCTCGGCCAGGCGCGCGCCGAGCTGGTCGTGCTGGGTCCGGGCGCGCAGCAGCACCCGGTCCAGGTCGCGCGCCGCCGCGTCCCGTTCCTGCACCACCCGCTTGGCCGCCTCGCTCGCCGCCCGCGCCGCCTTGCCCGCCTCGATCGCCCGGCTCACCGCCGAACCCTTCGGCACCGCCGGCACGGAGGTGACGGTCTGCTCGCACACCGGGCACGGCGCGCCGCCGACCAGGTGCGCCCGCAACGCCACCGCCTGGTCGGCGGCCTTGGCCTCCTCGTGCGCGCGGAACGCCGACTCCAGCTCCACCTCGGCCCGCTGCGCGTCCGCCCGCGCCGCCGCCAGCGCCTCCACCGCCGCGTCGTGCTCGGTCCGCGCCGCGTCCACCGCCGCGCGGACCGTCGCCGCCTCCGCGGTCAGCCGGTCCCGGTCCGCGTACGCCTTCAGGTGCAACCGCAGCGCGCTCTCGTCACCGGCGGCGGCCAGCTCCCCGCGCAGCTTCTCCTCCCGCTCCTCGGCCAGCCCGACCGCGCCCGCCGCCTCGTCGGCGGCGATCCGCGCCTGCGCCACCGCCCGCGCCAGCTCGGCGGTGCCGTCCGGCGGCCGGACCCCGGCCAGCACACCCAGCTCGGCGTCGAGGGCGGCCAGCGCCGCGGCCCGCTCACCCGCCGTCGCCCGGGCCCGCTCCCACTCCGGTACGGCGGCAGCGACCGCAGCGGCCAGCTCCCGCATCGCGTCCACCCGCTCCCGGGCGGCGGTCAGGCTCTCGTCGTCGACGTCGGCGAGCCCGCCGAGCATCTTGTCGACGGTCTCCAGCTTCGCCTCGGCCTGCGCGGCCCGCTCGACCGCCTTCTTCTGCACCTCCTCGTAGACGCCCAGCCCGAGCAGGTTCACCAGGATCTGCTGGCGGGTGGCCGGCTTGGCGTGCAGGAAGTCCGCGAACTGCCCCTGCGGCAGCACCACGCAGGAGGTGAACTGCTCGTACGGCAGCCCCACCGCGTCCAGCACCGCCTGCTCCATCTCGGCCGGCGTGCCGGCCACCACCTCGCCCAGGTCCTCCGGGCTGAGCCCGGTGTCGAGCTTGGTGACGTCGAACCCCGGCGGCATGAGCTGGAGACCGGCGTTCGCCGTCTTCACGGTGCCCCGGCCGTCGCGGCGCACCACCCGGGTCGCCACGTACCGGTCCCCGGCGGACTCGAACACCAGCCGGACCCGCGCCTCGGTCGCCGACGGCGCCAGCGCGTTCGCCAGCCCCCGGGTGCCGCCCCAGCGCGGCACCGTGCCGTAGAGCGCGAAACAGATCGCGTCGAGCACCGTCGACTTGCCCGAACCGGTCGGCCCGACCAGCGCGAAGAAGTCGGCGTCGGTGAAGTCGACTGTCGTCTCGTCGCGGAACACCGTGAACCCGGCCATGTCCAGTCGCATCGGCCGCATCAGTGCTCCACCTCCTCGAGCAGCTCGTCGAAGAGTTCCCGGACACCCTCGTCGGCGTGCCCCCGGCTGTCCAGGTAGTCGCCGAACAACTCACCCGGCGACCGGCCGGCCCGCTGGGCGGTACGCGTCCCGCTGCCCGGCGCGGGCACCAGCTCCGGGTCGATCCGGATCTCCAGCGCCCGGGGCAGCAGCTCCTGCACCTCCTCGCGCAACCCGGCCCGGGGCTGCTCCCGGACGTAGACGCGCAGCCAGCCCTCCGGCGCCTCGATCTCGGCGAGCTGCGCGAGCGTGCCGCGGACCGTGCGCAGCGGCACCGCGCCCGGCACCGGCACCTCGCGGATGCGGGCGGCCGTGGTCGCGGTGACCTCCACGATCGTCACCGAGCAGACGTTCTCCTGCTCACCGAAGTCGACGGCGAGCGGGCTGCCGCTGTAGCGGATCGGGCACGGGCCGATGACCCGCTGCGAGCGGTGCAGGTGACCGAGCGCCACGTAGTGCGCGTTGCCGGGGAAGACCGTCGCCGGCACGGCGTATCCGAGCACCGTGTGCGCGTCCCGCTCGCCGCCGCCGGTGCTCGCCCCGACCACAGTGAGGTGCGCGGTCACCAGGTGCACCCGGTCCGGCTCGGTGAACCCCTCGGCGAGCCGGTCCAGCACCCGGCCCAGGTGGTCCGCGTACGTCTGGTTGGCCTCGGCCGGGGTGAGCGTGTACATCTCCACCGCGCGTACCGCGTACCGCTGGGACAGGAACGGCAGCGCGGCGAGCCGCCAGCGCTCCCCGCCGGCGGTGACCCCGTCGACGACGTGTTCGTCCGGGTTCTCCCGGACGCTGCCGCGCAGCGTGATCCCGGCGGCCTCGGCCCACGGGCGCAGCGCGTCCAGCGCCGCGCCGTTGTCGTGGTTGCCGCCGATCGCCACCACGTCGGCCCCGGTGCGCCGCAGCGCGGTGAGCGCCCGGGTGACCAGCCGGGTCGCCTCCGGGGTCGGCGCGGCGGTGTCGTACAGGTCACCGGCGACGATCACCAGGTCGGGCCGCTCACGCTGGGCGATCTCGATCACCTGGGCGAGGACCTGCTTGTGCTCCTCGGCCCGGGACTGCCCCTTGAGGACCTTGCCGACGTGCCAGTCGGAGGTGTGCAGGATCTTCATGTGGGTGCCGCCTAGAACGGGATGTCGTCGTCGGAGGAGCCGGAGCCGACCACCGCGAACGGATCGGCGGCCTGGGTGATCGACCGTAGCGTCTCCGAGGGCGCGCGGCCCGCCTCCGAGACCCGGGTGGCCCACGCCGGGAACGGGAACTCCAGGCAGAGCGGCACCGGGATGTCCGGCTGGTTGACGAACATCGTGCCCGGCTTGGCCAGCAGCGCCCGCTGCCGCTGGGCGGGCGGCAGGAAGCCGTACTCCGGGCGGGACGCCTCGGCCGGGTCGAGCCGGCCCACCACCCGGATCGCGGAGTTGGTGACGATCCGCCGTTCCACCTCGCTCGCGGTCTGCTGCGCGCCGACCAGGATCACGCCCAGCGAGCGGCCCCGCTCGGCGATGTCGAGCAGCACCTCCTTGATCGGCGACGAGCCCTCCCGGGGCGCGTACTTGTTCAGCTCGTCGAGCACGACGAACAGCAGCGGCTTGGCCGTGCCCGCCTTCTCCTTGCGTTCGAACTCGCTCTTGAGCGTCACGCCGACCACGAACCGCTGCGCGCGGTCCGGCAGGTTGTGCAGGTCGACCACAGTGACCTGGGCGCTCTCCGCCGTGTTGATCGAGTGCGGGCGGCGGCTCGCCAGGTCGCCCCGGATCAGCCGGCCCAGGTCCTTCTTGCTGCCGATGAGCCGGCGGGCGAACGCGTTCACGGTGCCAAGCCCGACCGCGCTGCCGGCCCACTCCCCGCGCGTCTCGTCGTCGTTCAGTTGCTCGACCACGTGGTCGACCAGGTCGGCGTACGAGCCGAGCCGCACCCCGTCGATGCTGACACCGCCGTCGGCGGGCTGCGCGTAGCGGGCCAGGTGGGCGGCGACCGAGTGGACCACCATCGTGTACTGCTGGCGCTCGTCGTCCGCGTCGGCGAACACGTACGGCAGGAGCCGGTCGGCGCAGAACTCGGACAGCGTCCAGTAGAAGCTGTCGACGCCGGTGAGCCGGCTGCTCACATCGGGCGTGCCGGAGGAGTCGCCGACCCGCGGCGGGGCGTACACCCGCACGTCCGGGAACGCGCCCGCGTCCAGGCCCAGCTTCGCGTACGCCGCCCGGGTCGGATCGTCGAGCCGGCTGTTCGGGTGGTCGAGGAAGAGCAGATCCTCGCCCTTGACGTTGAAGATCAGCGCCTTGGCGTTGACCGCGTCGCCGCCCAGCACGCCGGAGCGGAACACCGAGTAGAGCAGGAACGTGGCGAAGCTCGTCTTGGTGGCGACACCGGAGATGCCCGAGATCGACACGTGCGCGCCCCGGGTGCCGTCGAGGAAGTCGGCGTTGAGGTAGACCGGCACGCCGTCGCGGCCCATCCCCATCGGGATCCGCCGCTCCATCCGGTCGAAGTGCAGCGCCCGCGCCCGCGCGTCACCCTCGGCCCGGTGCACCACGGCGCCCGGCGTGGGCGGCACGTAGAACTCCGGGTCGACCCGCGTGGTGGTGACCTCGGCCGCCTCCTGCACCTGCGCCGGCAGCGTGCCGTCGGCGATGGCGAAGACGTCGGAGTCGAACTGCGCCCCCTCGTGCCGGGCGCGCACCTGCGTCACCACCCCGGCGATCGTCACCGGCTCGCGGTCGGGCAGGTCGCGGCGGGTCACCACCACGTCGTCGAGTTGCAGGTAGCTGCCCGGCGCGACAGCGGTCCAGAAGGTGAGCGGGGTCGCGTCGGCGGTGCCGAGCACCCGGCCGACACCCTCGCCGGGCCCGTCGAGCTGGTCGTCGGTCATCGGCGGTCTCCGGTCGGCTGGTCGTACCGTTGGCGGTGCACGTCGTGCATCCTGCCCGAGGGATGCGACAGGTTGCCACGCGACGCGGCGGACGCCACGCCACACGTGCGCCGAACGGTAGCCACCCGGATCCGCCCGATCACTGCGCGTGCGTTTCCCGCTGCCCCGCCCCACTCGCCCCTCGCCGCTCGCCGCTCGCCGTCGCGCCGTCCAGGCCGGCCGCTCGGTGGAACACCATGGGTGTCTCCGCCTGCCTGTGACACCCATGACGTTCCACCCGTCGCCTGCCCCGCCCAGGATTCGGCGATGCCGGTACGTGTCGTCCCGAGCAGTAGGAGTGACGTCCCGCGTGTCAGGACGGCGCGGAGATCTTGGTACGAAAGCGCCCCTATGGGGGCCGTTTGCTACCAAGATCTCGCGAGTCGAGCCGCGAGCCGCGAGCCGCGAGCCGCGTCAGGCGGCGGGGGTGGCGCCGGCGGGCGGGGTCTCGGCGGGGTCGCGGGCGTAGCGCAGCATCAGCACGCCGTCGGCGGCGGCCAGTACGTGACGCAGCGGCAGGTGGCGCGGGACGCTGGTGTCCCCGGCGGTGATCCGGCCCGGACCGGCGCCGGCGAGCAGCGGCGCCACGGTCAGGCACAGCTCGTCGACCAGGTCGGCGGCGGTGAGCGCGCCGAACAGGTGCGGGCCGCCCTCGCAGAGCAGCTGGTCGAGTCCGCGCCGGCGCAGCTCGGCCAGACCGGCGACGAGGTCGACCCGTCCGGCGCCACCACTCCGTCCGGTGCTGTCGACCCGCCCGCCGCCGTCGACCCGCCCGCCGCCGTCGACCCGCCCGCCGCCGTCGGCACGGTCGCTGCCGTCGACCTGGTCTGCGAGTTCAGCCCGGCCGGGGCCGCAGCGGAGCACGTCGGCGACGTCGGTCAGCCCGGGCGGCGGTACGGCGTCGGCGTGGGTGAGCACGATCGGCCGGACCGGGGCGTCGGCGAACGCGGCCTGCGCCGGGTCGAGGTCGAGTGAACCGGAGACGACCACCAGCGTGGGGAACTCGGCCAGCCCCTGCTCGCGGCGCCAGGCCCGGCGGTCCGGGCTCAGCCGCACCGCCCGGTAGCCCTCGTGCCGCAGCGTGCCGGCGGCCACCACGAGACCGTCGCAGAGCATCCGCAGCAGCCCGAAGACCCGCTTGTCCGGCTCGCCGGACAGCCCGGCGGAGTAGCCGTCCAGAGTGACCGCCCCGTCGGCGCTGGCGACGAAGTTGACCCGCAGGTGCGGGCGGTCCGTCCGGCCGTAGAGGGCGGTGAGCTGCGGATCGGTGAGCGCACCGGTGACGGGTGCGGGCCAGATCCGTTCGATCGGGGTTCCGACGGTCATTCGCCGGCCGGACCGGTGACCGGAGGGGTGGGTTCGGGGGTACGGTGCTGGCAGTCGCACCACTTCCGGCCAGGACAGTCGTCGTGCCGCCGTTCCCGGCAGGCTCGGCAGATCATGCAGGCAGCCTATGCCCAGGAAGGATGGTACGTCGTGTCGCGTCAGATCTTCCAGCTCATGGTGTCGCTGGCCGGCGTCCGGCCGCCGGTGTGGCGGCGGGTGCTGGTGCCCGGCGGCTACACGCTGGACCGGCTGCACCGGGTGATCCAGCACGCGATGGGCTGGCGCGACTGCCACCTGCACTCGTTCGACGTCGGCGGCCGGCAGTACGGCGAGCCCGACCCGGACGGCGAACTGGCGCTGCGCGACGAGATGGACGTCCGGCTGGACGCGCTCGTCGGCAAGGGCGACCGCTTCCGCTACACCTACGACTTCGGTGACTGGTGGGAGCACGACGTGGTGGTGGAGGACTGCTGCGCCGCCGACCCGGACGAGCGCTACCCGCTGTGCCTGGACGGGGAGCGGGCGTGCCCGCCGGAGGACGTGGGCGGTCCGGCCGGGTACGCGGTCCTGCTGGCCGCGCTCGCCGACCCCGAGCATCCGGAGCATCCGACCATGCGGGAGTGGACCGGCCCGGCGTTCGATCCGGCCGCGTTCGATCCCGACCGCGCCACCGTCCTGCTGCGCCGCTGCTGCTGACCACACCACCGCCGCGCCGCTGTCCACGCGACCGCCGCGCCGTTGATCACGCGACGGCAGCGCCGCTGACCACACGACCCGCACCCGGCTGTCCACGCGACCGCTGCGCCACCCGGCACGCGCACCCGCGTCGCTGACCGCGCGGGCCTCGGATGAGTCGTCACGCAGGGGAGCGGTAACGAAATGGGAACGCTCCCAACGGTCTATTGACACCCCTGTCACCTCCCGGCAACCTCATGGGAGCGCTCCCGAGAGTGGTGCGGATCTCCCTCCTGCCCGCTCCGGCCCGCGCGAAACGCACCCCCCACCACACAGCAGATATCGCCTCACCACCGAAAGAGGGGTCTCGGATGAGCGTCCCAATCCGTCGTCGGCGCTTCGCGGCCATCGCGCTCGCGTCCGTCGTCGTGCTCGGCACCACCGCCGCCTGCGGCGACGACTCGGACAGCGGCGACAGCGGCAGCGGCGGCGGCCCGGTCACCCTGGTCGTCGACGTCTTCGGCGACCAGGGCTTCGGTTACGAAGAGCTGTACAAGCAGTACGAAGCGGAGCACCCGAACGTCAAGATCCAGGAGCGGGGCAAGGGCCTCGGCCTCGGTGACTACAACACCCGTCTGACCCAGCAGATCACCGCGGGCTCGGGCGCCGGCGACGTGGTGGCCCTGGAAGAGGGCACGATCGTCCAGTTCTACGCCCAGGCCGACAAGTTCGTGAACCTCGCCGACCACGGCGCGAACGACCTCAAGGGCAACTTCCTGCCGTGGAAGTGGGAGCAGGGCACCACCCCCGACGGCAAGGTGCTGGGCCTCGGCACCGACGTCGGCTCGATGGCGCTGTGCTACCGCAGCGACCTGTTCAAGGCCGCCGGGCTGCCCACCGACCGCGAGCAGGTCGGCGCGCTCTGGCCGACCTGGGACGAGTTCATCGCCACCGGCCAGAAGTTCGCCGCCGCCGACAAGAAGCACAAGTTCGTCGACTCGGCGACCAACTTCTACAACGTCGTGCTGATGCAGGTCGCGGGCCAGGGCACCGGCTACACGTACTACGACAAGAGCAACAAGATGGTCATCGACCAGAACCCGGACGTGAAGACGGCGTACGACCTCACCACCAAGATGATTTCGGCCGGGCTGTCCAACAACCTCCAGTCGTTCTCCAACGAGTGGAACGCCGGCTTCAAGAACGGCACCTTCGCCACCATCGCCTGCCCCGCCTGGATGACCGGTGTCATCAAGGGCCAGGCCGGTGACGCGGCGGCCGGCAAGTGGGACATCGCCAAGGCGCCGGGCGCCGGTGGCAACTGGGGCGGCTCCTTCCTCGGCGTGCCGAAGTCGAGCAAGCACCAGAAGGAGGCCGCGGAGCTGGCCAAGTTCCTGACCAGCGCCAAGGGCCAGATCGGCGCGTACAAGGCGGTCGGCAACCTGCCCTCGAACCCGCAGGCGCTCACCGACCCGGCCGTGGCCGACTCGACCAACGACTACTTCAGCAAGGCCCCGGTCGGCAAGATCTTCGCCGCCGGCGCCACCGAGCTGAAGCCGGTCTACCTCGGCCCGAAGAACAACGCGGTCCGCACCGCCGTGGAGAACACGCTGCGCGCCGTGGAGCAGGGCAAGTCGGCCGGCGAGCAGTGGCAGGCGGCCCTGAAGAACGGTGCGGCCGCCGGTAAGTGACCGGTTGAGCCGCCCGCGGGTGGCGTCGGCAGCCCGGCTGCCGGCGCCACCCGCGGTGCCCGCAGAGTCCGGCGTCGCCCGTGTGGCGGGTGACGCCGGCCGAGGAGAAGGACTCCCCATGAGCCTCGACCTGCACGCCGCGGCGCCGCCCGACCCCGGCCCGCCGCGCGCCGCCCGTCACACGCGCCGCCGTGCCGCCTCACTGACGCGCCTGGACCTGAAGTACTCGCCGTACCTGTACGTCCTGCCGTTCTTCGTGATCTTCGCCGTGTTCGGCGTGTACCCGATCGCGTACACGGTCTGGATCGCGCTGACCGACCGGTCGCCGCTGAACTCGACGATCTCCTTCGTCGGTATGGACAACTTCGTCGAACTGATCACCGAGGATCCGCAGTTCTGGAACGCGGTGGTCAACACGTTCGGCATGTTCCTGCTCTCCACAGTGCCCCAGCTGCTGCTGGCGCTGATGCTCGCCAACGCGCTGAACCGGAAGCTGCGCGCGCAGACGTTCTTCCGGATGGCCATCGCGATGCCGATCATCACCTCGACCGCCGTGGTCGCGCTGATCTTCTCGATGATCTACGCGAAGGACTTCGGCCTGGTCAACTGGCTGCTCGACAGCGTCGGCCTGGACCCGATCGACTGGCGGGCGAACCGCTTCGCGTCCTGGTTCGCCATCTCCACAATGGTCGACTGGCGCTGGGTCGGCTACAACGCGCTGATCTACCTGGCCGCCATGCAGTCGATCAGCAAGGACATGTACGAGGCCGCGGCGCTGGACGGCGCCTCCCGGCGGCGCCAGTTCTGGTCCATCACGGTCCCGCAGCTGCGCCCCACGATCATCTTCACGCTGATCATCTCCACCATCGGCGGCCTCCAGCTGTTCACCGAGCCACTGCTGTTCACCAGCGGCTCGGGCGGCCTCTCCGGCGGTTCGGAGGGGCAGTTCCAGACCATCACGATGTACCTGCTCGACGTGATGAACCAGCGCTTCCGGTGGGGCTACGCCGGAGCGGTCGCGCTCGTGCTCTTCGTGCTCATCGCGTTGATGTCGGCGATCAACTACCTGCTCGCCCGCCGCATCAGCTCCGACAAGTGAGGTGACGAGATGACGACCACCGCCGTCCGACCGCCCACCCGGCAGAGCCCGCCGGTGAAGGCCACCCACCAGGCCGAGCGGCTCTGGAAGGCCAGCCCGCTCACCATGATCGGCCTGATCTTCGGCGTGCTGCTGTCCCTGTTCCCGTTCTACTGGATGATCGTGATCGCCAGCCGGACGAACGACGCGGCCAACTCCTGGCCGCCGCCGTTCCTGCCCGGCGGCAAGCTCGGCGAGAACATCGAGCGGGTGCTCGCCAACAGCGACGCCAACATCGTCAAGGGCCTGATGAACTCGTTCCTGGTCTCCGGGACGATCACCATCGCTACTGTGTTCTTCGGCTCGCTGGCCGGCTTCGCGTTCGCCAAGCTCCGCTTCCGGGGCAAGAACGCGCTGCTGCTGATCATCCTCACCTCGATGATGGTGCCGATCCAGCTCGGCGTGCTGCCGCTCTACATCCTGATGGCCAAGCTCGACTGGCTGAACACCATGCCGTCGGTGACCGTTCCGTTCCTGATCGGCGGCTTCGGCATCTTCATGATGCGCCAGTACGCCGAGCAGGCGGTACCGAACGAGTTGATCGAGGCCGCCCGGGTGGACGGCTGCTCCACCTGGCGGGTGTACTGGCACGTGGTGGCACCCGCGCTGCGTCCGGCCGCCGCGGTGCTGGGCCTGCTGACCTTCATGGAGCAGTGGAACCAGTTCTTCTGGCCGTTCGTGGTGCTGGCGGACCCGTCCAACCCGACCGTCCAGATCTCGCTGCGCAGCCTCAACACCGCCTACTTCGCCGACAACTCGCAGATCTTCGCCGGTACGTTGATCGCGACCCTGCCCCTGTTCGTCGTGTTCGTTCTGTTCGGCCGCCAGATCATCGGCGGCATCATGGAAGGCGCCGTCAAGTCGTGAGCAACCCAGCAAGCCCGCCCGCCGTCGGCGTCCTCGACGCCGGTCCGGCCCTCACCTTCCCGCCCGACTTCCTCTGGGGCGCGGCCACCGCCGCGTACCAGATCGAAGGCGCGGCGACGGAGGGCGGCCGTACCCCGTCGATCTGGGACACCTTCAGCCACACCGAGGGCCGGACGGTGGCCGGGCACACCGGCGACGTGGCGTGCGACCACTACCACCGGATGCCCGACGACGTGCGGCTGATGGCCGACCTGGGCCTGCGGTCGTACCGCTTCTCGGTGAGCTGGCCGCGCGTGCAGCCGGGCGGCACCGGCGGGATCAACCAGGAGGGCATGGACTTCTACCGCCGCCTGGTCGACGAGCTGCTCGGCCACGGCATCGAGCCCTGGCTGACGCTCTACCACTGGGACCTGCCGCAGCCGTTGGAGGACGCGGGCGGCTGGCCGGCCCGGGACACCGCCGGCCGCTTCGCCGAGTACGCCCACCTGGTCGCCGAGGCGCTCGGTGACCGGGTGAAGTACTTCACCACGCTGAACGAGCCGTGGTGCTCGGCGTTCCTCGGCTACGGCTCCGGCGTGCACGCGCCGGGCCGCCGGGACGGCGCGGACGCGGTCCGGGCCGGGCACCACCTGATGCTCGGTCACGGCCTGGCCGTGCAGGCGGTACGGGCGGCCCGCCCGGAGGCGCAGCTCGGCATCACCGTCAACCTGTACCCGGTGACCCCGGCCACCGGGTCGGCGGCGGACGCCGACGCGGCCCGCCGGATCGACGCGCTGGCGAACCGGTTCTTCCTCGACCCGGTGCTGCGCGGCGCGTACCCGGCGGATCTCGTCGCGGACCTGCGTCAGGTCACCGACATGGGGCACGTGCGCGACGGTGACCTGGCGACCATCTCCACCCCGCTGGACATGGTCGGGGTCAACTACTACAGCCGGCACGTGGTGGCCGCGCCGGTCGAGGGCGCGGAGCCGGAGCCCTACTGGCGGGCGCCGTCCTGCTGGCCGGGCAGCGAGGACGTCCGGTTCGTCACCCGGGGTGTCCCGGTGACGGACATGGACTGGGAGATCGACGCCCCGGGCCTGGTGGAGACGCTGGAGCGGGTCCACCGGGAGTACACCGACCTGCCGCTCTACGTCACCGAGAACGGCTCGGCGTTCGTCGACGAGCTCGTCGACGGCCGGGTCGACGACCCGGACCGGTTGGCCTACTTCGCCGCGCACCTGCGCGCGGCGCACGCCGCGATCGAGGCCGGAGTGCCGCTCAAGGGCTACTTCGCCTGGTCGCTGTTGGACAACTTCGAGTGGGCCTGGGGCTACACGAAGCGGTTCGGCATGGTCTATGTCGACTACGACAGCCAGGACCGGATCGCGAAGTCCAGCGCCAGGTGGTACGCCGACGTGATCCGACGCAACGGCCTGCCCGCACAATAAGCTGGGCCAGCCAGTAACGGGCGGCCCGGCGCCGACGCCTCAATCGGTGCCGGGTCCGCCCGACCGTCGGAGGAGCAACAGACGATGACAACGCAGCGCACCCGCTCGCTCGGGCGCCCGACCCTCGACGCGGTCGCGGCCCGCGCCGGCGTCGGGCGCGGCACGGTCTCCCGCGTGGTCAACGGGTCGCCGCAGGTCAGCCCGGAGGCCCGGGCCGCCGTCCAGCAGGCCATCGCGGAACTGGGGTACGTGCCGAACCGCGCCGCCCGTGCGCTGGTCACCCAGCGGACCGACTCGGTGGCCCTGGTGGTCTCCGAGTCGGGGGAGCGGGTCTTCACCGAGCCGTTCTTCGCGGCGATCGTCCGGGGCGTCAGCTCCGGGCTGGTGGAGACGCCCATGCAGCTGTGGCTGGCCATGGTGCAGTCGCCGATCGAGCGGGAACGGGTCGAGCACCACCTGACCAACCAGCACGTGGACGGCGTACTCCTGTTGTCCCTGCACGACGCCGACCCGCTGCCCACGCTGCTGGAGGAGCGCGGTCTGCCGACTGTGCTCGGCGGCCGTCCGGCGCGGATGCTGCACCCGAACGCGCAGCCGGCCTGGTTCGTCGACATGGACAACGTCGGCGGCGCGCGGCAGGCGGTGGAGCACCTGTTCCGCCAGGGCCGCCGGCGGGTCGCGACCATCGCCGGCCCGCAGGACATGGGCGCCGGCCTGGCCCGGCTCTCCGGCTACCAGGAGGCCGTGCGCGCGTCCGGCAGCCGGGTCGATCCGGGCCTGATCGCGTACGGGGACTTCAGCGAGGGCAGCGGCACGGCCGCCATGCGCCGGCTGCTCGACGTCTGCCCGGAACTGGACGCCGTGTTCGTCGCCTCCGACCTGATGGCGTTCGGCGCGCTGCGCGCGTTGCGCGAGGCCGGCCGCCGGGTGCCCGAGGACGTGGCGGTGATCGGCTTCGACGACGCCCCGATCGCGCGTCAGGCCGAGCCGCCGCTGACCACCGTTTTCCAGCCGGTGGAGGAGATGGGCCGGCAGATGGCCCGGCTGCTGGTGTCCCGCATCCGGGGCGAGGAGGTGCCCTCCCCGCACGTGCTGCTGGACACCGAACTCGTCCACCGGGCCTCCGCCTGACCCACGCGGCGGGGCGCCGGTCAGGAATGGCGGCGCAGCTCCCGGCGGGCCAGCGAGGCGCGGTGGACCTCGTCGGGACCGTCGGCCAGGCGTAGCGTGCGGGCCTGCGCCCACAGCTGTGCCAGCGGGGTGTCCTGGCTGACCCCGGCCCCGCCGTACGCCTGGATGGCCTTGTCGATCACCCACTCCGCCATCAGCGGCGTGGCGATCTTGATGGCCTGGATCTCGGTGTGCGCGCCCTTGTTGCCGACGGTGTCCATCAGCCACGCGGTCTTGAGCACCAGCAGGCGGGCCTGCTCGATCCGGACCCGGGACTCGGCGATCCACTCGCGTACCACGCCCTGCTCGGCGAGCGGGCGGCCGAACGCGACCCGGTCGAGCACCCGCCGGCAGAGCAGCTCCAGGGCCCGCTCGGCCATGCCGACCAGGCGCATGCAGTGGTGGATGCGGCCGGGGCCGAGCCGGGCCTGGGCGATGGCGAACCCGGTGCCCTCCTCGCCGACGAGGTTGTCCACCGGCACCCGCACGTCGGTGAAGTCGATCTCGGCGTGCCCGCCGTGCGAGGCGTCGCTGTAGCCGAAGACCCGCATCCCGCGGCGCACCGTCACGCCGGGGGTGTCCCGGGGGACCAGGATCATGCTCTGCTGGCGGTGCCGGTCCGCGTCCGGGTCGGTCTTGCCCATCACGATGAAGATCTCGCAGCGCGGGTCCATCGCCCCGGACGACCACCACTTGCGGCCGTTGATCACGTAGTGGTCGCCGTCGCGGACGATCCGGGTGGCGATGTTCGTCGCGTCCGAGGACGCCACCTCCGGCTCGGTCATGCAGAACGCGGACCGGATCTCACCGGCGAGCAGCGGCATGAGCCACTGCTTGCGCTGCTCCTCGGAGCCGAACTCGGCGAGCAGTTCCATGTTGCCGGTGTCCGGCGCGGCGCAGTTGAGCGCCTCCGGGGCCAGATGCGGGCTGCGGCCGGTCAGCTCGGCCAGCGGCGCGTACTGGAGGTTGGTCAGCCCGGCGCCGTAGCGGGCGTCGGGCAGGAACAGGTTCCACAGCCCGCGCTCCCGTGCCTGCGCCTTCAGCTCCTCCATCACCGGCGGGCGGGCCCACGGGTCGCCCGCGGCGAGCACCTGCTCGTGGTGCACCGGCTCGGCCGGGTACACGCACTCGGTGAGGAACGCCTCCAGCCGCTGCCGCAGCTCGACCGTCCGGTCGTCGTACGCGAACTCCATCTAGCTCTCCCTCACCGCGCGCAGCCCGTGTGCCACGAGCGGCGCCACCATGTCGCCGATCCGGTCGAAACCCTCGCCCAGCGTCTGCCCGAGCGTGTGCCGGTACTGGATGCCCTCGCAGATCACCGCGAGCTTGAAACAGCCGAGTGCCACGTGCCAGTGCAGCGGGCCGACGTCGACGTCGCTGCGCCCGGCGTACCGCTCGATCAGCTCGGCCCCGGTGGGGAAGCCGGCGCGCGGGCCGATGCCGTCGGCCACCGGGTTGCCCTCGCCGTGGTCGCTGTCGCCGAGCACGTCCCAGTACGTCAGCAGCAGCCCGAGGTCGGCCAGCGGGTCGCCGAGCGTGGCCATCTCCCAGTCCAGCACCGCGCGCACCGCCACCGGGTCGACGGTGGCGAGCAGGTTGTCCAGCCGGTAGTCGCCGTGCACGATCCGGCCCGCGTTCGCGCCCTCGGGCACGCTGGCGGCCAGCGCGTCGCGCAGCTCGTCGATGCCGGGCAGCGGCCGGCTGCGGGACCGGTCGAGCTGGCCGGCCCAGCGGCGTACCTGCCGGGCCAGGTAGCCCTCCGGGCGGCCGAAGTCGGCCAGCCCCACCTCGGCCGGCTCGACCCGGTGCAGCGTGGCGAGCGTGTCCATCATCGCCATGGCGAGGTCGTGCCGCTGGCCGGAGGTGAGCGCGTCGGTCTGCTCCCGCCGCCGGTAGACCTCGCCGTCGACCTTCGCCATCAGGTAGAACGGCGCGCCGATGACGCTCTCGTCGGCGCAGAGCAGCAGCGCCTCCGGCACCGGTACGCCGGTCGGCGCGAGCGCCGAGATCACCCGGTGCTCCCGGGCCATGTCGTGCGCGGTGGCCAGCACGTGCCCCAGCGGGGGCCGGCGCAGCACCACCTCGCGGTCGCCGGCACGCAGCAGGTAGGTGAGGTTGGACTTGCCGCCGGCGATCAGCCGCGCCGACAGCGGCCCGCTCAGGTCCGGCCGGTGGACGGCCAGGTGGGCGGCGAGCCGGTCGAGGTCGAGCCCGCGCGGGGCGGGACCGGTCGAGGGCGCGGCGACATCGGCGGCCGGATCGGTCATCCGATTAGTTGATGGCAGCTCAGCTTTGTTGTCAAGGTCGGGTTTTCCCGGCGGGACATGCCCCTGCAACAGGGGCGAAATGGTCAACCGGCAGGCTGGGCCCCAGCCTGCCGGCCGCTCGGCCGGCTCGCCGAGCGGAGGGGATCAGACATGCTGCTGAGAGTTCGGGTGACCCTGCCGGACCGTCCGGGCACGCTCGGCCAGGTGGCCCGCACACTCGGCGTCTCCGGCGCGGACATCGTGCAGGTGGTGGTGCTGGAACGGCTCGGCGGCCGGGCGGTGGACGACTTCACAGTGGTCTGGCCGGGTGCGGCGCGGGTGGAGCGGATGCTCGCCGGGCTGGCCGCGATCCCCGGCGTCCGGGTGGACGGCGTGTGGCGGGCGATCGGCGCGCCCACCACCACCGGTCAGGACGCCGAACTGCTCGCCCAGGTGGCGGCGAACCCGGTCGACGGGGTGGCCACGCTCGTCGACGCGGTGCCCGGGCTGCTCGCCGCGGACTGGGCGGTGGCCGCCGTCGTACCGCTGGACTGGGCCTCGCGCGGCGGCGAGGCCGGCGTCGCCGCGATCGGGCACGCGAGCTGGCGGGCGCCGTCGCCGCCGCGACTGCCGGAGGTGACCCCGCTGCGGGCGCGCTCCCTGACCAGCCCGGACGGGCACCACTACGCGGTGGCGCCGTTCGGCCGGGCCGGGCTGGTGCTGGTGGTCGCCCGCGACCACAGTGAGCCGCTCGCCGCCGCCGGGTTCCACTCCACCGAGGTGGACCGGCTCGCCCAGCTCGTCCGCGCCAGCGCGGTGATCCTCGGCGACCGGCTGGACCTGGTCGGCACGCCGCCAGTGACCACCGTCACCTGACCGGACGGCTCGCGTCACCCCGGGGCAACGGGCCCGCAACAGGCGGACGGCATGGTCGGTGCTGAGGAAGGGAGACAACCATGGCGCTGTGGCGGATCCGAGCCACCGTGGACGACCGGCCGGGATACCTGTCGGTGCTCACGGCGAGCCTCGCGTTGCGCGGGGTCAACATCCTCAGCGTGCAGGTGCACACCACCGAGGCCGGCGCGGTCGACGACTTCCTGGTCGACGCGCCCGAGCAGGTGACCGAGGCGGAGCTGCGGGCCGCCGTGGATCGGGGCCGGGGCCGGGACTGCTGGGTCGCGCGCAGCGGGGCACGCGGGCTGGCCGACGAGCCGACCCGGCTGCTCGGGCTCGCCGGGCGGCTGGTCCGCGACCCGGAGGCGACCGGCGAGGTGCTGCGCACGCTGCTCGGCGCCGACGCGGTGACGTGGCGCCCGACGTCCGCCACCGCGCCGGGCGGGGTGGGCGGCACCACCATGGTGCTCGCCGATCCGGCCGGCGGCGCCCACGAGCTGCACCGCCGGGAGCCCAGCTTCACCCCGGCCGAGTACGCCCGCGCGCAGGCCCTGGTCGAGCTGGCCGCGACGCTCGCCCGGCGGGACGCCGACCGGATCACGCTGGTGCTGCCGGACGGCGGCGAGGTGTCGGTGCGGGCCGCGACCGCCGAGGACGTCCCCGGCGTACGCGACCTGCACGCCGCCTGCTCGGCGCGCAGCCGGCAGCGGCGTTACCTGAGCGGGGCGGCGGACCCGTCGCCGGCCCGGCTGCGCCGGCTGCTGGAGCCGGCCCGGGGCGTGACACTGCTCGCCACGGCGGGCTCCGGCGGGGCGGCGGAGCCGGTCGTGGCGATGGCGAACCTGCTGGGCGAGGGCGACGAGGCCGAGGCGGCGCTGCTGGTCCGCGACGACTGGCAGCGCCGGGGCCTCGGCTCGGCGCTGCTGCGCCGCCTGGTCGGGCACGCCGACCGGGCCGGGTACGCCGCCGTGCTGCTGCACGTGCAGTCCGAGAACACGCCGATGCTGCGGACGCTGCGCCGGCTGGACCGGCCGGTGGCGATGGAACGCGACGGGGGCGTGCTGACCGCGACGCTGCCGCTGGCCGCACGGCCGGCGGTCGAGCCGGCCGCGCGGGCCGAGGTGACGCTGCCCGCACAGCGGTCGAGTTGAGCTGACGGCCGACCGGCCGGACCACGGAGGTGCGCCGCAAAGGCGCGGCGCACCCGAGGGGTACGGCCGGGCGGCCGGAACCGGCGCGGTCACGCGCCACAGGGGCCGACCTCCGATACGGGGGACGGTGACACGGCGGGGCTCCCGATGCGGGAGCCCTGCCCGTCTGTCCGCGATCAGGTGGCCGGGTAGCTGCTGTAGTCGGGGAAGTTGCCGTAGAGCCGGCCGTCGCCGCCCACGGTGACCGCCTGCACGAGCAGGTCGCCGCCGACGAACGCGCCCTTCCAGGACGCGCCCCGGCCGCCGAACGGCTCGTCCCGGTCGCCCCGGGACCGCGGCTTGTTGATGCCCACCTTGAACGCCTGGAGGTCCACCGCCAGCTTGCCGGCCAGTTCCTCGTCGTCGCACGCGAGCGACGCGACGAGCGCGCCGTTGGAGGCGTTCATCTGGGCCAGCAGCTCGTCGGTGGTGTCCACCACGACGATCGTGTCCACCGGGCCGAACGGCTCGGCGTGCATGAGGCGGGACCGGCCGGGCGGGGCCAGCAACACGGCCGGCGCGACGTACGCGGACGTGTCCTGCCCGTCCAGGAACGGCGCGCCGTCGAGCTTGCCGCGGTGCAGCGGCACGGCGCCGCCGCGTACCGCCTCGTCGACCTTGCGCCGCAGCTCGTCGGCCTTGGCGGCGCTGATCAGCGGCCCGAAGTCCAGCTCGGGCAGCGGGTCGCCCGCCGACCAGTCGTCACCGACGGCGAGCGGGTGGCCGAACCGGATGGAGCGGACCACCGGCAGGTACATGTCGAGGAACTCGTCGACCAGGTCGCGCTGGACCACGAACCGGGGGTACGCGGTGCAGCGCTGCTTGCCGTACTCGAAGCCCTTGCGCAGGTGCGCGGCGAGCGAGTCCCACTGGGAGAAGTTCCAGATGCCCCAGGCGTTCAGACCCTCCTGCTCGATGAAGTGCCGCTTGTCGCAGTCGAGCAGCGCGGCGGCTACCTTGCCACCGTTGGAGCGCCCGCCGACGAACGCGACGGCGCCGATCTCCGGTGCCCGGACGAGCACCTCGGAGAGCTCCTCGCCGCTGCCGGACAGCAGTGTGGCGGGCAGTCCGGCACGGCGCATCAGCGCGTGCGCGACGGTGAGGCACACCGCGCCGCCCTGCGACGGCGTCTTGGCGATGACCGCGTTGCCGGCCAGCAACTGCACCAGCTCGGCGTGCACCAGCACGCTCATCGGGTAGTTCCAGGAGGCGATGTTGCTGACCGGGCCGGGCAGCGGCTCCCGGCCGTCGGCGAGCATCCGCTCGATCTCCTGCACGTACCAGCGCACGCCGTCCAGCGCGCGGTCCACGTCGGCGCAGGCCAGCCGCCACGGCTTGCCGATCTCCCAGACCAGCAGCAGGGCGAGCAGGTCGCGGTGCTCGGTGAGTGCGTCCAGCGCGTCGGTGACCCGGGCGACGCGCTCGGCCAACGGCGTCCGCGCCCACTCCCGGTGCGCGTCGGCGGCGTGGGCGACGGCGGCGCGGGCCGTGTCGGCGTCGAGCCGGGCCAGGTGGACGAGGACGGTGTTGTCCACCGGGGTACGTACGGCGGTGGGCGTGCCGAGCGCGCGCCAGTCGCCCTGGACGAGGTTGTGCAGGGTGCTGGTGCCGTCGGGGCCGGTGCCGAACGCCTCGGGCGTGGCGGCCACCGCCCGGGCGAGCGTGTCGGACCAGGAGGTGCCCTCGGCGAGTCGTAGAGCCATCGCGATCTCCTCAGTGTCGTCCGGGGAGCGGCGGCGTCGATGGCACCGCAGGTGAGGCGTACTGTCCCGCGGGGCCGAACGGCCGGGCAACCGTACGTTCGTATGCCAGGACGGCCGCGCCGTCGCCGGCGCGCTCGTGGGTGCGTCCGCCACGGTGGCCATGCCCCTGAGCTGGGACAGAGCACGCTCTATATCGAGAAGGATCGATGATGTGATCCAGCTCCCGATGGTTACCCGTGAGTACGCCCGGAGGCTCCGGATCAGCGTGGTCTTCCCCTGTGATGAACGGCGCATTACATTGTCGGTTGTCCATGGGAGCGCTCCCGAACCTCTCGCGGACACCCACCACCACCGCCACGCGGCAGCCGGAGCCCTGCGAACCCCGTCCCCGCTCCGGCTGCCGCCCGGCGCCAGCCACAGGAGCTCGCCATGCCCCGTCCGATTCCGCCGCCGGGAGGCCGGTCCCGGCTCCGCCGGCTGTTCGCCGCCGGCGCCGCGCTGGCCGTCGGCCTGGCCACTGCCGTCGCCGCCCCGCCACCCGCGTCCGCCTCCGCCGCACAGGCCGCGCCCGCGTTCAACTACGCCGAGGCGTTGCAGAAGTCGCTGTTCTTCTACGAGGCGCAGCAGTCGGGCCGCAAGCCCTCCTGGAACCGGGTGTCCTGGCGCGGCGACTCGGCGCTGACCGACGGCGCCGACGTCGGCGTCGACCTCACCGGCGGCTGGTACGACGCCGGCGACCACGTGAAGTTCGGCTTCCCGATGGCGTTCAGCGCCACAATGCTGGCGTGGGGCGCGGTCGAGTACCGCGACGGGTATGCCGCCTCCGGCCAGCTCACCCACCTGCTCAACAACCTGCGCTTCGTCAACGACTACTTCGTCAAGGCGCACCCCGCCGCGAACGTCCTCTACGGACAGGTCGGCAAGGGCGACGACGACCACAAGTGGTGGGGCCCGGCCGAGGTGATGCCGATGGCGCGGCCCGCGTACAAGATCGACGCGAGCTGTGGCGGCGCGGACCTGGCGGGGGAGACGGCGGCTGCGATGGCCGCGTCGTCAATGGTGTTCCGGTCCACCGACGCGGCGTACGCGGACAAGCTGCTCGGCCACGCCAAGCAGCTCTACACGTTCGCCGACACGGTGCGGAAGAGCTACCACGAGTGCATCACCGACGCGACGAGCTTCTACAAGTCGTGGAGCGGCTACCAGGACGAACTGGTCTGGGGCGCGATCTGGCTGTACCGCGCCACCGGCGACGCCAGCTACCTGGCGAAGGCCGAGAGCGAGTACGACAAGCTCGGCACCGAGCCGCAGTCCACCACCCGTTCCTACAAGTGGACCATCGCCTGGGACAACAAGCAGTTCGGCGCCTACGTGCTGCTGGCCAACCTGACCGGCAAGCAGAAGTACGTCGACGACGCGAACCGGTGGCTGGACTACTGGACGGTGGGCGTCAACGGGCAGCGGGTGCCGTACTCGCCCGGCGGGATGGCCGTGCTCGACTCGTGGGGCGCGTTGCGGTACGCCTCGAACACCGCGTTCGCCGCGCTGGTCTACAGCGACAAGACCACCGACACCACGCGCAAGGCGCGTTACCACGACTTCGCCGTCCGGCAGATCAACTACGCGCTCGGCGACAACCCGCGCAACTCCAGCTACCAGATCGGCTTCGGGGCCAACTCGCCGCGCAACCCGCACCACCGCACCGCCCACGGCTCCTGGTGGGACAGCCAGACAGTGCCCACCGAGACCCGGCACGTGCTCTACGGCGCGCTGGTCGGCGGCCCGTCCTCGGCCAACGACGCGTACACCGACAGCCGGTCGGACTACGTGATGAACGAGGTGGCCACCGACTACAACGCCGGCTTCACCTCCGCGCTGGCCCGGCTCACGAACGAGTACGGCGGCAGCCCGCTCGCCGGCTTCCCGGTCGCCGAGACGCCCGACCTGGACGAGCTGACGGTGGAGACCACTGTGATGCAGGCCGAGCCGCGCGCCACCGGGCTCAAGGCGATCATCTACAACAAGTCGGCGTTCCCGGCCCGGGCGCTGACCACCGGTAAGTTCCGGTACTTCTTCCGGCCCGACGGCACCGGCCCGGTGACGGTCACGCCCGGCTACACCCAGGGCTGCCCGTCGCCGTCGACAGCGAAGCAGTTCTCCGGCGACATCTGGTACGTCGAGGTCGACTGCACCGGCTACACCATCGCCCCCGCCGGTCAGTCGCAGCACCGGATGGAGGTCCAGTTCAAGATCGGGGTGCCGGAGGGCGGCACCTGGGATCCGACGAACGACCCGTCGTACCAGGCCACCGCCGGGCCGAACCGCAAGGTGCCGCTCTACTCCGGTGGCGTGCGCGTCTGGGGCGAGGAGCCCGGCCCGGTCACGCCGGACACCACGGCTCCCTCGGTGCCCGGCACGCCGGTCGCGTCCGCCGTCACGTCCAGCGGGCTCACGCTGACCTGGGCCGCGTCCACCGACACCGGCGGCAGCGGCCTGGCCGGCTACGAGATCACCCAGTCGCAGGCCGGCAGCGACGCGCTGGTGCTGCGGACCGCCACCACCAACACGCTCGCGGTGACCGGCCTGACGCCGGAGCGGACGTACCAGTTCACCGTGCGGGCGCTCGACGGCGCCGGCAACCGCTCGGCGTCATCGGCTGCCGTCAGCGTGACCACGCCGGCCGGCCCGGCGCCGGACACCACCCCGCCGACCGCACCCGGTACGCCCACCGCCTCCGCGGTCGGCGCGACCGGCCTGACTCTGACCTGGGGTCCGTCCACCGACGCGGTGGGCGTCACCGGGTATCGCGTCTACCGGGGCGGGAACGTCCTGGTCGGCACCGCCACCGGCACCACGCTGGCGGTGACCGGGCTGACCGCCTCCACCACGTACACGTTCACCGTGGTGGCGGTGGACGCGGCCGGCAACGTCTCGCCGGCCTCGCCCGGCGTCACCGTGACCACCACGGCCCCACCCACGGGTGGCGCCTGCGCGGTGACGTGGACGGCGAACACCTGGGACACCGGGTTCACCGCGAACGTCACGGTCGCGAACACCGGCACCACGGCGATCAACGGCTGGACGCTGGCGTTCACGTTCGGCAACAGCGGGCAGAAGGTCGGGCAGGCCTGGTCGGCGAACGTGACCCAGACCGGTACCGCGGTGACCGCATCCAACCTGTCCTACAACGGGACGCTGGCACCGGGGGCGTCGACCAGCTTCGGCTTCAACGGCACCCACACCGGCGACAACCCGAGGCCCGCCGCCTTCACCCTGAACGGCTCCGCCTGCACCGTCTCCTGACCGTCGAGGCAGGGCGTGGCCGGTGCCGCACCGGGCGACCGGCCACGCCACGCCTCGCCGGGCCGGGACCTTTCGGAAACGTTTCCGAAACACCATTGTCCCCGTCGATGCGCGATGGAAGCATCGACGGAGCTAGATACCCAACCGAGACGTCCAGTCGTCTTCGCCCCGACGGCCTGGGTGTTGGCCAGTAAGGAGGCCAAGATGGCCATGAGCCCATCCGTTCATCGCGGCGGGAGCCGGCGACGGCGATCGCCAGCCGTCCGAGCGCTGCTCGCCGGCGCGGTCAGCGCCGTGACGGTGGCCGCCGTCGCGGTGATGATGCCGTCGGCGAACGCCGCCGCGAGCACGTTGGGCGCGGCCGCCGCGCAGTCGGGCCGGTACTTCGGCACGGCGATCGCGGCGGGCCGGCTCGGCGACTCGACGTACAGCACCATCGCCGGGCGCGAGTTCAACATGATCACCGCCGAGAACGAGATGAAGCCGGACGCGACGCAGCCCCAGCGGGGCCAGTTCAACTTCAACTCCGGTGACCAGATCTACAACTGGGCGACCCAGCGCGGCCTGAAGGTCCGTGGGCACACCCTCGCGTGGCACGCGCAGCAGCCGGGCTGGATGCAGAGCCTGAGCGGCAGCAACCTGCGTCAGGCCATGATCGACCACATCAACGGCGTGATGGCCCACTACCGGGGCAAGCTCGCCGCGTGGGACGTGGTCAACGAGGCGTTCAACGAGGACGGCAGCCGCCGCAGCTCCAACCTCCAGGGCACCGGCAACGACTGGATCGAGGTGGCGTTCCGCACCGCGCGGGCGGCCGACCCGTCGACCAAGCTCTGCTACAACGACTACAACATCGAGAACTGGTCGTACGGCAAGACGCAGGGCGTCTACAACATGATCCGGGACTTCAAGTCCCGCGGCGTCCCGATCGACTGCGTCGGCCTGCAGACCCACTTCACCGGCGGCAGCTCGCTGCCCGGCAACTTCCAGACCACGCTGCAGAACTTCGCCGCCCTCGGCGTCGACGTGGCGCTCACCGAGGTCGACGTCACCAACGCCTCGACCAGCCAGTACGCGGGCCTGACGCAGGCGTGCCTGAACGTGCCGCGCTGTATCGGCATCACGGTGTGGGGTGTGCGCGACAGCGACTCGTGGCGCTCAGGCGAGAACCCGCTGCTGTTCGACGGCAGCGGCAACAAGAAGGCCGCGTACACCTCGGTCCTCAACGCCCTCAACGCGGCCGCCCCGACCTCGGGGCCGACCACGACGCCGACCACGGGACCGCCGCCGAGCGGTGGCGCCGGACGGATCGTCGGGGTGCAGTCGGGCCGGTGCATCGACGTGCCGAACGCCACCCAGACGAACGGCACCCGGGTGCAGCTCTACGACTGCAACGGTCAGTCGAACCAGCAGTGGACGTACACCTCCAGCAAGCAGCTGATGGTCTACGGCACCAAGTGCGTCGACGCGAACGGCGCGGCCACCGGCAACGGCACCGGAATCATCATCTGGGACTGCAACGGCCAGTCCAACCAGCAGTGGAACATCAACTCCAACGGCACCATCAGCGGTGTGCAGTCCGGCCGCTGCCTGGACGTCTGGGGCACCGGCAACGGCCAGCAGATCCAGCTGTACGACTGCCACGGACAGACCAACCAGCAGTGGCGGACCGACTTCGGTGGCACCACGCCCCCGACCACGCCGCCGCCGACCACGACGCCCCCGCCGAGCGGCTGCGCGCTCCCGTCGACCTACCGGTGGTCGTCGACCGGCGCGCTGGCCAACCCGCAGAACGGCTGGGTCTCGCTCAAGGACTTCACGAACGTGGTCCACAACGGCAAGCACCTGGTCTACGGGTCGTACGTCAACAGCAGCGGCCAGTACAGCTCGATGAACTTCACCCCGTTCACCAACTGGTCCGACATGGCCTCGGCCGGCCAGAACGGAATGAGCCAGGGCACCGTGGCGCCCACCCTGCTGTACTTCGCGCCGAAGAACATCTGGGTGCTGGCGTACCAGTGGGGACCGACCTCGTTCAGCTACAAGACGTCGAGCGACCCGACCAACGCCAACGGCTGGTCCTCGGCGCAGACGCTGTCCACCGCCACGCTGCCCGACGCCCCGTACGGCGTGATCGACCAGACGCTCATCGGCGACGACCAGAACATGTACCTGTTCTTCGCCGGGGACAACGGCAAGATCTACCGGTCGAGCATGCCGCTCGGGAACTTCCCGGGCAGCTTCGGTTCGAGCTACACGACGATCATGACCGACTCGACGAACAACCTGTTCGAGGGCGTCGAGGTCTACAAGGTGGCGGGCCAGAACCAGTACCTCATGATCGTCGAGGCGATCGGGAGCCAGGGACGCTACTTCCGGTCGTTCACGTCCAACAGCCTGAGCGGCTCGTGGACCCCGCAGGCCGCCACCGAGAGCAACCCGTTCGCCGGCAAGGCCAACAGCGGCGCGACGTGGACGAACGACATCAGCCACGGTGACCTGGTCCGCACCAACCCCGACCAGACCAAGACCGTCGACGCCTGCAACCTCCAGTTCCTGTACCAGGGCAAGAACCCCAGTGCGGGAGGCGACTACAACCTGCTGCCGTGGCGGCCGGGTGTGCTGACCCTCCAACGCTGACCGTCACACCGTTCGAGGAAGGCGTGCCCGGCACCCGTGCGGTGCCGGGCACGCTTCTTGGTAGGGCTGGCCCCTCCGGCGGGCGGACGGCGGTGAACCGGGGCAAGCTGGGGCGGTGGAGCGCGTGCTGCTGACCGTCGGACACGGGGCCGCCCGCCGGGACCAGCTCGGGGAACTGCTGGCCGCCGCCGAGGTCGCCCTGGTCGTCGACGTGCGCCGCTACCCGGCCAGCCGGACCAACCCGGACGTCCGCCGCGAGGCCCTGGAGAAGTGGCTGCCCGAACGAGGCATCGGCTACCGCTGGGAGCCGCGCCTCGGCGGCCGCCGGCACGTCCGCGCCGGCGAACCGGAACCGGACACCTGGTGGACAGTCGCGGCCTTCCGGGCGTACGCCGCGTACACCCGCACGCCCGACTTCGACGCCGCGGTGGACGAGCTGCTGGCCGACGCCGCGCGGCGGACCACGGCGGTGATGTGCAGCGAGAGCGTCTGGTGGCGCTGCCACCGGCGGCTGATCGCCGACGTCGCGGTGCTCGGCCGCGGGGTGCCCGTGTCACACCTCATGCCGGACGGGCGGCTCAGCCCGCACCGGCCCGCCGAGGGCGCCCGCCGGGTGCCCGACGGGCACCTGCTCTGGGCCGGCTGACTCAGCCGGCCAGATCCTCCGCGAGCAGATCCATCAGCAGCGCGTCGTGCCAGCGCCCGTCCGCGCCCCGCTCGTAGCGGCGCATGATGCCCACCGGACGGAACCCCACCTTCGCGTACGCCCGGATCGCCGCCGTGTTCGCCGCCGCCGGGTCGATGGTGAACCGGTGATGGCCGTACTCGTCGATCAGGTGCCGGACCAGAGTGCGGATCGCGTCGCCGCCCAGCCCCGAGCCGCGTACCGCCGGGTCGAGGAAGACGTCCAGGCTGGCGTGGCGGTAGTCCGGGTCGGTCTCGGCGTACCACTGGATCGCGCCGACCAGCCGGCCGTCGTGCTCGACGGCGTAGATCGTCACCGCGTCGTCGGCCAGGTCGGCCCGCACCGACGCGGCCAGGTCGTCGCCGCCGCGCCACCAGCGGCGCACCTCGGGAGTGGCGCGGATCGCGGCCAGGGCGGGCACGTCGGCGTCGGTCACCGGCCGCAACGTCACCGCCCGCCCCCGCAGCACGCCTCAGCCCCGCCGCTCGCCGTGCTCGACGCAGACCGCCGACCAGCCCGTCGGAACGACCTGCACCTTCATCCGCCGCCGGCAGGACGCGCACCAGCGCGGCGGCTCCCACGCCCGGGCCGCCTCGCACGCCGGGTGCGGCCCGGCCGCCACCGACTCGCCGCACCTGTCGCACCAGAGCGCGGCGGGGAGGGCCGCCGTGGCGGGGGAGGATTCGGTCACCGCTGCCTCACAGGGTCGCCGAGAGCGCCTTCACCGGCATCTTCAGGTCTTCCAGCAGCTTCAGGTCGGCAGTCGCCGGCCGGCCCAGCGTGGTCAGGTAGTTGCCGACGATCACCGCGTTGATGCCGCCCAGCAGCCCGTCGCGGGTGCCCAGGTCACCGAGGGTCAGTTCACGGCCGCCCGCGTACCGCAGGATGGTGCGCGGCATGGCCAGCCGGAACGCGGCGATGGCGCGCAGCGCGTCCTTGCCCTCCACCACCGGACGGTCGCCGAGCGGCGTGCCGGGGCGCGGGTTGAGGAAGTTCAGCGGCACCTCGTGCGGGTCCAGCTCGGCGAGCTGGGCGGCGAACTCGGCGCGCTGCTCGACCGTCTCGCCGAGGCCGAGGATGCCGCCGCAGCAGACCTCCATGCCGGACTCGCGGACCATCCGCAGCGTCTCCCAGCGCTCCTCCCAGGAGTGCGTGGTGACCACGTTCGGGAAGTAGGAGCGGCAGGTCTCCAGGTTGTGGTTGTAGCGGTGCACACCCATCTCGACCAGCTCGTCGACCTGCTCCTTGGTGAGCATGCCGAGCGAGGCGGCGACCTGGATGTCGACAGCGGCGCGGATGGCGGCGACGCCCTCGCGCATCTGCTTCATCAGCCGGGCGTCCGGGCCGCGCACCGCGGCGACGATGCAGAACTCGGTCGCCCCGGTCGCGGCGGTCTGCTTCGCGGCCTCGACCAGCGCCGGAATGTCCAGCCAGACCGAGCGCACCGGCGAGGTGAACAGGCCGGACTGCGAGCAGAAGTGGCAGTCCTCCGGGCAGCCGCCGGTCTTCAGCGAGACGATGCCCTCGACCTCGACCTCCGGGCCGCACCAGCGCATCCGGACCTCGTGGGCCAGCTGGAGCGCGGCGGGCAGGTGCTCGTCGGGAAGGTTCAGCACCGCGAGGACACCGGCCTCGTCGAGGCCGACGCCGTTGCCCAGCACCCGCTCCCGGGCCTGGTCGAGGATCTCTGGCATGGCTCGTAACCTAACAGGCCACCGTGAGCCCGGGAAACCACCGCCGCCGGCCCCCCGGCGAGCCGGGACCGCGCCACGCCGGGGCCCTCGGCACGGGTGGTAACTTCGCCCCGCGGAAGCGCCCGGCGGGGGCGGAGTCGGCGGGAGGGGACGGCACGGTGGCGGACTGGCTGGCGGCCCTGGACCGCCGCGCCGAGCTGCGGGCCCGGGCGGGACTGACCCGCACGCTGCGCCCCCGCGCCGCCGGCGACGCCGTGGTCGACCTGGCCGGCAACGACTACCTCGGCCTGGCCACCCACCCCGAGGTCACCGCCGCCGCAGCGGAGGCCCTGTCCGCGTACGGGCTGGGCGCCACCGGGTCGCGCCTGGTGCGCGGGTCCACGGACGCGCACCACGCGCTGGAGGACGACCTGGCCGGCTGGCTCGGCGTCGACCGGGCGCTGGTGTTCTCCTCCGGCTACCTGGCCAACCTCGCCGCCGTCCGGGGGCTGACGCAGCCGCGTACGCTGCTCGTCTCCGACGCCCACAACCACGCCTCACTGATCGACGGCTGCCGGATCTCCGGCGCGGAGACGCTCGTGACGCCGCACGCCGACGTCGAAGCGGTGGCCGCGGCGCTCGCCGCCGCGCCGGGCCGCCCGGCGGTGGTGGTGACCGAGTCGGTCTTCTCCGTCGACGGCGACCTGGCCCCGCTCGCGGAACTGCACGCGGTGGCCCGCCGCCACGGCGCGCTGCTGCTCGTCGACGACGCGCACGCGCTCGGCGTCACCGGCCCGGCCGGCGCCGGCGGGGTGGCCGCCGCCGGACTCGCCGGCGCGCCCGACGTGGTGGTCACCGCGACGCTGTCCAAGGCGCTCGGCGGGGCCGGCGGCGTGGTCGCCGGGCCGGCCGAGTTCGTCCGCCACCTGGTGGAGACCGGCCGCACGTTCATCTTCGACACCGCGCCGCCGCCCGCCGTGGTGGCCGGGGTACGCGCCGCGGTGCGCCTGGCCCGCACCGGTGACGCGCTGCGCGTCGAACTGGCCGACCGGGTCGCGGCGGCGGTGCGCCGGCTCGGCGCGGCCGGGCTGTCCGTGTCCGCCCCGGACGGCGCCGTGATCTCGGTGACCGCGCCCGGCCCGCAGGAGGCGACCGCCTGGGCCGCCGCCTGCCGGGACCGGGGCGTCGCGGTCGGCTGCTTCCGTCCCCCGTCCACGCCGGACAGCCGCTCCCGGCTGCGGCTCACCGTCAGCGCCGGGGTGGACCGGGCCGGCTTCGACCGGGCCCTGGACGTCATCGTGGAGTGTGCGCCATGAGTTTCGGCGACGCCTGGACCGGGCCGGTGCTGGTGACCGGCACCGACACCGAGGTCGGCAAGACGGTGGTGACCGCCGCCGTCGCCGCCGCCGCGCAGGCGGCCGGCCTGCGGGTCGCCGTGGTCAAGCCCGGCCAGACCGGTACGGCGACAGGCGAGCCCGGCGACGTCGACTCGGTGACCCGGCTGGCCGCCCCGTCGACCGGCCGGACGCTCGCCAGCTACCCCGACCCGCTGGCCCCGCTGGCCGCGGCCCGGGTGGCGGAGCTGCCGCCGCTGGAGCTGTACAACGCCGTCGACGCGATCCGCGAGGAGGCGGACAAGCACGACCTGGTGCTCGTCGAGGGCGCGGGCGGGCTGCTCGTACCGATGGGGTTGCGCCCGTCCGGCGAGCCGTGGACGGTGGCCGACCTGGCGGTGTCGCTCGGCGCGCCGGCGGTGGTGGTGGCGCGGGCCGGGCTCGGCACGCTCAACCACACCGCTCTCACTCTGGAGGCGCTGGAACGGCGGGCCGTCCCGGCCGGTGTGGTGATCGGCGCCTGGCCGACCGAGCCGGAACTGGTGCACTGGCTCAACCTGTCCGAGCTGCTGCCGGACCTGCTCGGTGCGGTACCGGCCGGCGCGGGCGGCATGGACCCGGGCGTGTTCCGCCGGTCCGCGCCCGGCTGGCTCACCCCGGCCCTGTACGGCGTGCTGGACGACTGGCGGGCCTGGGCCGAGGAGACCTGACTTTCGTCGGTGCCCGGCCCGGCCGCGCGTGGGTAGCGTGACCGCCGTGGAACCCCGCGAACGCCGACGTCGGGCCGGTGAGCTGCTGCTCTGGGCCGTGCTCGCGGCGCCCGTCGCGTACGGCCGGCTCACTCCGCCGCAGATCGGTGAGCTGCCGCCGCTGGCCGCCGCGCTGGCGCTGCTCGGCGCGGCGGTGTGGATCGCCCGCCGGTGGCCGCTGGTCGCGGTGCTCGCGGTGGTGGCGGGCTCGCTCGTCGACGGCAACGTGGTGTTCGCCATCCCGGTCTTCGGCTACCTCGCCGGGCGGCGCAGCGACCGGGCCGCACCGGCCGCTGCCGTCTTCGCCGCCATCGCGGTCACCGGCTCGGTGCTCAACCTGGGGCTGCTCGGCACCGAGCCGGCCACCTGGTTCCTGCTCGCCTCGGTGCTGCTGTTCGCCGGGGTGTTCCCCTGGCTGCTGGGCCGGCTGCGGCGGCAGCACCGCGCGCTCGCCGACGCCGGGCTGCGGCACGCGCAGGCCGAACGCCGGGCCGAGGTCGAGCGGGTACGCCTGCGCGAGCGGGCCCGCATCGCCCAGGACATGCACGACTCGCTCGGCCACGACCTGAGCCTCATCGCGCTGCGGGCGGGCGCGCTGGAACTGGCGCCGGACCTGTCCCCGGCGCACCGGGCGGCGGCCGGTGAGCTGCGGGCGAGCGTCGCCGCCGCCACCGAACGGCTGCACGACGTGATCGGCGTGCTGCGCGAGGAGCGCACGCTACGACCGCCGGGGGAGACGGTCGCCGACGTGGTCGACGGCGCGCGCGACGCCGGGATGACAGTCGACCTGCGCGCCGACGAGGCGGACCTGCCGCCGCTGCCGGCGCACGCGGTGCACCGGGTGGTCCGCGAGGCGCTCACAAACGCCGCCCGCTACGCCCCGGGCGCCCCGGTCACCGTCGCTGTGGCACGCGATGCCGGCGTGGTGACGGTCGCGGTGGTGAACGCGCCGCCCCCGGCCGGTCCGCTGCCCGGGCCGCCCTCGCACGGCTCCGGGTTGCTGGCGCTGCGCGAGCGGGTACGCCTCGCCGGCGGCACCCTGGACGCCGGCCCCCGCGACGGCGGCTGGGCGGTCACGGCCCGTGTCCCGCTGGACGGAGCGGACGCCGGGTCGCCCGCCACCGGCCCGCTCGACGGGGCGCGTGTCCCGCCCGGGCGCGCCGACGCCGGGGCGCCGGTCACCGGCCCGGCCGACGGAGCCGGTGACGGTGCCGACGCCGCGGACGCCGACCCGTTCGCCGGTGCCGGCGTACCCCGGCGGGGTGAACCGGGGGACGCGGCCCGGCGACTGCGGGAGGCCCGGCGGCGGGTGCGGCGCAGCCTGCTCGTCGCGATCGGCGCGCCCGCCGGGCTCGCCCTGGTGCTGGCGCTCGTCTACTACCCGCTCGCCACGGCCGGCGCCGTACTGGACCGGGCCGGCTACGAACGGCTGCGGCTGGGTGAGCCGCGCGAGGGGCTCGGGCTGCCCCGCCGCCAGGCCGACCCGCCCGCGACCGGTGCGGTGCCGGGCTGCGAGTTCTACACCGACGGCAACTTCCCGTTCGCCCAGGCGACCTGGCGGCTCTGCTTCGCCGGCGGGCGGCTGGTCAGCAAGGAGCAGATCGAACCATGAGCGACGACCACGACCGCCCACTGCGGGTGGTGCTCGCCGACGACGAGGCCCTGGTCCGGGCCGGGGTCCGGGCGATCCTGGCCGCCGACCCCGGTATCGAGGTGGTCGGCGAGGCGGGCGACGGCCTCGCCGCGGTCGAACTGGTCCGTGCGCACCGCCCCCGGGTGGCGCTGCTGGACATCCGGATGCCCCGGTGCGACGGGCTCAGCGCGGCGGCGCAGATCCGCCGGCTGGTGCCGGAGACCGCCGCGGTCATGCTCACCACGTTCGGCGACGACGACCTGATCGCCCGCGCGCTCGGCCACGGCGCCGCCGGGTTCCTGCTCAAGTCCGGTGACCCGCGCGAACTGCTGGCCGGGGTGCGCGCGGTCGCCGACGGTGGGGCGTACCTGTCGCCGCGGGTGGCGCGCCGGGTGATCGAGTTGAGCGGGGGCCGGCTCGCCCGCGGCCCGTACGCGCGGGACCGGCTCGCCGGGCTGACCGACCGGGAACGCGACGTGCTGGCGTTGGTCGGGGCGGGACTGTCGAACGCCGAGATCGCCCGCCGGCTGCACCTGGTCGAGGGCACCGTGAAGAGCTACCTGACGAGCGTCTTCACCCGGCTGGACGTGCGCAACCGGGTGCAGGCGGCGATCCTCGCGTACGAGGCGGGGCTGGTCCCGCCCGCCGGCTGACCAGCCCCGCCCCGCTCACGCGTCGCGCCTCGCCAGTGCCCACCGGCCCAGCGCCAGCGCGGCGGCGGTCCAGGCGGCGAGCACCAGCAGCCCGACGGCAGCCGGGTACGGCTCGGTGTCCCCGGCCAGGAAGTGGTTGCCCGCCACCCCGGGGAACGCGTCGGCGATGCGGGTGAGCACAGTGATGTCCGGCTCCTGCAACGACAGCGGCACGATCATCAGCAGCGCGAACAGCACGGTCAGCGTCAGTACCGCACCGCGCAGCGCCGCCGCCAGGCCGAGCGCCAGCACGCCCACGAGCGCCAGGTACGCCGCGGCGGCCACCACGTCGGCCACCGTAGCGCCCAGCGGGGCGCGACCCCACTCGCCCAGCACCGGCCGGGCCGTCACCGCGCCGATCGTGCCGAGCAACAGCCCGAGCCCGAACGTCACAGCGCCCACCACCACCGCCTTGGCCGCCAGCACCCGCCCCCGCGACGGGGTGCACCGCAGTGTGGTGCGGATCGTTCCGGTGGTGAACTCGCTGGTGATCGCGAACAGGCCGAGCGCCAGGACGACGTACTGGGTGAGCTCCAGCGACCCGGCCACGATCTCGCCGACGTCCACCACCCCCGGGTTGTTCGCCGGATCGTCGTCGGTGTTGGCGTTCTGCGCGTAGATGGCGAGCTGCGCGCTCGTGGCCGCCATGGTCAGCACCGCCGCGAGCAGCGTCCACCAGGTGGAGCGGACCGACCAGAGTTTCGTCCACTCGGCGGCCACCGCCCCGGCGAGCGGATGTCCGGCCGGGGCGGGCCGGGTGGTCCGCCGGGCCGGGTCGAGCGTGGACTGTGCGGTCATCGGGTTGCACCTCCGGTCGGGCCGGCGGCGTACTCCACGCTGTCGGCGGTCAGTTCCAGGAACGCCTCCTCCAGGGAGGGGGCGACGGGAGTCAGCTCGTGCAGGCGTACCCCCATCTCGTGCGCCAGGTCGCCGACCCGGCCGGCGGTGCTCCCGGCGACGGACATGCCGCCCTCGTCGGCGGTGACCGTCGCGCCCTCGGCGGCCAGCCGGTCGCCCAGCGCGGCGAGCGCGGCCGGCTCCGGCCCGCGTACCCGGACCGACGCGGCGGGCCGCGAAGCGATCAGCTCGGCCAGCGGCGCGTCGGCCACCAACCGGCCGCGCCCCAGCACCACGACCCGGTCGGCGGTCTGCTGCATCTCGCTCATCAGGTGACTGGAGACGAGGACGGTACGTCCCTCGTCGGCGAGACGGCGGGTGAACCCGCGGATCCACCGCACCCCGTCCGGGTCGAGCCCGTTCACCGGCTCGTCGAGCAGCAGCACCGGCGGGTCGCCGAGCAGCGCGCCCGCGATGCCGAGCCGCTGACCCATGCCCAGCGACAGCGCCCGGCCCGGCTTGCCGGCGGCGCGGGCGTCCAGGCCGACCAGGTCGAGCACCTCGCTCACCCGCCGGGCCGGTACGCCGTTGCTGCGCGCCATCGCCCGCAGGTGCGCCACCCCGGAGCGGGCCGGGTGCACGCCTGTCGCGTCGAGCAGCGCGCCGACCTCGTGCAGCGGGTGCCGCAGCGTGCGGTAGTCCTGGCCGTTCACCAGGGCCTGCCCGGCGGTGGGCCGGTCCAGGCCGAGCACCATCCGCATGGTGGTGGACTTGCCCGCGCCGTTCGGGCCGAGGAACCCGGTGACCTGCCCGGGGCGGATCTCGACGGTCAGGTCGTCGACGGCTGTCACGTCGCCGAACCGTTTCGTCAACGCACGAAGTGTGATCATGCGGCGACGCTATGGGCCGGCGTGGGTGCCCCACCGCCGTCGAACGGCAGCCACCCGCACTGACTTTGGTAAGGAAGGGCCCCTTCTTAACGCCTCCGGTAGAGGAAGGGCCCCTTGTTAACACCCGCAGGGCTCGGGCGTTGACGCCGCTGGTTCAGGCGCGGCGGACCACGAACGCGTCCGGCATCCGGAAGGTGAGGTTGTCCGGGCACCACGGCGGACGTACCACCGTCACGCCGTCGAGCAGCGCGGTGGCCTCGGCGACCACCACCGCGGCCTCCATCCGGGCCAGCTGCGCTCCGACGCAGCGGTGCGGCCCGGCGCCGAACGCCAGGTGCCGCCGCGAGCCGGGCTGCCCGGGACGGAACGCGCCCGGCGCGCCGACCACGGCCGGGTCGCGGCCGGCGCGGGCCAGCCAGGCGACCACGCTGGTGCCCGCCGGTACGGGCACCTCGCCGAGCGTGGTGTCGACGGCCGCCATCCGCCGCCAGGTGACGATCGGCGGCTCCAGTCGCAGCCCCTCCTCGACCACGTCGTCCACGTCGATCTCCCCGGCGCGCAGGCCGGCCCGTACCGCCGGTTCGCCGGACAGCCGGTGCAGCAGCAGGGTGAGGAACTGCGAGGTGGTCTCCTGACCGGCGACCAGCAGGAAGAACAGCGCCCCGACGACCACGTCGGGGGAGTGCCCGGCCTCGCGCAGCCGCGCGGCGAGCCCGCCCCCGGTCGCCGCGAACTCCCGCAGCACCGTGTGGAACCGGCCCACCTCGGCGGCCAGCGCGAGCTGCCGGGCGGCGTCCAGCGGCGCCCAGAACAGCTCCAGCGCGGCGCGGGCGAAGTCCTTCACCGCGCCGACCGGGGCGTCCGGCAGCTCGACCAGCCGGGCCAGCACCAGCAGCGGCAGGTCGGCGGCGAGGCCCGCGTACAGGTCGACCGGGCGGCCCGCGTCCAGTTCCGCCGCAAGCCCGGCCACCCGCTCCCGGACCAGGCCGGTCAGCCACCGGCGCTGGGCGGCCACCCGGTGCGGGTGCAGCGCGTCGGCGACGATGCCGCGGATCTCCGGGTGGCTGGCGCCGCCGTTGTTCGCCAGCGTGGGCGGCAGCCGGAACCGGTGCCCGGCGAGCACCCGCAGCGCGGCCACCGGGATCGGGGTGACCGCGTCGAGCGCGTTGTCCGGCCGGAACGTCACCGGATCAGTGAGCACCTGGCGGACGAGCGCGTGGCGGGTCACCACCAGGTGCGGCACGCCGACGTGGTCGACCACTGTGGCCGCGTCGGGCCACTGCCCGTCGACGGACTCCCCCCAGCCCCGGAACAGCACCCGGTAACGCTAGCGGCGGGCGCCGGGCGGGTTCGGGTCCAGCTCCCAGACGGTGGTGTGCTTCACCCGTACGCTCTCCAGCGCCTCCGACACCGGCACGTCGTACGCGGCCAGCTCGTGGAAGCGCTCGCGGGGCAGGAACGCCCGGCCCGGGTCGCCCACCAGGACGCGGGCGCCGGCGCGGGCGGCCCGGAGCAGGAAGCGCAGCATCCGGCGGGCCATCGCCTCGCTGTAGAAGACGTCCCCGGCCAGCACCACCTCGGCGTCGCCCGCGTCGGAGTCGAGGATGTCGCCGAGTTCGGCGTCGACGCGTACCCCGTTTGCCTCGGCATTGAGCGCGACGGCGGCGACGGCGCGCTCGTCCACCTCGACCGCCCGGACGGCGGCGGCGCCGGCGCGGGCGGCGGCGATGGCGACCAGGCCGGAGCCGGAGGCCAGGTCGAGCACGCGGCGGCCGGCGACCACCTTGGGACGGTCGGTCACGTAGCGTGCCAGACCCTGCCCGCCGGCCCAGGCGAAGGCCCAGAACGGCGGCGGCTGGGAGCTGCGGAACTCGCCCTCGGTCAGCTCCCACAGGCCGATCGGCTCGTCGGCCTGGTGCAGCCGCACCTCGGGGACGAACGCCACGGGGGCGAGGCGGGCGTGCAGCCGGACGAACGCGGCGGACAGCTCGGACACCCGAGAATTGTGTCCCACAGGGGTTCCGGAACCGATCCCGGGCGTGTCGCGGCGAGGTCGTGACCGGTTCACCACGCTCGGTGAAAAGGCCCCCGTGTTGTGGCGTTGGATGCGAACACGCCCGTCTACCGGCGTGCCCGGCGCGCTCCTAGCGTTGCCAGTGGACACGACCGAGGGGTGAGGAGGCGTGGTGAGCGGGTGGCGGCACGCGCTGCGGATCGGACTGGTGCTGACCTTCGTGGCCGGGACCGGGTACGGCGGAGCCCTGCCGGCGCGGGCGGCGGCGGCCTTCTCCACCGAGTTGAGCGGTCTGCCGGACGAGTTCACCGCTGGGAACCGGGTGGAGACGCTGTCCGCCGTGGTGTCCCGCTCCGACGGGGGCGGCTGTGTCAAGGTGCGCTGGTCGATGCTGGTGCGGGTGCAGGGCCTGCGGCTGGACCAGCTCAAGGTGGACCGGGTGGAGGACAGCGGCTCGTTCCCGCTGGAGATCCGCACCGAGGGAGACACCGCCCGGCTCACCGACCGGCAGCTCGACCCGGGCGTGCTCTGTCCCGGCCGTACCGTGACCGCCCGCTACCGGGTGGCGTTCGCCGAGGACGTCGGGCGCGGGCGGGTGAGCTTCGCCGCCGAGGCGTACGACCCGCAGTTGCGGCTGCTGGCCCGGCGGACCGCCTCCCGCGAGGTGGTGGGGGAGGAGGCGTCGCCGACGCCGGCACCCACCAGCGCGGAGCCCACCGAGACGCCGACCGGCGAGCCGTCCACCGAGGCGCCCGACGAGGAGCCCACCGACGCCGCTGTGGTGGAGCCGCCCGCGCCGGGTGGCGTGGCCGGGCGGCCGGTGGCGGACAGCGGCGGCTTCGGCATCGTGCAGGCCGCGTTCCTGCTCGGGGGCCTGCTGCTGTTCCTCGGCGCGGGCCTGTTGCTGCGGATGCGCCGCCTGCTGCGCCCCGCCGCCGACCCCGAACTCCCGCCCCCCTTCGAGCGCCCCCGCCCTAGCTGGCACTGACCCGCTCCCCACCCCAGGCACTCCCCGGTGATCAAGGAGTTCGTGTCTCCGCCGGCGGGGGCGGGCCGGTGTGGACGGGGACGGGGGAGCGGGTGCGGGCGGTCAGTCGAGCTGGCTGGGCTCCAGGCCCAGTTCTCTGGCGGCCACCAGGCGGATCCACTCGGCGATCTGCCGGCGGGTGATCACCCGCTCGTGCACCGCGAGCTGGACCGCCAGCCCGTCCATCACCGCGCTGATCCGCCAGGCCGCGCCCGCCGGGTCAGGGCAGTCGAACGTGCCCTCGGCGACCCCGGCGGTGATCACCGCGGCCAGGTCCTGCCGCCACCGCAGGTCGAGGCGGCGGGAGAGCTTCTCCAGTTCCGGGGTGCGCAGCGACTCCGCCCAACCGTCGATCCACATCGACCAGGAGGTGGCCCGGCCGGTCGGCGCGTAGAGGCGCAGCATCCGGCGCAGCTTCGCCAGCGGCGGGGCGGAGGAGCGCAGCACCGCGTCGAGGCGGGCCAGATCCTGCTCGACTGCGTACGCGAAGGCCTGCGCGAGCAGCCGGTCCTTCGTCGCGAAGTGGTAGAAGACGAGCGCCTGGCTGACCCCGGCGGCCTCGGCCACATCCGCGGTGCGGGTGTTGGCGAGCCCTCTCTCCGCGATCACCTCGCAGGCCGTACGCAGCAGCGCGTCCAGGCGGATCTCGGCGGCTCGTCTCGTCACGGCGTTACGGTAACCCATCCGTATGACCACAGGGAGTTACCGAAGCGGCCGGTCGGCAGCAGGACAGTCGGATGCCGGACACTCGGCTCGCCGCGCGGATTCCGCAGGTCCCGGCCCTGCCCGCCGACCTCGGACGCCGGCCACCCAGGCTCCTAGGAAGCCAGCGCAACGAGGCGTCGACGACATCCGGACGCGCCGGAAGGGGACCCGATTTGGCAACCGTTCCCGGGCTCGGCTAAAGTTCTCATCCGTCACCGGATAACACCGGGGGCGTGCGGACGTAGCGCAGCTGGTAGCGCATCACCTTGCCAAGGTGAGGGTCGCGGGTTCGAATCCCGTCGTCCGCTCGGAGATGCCGCCACGCAGTTCGGGGGCAACCTCGGTGGAGTGGCCGAGAGGCGAGGCAACGGCCTGCAAAGCCGTGTACACGGGTTCAAATCCCGTCTCCACCTCGGCATTAGACGAGGGCGATTGGCGCAGTGGGAGCGCGCTTCCTTGACACGGAAGAGGTCACTGGTTCAAACCCAGTATCGCCCACCAGCGGAAAGGCCGTGTCGATCTCATCGACACGGCCTTTCTCGTCGTCGCCGATCAGTCCAGTGCCGCGCCGCTGGCCATTGCCGCCGCCGGAGCGCCCCGCCCAGACTGGCCCGGTGGACGATCAGCAGACCCGAGCCCGGCAGTTCCGCGCCCTGCACCTGCCCGGTGAACCACTGATCCTGGTCAACGCCTGGGACGCGCTGAGCGCCCGGATCGTCGCCGCGGCCGGCGCCCGGGCGGTCGCGACCACGAGCGCCGGGGTCGCGTGGAGCCGCGGCGCCCCGGACGGCGACGCGCTCGCCCGGGACACCGCCGTCGACGTGATCCGCCGGGTCGCCGACGCGGTCCGCGTACCGGTCACCGCCGACATCGAATCCGGGTACGGCGACAGCCCCGACGATGTCGCCGAGACCATCACCGCTGTGCTCGCGGCCGGGGCCGTCGGTGTCAACGTGGAGGACTCCCGGCACGACGGCGGAGGGCCGCTGCGCCCGGTCGGCGAGCAGGTGGCCCGGCTCGCCGCGGTCCGGGCCGCCGCCGACCGCGCCGGCATCCCGCTGTACGTCAACGCGCGGGTGGACACCTATCTGCGCAGCGCCGGTGGCGTACCCGAGACGGTCGCGCGCGCCGAGGCGTACCTGGCCGCCGGAGCGGACGGGATCTTCGTACCCGGAACGGTGGAACCGGAGACGGTGGCCGCGCTGGCGGCGGCGATCCCGGCGCCGCTGAACGTGCTGGCCGGGCCGAGCGCGCCGCCGATCGGCGAGCTGGCCCGGCTCGGCGTGGCCCGGGTGAGCATCGGACCGGCGGTGGCCGAGGCCGCGTACGCGGTGGCACAGCGGGCGGCGGCGGAGGTGCTCTCCGCCGGGACGTACGGCGCGCTCGCCGGCGGGCTCGACTTCGACGCGCTGAACGAGCTGATGCGGAGCTGATCCGGACGGCGCGGCATCGACCTCGGGACGGGGCACCGGGTTGAATGGTCCGGTGGTCGCCGTCGCGCATCCGATCCGGGGAGCCGTCGATCGGCGGCCGGGGAGCAGGTCGCCCCGGCGGGGGAGGCGCGGATGACCGCCTCCGTCCGCCCGGTGCCCGCGCTGCTGGGCCCGCCCGTCGTCACGGGGGCCGCGGCGGGGGCGTGCGTGGCCGCGCTCGCCGCCCTCGGGGCAGCGGGTCACGGCGGCTTCGCGACCGAGCCGGCCGGCGCCCTCGCCCTGGCCGTGGCGGCGGTGGCCGCGGCGGTCGCCGCGTCCCGCCTCGCCCGCTCCGGCCACCGCGCCGCCGGGCGGCTGGCGACCGGGCTCGCCGCGTCGCTGCTGGCGTACCTCGGGCTCGCCGTCCTGGCCGTCGCCGCCGTCGCGGCCGGCCACCGGTGGGCCGGGCCGGCCGTCGCGGCGTGGAACTCGGCGTGGATCCCGCCGCTCGCACTGATGCCACTGACCGCCTCGGCCGCCGTCCGCACCGGCGCGGCGACCCCGAGAACCCATCGGTACGTGGTTCTCGTCCTCGGTGCGGCCACGCTCGTCAACGCGCTGCTGACGACGGCGACCGATCCGTTCGACGGGCTGCCGACGATCGCGGGGGAGTCGTGGCGCACCGCGCTCGCCCCGGTCGGCGCCGCCGTCACCCTGCTCGGCGTGGCGGCGCTGCTCCTGCTGCCGCTGACGCTCTGGCGGGCCGCCCTCGGCTCGCACCACACCGTGCGGGCACGGCTCGGCGTGGCCGCCGCGGCCACCACTGCGGCACCGTTGACTGTCGTCTTCTGCCTGCTGCTCGCGGTCGCCCGCGCCCCCGGTGACGTCGAGCCGTCGCTGGGCTCGGTGGCGTTCCTGGTGGCCCTGTCCGGCGCCGCCGTGTTCGCCGCCGTCTGCGCGGTCACCGCCGCCCGGGGCGCCACCGAGCCTCGCCGGGTCGGCACTGTGGTGCGCGCCGCCGGCCTGGCCGCCGCGGCCCTGCTGGTGGTCGGTGTCGGCACGCTCGTGGCCGCGCCGGGCTCCTCCCTCGGCCCGACCGCTGTCGCCCTGGTGGTGTCGGCGCTGACCGTCGTCGTCGGCGGTGGGGCGTGGGCCGGAACGGGCCGGCTGGCGGCGCTGCTCACCGCCGCGCCGACAGTGCCGCCGGTGACGCCGCACGGCGGCGCAGAGGGTACGGAGGCAGGCAGCGCGGCGGGTACGGCGGACGTCGCCGAGCCGGCGGACCCGGCCGGTGGGGCAGTGGAGGCCACGGTACCGCCGGAGGTGTCCGGCGCGGAGCTGCCGGGCACGGGGGTGCCCGCCGGGACGGGTCCGGCCTCGGTCGGCGGGCTGACGGCACGTGAACGCGAGGTCCTCGCCGCGCTCGCCGAAGGCGCCAGCAACGCGGGGATCGCGGCGCAGCTCGTGGTCTCCGAGCGGACAGTCGACGCCCACCTGCGCGCCGTCTTCGTCAAGCTCGGCCTGACCCCCGGCGGCGACACGAATCGGCGGGTACGGGCGGCGCGGATCTGGCTGGAGCACACGCGGCAGCCGCGCTGAGCAGGAACTTCCCGAAGATAGGTGCTGAGGCCGATGCCCGTGCGGGCGGTTCTCGGCACGGTGGGGCGACACCCGATCGACGGAGGCTCCCACAGTGCCCGTACCGAACACCGTGCCCGCACCGACGTTGCGCCGCGCCGCGCTCGTCGCCCTTTTCGTCCTGCTCCTGGTGGCCCTGGCCGGCCGTACCCTGTTCATGTTGTGGGAGCCGCCGTTCGACGGCGCGATCCACTACGACGACGTACGCGATCTCGGGTCCGCGTACTGGCCGATGAACCTCTACCTGGGCGGGCCCGCGTACGCCGTCTCCTGGGTCGCCGCGGCGGTGTTCATCGTCAGTCTCGCCCGGGGCCGCGCGGGCCTGCTGAACCTGGTGGGGGCCTTCCTGGCCGGCCTGGGAGGTGTGGTGTTCGCGCTGGCGATCACCGCGGAGGTGCTTCCGTTCGCCTACGCCGCCGACCCGGCCGTCCTGCCCGAGCAGGAGGGACGCGCGTTGTTCGACACGTTCAACGACCAGCTCGACGGGCTGCTGCCGGCCATCCTCGGCAGCCAGGTGGCGATCGTCCTCGGCATGGTCCTGGCGCTCGTCGGGATCCTGATCGGCCGGACCATGCCGCGCCCGCTGGTCATCGCCGCGCTCGCCTACGTCGTGGCGTTCGTACTGGTCCCGCAGGACGCCGGTCGTGCCGTGGTCGTCGTGAGCTACCTGCTCCAGGTGGCGCTCGTCGCCGCGATCGGCTGGTACGGGCTGCGCGCCGCCGCTGACGGCGAGCGGCCGTAGCAGAGCGGGCCGGCCGGATCGGGTGCTCCGGCCGGCCCGGTCCGGGACCGATCAGCTCCGTCGGCCCCGGTCGCGATCACATCGGCGGGGCGACGTCCCGGCGCTCCTCGACCCGGCGGTACTCCACCGGCTGCTCGGCGGTGGTGGTCACCACCTGGCGACGGCGGCCCCACACCAGCGTGGTCATGATGAGGCCGAGGACGCCGGCCGCCATCAGGATCCAGCCGACGACGTCGAGGTCGACCCCGCCGACGCTGGCGTTGAGCGCGAACGTGAGGATCGCGCCGACCGCGATCAGGAAAATGCTCGTACCGATACCCACGACAGCCTCCTTCGGGGGATGGTTGTGCTGTCACCGGCCTCAGTACCCCGGCGGCGAGCAGCGCAACCACACGGCCACCCGGCGCGGCGGGGGTATGCCGCACGGCGATCTTGGCATCGGGTAGAGTTCACCCCGTCGCCGGCGCGAACCGGCGGCACGCGGACGTAGCGCAGCTGGTAGCGCATCACCTTGCCAAGGTGAGGGTCGCGGGTTCGAATCCCGTCGTCCGCTCGCGATTGCCCGGGCGATTGGCGCAGTGGGAGCGCGCTTCCTTGACACGGAAGAGGTCACTGGTTCAAACCCAGTATCGCCCACCGAGAGTCACCCTCCCCGCCCGCCGGCGCCGCCGGTCGATCGGCGGACGTATCCCACCGGACGGTCCGTACCGGCCACATCGGTCACCCGCCTCCACCGTGCGGGTTATTCAGCCGCTGCCACCGCGCGTGTCACTGTGATGCCCGATACGCAGGGAGGCGGTCACATGCACATGATCGAGCGGGGACGGTGGCGGCGGACGGCCGCCCGGTTAGGGGTGGCGACTGTCGTCGCGGCGGCCGGGGTGACGGTCTCGGCCGCGCCCGCGCAGGCCACCGCGACGCGGACGGTGGCGTTCTACAGCATGGACGAGCCGGCGTCGTCGACGGTCCTGACCGACTACAGCGGCAACGGCCGCCACGGCACGATCGGCGGCGAGGTGGTCACCGGCGCGCTCTACGCCGGGGCGACCGGCCACCGCTTCGCCACCCACCTGCCCACCGACCAGGAGTACGTCCCGGGCCACGTCGACCTGGTGCCGCACAGCACCGACTTCAACCCGGACGCCGGGGACTTCTCGGTGACCGTCCGCTACCGGACGACGTACTCCTTCGGCAACATCCTCCAGAAGGGACAGGGCAACACGGCCGGCGGCTACTGGAAGTTCGAGGCGCCCAACGGCAAGCCGAAGTGCCTTTTCCGGGGCGCGGACGGCGCCTCCCGTACCGGCTACACGGACGTGCCGATCTCCGACGGTCAGTGGCACACGGTCACCTGCAACCGCACCTCCGCGTACGTGGAGATGTACGTCGACGGCGTGCGGACCAGCCGCCTCAACGGGCCGACCGGCACCATCGCCAACACCTGGCCGCTGTCCGCCGGCGGCAAGAGCCAATGCGACGGTACGAAGGTCACCTGCGACTACTTCGCCGGCGACATCGACTACGTGAAGATCCTCAAGGGATCGGGCGGCCCGGCGAACCAGGCGCCGGTGGCAGCGCTGACGCCGACCTGCTCCGGGCTGGTGTGCACGTTCTCCGGCGCGGCCTCCACCGACGCCGACGGCGCGATCCAGGATCACGTCTGGACCTTCGGCGACGGGGACGCCACCGGCACCGCCTCCGTACCGGCCACGTCCCACACGTACGCGGCCGCGGGCACCTACCCGGTCACGCTCACCGTCACCGACGACCGGGGCGCCACCGGCACCGCGACTGTCGACGTGACAGTGGCGCCCGTACCGGAGCGGATCTCGTTCGTCGGCCAGGCCACCGCGAACGCCAACTGGACCAGCCACACGGTCACCGTCCCGGCGAATGTGCAGGCGGGTGACACGCTGCTGCTCGTGCTCAGCCAGAACACGCACACCGGCACCGGTGAGCCGACCGGGGTGACGGGCTGGACCAGGATCGACCGCCTCGACGGCGGCTTCGCCACCACCACGGCCTGGTGGAAGACAGCGAGCGCGGGCGACGCGGGCACTGTCGTCCGGGTCACGCTGGACAGTCAGGCGAAGGGCAATCTGGTGCTGGCCGCGTACCGGGGCGTCGCCCCGATCGCGCCGGTCGTCGCCAGGGCCACCGACCCGGCGAGCACCGCCACCCGGATCACCCCGTACGCGCCGGTGACCGCCGCGCAGAGCTGGGCCGTGTCGTACTGGCTGCACGGCGACAGCACCTCCACCGCGCTCACCCCGCCGTCCGGCGTGGCGGTGCGCACCAACACCTCGCAGACCGGCGGCGGCCGGGTGACCGGCCTGCTCGCCGACTCGGCGAGCAGCGTGCCGACCGGCAGCTACGGCGGGCTCACCGCCACCGGCGCCGCGGCCAGCACGACCACCACCACGTGGACGTTCGTCCTGCCCCCGGCCTGACCCATCGGGTACGCGTGAAGGCCGGCACCCCGGGTTCGGGGTGCCGGCCTTTCGCTGTGTGTCTTACTTGTTCGTCTTAGCTGTTCCAGTGTTCGGCT